>NZ_PKFQ01000001.1:1361250-2722500 GCF_002939475.1 Streptomyces cinnamoneus | reverse complement strand
TCCTTTCTAAGGAGCACATAGCCGACTGCAAGCGAATGTCTTGCACGGTTGCTCATGGGTGGAACGTTGACTATTCGGCACAGTTCTTGAGGGTTCACTAGTACTGCTTCGGCGTGGAACGTGAAATTTCTGAGGGGCTGGGTCGGGCACGCTGTTGGGTATCTGAGGGTACGGAACGTAAGTTTCGAACCTTCGCGATGCCGGCCCCAGTGCACTCACTGCTTCGGTGGTGGGGTGATGGGTGGCTGGTCGTTGCTTGAGAACTGCACAGTGGACGCGAGCATCTGTGGCCAAGTTTTTAAGGGCGCACGGTGGATGCCTTGGCACCAGGAACCGATGAAGGACGTGGGAGGCCACGATAGGCCCCGGGGAGCTGTCAACCGAGCTTTGATCCGGGGGTGTCCGAATGGGGAAACCCGGCAGTCGTCATGGGCTGTCACCCGCTGCTGAACACATAGGCAGTGTGGAGGGAACGCGGGGAAGTGAAACATCTCAGTACCCGCAGGAAGAGAAAACAACCGTGATTCCGGGAGTAGTGGCGAGCGAAACCGGATGAGGCCAAACCGTATGTGTGTGATACCCGGCAGGGGTTGCGCATGCGGGGTTGTGGGATCTCTTTTTCATAGTCTGCCGGCTGTGAGACGAGTCAGAAACCGTTGATGTAGGCGAAGGACATGCGAAAGGTCCGGCGTAGAGGGTAAGACCCCCGTAGCTGAAACATTGACGGCTCGTTTAAGAGACACCCAAGTAGCACGGGGCCCGAGAAATCCCGTGTGAATCTGGCGGGACCACCCGCTAAGCCTAAATATTCCCTGGTGACCGATAGCGGATAGTACCGTGAGGGAATGGTGAAAAGTACCGCGGGAGCGGAGTGAAATAGTACCTGAAACCGTGTGCCTACAAGCCGTGGGAGCGTCGCGCATCGAGCTTGCTCGGTGCGTCGTGACTGCGTGCCTTTTGAAGAATGAGCCTGCGAGTTTGCGGTATGTTGCGAGGTTAACCCGTGTGGGGAAGCCGTAGCGAAAGCGAGTCCGAATAGGGCGTTTGAGTAGCGTGCCCAAGACCCGAAGCGGAGTGATCTAGCCATGGGCAGGTTGAAGCGGAGGTAAGACTTCGTGGAGGACCGAACCCACCAGGGTTGAAAACCTGGGGGATGACCTGTGGTTAGGGGTGAAAGGCCAATCAAACTCCGTGATAGCTGGTTCTCCCCGAAATGCATTTAGGTGCAGCGTCGTGTGTTTCTTGCCGGAGGTAGAGCACTGGATAGGCGATGGGCCCTACCGGGTTACTGACCTTAGCCAAACTCCGAATGCCGGTAAGTGAGAGCGCGGCAGTGAGACTGTGGGGGATAAGCTCCATGGTCGAGAGGGAAACAGCCCAGAGCATCGACTAAGGCCCCTAAGCGTACGCTAAGTGGGAAAGGATGTGGAGTCGCAGAGACAACCAGGAGGTTGGCTTAGAAGCAGCCACCCTTGAAAGAGTGCGTAATAGCTCACTGGTCAAGTGATTCCGCGCCGACAATGTAGCGGGGCTCAAGCGTACCGCCGAAGTCGTGTCATTGCAGTATGTACCCCCAACGGGGACTGTGATGGGTAGGGGAGCGTCGTGTGCCGGGTGAAGCAGCCGCGGAAGCGAGTTGTGGACGGTTCACGAGTGAGAATGCAGGCATGAGTAGCGATACACACGTGAGAAACGTGTGCGCCGATTGACTAAGGGTTCCTGGGTCAAGCTGATCTGCCCAGGGTAAGTCGGGACCTAAGGCGAGGCCGACAGGCGTAGTCGATGGACAACCGGTTGATATTCCGGTACCCGCTTTGAAACGCCCAATATCGAATCAGGCGATGCTAAGTCCGTGAAGCCGCCCTGGAGTCTTCGGACAAAGGGGAGTGGTGGAGCCGACGAACCAGACTTGTAGTAGGTAAGCGATGGGGTGACGCAGGAAGGTAGTCCAGCCCGGGCGGTGGTAGTCCCGGGGTAAGGGTGTAGGCCGTGTGATAGGCAAATCCGTCACACATTAAGGCTGAGACCTGATGCCGAGCCGATTGTGGTGAAGTGGATGATCCTATGCTGTCGAGAAAAGCCTCTAGCGAGTTTCATGGCGGCCCGTACCCTAAACCGACTCAGGTGGTCAGGTAGAGAATACCGAGGCGTTCGGGTGAACTATGGTTAAGGAACTCGGCAAAATGCCCCCGTAACTTCGGGAGAAGGGGGGCCATGTCTGGTGAGGGAACTTGCTTCCTGAGCTGGGTGTGGCCGCAGAGACCAGCGAGAAGCGACTGTTTACTAAAAACACAGGTCCGTGCGAAGCCGTAAGGCGATGTATACGGACTGACGCCTGCCCGGTGCTGGAACGTTAAGGGGACCGGTTAGCTCCATTTCGGTGGGGCGAAGCTGAGAACTTAAGCGCCAGTAAACGGCGGTGGTAACTATAACCATCCTAAGGTAGCGAAATTCCTTGTCGGGTAAGTTCCGACCTGCACGAATGGCGTAACGACTTCTCGACTGTCTCAACCATAGGCCCGGTGAAATTGCACTACGAGTAAAGATGCTCGTTTCGCGCAGCAGGACGGAAAGACCCCGGGACCTTTACTATAGCTTGATATTGGTGTTCGGTTCGGCTTGTGTAGGATAGGTGGGAGACTGTGAAGCATGCACGCCAGTGTGTGTGGAGTCGTCGTTGAAATACCAGTCTGGTCGTGCTGGATGTCTAACCTGGGTCCGTGATCCGGATCAGGGACAGTGTCTGGTGGGTAGTTTAACTGGGGCGGTTGCCTCCTAAAGGGTAACGGAGGCGCCCAAAGGTTCCCTCAGCCTGGTTGGCAATCAGGTGTTGAGTGTAAGTGCACAAGGGAGCTTGACTGTGAGACCGACGGGTCGAGCAGGGACGAAAGTCGGGACTAGTGATCCGGCGGTGGCTTGTGGAAGCGCCGTCGCTCAACGGATAAAAGGTACCCCGGGGATAACAGGCTGATCTTCCCCAAGAGTCCATATCGACGGGATGGTTTGGCACCTCGATGTCGGCTCGTCGCATCCTGGGGCTGGAGTCGGTCCCAAGGGTTGGGCTGTTCGCCCATTAAAGCGGTACGCGAGCTGGGTTTAGAACGTCGTGAGACAGTTCGGTCCCTATCCGCTGTGCGCGTAGGAGTCTTGAGAAGGGCTGTCCCTAGTACGAGAGGACCGGGACGGACGAACCTCTGGTGTGCCAGTTGTCCTGCCAAGGGCATGGCTGGTTGGCTACGTTCGGGAGGGATAACCGCTGAAAGCATCTAAGCGGGAAGCCTGCTTCGAGATGAGGACTCCCACCCACTTGATGGGGTAAGGCTCCCAGTAGACGACTGGGTTGATAGGCCAGGTGTGGAAGACCGGTAACGGTTGGAGCTGACTGGTACTAATAGGCCGAGGGCTTGTCCTCAGTTGCTCGCGTCCACTGTGTAGGTTCTGAAGTAACGACCTGTGATTTTGCCGGGTTGGTTAACTTCATAGTGTTTCGGTGGTCATAGCGTTAGGGAAACGCCCGGTTACATTCCGAACCCGGAAGCTAAGCCTTTCAGCGCCGATGGTACTGCAGGGGGGACCCTGTGGGAGAGTAGGACGCCGCCGAACAATTATTCAGAAAGCCCTGGTGGGAACCATGTTCCCGCCAGGGCTTTCTTGCGTTTACAGGCCGTTTCCAGCAACCGGCCGCATGTGCCGAAACGCCTCGATGTGGAGAAACGCCTCGGGCCCGTCCTTGGAAAGGGACGGGCCCGAGGCGTTTCTCGTTTCCGCTATTGTCCTGCCCTCTACTGCCCTTCGCCCACCGAGGCAGCGCGCGTGAGCTCGATGTCGAGCGACTCGCGCCGGATTCGCTGGTCCATATACAGCAGCGCCGTCATCCCCGACGTAATCGGCAGGGCGATCATGGAACTGATGGTCGCGGCGACACCAGTGAAGATCAAATTCGTCCAGCTCGAAGGATCGTCGCTGCCCGCCTCTCCCGTGATCATGAATTCGATCGGGCTGGTGGGCAGTGCAACAATCGTGGCCACCAAAAAGACCAGCAGGCCGGCGAGAATCTGTATTCCGAAGATCCGGCCCCATGATCCTCGCACAAGCTTTTCGCTTCGCCGCAGAGACGCCATGACACCCTGCCGTTCCAGCATGAGAGCCGGTGCCGCGAGACTGTAGCGGATCCAGAGCCACACCGATCCGACCAGCCCCGCCATTCCGCCGAGCAGCGTGAGCGAGAGACCCGCCTGCTCCGCTCCGGCCGCGACGAGCACCAGGCCCGGCGCCGTGCCGACCGCGAACGCACCCACGATGAGCAGCGGAATCACACAGAAGAGCCCTGCCATGGCGGGCAGCCGGGGGCGTGCGTTCGCCCAGGCGTCCCGTGCGGTGACCGGGCGGCCCAGGACCGCCCGGCTGACGACGACGGTCAGCATGGCGCTGGCGACGATCGAGCCGATGAGGCCGATGACCGAGGTGGTCGCGATCTCCGTCAGGCTCTCGCCCAGTGCGTGGAGAACCTCCCTCGGGGTCGCGTCCGCCAGCTCCTCCGGCGTGGTCAGAGCCGACGAACCACGGGGCCTGAAACGCTCGACCACCGTCGCCACGGCCTGTGTGCCGACCGCCACGGCGAGGGACACGCCGAGGGCCGTACGCCAGTGCCTGCGCAGCGTGCTGACGGACCCTTCGATGATTTCCCCGACGGCCAGGGGCCGCAGCGGTATCACGCCCGGCTGCGGGGCCCGTGGCGCCGCGTGCGGCCCGTGCCCGCCGTTCCAGGGACCGCCCCAGCCCCCGCCGGGACCGCCACCCCGCCGGTCGTGCTGTCCGCCGCCGCTGTCGGCGCGGGCCCGTTCTCCGCCGGGGGTCCGGCCCGGAGAGTCGTTCATGTGTCTCTTGCTCCTTCTCGTGCCCGTCAGTGCCGGTCAGTCATCGTGTCACGGGCCGGTGGGGGAGCCTTCGGGCCTTTGAGCGGCACGGGGGCTCGTAAGGGGGAGCCGGGAAGGGGAGCCCTTCAATAGTTGGTGGGCGCGGGGCAGACTGGACTAATGGCTGATCAGCACGCGGCACCGGTAACCGCATCCGCGCCCCTGTCCCGTACCGAAGCAGTCCCCGTGGTCCCCGCCCTGCGCTGGGAGGACCTGCCCGAGGGCCCCGTGATCGTCCTCCTCGACCAGCGCCGGCTGCCCGCGGCGGAGGTCGAGCTGGTCTGCACCGACGTACCGGCCCTGGTCGAGGCGATACGAACGCTCGCCGTCCGTGGCGCTCCACTCCTGGGAGTGGCGGGCGCCTACGGGCTCGCGCTGGCGGCCGTGCGGGGCTTCGACGTGGACGAAGCCGCCGAACTGCTCGCCCACGCCCGTCCCACGGCCGTCAACCTCGCCTACGGGGTGCGCAGGGCCCTCTCCGCCCATCACGCGGCCCTGAAGGACGGCGCCGGCGCCCAGGAGGCCGCCGCCGCGACGCTCGCCGCCGCACGCGCGCTGCACCGTGAGGACGCCGAGGCCAGTGAGCGCATGGCGGAGCACGGTCTGGCGCTGTTGCAGGAACTGGTGCCGGGCGGAGGCTTCCGCGTGCTGACCCACTGCAACACGGGCGCCCTCGTCTCGGGCGGTGAGGGCACCGCCCTGGCCGTCGCGGGAGCCGCGCACCGGGCCGGTGAGTTGCGGCGGCTGTGGGTGGACGAGACGCGTCCGCTGCTCCAGGGGGCGCGGCTGACCGCGTACGAGGCGGCGCGGGCGGGAATGCCGTACACCCTGCTCACCGACAGCGCCGCCGGTTCGCTGTTCTCCGCGGGCGAGGTGGACGCCGTGCTGGTCGGGGCGGACCGGATCGCGGCGGACGGGTCGGTGGCGAACAAGGTGGGCAGCTATCCGCTGGCGGTGCTGGCCCGCTACCACCACGTGCCGTTCGTCGTCGTGGCCCCCACCACGACCGTCGACCCCCGCACCCCGGACGGGGCCTCGATCGAGGTGGAACAGCGGTCCGGGCTGGAGGTCACGGAGTTTCCCGGTTCCGGCGCCTCGGCGCCCCTCGCACCGCTCGGAACGCAGGCCTACAACCCTGCGTTCGATATCACACCGCCCGAGTTGGTGACCGCGATTGTCACGGAAAACGGGGTTGTTTCCCCCGTGACGGAGGAGGGTTTGGCGGAGCTGTGTGCCAGGTCACGATCGGGTAATGGGATGATGTCGATATGAAGGGACGCGTCCTTGTCGTCGACGACGACACCGCACTGGCCGAGATGCTCGGAATCGTGCTTCGTGGTGAGGGTTTCGAGCCGTCGTTCGTAGCGGACGGCGACAAGGCACTCGCCGCTTTTCGGGAGGCCAAACCGGATCTTGTATTGCTGGATCTGATGCTGCCGGGCCGTGACGGCATTGAGGTGTGCAGGCTGATCCGCGCCGAGTCCGGGGTGCCGATCGTGATGCTGACCGCGAAGAGCGACACGGTCGACGTCGTGGTCGGGCTGGAATCCGGCGCGGACGACTACATCGTCAAGCCGTTCAAGCCGAAGGAGCTCGTGGCCCGGATCCGGGCGCGGCTGCGGAGGTCGGAGGAGCCGGCGCCGGAGCAGCTGGCGATCGGTGACCTCGTCATCGACGTGGCCGGGCACTCGGTGAAGCGCGACGGCCAGTCGATCGCGCTGACGCCGCTCGAGTTCGACCTGCTGGTGGCGCTGGCGCGCAAGCCGTGGCAGGTGTTCACCCGTGAGGTGCTCCTGGAGCAGGTCTGGGGCTACCGCCACGCCGCCGACACGCGGCTGGTGAACGTACACGTACAGCGGCTGCGCTCGAAGGTCGAGAAGGACCCCGAGCGGCCGGAGATCGTGGTGACCGTCCGTGGTGTGGGCTACAAGGCGGGGCCGAGCTGACATGTCGGGCAACGGTGCCGCCCCGGAGCGGGACGCGGGGCGGCCCGTCGACACGGCGGGCGGCATATCTTTCCTGAGGCGTCTGTGGCGTGCCGGCAGGCTGCTGCCGGACGGTGCGGCCACGGCGCCGGTGCACCCGCTGCTGCGGCTGTACGTGCGCTGGGTGCGGCGTCCGCTGCTCCCCGCGATGCGGCTGTGGCGGCGCAACATCCAGCTGCGGGTGGTGGCCACCACGCTGCTGATGTCGCTCGGCGTGGTCCTGCTCCTCGGCCTGGTGGTCATCGGGCAGGTGCGCAACGGCCTGCTGGAGGCGAAGCAGCACGCTTCGCAGAGCCAGGCCGAGGGCGGTTTCAAGGCGGCCCGCGCGGCCGCCGACCCGGGGGCCGACGGCCGGGGCCAGGACGGCACCCCCTCCGGCGGCCGGGCCAACCCGGACCCCGGCGCGTGGCTGACGGCCCTCGTGCAGCAGCTGGCCAGCGGCGGTCAGGGCGTCTACCACGTGGTGGCGCTCAGCGCGGGCGACAGCGGCGACACCTCGTACGTGGGCGGCGGCACGCGCGGTCCGCGCGCGTCCGGTGACATCGACCCCGAGCTGAGCGTGCCCGCCGATCTGCGGCGGCAGCTGGACAGCAGGACCGGGACGTTCGAGAAGCCCGGAACGATCAAGCGCAGCGCCTCGGACGAGGGTGAGCCGGCGCTGATCGTCGGCAAGCGGCTCTACGACGTCAACGGCAAGCCGTACCAGCTGTACTACCTCTTCCCGTTCACTCAGGAGGAGAAGTCGCTCAGTCTGGTCAAGGGCACGCTGACGACGGCCGGTGTGTTCGTGGTGGTGCTGCTGGGTGCCATCGCCTGGCTGGTGGTGCGGCAGATCGTCACCCCGGTGCGGATGGCGGCGAGCATCTCCGAGCGGCTGGCCGCCGGTGTGCTGCAGGAGCGGATGAAGGTCACCGGTGAGGACGACATCGCGCGTCTGGGCGAGGCCTTCAACAAGATGGCGCAGAACCTCCAGGTGAAGATCCAGCAGCTGGAGGAGCTGTCGCGGATGCAGCGGCGGTTCGTCTCCGACGTCTCGCACGAGCTGCGGACGCCGCTGACGACCGTACGCATGGCGGCCGACGTCATCCACGAGGCGCGGGACTCCTTCGACCCGGTCACCGCGCGGTCGGCGGAGCTGCTGTTCGGGCAGCTGGACCGGTTCGAGTCGCTGCTGGCCGACCTGCTGGAGATCAGCCGGTTCGACGCGGGCGCGGCGGCGCTGGAGGCCGAGCCGATAGACCTGCGGGACGTGGTGAACCGGGTGATAGACGGGGCGCTTCCGCTGGCGGACCGCAAGGGCAGCAGGTTGCTGGTGCGCGGCGGCGAGCAGCCGGTGATCGTGGAGGCGGACGCCCGGCGGGTGGAGCGCGTGCTGCGCAACCTGGTGGTCAACGCCGTGGAGCACGGCGAGGGCAAGGACGTGGCCGTACGGCTGGCCGCGGCCGGCGGCGCGGTCGCGGTCGCGGTGCGCGACTACGGCGTGGGGCTCAAGCCCGGTGAGGCGACCCGCGTGTTCAACCGCTTCTGGCGGGCCGACCCGGCCCGGGCCCGGACGACCGGCGGCACGGGCCTCGGCCTGTCGATCGCCGTGGAGGACGCCCGGCTGCACGGCGGCTGGTTGCAGGCCTGGGGCGAGCCGGGCGGCGGCTCGCAGTTCCGGCTGACCCTGCCGCGTACGGCGGGCGACACGCTGCGCGGTTCGCCGATCCCGCTGGAGCCGGAGGACTCGCGGCGCAACCGCGGGATGAACGAGGCCGGGATGCCGCCCGTGCTGCCGGGTCGCGGCTCGCCCGCGCCCCAGCCGCAGGCGTCGGCGGTGTCCGTACCGCCCCAGGCGCGGAACGTCCGGGCGACGGCCGATCCGACGGCGCTGCCCGGCAGCGGTGCGCGCGTGGTGACGCGGCACGGCGGGGTGAGGAACGACAAGCCCGCGGGGCATGGCCGCGACGCGACCGGAGGCGACCGTGACGGTCAGGGGTAGGGGCACCGGCCGTCGGCGTACGGCGGGTCTGGTCGCGCTGGCGGCCTGCGGCGCGCTGCTGGCCGGCTGCGCGTCGATGCCGGGCAGCGGCGAGGTGAGCTCGGTGGACTCCTCGCAGCGCGCCGACGCGGACGCGCAGGTGCGTGTCTACGGCGTGCCGCCGC
This sequence comes from Streptomyces cinnamoneus, assembly GCF_002939475.1. NCBI lineage: Bacteria > Bacillati > Actinomycetota > Actinomycetes > Kitasatosporales > Streptomycetaceae > Streptomyces > Streptomyces cinnamoneus. Next base: position 2,713,454 of record NZ_PKFQ01000001.1, on the reverse strand, counting down.
GCAAGGCGGAGCAGCCGATGGAGCTCGTGACGGGCTTCCTGGAGGCGACGACCAGTGACGATCCGGACTACGAGACGGCCCGGATGTACCTGGCGAAGTCGGTGAAGCGCCAGTGGGACCCGTCGGCGCGCACCACGGTGCTGTCCGCGACGCCGCAGGTGAAGGTGGAGCGCATCGGCGGGGACCGGGAGCAGGGTTCCTACACGGTGACGCTGACCGGCCGGCAGGTCGCGACGGTGGACGCCAAGCACGCGTACACGCCGGAGGAGCAGGACTTCAAGACCCAGCTGCACATGGCGCGGGAGGACGGCGAGTGGCGCATCGACCAGCTGAACGCCGGGCTGGTGATCGGTGTCTCGGACTTCCAGCGCATCTACCGTTCGGTCAACAAGTACTACTTCGCTGAGCGGGGGAGCGGCGAGGGCGGCTCGGGCAAGGCCCGGCCGGGGCTCGTCGCGGACCCCGTCTATCTGCGCAAGCGCATAGACACGGTGACCACGACCGTGCGGGCGCTGCTGGACGGGCCCACGGGCTGGCTCGACCCGGTCGCCGTGACGTCCTTCCCGAGCGGTACGCGCCTGGAGGACCGGCGGCTGTCGCTGGACGACTCCAACGCGCTCAAGGTGCGGCTCAACGACCGGGTGGCGGGCGCCAGCCAGGAGCAGTGCCTGCGCATGGCAGCGCAGCTGCTGTACACGGTCCAGGAGTCGGCCAAGGTCACGGACGTGACGTTGCAGCGCAAGGACGGCTCGCGGCTGTGCGTGCTCGGCAAGGAGGAGGCGAAGTCGTACGCCTCCGAGCAGACGTCGGGCCGGCCGGGCCGGCAGTACTTCGTCGACGGTCAGCACCGGATGGTCGCCCTGACCGACGGCGACGACGAGGCGCACCGGGTACCCGGTCCGCTGGGTGCGGACGGCGGTGTGCCGCTGCGGTCGGTGGCGGTGGAACGCGGTGACGGGCATGCCGCGGGCGTATCGGCGAACGGCCAGTCGCTGTATGTGACGGCCATGCGGGCCGGCGCGGCGCTCGGCGAGGCCCGGCTGGCCGTCCACGGGGGCACGGCGCCGAAGACGGGGCTGACGGCGCCGAGCTGGGACGGGCTCGGTGACCTGTGGGTGGCCGACCAGGACCCGGACCGGCCCAGGCTGCTGCGCCTGCCCGGCGGCACCGGGGCGCCGGAGGAGGTGCCGGTGGCGGGGCTCGACGGCCGTGTCACCGGGCTGCGGGTGGCCGCGGACGGGGTGCGGGTGGCGCTGTTGGTGACGAAGGGCGACCATACGACCCTCAAGCTCGGCAGGGTCGAGCGGCACGCGAGCGCGGGACGGACGACGTTGTCGGTGCAGGAGCTGCGCTCCGTGGCGCCGCGGCTGGAGGACGTCAGCGCGGTGTCCTGGGCGGGGGCGAGCCGGCTCCTGGTGGCCGGCAGCGAGCAGGGCGGGCTCCAGCAGCTGCAGTACGTGGAGACGGACGGCTCGCAGGGCAACGGCGCCGGCCTGCCCGGCATCACGGGCGTGCGCGGCGTCGCCGCCTCGGAGAACCCCGCCAAGTCCCAGGCGCTGGTCGCCGAGGGCGAGGGCGGCATCGTGCGGCTGCTGCCGGACACCAACTGGAAGCTCGTGGGCAAGGAGGGCTCGGCTCCGGTCTATCCGGGGTGACGCCCTCGGCCGTGCGACGGCGTGCGCCGCTGTCCGCCCGGGCGGCCCGCCGGCTGCCGCGACAGCGGGCGGTCACGCGTCGTCGCTGGTCGTAGCCCTGCCCGGGAGGTTATCCACAGGGGTGGCGAGGGGGCCTCCGCGGCGGGAGAGTGGTTCCATGCGCGGGTGGTGGCAGGAGATGGCCGGCCTGGTGATGCCGGCCGAATGCGCGGGGTGCGGCCTGCCGCGGTCCGTGTTGTGCGCGCGCTGCGGTGCGCGGCTGAACGGGCGGGAGGCCCGGCGTGTACGGCCCGATCCGGAACCGCCGGGGCTGCCGCCCGTGCACGCGGCCGCTCCCTATGCGGAGGGTGTGCGGTCGGTGCTGCTCGCGCACAAGGAGCGGGGTGCGCTCGCTCTGGCGAAACCGCTGGGCGCCGCGCTGGCGGGTGTGGTGCGGGGGGCCGGTCACACAGCAGCGGGGTGGGGCGGGCGGGGCCCGAGCGGGCCGTTACTGCTCGTCCCGGTGCCTTCCGCGCGGAGGTCGGTGGCCGGGCGGGGCCATGACGCGGGGCGGCGCCTCGCGCTGGCGGCGGCCCGGGAGCTGCGGGGGGCCGGGGTGCCCGCGCGGGTGGCCCCGGTGCTGCGCCTGCGGCGCGCGGTGGCGGACCAGGCCGGGCTCGACGCCCGGCAGCGCCGGGCGAATGTGTCAGGGGCAATGGGGGTAGCCGCGGGGGTGAGCCGGCTGTGGCGGACCGGAGGGCCGGTGGTGCTGGTGGACGACCTGATGACGACGGGCGCTTCCCTGGCGGAGGCGGCCCGTGCGGTCCGGCTGTCGGGTGGGCCGGTTGCCGGTGCCGCGGTGATCGCAGCTGCATCGCGAAGTTTCGAAAACAACCGGAACTGGCGTGGAACGTAACGCGTTCCTGTGGGAAACGGCAGGAAAACACCTGAATGGAGGTACGTTGCAACAGGGGGTACCGACGGGCTTCCGAGCGAGATATGTTCGGTTGTGAGGAATGGCAGGAGCTATGCCTCAAATCTCCGATTGGCGCGCTTCGTATCCCTTCATCGAAGCTGGAAGGAAGCGCGCAGCCGGTGGGGTGTGGATCTTGTCCCCTGGGGAGGAGGAGGTGAAAACCGCCTAGTCGGTGGCTCTGGGGATCCCCGGAGCCTGATGCAAGAGGGATGCGCTCCGCAACCTTCGGCGGAGCGATCCGGGAACGGAGTTCTGCGTGGACATCGTCGTCAAGGGCCGCAAGACAGAGGTGCCCGAGCGGTTTCGCAAGCACGTGGCCGAGAAGCTGAAGCTGGACAAGGTCCAGAAGCTCGACGGCAAGGTGATCAGCCTCGACGTGGAGGTGTCCAAGGAGCCCAACCCCAGGCAGTCCGACCGCTCCGACCGCGTGGAGATCACCGTACGTTCGCGTGGACCGGTGATCCGGGCGGAGGCGGCGGCGACGGATCCCTATGCTGCGCTCGACCTGGCCGCCGCCAAACTCGAGGCCCGGCTGCGCAAGGAGCACGACAAGCGGCACGACCGCCGGGGCAACGGCCGGATCCCGGCGTCCGGCGTCGCGGCGACGGTGATCGGTGCCGCGGGGATCAACGCCAGCGGTGAACTCACCACGGAGCAGGGCGAGGGCGAGGTGCCCGTCACCCACATCGGACCACTGGAGATCAGGGGAGAAGGCCCCCTGGTGGTCCGCGAGAAGACCCACTCCGCCGCGCCGATGACTCTCGATCAGGCGCTCTACGAAATGGAGTTGGTCGGCCACGACTTCTATCTCTTCGTCGACTCCGAGACAAAGATGCCCAGCGTCGTCTACCGACGCCACGCCTATGACTACGGCGTCATCCACCTCAACGCCGACCCGCTCTTCGAAGGAGAGCCCGGTGGTGCGGGCGGGGAGCTGGGCGGCTGAGCGCGGGGCCGTGGCCGGAAACGACCGGCCGTGGCCCGGGTGAGCCGCAGACCGTGTGACGGTGCCCCAGGAGCGTTCCACGCTCCCGGGGCACCACCGTGCGGCCGGGAAAGCCGATCCCGGCGGTCCGGCATGAAATCATGGCCGGGCGGCCAACCGCCGGTCCGCCGGAATCGATTGGCGCGGTACAGCACCGACCGACGGCGAGGGGCCGGCCTCGAGGGGGAGGAACGATGGCGGAGAGGTTCGGGCCCGTACTCGTGCCCGGCGATGACGACGACGAGGGCGCACGCTGCGCGGACCGGGGCGGGGGCACCACCCGCGAGGAGCCGATCAGGGTCCTGGTCGTGGACGACCACGCGCTCTTCCGGCGCGGTCTGGAGATCGTCCTGGCGCAGGAGGAGGACATCCTGGTCGTCGGGGAGGCGGGCGACGGCGCCGAGGCCGTGGACAAGGCGGCCGACCTGCTGCCCGACATCGTGCTGATGGACGTGCGGATGCCCAAGCGCGGCGGCATCGAGGCCTGCACCTCCATCAAGGAGGTGGCCCCCAGCGCGAAGATCATCATGCTGACGATCAGCGACGAGGAAGCCGACCTCTACGACGCCATCAAGGCCGGAGCCACCGGCTACCTCCTCAAGGAGATCTCCACCGACGAGGTGGCGACGGCGATCCGCGCCGTCGCCGACGGGCAGTCGCAGATCAGCCCCTCGATGGCGTCGAAGCTGCTCACCGAGTTCAAGTCGATGATCCAGCGGACCGACGAGCGGCGGCTCGTGCCGGCGCCGCGGCTCACCGACCGCGAGCTCGAGGTGCTCAAGCTCGTCGCCACCGGTATGAACAACCGTGACATCGCCAAGGAGTTGTTCATCAGCGAGAACACGGTGAAGAACCACGTGCGCAACATCCTGGAGAAGCTCCAGCTGCACTCGCGCATGGAGGCCGTGGTCTATGCGATGCGGGAGAAGATCCTGGAGATCCGCTGACCCAGGGAGCCGCCGCCCGGCAGGAGGGCGGAGGAGGGCACCCGCACCGTGCTCAGGCGACCGCCGCCCGCAGGCGCGCCGCCAGCTCCGCGTCGTCGCAGCGCTCGATCCGCACCGCGTCGCAGCCCACCCAGCCGGCCGCCTCCCACAACGCACGCGCCATGGGCTCGACGGCCTTCGGACCCGCGAGGGACACCTGCCGGGCCACCAGCGTCCTGCCGTCGCGCGCGGGATCCACGCGGCCCGCCAGCCGGCCGCCCGTCAGCAGCGGCATGGCGAAATAGCCGTGGACCCGCTTCTCCTTGGGCACGTAGGCCTCCAGCCGGTGGGTGAAGCCGAACATCCGCTCCGTGCGCGGCCGGTCCCACACCAGTGAGTCGAACGGCGAGAGCAGCGTCGTGCGATGCCGTCCCCGGGGCTCGGTGGCCAGCGCCGCCGGATCGGCCCACGCCGGCTTGCCCCAGCCCGCCACCTCGACCGGCACCAGGCCCGTGTCCGCTATCACCGCGTCGACCTGCTCGCCCTTGAGCCGGTGGTAGTCCGCCAGGTCCGCCCGGGTGGCCACGCCCATCGCCGCGCCGGCCTGCGCCACCAGGCGCCGTGTGCACGTGGCGTCGTCGAGGTCGTCGTGGAAGAGCTCGTCCGGCACCGCGCGCTCGGCCAGGTCGTACACGCGCTTCCAGCCGCGGCGCCGGGTGCAGACGACCTCGCCGGTGTCGAGCAGCCATTCGACCGCGATCTTCGTCTCGGACCAGTCGTACCACTCGCCGCCGTTCTTGGCGCCGCCCAGTTCCGTGGCCGTCAGGGGGCCGTCGGCCTTCAGACGGTCCCGGACGGCCGCGCAGGAGCGCTCGGCGTCCGCCATCACGTGCCAGCGGTGCCCGCGCGCCTGGAAGGCCCGGCGCCGGAAGGCGAAGAGCGGCCACTCCTCGACGGGCAGCAGACAGGCGGCGTGCGACCAGTACTCGAAGGCGCGGTCTCCGCTCCAGTACGCCGACTCGACCGCGTCCCGCCCGATGGCGCCGAGCCGGGCGTACGGCACCAGTTCGTGCGACCGGGCCAGCACCGAGATCGTGTCCAGCTGGACCGCCCCCAGCCGGCGCAGCACCCCCCGTACCCCCGCCCGCCGGTCGGGTGCGCCCAGCAGGCCCTGGGCGCGCAGCGCGATGCGACGCGCCTCGTCGGCGGAGAGCTCGGCTTCGGCCCGGTGCGGGAGGTCGGCACGGGAGCGGACCCGGGCCCCACGGCCCTGTGCGGCGGCGGCAGTTGTCATGCGGCACACCTTAGGGGCGGCCACTGACAACGGCCGTGGCGATCAGCCGCGCTCCGGGAAGGGCAGGTAGGCGGCGTCCGTCGGCAGCCCCAGGTCGGAGGGCAGCAGCGAGCCGACCCAGGCGTCGCGGCGGGTGCCGTTGTAGGGGATCTTCGCGCGCATGGTGCCCTCCATCCGGAATCCGATCTTCAGGGCCACCGCGCGCGACGCCTCGTTGCCGGCCTCCGCGTACCACTCCATGCGTTCCACGCCCAGGTCCGCGAAGCTCCAGCGGACCACCTCGCGCGCCGCCTCCACGGTGTAGCCGCGGCCGCGCTGCTCCTTCGCCGTCCAGTAGCCCAGCTCGGCCTGGCGTTCGGGCGTGGACAGCGCGAGCCGGACGAGGCACATCGAGCCCACCAGCCGCTGTGCGTCGTCCCGGGTGAAGAGGCCGAAGGTGTACAGGGAGTCCTCCCGCCAGCCTTTGGGGCAGGTGTCCTCGACGAACACGCGCGCGTGCTCGGGCGTATAAGGGGAGGGTGCGCTCGTATAGCGCGGAATGTCCGGTTCCTGACAGGCCGCGTGGACGGCGGGCGCGTCCGACGGCGCGAAGGGGCGCAGGACGAGGCGGTCTGTTTTCAGGCTTATGGGCTCCATGGCCGGAGTCTAGGGAGGGAGGTGGAGAATGAGCCCGAATCATCGCCGCCCGGCACCTTCGGGGACCGCCGTTCGTTCTCACTGCGGGTGACACCCGGCCTCGGCAATGACGGACCTCCCGGCGCGGTGGGGTCCTCGCTTACGATGGCCGTTGCGGCGGGGACTGTCCCGTCGTGCCCGCGCACCCCACCGTGCCCAGGCCCGACCGGCAAGGAGCCAGCCTACGTGTCCGTCTTCGGCAAGATCATGCGTGCAGGAGAAGGCAAGATCCTGCGCAAGCTGCACCGCATCGCGGACCAGGTCAATTCCATCGAAGAGGACTTCGTCGGCCTCTCCGACGCCGAGCTGCGTGCCCTGACCGAGGAGTACAAGCAGCGGTACGCCGATGGCGAGAGCCTGGACGACCTGATGCCCGAGGCCTTCGCGACCGTCCGCGAGGCCGCAAAGCGGGTGCTCGGCCAGCGTCACTACGACGTGCAGCTCATGGGCGGCGCCGCCCTGCACATGGGATACGTCGCGGAGATGAAGACCGGTGAGGGCAAGACCCTCGTCGGCACCCTCCCCGCGTACCTGAACGCCCTCTCCGGCGACGGCGTCCACCTGATCACGGTGAACGACTACCTCGCCGAGCGCGACTCGGAACTGATGGGCCGGGTGCACAAGTTCCTCGGCCTGTCCGTGGGCTGCATCCTCGCCAACATGACGCCGGCGCAGCGCCGCGAGCAGTACGCCTGCGACATCACCTACGGCACGAACAACGAGTTCGGCTTCGACTACCTCCGCGACAACATGGCGTGGTCGCAGGAGGAGCTGGTGCAGCGCGGCCACAACTTCGCCGTGGTCGACGAGGTCGACTCCATCCTGGTCGACGAGGCCCGTACGCCGCTGATCATCTCCGGCCCCGCCGACCAGGCCACCAAGTGGTACGGCGACTTCGCCAAGCTGGTCACCCGGCTGACCAAGGGTGAGCCGGCGAACCCGCAGAAGGGCGTCGAGGAGACCGGCGACTACGAGGTCGACGAGAAGAAGCGCACGGTCGCCATCCACGAGGCCGGCGTGAGCAAGGTCGAGGACTGGCTGGGCATCGACAACCTCTACGAGTCGGTCAACACCCCGCTCGTCGGCTATCTGAACAACGCCATCAAGGCGAAGGAACTGTTCAAGAAGGACAAGGACTACGTCGTCATGGACGGCGAAGTCATGATCGTCGACGAGCACACCGGCCGTATCCTCGCCGGCCGCCGCTACAACGAGGGCATGCACCAGGCCATCGAGGCGAAGGAAGGGGTGGACATCAAGGACGAGAACCAGACGCTCGCCACGATCACCCTCCAGAACTTCTTCCGCCTCTACAACAAGCTGTCCGGTATGACCGGTACGGCCATGACCGAGGCCGCCGAGTTCCACCAGATCTACAAGCTCGGCGTGGTGCCGATCCCGACGAACCGGCCGATGGTCCGCAAGGACCAGTCCGACCTCATCTACCGCACCGAGGTCGCGAAGTTCGCCGCCGTCGTCGAGGACATCGCGGAGAAGCACGAGAAGGGCCAGCCGATCCTGGTCGGCACCACCTCGGTCGAGAAGTCCGAGTACCTCTCGCAGCAGCTGTCCAAGCGCGGCATCCAGCACGAGGTGCTCAACGCCAAGCACCACGAGCGCGAGGCGTCGATCGTCGCCCAGGCCGGCCGCAAGGGCGCCGTCACCGTCGCCACCAACATGGCCGGCCGTGGTACCGACATCAAGCTCGGCGGCAACCCCGACGACCTCGCCGAGGCGGAGCTGCGCCAGCGCGGCCTGGACCCGGTGGAGCACGTCGAGGAGTGGGCCGCCGCGCTGCCCGCAGCCCTGGAGAAGGCCGAGGCCGCGGTCAAGGCGGAGTTCGAGGAGGTCAAGGAGCTGGGCGGCCTGTACGTCCTGGGCACCGAGCGCCACGAGTCCCGCCGCATCGACAACCAGCTGCGCGGCCGTTCCGGCCGACAGGGCGACCCCGGCGAGTCCCGCTTCTACCTGTCCCTGGGCGACGACCTGATGCGCCTGTTCAAGGCCCAGATGGTCGAGCGCGTCATGGCCATGGCCAACGTCCCCGACGACGTGCCGATCGAGAACAAGATGGTCACCCGTGCCATCGCCTCCGCCCAGTCGCAGGTCGAGCAGCAGAACTTCGAGACCCGTAAGAACGTCCTGAAGTACGACGAGGTCCTCAACCGCCAGCGTGAGGTCATCTACGCCGAGCGCCGCCGCGTCCTGGAGGGCGAGGACCTGCACGAGCAGATCCAGCACTTCATGGACGACACCATCGACGACTACATCCGCCAGGAGACCGTCGAGGGCTTCGCCGAGGAGTGGGACCTGGAGCGGCTGTGGAGCGCCTTCAAGCAGCTCTACCCCGTCAAGGTGACCATCGAGGAGCTGGAGGAGGCGGCCGGCGACCGCGCGGGCATCACCGCCGAGTTCATCGCCGAGTCCGTCAAGGACGACATCCACGAGCAGTACGCGGCCCGCGAGGAGCAGCTCGGCTCGGACATCATGCGGGAGCTGGAGCGCCGCGTCGTGCTGTCCGTCCTGGACCGCAAGTGGCGTGAGCACCTCTACGAGATGGACTACCTCCAGGAGGGCATCGGCCTGCGGGCCATGGCCCAGAAGGACCCCCTGGTGGAGTACCAGCGCGAGGGCTTCGACATGTTCACCGCCATGATGGAGGGCATCAAGGAGGAGTCCGTCGGCTACCTGTTCAACCTGGAGGTCCAGGTCGACCAGCAGCTCGAAGAGGTCCCGGTGCAGGACGAGGAGCGTCCGTCGCTGCAGAAGGTGCAGGACACCGTGCCCGCCGCGCGTCCCGAGATCCGCGCCAAGGGCCTCGCCGCCCCGCAGCGCCCGGACCGCCTGCACTTCTCCGCCCCGACGGTGGACGGGGAGGGCGGCACGATCGAGACGGACTTCGCCTCCGACGACACCGGTGAGTTCCGCTCCGAGGCCGACGGCCTGACCCGCGCCGAGCGCCGCAAGGCCCAGAAGAACGCCAGCGGCGGCCGCCGCCGCAAGAAGTAACACCGGACCCACGGCCCGTCTCGGGCCTGACGAGGGGGCGGGGCGCGGGAACGCGTTCCGCCCCCTCGTCGTGCTCCGGGCCGTTCAGCCGCGGGCTCCGGCCAGCTCCACGGCGGCGCACCGCCACCGCCGGTCCGGGCCGTGCTCCAGGCGGAAGGCCAGCGCCTGGAGCCGGTCGCCCGAGGCGATCCGCGCGAAGGCCTCGATCACTCCGGGCCGGGGCTGGAAGTGGCCGCACCCGCGCAGGACGGGAGCGCTGCGGCCCGGCGGGGCGGGGCGCAGCGGCAGCCGCGGCGCGAGCTCGGCGAGCTGGTCGTAGGCGGCCGGGAGGGTGTGGCCGAGCATCCAGTGCACCGGCCGCTGCCCGCTGAGCGTGAGCAGCAGCCGCTCGGCGAACCAGTAGTGCGGCCGCCGGAGCTCGCGCTCGCGCCGGTGGGCGGCCGGCCGCCGCGGGTCGCCGCGGCGGGGCGGAGCGGCGCCGGCGCCCCGGCTCCTGGGCGCGTGAGCGGCTGGCTGATGGGTCCTGTACATGAGATCGCCCCCCGTGCCGCCGGGCCCGGCCCTCGGGTCCCGGCTGTGGAATACCGAGCGGTAGCTTCGGCTGGTGATCTTCTACCGGCGCCCTTCCCGGAGCGGCAAGGACGCCGGGGCGGGGGCGGGCGGCCCGGGGGCCTTCACCTATCAGGGGGACCCGGGGCCCGGAAGCCGGGCGCCACCGGCGGGCACGGCCGGCGCGGGGCGGCCCGCCGCGGTGCCACCGGCGCTTCGAAGGCGCCACCGGCACTTCGAAGGGGGACCCGCGCCCGTATGCTGGCAGCACCATCCGTAAGCCCCCCGGAAACCAGGAAAGCGGCGGTCATGCGCGTCTACGTCCCCCTGACCCTCCCCGGTCTCGCCGAGGCGTACGAGGCGGGCGAGCTGGGCCCGGCCCCGCTGGACGCCTACGCGGTCACCCCCGCCCTGCGTGAGTGGTACGTCTCGGACGACATCGAGGAGCTGGAGTACGCGGCCCTGAGCCGCGCCGCCCAGGGCTCGCTGCGCATGCTCGCCGGCGACCCCGCCGCCGCGCGGCGGCGCGTGGTCGTCGCCGTGGACGTGCCGGACCGGCTGGTGGCAGCCGACCCCGACCGGGCGCTGGACCAGTCCGCGCTCGGCGAGGTGCGGCTCGCGGACCCGGTGCCGCTGAAGAAGGCCGCCTCGGTGCACGTCGACTCCGACGACGCCGAGGAGGACGTGGCGGCCGCGGCGGCCGCCCTGGGCGCGGCGGACCAGGGGGACGACGACGCCCAGTTCACCGTCGACGGGGCCGAGGACCACGAGCTGATGTGGTTCGGCGTCCAGGAGATCCCCAACCTCGTCTAGGGACGGCGTTGTCGGACCCTGCCGGTACGGTCTTCGCATGGGGATGAACAGCATGGGTGAGCAGGCACCGCACATCGTTTGGGATTGGAACGGGACCCTGTTCCACGACATCGACGCGGTCATGTCCGCCACGAACGCGGCCTTCGCCGAGATCGGCCTGGAGCCCATCACCCTGGCGCGCTACCGCGAGCTGTACTGCGTGCCCATCCCGCGCTTCTACGAACGGCTGATGGGCCGCCTCCCCACCCGGGCCGAGTGGGACCACATGGACGTGATCTTCCACCGACACTATCTGGACCACCACCTGCGCTGCGGCCTCGCGGAGGGCGTGGAGTCGCTGTTGGAGGGCTGGCAGGAGACGGGCGGCACCCAGTCGATCCTGTCGATGTACGGACACGAGGACCTGCTGCCCCTGGTGCGGGGCTTCGGCATCGAGCGGAGGTTCGTCCGGGTGGACGGCCGCACGGGTCCCTCGGGCGGCAGCAAGGCGGAGCACATGCGCCGCCACATATCCGGTCTGGAGGGTGTGGCGGCGCGGCGCACCGTCGTCATCGGCGACGCGCTGGACGACGCCGTCGCGGCGGCCCACGTGGGCGCCCACGCCGTGCTGTACACCGGGGGATCACACAGCCGGGCCAGTCTGGAGGGGGCGGGCGTGCCCGTCGTCGACACGCTCGCGGAGGCCGTGACGGAAGCGGCCCGGCTGGCGAACTGAGGCGTTTGTCGCCTCGTCTGTCCGGAGCGGCCAAGTTCAGCCCCTGGTTTTGTACACAATCGGCCGGTGCGTTTCCCCGGGGGAAGAGCGATAGCCTTACCAGGTGATCAGCGCGATATCCAGCAGTGGCGACGACGCCTCTGTCCTGCTCCCGGGCCGTCACCGCGCCCGGGTCGCCGCTGGTCCGCGGAACCGGGCACTTCCCGCTGACTTCACCGAGAACGGCCCGGCCACCTCTCATCCCGGCATACCGTCGAAGACGACCGGAGAACCCGCGTCGCGGCGTGATGCCATCACCATCTATGTCACGCAACGGCGCGCGACAGGAGCCAGAGGACATGCAGACCAAGCTGGACGAAGCCAAGGCCGAGCTGCTCGAGAGGGCGGCCCGCGTCGCTGAGAACGTCCCGGCCGGGGGACAGCAACCGGTCGGCGGGAAGGGCGAGGGCGGGTTCGACCGGGCGACCCTGACCGCCTACCTCCAGCGTTACTACCTGCACACCGCCCCCGAGGACCTCACCGGCCGCGATCCGGTCGACATCTACGGCGCGGCGATCTCCCACTACCGCCTCGCCGAGAAGCGGCCGCAGGGCACGGCGAACGTCCGGGTGCACACTCCGACCGTCGAGGAGAACGGCTGGACCTCCAGCCACTCCGTCGTCGAGGTCGTCACCGACGACATGCCCTTCCTGGTCGACTCGGTCACCAACGAGCTCTCCCGGCAGAACCGCGGCATCCACGTCGTCATCCACCCGCAGGTGGTCGTCCGCCGTGACGTCACGGGCCGTCTGCTGGAGGTGCACGGCCCCGCCTGCGACGCCCACGGCAGCGGCAAGGACGCCGAGCTGCCGCACGACGCGCTCGTCGAGTCCTGGATCCACGTCGAGATCGACCGCGAGACCGACCGCGACGACCTCAAGCAGATCGCCGCCGACCTCGTGCGCGTCCTGTCCGACGTCCGCGAGACCGTCGAGGACTGGGGCAAGATGCGCGACACCGCGCTGCGCGTCGCCGACGGCCTGGCCGACGAGCCCACCGACGACATCCCCGGCACCGAGCTGGACGAGGCCCGTGAGCTGCTGCGCTGGCTCGCCTCCGACCACTTCACCTTCCTGGGCTACCGCGAGTACGACCTGACGAAGGCCGCCACCGACGCCGGTGAGGAGGACGTGCTCACCGCCGTCCCCGGCACCGGCCTCGGCATCCTGCGCTCGGACCCCACGCACACCGCGGACGGGCACCACGACGGCCACCACGCGCCGCTGGCCCGTCCCTCGTCGCCGTCCTTCAGCCGGCTCCCCGCGGACGCCCGTGCCAAGGCCCGCGAGCACAAGCTGCTCGTCCTCACCAAGGCCAACAGCCGTGCCACCGTGCACCGCCCCTCCTACCTCGACTACATCGGGGTCAAGAAGTTCGACGCCGCCGGCAACGTGATCGGTGAGCGGCGCTTCCTCGGCCTGTTCTCCTCGGCCGCCTACACCGAGTCCGTCCGCCGGGTGCCCGTCATCCGCCGCAAGGTCGCCCAGGTCCTGGACGACGCCGGCTTCCGTCCCGACAGCCACGACGGCCGCGACCTGCTCCAGATCCTGGAGACCTACCCGCGCGACGAGCTGTTCCAGACGCCGACGGACCAGCTGCGCGCCATCGCCACCAGCGTGCTCTACCTCCAGGAGCGCCGCCGTCTGCGGCTGTACCTGCGCCGCGACGAGTACGGGCGCTACTACTCCGCCCTGGTCTACCTGCCGCGCGACCGCTACACCACGGCCGTCCGGCTGCGTCTGATCGACATCCTCAAGGAGGAGCTGGGCGGCACCAGCGTCGACTTCACCGCCTGGAACACCGAGTCGGTTCTCTCCCGGCTGCACTTCGTCGTCCGCGTCGAGCCCGGTGCCTCCCTGCCCGACCTCACCGACGCCGACGTCGAGCGCATCGAGGCCCGTCTGGTCGAGGCCGCCCGCTCCTGGGCCGACGGCTTCGCCGAGACGCTGACCGCCGAGGTCGGCGAGGAGCGCTCCGCCGAGCTGCTGCGCCGCTACAGCCACGCCTTCCCCGAGGGCTACAAGGCCGACCACAGCCCGCGCAGCGCCGTCTCCGACCTCGCGCACCTGGAGCGGCTGACCAGCGTCGGCGGTGGCCACGACTTCGAGCTGAGCCTCTACGAGCCCGTCGGCGCCGGCCCCGGCGAGCGCCGCTTCAAGATCTACCGCACGGGTGAGCCGGTCTCCCTCTCCGCCGTGCTGCCGGTCCTCCAGCGCCTGGGCGTGGAGGTCGTCGACGAGCGTCCCTACGAGCTGCGCTGCTCGGACCGGACCACCGCGTGGATCTACGACTTCGGTCTGCGCCTGCCCGAGCACGTCGAGGGCGACGACGCCCGCGGCCGCTTCCAGGACGCCTTCGCGGCCGTCTGGACGGGCGACGCCGAGAACGACAACTTCAACTGCCTCGTGCTGCGGGCCGGTCTCGACTGGCGCCAGGCGATGGTGCTGCGGGCCTACGCCAAGTACCTGCGGCAGGCCGGTTCGACGTTCAGCCAGGCGTACATGGAGGACACCCTCCGCAACAACGTCCACATCACCCGGCTGCTGGTGAACCTCTTCGAGGCCCGGATGTCCCCGTCGCTCCAGCGCGCCGGCACCGAGCTGACCGACGGGCTGCTGGAGGAGCTGGACGGCGCCCTGGACCAGGTGGCGAGCCTGGACGAGGACCGCATCCTGCGCTCGTTCCTCACCGTCATCAAGGCCACGCTGCGGACCAACCACTTCCAGCGGGACGCGCAGGGCGCGCCGCACGGCTACCTGTCCCTCAAGCTGGACCCGCAGGCCATCCCCGACCTGCCGGCCCCGCGCCCGGCCTTCGAGATCTGGGTCTACTCGCCGCGCGTCGAGGGCGTGCACCTGCGCTTCGGCAAGGTCGCCCGAGGCGGCCTGCGCTGGTCCGACCGCCGTGAGGACTTCCGCACGGAGGTCCTCGGCCTGGTCAAGGCGCAGATGGTGAAGAACACCGTGATCGTCCCGGTCGGCGCCAAGGGCGGCTTCGTCGGCAAGCGCCTGCCGGACCCGTCCGTGGACCGTGACGCGTGGCTGGCCGAGGGCATCGCCTCGTACCGCACGTTCATCTCCGGTCTCCTCGACATCACCGACAACATGGTCGGCGGCGAGGTCGTGCCGCCGAAGGACGTCGTGCGCCACGACGGTGACGACACCTACCTGGTCGTCGCCGCGGACAAGGGCACCGCGACCTTCTCCGACATCGCCAACGAGGTGGCGGAGTCCTACGGCTTCTGGCTCGGCGACGCCTTCGCCTCCGGCGGCTCCGCGGGCTACGACCACAAGGGCATGGGCATCACCGCCCGCGGCGCCTGGGAGTCGGTCAAGCGCCACTTCCAGGAGCTGGGCCACAACACCCAGACCCAGGACTTCACGGTCGTCGGCGTCGGCGACATGTCCGGTGACGTGTTCGGCAACGGCATGCTGCTCTCCGAGCACATCCGCCTCGTGGCCGCCTTCGACCACCGGCACATCTTCCTCGACCCGACGCCGGACGCGGCCGTCTCCTACGCCGAGCGCCGCCGTCTGTTCGAGCTGCCCCGCTCGTCCTGGGCCGACTACGACACGGCGCTGCTCTCCCCGGGCGGCGGCGTCCACCCCCGCACCGCCAAGTCGATCCCGATCAACGCGCAGGTGCGCGCCGCCCTTGGTATCGAGCCGGGCGTCACCAAGATGACGCCGGCCGAGCTGATGAAGGCCATCCTCAGCTCCCCGGTCGACCTGCTGTGGAACGGCGGCATCGGCACGTACGTCAAGGCGTCCACCGAGTCCCACGGCGACGTGGGCGACAAGGCGAACGACGCGATCCGCGTCGACGGCGGTGACCTGCGGGTCAAGGTCGTCGGCGAGGGCGGCAACCTGGGTCTGACCCAGCTCGGCCGCATCGAGTTCGCCCTGTCCGGCGGGCCGGAGTCCACCGGCGGCCGGGTGAACACCGACGCCATCGACAACAGCGCCGGCGTGGACACCTCCGACCACGAGGTGAACATCAAGGTCCTGCTGAACGGCCTGGTCACCGACGGCGACATGACGGTCAAGCAGCGCAACAAGCTGCTGGCCGAGATGACCGACGAGGTCGGCGAGCTGGTGCTGCGCAACAACTACGCGCAGAACGTCGCCCTGGCCAACGCCGTGGCCCAGGCCCCCAGCCTGCTCCACGCGCACCAGCGGGTCATGCGCCGCCTCAGCCGCGAGGGCCACCTGGACCGGGCCCTGGAGTTCCTGCCCAGCGACCGGCAGATCCGTGAGCGGCTCAGCGCCGGCCGCGGGCTGACCCAGCCCGAGCTGGCCGTCCTCCTCGCCTACATCAAGATCACCGCGGCGGAGGAGCTGCTCACCACCGGGCTGCCCGACGACCCGTACCTCCAGCGACTGCTGTACGCGTACTTCCCGCAGCCGCTGCGCCAGTCGTTCGGCGAGCAGATCGACAAGCACGCCCTGCGGCGCGAGATCGTGACGACCGTCCTGGTCAACGACACCGTCAACTCCGGCGGTTCGACCTTCCTGCACCGCCTCCGGGAGGAGACCGGCGCCTCGCTGGAGGAGATCGTCCGGGCGCAGGCGGCGGCCCGTGAGATCTTCGCCCTGAACGAGGTGTGGGACGCCGTCGAGGCGCTCGACAACGTGGTGGCGGCGGACGCGCAGACCCGGATCCGGCTGCACTCGCGCCGGCTCGTCGAGCGCGGCACGCGCTGGCTGCTCAACAACCGCCCGCAGCCGCTGCAGCTGGCGGAGACCATCGAGTTCTTCCGCGACGGCGTGGAGACGGTCTGGGCCGAGCTGCCCAAGCTGCTGCGCGGCGAGGACCTGGAGTGGTGGCAGTCCATCCACGACGAGCTGGTCGCCGCGGGCGTGCCCGCCGAGCTGGCGGTCAAGGTCGCGGGCTTCTCGTCGGTCTTCCCGGCGCTGGACGTCGTGGCGACCGCCGACCGCACCGGCAAGCAGCTGCTGGACGTCGCCGAGGTCTACTACGACCTCGGGGACCGGCTGCACATCACCCAGCTGATGGACCGGATCATCGAGCTGCCGCGCGCGGACCGCTGGCAGTCCATGGCCCGCGCCTCCATCCGCGAGGACCTCTACGCGGCCCACGCGGCGCTGACGGCCGAGGTGCTCTCGGTCGGCAACGGCGCCTCGACGCCGGAGCAGCGGTTCGCGGAGTGGGAGGAGAAGAACGCCGCGATCCTCACCCGGGCGCGCACGACGCTCGACGAGATCCGTGGCTCCGACTCCTTCGACCTCGCCAACCTGTCGGTGGCGATGAGGACGATGCGCACGCTGTTGCGTACGCACAGCTGACGCGCCGCGCGCACGGCGCATGTCGTGAGCGCACAGGGGGCGGCCCCGGGGAAAACCCCCGGCGCCGCCCCCTCCGCGTGCTAAGAGTGACGAATGAAAGTCGTTTCACGGCTTGTGGCCGCACCGGCCCGCCGGGAGGCGTTCCGCGCGGTGGCCCTCCACCTGGGGCTGGCCCTCATCGGCTTCGGCGTCCTCCTGGTGATCAACCGCCACCTCGGGCACGGTGGGCAGTGGCTGCTCCACCGCTGGGACAGCGGCAACTACCTCCGCGTCGCCGAGCGCGGCTATCCCCGTTCCCTCCCCTACCGCGACGACGGGACGCCCGCCTACAACCGGCTGGCCTTCTTCCCGCTCGTCCCCGCCCTCATCCGGGGCGTGCACCTGGTCACGGGGCTGCCCTTCGCCTACGCCGGAGTGCTCGTCTCCTGGTGCGCGGCGGCGGTGGCCGCGGCGGGCGTGTACACGCTCGTGCGGGCGGCCGGGGGCCGTCCCGCCGCCGGGTACGCGTGCGTGGCGCTGTGGTCCTGCTCCCCGTACGCCTTCGCGCTGTGGGTGCCCTACTCGGAGGCGGTCTTCACCGCGGTGCTGGTGTGGGCGATGGTGGCGCTGCTCGCGGACCGGTGGCTGGTGGCCGGGGCGCTGTGCGTGGTGGCGGGCACCGTGCGGCCGACGGCCACGGTGCTGATCGCGACGGTGATGGTGACGGCCGGCTGGGCGGTGCTGCGGCGCGGGGGCGGCTGGCGGCCCTGGGCGGCGCTGTTCCTGGCCCCCGTGGGGCTGCTGGCGGGCTGGCTCTATCTGGGGAGCCGCGTGGGCCGCTGGGACGGCTGGTTCGAGGCGGAGCGGGCGTGGGGGCAGTCGTTCGACTTCGGCCTCGGCACGGTGCGGTTCCTGCGGCTCGTGCTGTTCTACCGCGACGGGGAGGTCCACGACGTCCGGCACGCCGCGGTGGTGGCGCTGGTGCTGCTGACGGCCGTCGGGGTGCTGGCCCTGGCGCTGGACCGGAGCGTGCCGTGGCCGCTGGTCGTGCTGGTCGCCGGAGCCTGGCTGCTGATGATGGGGACGCCCGGGTCGCAGTTCTCCAAACCGCGCTTCATGCTGCCGTTCCTGCCGGTTCTGCTGCTGTTGGTGGCCCGGCCGCTCGCGCGTGCTCCGCTGGTGGTGCGGATCTGTCTCTACGGTGGAGGTGCGGTGGTCTCGGGTTGGTACGCGGCGGGGTTGCTCGTGTTGTTCGACGGGTCGCCGTGACGGGGACCGCCGCCCCGCCGGGGGTCGTGGCCGGGCAGCGCCCGGAAGACCCAGGCGCGGTAGGACCAGAAGCGGAACAGGGTGGCCGTGCCGATGCCCACGAACTTGAACAGGTTGCTCAGGAACGGGCTGGCCAGGCCGAGGCCGTAGGTGGCGGCGTAGAGCACGCCGTTCTCGATGACGAGCCCCACGACGCTGAAGACGGCGAAGAGCACGACCTCTCTGCTGCGGTGTCTCTTGTCCCGGTCCCGGTAGGTGAAGTAGCGCAGGCCCAGGTAGTTGAAGGCGATGGCGACGACCGTCGCGATCACGCTGCACCGCACCACGGGCAGCCCGGTGGCGCCGCGGCAGATGTTGAAGACGCCCAGGTTGACGAAGATCCCCAGGCCGCCCACCGCGCCGAACTTCACGAACTCCTGTCCGAGCGCAAGCAGCCTGGCCGGTCCGGGCACGCGCTTCCCCCTCGATTGCGTCGGTCGCAAGGCCATCTCCCGATACGGTCGCCACGCGTTGCGGACATTTCACGTAGACAACAGATTGTAGTGTAAATTGCCGCAAAAAATGACGCAGTGCGACAAGGCGGCCACAGCGGGCGAGGAGCTGGCATGACAGAGGCGGTACTGCTGGTCGGCGGCAAGGGCACCCGGCTCCAGCCGCTGACCATCAACACGCCGAAGCCGATGGTCCCGGCCGCCGGCGTGCCCTTCATCGCCCACCAGCTGGCCCGCGCCAGAGCCGCCGGCGTCGACCACGTCGTCCTGGCCACCTCCTACCTCGCCGAGGTCTTCGAGCCCTACTTCGGCGACGGATCCGCCCACGGACTCCGGCTGACCTACGTCCACGAGAGCGAGCCGCTGGGCACCGGCGGCGCCATCCGCCACGCCGCGCGCGCCCTCGCGGCCCGGCCGGGTGAGCCCGTTCTGGTCTTCAACGGCGACATCCTCACCGGGCTCGACATCCGTGGGCTGCTGCGGCGGCACGAGCGGGTGCAGGCCGATGTGACGCTGCACCTGACCCGGGTGGCCGACCCGCGGGCGTTCGGCCTGGTGCCCACCGATGGCGACGGCCGGGTCCTCGCCTTCACCGAGAAGCCCCGCCGCCCGGAGGAGATCGTCACCGACCAGGTCAACGCCGGGTGCTACGTCTTCCGGCGCGAGGTGATCGACGCGATCCCCGCCGGCCGGCCGGTCTCCGTCGAGCGCGAGACCTTCCCCGCGCTGCTGGACGCCGACGCCCTGCTGCACGGCGTCGTCGACGCCTCGTACTGGCTGGACCTGGGCCGCCCCGCGTCCTTCGTCCAGGCCTCCGCCGACCTCGTGCGCGGCATCGTGCACTCCCCGGCCGTCCCCGGCGACCCCGGCGAGTACCTCGTGCTGCCCGGCGCCCACGTCGAGGGCGGCGCCCGGCTCGGCGGCGGCACGGTCGTCGGCGCGGGAGCACGGGTGGCCGCCGGAGCCGTGGTCGAGGGGTCCGTCGTCCTGGACGGCGCCCGCGTCGAGGCCGGCGCGCGGGTGACCGCCTCCATGATCGGCAGCGCCGCCCGGGTGGGGCCGCGCACCGTGATCGACTGCGCGGTGATCGGTGACCGTGCGGAGATCGGCGCAGACAATGAGCTGCGCGAAGGGGCCCGCATCTGGTGCGGCACGGCCATTCCGGATGCCGCCATCCGCTTCTCCGCCGTCTGAACGCTCCCGTCCGTCACCGACCGAATGAGGACCTGTCCATGAGCGCTCCGCGCACCCCCGCCGCCGCGACACCGCTCCCCGCCGAGTGGGGCCGCATCCCCCTGACCGTGGTGATGCCCACCTACAACGAGGCGGCCAACCTGCCCACCATGGCCGAGACGCTCATGGCCCTGCCCCTCGAAGGGCTGCGGCTCCTGGTCGTCGACGACAACAGCCCCGACGGCACCGGCACCGTCGCCGAACAACTGGCCGAGAAGTACAACGAACCGGGCGAGGCCGACGAGCCGGGCCGCGTCCGCATGGGCGTGCTGCACCGCACCGCCAAGGCCGGCCTCGGCCGCGCGTACGCGGCCGGCATGGAGCGCGCCGTCGACGAGGGGGCCCGCTACGTCCTCCAGATGGACGCCGACGGCAGCCACCCCGCCGACAAGATCGCCGAAATGCTGGGTGTCGCCCTCGCCACCGGCGCGGACGTCGTCGTCGGCAGCCGCTACGTGCCCGGCGGCACCCTCTCCGACGCCTGGAAGGCCCACCGCAAGCTGCTCTCCCGCTGGGCCAACGCCTACGCCAGCGGCATCCTCGGCACCCGCGTCCGCGACATCACCGGCGGCTTCAACCTGTGGAGCGCGGACGCCCTGCGCCGCCTCGACCTGTCCTCCGTCGACAGCGCCGGCTACAGCTTCCAGGTCGAGACGAAGTACCGCGCCCTGCGCTCCGGCCTGACGGTCATGGAGGTGCCGATCCACTTCGAGGACCGTACGGTCGGGGAGTCGAAGATGGACCTGACGGTCCAGCTCGAATCCGTGGCCATGCCCTGGCGGCTGCGGTCCAAGGCCCTTCGCGCCGCCCGCGCTCCCCGCCGCGCCCCCGGCCGCTGACCCGTCGTGAGCCCGGCCGTGGCCTTCAGGGCGCGCCTCCCGCACCGGGCGGCCGCCGTCGCCGCCCTGCTGGCGGCAGCCCTGTTGCTGCTCATGGTGGTGCGGCTGCCCTGGTCCGGTGACCTGGGCATGCACGGCGCGGTCCTGGAACGCCTGCGCGCCGACCCGTTCCACCCGGGCAACCCCCTGGTCGACGCGGACACCCCCAGCCCCTACTACTCGCCGTGGACGCTCCTGCTCGCGCTGACCGGGGCGGTGGCGGGCTGGGGCACGTTCGGCGTGCTGCGGCTGGCCGGGCTCGCCGGGCTCCTCCTGCTGGTCACGGGCATCGCCGCGTACGTCCGTACGCTCACGCCCCGGCGCACGGCCGTGCCGCTCGCGCTGCTGTGCGTCCTGCTGCTGTACGGCGTGCGGCTGTTCGCGTGGAGCGGGGTGCCGGGCCTGACGTCGCTCAGTCTGACCCTCGCCTATCCGAGCACCTTCGCCCTCGGGCTCGGCTTCCACCTGTGGGCGCTGCTGCGCGTGGCGCTGGCCCGGGACTGGGGGACGGCCCGCTTCCTGGGGCTGGGGGTGCTGCTGGCGACGGTGATGCTGAGCCACCCCTTCACGGGGGCCGTCGTGGTGCTGGGAGCAGTGGCGCTGGTCCCGCAGGCGCGGCCCGGCCGGGCGGTGCGGCGCAGGCTCGCCGCCGGGGGCGGCCTGGCCCTGGCGCTGCCGCTGTGCTGGCCGTACTACTTCTTCCCCGCCCTGCTGGGCGGAGGCGGCCTGGACGCCATCCACGCGCCGCTCTACGGCGGTCTCGCCGGGAGGTTCTGCCTGACGGCGCTGGGCGTGGTGGCCCTGGGGGCGCGGCTGCGGCGCGACGGCCGCGACCCCCTGGGGCTGCTCTTCCTGCTCGGGGCCGCCGTCTTCGCCGCGGGCGGCCTGAGCGGCCACTACGCCTGGGGGCGCGTGCTGCCCGCCATGCTCCTCCCCGCGCAACTCGCGCTGGCCGTCGAGACGGCGGAGGCCCTCCCGCCGCCCTTGCGGGACCGGGGCGGGCGGCTGCGGCGCGCGCTGCCGGCGGTGACGGCCGCCGCCCTGCTGGCCGGGGCGTGGGCGCAGGCCGGCGTGCTCTCGTACGTCCTGCGCAGGGACGCCGTCCCGCCC
Source organism: Streptomyces cinnamoneus (assembly GCF_002939475.1). Classification (NCBI taxonomy): domain Bacteria; kingdom Bacillati; phylum Actinomycetota; class Actinomycetes; order Kitasatosporales; family Streptomycetaceae; genus Streptomyces; species Streptomyces cinnamoneus. Next base: position 2,691,573 of record NZ_PKFQ01000001.1, on the reverse strand, counting down.
GTGCTGCGCGACGCGCGGGTCATCGGCCTGTGGCCGGGGTTCGGCTGGGCCGCGCGGCGGGTGCCCAAGGGGGCGACGGTGATGACGGACGACTACCACGCCCTGCGCGCCCTCCCGGCCTACGGCCCGTACACCGTGGCCCCTGCCTACCCCGATCTCTTTCTGCCCGACGAGGAGCGCCGCCGCGACGCGACCCGGCGCTACTTCTCCCCTGCCACCTCCCGGGCCGAACGGCTCGGCATCCTCAAGGAGTACAGCGTGCGATGGGTGCTGCAGAAGAGCGGCGGGGGCGGTCTGCCGCCGGGTGACCCGGCGCTCAGGAGGGCGGCCGAAGGGCCCGGTGGGCTCGCGCTGCTGGAGGTCGTCCGCCCGTGAGCACGTCCCCGGCCTCCGGCCCCCGCCCCGGCTTCACCCCCTGGCTCTACGGCCGTGCGCCACGTCCGGTCCTCTGTGCGGCGGTGCTCGTCTACGCCCTGAGTGCCATCCGGTCGTACGAGAAGGCCCGTACGGGTATTGATAACGAGGTCGTCGTGCGGGCGGCGCGGACGTTGCTGGAGGGCGGATCGCCGTACGCGGACAAGCGGTTCCTGTACCTGCCGGGCGCGGTGTTCGCCGCGTTGCCGCAGACGCTGTGCTCCGAGCGGGTGCTCTTCTACGGCGTCCCGGTGGTGACCGGCCTGCTGGTGGCCGTGGGAGCGGTGGTGGCCCTGCGGATCTTCGGCGTGCGGGCGGACAGCCGGCTGGCGGCGGGCGTGGCGGTCGGGCTCGCACTGTTCCTGCCCTTCCACAGCCTGACCACCCTGGGCAACTGGACGGCCGCCTCGGTGGTCGCCTTCCCGGCGGCGCTGCTGGCGGCCCGGCACGGACGGTGGGGCGCGGCGGGCGCGGTGACCGGTGCGGCGATCGCCCTCAAGCCGATGCTGGTGCCGCTGTTGCTGCTGTTCGTCCTGGCGCGGCAGTGGCGGGGCTTGGCGTGGGCGGTGGGCATTCCGGTGGCGGCGTCCCTGGCCGCCGCCTCGGCGATGCCCCGACCGGGCCTGTTCTTCACCCGGACGCTGCCCTTCCTGCTGCACGGTCAGGACGCGTACGCCCGGCCCTACGACGCCGCGTGGCCGGCCTTCCTGCCCCGGGTGGGGGTGCCGCAGCCGCTGGCCTTCACGCTGGCGACGGCCGCGGCGACGGCGGTGCTGTACTGCGCGCGGCTGCGGTGGCGGGGCGGGGGTGACGAGGGGCTGCGGCTGGTGGAGTGCGCGTCGCTGCTGATGCTCGCGGCGTTCGTGGTCTTCCGCCCGTCGTTCATGAACTACGCGCTGGTGGTGGTGCCTTCGCTGACGGCGTCGGCGGTGGCGCGGGGCGCGGCCGCGCGGTCGGTGTGGTTCTGGATGCCGCTGGTGCCGCAGCTGGGCGGGGTGCCGTGGCCGGGGCTGGAATCGGCGCAGCGCCACGCGTTCAAGGACGTCGTGATGTTCGGCGGGCTGGCGGCGGCGCTGGCGCTGGCGGCGTGGCGGCGGCGGGTCCCGCACGGGACCAACGGGCTGGTCACCGCCGCGACGGCGGTCACTGTCAGTGGTGGTGCCTACTCTCTTTGTAGTGAGTTTGAGCCCCGGCCGAGTCCGAAGTGAGGTGACCCATGTCCGCTTCCCCTCCCCAGTCCGCTCCGGAGCCGGCTGCCGCGTCCGGTGCCGTGCCCGTTCCGGCCCCCGCCCCCGATGTGAGCGTGGTCCTGATCGTCTACAACGACGCCGAGCGCCTGCCGCGTGCCGCGCGGTCGGTCCTCGGGCAGTCGCTGCGCAACCTCGAACTGCTCATCGTGGACGACTGTTCCACGGACGGCACGCCCGCGGTCGTCCGGGAGCTCGCCGCCGCTGATCCCCGGGTGCGCGGGCTGCGGCTGCCGGCCAACAGCGGCGGCTGCGGTGCCCCGCGCAACGCCGGCGTCGACGCCGCCCGCGCGCCGCACCTCATGTTCCTCGACAGCGACGACGAACTGCCCTACCACGCCTGCAAGTCGCTGCTGCTGACCGCCGAGAAGACGGGCGCCGACTTCGTCACCGGCGAGGTCACCCGCCTCTTCGAGGAGACCGGCGCCACAGGCCTGTGGTATCCCGGGCTCTTCGAGGACGTCCGCCTGGTCGACGGTGTCCGCGCCGTGCCCGAGTTCTTCGTCGACCACCTCTCCACCAACAAGCTCTACCGCGCGGACTTCCTCGCCCGCCACAACCTGCGTTTCCCCGAGGACGTGCACTACGAGGACCAGCTCTTCACCGCCCAGGTCCTCACGCTCGCGCGGTCCTTCGCCGTCGTACCCTGGCCGGTCTACACCTGGCGGCTCGCCGGGGATCCCGCCCACGGCCCGTCCATCTCCTCCAGCCGGCACCGGATGCAGAACGTGGCGGACCGCATCGCCGTGGCCCGGCGGGTCGACGCCTTCCTGGAGGAGTCGGGCAACGCCGACCTGAGGCCGGCGAAGGACGCGAAGTTCCTCGGCCACGACCTGCGACTCCACCTCGGCGACCTGCCCTTCCAAAGCGAGCGGTGGGCCCGGGAGTTCGCCGCCACCGTCGTCCCCTATCTGGACGCCATGAACCCCGCGGCCCTCGCGGCCGTCCCGCGCGAGCAGCGCGTCTGTCAGTACTTGCTGCAGGCCGGGCGGCTCGCGGAGGCCGCCGAGTGCGCGCGCACCCTCGACAGACCGCTGCTCGCCCCCCGTCACGTGGTGCGGGACGGCTCGGGCCGTACGTACTGGGGACGCACCCTGCCGCAGGACGAAGAGGCCGCCGACGCCCTGGACGTCAGCGCGTGGCGGCTGGACGAACAGCCCTTCACGGGCGGGCCCCTGCGGCACGAGGCGGAGCTGCTGGAGCCCACCGGACCGGTCCTGCGGATCCGCCTGCGCACCTACGACCCCTGCCGGCTGCTGACGGGGGGCGCGCCGGACACCGCGGAGCTGCGGCTGGCCGCCTCGGGGGCGCCCCTCACCGTCCCCTTTCGCTACGCGGCGGCCGACGAGGGGGCCGAGGTCCGCACGGCGTCGATCGACCTCGACCTCGGCCGGGTGCCCCTGGGAGCCAAGGGGTTCACGGGCCGGCGCCACCCCGTGGTCGTCCTCGGCCGGCTGGGCGCCACCCGCACCGATCCGCTGCTGGTCGCCGCTGACGCGCCGACGCTGCGAGCCCGGGTCGGGAGGCACGTGGTGCGGGCCCGCTGTGAGGGGCGGGGGGCCGGGCGGCTCGAGATCACCTGGCAGCGCGCGGGCGTGCTCGCCGGGGCCGAAGTCCTGGCCCCCCGCCTTGCCCCCGCGCGCAGGGTCGTGCGCCGGGCCACCGGCGCCCGGGCCAAGGCCCTCGCCTGCCACGAGCTCCAGAAGCTGCCCGTCGACGACGGCCTGGTCGTCTTCGAAGCCCTGGAAGGGCGCGGTTACGCCGACAGCCCCCGCTACGTCTACGAGGAACTGCGGCGCCGTCGGCTCCCCCTGCGAGCCGTGTGGTCCTACACCGGCAGCCCCGCCTCCTACCCCGAGGACGTCGAGCTGGTGAGAAGGGGCAGCTGGGAGTACGTCCGCACGATCGCCCGGGCGCGCTACTGGGTGGACTCCCACGGCTTCCCCCTGCACTTCCCCAAGCACCCCGGCACCCGCTACCTCCAGACCTGGCACGGCCAGGCGTTCAAGTACATGGGCTTCGACGTCCCCGAACTGCGGCTCGCGAGCGCAGAACGGCAGCGGCAGCACCGCGCCGCGGTCGCCCGCTGGGACGCGCTGATCGCACCCAGCATGGAGTTCGAACGCACCTTCGTGCGGGCCAACGAGTACAGCGCGGAGCTGCTCCGCACCGGGCTGCCCCGCAACGACGTGCTCGTGCGGTGGAACGACCCCGAGCAGCGCGACCGCGCCGCCGCCGCCCGCGAGCGGCTCCAGATCCCCGACGGCCGCAAGATGCTGCTCTACGCCCCCACCTTCCGCGACGGGGCGCGCGGCAGCGGCGAGTCCGTCCGGGTGGACCTGGCGGAGCTGGTGCGCGCCGTGGGCGAGGAGTGGACGGTCGTGGTCCGCCCGCACTACTACGAACGGTTCACCGTGCCGCGCGAGCTGGGCCACGCGCTGCGCGACGGGCGCGACTTCACCGACCTCAACGACCTGCTGCTCGCCTCGGACGCGCTGCTCACGGACTACTCGTCGGTGATGTTCGACTACGCCAACCTGGGCCGCCCCATCCTGCTCTACACCGACGACTACGCCGACTACCGCTCCCTCGCCCGTGGCACCTACTACGACCTGCCCGACATCGCCCCCGGCCCGATGCTCGCCACCGGCGCCGAACTGATCGCCGCCCTGAAGGACCTGGACGGGGTGCGCGAGCGGTGGGCCGGGGCCTACGCCCACTTCCAGGCCCGGTTCAACGCCCTGGAGACCGGGCGGGCCAGCAAGGCCGTGGTCGACCTCTTCTTCGAAGGGAGCGCACGATGACGCCTCCGGCCGGCCACCCGGCGGGCCCGCGCAGCCTCTTCCTCGTCGGCATCGATGTCGACTCGATGGGCGGCTCGCAGCGGGTCCTGCACACCCTCGCCCAGGGCTTCGCCGAACGGGGGCACGACGTCGAGCTGATCGGTATCCGGCCCAGCCCCGAGCCCCACTCCTACACCGCCGACCCGGCCTACCGGCACACCACGCTCTACCCCACGCCCGCCACGCCCGTCCCCGAGGCGGCCTCGCTCGCCGAGCGCTTCGGCCCGGCCCGGCTGCGCGAGGCCCGCGCCCGGCGGGCCCAGCGGGGGCGGGCCCGTGGGCTGCTGGCCCGCAGGCTCGCCGCGGTGCCCCGCGGGCGGCGGGCCCACCTGGTCGTCGGCTCGCCCTGGGCCGCGGTCTGGCTGGAACCGGTGCCCCGGCCACCCCACCTGAAGGCCATCGGGCAGTACCACGAGTCGTTCCACCAGGCCTGCCACTCCGTCAACCTCCAGCTGATCCTGCGCCACTACCCGGCGCTGGACAAGGCGCTCTTCCTCAGCGAGGCGGACGCGGCCGAGTTCCGCCGCAGACGACTGCCCAACGCCGGGGCGATGCCCAACCCCGTGCCCTTCTCGCCCTCCGCCGCGGCCCCCCTGGACACCCGCCGCGTGGGCGCGGTGGGACGGCTGGACCACGTCAAGCGGCTGGACCGGCTGATCGACGCCTTCGCCACCGCCGCCGCCCGGCACCCCGGCTGGGAGCTGCACCTGTTCGGCGACGGACCGGAGGAGGCGGGGCTGCGGGAGCGGGCGGCCCGCCTGGGCGTCGGCGACCGCGTCCGTTTCCGGGGCAGCGTCCGCGACATGGCCGCGGCCTACCGCGAGCTGTCCGTGGTGGCGCTCACCAGCGAGTGCGAGGGGCGCCCCATGGCCCTCGCGGAGGCATCCGCCGCCGGGGTGCCCAGCGTCGCCTTCGACCTGTCGGGCGGGGTGCGCGAGCTGGTCGGCCACGGGCGCACGGGCACGCTCGTGCCGTACGGCGACACCGCGGCGTTCGCGGTCGCGCTGGAGGAGCTGATGGGGGACCCGGCGCTGCGCGAGCGCTACGGCCGGGCGGCGCGCACCCATGTCGCGCCGCTGGCGCTGCCGGCGGTCCTGGACCGCTGGGAGGCGCTCTTCGAGGAGACGGACCGTTAGGGGGATCGGGGGTGGTGGACGTCAGGACGAGGGGCGGGGTGCCGCTACGGCGAGGAGGACGCGCGGGGCCCGCGCGACCTGCGCAGTCTGCGCAGGGCGACGCCCAGCGCGCCGAGCAGGCCCGGCGCCAGCCGCAGGGCGAGCGTGCCGTTCGCGGCGGCGTAGGGCTGCGCCAGCAGCACGCCGTAGCGCAGGCTCGGCAGGGCGCGGCGGCGCAGCCCCTCGCCGGCCCGGGCCGCGGTGTGCACGGTGCCGCCGTGTGCGCAGCGCACCCGCACCCGGATGTCCCAGGCCTGGGGCCCGCGGCTGGCGCGGGGGCGCAGCCGCGCCAGCCCGGCCGTGCGCTCGCGCCGCGGCGGCGCGCCCGTGCCGGGGCCGTGGGCGGGCGGGGCGGCGTGGCGGCCACGGGACCGGGCGGGCGGCGTGGAGGCGCCGGCCGCCGTGACGGGCCGGGGTGCCGCGGTGCCGTCGGGGCGTCGGCCCCGGGTGGCCAGCGTGGTGAGGTTGACCGTGAGGCGGGCGGTCCAGGCCCGGTCGTCCTCGGTCAGGGGGACGGCGTATTCCAGGGCGGCGCGCCCGTTCCTGAGCCGGAACTCGACGTCGACGGTGTGCGGGCGGGCCAGGGCCAGCCGGTCGTAGAGGTCGTGGACGACCAGGTGCAGCTCCACGCGGGGGCCGGACTGCGGCCGCAGCTCCGCGTCGACGGTCACGGGCAGGCGGCGCGCGGGCTCGGCGGCGGGGCCGGCCAGGCCGTCGAGCGGCACCCGGGTCAGGTCCGCCGCCCACACGGGCTGCCCCGCGACCGCCGTGTAGGGCGGCAGCAGCCGGGCGGGCCGGGCGGCGAGCTGGGCCAGCCGGTCCAGGTCGCGCGGCGTCTCCGTGGCCAGCACCACGCGGGCGATCCAGCGGGCCGGGGCGCGGGCGGCCCGCAGGTCCTCCTCGTCGAAGGAGGCCAGGCAGGCGCGGGTCACGCGCCACCAGGCCCGTCGGTATCCGGCGCTGTGCGCGGGCAGTTCGCGGACGTACATGCGCAGGTCGTGGTCGAGGAACTTCACGCGGGCCGCGTGGGCGAGCGGCTTGCTGCCGGCGTCGAGGAAGACCTCCACGCCCTGCTGGTGGGCGCGGACACGGGCCTGCCAGTTGGCGACGGGCGTGCGGTCGAGCGAGAGCGAGGGCCGGGCGGCGTCCCGTCGCACGTGCCAGATGTAGACGGGGTCCGGCACGGTCGCCACGCGCGGGGCGGCGGCGAGGACGCGGGCGGTGAAGACGAAGTCCTCGTAACGGAAGTCGCCCTCGGGGAAGGTGATGCCGCGCGCGGAGAGGAAGGATCGTGCGTAGAGCTTGTTGACGCACAGGGTGTCGTGCAGGAGCGCGGGGTGGTCCTCGGGGGCGTGGTGCACGGCCGCCTCGCGGTAGAGGCGGGGCTGCCAGGGCGTGTCGCGGCCTCGGGGCAGTTCCCGGCGCAGGCACAGCCCCGCCGTGACCGGGGCGTCGTGCCGCAGTGCGGCGTGCAGGAGCGAGGCCACGGCGCCCTGCGGAAGCACGTCGTCACTGTCCAGGAACATCACATACGGGGACGTGGCGGCCCGCACGCCGTCGTTGCGGGGGGTGCCGCAGCCGCCGCTGTTGACGGGGCGATGGATGACCCGCAGCCGGGGTTCCTCGGTGGCCAGCCGGTCCAGGACCGCCGCGGTGCGGTCGGTCGAGGCGTCGTCCACGGCGACGACCTCGGCGACGGCCGGGCCCTGGGCGAGGGCGGAGTGAACGGCGTGGCCGATGAGCGCGGCGTCGTTGTAGCCGATGACGATCACGCTGACCTGTGCGGCGGAGGTTCCGATCTCGCTCACTGTCACAAAAGACATTTTTATCCAATAAGTATGGCTAATCAGGGTATTGCTCACCCGCGTGTGGTCGGACACGCCGCACGCGTCCGCATTCGAACGGAGACGCACACCGATGGGGGAGACGGAACGGACGGCGCCGGCGCCGGGGAGAGGGTGGAGCCGGCTGGGCCGGCCCCGGGGTGGCCGGGCCGCCGCGGTGCTCGCACCGGTGGCCGTCATGCTGGCCCTCGGCCTGTGGGGGCTGGACCGCGGCACCGTGTGGCGCGACGAGGGGGCCACCCTCCAGGTGGCCCGCCGCTCCGTGCCCGAGATCTGGCACCTGCTCGGCAACGTCGACGCCGTGCACGGCCTCTACTACCTGCTGATGCACCCTCTGATGGCCCTGCGGGCCGACGAGACGACGCTGCGCCTGCCGTCGGTGCTGGCGGCCGCGGCCACGGCCGGGCTGACGGCGGCGGTCGGCGTCCGGCTGGCCCGCCCCCGGGTGGGCCTGTGGGCCGGCCTGCTCTACGCGGTCACCCCGTTCGTCAGCCACTACGCCCAGGAGGGCCGCTCGTACGCCCTGGTCGCGGCCGGCGCGGCGCTGGCCACCTGGCTGCTGCTGAGGGCTGTCGAACACCCGTCGTACGGCTGGTGGGCGGGCTACGGCGCGGCGGTGGCGGTCACGGCGCTGCTGCACGAGTTCGCCGTCCTGCTGCTCGCGGCCCACGGCGTGACGCTGCTCGCCTCACGGGTGCCGTGGCGCGTGTGGCGGGGCTGGGGGTGCGCGGCGGTGGCGGCCTGCGCGGTGCTGGCGCCCCTGGCCGTGGTCTCACGGGGCCAGAGCGAACAGGTGTCCTGGCTGCGGACGCCCGGCTACGAACAGGCCAGAGCCCTGCTCTACGCCTTCGCGGGCCCCGGCGACGCCGTCCTGGCCGGCACCCTCGTGCTGACGGCCGTCGCCCTCCTCGTGCCCCTGCCCCGCACCGGCCCGCTCCAGCTGAACGCCGTGGCCCTGCCGCTGGCCCTGATACCGCCGCTCCTGCTCTACGTCGCCGCGCAGCGGCAGCCCCTCTTCCTCGACCGCTACCTGCTGTTCTCCCTCATGGGCGTGCCGCTGCTCGCCGCCGCGGGCGCCGAGCGGCTCCTGGGGCTCCTGCCGTGGCGGCGGGTCGCGATCACTGCCGGGGTCGTGGCAGTGGCGGTGGCGTTCATGGCGCAGCTGCCGGCCCAGGAGCGCGAGCGGCTGCCGGCGAGCCGGGGCGACCAGCCCGCCCTGGTCGCCTCGGCCGCCGGGAAGCTGGTGCGGCCCGGTGACGCGGTGCTGTTCCTGCCGCACTACGAGCGCCGGATATCCCTGTTCTACCCGGACCGCTTCACGGGACTGAGCGACCTGACCCTCAGGCGCTCGGCCGCCGCCTCCGGCACCCTCTTCGGCGAGGAGGTCACGGCGGCGCGCCTGCGGGAGCGGCTGAGCCGGCTCGCCCCGCGGCGCCGGGTGTGGGTGGTGTGGGACACCTCCACCGTCGGCACCCGCTGGTTCCGGGCCCAGCGCGCCGAGTTCGCCAAGACACAGGTGCTCGACGCGCTGTACCGGGAGGAGTCCACGGTGTACGTGCACGGGGGCGCGGTCTCGCTGTACGTGCGCCGCTGAGGGCCCTGACGGCCGGGACGTGCCGCCGAACACGCCCCGGGTCACCCCACCACGCCCCCCGCGCTCACCTCACGACCGCCCTTGCGGTCATTGCACCGCCCTCCCGCGGTCACTTCACGGCACCCGCCATGACGCCGCTGACGAACTGCCGCTGGAAGGCGAAGAAGACCGCGAGCGGCACGATCATCGAGAGGAAGGCACCCGACGCGAGGATGTCCACGTTGTCGCCGAACTGACGGACCTGCTGCTGCAGGGCCACCGTGATGGGAGGGTTGCCGCTGTCGGCGAAGATCAGCGCCACCAGCATGTCGTTCCACACCCACAGGAACTGGAAGATGCCGAGCGAGGCGATGGCCGGACCGCCCAGCGGCAGCACCACCCGGGTGAACAGCCGCAGCTCGCCCGCGCCGTCCAGGCGCGCCGCCTCCAGCAGCTCGCGCGGGATCTCCGCGAAGAAGTTCCGCAGCAGGAACACCGCGAAGGGCAGCCCGAAGGCGGTGTGGAAGAGGACCACGCCCACCGTGGACTCGAAGATGCCCAGCGTGTTGAACAGCTTCGCGACCGGGATCAGGGCGACCTGCACCGGCACCACCAGCAGACCCACCACGACCATGAACCACCAGTCGCGCCCGGGGAACTCGAGCCAGGCGAAGGCGTATCCCGCCAGCGCCCCGACGAGGATCACCAGCACCGTCGCCGGCACGGTGATCAGCGCGGTGGTCAGGAGCGAGTGCATCACCTTGTCGTTGGCGAACAGGTCGCTGTAGCTCCGCGTCGTCAGCTGGGCCGGATGGCTGAAGACCTTCCACCACCCCGACGCCGCGATGTCGGACTTGTCGCGCAGCGACGACAGCAGCAGCCCGACGGTCGGCATCAGCCAGAACAGGCCCACGACGACGAGGAAGAACCTCGTCACGCCCCCGCCGAGGCGGGCCGCCAGCCGCGCGGGCAGCGACTGCCGGGCCCGTACGACCGTACTGGTGGTGCTCATCGCCGCCCCTCCCGTTCTTTCCTGATCCGTCGGATGTTGACCACGACCACCGGCGTGACGAGCAGCAGCAGGAAGACGGCGATGGCGCTGCCCACGCCCTGGTTGACGTCGGTGCCGAAGGAGGACTGGTAGAGCTGGAGGGCCAGGACGTTGGCGTCGTGGAGGCTGGAGCCGGGCGCGATGATGTAGACGAGGTCGAAGATCTTCAGCACGTTGATCATGAGTGTGACCACCACGACCGCGAGCACCGGAGCCAGCAGCGGCACCGTCACGCGGCGGAAGACCTGCCACTCGTTCGCCCCGTCGACCCGGGCCGCCTCCAGCAGCTCGCGCGGCACGCTCGCCAGGCCCGCGGCGATGAGCACCATCGCGAAGCCCGCCCACATCCAGATGTAGGCGCCGATGATCGACGGCGTCACCAGGGTGGGGCCCAGCCAGTCCACGCCGTTGTAGGCCGAGGCGAAGTTCGAGGCGGGCAGCCGCAGCCGGGCGCCGTCGGCTGCGGGGGGCAGCGTGAAGGTGCCGTCGGAGGCCGAGGTGGCCGAGGCCACGGTGCGGCCGTCCTTCACCGCCTCCACCCTCACCCCCGCCAGGGCCTTCTCCTCGGCGTCGATCTTCCCGGCGGTCCCGCCGCCGCCCCGGGTGAAGTCCATCCACACGGTGCCGGTGACCTTCCCGCCCACGTCCCGGGCCGGTATCGCCTCCTTCGCCCCGCCGGCGTCCTCCGGCTTCACGGCCACCAGCGGCAGCGCCACCGCCGCCCCGGCCCGCACCGGCGACGTCGTCGTGAACGCACCGCCGCCGCTCGCCGCCAGCCCGCCGTTCGGCCGCGGATGCGCGCCGGGGTAGGGGGCCGGTGCGGCGAAGGTGTCGTGGACGCCCACCCACACGGCGTTGGCGACGCCGCGGTCCGGGTCCTGCTCGTAGACCAGCCGGAAGATGATGCCCGCGGCCAGCATCGAGATCGCCATCGGCATGAAGACGACCAGCTTGAACGCCGTGCCCCAGCGCACCCGCTCGGTCAGGACCGCGAAGATCAGCCCCAGGGCGGTGGCGACGGCCGGGGCGACGATCACCCAGACGACGTTGTTCTTCAGGGCCGTGCGGATCCGGTCGTCGGTGAAGACCTCCTGGTAGTTGCCGAAGCCGACGAAGCCGTCGCCGGACGCGTCGAAGAGGCTGCGGTAGACGGAGTAGCCGATGGGGTAGACGACGAGCGCGCCCAGCAGGGCCAGCGCGGGCAGCAGGAAGCACGCGGCCACCCAGGGCCGGGTGCCCAGCGCGCCCCCGCGCCCGGTGGCCTTCGGTACGGCGGGGCCCGCGGGCGCTGCGGCGCCCGGAGTCGCGGTGCTCACGGCGCCGGCCCGTCAGCTCTTGAACGCCTTGGCCGCGTCGGACTCCAGCCGCTGCTGGGTGCCCGCCACGTCCGCCGGGTTCTTCAGGAAGTCCTGGAGCGTCTTCCACTCGCCCTGGCCGGGCTTGGCCCCGAAGGAGGCCGGAGCCTGGTCCGACATGTCGAAGCGGAAGTCGTCCCCGGCCGCGACCACGGCCTTGGCGATGGAGCGCTGTACGTCGTCGGGGTAGGCGGCGGGATCGAGGTTCTTGTTCGCGGACACGAAGCCGCCCTGGGCGGCCCAGACCTGGGCGGCGTCGGAGGACGCCAGGAAGGTCAGCAGCGCCTGTGCCGCCTGCCCGTCCTTGAGCGCCACCCCCACGTCGCCGCCGGTCACCACGGGGGAGCGGCCGCCCACCGCCGGGAACGGGAAGACCTTGGCGTCCGTGCCGATCTTCGCCTTCGCCCCGGTGATGTTCGCGGCGGCGAAGTCGCCCTCGAAGACCATGGCGGCCTTCGCCTTCTCCCCGCCGCTGAACGTCTGGGTGACGGACGTGGGGAACTGGGTCTGGAGCGCACCGTCGTTGCCGCCCGCCAGCAGCTCCTTCTTGCCGAAGAGCTGACCGAGGGTCGTCAGCGCGTCCTTGACCGACGGATCCGTCCACTTGATCTTGTGCTGGGTCAGCTGGTCGTACTTCTCCCGGCCGGCCTGCGAGAGGTAGACGTTCTCGAACCAGTCGGTGAGGGTCCAGCCGTCCGCACCGCCGACCGAGACCGGGGAGACGCCGTAGTCGGCGACCGCCTGCGCGGTCTGGAGGAACTCCTGCCAGGTCTTGGGCTCCTTGGCGCCCGCCGCCTCGAAGACCTTGGTGTTGTACCAGACGAGGGACTTGTTCGTGGCCTTGTAGTACACGCCGTACTGCTTGCCCTCGTACGAGCCCAGGTCCTGCCAGCCCTTGGCGAAGTTCTTGTTCAACTGCGCGGTCACATCGCCGCCGAGCGGCTTCAGCCAGCCCTTCTGGGCGAATTCGCGCAGCACGCCGGGCTGTTGGAGCATGGCGACGTCGGGCGGGTCGCCGCCGGCGACCTTCGAGCCTATGAAGGCCGCCATGTCGTCGCCGCTGGGCACGAACGACACCTCGGCGCCGGTGCGTTTGGCGAACTCGTCCAGCACCTTGGTGAAGTGCTGCTGCTCCGTGCCGGTCCAGACGGCGGTCACCTTGAGCTTCTGACCGTCCAGCTTGGGGAGTTCGACGGTGTGGGAGATGACGTCGGACTTGCCCGGCGCGGGTTTGGCGCTGCTGTCCCCGCCGTCCTTCTTGTCGTCCCCGCTGTCGCCGCAGCCGGCGGCGGTGAGCGCCAGCGCCCCCGCGGTGGCCAGTGCGAGCGCGGTGCGGGCCGCGCGCGTCCTGTGGAACGGTGTGTGCGGTGGGCGTGCTGCGCGTCGTGCCGTGTGCATGGCCGTACCTCCCGTGCCCGGTCCCCGTCGGCGGCCGTCACGCCGCACGTGTCCCGGCATACGGCCGTACTCCCGTGCGACAGTCCTACGCCCGGCGAGGGATCGCCGCAATACCGTCTCCGCTGTCAACTGGCCCATCGTGACCGGGCTGTGACGCTACGACGCCGGTGACCGGCGGCGATGACCGCCGGGGCCGGACCGGCGCTCTACAGCAGCGGCGGCGCGGGCCGCGCGCCCGCGGACTGCGCGGCGCGCTGGAGCGCGCTGGCCAGCAGCGCCAGGTCGGTGGGGCCGTTGCCCAGTTCGCGCACCGGGCGGCGGGTGGGCGGATCGCCCATGCGCTGCCAGTCCAGGGCCACCACGGTCGGGCGGAGCGTCGCGGTGCGGGGGATGCGCCCCGTCACCCGGCCGGCCTGGAACGGGGTGACCGCGCCGTCGTCCGGGCGCTGCAACCGCCCCCGTCCGGGGGCGGGTTCGCCGGCGCCGCCGTCCGCCCCGGAGGGCGCCGTGTCGGGCGCGGGGGGCGCGATCTCCAGCGTCGCGCGCAGTCCGGCCCGCTCGACCGCCGCCGTGTCGGCCGTGCGGTCCGGCCGTCCGGACGCGGCGATCAGGTGGACGCCGAGCCGTTCGCCGTCGCGGGCCACCGACTCCAGGGCCCGTACGACCGAACCGGCGGCCGGGCGGCCCGTGCTGCCCAGCGCGGGGGCGACGAGCGCGTCGAAGTCGTCGACGAGGACGACGAGCCGGGGCAGCGCCGTCTCGGCCGTGCGCGTCGGGCCGCCGCGCTGCGTCCGCAGCTTGAGCGTGCCGCTCGGGGCGGGCTCGAGGTCGCCGGAGGGCGGCTCGGCGGGCCGCCGCTGGCTCACGACGCCCGGCGCGGGCGCGGGACCCGGCGGCGGGGCGGCGGCGCTCTGCCGGTCGTGCCAGGCGGCGAAGTCGAGGGTGCCCAGCAGCTCGGCGCGCCGCTTGAGCTCGGAGCTGAGCGCCTGGGCGAACTCCCGCATCCGCACCGGGTCGGCGGCGGCGAGGTACGTCGACACGTGCGGCAGGTCCGTGCAGACCCGCAGGCCCTCGCCGCGCTCGGCGGCGGCACCGTCGACCAGGACGAGCGAGAGCCGGTCGGGCCGGTCGGCGGCGGCCAGGGACGCGGCGAGGGAACGCAGCAGTTCGGTCTTGCCGGTGCCGGCGCCGCCCTCCACGAGGAGGTGCGGCCCGTCCGCGGCGAGGTCCACCGAGAGCGGCCCGTGCGGGCCGGCGCCCAGCACCGCGACGGCTCGTCCGCCGGGCCGCGCGCCCCGGTCCATGGCCGCGGCCCAGCGGGCGGTCAGCGAGGCGGGCGTGGCGCGGGCCAGCCCCAGCTCGTCGAGCAGCCGTGCTGTGCGGGGCAGGGCCGCCGCGATCCGCGAGCCCTGGCCCGCCTCACCCGTGAGGTCCGCCCGGAGGGGCGCCAGGGCCCGGGCGAACCGCTCGGCCCAGGCGCCGGACACGGCGTCGAGGGCGGCGATGACGGTGTCGCCGGCGACGAGGGGGCGCGGCGGCCGGTTCTCGGCGGGGGAGGGCGTCGTGGGAGCGGGCGCCGGGGTGCGGTGGATCACCTGGACGACCGTGGCCACGTCGCCGCTGAGCAGCGCGACCGTGCCGCAGTGCGGGAAGCCGGGGGAGGCCGCCTCGGCCGTCGCCAGCGTGGCCGGCACGGGCGAGGAGGCGGTCGTGGCCGGCGCGTCGGCCAGGCACAGCAGGTGGATGCCGGCCGCCGGGCCGCCCACGGCCAGCCGTGCGACGGTCTCGCGCAGCGCCGCCGATCCGGGGTCGCCGTCGACGATCAGGACGGTGTACGGGCCGCGGTGGTGCCCGGCGGCCGCGGCGATCGCCTCCGGCGAGGCCGTGGCCCAGGCCGGGCCCAGCGGGCCGTCGTCCAGGCGGCGCGCGAGTTCGGCGGTGCGGGCCTCGGCCTGCTCGCGGTCGTAGGCGACCAGCAGCCGGCAGTCCTGCCCGTGGACCGGCCGCAGCTGGGGCAGCCAGCCCAGCCAGGACCACTCCGCCAGCCGCTCCTCCACGGTCCGCGCGCGGTCCGCGCTGATCAGCACCAGTTCGAGCGTGGTGGGCGGGTGCAGCGCGGCGAGCTGGGCGAGCACGGACCGGGCGAGCCCGGACAGCCGCTCGCGGGGCCCGGCGAGGCCCAGCGCCCCGGCCCGGCGCAGTCCGGCCGTCACGGGCACGGCGGGCAGCGGCTCGCCGCCGTCGGGCCCGTAGCGGTCGGCGGTGCCCAGCCGCACGGTCAGCAGGTCCGGGTGGTCCGGCCCCCGCTCCCACAGCCGGGGGCCCGGCCCCAGGGCGGTGAGCAGGACGGCCGCGGGGTCCGGCCAGCGCTCGCGCAGGGCGGCGGCGGTGTCCGTCTCGCGCGCGGTGGCGTCGCCCCCGGCCGCGCCGAGGACCTCGCCGCCCTCCGTCCGGCCGCCCGCCGCGCGCTGCGAGCCGCCGAGCCCGCCGGTCAGCCGCCGGGCCCAGGCCCCTATGCCGCGGCCGCGGCGCCGGGCGTCGGCCGGCGCCGGTCCGGGGGCGGGTGCCGCGGTGCCGTTCCCGGGCTCGCGGGGCTGGACGATGCCCACGTCGGCGGCGCCGGCCTCCGCGTCGTCGGCGGCGCCGAACCCCGCGGAGCCGGTGACGTGGTGGGTGGGCCCGGCGGCCGCGGCGACGGTGCCGGGGCGGCCCGCGTCCACGGCCCAGCTGGGGACCCGGGGGCCCGGGGCGTCACCGCGCCGGCCGGGCGCGTCCGTCGCCCCGGTCCGCTGTCCCGGTACGGCCGGGACGCCCGGCTGCGGCACCGTCGCGGTGCCCGAGCCGTGCACCGTCGGCGCGCCCGGCGCCGCCGGCCCGCGCTCGCGCTGCCTCGGCGGCGTTCCCACGCGCAGGTGCCCCTCCCCGTCCGGCACTGCGGGCAGGACGGCCGGGGCGGGGGCGTCCGCGCCGTGCAGGCTCAGGGTCGACTCGCCGGCCCGGACCAGCGCGCCCGAGGGCAGCGGCGCGGGCGCCCGGCCGACCGGCTCGCCGTCGAGGAGGGTGCCGTTCGTGGAGCCGAGGTCGTGGAGGGTGACGCGGCCGTCGTCCGTGAGGGTGACCGCGCAGTGCAGGCGCGAGACGTCCGGGTCGTCCAGCGGCACGTCCGCCGCGCTGGAGCGGCCCACGCGCACCTCGCCGCCGTGCAGCAGGTGCACCCCGCCCGCGTCGGGCCCGGAGACGACGTGCAGCCGCGCGGCGGCCTCCGGCACGCCGGACAGCGGAACGCCCGCGTGCCGCTCGGGACCGGCGGGGGTGCCCAGCGACAGCACGGCGCCGTCGATCAGGGGCGGCTCGCCCAGGGCGCAGCGCTGGGGGTCGAGCCGCTCGGTGCCGGCGTGGACGACGACGGCGCCGCCGCCGAGGTCGGAGCCGGCCGCCGCGACGGCCGCGGCCAGACCGCTCGCGACGGCCGCCAGAGCGGTCCCCGCGGGGGCGGTCACGAGCACGTCGCAGGCGCACGCGGTGGCGTCGTGGCCGCTGAGCGGCCCGAGGACGGTCAGCCGGATCTGCATCGCGTCAACGGTCCCTTTTCTGCCCCCGGTGCGCGGTGCGCGGGCCAGGCGGCCCGCCCCACCCCGCACGGGCGCGTCGGCACGTACAGGTCACCACGTAGCACGGGGCCTCCCGCTCCCGCCCCGCCGCATCCGTGCTGCGAGCATCCTCGCACCTGCCACCGACGACTCGCCCGGCGAGAGCCGATTCGTGATCTTGAACGATCGTCCCAGGATGCGAAAGCTCCGGTTCGGCGTCCTCCGCTGGCTGGATTCTTTCGCGCGCTGCCCACGACGGACCTGCTTCTTGCCGTTATTTACGGGATGTCGCCCCGTCGGCAACCATCCGTCCACGGCGCGCGTCTTCCCCTTGAGCCCCACCGGATACGCCGCTCTTCGCCAGGCCGACGACCCTCATCGCGGCACTACAGTGGGGCGGAAGCCGAAGAGAAGTCCACGCCGAGGAGAAGCCGGGGAGCCGGGGGACCGGGGCGGACCACGGATCACGACCAGGGAGCGCATGACGTGCGGCCGGTAGGCAGCAAGTACTTGCTCGAGGAGCCGCTCGGACGCGGCGCCACGGGCACCGTCTGGCGTGCCCGCCAGCGGGAGGCGGCGGGCGCCGAGGCCGCCGTGGCCGGACAGCCGGGCGAGACCGTCGCGATCAAGGTCCTCAAGGAGGAGCTGGCCAACGACGCGGACGTCGTGATGCGCTTCCTCCGCGAGCGCTCCGTGCTCCTGCGGCTCACGCACCCCAACATCGTCCGCACCCGCGACCTCGTCGTCGAGGGCGACCTGCTCGCGCTCGTGATGGACCTGATCGAGGGCCCCGACCTGCACCGCTACCTGCGCGAGAACGGTCCGTTCACGCCGGTGGCCGCCGCGCTGCTCACGGCGCAGATCGCCGACGCCCTCGCCGTCAGCCACGCCGACGGGATCGTCCACCGCGACCTCAAGCCCGCCAACGTCCTGCTCCGGCAGGACGGCGACACGATGCACCCGATGCTGACCGACTTCGGCATCGCCCGCCTCGCGGACTCGCCCGGCCTCACCCGCACCCACGAGTTCGTCGGCACGCCGGCCTACGTCGCCCCCGAGTCCGCCGAGGGCCAGCCGCAGACTTCCGCCGTGGACATCTACGGTGCCGGCATCCTGCTGTACGAGCTGGTCACCGGCCGTCCGCCGTTCGCGGGCGCGACCGCCCTGGAGGTGCTCCACCAGCACCTCAGCGCCGAGCCGCGCCGCCCCACCACCGTCCCCGAGCCGCTGTGGACGGTCATAGAGCGCTGCCTGCGCAAGCGCCCGGAGGAGCGGCCCGGTGCCGAGAGCCTGGCCCGCGCCCTGCGCGTCGTGGCCGCGGGCGTCGGCGTGCACGCCTCCCCGGCCCAGGCCGAGGCCGCGCTCGGCGTGGCCGCCCTGCTCGCGCCCGACCCGGAGCCCACGTACGTGCCCGGCACGGGCCTGGGCCTCAACGGCGCGGGCGACGCCGACCCCACGCAGGTGCTGCCCTCGGGCGCCGGGGCCCCGGGCGGATACGACCCGGGCGCCGCGACCACGGTCATGCCGAACACGCCGCCCGCCGGCGGCGACCCCACGCGCGTCATGCCGCCGGTGCCGCCGGGCGCGCCGCAGGGCGACACCCCGCACCCCTGGCAGACCCAGCTGCGGGCGGCCCGCGACCGCAACGAACAGACCCAGTACCTCGACCCGGGCGAGGACCCGCTGCGGCGCCGGCCCACGCGCCGGCCGGCCCAGCAGCCCCCGCAGGCCCAGCAGCCCTACGGCCAGCAGCAGCCCTACGGCCACCAGCAGCAGCACGGCCAGCAGCAGTACGCCGGGCCGCCGGCCCCGCAGCACCAGCAGCCGTACGGCCAGCAGCCCTACGCCCCGCAGCGGCAGCCCCAGCGGGCACCGCGCTACCAGGCGCCCCAGCCCCCGCAGCCGCCCCAGCCGCAGCCGTACACCCCGCCGCCCGCGCCCACGCCCGAGCCGCCGCGCCGGGAGCCGCGCGAGCCGCGCCGGCGCAGCGCCAACCCGATGCGGATCCCCGGTCTGGGCTGCCTCAAGGGCTGCCTGTTCATGATCGTCCTCTTGGCGATCGGTTCCTGGCTGGTCTGGGAGTTCACTCCGCTGAAGGACTGGGTCGCCGACGGGAAGAGTCTGTGGGACACCGGCTGGGACTGGTTCCACCAGGCCAAGGACTGGATCTCGGAGCTCGGTTCAAACAACTGAGTGCCGGGACCGGGGTAGTCGATTTGTCGACACCCGAAGGGTGTTTTCTGCCGCAGAAGTGACAGTTGGCCCGGGTTCGGTGTCCCCAACCTCCCCTCGGCCGCGTAGCTTGGTCGCCAGCGAGCCTGTCGGATGACGGAGGAGTCGGGGAACAGTCTTGGCACGGAAGATCGGCAGCCGGTACACCGCCCACCAGGTTCTGGGGCGCGGCAGCGCCGGCACGGTGTGGCTCGGCGAGGGCCCCGAAGGCCCGGTCGCCATCAAGCTCCTGCGGGAGGACCTCGCCTCCGACCAGGAGCTGGTCGGCAGGTTCGTGCAGGAGCGCGCGGCCCTCCTCGGTCTCGACCACCCCCATGTGGTCGGCGTCCGCGACCTCGTCGTCGACGGCGCCGACCTGGCGCTGGTCATGGACCTCATCCGCGGCACCGACCTGCGGACCCGGCTCGACCGCGAGCGGCGCCTGGCGCCGGAGGCGGCGGTGGCCATCGTCGCCGACGTCGCCGACGGGCTCGCGGCCGCCCACGCGGCCGGGGTCATCCACCGCGACGTCAAGCCCGAGAACGTCCTGCTCGACATGCAGGGCCCGCTCGGCCCCGGCGGCGCGCACCCCGCGCTGCTCACCGACTTCGGCATCGCCCGCCTCGTCGACGCCCCGCGCCCCGCCGCGCCCGCCCGCGACCGGGAGCGCGCCCCGGGCCAGCGCAGGGTCATCGGCACCCCCGACTATCTGGCCCCCGAGATCATCGAGGGCCTCCCGCCCCGGGCCTCCGTCGACGTCTACGCCCTGGCGACCGTCCTCTACGAGCTGCTCGCGGGCTTCACGCCGTTCGGCGGCGGCCACCCCGGCGCGGTGCTGCGCCGGCACGTCACCGAGACGGTGGCGCCGCTGCCCGGCATCCCCGACGAGCTGTGGCAGCTGGTCGTGCAGTGCCTCGCCAAGGCCCCGGCCTCCCGGCTGCGCGCCCCCGAACTGGCGGCGCGCCTGCGCGAGCTGCTGCCGGGCCTGGCCGGGATCCCCCCGCTCGACATCGACGAGCCGGAGGACGAGCCCGCCGCGGCGACCGCGGGCGCGGGGGAGCGCGAGGGGGCGTACGAGCCCGTGGGCGCCTCCGAGCCGCGTCGGCGGGGCGTGGTGCCGCTGGTCCCGGGAGGGGTCTCCGACTCCAGCCGCGACACCCACACCAGCATGCGCGTGCCGGGCCCGGAGGAGCTGGCCGGCGGCGCCCACGGCACCGCCCGCGCCCCGCGGGCCCCAGGTCAGCGCCGCACCGGCTCGGCCCGCCACCGCTCGTCCGCGGAGGCGACGCGCCGGCGCCGGATCCGGATCGGCACGGGGCTGGCGGTGGGCCTGATCGCGGCCGCGGGCGCCGTGGGCTGGTTCGCCACGTCCAAGCAGCACGACCCGGGCGACGCCAAGCCGGGCGTCCACCGCACGACGCCCCCCGCCGGCCGCACCCACGCCCCGAACCTGTCCCCGGACTCCTCGGTGGCCCCCCTCCCATAGGGAGTGCGACCCGCTCCGGGCTGGCATGGACCCGATGTGCCGGGCATCACATCCGCCCCGCCCGGCCCGCGTCCGGCGCCTCGCGGCCGCGCCCGCCCCGGCGCCAGGCGAGCCCGGACCGGCCGGGACGGACGGCCGGGCACAGGCCCGGGGGCGCTCCGCGGGCCCGGGCTCCGGGTCCGTACCGCCTCCTTCGGACCGTGCAACCCGGCGCAGCCGTTAGGCTGGGTGCGTGGCAGTCGTTGATGTATCCGAAGAGCTGAAGTCCCTCTCCTCGACCATGGCGTCGATCGAGGCCGTTCTGGACCTCGACAAGATGAGGGCTGACATCGCCGTGCTCGAGGAGCAGGCGGCCGCCCCGTCCCTCTGGGACGACCCCGAGGCGGCGCAGAAGATCACCAGCCAGCTGTCGCACCTCCAGGCGGAGCTCCGCAAGACGGAGGCGCTGCGCGGCCGCATCGACGACCTCGGCGTGCTCTACGAGCTGGCCGAGGCCGAGGACGACGCCGACACCCTCGCCGAGGCCGAGGCCGAGCTGGCCTCCGTCCGCAAGGCGCTGGACGAGATGGAGGTCCGCACCCTCCTCTCCGGCGAGTACGACGCCCGTGAGGCGCTCGTCAACATCCGCGCCGAGGCCGGCGGCGTCGACGCCTCCGACTTCGCCGAGCGCCTCCAGCGCATGTACCTGCGCTGGGCCGAGCGCCACGGCTACAAGACCGAGATCTACGAGACCTCGTACGCCGAAGAGGCCGGCATCAAGTCGACCACCTTCGTCGTCAACGCCCCGTACGCCTACGGCACGCTCTCCGTCGAGCAGGGCACGCACCGCCTGGTGCGCATCTCGCCCTTCGACAACCAGGGCCGCCGTCAGACGTCCTTCGCGGGCGTCGAGGTCCTGCCCGTCGTCGAGCAGTCCGACCACGTCGAGATCGACGAGTCCGAGCTGCGCGTCGACGTGTACCGCGCCTCCGGCCCCGGCGGCCAGGGCGTCAACACGACCGACTCCGCGGTCCGCATCACCCACATTCCCACCGGCATCGTCGTCTCCTGCCAGAACGAGCGCTCGCAGATCCAGAACAAGGCGAGCGCCATGAACGTCCTCCAGGCCAAGCTCCTCGAGCGCCGCCGCCAGGAGGAGCAGGCGAAGATGGACGCGCTCAAGGGCGACGGCGGCAACTCCTGGGGCAACCAGATGCGTTCGTACGTTCTGCACCCCTACCAGATGGTCAAGGACCTCCGCACCGAGCACGAGGTGGGCAACCCGCAGTCCGTGCTCGACGGCGAGATCGACGGCTTCCTGGAGGCGGGCATCCGCTGGCGCAAGCAGCAGGAGCAGCAGGACAAGTAAAGTCCGCACTCGTAGTCGATTACCAACCCCTGCATACCCGGACATCCCGCCCGTAACTCCCTTGACGCTGCCCGGAAAACTGGGAAGGCTGACGGGCGGCATGCGTATCACTGGGGCGCGTGTGGCGGGGGGCGAGCGGCCCGGCCTGTACGAGACGTACGGCCGGTTCGGTCACGCCGTCCCCAGGAGCGCCACGACCCCGTGCATAGCTGCTCCAATGACGAGCTCGGCTACTGGGGGTAGCAGGTAGATGACGAAGAAGACGCGACTGCGCGTTGCGCGGATAGCCGCCGGCGCGGTGATCGCCGCGGGTGCCTCTCTGACGGCCGCCGGCGCGGCCTCGGCCGCCGGCGTCGACGTCGAGGTCCCGGGTGTCGGTATCAAGGCGGGCGTGAACGTCGACGGCCCGACCACCGGCCCGACCACCGGCCCGACCGAGATCCCGCAGCCCACGAACCCCGGCACGACCGGCGGTACCACCACCGGTGGTACGACGACGGGCGGCAGCACGACGGGCGGCACCACCACGGGCGGCACGACGACCGGTGGTACGACGACGGGCGGTACCACCACCGGCGGTACGACCACGGGCGGCACCACCACGGGTGGGGCGACGACCGGCGGGACGACCACCGGCGGCGCCACCACCGGTGGCGAGACCACGACGGGCGGTACCACCACCGGTGGTACGACGACGGGCGGGACGACCACCGGTGGCACGACGACCGGTGGCACGACGACCGGCGGTACGACCACGGGCGGCACGACGACCGGCGGCACCACCACGGGCGGCTCCGGCTCGACCGGCGGCGACCACGGCACCACGGGCGGCTCCGGCACCACGGGCGGCGGTGACCACGGCTCGACCGGCGGCTCGGGCGCCACGGGCGGCGGTGACCACGGCACCTCCGGCGGCTCCGGCTCGACCGGCGGCGACCAGAGCGGCTCGGCCGCCACCGGTGGCAACGGCGGCGACAGCGGCGACGACGTCCGCACCTGCCCCGTCGACACCGACGGCAACTGCAACACCGGCACCGACAACGCCGGCTCGCAGCCCGTCCAGCAGGCCAAGCCCAAGGAGGAGCTGGCGCACACCGGCGAGCTGGCCGAGACCGGTGCCGGTCAGACCACGTTCCTGCTGGTCGGCGCCGCGACGATGATCGCCGGTGGTATCGGTTTCCGCATGCTGCCCCGCCTGATCAACCGCAACACGGCCGCCTGACCGCGGACCCGCCTCTGATCACGCGCTGACCAGCGCGTCCGCAGATGCGGAAAGGCCCGGACGCCCCTCAGCGGGCGTCCGGGCCTTCCTTACTGCCTGCGGGGCCGGGCGGTCCGTGACTACCCGGCGAAGCCGCGCGCCAGCAGCGCCACGGCCAGGAGCACCACCAGCAGCGCTATCAGCGCCGCCGGCGTCAGCGCGCCGAAGGCACCTTCCTGGTGCTGCAACCGCTCGCGGCTCGCCCGGCACACCGGGCACCTGCCCTCGCTGACGGGGGCCGCGCAGTTGGCGCACACCAGTCGGTCGCATGTCATGCGATCTCCTCCTCCGGTACGTCCAACGCGCGAGAGAGCCGTGCGGTTCCCTTACCACTGTGCCAGCTTTCCCGCCGTTCGGCGCGGGCGGTCCCCTGAACAGCGAAAGCGGACCGATTGTCATGGTTTTGTCCCTGAAGAAGAGGGTAATGCGTGCCCCGGCAGCCGAGGCCGACTGCGCGTGCACGGGTGGTTCGGTAGGGTCACGCACACCGACGGGCGCCGTGAACGCGGCGTTCCGTGCCGCTATCCAGGCCGACCGCGTGGTGCATTCGTGATCCGATTCGACAACGTCTCCAAGTCCTACCCCAAGCAGAACCGTCCGGCACTCCGGGACGTCTCGCTCGAGATCGAGAAGGGCGAGTTCGTCTTCCTGGTCGGTTCCTCGGGCTCGGGGAAATCCACCTTCCTGCGGCTGCTGCTGCGTGAGGAGCGGGCCACCCACGGCCAGGTCCACGTGCTCGGCAAGGACCTGGCCCGGCTCTCCAACTGGAAAGTGCCCCAGATGCGTCGCCAGTTGGGCACGGTCTTCCAGGACTTCCGGCTGCTCCCCAACAAGACCGTCAGCCAGAACGTCGCCTTCGCCCTGGAGGTCATCGGCAAGCCGCGCGGCGAGATCCGCAAGGCGGTCCCGCAGGTCCTGGAGCTGGTGGGGCTCGGCGGCAAGGAGGAGCGGATGCCCGGCGAGCTGTCCGGCGGTGAGCAGCAGCGCGTCGCCATCGCCCGCGCGTTCGTCAACCGCCCGATGCTGCTGATCGCCGACGAGCCGACCGGCAACCTGGACCCGCAGACCTCCGTCGGCATCATGAAGCTGCTGGACCGGATCAACCGGACGGGCACCACCGTCATCATGGCGACGCACGACCAGCAGATCGTCGACCAGATGCGCAAGCGCGTCATCGAACTCGAGCAGGGCCGTCTCGTGCGCGACCAGTCGCGCGGCGTTTACGGCTACCAGCACTGACCCGGCACTGAAAGGAACTGAGAAGACGCCATGCGCGCCCAGTTCGTCCTGTCGGAGATCGGTGTCGGTCTCCGCCGCAACCTCACGATGACCTTCGCGGTGATCGTGTCCGTAGCCCTGTCGCTCGCCCTGTTCGGCGGCTCCCTGCTCATGCGCGAGCAGGTCAGCTCCATGAAGGGCTACTGGTACGACAAGGTCAACGTCTCGATCTACCTCTGCAACAAGAACGACGCCGACACCGCCAGGACCGAGGCGGCCTGCGCCAAGGGGCCGGCCACCGAGGACCAGAAGAAACAGATCCGGGCCGATCTGGAGAAGATGCCGATCGTGCAGTCGGTCCAGTTCGAGAGCACGGACGAGGCCTGGAAGCACTACAGGGAGCAGTTCCCGAAGTCCCCGATCGCGGCGTTCCTCACCCCCGACCAGATGCAGGAGTCCTTCCGCGTCAAGCTGAAGGACCCCTCCAAGTACAAGGTCATCTCCAGCGCCTTCTCGCAGCGCGCGGGCATCCAGGAGGTGGAGGACCAGCGCAAGACCCTGGAGCCGCTGCTCAACCTCCTCAACGGCATGAACATCGCGGCCCTCGGCGTGATGGCGCTGATGCTGATCGTGGCGCTGCTGCTGATCGTCAACACGGTCCGGGTCTCCGCCTTCAGCCGCCGCCGTGAGACCGGCATCATGCGGCTCGTCGGCGCCTCCAGCTTCTACATCCAGACCCCCTTCATCATGGAGGCCGCGTTCGCCGGCCTGCTCGGCGCCGGCTTCGCGTGCGTGCTGCTCGTCGGCGGCCAGTACTTCCTGGTGAACAACTGGCTGGTCCACCAGATCGACGTCATCCAGTTCATCGGCTGGGACGCGGTGTTCGCCAAGATGCCGCTGGTCATCGCCATCGGCCTGCTGATGCCCGCGCTGGCGGCGTTCATCGCGCTGCGCAAGTACCTGAAGGTCTGAACCCGAGGGGCCGGAGAAGCGGCTCGGACGCCCGGACGGGCGGCGGGGACACGGTCGCGAGGCCGAGGGCGTCGTACGGTCAACTCACCGTACGGCGCCCTTCGGTGTCCTAGACTCTCGCGCATGCTCGGCCCGACGATGTCCGTTCCGCCGCGCCGCGCCCGCCGCGGGGCGGCTCTGACGCTGGTCTTCGTGGGGGTCCTGACGGCCGGCGCCCTCACCGGCTCCTGGGGGGCCGACGCGGACGGGCGGCACGGCGGCGGCCCCCCGACGGCCGTCCCGCCGCCCGCGCACCACGCCACCGCCGCCCGCGCCGTCGACCGCGCGGCCGTGGCCGCCGCCGCCGAGGCCGCCGCCCGGGACGGCAAGTCCGGCTCCGAGGCCGCCGCGGAAGTGGTCGGCCGCAGCGGCGACGCCTGGAGCGCCGTCTACAGCGCCCGTGAGTACGAGGGCTTCGCGCTCGCCCTCGACGGCGCCTACGTCGGCGTCGGCCTCACCACGCGGCGCGTCGGCGAGGGCGGGATGGAGGTCGGCGCCGTCCAGCCCGGCGGCCCCGCCGAACGTGCCGGGATCGCACCCGGCGACCGCATCCTCACCGTCGACGGCGTGGACGTCACCGGCCACCCCGTCACCGAGGTCGTCTCCCGGCTGCGCGGCGAGCTGCGCCCGTACGCCGCCTGGGCCCCCGCCCACCCCGGTACGCCCGTCCGCATCGCCCTCCAGCGGGGCCGTCAGCGGTGGGAGCGGACGCTGCGCCGGGAGCGGGTGGTCACGCAGAGCGTCGCCGTGGACCGGACGAGCGGCGGCGACCGGCAGCCGCCCACCACCCGGATCAAGGTCGGGTCCTTCACCAGGGGCACGGGCGAGCGCGTGCGCGACGCCGTCCGCGCGGCCGCGCCGGGGGAGGGGGTGGTGCTGGACCTGCGGGGCAATCCCGGCGGTCTGCTTACCGAGGCCGTCAGCGCCGCGTCCGCCTTCCTCGACGGGGGCCTCGTCGCCACCTACGACGTCCACGGCAGGCCCCACGCCCTCTACGCCGACCCCGGCGGTGACACCCGCAGGCCGCTGGTCGTCCTGGTCGACGGCGGCACCATGAGCGCCGCCGAGCTGCTGACGGGCGCCCTGCAGGACCGCGGCCGCGCGGTCGTCCTCGGCTCCCGCACCTTCGGCAAGGGCTCGATCCAGATGCCCAGCCGCCTGCCGGACGGCTCCGTCGCCGAGCTGACCGTGGGCCACTACCGCACCCCCGGCGGCCGTGCCGTCGACGGCGCCGGCATCACCCCCGACCTCGCCGTCCACGCCGGGGCGGAGCAGCGGGCCCGCGCGGTAATGGGTGGCCTCGGGGGTGGGTCCTAGTGCGAGAATGGCGGCGCTATGGCTAAGAAAGAGAAGACGGGTCGCAAGCTGGTCGCGCAGAACAAGAAGGCGCGCCACGATTACCACATTCTGGACACCTACGAGTGCGGCATGGTGCTGACCGGCACCGAGGTGAAGTCGCTGCGCCAGGGTCGTTCCTCGCTGGTGGACGGCTTCGTCCAGATCGACGGCGGCGAGGCCTGGCTGCACAACGCCCACATCCCCGAGTACGCCCAGGGCACCTGGACGAACCACACCGCGCGCCGCAAGCGCAAGCTGCTGATGCACCGGGCGGAGATCGACAAGCTCGACTCGAAGTCGCAGGAGACGGGGCACACCATCGTGCCGCTCGCCATCTACTTCAAGGACGGCCGGGCCAAGGTCGAGATCGCCCTGGCCAAGGGCAAGAAGGAGTACGACAAGCGGCAGACGCTGCGCGAGAAGCAGGACACGCGCGAGTCGAACCGGGCGATCGCGGCCGCCCGCCGGCGCCAGCGGGCCCAGCAGACCCAGCGGGGCTAGCCCCTCCGGGGAATTCGCTGGCACCCTCGCGCGTTGGTCACGTACGATGGGCGCATCGCACACCGGCTGGTAACCGGTGCGCAGCTTGAAAACACAACATGGGGATGATCGGTTTCGACAGCGGATGTCGAAGCAGGGGAAGCGTGTCGAGGAAGCGGCAATGATCTCGTAAACCATATGTCGCAACCAATAATCGCCAACACCAAGCGCGATTCCTTCGCCCTCGCTGCCTAAGTAGCGACTTGCGAAGTGTCAGCCCGGGGCTGTTCCCGACCCGGATCCTGGCATCAGCTAGGGAACTAAACCACTAGGCCCGGCCACGGGGCCTGGTGGGAAATCAAACAGTGGCTGAGCCCGTCGGAGACTTGTTCGCGTGATCTCCGGGGCTGAGAAAATCGCAGCGAACTGCACACGGAGAAGCCCTGGTTCTGCACCGTTGGACGCGGGTTCGATTCCCGCCATCTCCACTCATCCCATGTGAGGCCTCCGGCCCGTGAGCGTCAGCTCACGGGCCGGAGGCTTTTTCGGCCGTGGGCGGCCGTGGGCGGCCTTGGGGCTCAGAAGAGGCGTGCCATGCCGACCGACACCGGCGCCGTCTCGGCGAAGCCGAACTTCGCGTAGAGGTGGCGGGCGTCACCGTCCGCTATCAGGGAGACGTAGGCGCCGGCGGGCGCCCGCCGCTCGAGCTCGGCCGTCAGCTCCTCCATGATCTGCCTGCCCAGCCCCCGGCCCTGGTGCTCGGGCAGGACGCATATGTCGACGATCTGGAGGTGGCAGCCGCCGTCGCCGACGACGCGGCCCATCCCGACCGTGGCGCCGGCGTGCTCCACCGTCACCCCGTACCAGGTGTTCGGGAGCCCGGCCGCCGCCCCCTCGACCGATTTCTCGCCGAGGCCCGTGGCCGCGCGCAGGGCGCGGTAGGTCTCGATTGCCGGTACGCCCGACCGGAGTTCGTAGCTACCGTTTGTTGTGTTCGCTGTGCTTGTCGTGTTTCCCGTGTCTGCCTTGTCGCTCACGTGGGGGAGCGTAGCCGCCGTTCGTGGCCGGTCGTCCTCCCGGCCGCCGTGCGAAAGACGCTGGTTTGCGGACAACGCAACCCTTGGGCCGGGTCGGCCCTCTTCCTAAGCGACAAGGGGGTGGCCCGGTGAACATTGCGTGGACACGGACCGCGTGCGCGGCGGTGACGGCGGGAGCACTGTGGCTGGGCGGTGGCGGCCCCGCCGCGGCGGCCGACGGGGGCCGGGGCGACGTGCACGTGCTGCTCAACAGCGCTTACGACAACCGCCCCGGCGAGCTGATCGACATAGAGGTCCGGGGCGTGCGCTCCACCGGCGACGTCACCGTCTCCTCGCCCGTCTTCGGCCACCGGGTGCGCCTCGCCCCCGACCGCCACGGCGAGGGCGGCCACCACGCGCGGCCCGTCATCGACGAGGGGGTGCGGCCCGGCACGTACCCGTTGGCCGTCCACGCCGGCGGCCGGGTCGTCGCCGAGGACCACGTGGAGGTCAAGGCGTCGCACAAGCCCGAGTTCCAGGTCGGCGCCGTCGAGGACGTGCTCCGGCCCGGCGAGCGGCTCACGCTGTGGTTCGACGACCTCTACCCCGGCGAGAAGGGCGACTCCTTCACCGCGACCTCGCCCGCCTTCCGGGCACCCGTGCGCCTGGCCCACGACCCGAAGGGCGGCTACTGGAACAACCCCCGGATGTTCACCGCGGCCCTCGCGCTCCCGCAGGACCTCAAGGACGGTACGTACAAGGTCGCCCTGGCCGGCCCGGACGGCCGCCGCATCGACGAGAAGCCGCTGCGCGTGCGCGCCGCCCGCCCCGGTGACAGCGACTACACCGGCCGCGTCCGCGGCCCCGCCTTCTTCGCCCCCTCCGGCAGCCCGGACACGGCCCGCGCCCACAGCCACAAGGCCGGCCCCGGCGACACCGTCAACGTCCTGTGGCGCGACGCCTCACCCGATCCGGGCGAGGAGGACCGCCTCACCGCCACGTCCCCCGCCTTCGAACGCCCCGTCCCGCTGAAGCGCGACGACAGCAAGGCCGGCGACGGCGACGACCCGCGCTACTACGGCCCGGCCCGCCTCCGGGACGGCCTGGGGGCCGGCCGCTACCCCGTGACCGTGATCAGCCACCACGGCCGCGTCAAACGGACCGGCCACCTCCTGGTGAAGGCCGAGGAAGCCGCCGCGGTGGGCCTGGACGAGCCCGACCGCACCCTGCTGATCGCGGGCGCGAGCATGGGCGCGGCGGCACTGGCCGTGATGGGCGGCGTCCTGCTGCTGAGGCGGCGCGACCGGCTGCGCGTCACGGCCTGACGGGGGCGTGGTGAGGCCCGAGCGGCTGAGACCGGGCCCGTCTGCGGCGCATCTCCTGTGCGGTAGCGATCCGTGACGTCATGTTGTTGACTGCCCTGCGTGCCGAACGACATAGAGCCCCGCCTCCTGCGCGCGTTCGTGGCAGTGGCCGACGAACTGCACTTCACCCGCGCCGCCGCGCGTCTGTACGTGGCGCAGCAGGCGCTCAGCCGTGACATCCGCCGGCTGGAGCGAGGACTCGGGGCCGAGCTGTTCGTCCGTACGACCCGCAGCGTGTCCCTGACCGGGGAGGGCGCCCGGCTGCTGCCCTACGTACGGCACGTGCTGGCCGCCCACGACGAGCTGGCCGCGGCCTGCGCCGGTGCGGAGCGGCCGCTGCTCGTCGACGTCGGCGCCCGCGTCAGCACGGGCGCCTCCGTGGTGGCCGAGGTCCGGCGCGTCGCGCCCGACCTGGAGCTCGTGTGCCGCTATCACAGCGGCCTCACCGGCGCCGCCGCCGATCTCCTGAGCGGCCGGCTCGACGTCTCCTTCGGGCGCGTGGCCGGGCTCGCGCCCGAGCTGCGGGCCCAGCTCGCGTGGATGCCGGTGCGACTGGAGCCGATGGCGGTGCTCCTGCGTGACGACCACCCGCTGGCGAGCCGGACCGCCGTCCCGCTGAACGCCCTGCGGGGCGAGACGCTGTACGCCGCCGCCGGGAACGCCGCGACCGCCGAGTGGACCGACCTGGCCGAGCTGCTCTTCGAGGGGCGCGGGATCACCGTCGCCGAACCCTTCCCCGAGATCGAGGGCAAGGACGAGTTCGTGCGGGTGGTGAGGAAGCGGGGCTGGTCGGTCCTGGCGAGCGTCGAGTTCATCGACGTACCGGGCATGGTGCTGAGGCCCCTGACCGACCCGGTGCCGCTGTCTCCGGTGGCGATGGTCTGGCGCCGCGGACTGCGCCACGCCGGGCTCGACGCGCTGCGCGGCGCGGCACGGAAGCTGGCGGCGGCGGGAGGCTGGCTTGAGCCGCCGGAAGGCGGGGCCTGGCTGCCGCCGGGGGACACGGCGGCGATGGGCCTGGCCGCGCTGAGCGGCTGACGCCTGTCCGGCCGCGGCCCCGTCTGCCGGACAGGCCCTGGGGGCGCGGGGAACCGCGCGAGCAACCCGAGACGAAGTCGCGCCCGCCACCGCGCCTCACGCGCCGGCGTATCCGTACACCGCCGATTCCCCCAACTCCTCCTCGATCCCGATGAGTTGGTTGTACTTGGCCGTGCGGTCCGACCGGGACAACGACCCGGTCTTGATCTGCCCGCACCCCGTGGCGACGGCCAGGTCCGCGATGGTCGTGTCCTCCGTCTCACCGGAACGGTGGGACATGACCGCCGCCCATCCGGCCCGCCGCGCGGTGCCCACCGTCCCGAGCGCCTCGGTCAGCGTCCCGATCTGGTTGACCTTGATCAGGACCGCGTTCCCCACCCCCGTGCGAATGCCTTCCCGCACCAGCGCCTCGTTGGTGCAGAACACGTCGTCCCCGGTCAGCTGGCACCTGTCCCCGACCCGCGCCGTCAGCTCGCGCCACCCGTCGAGGTCGTCCTCGGCCATCGGGTCCTCCACCGAGACGATCGGGTAGGCGTCGATCAGCTTGGCGAGGTAGTCGACCTGCTCGGCGGACGTACGCCGGACGCCCTCTCCCTCGTACGCGTACACGCCATCCCGGTAGAACTCCGACGACGCCGGGTCCATGACGAGGCCGATGTCCGCGCCGGGCCGGTACCCCGACCGCTCGATCGCGGCCATGACGAAGTCGAGCGCCTCCTCGGCCGTGCGCAGCGCGGGCGCGAAGCCGCCCTCGTCGCCGACGCCCGTGGAGTGACCCGCGGCCAGCAGGTCGCGGCGGAGCGTGTGGAAGACCTCGGTCCCCATCCGGACGGCCTCCGCGAAGGACCCCGCACCGACCGGCGCGATCATGAACTCCTGGAAGTCCAGCGGGTTGTCGGCGTGGGCGCCGCCGTTGACGATGTTCATCATCGGCACCGGAAGCACACGGGCGTCGGCCCCGCCGACGTAGCGGTACAGCGGCTGCCGGTGCGAGACGGCGGCGGCCTTCGCGGTGGCGAGGGAGACCCCGAGCAGGGCGTTGGCGCCGAGCCGCGCCTTGGTGGGCGTGCCGTCGAGCGCGACGAGCGCGGCGTCGAGGCCGGCCTGGTCGTCGGCGTCGCGCCCGGTGACGGCGTCCGCGATCTCGCCCTTCACGTGGGCCACGGCCCGGTCGACACCCCTGCCGTGCCAACGCCGAGGGTCGCCGTCGTGCAGCTCCACCGCTTCGCGGGCGCCGGTGGAGGCGCCGGAGGGGACGGCGGCGCGGCCCAGGGATCCGTCGGCGGGACGACGTCGACCTCGACGGTGGGGTTGCCGCGACTGTCGAGGACGGCGCGGGCGGTGACGCCGCGGACAGCGGTCGACTCGACTGAGTGTGCGGGCATGGGAGGTCCTTCCCGTAGTCGCCTGCCGGGCCCGGCTGCGACGACGCTCGCGCTCTGCTCGGCGCGACAAAACTATACAGCATTGCTGTTCAGTTCTGCTGTTCAGTTCTGCTGTTCAGTTGTGCTGTGCAGTTCTGCTGCACAACGGCGTTTCCGGGGTAAAGTGCCCTATGCCCACACCGGAAGCCGCCACCGTCGCCGCCGAACTGCGCATCGCGATGGGCAAGCTCACCCGGCGGGTGAAGCAGGAGGACCGGATCCCGCACGGGCAGGTCGCCGTGCTCGGCGTTCTGGACCGCGACGGCGCCATGACCACCAGCGACCTCGCAGCCGATCAGCGTGTACGCCCGCAGTCGATGGCCCGCGCGGTCGGCCTCCTCCTTGAACAGGGCCTGGTCACCCGCAGGGCCCACCCCACGGACGGCCGCAAGTCCCTGGTCGAGCTGTCGGACGCCGGCCGGGTTGCGCTGGAAGCGGAGCGCGGCCGCAGGGCCGGATGGCTGGCCCTGGCCATCGAGGCCGAACTCACGGAGAGCGAGCGCGAGGTGCTCGCGCGCAGCGCGGCCCTGATGGAGCGGCTGGCCGCGGGTCAGGGCCTGTCCGGGCAATCGTGAGCGCAGCCGGATGAGCCTGGCCACGCTTGGCGCCTAGTCGTGCGGGTCAGCCCGGGACGGGGTGGCGGTGGGTAAGTGCACCCACTCCTCCTGCGGGCGGGCGGCAAATGCAGCCGGTCCGCACCTGGCGGCAGTCCGCTGCCGCTTCGGCGTCTCGCGGGCGAGCGCCTTGTCGTGATGTGGTCAGGCTGTGGCCCGGGATACGGCCTGTTCGAGAACCTGGTACATGACGTGGGGGTGCCGGTTCTCGGCTGGCGCCCACAAGGCACGTGCTCTTTCGCCGTCCAACTGAATGAAAGCGGCCAACAGCAGCGCGTGCGGCCGACGTTGGAAGAGCAGCTCGCCGTGAAGTCCACGGGTGGGGCCGGCGGAGAGGAGCACGAGGTCCGGGGTTCTGCGCCGCACCGGCCAGCCGAGCACGCAACCCTCGGACGGGGCCGGGCGGAGCTGCAGGCCGAGTGCGGTCCAGCCCTGGGTGAGGGCCTGCCGCGTGTCAGACGGTGCGTCTTCCAGGACCGTTCGCGCCCATTGCTCGGCGGTGCGGTTCTGAGCCGGGTCGAGGTCGGCGAGCACGGCGTTCTCGTAGTCGATCCGTACAAGCGTGCTGAGTGCGTGAGCGGCAGGCGGCACCGCGACGTGGCGTACGCGGCCCGGAGTCCGCGGATGTGACGTGGAAGCAACCATGGCTACTCCTCGTATGGGGTGTTGGGTTGTCGGCGAGCGATTCGCGACGCGTCGCCCGAGGCGATCAGCGCCGCCAGTCGGGGGGCACCTGCTCTCCGACGCTGTGATCACACCAGCCGCCGCGAGATCATCTGGCCTGTGACCAGCAGTTGCGTGACGGCTCTCAACCGATCCCGGTAGCCGCCGAGGTCACGGACAGGATCAGGGCACCGAGCGCGCCCACAGCGCCGTAGAGCCGTAGCTCGCGCCGATCACCGCGTGGGCGGACATACAGCGCGGTGGCCCCGGCGAAGGCCAGACCACCGACGATGAACCACGGCCCCCACAGGTAGAGGTACCAACTAGTCAGCGCAGCCAGGTCCGGCTCAACAGAGACGGCCCCGGCCTCGGCCAGCACACCGTGGACGACGAAGAGGCCACCATGCCAAGTGAGCAGGATCGCCGCACCACCCCCGCAGAACACCATGAATCGGCTGATTCGCGCGCCCCGCGCTCGCGTCAAGCCGATGCCGAGCAGTGCTCCGACGAGCTTCAGGAAGCCGGTTACCACCAGGACGGCCACGAACCACGGCACTCCGTCGCGAGCGAGCTGCACCAACGACGGCGACACCGTCGTCCGGGCGCCGAAGGTACTGCCCGTCGCCCACACGAAACTGGGTACCGCGAACAAGAAACCCCATCCCGCGGCGGCGTACCCAGGCCATGCGCTCAGGTGGAGGCGGACTGCCCGGCGTGGGACGCGACGCGCTATGTCGTCCGGGGAACGCGTGATCGACATGGCTCGATCGTGGTCCGGACCGTGACGACGTGCGTCATGCGCACGGAGGATCCGCCTCCCCCATGCGGGCTACCTCTCGGCGCCGGACACGGCAGCGCGCGCCATACGGCGGGGGCCAAGGGCGGAAGACCGGCCCGGGTTTGCCCGCGAGTGGTACAAGCGCCGCCACAAGATCGAATGCCGTATCGGCTCCCGACGCCCGGCACGCGCGCTCGCTGCGTTGTCGGAGTCGCCCGAGTGCGCCCGGCACGAGGGCGACCCTCCGCCTTGCGATCGCACGCACCGGACGCCGCTCGCTGATCCACGAAGATCCACCGGACAGGCCCTTAGAGTTCGTTTCAGTTGGTGTGATTTTGCGGCGGTCTGGGGCGATGGCTGCTGCGCTTGTCGAGCGGATGGCGCCGGAGGATCTGTGGGAGCTGTTTCAGCGGGTGGTTCCGCCGGCTCCGAAACGGCCGCAGGGGGGGATGGCGCCGACGAGGTGACCGCGAGGTACTGGCCGCGATCATCTTCGTGGCCACCGCGGGGTGCACCTGGAACCAACTGCCCCCGGGCTTCGAGCTGTCGGGAGTGACCGCCTTTCGCGGGTTCACCGAATGGTCCGAGGCCAGGGTATGGACCAAGCTCCACGGTCTGGTCCTGGACGAACTCGGATCCCGAGGCGAGCTGGACTGGTCACGATGCGCGATCGACTCCGTCAGCGTCCGCGCCCTCAAACGGGGTCGCTGACGGGACCGAATCGGACCGACCGCGGCAAGAACGGATCGAAATTCCACCTCATCGTCGACCGCCGGGTCCTACCCCTGTCGATCGGCATCTCCGCCGCGAACCTCCACGACAGCCAGGCCCTCATCCCGCTGGTCCGCGGCATCCCGCCCATCCGCTGGCGTCGCGGCCGTCGACTGCACACGGCGCTGGCCTGCGGCTACAGGCGTCATCCTCCCCCAGTGGCGACTCGGCGACAGCAGACGCAGACTAAACGAGGCAAGAGATGACTTCTGCTACGAAAGTAGCGTCCTGTGCCGCCCGCGAAGTCACGTGGTGGCTGGTTCGGGCGGCAGTCTGAGGTACTCCCTTAAGGAGACCTGATGAGTCCGATGACGTTTCTTGCACCGCGGGCCAAGTCCGTATTGGCGCTCGTCTCGGCGGGGTTCCTGTCAGCCACTCTCCTCCAGGCCACCACCGCTCCACCAGCCAGCGCCGCACCCTGCTTCTGGCTCAGATACGCTGACGAGGCACCCAAGCGGGCCTCTGCCCGTGCGGACTTGGCCACCGTCTGCCTCATACAGCAGGAGCGCGCCAAGCACGGGTTGCCACCCATCCCCCACACGGTCAGCCTCAGAGGGATGCCTCCCCAGTCGCTTCCCCTGGCGGCACAGCGTCATGTCGAGGCCGCTATCACACTGAAATGGTGGGGGCCTGGCAAGGACCCCCACACCAACCCGCAGACCGATTCGACCATTAATAGCCGCATCAAGGACGCCGGGTACTGCCGCGGCCGCACTCCGTCCACCGGGGAAATCACCTATACCGGATGGGGAGGCCAAGGAACGCCGCGGGCCGCCGTCAAATGGTGGATGAGCAGCCCGACACGCCGAGACATCATTCTCGGCAAGGATGCGAACTGGAACAACTACGGCATAGCAACCTGGCCAGACGTCGCTGACAACGCCGGCATCGGCCAAAGCGGCGCAGGAACCTACGTAATGGACTTCGGATACTGCCCCCGCTGACCATCGGTTCGGCGTCACCTGTCGTTTCACTTGGTGAGTCGGCGGTAGCTGATGAGGGCTGCGGCTATGCCGACGAAGGCGAGGAAGTGTTCGGCCTTGCGTTCGTATCGGCGGTGCAGTCGGCGGCAGCCGGCCAGCCAGGAGACCGTTCTCTCGACGACCCAGCGGTGTCGGCCGTGCCGAGTGGACGACTCGATGCCCTTGCGGGCGATGCGGTGGCGGATGCGACGGTCGCGAAGCCATTTCCGCAGGTGGTCGTAGTCGTATCCCTTGTCGGCATGGAGCTTGGCCGGACGCCGGCGGCGGGGTCCGCGGCGGGAGCGGACGGGCGGGATCCCGCGCACGAGCGGCTGCAGGCCGAGGCTGTCGTGCATGTTGGGCGCCGGAGATGCCCAGCGACAGCGGCACGCCATTCCGGTCGCTGATCAGGTGGATTTTCGATCCCGGCTTGCCGCGGTCGGTCGGATTCGGTCCGGTCGGTGGCCCCCTTTTGCCGCCCGGACGCTGACGGAGTCGATCGCGCACCGCGACCAGTCCAGCTCGCCCCGAGCGCCGAGTTCGTCGAGGATCACCCGGTGCAGCCTGGCCCACACCCGATCCCGGCTCCACTGAGCGAAGCGCCGGTAGACCGTGGGCCAAGCTGGCCCGAACACCGGCGGCAACTGCCGCCACGTGCAGCCCGAGGTGGCCACGAAGACGATCGCCGCCAGGCATTCGCGGTCCCCGGCCCGCCGTCGGCCGCCGCCCTGCTGGCGTATGACCTCCGTCGGCTGGACCACCCGCCGGAACAGCGTCCACAACTCGTCCGGTACCAACCGCTCGATCGGATCCGTCATGCACGGCTCAACGAGCAATCACGCCATCAGAAACGATGTCTTAGAGCGAGCGTACGAAGGCCGTCCAGGCGACGGGGGTGAGGGTGATGTGGGGGCCCTCGGGGTGCGTGGAGTCCCGGACGTGGACGGTGGAGGGGAGGGCGGCGACTTCGACGCAGTTGTCACCGTCCTCGCCGCTGTAGCTGGACTTGCGCCAGGTGTAGGCGACCTCGATGCAGTTGCCGCCCTGTTCCGTGCTGTAGCTGGACTTGAACCACGCCAAGCCGTTGCCGTTCATGTCTCCCCTAGCAGCTGCTGCAGCCGACATCTTGAGTCTTTGGCGTTGAGAGCCTGTGTACGCAGCATTCCATATTTCTTGGCCAGCAGGCTGACGTCGTCTGGTGCGGAAAGAAGGTGACTCCCTACCTGGGCCTCGAAGTAGGCGAGCTGCTGGTGGTCGGGTGTTTCAAGCAGTACAAAGGGGCCGGAGAGTCCGGCGTGCGACTCGGAGTCGAGCGGCATGATTTGGATGCATACGCCGGGAAGGTCTACGCACGTGCGCAGATGGCGAACCTGCTCTCGGGTGACCTTGCTGCCGCCGATGTTGCTGAGCAAGACAGCTTCAGCGATGACGAAGCTGGCGGTCACGGGCACCTTGCGGTGCAACACGTTCTGGCGGTCCAAGCGTGCGGAGATGCGCAGTTCGATGTCATCCTCGCTGAGAGCAGGGATGCAAGTCCGGAACGTAGCGCGCGCGTAGTCCTGTGTCTGTAGGAGACCCGGAATCACCTGATTCTCGAACGACGAGAGCGAAATGGCTGACTGCTCCAACTCTACGAACTCCTGAGCCCACACCGGATACTTGTCGTATGTCGGCACGTGCGCGACTGCCACACCCAGAAGTCCGCCCGTTGTGAGGATGAGATCGACTTGGTCAGCCATGTCGGGCAGCAAGGAGCGACGCCCTTGTTCGATTGACGCGATGGTCTCCTCATGCACGCACAAGCGCTCGGCAAGGGTGCGTTGGGTCATGTGTGCATTGGTGCGCAGCTGTCCAAGCAGCGCACCAATGAGACGCATGGACGGAGACTGCCTCTTGCTGCTCTTCCGGGTCTGCATGGAGAACAACTCCCCATTGGTGGGGGTACGCGACCGGAGGGTCAGCCGTACAACGGAATCTGTACGGGCTCGCCCACTGCCCATCGTAGTTGCCCCTTGCGACTGTTGGCGCGTGAACGACCCAAATGAACTCCCCCTGTTCCGGAAGCGCTTCTACCGGCGTACCCACAATCCGTTGCGCTCGCACGGCAGTTCGTCCGCAGCACCCTCACGCGCTGGCGCCAAGCCATCCGCGTCGACGACATCGCGCTCTGTGCGAGCGAACTGGTCACCAACGCCCTGCTGCACGGCGTGCCGCTCGGTCGTGGATTCCTGCTCCACCTGTGGCTCCTGGAAGGCGGCGTACTGCGCCTCGAAGTACACGACAGCGGCCCCGGCTGCCCGCGCATGGTGCTGCCCGAGGGCTTGACGGAACGTGGGCGCGGGTTGCGGCTCGTGGAGGAGCTGGCGGACGCGTGGGGCGTGGGTGAGCGTGAAATCGGCAAGGTGGTGTGGTGTGAATTCGCCGTCGACTACCCGGATAACTCCGCGAGGAATGTCGCCCAGGAGAAACGGCTGAACGTGATGGCCGGCTGAGTGGGGAATTTCGAGTCTCGCACCCGGACCTCGCCCTCCAGGGGGGCGACCTCCACGCAGCCGCCACTGCCCGAGTTGGAGTAGCTGCTCTTGCGCCAACGCGGGGGAATATTCCGTTGGTTCATGCGACTACCCTTCCCGGTCGACCGCGGTCGAATTGGTTGTACCGCAGGGTCGGGAGCAGGTTCCAGCCTTGGGTCCGTTCCCCTAACCTGGGGCGCAGGTCCCAGGGCCGGCTACGGCTTCCCTTCAGAGGAGATGTCATGGTGAAGGGTGTCTTGTGGGGGGTGTACATCCTGGCCACGGGCATAGCGGCGACGGGGGCGGGCGCGCTGGCGGCCGCGGTCGCCGGAGGGTCAGTGCTGGTGCACGTGGTGTTCTCGGTGCTGGTCGTGCTGGTGGCGGGGTGGATCGCCCCGGCGGTGATCAGCCTGACGCTTCACTTGCTTCGGCGGTCTCGCCCGGCTGCGCCCCGTCCGCGGCGCCACGTGGGCGTCCGGCGCTGAGAGCGCGCCTGCGTGCCGCGCGGCGGTGGGCCGACACCCCGGCGACCGCCGTGGTGCCGACCCCGCACAGGGCCGTGGTCAGCAGGGCCGAGGGGTTGGGGATCAAGAGGAGCACGACCGTCAGCGGCACCGCGAAGAAGATCAAGGGCGGGATGCTGAGCAGCAGGATCAGATGAAGCGTCCTGCGGGAATCCGGCACGATGTCCCGCAGGACCGCTTCGACTATGTCCCAAATTCCCGTTGTGGTGGGCGAGGTCTCTCGCCTCCGTGGTTTCGGCCTGACGTCCCGACTGGTCATGGCGCTGCAACTCGCTCCGATGTCAAGCCGCTGGAATGGGGCGACTTCTGCTACGACTCTGTGATGTCCGTGGTGGAGGCGGGGGACTCCACGGGGTCGCTCATTTCCTCGATGGCGCGGTCGATCAGTTGGGGGAGGTCCGTCGGCGGGGCGAGGGCTTCGAGCTCCCAGAAGACTTCCAGGTGCTGTCCGGTGACTTCCGGTTCGTCGGTGACCTGGGATCCCGGATACCGCTCCAGGTAGACGATGTCGTCGAGCTCCGCTTCGAACTCCATGTGGGAGAACGCGCCGCGCATACCGCGGTGGGCGCCGGCTTTGAAAGGGATGACCTGGATGCAGACGCCGGGCAGGTTCGCCAGTGTCTTCAGTCGGTTGAGCTGGGCCACCATGATGCCGGGGCTGCCGATGCACCGGCGGATCGATGCCTCGTCGAGTACGAAGAAGAGTTCCGGACGCTGAGGGGCTTCCAGCAACTCCTGTCGTTGCAGGCGTAGTTCGATGAGCCTGTCCAGGCGTTCGCCGGTGATTTCCGGGCTGTAGGCCATGTTCACGGCACGGGCGTATTCCTCGGTCTGCAGCATGCCGGGAATCACGAGTGACTCGTAGGTGCGGACGATGCTCGCCGAGTACTCGTACGACAGCAGGTCCATGTAGGTCTTACTGATCAGCCCACGATATTCACCGTAAGGCAACTTCCGGCTGGCCCGGGCCAGTTCGAGGAAGTGGTCGACCTGATCGGGCTCG
This sequence comes from Streptomyces cinnamoneus, assembly GCF_002939475.1. Taxonomy (NCBI): domain Bacteria; kingdom Bacillati; phylum Actinomycetota; class Actinomycetes; order Kitasatosporales; family Streptomycetaceae; genus Streptomyces; species Streptomyces cinnamoneus. Next base: position 2,652,060 of record NZ_PKFQ01000001.1, on the reverse strand, counting down.
ACGATCCCGTACGTTTCGAGCAGCGCCCGCAGGTCGTTGGTCGTCACGCCGACCTGTCCGGCCTCGATCCTGATCAGCTTGGAAGGGCTCCAGTCCATCCTGGCCGCCACTTCCTGCTGGGTGAGTCGCGATTTGGCGCGTGCCTTCTTGAGCTCCGTGCGCAGTTGTCGCCGCTGTACCACGGCTCCCGGAGTAGCCACGATCGCTGGTCCTTCCCGCAGGCCAGGTCCTCAACGGGCCCTGACGAGATGCAAGCTAGCAGTTTGGTTGGTGGTCGTCAGCCCGCCACCGACCGGCAGGTCAGACCGGTGGCAGGAGCTTGAGCAGGGGGAACGGCGCCAAACATGGGCAATCTGCCACCTGGCGGATTGGGTGCCAGAGGGCTGCCGGTCGGCGGGATGATTAATGCTATCCACGAGCTGGATGTATGCCCGGAGCCCGAGCGGGATGCCGTCGCCGGTCGGGGTGTGTCCTACAAACGGATCAATGCCGCAGGTCAGAGCCACTCTTATGCCGTAAGCGCCGGGGTGTCGCGGAGTCGATCAAGGGGCTCGCAGTTCACGCGTGCAGGCGGTCCCGTTGCACTGGCGCGCGACCCTGGCGCGCCGCGTCGGTGATCGACCTGACGGCCCATCAACATCTGTCGTTGGGCAGCCGATAGTTCGTCATTCCGCAGCAGGGATCCGTACCGACCATGGCGTGCCCGCCCCGCCCCCGACGGCTGCCCACCCGTGCGCACCGTGGCGTAGGGCCGCCCCCGGCGGTCATCCGGCTCTGGTGCTGGGGCGCAGGGGAGCGCACCCTGGGACGGCGGGGGATCTCCATAGGAAGCAGGGAAGGTGACACCCATGGCGTCGGCAGCGGCCTCCTATGACCTGCGGTTCGACTCCGGGCGGCTGTGCCTCGACCTGGTCGCCACGGTCGGACGGCGTTTGAGCGAGGAACCCGTGGAGCGGCTCGACGTGCCCGACCGGTTGCGGGCCTGGCTGCTCGGTGCCGGCGTCGTGCCGCCCGGGACACCGCTCGACGCCGTGGACGCGGCGTGGCTGGCGCGGTTCCACGCCGTCCGTGACCTGCTGCACCGTGTGGTGCACGCCGAGGTCGACGGGCGCGCCGCCGACTCCGACCTGGAGCGGGTCAACGCCCTGGCCGCCACCGCGCCCCCCGCCCTGCGGGCGGTCCGGGCCGCCGACGGCAGCCTCGTACGGGCCGTCGGCGAGGCCCCGGACTGCGGTGCCCTCCTGGGCCGGATCGCGCGGGACGCCGTGGAGCTGCTCACGGACGCGACGGCCCGCGAGCAGCTCCGGCGGTGCGAGGGGGAGGCGTGCTCGTTGCTCTACCTCGACACCTCGCGCGGCCGGCGACGGCGCTGGTGCTCCAGCGAGGTCTGCGGCAACCGCGAGCGCGTCGCCCGCCACCGCCGCCGCGCGGTGATGAACGGCAAGGCGGTCACGGCCGCCACCTCGTGATTTCCTCCCTGGGGACGTACGGGTGGTCCCGCCCGGTACGGGACCACCGTCTCCGCCTGCCCCCGCGGGCCGCACGGCCCGGCCGGCGCGCCCGCGTGTCCGGGGCGCCGAGCCTCCGCGGTGTCCGCGGACAGCGCGCCGCCCGGGGCCGGGCCTAGGCGACGCGGCCCGCGACATCCGGCGCACGGTGAACGGAACCCGCTTCCCGTCCGTACCGAAGGGCGGCAGGGCCAACCCGGAAACACCGAACCTCGCTCTCGACCCAGGGGGAAGGCTTGCGCAAGGATGCCGCCGTGGCTGACAGGACGAGTCCGGACGAGGACCTGATGCGGTCGCTCTACGACGAACACGCGGGCCCTCTGCACGCCTTCGTGCTGCGGCTCGTGGCGGGGGACCGCCAGCGCGCGGAGGACGTCGTCCAGGAGACGCTGCTGCGCGCCTGGCGCAACGCCGACCGGCTGCGCGGCGCCTCCGGATCCGTACGGCCCTGGCTCGTGACCGTCGCCCGGCGCATCGTCATCGACAACCACCGCAGCCGGCAGGCCCGGCCCCGGGAGGTCGACCCGGGGCCGCTGGAGCTGATACCCGCGGCCGACGAGATCGACCGGGCCCTGCGCCTGATGACGATCTCCGACGCCCTCGGCGACCTGTCCGCGGCACACCGGGAGGCCCTGGTCGAGACCTATTTCAAAGGACGTACCGTGAGCGAGGCGGCACAGACGCTGGGTGTGCCGGCCGGCACCGTCAGGTCCAGGGTCTTCTACGCGCTCAAGTCCCTGAAGCTCTCGCTCGAGGAACGAGGAGTGACGGCATGAACCAGCCGGCACCGGGCCATGAGCACGCCGGCCCGAACGGTGAGCACGCCGCGGTCGGCGCCTACGCGCTCGGCGTCCTCGACGAAGCCGACGCCACCCGCTTCGAGGAGCACCTCGCCGGCTGCCCCGAGTGCGCCACCGAGCTGGACGGCCTGATGGGCCTCGCCCCGCTGCTCGCCGAGGCCGCGGAACAGACCCCGGACCCCGCCGTGCTGACCGCCCGGCCCCGCCCCGAGCTGCTCGACGGACTGCTCGACGAGGTCGCCGCCGCGCGCCGCGCCGGGCGCACCCGCCGGCTGTGCCTGGTCGCCGCCGCCGTCGCCCTGATCATCGCCGGTCCGCTGGCCGGCGCGGCCCTCACCGCCGAGGACCCGCCGGGCCACAGCGGCGCGAGCGCGGCCCAGCAGATGTACGAGGACGGCGAGAAGCACGGCGGCGTCGACCCGGCCACCGGGGTGGACGCCACCGTCTCCCTGGAGCGCAAGCCGTGGGGCACCCACGTCGCCCTTCAGCTCGGAGCCGTCAAGGGGCCCCTGACCTGCGACCTCGTCGCCGTCGGCAAGAACGGCCGGGAACAGACGGTCACGACCTGGGCGGTCCCCGCCTCCGGCTACGGCCTCAAGGACAGCCCGGTGAAGTGGAGCAGGGAGCCGCTGTACACCCACGGCGGGGCGGCCTTCGCGCAGGACGACATCGACCGCTTCGAGGTCCGCACCCTCGACGGCAGGCACCTGGCGACCGTGCGGATGTGACCGCCCGCCCCGCGGCCGTGACCACCGCCCTCGCGGGCGGAACCGCCCCGCCCGCCGTTGAACCGTAAAGTTGTCAGAAAGCCCCGAGGCCTGACAGGTGCGCTCAGCACCCCTGTTCGCGTACGGTTGACGGCTGCCCTACGCACAGCAGAAGGGGGCCTGGGTGGCCGCGCAGAACGCCACACACGCGCAGGTGGCGACAGGACCGGTGAAGGAAGCGGACGGGGTCCGCGACCGTGAGATCGGGCTTGAGCAGCAGCATCTGGACCGGGTGTACCGACGCCTTGAGGAGAAGATCCACGAGGCGGAGTTCCTCATGGACGACGCCGCCAAGCGCGGTCAGGTGGGCACGCCGGGGGCGCTCGCCGAGCGGGACGCGCAGGTGTTCCGCGCCGGCGTCCACCTCAACCGGCTGAACAACGAGTTCGAGGACTTCCTCTTCGGCCGCATCGACCTGCTGCTCGGCAAGGACGGCAAGAAGGGCCCCGACGGTGCCTACACCTCCGTCGAGCCCGCCGACGACGCCGTGCGCGAGGACCGCGCCGAGATCGCCGAGACCCTGCACATCGGCCGCATCGGCGTGCTGGACTCCGACTACTCACCGCTGGTCATCGACTGGCGCGCGCCCGCCGCCGCGCCCTTCTACCGCGCCACGCCGGTGGCGCCGGGCCGGGTCGTCCGCCGCCGGGTCATCCGCTCCAAGGGCCGCAAGGTCCTCGGCGTCGAGGACGACCTGCTGCGCCCCGAGCTGCGCACGACACTGCACGGGACCGACCTGCCGGTGGTCGGCGACGGCGCGCTCATGGCCGCGCTCGGCCAGGCCCGCAGCCACACCATGCGGGACATCGTCTCCTCCATCCAGGCCGAGCAGGACATGGTCATCCGTGCCCCCGCCGCCTCCGTCACCGAGGTCGAGGGCGGGCCCGGCACCGGCAAGACCGCCGTCGCCCTGCACCGCGCCGCCTACCTCCTCTACCAGGACCGCAGGCGCTACGCGGGCGGCATCCTCGTCGTCTCCCCGACCCCGCTGCTCGTCGCCTACACCGAGGGCGTCCTGCCCTCGCTCGGCGAGGAGGGCCAGGTCGCGATCCGCGCCGTGGGCTCCCTGGTCGACGGTGCGGAGGCCGACACCTACGACGCGCCGGCCGTCGCCCGCGTCAAGGGCTCGTCCCGCATGCTGAAGGTCCTGCGCAAGGCGGTGCGGGGGGCGCTGGAGGTGCCCTCCGGCGGCGTCGCGGTGCCCGAGCGGCTGCGCGTCGTGGCCTTCGGCGCGCGCATCGAGCTGGAGGCGGAGGAGCTGCGGCGCATCCGCAACACCGCCCTCGGCGGCACGGCACCGGTCAACCTGCTGCGGCCGCGCGCCCGGCGGCTGATCCTCGACGCCCTGTGGTCCAAGGCCGGCGGCCCCCGGCGCTACACGGACCCCGAACTGGCCGCCGAGGCCCGGCAGGCCTTCGACGAGGACATCACCACCGAGACCGTCTTCATCGACTTCCTCGACGCCTGGTGGCCCGAGCTCACCCCGCGCCGGGTGCTGGCCTGCATGGCCGACGAGCGCCGCCTGGGACGCTGGTCGCGCCGGGTGCTCAACCCGCGCGAGGTCCGGCAGACGGCCCGTTCGCTCGGCCGGCTGGACGCCCGCGGCCAGGGGCCGCTGTCGGTGCACGACGTCGCGCTGCTGGACGAGCTGGAGACGCTGCTCGGCGTCCCGCACCGGCCCCGGCAGCCGCGTGAGGCCGACCCGCTCGACCACCTCACCGGCCTGGAGGAGCTGATGCCGCAGCGCTCGGAGTCGCGCCGCGAGCGCGCGGAGCGGCTGGCGCAGGAACGCCGGGACTACGCCCACGTCATCGTCGACGAGGCACAGGACCTGACGCCCATGCAGTGGCGCATGGTCGGCCGCCGCGGCCGCCACGCCACCTGGACGATCGTGGGCGACCCGGCCCAGTCCTCGTGGTCCGACCCCGACGAGGCGGGCGCCGCCCGCGACGAGGCGCTCGGCAGCCGCCCGCGCCGCCGCTTCCGGCTCACGGTGAACTACCGCAACCCCGCGGAGATCGCCGAGCTGGCGGCGAAGGTGCTGGCCCTGGCCATGCCGGGTATGGAGTCCCCGGCGGCGGTCCGCTCCACCGGCGTCGAGCCCCGCTTCACCGTCGCCCCCGGCGGCGACCTGGGCGCGGCGGCCCGGGAGGAGGCGGCCCACCTGCTGACCGACGTGGACGGCACGATCGGCGTGGTCGTGCCCATGGCCCGCCGGGCCGAGGCCCGGCGGTGGCTGGCCGGTCTGGGCGACCGCGTGGTGGTGCTCGGCAGCCTGGAGGCCAAGGGCCTGGAGTACGACGCGACGGTCGTGGTCTCGCCCGCCGAGATCGCCGACGAGTCCCCGGCCGGCCTGAGGGTGCTCTACGTGGCCCTCACCCGCGCCACGCAGCGGCTGACGGTGCTGTCGGGGGAGCGGGACGACCCGGACGAGCACGGGGTGCCGGACCTGCTGCGCGACTGACGTGTCCAGGGGCCGCCCGGGGGACCGGATCCGCCGTACGGCTCCCCCCACAAACGGAACTCGCCCTACAGGAATGACTTCCCGGGACCGTTTGTTAGCCTGGATACGGCACCGGCTCGATCCAAGCCCCCGGGCCCAACCTTCGTCGCTACGAGCGACCACTTGCCGCGAGGCGAGCATGGCGGGTCGGTGCCACTGAACGTGTCCCACGGGCGTTCCTCTCCCAAGGAGAGGGGCGCCCGTCGGCGTTTGCGCCGCCTTCCGGGAAGTCTCCCGGCCCCTTCCGGGGATGCTTCCTCGCCGCTCTCGTATGTTGGAAGACCGCTTCCGGCATACGGCGCTCATTACGCGTACTGGCCAGTAGGTGGGACGATCAGGCATCGCGCCCCAGCGAGCGCGGCAAACGAAACAGGGAAAGCAGAGGAAAGCGGCCATGGCAACGGCGCCTAGCGTCTCGTACTCGATGACGGTCCGACTGGAGGTCCCTGCGGGTGGGACGGCGGTCAGCCAGCTCACCACGGCCGTGGAGTCCTCGGGCGGGTCGGTCACCGGCCTGGACGTGACCGCTTCCGGTCACGAGAAGCTGCGCATCGACGTCACCATGGCGACGACCTCCACCGAGCACGCCGACGAGATCGTGGAGAAGCTGCGCGGCATCGAGGGCGTGGTGCTGGGCAAGGTCTCCGACCGTACGTTCCTGATGCACCTCGGTGGCAAGATCGAGATGGCGTCCAAGCACCCCATCCGCAACCGTGACGACCTGTCGATGGTCTACACCCCGGGTGTGGCGCGGGTGTGCATGGCGATCGCGGAGAACCCCGAGGACGCCCGCCGTCTGACGATCAAGCGGAACTCGGTGGCCGTGGTCACCGACGGTTCGGCCGTGCTGGGCCTGGGGAACATCGGGCCGAAGGCGGCGCTGCCGGTCATGGAGGGCAAGGCGGCGCTGTTCAAGCGGTTCGCCGGGATCGACGCGTGGCCGATCTGCCTGGACACGCAGGACTCCGACGCGATCGTGGAGATCGTCAAGGCCATCGCGCCGGGCTTCGCGGGCATCAACCTGGAGGACATCTCCGCGCCGCGGTGCTTCGAGATCGAGGCGCGGCTGCGGGAGGCGCTGGACATTCCCGTCTTCCACGACGACCAGCACGGCACCGCCATCGTCGTCCTGGCGGCGCTGACGAACGCTCTGCGTGTGGTGGGCAAGGCCATCGGTGACGTACGTGTCGTCATGTCGGGTGCGGGCGCGGCGGGTACGGCGATTTTGAAGCTGCTGATCGCCGCGGGTGTGCGGCACGCGGTGGTCGCCGACATCCACGGTGTCGTCCATGCGGGCCGTACGGACCTGGTCTCGGCGTCGCCGGAGTCGGCGTTGCGGTGGATCGCGGACAACACCAACCCCGAGGGCGTCACGGGCACGCTCAAGGAGGCGGTGCGGGGTGCGGACGTCTTCATCGGTGTCTCGGCGCCGAACGTCCTGGGGGGCGAGGACGTGGCGGCGATGGCAGAGGACGCCATCGTCTTCGCGCTGGCCAATCCGGACCCGGAGGTCGAGCCCGGGATCGCCCGGCAGACCGCCGCGGTGGTCGCCACCGGCCGCTCCGACTTCCCGAACCAGATCAACAACGTGCTGGTCTTCCCCGGCGTCTTCCGCGGCCTGCTCGACGCCCAGTCCCGCACCGTGAACACCGACATGATGCTGGCCGCCGCCCGCGCCCTCGCCGACGTCGTCGCCGAGGACGAGCTCAACGCCAACTACATCATCCCCAGCGTCTTCAACGACAAGGTCGCGGGGGCCGTCGCCGGGGCCGTCAGGGAGGCCGCGAAGGCCGCCGGAGCCGCTGTGACGGCCACCACGACGGTCTGACGCACGGCGCGTCGAGTGGCGCGACGCTCCTGGGCCCCCCATAAGGTGTCGGGCAGACATCGGGCCGCAGAAATGCGGCCGCATCCGAGGCTGTGGCGCTGGCCGTGGCGCTTTCCGTGTGACTCTCCAGGGTGCCGGATTGGCTTTCCCGCCACTGGTGGGGGCAGGATGCGTAACCGGGCGCGAGGGTCTGGCAAACGGACCCGGGTCCGGGGACTGTCCGAGGGCCCTGGCAGCATCGGCTTCGATCTCACGCCTCATTGGCAAGAAGAACACGGGAGTACAACATGAACCGCAGTGAGCTGGTGGCCGCTCTGGCCGACCGTGCCGAGGTGACCCGCAAGGACGCCGACGCCGTTCTGGCCGCGCTCGCCGAGACCGTCGGCGAGGTCGTCGCGAAGGGCGACGAGAAGGTCACCATCCCCGGCTTCCTGACCTTCGAGCGCACCCACCGTGCCGCTCGGACCGCGCGCAACCCGCAGACGGGCGAGCCGATCCAGATCGCTGCCGGTTACAGCGTGAAGGTCTCCGCGGGCTCCAAGCTCAAGGAAGCCGCGAAGGGCAAGTAAGCCTTCCAGCTCGAAGGGCGGTCACCCGATGAGGGTGACCGCCCTTCGGCGTATCCGGAGTGCCTACCCCGCCCTGATGCCGCGTAAACGGCCCGAGAACGGCCCCTGAAGCGGGTAACGGCCCGTCAGGGCCCGTAGCGGCCAGGAGAGGCCGGATACGCGCCCTACGGGCCGTCAGGGGGTTTGCGTCTGGACGGGTGACCCCAGCCGGCGCGGGGCCGGCCGGGGCGGGGTCGTCAGGCGGGGGTGCTGCCCGGCATCTCGACGTTGGCGCCCAGGTCCTTCAGCTTCTGCATGCTGTGCTTGCCCGGGGGTGACCCCCGGACCCCCAGCCGGCGCGGGGCCGGCCGGGGCGGGGTCGTCAGGCGGGGGTGCTGCCCGGCATCTCGACGTTGGCGCCCAGGTCCTTCAGCTTCTGCATGAAGTTCTCGTAGCCGCGGTTGATCAGGTCGATGCCGTGGACGCGGGACGTGCCGTCCGCCGCGAGGGCCGCGATCAGGTACGAGAAGCCACCGCGCAGGTCGGGGACGACCATGTCGGCGCCCTGCAGCTTCGTCGGGCCGGAGACGACCGCCGAGTGCAGGAAGTTGCGCTGGCCGAAGCGGCAGGCGGAGCCGCCCAGGCACTCGCGGTAGAGCTGGATGTGCGCGCCCATCTGGTTGAGCGCGGACGTGAAGCCCAGCCGGGACTCGTACACCGTCTCGTGGACGATCGACAGGCCCGAGGCCTGCGTCAGGGCCACGACCAGCGGCTGCTGCCAGTCCGTCTGGAAGCCGGGGTGGACGTCGGTCTCCAGAGCTATGGCGTTGAGCGAGCCGCCCGGGTGCCAGAAGCGGATGCCCTCGTCGTCGATCTCGAAGGCGCCGCCGACCTTGCGGTAGGTGTTGAGGAAGGTCATCATCGACCGCTGCTGGGCGCCGCGGACGTAGATGTTGCCCTTGGTGGCCAGCGCCGCGGACGCCCAGGAGGCCGCCTCCAGGCGGTCGGACAGCGCGCGGTGGTTGTAGCCGCCGAGCTTGTCGACACCGGTGATCCGGATGGTCCGGTCGGTGTCCATGGCGATGATCGCGCCCATCTTCTGCAGCACGCAGATGAGGTCCTCGATCTCCGGCTCCACGGCCGCGTTGGACAGCTCCGTGACGCCCTCCGCCAGGACGGCGGTCAGCAGGACCTGCTCGGTCGCGCCGACCGAGGGGTAGGGCAGGCGGATCTTGCAGCCGCGCAGCCGCTGCGGGGCCTCCAGGTACTGGCCGCCCTCGCGCTTCTCGATCGTCGCGCCGAACTGGCGGAGGACCTCGAAGTGGAAGTCGATGGGCCGGCCGCCGATGTCGCAGCCGCCCAGACCGGGGATGAAGGCGTGGCCGAGGCGGTGCAGCAGCGGGCCGCACAGCAGGATCGGGATGCGCGAGGAGCCGGCGTGCGCGTCGATGTCCGCGACGTTGGCGCTCTCCACGTAGGTGGGGTCGAGGACCAGCTCGCCCGGCTCGTCACCGGGGCGGACCGTCACGCCGTGCAACTGCAGCAGCCCGCGCACGACGCGCACGTCCCGGATGTCGGGGACGTTGCGCAGCCGGCTGGGCCCGTGCCCGAGCAGCGCGGCGACCATGGCCTTGGGCACGAGATTCTTCGCGCCGCGGACGCGGATCTCTCCCTCGAGAGGGGTGCCGCCGTGGACAAGCAGGACATCGTCAGGGCCGGTCATCGATCTCGCGTTCCTGGAGTTGGGCAGGGGGCAAGAAGAAAGGGTAATGCGACCGGGGGCCGGTTCTGGCGCCCCGAGGGGCCCTAATCCACGTCATGGGTTTGTCACAACACTCTGCGTTTATGGAATGGTCGCTACCGGTTATCGTCGGGCCCCTTCCGGCCCCGTGCGCGGGGGGTACTGCTCCCGTACGCCCCCACATGGCCCTGGCCGGTCCCCTCTTTCCCCTCCCCCCGGAGGCCGGAAATGCGGGATCATGTGGCCATGACCGAGGTGTCCTCCCTCACAGGACGGCTGCTTGTCGCGACCCCGGCGCTGGCCGACCCCAACTTCGACCGCGCGGTGGTGCTGCTGCTCGACCACGACGAGGAGGGCTCGCTCGGCGTGGTCCTCAACCGGCCCACCCCGGTCGGCGTGGGCGACATCCTGGCGTCCTGGGCCTCCCTCGCCGGAGAGCCGGGCGTGGTCTTCCAGGGCGGCCCGGTCTCGCTGGACTCGGCCCTCGGCGTGGCCGTGGTGCCGGGCGAGGCGCACGAGACGGGGGCGACGGCCCTCACCCAGGGCGCCGCCGTGCCGGGATCCGCGCGGCGCCCGGGCAGGGGCGAGCCCATCGGCTGGCGCCGGGTCCACGGCGCGATCGGGCTGGTCGACCTGGAGGCGCCGCCGGAGCTGCTGGCCGCGGAGCTGGGCTCGCTGCGGATCTTCGCCGGCTACTCCGGATGGGGGCCGGGCCAGCTGGAGGACGAGCTGGTGGAGGGCGCCTGGTACGTGGTCGAGTCCGAGCCCGGCGACGTCTCGTCCCCCGCTCCCCAGCAGCTGTGGCGCGCGGTGCTGCGCCGCCAGCGCAACGAACTCGCGATGGTCGCCACCTATCCGGACGACCCGAGCCTCAACTGAGGCGGGCCGCCCCCAGTACCCTTGGGGACCATGAGCACTCTCGAGCCCGAGCGCGGGGCAGGTACCGGCACCCTCGTCGAGCCGACGCCGCAGGTGTCGCACGGCGACGGCGACCACGAGCGCTACGCCCATTACGTCCAGAAGGACAAGATCATGGAGAGCGCGCTCTCCGGGTCGCCGGTCGTGGCCCTCTGCGGGAAGGTCTGGGTTCCCGGACGCGACCCCAAGAAGTACCCGGTCTGCCCCATGTGCAAGGAGATCTTCGACGGCATGGGCGCCGGCGGGGACGACAAGGGCAAGGGCGGCAAGGGCGGCGACAAGAAGTAGCCCCCACCGGCTGACGGGCCCGGGCTTCCGACGGCTTCCGGGGCGCGATCCCGCGTCCCGGGAGCCGTTCGTTCCGGGCGCGGAGGCTTACGGGAGCCGGCTGCCGCCAAGGATGAGGGCATGAGCGACTGCGGCATGCACCTGATCCCCGCCCCCCGGCGAGTCAGCGGCACCCTTCCCCGGGGCCGTGCGGGAAGACAGCGCGGCACGGGCTTCGGGGTCGACACCGATCTTGATGAGGACAGCGCGCGCTTCGAGCCCGGCGAGGGCGGCGGGGGCTTCGCGCTCGACGAGGACACCGGCGTGGACGCGTGGCCCGGCACCGAGGCCGTCGCCCGCTGGCTGCGCGCGACCGTCGGCGCCGCCACCGGGCTCCCCGTGGCGCCGCACCGCGACGGCGGGAACCGCGTGCTGCTGCGCGTCCTGCCCGAGCTGGGCGAGGAGGGTGGACCCGAGGCGCATCGCGTCGCGATCGACGGCCGTGTCGTCGAGATCGCCGGTGCCAGCGCGGCCGGGGTGTTCTGGGGCGCGCAGACCCTCCGCCAGATGATGGGCCCGGAAGCCTTCCGGCGTGCCCCGGTCACCGCGAAGCGGACGTGGCGGCTCCCCGAGGTCGTGGTCGAGGACGCTCCCCGCTTCGCCTGGCGCGGTGTGCTCCTCGACGTCGCCCGGCACTTCCTGCCCAAGGACGGCGTGCTGCGCTACGTCGACCTGCTCGCGGCGCACAAGCTCAACGTCCTGCACCTCCACCTCACCGACGACCAGGGCTGGCGCCTGGAGATCCGGCGCTATCCCCGGCTGACCGAGGTGGGGGCGTGGCGGGCGCGCACGAAAATCGGCCACCGGGCCTCGCCCCTGTGGGACGAGCGGCCGCACGGCGGCTTCTACACGCAGGACGACATGCGCGAGATCGTCGCCTACGCGGCCGAGCGGCACGTCACCGTCGTGCCCGAGATCGACCTCCCCGGCCACTCGCAGGCCGCCATCGCCGCGTACCCCGAGCTGGGCAACACCGACGTCGTCGACACCACCGCCCTCTCCGTCTGGGACACCTGGGGCGTCAATGAGAACGTACTCGCCCCCACCGACAACACCCTCGCCTTCTACGAGAACGTGCTGAGCGAGGTCCTCGACCTCTTCCCCTCGCCCTTCGTCCACATCGGCGGCGACGAGTGCCCCAAGAACCAGTGGAAGCGGTCGCCCACCGCCCAGGCCCGCATCGCGGCCGAGCGGCTGGGGGACGAGGACGGGCTGCAGAGCTGGTTCGTCCGCCACTTCGACCGGTGGCTCACCGAGCGGGGCAGGCGGCTCGCCGGCTGGGACGAGATCCTGGAGGGCGGCCTGGCGCCGGGCGCGACCGTCTGCTCCTGGCGCGGCTACGCGGGCGGCGTCGCCGCGGCCCGCGCGGGCCACGACGTCATCATGTGCCCCGAGCAACAGGTGTACCTCGACCACCGTCAGGACGCGGGCCCCGACGAGCCCGTACCCATCGGCTACGTCCGCACCCTGGAGGACGTCTACCGCTTCGAGCCCGTGCCGCCCGGGCTGTCGCCGGCCGAAGCCGCCCACGTCCTCGGCGCGCAGGCCAACATCTGGACGGAGGTGATGGAGGACCAGCAACGCGTGGACTACCAGGCGTTCCCCCGGCTGGCCGCCTTCGCCGAGACGGTGTGGTCGTCCCTGCCCGCACCCGCCGAGCGCGACCACGCCTCCTTCGCCCGCCGGATGACGTCCCATTACGCGCGGCTCGACGCCCTCGGCGTCGCGTACCGCCCGCCCAGCGGCCCCCGCTCCTGGCAGCGCCGTCCCGGACTGCTCGGACGCCCGATCGAGGGTCCGCCCCCGATCGTGTGAGGCGCGGTGGAAGCTGACGAACCGTGGGACCGGCCCTGGCACGGTGGTCGTCCACACACGGTAGTAAGTCACACAAGGGTCATCGAAACATGGCAATACGCCTACAGGGCCCAGAGTTCACACATCGCTCAGACGGGAGAGAGTACGGCAAACCGGACCTTTGTCTCAGTCGGGTGGGCCTTCCTCGCGGACGGCGACGCTCCCGCGGTTCGCGGACCCTCGCGACGACGGGCCCGGAAGATGTGCCAGAGTTGCCACGTCCGGGCCGACAGCACGTACCGTACGGCGAGACCTGGCGGAACAGTCGGGACCTCTGGGGAAGGGGCAGCTGGGTTGACCACGCACGCACCGCAGGCGGCGCACACGGTGACGTTGCCGGGCTCGCTCGACGAAGCCGTGGCGGCGCTGTCCGCCATGCCCACGGCCGTGCCCGTCGCCGGCGGCACCGACCTCATGGCCGCGGTCAACCGCGGACTGCTGCGCCCCGCCGCCCTCGTCGGCCTCGGCCGCATCAGTGAGATCCGCGGCTGGCAGTACCAGGACGGCGCCGCCCTGCTCGGCGCCGGTCTCACCCACGCCCGCATGGGCCGCCCCGACTTCGCCGCCCTCATCCCCGCCCTCGCCGCCGCCGCCCGCGCGGCCGGCCCGCCCCAGATCCGCAACGCCGGCACGCTCGGCGGCAACATCGCCTCCGCCCAGCCGACCGGTGACGCGCTGCCCGTGCTCGCCGCCCTGGAGGCCTCGCTCGTCATCGCGGGCCCCGGCGGCGCGCGCCGCGAGGTCCCCGTCGGCCGCCTCCTGGCCGGGCTCGACATGCTGCGGCCGGGCGAGCTGATCGGGTACGTGCGCGTGCCCCTGCTCCACGCCCCCCAGACCTTCCTCAAGGCCACCGGCCGGACCGGCCCCAGCCGGGCGATCGCGTCCGTGGCCGTCGTGCTCGACCCGGCGCGGCGCAGCGTGCGCTGCGCGGTCGGCGCGGTGGCGCCGATGCCGCTGCGGCCGTTCGACGCCGAGCGCTGGGTCTCCTCGATCGTCGACTGGGACGGTGAGCGCACCCTGGCGCCCGACGCCTGCGCCGCCTTCGGCGACTACGTGGCCGCCGCGTGCATCCCGGACCCGGTGCCGGGGCCGGGCGACGCCGAGCCGGGTACCCTGCCGCCGGCCGTGCTGCATCTGCGTCGTACCGTGGCGACTCTGGCCCGCCGAGCGCTGGGGAGGGCACTCGCGTGAGTGACGAACAGCACCACCACCACACCGCCCACGCCCCCGGCGCGGGCGGCTGGCAGCCCATCCCCCGGGGTGGCGAACTGGACGCGGAGGGCACGACCTTCGTGCAGCTCCCGCCCGAGCTCCTGGCCCACCCCGGCCCGGGGGCCGCGGCCTCGTGGGGGCCGCTGGCGGCGCCGGGCACGGGGTCGGGGTACGCCCCGGCCGCGGAGCCGACACCGGCGCCGGCTCCGGCGTCGTTCCCCGGACCCTTCCCCGAGTCCTTCCCCGAACCGGCCCATCAGCCGGCCCATCCGCCGGTCCACCAGCAGGTTCATCAGGAGTTCCACGAGCCGGTGGCGGCGGCCGGGGGCCAGGCGCACCCGCAGTGGGGCGCCGTGCCGCAGACGGCCGCGTACGACCAGGTGCCCACCGGTGACGGCGGCGGTGCCGCGAACCCCGCCGACCCGCAGGCCACGGCGGAGTGGGCGATGCCGTTCGCTGCCGCCGACGCCGGTGGCGGTGCCGGTGCCGCCACCGGCGAGGGGAGCGACGCGGGACAGTGGTCCGTTCCGGCCGCCGGGGACGACTCGGTGGAGGAGTCGGGCGAGTACGCGCTGCGCGGCGCGGGCCCGGGCGGCGTAGCCGGTACGGGCGACTACCCGACCGGCGCGTGGACACACGGGACGGGGAACGACCCCCGGCCGGAGCACGGACAGCCGGGACTCGAGCTCGTCGCCGAGGACCTCGACCTGGCCGACCAGAGCGCGCCGGCGGAGCCCGCGGAGCGCCCGGAAACCTTCGGGGAGGAGGGCGGCGCCGCGCCGGAGACGGCGGCGGAGCCCGGCTCTGAGCCTGAGCCTGCGCTCGCGCCTGCGTCTGGGCCTGCTTCTGTTTCCGCTCCGGCGTCCGAGCCTGCTCCCGGTCTTGAGCTCGCTTCGGAGCCGGTTGCGGAGCCGGTCGCGGAGCCGGTTTCCGGGGGCGCGCCCGAGGCTCCGTCCGAGGTTCCCTCCGGGGTCGAGTCCGAAGCCGCCCTGTCCGAGGGCGTCGCAGACCCCGTGCCTGACGCCGGTCCCGGAGTCACCGGTCCCGGATTCACCGATCCCGGATTCTCCGGTCCCGAACCCGAGGCGGAGGCCCTGCCGGCGCACCCGCACAACGAGCACCCCTGCGCCTCGTACGTCCTCCGTGTCAACGGGACCGACCGCCCGGTGACCGACGCCTGGATCGGCGAATCCCTCCTCTACGTCCTGCGCGAGCGCCTCGGCCTCGCGGGTGCCAAGGACGGCTGCTCGCAGGGCGAGTGCGGCGCGTGCTCCGTGCAGGTCGACGGCCGGCTGGTCGCCTCCTGCCTGGTGCCGGCGGCGACGACCGCGGGTGCCGAGATCCGGACCGTCGAGGGTCTGGCCGCCGACGGCCGGCCGTCCGACGTCCAGCGGGCGCTCGCCGCGTGCGGAGCCGTGCAGTGCGGCTTCTGCGTGCCCGGCCTGGCCATGACCGTGCACGACCTGCTGGAGGGCAACCACGCCCCCACCGAGCTGGAGGCGCGCCAGGCGATCTGCGGCAACCTCTGCCGCTGCTCGGGCTACCGCGGCGTGCTCGACGCGGTCCGCCAGGTCGTGGACGAGCGCGCGGCGACGGCCGCGGCCGAGGAGGAGGCCGCGGAGGCCGCGGAGGCAGCCCAGGCGCGGCAGCCCGGGGGCGACACGGCGCGCATCCCGCACCAGACGGGCCCGCACGGCAACCCCGGCGGCTTCGGCGACAGCCTCGGTGACGGCGCCAGCGAGGGCCCGGCCGGCGGCTACGGCGACGGTTTCGGCGGCGGCTTCGACGGCGGCACGTTCGACGGCGGCACCTTGGGCGGTGGATTCGAGGCCGGCAACTTCGACACCGGCAGTTTCGAGGCCGGTGGCTTCGAGACCGGTGGCTTCGAGACCGGCACGTTCGAGACCGGCAACTTCGACACCGGCGGCTTCAGCACGGGGACGTTCGAGACCGGGACGTTCGACACCGGCGGCTTCGAGGGTGACGGCTTCGACGGCGGCGGCTTCGACGACGGCAGCGGAAGGGCTTCGGCATGACGGGAATGGGCGGGATGGCCGGAATCGGCGGGACGGGAGGCATGACGGGCGCGGGCGACGACCCGGGATCCGTCGCCACCGCCTCCGTCGTGCCCCCGGCCGCGGCCGCCCCGGCGCCCCCGCCGCACGGCCTCGGCGTCTCCGTACCGGCGACGGACGCCGACGCCAAGACGCAGGGCACGTTCCCGTACGCGGCCGACCTGTGGGCCGAGGGCCTGCTGTGGGCGGCGGTGCTGCGCTCGCCGCACCCGCACGCCCGCATCCTCTCCGTCGACACCTCCGCCGCGGCCATGATGCCGGGCGTACGGGCCGTGGTGACGCACGCGGACGTACCGGGTGACGCCGCCCACGGCCGGGGCGTCGTCGACCGGCCGGTCTTCGCCTCGGACCTGGTCCGCCACCACGGCGAGCCGATCGCCGCCGTCGCCGCCGACCACCCCGACACCGCGCGCCTGGCCGCCGCCGCCATCGCGGTCGAATACGAGCTGCTGGAGCCCGTCACCGACCCGGAGGCGGCGTTCTCCGCCGCGCCGCTGCACCCGGACGGCAATCTGATCCGGCACATCCCGCTGCGCTTCGGCGACCCGGACGCGCACGGCGAGGTGGTGGTCGAGGGCCTGTACCGCATCGGCCGCCAGGACCCGGCGCCCATCGGAGCCGAGGCCGGTCTGGCCGTGCCGCGCCCCGACGGGGGCGTGGAGATCTACACCGCCTCCACCGACCCGCACGCCGACCGCGACCTGGCCGCCGCCTGCCTGGCACTGGCGCCGGAGCGCGTGAAGGTCGTCGTCACGGGCGTACCGGGCGCCATGGGCGACCGCGAGGACGCGGGCACCCAGCTCGCGCTGGGCCTGCTGGCGCTGCGCACGGGCCACCCCGTCAAGCTCGCCGCGACCCGCGAGGAGTCCTTCCTCAGCCACGCCCACCGGCACCCGACGCTGCTGCGCTACCGCCACCACGCCGACGCCGAGGGCAAGTTGGTGAAGGTCGAGGCGCAGATCCTGATGGACGCCGGGGCCTACGCCGACTCCTCGGCCGAGGCGCTGGCCGCCGCGGTCTCGTTCGCCTGCGGCCCGTACGTCGTCCCGCACGCCTTCGTCGAAGGCTGGGCCGTACGCACCAACAACCCGCCCTCCGGCCATGTGCGCGGCGAGGGCGCGATGCAGGTGTGCGCCGCGTACGAGGGTCAGATGGACAAGCTCGCGGCCAAGCTGGGGATCGACCCGGCCGAACTGCGCATGCGCAACATCATGGCGACCGGCGACCTCCTGCCCACCGGCCAGACGGTCACCTGCCCGGCGCCGGTGGCCGAACTCCTGCGCGCGGTGCGCGACTTCCCGCTCCCCGCGCTGCCGGTGGACGACCCCGAGGAGGACTGGCTCCTGCCGGGCGGCCCCGAGGGCGCCGGCGAACCGGGTGCCGTCCGGCGCGGCGTGGGCTACGGCGTCGGCATGGTCCACATGCTGGGCGCGGAGGGCGCGGACGAGGTCTCCACGGCCACGGTGAAGGTCAGTGGGTCGGTGGCCACGGTCATCTGCGCGGCCGTCGAGACGGGCCAGGGCTTCACGACGCTGGCTCGCCAGATCGTCCAGGAGATCCTGGGCATCGAGGAGGTGCACGTCGCCCCCGTGGACACCGACCAGCCCCCCTGCGGCCCGGCCGCCCACGGCCGGCACACGTGGGTGTCGGGCGGTGCGGTGGAGCGGGCGGCACGCATGGTCCGCACACAGCTGCTGCAACCCCTGGCGCACCAGTTCGGCATGTCGACGGAGCTGCTGTCGATCGCCGACGGCAAGATCACGTCGTACGACGGCGTGCTGAGCACGACCGTCGACGAGGCCCTGGACGGCAAGGAACTGTGGGCCACGGCCCAGTGCCGCCCCCACCCGACGGAACCGCTGGACGACACGGGCCAGGGCGACGCGTTCGTGGGCCTGGCGTTCTGCGCGGTGCGGGCGGTGGTGGACGTCGACATCGAGCTGGGTTCGGTGCGGGTGGTCGAGATGGCGGTGGCCCAGGACGTGGGCCGCGTCCTCAACCCCGCCCAGGCGAGGGCCCGCATCGAGGCGGGCATCACCCAGGGCATCGGCGCGGCCCTCACGGAGAACCTCCGCACCACGGCCGGCCTGGTCCGCCACCCGGACCTCACGGGCTACGCCCTGCCGACGGCACTGGACGCGCCGGACATTCACATCGTGAAGCTGGTGGAGGAACGGGACGTCGTCGCCCCCTTCGGCGCGAAGGCGATCAGCGCGGTGCCGGTGGTGACCTCACCGGCGGCGGTGGCGTCGGCGGTACGCGCGGCAACGGGCCGCCCGGTCAACCGCCTCCCGATCCGCCCGCAGACGGCGGCGGGGGCGCAGTAGGGGGAGGGGCGGGCGGCGGGCTCACCCCGGGGTCAGCTGTAGGTGCCGGCCAGCGAGACCCAGAGCCACAGGAGAACCGCGCTCGGGAAGACGGCCAACACCGTGCCCAGGACCAAGCCGACGCTCGCGGGGGCGGCTTCGGTGCTCTCACCGCGCTTCACCTTGCCACGCCCGATCGAGCCGCAGACCATCGCGGCTATGGCCAGACCGATGGACAGCGGTAAGCCCACGAATGACGTGGCGGTGAAGGCAGACGCGACAGCGAGCATCAGAGACGCGCGGCCGACGAGGTTGGGCTGACTCCTCACCAGGTCCGGCAGGGCTGCCGGGCCGGCTGTCCGAGAGGTGGGTCGCTGAGTGTCCATGTCCATGAGGTGATCCCACCGCGCAGTTGGGGTGCGGCGGCAGGGCGGGTGTGCTCAGCGCGGGCTGAGTAGTCGCGTCACCTCTGCGTGGGCATTTGAGTACGTGTACTCAGGTGAGTGTCAGTGGCCATCGGTAACCTTGCGGGAACAGTGAGTTCCGACGGGGGCTGACAGGAGAGGTGGGCCGGACGTGGGCGCGGGTGGGGCCGGGAAGTTACGGGCGGAGCTGGAGTCGCTCAAGGGCTTCAAGGGGCGGATCGACGGCGTTCTGATCTACCTGGGCGACTCCGCGGCGGCACCGTCGCGCATAGCGGAAGCGCGGCTGGGGGCGGGGCACCTGGGGGCCGACTTCGCGGAGGCCGACGGCTTGTACAGCGCGTACAACGAGGTCCACGCCCAGCTGGAGACCCTCTCGCAGCTCCTCGCCGACCAGATCGAGGCCCTGAGCACGGCCATCCTGGGCGCACGGATCGGCTACGCCAACGTCGACGCCGCCCACCGTGACCGCATGTGGGCGATCCAGCGGCGGACCCTGGAGCTCTACGACCCCAGCCTGGACCCGCATGCGAAGCAGAGGCAGGCCCACCCGGGAGGTCAGCCGCCGGGCCGGCCCCAGCAGCCCGGGCTTCGCGGCGACAACGAAGGAACGATCTGATGAGCACTCCTCCTCCGGGCCCGGTCAGCCCGCTGGTCAGGCAACGGGTCAGCGGCCTCTTCACCGTCTCGGACTTCGAGTCGAAGACCCACCAGGAGCTGCGCGCCATGGTGGAGCACGCGAAGCCTTACGAGGCCGGCGCGTTGAGCGACAGGCTCAACGTCGCCGCGGCGGCCATCAAGAAGGTCGGCGAGGACCTCAAGGCCCACATGGCGGAGGTCGAGTGGGAGGGCGAGGGCGGGGACGCCTTCCGCCTGTGGGGCGCCGACATGGCCAACGCGACCTTACGGTTGAGCGGCTTCAGCGAAGCGGCCGGCAGGTGGATGGGCCACGCGATCGCGACGTTGAGCGACGTCAAGTCCTCCATGCCGGAGGTCTCCGCGTCTTCCCGCGCCACGCTGGACTCGTACCTCCACAACAACCCGAATCAGCTGGGCTCCGTCCCCTCCCCCCTGGTCACGGACCAGACCGCCGGCCTCAAACAACAGGGCCCGTCCCAACAGCAGGCCTACGACGCCCAGAAACGCCTCGACGCGGACCAGGCGGAGGCGGCACAGCTGATGCGGAAGCTGGCGCAGTCGTATGCGTGGTCGGCGCACAACATCTCGGTGACGGAGCGGCCTACGTTTCCGCCGATCGATGCGCGGATGATGCCGCCGTCTGTAAAGGACCTCGACGATGTGCGTGTTGAGCCAGGCGGCGGCCCCGACGATGCCGCCGATGCTGCCTCGGGCCGCCCAGGGATGGCGGCTCTGGCTGCCCCCGAGGGCAGTGGGTCACTGAGGCACCAGCCTGCCGATGTGCAGTTCAGCCCGAGCGTGGCACCAGCGTCGATTCAGCATCCGGGCACTACTCAGGTCGACGGTGGCGTGTCACTGGCCCAGAGCCCCACGCTCATGCAAGGGATCGGTACCGCGCAGGCCCAGCCGAGCGATGCTCCGACTGGACTTCCACTGCTCCCGCCGCCGGGCATTCCCCCGGTGATGCCGGTCCTCCAGGCGAAGGGTCTGCCAGGCGGAGAAGGGGCCACAACCGGACGCTCGGGGAGTGCCTCGCGCCTTCCCGACCGGAGTGTCGCAAGTACCCCTGGTCGAGGCATGGTGGGAGGGCGAGTCGGCGTTTCTTCGCCGGTCTTCCCCAATGAAGGCATCATTGGCGGACGGCCGGTTCCCCGAGAGACGGGTCTGCCACAGGCAAGGGTTCCCCGAGGCACTGTCATCGGTGCAGAACCCGGGCAGGGTGGTGGCCAGGGCCAGGCCCGCGCGGCTATGGGACATGGCGGCGGTTACGCCGGTGGGCCCGGTGTACCCGCCAACCAGCCGGGCGCGGCTGGGCAGCGACGTGTCGCCCACGAGCCTGGTTGGACCGCTGGGGGGCGTCCTGCGGCCGGTGTGGGGAAAGCCGGCTCCCGGGCCTTCACGCCTGGTGGGTCAGGTCTTCTACGGAACCGAGGCGCCAGGCCGAACGAGCCCCAGGCGCAGGGGGGCGGGGGCGCCCAGGGAACGATGACTTCCCGCTCCGCGACGCCTGCGGTGCAGCCGGAGCGCGAAGGAACCGGCCGCCCGGGCTATGTGGTCGAGGGCGATGAGACCTGGACGCAAGGCGGGCTCCAGGTGGTGCCGCCAGTGATCGACTGATGTCGGAGCAGAGAGCAGGGGCCTGCACGCGTAGCAAGGACAGGGCTGGGACGACGGCCCGGCGAAGCGTGTTGATCGCCACGGTCGCTCCACTGATTGTCGTGGCGCAGGTTGTGCCAGCGCAGGGTGACGGGGTTCGAGCCCGGCAGTGGTACCTCGACGCAATGCATGCGGAAGAAATGTGGAAGCAGAGCACGGGGGCGGGGGTCACAGTTGCCGTGATCGACACAGGGGTTGAGTCGTCCGTCCCCGACCTGCGTGGGCGGGTGCTTCAAGGGAAAGATTTCTCGGGGCACGTGGGTGGCGCGGAAAGTGATCCCCACAATCACGGCACACGTGTCGCTGAGTTCATTGCCGGGACCGGGAAGAGTCTTTCGGGACTGGGGACGCGCGGTCTGGCACCCGGGGCCAGAATCATTCCGCTGCGGGTGTCGGACGGTACCGACGCAAGCAACGCGGCGGAGGGCGCGGAGAAATTTGGTGCAGCGCTCGCGTCAGCCATTCGGTACGCGGCTGGCACTGAAGCAAAGGTCATCAACATTTCCATGGGGCAGGATGTCTTGACGAGACCCCTTGCTGATGCTGTCCACGAGGCAACCGCCAGGGGGAAGCTGGTGTTTGCCGCAGTGGGGAACAGCGGGGACGCGGGTAACGCCGTGCAATACCCTGCGGCCCTGCCCGGTGTCATCGGGGTGGCAGCTGTCGACAAGACGATCACGGCGACCAAGGAATCCCAGCGAGGCCCACAGGTGGACCTTGCCGCACCGGGGGAGGACATGACGGCCGTGTGCGCAAACGGCCGAGACATCTGCACAAGCCACGGCACCAGCGACGCCGCCGCCCTCGCCTCCGCCTCCGCTGCCCTCCTCTGGTCCGCGCATCCCGACTGGACGGCCAACCAGGTGCTCCGCGTCCTCATCAACACCGCAGGCGGCCCCAAGAGCGGGGGAAGGCGCAGCGACACCATCGGCTATGGCGTCGTCCGGCCCCGCGTCGCCCTCCAGAATCCCGGCGACCCGGGCCCGCCTGACGTGAGCCCGCTCTCTGAGAAGCCGGACCATTCGCCCTCTCCGCAGACACCCTCGGGCCGGGACGGGCAAAAGACGGGGCCTGACTCGGCGGACGATGGTGGTGATGGAATCAGTGGTTCGAAAGGTGCGGCTCTGGTGGTCGGGACATCCGTGCTTGTCTGTGCGGTCATCGCCATTCCCTTCATCATCGTCCGCCGCCGCCGTTCATGAGCAGGGGAGGGAAATCCCTACCGCACCGCAAGCCGCCACGTGTACGGCGTGTGCAGGTCGCCCGGGCCGAAGGCGAAGTCCAGGTGTGGCGGCTTCTCCTGCGCGGCGTACGCGAACTCGAAGTGGGTCGTCTCGCCGGGCGCCACTCTCGTGGGGCTCGTCGTGTCGAAGCCCGTCGTGTAGGCGGAGAGCTCCGTCAGGTCCGGGTTCGTGCGGGCCCAGGCTCCCGTTTCGTAGCGGCGTAGTTCCAGTGCGGCGCCGCTCTTGTTGGTCACCGTCACCGTCACGCGATAGGCGTGCGCGGGGGTGGGGGTGGACGGGGGGAGCATCTCCGGGGTCGGGGTGAAGGGCTGGACCGCGCCTATGGTGACCTCCGTGCCGTCCCTGTAGACGACTCGGCCTTCCTTGGCGGTGTGGCCGCCCGCTGCGCCCTCGCGGGTGCGGGCCGTGACCTTGGCGGCGCGGTCGTAGCGGACGCAGCCGCCGTCCGTCGTGACGTTCGGTTCGCCGGTGTAGCGGTTCAGGTTCATGCGGATCGCGACGCCGTGCTCGTCGGTGGTCCGGATGCCCGGCCAGTCCGGGAGGGGGCGGGCGGGGTTGAGCTGTTCCGGCGGGGGCAGGTCCTGCACCTTCAGGCCGCGGTCCTCCCAGGCTTCGCGGAGCTTGCCCAGGTCCGTCATGTAGGCGTCCTTGCCGGAGTAGGACAGCCGCCATACGTACCCGGGCTGCTTGCGGGTCACGTCGCCGTCGTCGAAGCCGAGGTCGTCCACGCACGAGGTGCTGCCGTCGTCTGCCCTCGCCCATTCGGGCTTCCCCGCCCCCGGCCGTAGCGCGCGGACCGTCCGGTCGCCGGCCTGCCGGGTCGCGATGTCGCGCTTGCGGAAGTCCTCCGCTGACCGGACGGGGCCGCCCGCGACGGCGGTGAAGTAGTCGGACACGGCCACGCACGCCCACCAGACGGCCGCGAGGGCGGTCAGGCAGATCAGCCAGGGCCGGACGGCCGCTCGGCGGCTCACGGGGGGCGGGTTCTTCTCCATGAGGCGATCCCACCCGACTGGCCCGGGGCGTCGTCAGGGGGCGGGTGCTCATCCGGGCTGAGTAGCCGCACTCACGTACGTAGAGTGGGCCGCCGTAACGGGTGGAACGGAAATGAGCGAGATGAGCAGTCCTGAGCAGATGATCGCCGAGGCGCGCAAGGCGTGCTTCGTCATGTGCGGCTTCCTGGCGGCCCTCTGGGCGGTGCAGCTGGTCAACTGGGGGTGCGACTACTCCCTCGTCAGGGAGCACGCGCTGGTCTCCGGCGACGTCGAGACGCTGCCCGCACTCGTCACCGCACCCCTCCTCCACCTCAACTGGGCGCACATCGAGAGCAACTCCGGTCCGCTGTTCATCTTCGGCTTCCTCGCCGCGTACCGCGGAGTGGCGCGGTTCTTCGGGCTGACCGCGCTGGTGGCCCTCACCAGCGGACTCGCCATCTGGTTCTTCGAGCGCGCGGACGTGGGGACGGTCGGGGCCAGCGGGCTGGTCTTCGGCTACTTCGGGTACGTGGTGGTGCGCGGGTTCTTCGACCGGCACCTCGTCGACAGCCTCGTCGGTGTCGTGATGGCCGCCTCCTTCGCCTACACCTTCACCGGGGTCGTCCCCGGCACGCCCGGCATCAGCTGGCTCGGGCACCTCGGCGGGTTCGTCGGCGGCGTGGCCGGGGCCTGGGTCTTCCGCGACCGGGTGGAGAAGGCGAAGCCCCGCGGTGGCAAGGGCCCCGAGGAATCCCAAGGCCCGTCCGGCTCCAAGGGCCTGGCCGTTCCCGCCGCCCGCGGCGAGTCCCCCCGCGCCGACCTGCACAAGGAGCTCAGGGACCTGGGGCTGCTCTGAGTTCTGGAGGCCGTGGCGGGAATCGAACCCGCGTAACTCGCTTTGCAGGCGAGCCCCTAAGCCATTCGGGCACACGGCCGTGTCGTCCATCCGGTGCTCCCGACCTTAGGCGCCCGGCGTCAGGGGTTCAACGGGGCTCCGGCCCCTGACACGGGACTGACATGCCTGGTTCACGAGCCGTCGGGCGTCTCCCGCAGGAACTCCGTCACGAGCGGACGGAACAGCTCCGGCTCGTCCACCCACGGGTAGTGGCCGACCTCGTGCAGCGGACGCAGCACCGCGTGCGGGAAGGACGCCGCGACCGCCTCGCCCGCGCGCATGCCGGACACCGCGTCACGGTCGCCCGTCACCACCAGCACCGGGCACGCGACCTCCCGCAGGCGCCGCAGCAGCGCCCGGCGCGTCGCCTCGTCCACGCCCTGCCAGAAGCCCGCGCGGGGGACCGGGCCGAGCTGGTCCGGTTCGGTGGCGGCGTGGGCGCGCTGAGGGGCGTCCCAACGGGCGTAGGCCAGGGGGGCCGCACGGCGCAGGAGGTCGCGGACCTCGTCGAGGCCGGTGGCGTTTGGCAGCGAGTGCACGGCCACGTACGCGTCGACCCACCAGTCCTCCGCGGCCCGCGACTCGAAGATCTCCTCCGCGTCCGTGGGGAGTTCGCCTTGGAGCCGTGAGCCCGGCGTGACCAGCACCAGACGGGACAGGCGGTCTCCGTGCGCCGCCGCGTAGGCCTGCGCCGTCGCACACGCCGCGTCGTGGGCGAGCAGGGCGAGGCGCTCCACCCCCAGGTGGCGGCGGAGCGCCTCGACGTCCTCGGCCAGCGCCGGGAAGGCGTAGCGCGCCGGGTCCGGCGCCGGGGGCGACGCCCCCGTGCCGCGGCTGTCGGGGACGACCAGCGTGTGGTGCGCGTCGAGCCCGCCCAGGTCACCGAGGTAGGCGGCGTCCCGGCCCGGTCCGCCCGCGAGGCAGACCACGGGGGTGCCGGTGCCCGGGCCCAGCACCCGGTAGTGCAGGTCCACCGCGTCGTACGACGTGTAGTGAGGCATGAGTAAGAAGATGCCGGATATGGGCCTTTGTCCAAAAGCAACCCGCACCCCACCACGGGCCTCATCCCAAATTCCGCTTATGATTCCGGAGTGTTCGACTCGCGGCACATCAAGACGTTCCACGCGGTGGTCACCGCGGGGTCGTACTCGGCTGCCGCGCGGGCGCTCGGCTACACCCAGCCCGCGATCACCCAGCAGATGAAGGCCCTCGAACGGTCCGTCGGCACCCCGCTCTTCACCCGTGTCGGCCGCCGCATGCGGCTGACCGAGGCCGGCGAGGCCCTCGCCCGGCACGCCGAGGTGATCCTCGACAGCCTCGCCGCCGCCCGGCAGCAGATGACGTCGCTCACCCGGCTGCGCGCGGGCCGGGTGCGGGTGTGCGCGTTCCCCAGCGCCGGCGCCACCCTCATACCCGAGGCGCTGGCCCGCCTCGCCGCCGACCACCCGGGCGTACGGGTGGAGCTGCTGGAAGGCGAACCGCCGGACTCGCTCGGCCGGGTCGTGCGGGGCGAGTGCGACATCACCCTCGCCTTCACCTACCCCGGCCTGCACGAGCAGATCCCCGAGGAACTGGCGGAAATACCGCTCCTCGAGGACCAGCTGACGGTCGTCCTGCCCCTGGGTCACCCCCTCGCGCGCCGACGGGCCGTCAAACTCTCGGACCTCGCGGAGGAACGCTGGATCGCCGGCTGTCTGCGCTGCCGCACCAACTTCCTGCACGAGTGCGCCGAGCAGGGCTTCGCCCCCGACATCGCGTTCACCACCGACGACAACCTCGTCGTGCAGTCGCTCGTCGCCGAGGGGCTCGGCGTCGCGATGATGCCCGGGCTCGTGCTGTCCTTCCTGCGGCACGACAAGATCACCGGCCGGGCCCTGGACCCCGCCTCCCGCCGCCAGGTCTCCGCGTACGTCCTGCGCGAGCACCTCAAGATCCCCGCCACCGCGCTCGTGCTCGACGAGCTGAAGGCGGTCGCCGCACGGCGCGTCGGCTGCTGACCCCGCGTCAGGGGCCGCGTACCAGCGACCCATAAGCCGATGTTTGGCCCCCGGCAAAGAACTGTCGTTGGACGTGATGGATGAATCATCCGACGCTGCGTATATGACCACACCTACCGCACCCCCGACGACCGCACGCCTCGACCTGCTGGTCGGCGACGTCCGGGAGGCCGTAGGCCGCGGCCTGCCGGCCGGCGAGACGGCGTCCCTGGTCAGCCGGTGCCTCGCGGCGCACCTCCACGACCCCGGTCTCCTCACCGCCGGACAGCGCGAGGGCGACCCCGACCACTACCGCCAGCACATCCTCCACGTGGAGGACGACGGCAGCTTCTCGGTCGTCGCGCTCGTCTGGCTGCCCGGGCAGCGGACCACCATCCACGACCACGTCTCGTGGTGCGTCACGGGCGTCTACGAGGGCACCGAGAGCGAGCGCCGCTACCGCCTGGTCCCCGACGGCGACGGCACCCGGCTCGTCGCGACCGAAACGGTGGTCAACCGCGTGGGCGACGTCTGCGGCTTCGCCCCGCCCGGCGACATCCACCTGGTGCGCAACGCCTGTTCGTCCACCGCGATCTCCCTCCACATCTACGGTGCGGACGTCGCCCGCCTCGGCTCCAGCGTGCGGCGCGTGTACGAGCCGCCGGCCGACGAGGCCTGAGGCGGTCGTCGCCCGATGGCGCTCCTCGGCTCCCACACCAAGAACTCCCACACCAAGAACTCCCGGACCAAGGGCTCCCGCCCGGACGAGGCCCGCACCGGGGGCCGGCCGCCGGGCGCCGGGGCCCCCTCGGCCACCGGGCCCTCCGCCGCGGACCGGCCCCGCCAGCCCGCCGGCAAGTCCACCCGCAACCTGCCCGGTCTCGCCTTCGCCGCCGTGGGCGTGGCCCTCGCCTGGGCCGTGCACCGGCTCGTCCCCGCGGTCCCCATGCTCACCGCCGCCGTCGTCCTCGGCATCGCCGCCGCGCACGTGCCCGGCATCCGGGCACGCGTGCGTGGCGCCGGAAAGCCGGGGCTGACGCTCGCGGGCAAGCGGCTCATGCGCGTCGGCATCGTGCTGCTCGGCCTCAAGCTCAGCCTGGACGACGTGCTCGGCCTCGGCTGGGCGACCGCGGCGATGGTCGTGGCGGTGGTCGTGGCGACGTTCTTCGGAACGCTGTGGCTGGGCCGCCGGCTCGGGCTGCGCGGCGACCAGCCCCTGCTGATCGCCACCGGCTACTCCATCTGCGGCGCCTCCGCGATCGGCGCCGTGAGCGAGGTGTCGGGCAGCGACGAGGAGGACGTGGCCACGTCCGTGGCCCTGGTGACGCTGTGCGGCACGCTCGCCATCGCCGTCCTGCCGCTGCTGCACCACCCGCTCGGCCTCGACGACGCGCAGTTCGGGCGCTGGGCCGGAGCCAGCGTGCACGACGTCGGCCAGGTCGTGGCCACCGCCCAGACGGCCGGTTCCGCGGCGCTCGGCGACGCGGTGCTGGTCAAGCTGATGCGCGTGGCGCTGCTCGCGCCCCTCGTCGCCGCCGTCGCCGTGTCCGCGCGCCACCGCCGCCGGAGCGGAGGGCAGGCCGCCGGGGCGTCCGGGACCTCCGGCAAGCGGCCGCCCCTCGTACCGCTCTTCGTCGTCGGCTTCCTCGCGGCGGTCGCGCTGCGGACGACCGGCTGGGTGCCCGGCAGCTGCCTGGAGGCCGCCCAGCACGCCCAGGAACTGCTGCTCGCCGCCGCCCTCTTCGGCCTCGGCAGCGCCGTCCACCTGCCCTCACTGGTCCGCACCGGCGGGCGGGTCGCCGCGCTGGGGCTGTGCTCGTGGGTGGTCGTGGCGGGGGTCTCGTACGGGGGCGTGCTGCTCACCACCTGACGTCCGGCCGGTTCCCCGCGCCGGAACCCGAGGAGGGGACGGGGCCCGGCAACGACCGCCGGGCCCCGACCGGGGCGTAGCCGGGGGTGGGGTCGTGGGGTCGTGCACGAGGGCAGGTCGTGGCCGGGGGCGGGCCTGGAGGGACGCAGGTCGTAGGCGGACCCCCGCCGGGCCCTTCGGCGTGGCGCCTCCCGGATCCGCCGGCGCAGAGCCTCCCGGCCCTTCGGCGTAGGGCTTACGGACGACGGAAGTCCGGTCGCCGGACAGGCGCGGCGCGAGCCCTCCGCTTCCTACGCTTCTCGCCATGACCGCCACCGACGCAGACGCCGCCGACCGGGGGACCGGCGACGGCGTCCTCGGGCGCCGCCACCGCGCCCTGACCCTCGGGATCATCACCGTCGTCTCCCTCATCGCGTTCGAAGCCAGCGCCGTCAACACCGCGATGCCCGTCGCGGCCCGCGCGCTCGACGGCGTCGGGCTGTACGCGTTCTCCTTCTCCGCCTTCTTCACCGCCAGCCTCTTCGCCATGACGCTGTCGGGGGAGTGGTGCGACCGCACCGGCCCGCTGACGCCCCTCTTCACCGGCATAGCCGCCTTCGGCGCCGGGCTGGTGGGCGCCGGTTCGGCGCAGCGGATGTGGATGTTCGTGGCCGCCCGGGGCGTCCAGGGCCTGGGCTCGGGGCTGGTGATCGTCGCCCTCTACGTGGTCGTGGGGCGGGCCTACCCGGAGCGGTTGCGGCCGGCGGTGATCGCGTCGTTCTCGGCGGCGTGGGTGGTGCCGGTCATCGTCGGGCCGGTGGTGGCGGGCACGGTGACGGAGAACGTCGGCTGGCGGTGGGTCTTCCTCGCCATCCCCGTGCTGATCGCCCTGCCCCTCGCCGTGATGCTGCCGGCCCTGCGCAAGCTGCCGCCCTCCGAGCGCACCGGGTCGGTGGACGGGCGCCGCGTCCTCCTCGCGCTCGGCGTCGCCGCGGGCGCCGGCCTCCTGCAGTACGCCGGGCAGGAGCTGCGGCCGCTGTCCCTCCTGCCCGCGGTCGCCGGCCTCGCCCTGCTCGTGCCGTGCGTACTGCGCCTGCTGCCGGCCGGCACCTTCCGGGCCGGGCGTGGTCTGCCGTCGGTGCTGCTGCTGCGCGGCCTGGCCCAGGGCTCCTTCCTGGCCGCCGAGACCTTCGTCCCGCTGATGCTGGTGACCGAGCGCGGGATGTCGGCCACGCTCGCCGGGCTGTCCCTCACCGGGGGCGGGCTGACCTGGGCGCTCGGCTCGTACACCCAGAGCCGCCCGCGCCTGGAGCGCCACCGGGAGCGGCTGTCGGCCCTCGGCATGGCCGTGCAGGCCCTGGCGGTGGCGGCGGTGCCGCTGGTGCTGATCGACGCGGTGCCCGTGGGTCTGGTGGCCCTCTCGTGGCTCCTCGTCGGCTACGGCATGGGTCTGACGATCTCCAGCTGTTCGGTCCTGACGCTCCGCCTCTCCCGGCCCGGTGAGGAGGGCGCCAACTCCGCCTCCCTCCAGGTCTCCGACGCGCTCGGCAGCATCACGCTCGTCGGCCTGGCGGGTGTGCTCTTCGTCTCGTCCGGCGGCGCCTCCGTCGCCGCCGCGGAAGACGGCACCGCGGCGGCCCCGCCCCTCGCCTTCGTCGCCGTCTTCGCCCTCGCGGCGGCGTCCGGGCTGGCCGGCGCGTGGGCGGCCACCCGGCTGAGGCCGAGGGACCAAGGGGCGGCCGGCGGGTAGGCGCCGCGACCGGCCGGCGTCGCCGTGTGACCTCGGTCCCACCCTCGGGTGAGCCCCGTCCGCGCCACCCGAAGGGCGCACGGAGCACCGGTAGGCTGACGCGGTTGCCGATTCGCCGACCAGCCGACGGAGACCGTGACTACCACCACCGCGAACCACCATCTCTCGCCCGCTTTCCCCGGCCGGGCCCCTTGGGGTACCGCGAACAAGCTGCGCGCCTGGCAGGAGGGCGCGATGGGGAAGTACATCCAGACGCAGCCGCGCGACTTCCTCGCCGTGGCCACCCCGGGCGCCGGAAAGACCACCTTCGCCCTCACCCTCGCGTCCTGGCTGCTGCACCACCACGTCGTCCAGCAGGTGACCGTGGTCGCGCCCACCGAGCACCTGAAGAAGCAGTGGGCGGAGGCCGCCGCCCGCATAGGCATCAAGCTCGACCCGGAGTACAGCGCGGGCCCGCTGGGCCGCGAGTACCACGGCGTCGCCGTGACCTACGCCGGTGTGGGCGTGCGGCCCATGCTGCACCGCAACCGCTGCGAGCAGCGCAAGACGCTCGTCATCCTCGACGAGATCCACCACGCCGGCGACTCCAAGTCCTGGGGCGAGGCGTGCCTGGAGGCGTTCGAGCCGGCCACCCGGCGGCTCGCCCTCACCGGCACCCCCTTCCGTTCCGACACCAACCCCATCCCCTTCGTCACCTACGAAGAGGGCAACGACGGCATCCGCCGCTCCGCCGCCGACTACACCTACGGCTACGGCAACGCGCTGGGCGACGGCGTCGTGCGGCCGGTCATCTTCCTCTCGTACAGCGGCAACATGCGCTGGCGCACCAAGGCGGGCGACGAGCTGGAGGCCCGGCTCGGCGAGCCGATGACCAAGGACGCGATCTCGCAGGCGTGGCGCACCGCCCTCGACCCGCGCGGCGACTGGATGCCGAACGTGCTGCGCGCCGCCGACCAGCGGCTGACCGAGGTGCGCAAGTCGATCCCCGACGCCGGCGCGCTCGTCATCGCCTCCGACCAGGAGTCGGCCCGCGCCTACGCCAAGCTCATCCGGGAGATCACCGGTGAGGGCGCCACGCTCGTCCTGTCCGACGACAGCGGCGCCTCCCAGCGCATCGACGACTTCTCGCAGGACGGCTCCCGGTGGATGGTCGCCGTCCGTATGGTGTCCGAGGGCGTGGACGTGCCGCGCCTCGCGGTCGGCGTGTACGCGACGACGATCTCCACGCCGCTGTTCTTCGCCCAGGCCGTCGGCCGCTTCGTGCGCTCCCGGCGGCGCGGTGAGACCGCCTCCGTCTTCGTGCCGACGATCCCGACGCTGCTGACCTTCGCCAACGAGATGGAGGTCGAGCGGGACCACGTCCTCGACAAGCCCAAGAAGGAGGGCGAGGAGGATCCGTACGCCGAGTCCGAGAAGGAGATGGACGAGGCGAACAAGCAGCAGGACGAGGACACCGGCGAGCAGGACATGCTGCCCTTCGAGGCCCTGGAGTCCGACGCCGTTTTCGACCGGGTCCTCTACGACGGCGCCGAGTTCGGCATGCAGGCCCATCCGGGCAGCGAGGAGGAGCAGGACTACCTCGGCATCCCCGGCCTGCTGGAGCCCGAGCAGGTGCAGCTGCTGCTCCAGAAGCGGCAGGCCCGGCAGATCGCGCACAGCCGCCGCAAGCCGGACGAGCAGGCCGACCTCCTGGAGATCCCGGCCGAGCGGCGGCCGGTGGTCACGCACAAGGAGCTGCTGGAGCTGCGCAAGCAGCTCAACACCCTCGTCGGCGCGTACGTCCACCAGAGCGGCAAGCCGCACGGTGTGATCCACACGGAGCTGCGCCGGGTCTGCGGCGGTCCGCCGTCGGCGGAGGCCACGGCGGGGCAGCTCACCGAACGCATCAACAAGGTGCGCGAGTGGGCCACCCGCATGAAGTGACCTGAGCGACGCGGCGGGGCCCGGACGACACGTCCGGGCCCCGCCGCCGTGCGGAGGGCGGATACGGGCGTGATCAGCCCTCTGCGGCAGCCGGCAGCGCGGCAGCGCGGACACGGGCGTGATCACCCGTCCGCGACGGCCGCCGAGCGCGGGGCAGGGGCGCCTCCGCACGGGCGGCAGGCCGCCGGCGACCCCGGCCGGCCTGCCGCATCTCCGCGGCGCGTCGTCCCACCTCTGCGCCCAAGTCCCGTGTTTTCCCCGCGCCATGCCCGGATTGTGGGCAGACTCTTCCGCTGAGCGGACCGGCGGCGCTACGGTGCCGGTCACGCACACGCCCCGTGGCAGCGCCGCCGCGGAGCGCAGCCGGACCATGCGTCAAACCACCGGCGGCCTCTCTTCGCGCGCTGCCGGACGGGACCGGCGGCGCACCCCACCGTGACGAGGGCCGCCCTCATCGGAGGAGGGGCGTCGTGACCGCGGAGACTTCGCAGACGCTCGACAGAGGACTGCGCGTCCTCAAACTGCTCGCCGACACCGATCACGGTCTGACCGTCACCGAGCTGTCCACCAAGCTCGGCGTCAATCGCACGGTCGTCTACCGTCTGCTGGCCACCCTGGAACAGCACGCGTTCGTGCGCCGCGACATCGGCGGCCGGGCCAGGGTGGGCCTCGGCGTGCTCAGGCTCGGCAGGCAGGTGCACCCGCTGGTGCGGGAGGCGGCCCTGCCCGCCCTGAGATCGCTGGCCGAGGACATAGGGGCCACCGCCCATCTCACCCTCGTCGACGGCGCCGAGGCGCTCGCGGTCGCCGTCGTCGAGCCGACCTGGACCGACTACCACGTGGCCTACCGCGCCGGGTTCCGGCACCCCCTGGACCGTGGCGCGGCCGGCCGGGCGATACTCGCCGCCCGCCGGGGCGAGGTCGACGACCCCGGGTACGCGCTCACCCACGGCGAACTGGAGGCCGGGGCGAGCGGGGCGGCGGCGCCCCTGCTCGGCGTGAGCGGGATCGAGGGGAGCGTCGGCGTGGTCATGCTCGCCGACACGATCCCCCAGCGGGTCGGGCCCCGGGTCATGGAGGCGGCGAAGGAGGTGGCGGACGCGCTGCGGTAGCCCCGGCGTGCCGGCCTCCGGCCGGCGCCGGCACCGGCCGCGGGCGGCCCTGGCCGCCCGCGTCCGGCACCCGGGCCGCTCGTGGCCCGCCCCCACCGGGCCGCCCACGTGCCGCGGCCGACTCACGCGTCAACTAGATTCGCAGCATGCCAGCTGAGACCCCGTCCGCGCCGGCGGCCGCGAAGAACAAGCGCACCCGTACGCTCGCCCTCTGTGCCGTGCCCGTCGTCGCCCTGCTCGCGGTGGCCGCGTCGGTGCCGCTGCCCTTCGTCATCGCCCAGCCGGGGTCGACCACGGCGAACGTGCTCGGCGAGCACAAGAACAAGCCGGTGATCACCATCACCGGGGCGGAGACCCGCCGGACCACCGGGCAACTGCGCATGACCACCATCGAGGCCACCGGCCCCGGCACGGACGTCAGCCTGGGCGACGTGGCCGACAGCTGGTTCCGCACCGACCGGGCCGTGATGCCGCGCGGTTCCGTCTACCCCGCCGGCCAGTCCGACGAGCAGATCGAGCGGCACAACGTCGCCGAGATGGAGAAGTCCCAGGACGCCGCCTCCCAGGCCGCCCTGCGCTACCTCCACCGGTCGCCCGGCGACGTGAAGGTCGACCTCAGCCTCGCCGACGTCGGCGGCCCCAGCGCCGGGCTGCTCTTCGCGCTCGGCATCATCGACAAGCTCGACGGCGACGGCCGCGGCGGCGACCTGACCGGCGGGCGCAGCATCGCCGGCACCGGCACCATCGAGCCGGACGGCACGGTCGGCGCGGTCGGCGGCGTCTCCCTCAAGACGCAGGCGGCCGGGCGGGACGGCGCCACCGTCTTCCTCGTGCCCAAGGGGGAGTGCTCGGACGCGCAGGCCGAGCTGCCCAAGGGCATGCGGCTGATCCCGGTGACCGACCTCAAGGACGCCGTGTCGTCCCTGCGGAACCTGGCGGCCGGGCAGCGCGTGCCCACCTGCGGGTCGTAGGCACGCGGCGGCACGCCCCCGCCCCCGGCGCGGTCCCCGGCCCGCAGTCCTCAAGCCCCAGGTCCTGAAGCCCTCAGTCCTCCGACGCCTGCTTCACCAGCGGGATGATCCTCAGCGGCACCGGATTCTCCATGACGATCGCCGTGGACGCCCGGACGATGCCCTCGAAGCCCACCACCCGGTCGATCACCCGCTGGAGATCGGCGTTGGAGCGCGCCACCAGCCGGCACAGCATGTCGCCGTGCCCGGTGGTGGTGTGCAGTTCCAGCACCTCGGGGACCGACGCCAGGTGGGTGCGGACGTCCGCGCCCTGGCCCTGCTTGATCTCCAGCGTCGCGAACGCCGTCACCGGATAGCCCAGCGCCGCCGGATCGACCTGCGGGCCGAAGCTGCGGATCACCCCCTGCGCCTGGAGCCGGTCCAGCCGCGCCTGCACCGTGCCGCGGGCCACGCCCAGCCGCCGGGAGGCCTCCAGCACGCCTATGCGGGGCTCCTCCGCGAGCAGCTCGATCAGCCTGCCGTCCAAACGATCGATCACCCTGACCCACCTCTCGTGGTCATCCTGTACAGAACGTCCGGCACCACCGGGAAACCGCTGGGCACATTGCCCAGCAGATACGCAAACTATTGCGCACCTTGTGGATCGGAGGGACCCTGCGGCCATGACTCAGACCACGGATCACACCCTCTCCACCGAACGGCAGGCCGACCCCTTCCCGGTCAAGGGGATGGACGCGGTGGTCTTCGCCGTCGGCAACGCCAAGCAGGCCGCCCACTACTACTCCACCGCCTTCGGCATGAAGCGCGTCGCCTACCGCGGACCGGAGAACGGCAGCCGCGAGACGGCGAGTTACGTCCTGGAGTCCGGCGGCGCCCGGTTCGTCTTCACCACCGTGATCAAGGCGACCACCGAGCACGGCCGGTTCCTCGCCGAGCACGTCGCCGAGCACGGTGACGGCGTCGTCGACCTGGCCATCGAGGTCCCGGACGCGCGTGCCGCGTACGCCTACGCCGTCGAGCACGGCGCCACCGGCCTGACCGAGCCGTACGAGGTGTCGGACGAGCACGGCACGGTCGTCCTCGCCGCCATCGCCACCTACGGCCAGACCCGCCACACGCTCGTCGAGCGCGCCGGCTACACCGGCCCCTACCTGCCCGGCTACGCCGCCGCCGACCCGATCGTCGAG
Source organism: Streptomyces cinnamoneus (assembly GCF_002939475.1). NCBI lineage: Bacteria > Bacillati > Actinomycetota > Actinomycetes > Kitasatosporales > Streptomycetaceae > Streptomyces > Streptomyces cinnamoneus. The sequence continues at coordinate 2,617,075 of NZ_PKFQ01000001.1, read as the reverse complement.
CCGCCGGCCAAGCGGAACTTCCAGGCCATCGACCACTGCGTGGGCAACGTCCAGCTCGGCCGGATGGACGAGTGGGTCACCTTCTACAACAAGGTCATGGGCTTCACCAACATGAAGGAGTTCGTGGGCGACGACATCGCCACCGAGTACTCCGCGCTCATGTCGAAGGTCGTCGCCGACGGCACCCGCAAGGTGAAGTTCCCGCTCAACGAGCCGGCCATCGCCAAGAAGAAGTCGCAGATCGACGAGTACCTGGAGTTCTACGGCGGCCCCGGCGTCCAGCACATCGCGCTCGCCACGAACGACATCGTCGCCACCGTACGGGCCATGCGGGCCGCCGGCGTGCAGTTCCTGGACACCCCGGACTCCTACTACGACACGCTCGGCGAGTGGGTCGGGGAGACCCGCGTGCCCGTCGAGACGCTGCGCGAGCTGAAGATCCTCGCCGACCGCGACGAGGACGGCTACCTGCTGCAGATCTTCACCAAGCCCGTGCAGGACCGGCCGACCGTCTTCTTCGAGATGATCGAGCGCCACGGCTCCATGGGCTTCGGCAAGGGCAACTTCAAGGCCCTCTTCGAGGCCATCGAGCGCGAGCAGGAGCGGCGGGGCAACCTCTGACGGTCCCGCACCCCTGACGCGTTCGCGATCTTCCCCCTGCCGCCCCCGGGTGGCAGGGTGAGGGCATGGGCGATCTGACCGAGCTCCTGCGCGAAGGGCTGCCCGCCGAGGCCGTCCTCACCGACCCCGACGTCACCGGCTCCTACGGACGCGACATGGCGGGCTTCTGCGCCGCCGGCGCCCCGGCCGTGGTCGTCCTGCCCCGCACCGTCGAACAGGTGCAGCACGTCCTGCGGACGGCCACCGCCCTGCGCGTGCCCGTCGTGCCGCAGGGCGCCCGCACGGGCCTGTCCGGGGCCGCCAACGCCACGGACGGCTGCATCGTCCTCTCCCTCGTCAAGATGGACCGGATCCTGGAGATCGACCCCGTCGAGCGGATCGCGGTCGTCGAGCCGGGCGTCGTCAACGCCGTCCTCTCCCGCGCCGTCGCCGAACACGGCCTCTGCTACCCGCCGGACCCCTCCAGCTGGGAGCAGTGCACGATCGGCGGCAACATCGGCACCGCCTCCGGCGGGCTGTGCTGCGTCAAGTACGGGGTCACCGCCGAATACGTCCTCGGCCTCGACGTGGTCCTCGCCGACGGCCGGCTGCTGACCACCGGCCGCCGCACCGCCAAGGGTGTCGCCGGCTACGACCTCACCCGCCTGTTCGTCGGCTCCGAGGGCAGTCTGGGCGTGGTCGTACGGGCCGTCCTGGCGCTCCGGCCGGCCCCTCCCGCGCAGCTCGCCCTGGCCGCAGAGTTCCCGTCCGCCGCGGCGGCGTGCGAGGCCGTACGGCAGATCATGGCGCGCGGCCACGCGCCGTCCCTGCTGGAGCTGATGGACCGCACCTGTGTCCAGGCCGTCAACTCCCTGGCCAAGATGGGCCTTCCGGAGACGACCGAGGCCCTCCTCCTCGCCGCCTTCGACACCCCCGACCCCGCCCCCGACCTCGCCGCCGTCGCCGCCCTGTGCACGGACGCCGGAGCCACCGAGGTCGTCCCCGCCGAGGACGCGGCCGAGTCCGACCTGCTGCTCGAAGCCCGCCGGCTGGCCCTGCCCGCCCTGGAGAGGCTCCGGCCCGCCACGATGATCGACGACGTGTGCGTGCCGCGCTCGCAGCTCGCCGCCATGCTGGAGGGCACCGCCGCCATCGCCCGCGCGCACGACCTGACGATCGGCGTGTGCGCGCACGCCGGCGACGGCAACACCCACCCCGTCGTCTGCTTCGACCCCGCCGACCCCGACGAGGCGCGGCGGGCCCGCGCCTCCTTCGAGGAGATCATGGCGCTGGGCCTGGAGCTGGGCGGCACCATCACCGGCGAGCACGGCGTGGGCCTGCTGAAGAAGGAGTGGCTGGCCCGCGAGGCGGGCCCCGTCGCCATGGAGGTGCAGCGCGGCATCAAGGCCGTCTTCGACCCGCTCGGGCTGCTCAACCCCGGCAAGGTGCTGGACGTTCCCGGCGATCACTCCATCGGGTTCCCCGCCGCCACCTGACCGCACCCGAAGGGGCCACTCCCGCTCCCTCCTCCAGCCCCCGCTCACGCGCCGGAGGCCAGCAGCTCCGCCAGGCCCTCGTCGAGCGCGAGCCACCCGCGCTCCGCCCCCGCCGGCACCGCCCGCAACGTCCGTTCCAGCCACTGGGCCAGCGGGCCCGCGGGCGCCCTGAGCAGGGCCCGTCCCTCCGGCGAGGACAGCGCCACGCCCACCACCGCCCGTCCCGCCTCCATGCCCGGGAACACCCGCACATCCCCCTCGCCGACCGCCCGGAACACCCCCTCCACCAGCAGGTCCCTGGCGAAGGTCCAGGTCACCGGCCTGTCCGAGCGGACGTGGAAGGTGATGTGGACGGCCAGCGGATCGGCCGAGCGATAGCTCAGCCGGGCCGGTACCGGGATGCTGCGCCCCGCCGACAGCACCATGTCGAGGTCCAGCGATCGTTCCACCACGATGTGCATCAGTGCGCCCTCTCTGCCGTGCTTCCTCGGTGCACGGCTCCTCGCGCCCCGCACGGCACGCCGCGCGCACGAGGACCCGCAACCGTAGAGAGCGTGCGTAGCCCGGGTCATGACGCGGCTTCACGTGACCGGCGGGATTTTTTTCCGGGCGGCGGGACAGTCGCACGTGTGAGTGGTCCGGCCCCGGGGAGAGGCACGTAAAGGCAGGGGCCGTTCAGTGAGCGCTCGGAGTTCGCACGCGCAGCCGGCCGGTCAAGGGGACCCGACCAAGGGTGCCGTGCTGCCGGCAAAGGCTGTTCCGGGCCTTTCTTGGGGCGCGGGGCCGGGCGACTGGGAGATACGGGGGCCCGTGGCGTGCCCGGGCGCTGGAACCGGACCATTTGCTTGTCTCGGCGGAAGGACCCGTCGCCGGCGTTTTCTCCGGGCTGTCCGGTGGGCCGCGGGTGCCCCGGGGCGGTGGGTTCAGACCTGGACCATCTCGAAATCCTTCTTGGGGTTCCCACTTTCAGGGCACGTCCAGTCGGCGGGCACATCCACCCACCGCGTCCCCCGGGCAATGGCCTCTTCCGGAAGTCCCATTTCTTCCTCGTAGAGCCATCCGCAAATCGGGCACATCCAGCTTTTGTATTCCATGGAGTCCTCTTTGTGTTTGATCGGTGGTGGATACAACGAACGTATCGCGGCTGCATCCGAAGCCGATCGGTTTGCGCCATGGCGGTGATGGTCTTCGCATCGACTCGCAGCAGATTCGACGTCATGAGGCAAGAGAGTCGATGGACGTCGCGGAGGGGTGACACGTCACGACCCGGCCACCCTCCGGCCGCGGAAAGGGAATGTCGCCGTGGGTGGGGCCGTCCCCCCACTCGTCACACCTGCCCCAACAGTGCCCATCCTGGGAGGCTCTCGTCGTCCATGCCGACGGGCCGGAAGCCGCGGAAGCACGATGATCCGGCCGGTGGCGCCATCCGGTCGAGTGATCTCGCGCTTCTCCCGGACGCCTGCGCGATGCTCTTCGTACAGTTTTGCGAATTTATCCCGACCGGGTGCCGTGCACTTGGCTCCGATGTCTTCTCGCGGTCGCTCGAACGCGGACTTTCGGTTGGTCTCCTTCTTCCTGGTCGTCCGTTCTTCGTTAATGTCGTCCAGGACAGGCGGAGGCGGCTCCCGGCCGCTGTGGTACGCAGGACGCGTACCCCGTGCTCGATTCGAGGGTCGTGGTCCGTCCCCGCTCGCGTCACCATGCGATCAGGGGTCGTCGATGCCGGAGACGGCGGACAGGTCAAGAGTGTTGTTCATGAACGGAGTTGGGGGCGTCGATGACCTCACCCAGCCTTGATGGGAATGTGCCCGGGCCAGGCTATTACCCCGACCCGTCCATCCCCGGCTACATCCGCTACTGGAGCGGCACCGCCTGGGTGCCCGGCACCAGCCGGCCCGCGCCCGCCGAGGGCGAGCCGATGCCCGCGCCGCCCGCCTCGGTGGCCGCGTCGCTGCCCGCGCTCGCGGCACCCGTGCCGCCCACCGCGCGGCAGGCCCCGCAGACGGCGGGGCGCCCGGCGGAGGAGACGGGTCCGGTGTTCCTGGACGAGGAGCCGGAGCCCGGGCAGGAGCGGGCCGCGCGGGGCGGCGCCTGGCAGGCCGACGCCACCCGGCAGGACGGCTTCGGCGGCGAGAACGACCGTCGGGTCTCCTGGGGCGACGCCTCCTCTGCCGCCCCCGAGCACGCCTCCGCCCTGCCGAAGGCCCGCGACCCGCGGCTACCCCCCGCCGGCGCCCCCGACGCGGCGGCGGCCCCGGCGGACGGCGGCGCCCCGGCGTCCGGCGCCCCGGGCCGCGGCACGCTGCAGATGCGGCCCCGGCCGCAGGGTGCGGCCCCCAGCGGCCCGCAGACGCGGCCGGCGGTCGGCGAGCAGCGCGCGGAGCCCGCCCCGGCGGCCGTGCCCGCCGCGCAGGCGTGGCCCGGCCCGCGCACCGAGGAGCCGCCGGCCGAGCCGCTGCGCGCGGCCTCGCTGCCCGTGCGGCGCGAGGAGAGCGCCCCGGTGCCCGCCGCCGCGGTCCCCTCCCAGGCCCAGGCCCAGGCCCCGGCCTCCGCGCCCGCCCCGTCCGCCGACCGGCCCGTGGGCTGGGCGCAGCAGGTGCACCAGCTGGCCCAGCAGCAGCCGCAACCCGGCGCGGGCGAAGGGGTGATGCCCTGGAAGCCGCCCGTGGACGACCCGTTCCTGCGGGCCGCGCGGGCGCAGGGCCGCCCGGCGCCGCTGGGGCGGCGGCTCGCCGCACGGCTGCTGGACACGGTGGTGCTGGGCGCGGTCGTGTCGGCCGTGGGCGTGCCGCTGTGGGGCAAGTCCGTCGAGCACATCGACGCCAAGGTGGAGCAGGCCCGGCAGACCGGCCGGACGGTGACGGTCTGGCTGATCGACGGCACGACGGGCACCTACCTGGCGATCGTGGCGGCCGTGCTGCTGGTCGTCGGCGTGCTGTACGAGGCGCTGCCGACCGCCAAGTGGGGGCGCACGCCGGGCAAGAAGCTCTTCGGCCTGCGGGTGCTGGACATCGAGTCGCACGACACCCCCTCCTTCGGCCGGACGCTGCGGAGGTGGCTGGTCTACGGCGGGCTGGGCGTGCTCGCCGTGGGCGTGGTCAACGCGCTGTGGTGCCTGTTCGACCGGCCCTGGCGACAGTGCTGGCACGACAAGGCCGCCGGCACGTTCGTGGCGTCCGCGGACGACGGGCGGGACGGCTGACCCGGACGGCATACGGCCGGATGCGCCGGACGGGGGGCTGGGTTCTACTCGGGCCATGAGCACCGATCAGCCGGAGCAGCCGCCCGACGACGATCCGTTCCGCAAGCGCCCGCCGGAGCCCGGGGCGCAGCCCCCGCCCTACCCGGGCGCGGCCGCTGGGGGCGGGGGCGCCTCGTTCGGCGCGCCCGACCCCCTGGCGGGCATGCCGCCGCTGGCGAGCCGCTTCAAGCGGCTGATCGCGCGCATCGTCGACGGCCTGCTCGTGAGCATCCCCGTCAGCGCGGTCTTCTACGGCGCGTACTGGGGTCACCACCCGTGGAACGACCAGGGCAGGTCCACGGGCTTGGGCATCATCATCTCCGTCGTCTACTTCGTCTACGAGGGCCTGATGCTCACCTCGCGCGGGCAGACCGTCGGCAAGATGCTGATGAAGATCCGCGTGGGCATGCTGGAGAACGGCGCGATCCCCGCGGGAACCCCCGGCTGGACGCGCGCCGCCGTCTACTCCCTGCCGCAGATCGTGCCGTGCTGCGGCTTCGTCTTCTGGCTCGTCAACGTGCTGTGGTGCACCTGGGACGAGCCGTACCACCAGTGCCTCCACGACAAGGCGGCCAAGACAGTGGTGGTCTCAGCCGTGCACTGAGTGCTCTCCCACGGCGTGCGTCGCCGCCCGTCCCACGGGCGCCGCGGCGCGCGCGGGCGTCGCGGGGCGCCCGGCGGGGCGGGCCGCGGCCCGGGCCTGCCGGCGGGGGACCGCGAAGGCGACGGCGAGTCCCAGGGCGAGGGCGGCGAGAGCCACGACCGCCGCCGTGCCGCCCGACACCGTCGGTGACAGCAGCAACAGGGCGACGGTCGAGATGACCACGGTGGCCGAGCCGTAGGCGATCTGTGCAGGAGTCGGACGCGGCATGGCGGGATCCGTCCTCAAGGCATCGACATAAGGGGGGCAGAGCCGGGCTGGTGCGTACCGCTATTCGACTCTACGGGGCTCTCTGCCCTGAGGGAACTGCCAGTAAGCGTGACCTAACCCACGGTGCTGGGAGCACAAGGGGCGCACAGGGTCGTCGGCCCGTCAGAACACGAGACCGGCGCGCCCGTTGTCATCCGATATCCGCAAGTTAAAGATCGCATAACGTACTTGCTCAGCGGTGTGCAGTCAAGGTCTGTCTTTTCTTGCTTCTCTCCGGTCAAATACCTCCACAGTTCTTACTGGGGAGGACATTCACAAGTGAAGAGCAGCCAACGGAGGATCGCCAGATCCGCCGCAGTGTCCGTCGTGGTCGCGGCCGTCGGCACCGCGACCCTGATGGCAGGGGTCGCGCAGGCGGCGGGCGTGACCGGCCCGGCCGACCGGGGCCCCGCTCCCGTCGAGCGCCACGACCCGGCGCAGGTCGGCAGCAACGTCGAGCACGACCTCAAGGGCCCGTTCAGCAAGAAGCAGGAGGCCCAGCGCAAGGCGGCGCTGGAGCAGGTCATATCCGGGGACGCCCGGACCGAACAGCGCGGCGCCTCGAAGGTCGTCCAGCTCGGCAGGGGCAAGTACGTCGAGCTCGGCCGCGAGAAGACCGACAAGATCTTCACGATCCTCGTCGACTTCGGCGACAAGGTCGACGACACCACCATGTACGACCCGGACGGGCCCGACGGCCCCAAGCCGCCCGTCAAGAAGTACGGCGGCAAGCCCGGCCCGGCGCACAACACGATAGCCAAGCCGGACCGTGCGAAGGACAACAGCACGGCCTGGCAGAAGGACTACAACCGCCAGTACTTCCAGGACCTCTACTTCTCGCACGACAAGGACAAGGAGTCCCTGGCGAAGTACTACGAGAAGCAGTCCTCGGGCCGCTACTCGGTCGACGGCCAGGTCACCGACTGGGTCAGGGTCCCCTGGAACGAGGCCCGTTACGGCTCCAACTACTGCGGCTCCACCAACTGCCCCAGCGCCTGGGACCTGATCCGCGACGCGGTCAACCAGTGGGTCGCGGACCAGAAGGCCGCCGGCCGCAGCGACGCCGACATCAAGGCGACGCTCGGCCAGTACGACCAGTGGGACCGCAACGACTACAACCACAACGGCAACTTCAACGAGCCCGACGGTTACATCGACCACTTCCAGATCGTGCACGCCGGCGAGGACGAGTCCGCGGGCGGCGGCGCGCAGGGCAAGGACGCGATCTGGGCCCACCGCTGGTACGCCTACGGCTCGGACGCCGGCAAGACCGGCCCCGCCGGCAACAAGGCCGGCGGCACCCAGATCGCCGACACCGGCGTCTGGGTCGGCGACTACACCATGCAGCCCGAGAACGGCGGCCTCGGCGTCTTCGCCCACGAGTACGGCCACGACCTGGGCCTGCCCGACGAGTACGACACCACCGGCACCGGTGAGTCGTCCGTCGCCTTCTGGTCCCTGATGTCCTCCGGCTCCTGGCTGGGCACCGGCAAGGAGACCATCGGCGACCTGCCCGGCGACATGAGCGCCTGGGACAAGCTCCAGCTCGGCTGGCTCAACTACGACAAGGCCAAGGCCGCGACGCGCTCGACCCACAAGCTGGGCGTCGCCGAGTACAACACCCGCGACAAGCAGGCGCTCGTCGTCGACCTTCCCGCGAAGAAGGTCACCACCGACGTCGTGAAGCCCGCCGAGGGCGGCAAGCAGTGGTGGAGCGGTCAGGGCGACGACCTGAAGAACACCCTCACCCGGAACGTCGACCTCACCGGCAAGTCCAAGGCGACCCTGGACCTGTCCGGCTGGTGGGACATCGAGGAGAACTACGACTACCTCTACACCGAGGTCTCCACGGACGGCGGCGCCAACTGGACCCCGGTCGACGGCACCGCCGACGGCAAGGCCATCACCCGTGACGGCGGCGACAAGCCCGCGCTGACCGGTGTCTCCGGCGCGTACAAGAAGCTCTCGTACCCGCTCGACGCCTACGCCGGCAAGAAGATCGGCCTCCGCTTCCGCTACGCCACGGACGGCGGCACCTCGGGCAAGGGCTTCGCTGCCGACGCCATCACGCTGACCGCCGACGGCACCGCCGTCTTCGCGGACGGCGCCGAGGGCGACGACAACGGCTGGACGGCGGGCGGCTTCTCGCGCATCGGCGCCTCCTTCACCAAGGAGTACGCGCAGTACTACATCGCCGAGAACCGGCAGTACGAGTCGTACGACAAGACCCTCAAGTCCGGCCCGTACAACTTCGGCTTCAAGAGCACCAAGCCGTCCTGGGTCGAGCACTACCCGTACCAGACCGGTCTGCTGATCTGGCAGTGGGACACCTCGCAGGCGGACAACAACGTCGGCGTCCACCCGGGCACCGGCCGCATCCTGCCGGTCGACGCCCACCCCAAGGCCGAGAAGTGGGCCGACGGGTCGCTGATGAAGAACCGCTTCCAGGCCTACGACTCGACGTTCAGCTGGTTCCCGGCCGGCGGCTACACCGTGCACTCCGACGGCGTCGCGGCCCGCGTCAAGGGCAAGCTGGGCGTGCCGGTCTTCGACGACCACAAGAACACGTACTACGACGCGTCGAACCCCACCGGCGGTGTGAAGATCACTGACACCAACACCCGGATCCGGATCCTCACCCAGGCCCCGAGCGGCTCCACGATGACGATCCAGGTGGGCCCGTCCACCAAGTAAACCCCTGCTGAGCGGTTTCGCCGCAGGTCAGCACCGTACCGGCCGTCGCCCTCTAGCGGGTGGCGGCCGGTCGTGCCGAGAATGCCTCACATGATGGTCTTATTGACACCCTTTCCCACAGGGGGGTGGTGAGGCCCATGGCAGGCGGTGGGTACGCACAGCTCCCCGACGGCAGTGTGGTCGTCGCCCTGTCCCTGGCCGCGCCGCCCGACGGCGGCGCCGCCCCCGGCGCCCGCGTGCGCGTCCTCGTCCACGCCGCGAACCGCCAGCGGGCCCTCACCCGGCTGCGCAACCTCGGCCTGCGCGCCGTCTACCTGCGGGGCAACACCGAGCCCCCGACGCCCGACGAGATCACGGCGGTGCTCCACCACCCGGACGGGATCCTCTGGCGGCCCGTGCCGCACCGGGACAACGAGTCCTGGCACCCGATCGCCGGCCTGCTGCGCGGACGGCCCGCCGGAGCCGCCGAAGCGGGCTGAGACAGGTCTTAGCCGCCCAGGACGACCGGCTTGCCGCTCAGCTCCACGCCGGCCTCCCGGAGCTCCTCCAGCGTGCGGTCGGTGGTCTCCCGCGCGACCCCGGCCGTCAGGTCCAGCAGCACCCGCGTGGTGAAACCCTCGCGGCGGGCGTCCAGGGCAGTCGCCCGGACGCAGTAGTCGATGGCGATGCCGACCACGTCCACCTCCCGCACGTCCCGCTCGCGCAGCCACTCCGCCAGCGCCGTGCCGTTCTCGTCGGTGCCCTGGAAGGCGCTGTAGCCCGCCTCGTAGGCGCCCTTGTCGAAGACCGCCTGGACGGCCCCCGAGGTGATGGCGGGGGAGAAGTTGGGGTGGAAGCCGCTGCCCTCCGTGCCGGCCACGCAGTGGCGCGGCCAGGAGCGCTCGAAGTCCGGGCGGTCCGAGAAGTGCTCGCCGGGTTCGACGTGCATGTCGCGCGACGCCACGACGTGCGCGTACCCGGCCGGAGCCGCGGCCACCAGGTCGGTGATCGCCGCGGCGACGTCGGAGCCGCCGGCCACCGCGAGGCTGCCGCCTTCGCAGAAGTCGTTCTGCACGTCGACGATGATCAGTGCACGATTCATGGTGCGGATCCTTTGTGAAGGGCCCTCGGCCGACGGTGCGGGACGGTGCGGATCAGCGGATCGACTGCGATCGGTGCGGTCAGTCGACGATCGGTCGACGCGGTCGGATGCCAAAGATGTGATCAGCTGCCGATCACTCCCATGTGACCGAGGGTAGTGATTGCGGTGGGGTTGCGGGAGGGCGCCCCGGGATCGCCGGCGGGGCCGCCCGGGCGTACGCGGCGGTGTGCCCGCCCGTGCCCGGGGCCGCCCCCGCGCCCCCCGCGGGCTCAGACGTACTCGGTGGGCAGGACGGGCTCGCCCCGTGAGAGCTGGGTCGCCGACATCGGCAGCTCGGCCCGCGCCGCCGCGTGCCGGTCACGCGCCGCGTCCAGGGGCTCCCGGGCGACCACCTCGCCCGCCCGCACCAGCTCCACCAGCAGCTGCCGCCCGGCCAGCTCCGGCGGCACCTCGCCGGTGCCCACGACCTCGGCCTCGGCCACCCCGGCCGCGTCCAGGCGCCGGGCGGCCCACTTGCGTCCGCCGTGCGAGGACTTGCCGCCCATCGACTTCTTGGCCACCGGCCGCAGGTCCTCGCCCAGGCCCGGGGCGTCCGCGCGGGCCACGAGCTTGTAGACCATCGAGCAGGTGGGATGGCCGCTGCCGGTCACCAGCTGAGTGCCCACGCCGTAGGCGTCCACGGGCGCGGCGGCCAGCGAGGCGATCGCGTACTCGTCCAGGTCGCTGGTGACCACGATCCTGGTGTCGCGGGCGCCCAGCTCGTCCAGCTGCTGCCGCACCCGGTGGGCCAGCAGGAGCAGGTCACCGGAGTCGATCCGCACCGCGCCCAGGCCCGTCCCGGCGACCTCGACGGCGGTCTTCACGGCCTCGTGCACGTCATAGGTGTCCACGAGCAGGGTCGTGCCCTCGCCGAGCGAGTCCACCTGCGCGGTGAAGGCGTCCCGCTCGCTGTCGTGCAAAAGGGTGAAGGCGTGCGCACTGGTGCCGACGGTCGGAATGCTGTAGCGGAAACCGGCGGCCAGGTCGGAGGTGGAGGAGAAGCCGCCCACGTAGGCGGCCCGCGCGGCGGCCACGGCCGCCAGCTCGTGGGTGCGCCGCGCGCCCATCTCGATCAGGGGCCGGCCGCCCGCGGCCACGGCCATCCGCGAGGCCGCGGCGGCGACCGCGGAGTCGTGGTTGAGGATCGAGAGGATCACGGTCTCCAGCAGCACCGCCTCGGCGAAGGTGCCCTCCACCCGCATGATCGGCGAGCCGGGGAAGTAGACCTCGCCCTCGGGGTAGCCCCAGATGTCGCCGCGGAACCGGAAGTCGGCGAGCCAGGCCAGCGTGGGCTCGTCCACGATCCGCCGGTCCGCCAGGAAGTCCAGCACGCCGGTGTCGAAGCGGAAGTTCTCCACGGCGTCCAGGACCCGGCCGGTGCCGCCCACGACGCCGTAGCGGCGGCCGTCGGGCAGCCGGCGGGTGAAGACCTCGAAGACCGAACGGCGCGCCGCGGTGCCGGACCGCAGCGCACCTTGCAGCATCGTGAGTTCGTACCGGTCGGTGAAGAGCGCCGTCGACGGCACCGTCACCGGCAGTCCCAGGTCCGCAGTGTTCATGAAAGCGATGCTACCCCCAATACTCGTCAGAGTGACGATTTCCCGGGCTCCCCCTCTCGGGGCACGGGATTCCGTTTGCCCGGGACCCGTTTGTGCGTCGGGTGCCGTCGAGTGGCAGCATGGGAAACGTGAGTGTTGCACCGGTCGAGATCGAACGGCCCGAGACGGGCGAGTCGCCGTACGCGGTGGCGGAGCCTGACGTCCCCTGGGTGACCCTGGTCCACAACGACCCCGTCAACCTCATGAGTTATGTGACGTATGTGTTCCAGGCCTACTTCGGCTACTCCAAGGACAAGGCGCACCGGCTGATGCTCGACGTCCATCACAAGGGCCGCGCGACGGTCTCCAGCGGCAGTCGTGAGGAGATGGAGCGCGACGTGCAGGCGATGCACGGCTACGGGCTCTGGGCGACCCTCTCGCAGGACCGTTGATGGCCGGGCACTTCGAGCCGCTGCCGGGCGGCGGGGCCGCCGTGGCCCTGGACGAGGTCGAGGTCTCCATCCTGCGCAGCCTGGCCGTCCAGTTGCTGGAGCTCATCGGGCCGGGTGAGGCCGAGGGCCCCGAGGCCGCGGACCCGCTCGCACGCCTGTTCGCCGAGGGTCCCAGCGAGCCGCCCGCCGACCCGGCGCTGGCCCGGCTCTTCCCGGACGCCTACGGCACCCCCGGCGCCGAGCAGGACCAGCAGGAGCGGGCGCACGCGTCCGAGTTCCGCCGCTACACCGAGAACGACCTGCGCGCCCGCAAGCGCGAGGACGCCCTCGGCGTCGTGCGCTCGCTGGACTCGCTGACCGTGGCCGGCGACAGCGCCGCGGTGCTGCGGCTGTCGCCCGACGGCTGCCGGCAGTGGCTCGGCGCGCTCAACGACCTCCGGCTGACCATCGGCGCCCGGCTGGAGATCACCGACGAGGACGACGGCGAGGCCCTCTTCCGGCTGCCGGACGAGGACCCGCGCAAGCCCATGGTGATGGCCTATCTCTGGCTCGGGGGGCTCCAGGAGACCCTCGTGGAGGCACTCATGTCCTGAGCGCCCCGGAATGGCCCATTCCGGGGTCGTTTCGCCGGCCCCCGCTCAGAGGTGGCTCAAATCCGCATAACGATCAAGTCACCGTGGTGGTGGCTATTGGTAGCCCCGGTCACCTGTGTCCGGATTTTTTTGTGCGGTGCGCCACATCCGCGTCGATGATCTCATCTTTACACGTGATACTTCTTGCCGACCTGCCTCTGTGACGCCACCCCTGTCACAGCGGAAGCGCTAGCCGACCGACCGTCGGCGCTGAGCAGGACTCCATCCGGGGGGATCGGAACCCGATCCGGAGCAACCGGATCGGTATGGAGAAAGGCGCACCACCATGACCTCTGAGCAGGTCGCGGACCGCACCGCCGGCGACGCCGCGGTGCAGGACGGCAGCGGAAGCGGCAAGGAGGCTTCCGAGGGTTACGAGCGGGGGCTCGGCAACCGACAGATTCAGATGATCGCCATTGGTGGCGCCATCGGCACCGGTCTGTTTCTCGGCGCGGGCAGGGCTATTTCCAAGGCCGGACCCAGCCTGATCCTGGCCTATGCGATAGCGGGCCTGGTCATCTTCTTCATCATGCGAGCGCTCGGTGAGCTGCTCATGTACCGCCCGGTGTCGGGCTCCTTCTCGGACTACGCCCGGGAGTTCCTCGGCCCCTTCTGGGGCTACGTGACCGGATGGACGTACTGGCTCTTCTGGGTCGTCACCGGAATCGTCGAGGTGACCGCCGCGGCCTCCTACGTGCAGTACTGGAACAAGTCGATCCCACAATGGGTCTCGGCGCTGGTCTTCACCGTCATCCTCTACTTCGTCAACCTGATCTCCGTGAAGCTCTTCGGTGAGCTGGAGTTCTGGTTCTCCATGGTCAAGGTCACCGCCATCATCGGCATGATCCTGATCGGTGTCGGCGTGCTGACCATCGGTTTCTCCGACGCCGGTGACACCGCCACCGTCACCAACCTCTGGAACGACGGCGGCTTCTTCCCGCACGGCGTCGGCGACACCCTGATGACCCTGCAGATCGTGATGTTCGCCTTCCTCGCCGTCGAGCTGGTCGGCGTCACCGCGGGCGAGGCGAAGGACCCGGAGAAGACGCTCCCCAAGGCGATCAACACCGTGCCGTGGCGCATCGCCGTCTTCTACATCGGCGCGCTGATCATCATCCTGGCCGTGGTCCCGTGGGGCGAGTTCATGCCGGGCGTCAGCCCGTTCGTGGCCGCCTTCCAGAAGATCGGCCTGCCGGCCGGCGCCGGCATCGTCAACTTCGTCGTCCTCACCGCGGCGCTGTCGTCCTGCAACTCGGGCATGTACTCCACCGGCCGCATGCTGCGCGACCTGTCGCTCAACGGCCAGGGCCCGAAGTTCTTCGGCCAGCTGACCAAGAAGGGCCTGCCGCTGCGCGGCACCACCTTCTCCGCCGCGCTGATGCTGGTCGGCGTCGTGATCAACTACGAGTGGCCGGGCAAGGCGTTCGACTACGTCGTCTCCTTCGCGACCATCTCCGGCATGTGGGCCTGGATCGTGATCCTCGTCGCCCAGCTGCGCTACCGCCGCAAGGCCGACCGCGGCGAGCTCCCGCAGTCCGCGTTCCGTGCCCCCGGCGCGCCGTGGACCAGCCTCTTCGCCCTCGCCTTCATCTTCATGGTGATCGTGATGATGGGCATCGACAAGGACGCGCGGGTCTCGCTGTACTGCGCCCCGGTCTGGGCCGCGATCATGTGGGTCTCCTACCTCGTCCTGAAGAAGCGGAACCCGCAGGCGTTCGAGCGCAAGGACTACAGCCTCACCAAGTAGTCCGCACCGCAGTGGGCCCCCGTCGTACCGACCCCGGTACGGCGGGGGCCCGTGCTCTTCCCCCCCGCGCCGCCCGACGGCCACCCCCAAGGGGCACTTCGCGCGCCGCACTATTCTCAAGCGCATGCTGACCATCACACAGGCCCTGTACGACCAGATCGTCGCGCACGCCCGCGCCGACCACCCCGACGAGGCGTGCGGCGTGGTCGCGGGCCCCGCCGGCAGCGGGCGGCCCGAGCGGTTCGTCCCCATGCTCAACGCGGCCCGCTCGCCCACGTTCTACGAGTTCGACTCGACGGACCTGCTGAAGCTCTACCGCGAGATGGACGACCGCGACGAGGAGCCCGTCGTCATCTACCACTCCCACACGGCCACCGAGGCCTACCCCTCCCGCACGGACGTCACCTACGCGAACGAGCCGGGCGCCCACTACGTCCTGGTCTCCACCGCGGACACCGACGGCTCCGGGCCGTTCCAGTTCCGCTCGTTCCGCATCGTGGACGGGCAGATCACCGAAGAGGACGTCCAGGTGGTGGCCGGCTCCTGACCCTGCCCACAGGGCAAGATCGAACGGTCCGGATGCCGGGACGAACATACGGCGGCTGTACAGGGAATCGATACGATGCGGCCACGGTTGTCCCCTAGGAACCTCTTCGCACTCCGACAGGAGCTCACCCATGGCCATCGAGGTCCGCATCCCCACCATCCTCCGCACCTACACCGACGGCCAGAAGGCGGTCGAGGGCGGCGGCGCCACCATCGATGAGCTGTTCAAGGACCTGGAGAGCCGCCACCCCGGCATCCGCGAGCGTCTCGTCGACGAGGCCGCCGGGGGCGAGCTGCGCCGCTTCGTGAACGTGTACCTCAACGACGAGGACGTCCGCTTCCTGGCCGGCATCGGCACCGAGCTGGCCGACGGCGACAGCGTCACCATCCTCCCGGCCGTCGCCGGCGGCAAGGCCTGACGGCCCGCGGGAACCGCCCGATCATGCGCTACGAGAGCCCCCTGGCCGCGGTCGGCAACACCCCGCTCGTCCGCCTGCCGCGCCTGTCGCCCAGCGACTCCGTCCGGATCTGGGCCAAGCTGGAGGACCGCAACCCCACCGGGTCGGTCAAGGACCGGCCCGCCCTGCACATGATCGAGCGGGCGGAGGCGGACGGGCGGCTGACCCCGGGCGCCACGATCCTGGAGCCCACCTCCGGCAACACCGGTATCTCCCTGGCCATGGCCGCCCGCCTCAAGGGCTACCGCATGGTGTGCGTGATGCCCGAGAACACCAGCGAGGAGCGGCGCCAGCTGCTCGCGATGTGGGGCGCCGAGATCATCCCCTCGCCGGCCGCCGGCGGCTCCAACACGGCTGTGCGCGTGGCCAAGGAGCTGGCCGGGCAGCACCCGGACTGGGTGATGCTCTATCAGTACGGCAACCCCGACAACGCCGGTGCCCACTACGCCACCACCGGCCCCGAGATCCTCGCGGACCTCCCCGAGATCACCCACTTCGTCGCCGGCCTCGGCACCACCGGCACCCTGATGGGCGTCGGGCGCTACCTGCGCGAGCACCGGCCCGGCGTCGAGATCGTCGCCGCCGAGCCCCGCTACGACGACCTGGTCTACGGCCTGCGCAACCTCGACGAGGGCTTCGTGCCCGAGCTGTACGACGCCACCGTCCTCACCACGCGCTTCTCCGTCGGCAGCGAGGACGCCGTCCGCCGCACCCGCGAACTCCTGGCCCAGGAGGGCATCTTCGCCGGCGTCTCCACGGGGGCGGTCCTGCACGCCGCGCTCGGCGTCGCCCGCAAGGCCGTACGGGCCGGCAACAGCGCCGACATCGCCTTCGTCGTCGCCGACGGGGGCTGGAAGTACCTCTCCACCGGCGTCTACACCGCTGCCACCACCGAAGAGGCCGTCGAGGCGCTGCACGGACAGCTGTGGGCATAGCCCAGTGCGCCCCCTGTCCGCGCCGGTCCGTAAAAAACAGAACTGTGCACGGGTGAACTGCTACTACCGATGTTGGCAAGCGGCTGACATCATCCCGTAGGAGACGCACATGAACTGTCCCGCATGTGGATCTTCGGACATGAGGCAACTCAACAATGGAAACTGGCAGTGCGGAAACTGCGGCGCAGTCACGGCTGGACCGTGCAGCGTGGGATGCGCTCGCCCCAGAGACACGTGAGCGCCTCGCGGCGTTCATGTCGCCCGAGGTGTTCACGGTGACGGCCGGCAGCAAGGAGTCGGCCGAGCGCTTCCAGCGCTTCATGGACACCCTGGACCGCGCCGAGCGGCACCGGCCGCTGTAGGCGCGCGCGGGCACCGGCGGGGTGCCCCTGTCCGACGCGCCCTCCTCCGCACGCTCCGGCCGAAGGGCCCCGACCGCGCTCCGTCCCGGGCGCGGGCCGGGGCCTTCGTGCTGCAGCCGGCCACCGCCGGGGTCAGGTCCGTCCTGGTGATTCCGCCCACACGCCACCCCGCGAAGGAGCCACCGCTCGTTTCTCGCCTTACCCTCGACTGCACCGCATGGCCACGTAAAACGCCATAACACCCGTCAACCGCATGGCCCCCCGTAACCAGCCCACGGAGGTTCAGGCCCGTATGAAGCTCACCGTCGTCGGATGCTCGGGCTCGTTCCCGTCCACGGAATCGGCCTGCTCGAGCTATCTGGTGGAGGCCGAAGGCTTTCGGATCCTCCTCGACATGGGCAATGGCGCCCTCGGCGAGCTGCAACGCCACATCGGTCTCTACGACCTCGACGCCGTTCTCCTGTCTCATCTGCACCCGGACCACTGCATCGACATGTGCGGCTATTTCGTCGCCCGTTACTACCGCCACGACGGCGGCCGCGCCCACGCGATCCCGGTCTACGGGCCCGAGGGCACCGAGCGCCGCCTGGTCACGGCGTACGGGGACGTGCCGGACGAAGCCTGCATGAGCGAGGTCTTCGACTTCCGCACGCTGACGCCCGGAGGCTTCGCCCTCGGCCCCTTCACGATCCGCGCGGACCGGGTGCGCCATCCCGTCGAGGCCTACGCCTTCCGCGTCGAGCACGAGGGCTCCTCGCTGGTGTACTCCGGTGACACCGGCCCCTGCGAGGCCCTGCGCAAGCTGTCGGAGGGCGCGGACCTGCTGCTGTGCGAGGCGTCCTTCACGCACGGCAAGGAGGACATCCCCGATCTGCACCTCACCGGCCTCCAGGCGGGCGAGACCGCGGCCGCGGGCGGCGTCGGGCGGCTGGTGCTCACGCACATCCCGCCCTGGACGGACCCGCTGACCAATCTGCGCGACGCGCGCTCGGTCTACGAGGGGCCGGCGGAACTGGCCCACGCGGGCGCGGTGTACGAGTTCTAGCGGAGGCCGCCCGCCGCATGACGAAGCCCCCGGAACCGTGTGGTTCCGGGGGCTTCGGCGATGTGGACGGGCCGGCCGTCAGGCCTTGGTGACGTCCTCGAGCTCCTCCTCGGGCTCACGGCCCGGGGTGGGGAGGTTGAACTTGGTGATCGCGAAGCGGAACACCACGTAGTAGACCGCCGCGAAGGCGAGGCCGATCGGGATGATCAGCAGCGGGTTGGTGGCCTTGCTCCAGTTGAGCAGGTAGTCGATGAGGCCGGCCGAGAAGCCGAAGCCGTCGTGGACGCCCAGGCTCCAGGTGACCGCCATGGACAGACCGGTGAGCAGCGCGTGCACCACGTACAGCAGCGGGGCGATGAAGAGGAAGGTGAACTCGATCGGCTCGGTGACGCCGGTGACGAAGGAGGTCAGGGCGAGCGAGATCATCATGCCCAGGACGGCCTTGCGGCGCTCGGGGCGGGCGGAGTGCGCGATGGCGATCGCGGCGGCCGGGAGGCCGAACATCATGACCGGGAAGAAGCCGGACATGAACTGGCCGGCGTCGGGGTCGCCGTGGAAGAAGCGCGGGATCTCGCCGTGCCAGACCTGGCCGGCCGAGTCGGAGAAGCTGCCGACCTGCTGCTGGAAGAAGGTGTTCAGGAACTGGTGCATGCCGACCGGGATCAGACCGCGGTTGAACACGCCGTAGATGCCGGCACCGGCGGAGCCCAGGCCGGTGAGCCAGTCGCTGAAGTCGGTGAGGGCGTCACCGATGGGCTGCCAGGCGAGACCGAAGAAGACACCGAACAGCACGCCGATGAAGGCCATCAGGATCGGCACGAGACGGCGGCCGTTGAAGAAGCCCAGCCAGTCGACGAGCTTGGTGCGGTGGTAGCGCTGCCAGACGATGGCGCTGACCAGGCCGACCAGGATGCCGCCGAGGACGCCCGGGTCCTGCGGCTTGCCCTTGGGCAGGGCCTCGGTGATCGTGCCGTCCGCCGGGAACGCGGTGAGCACGTTCTTGTAGACGAGGAAGCCGACCAGGGCGGCGAGGGCGGTCGAGCCGTCCGCCTTCTTCGCGTAGCCGATCGCGACGCCGATGCAGAACAGCAGCGGCAGGTTGGCGAAGACGGCGTCACCGGCGGTGGCGAAGACGGTGGCGACCTTGCCCCACTCCAGGCCGTCCTTGCCGAAGACGTCGTCCTGGCCGAGACGGAGCAGGATGGCCGCGGCGGGCAGCACAGCGACCGGCAGCTGAAGGCTGCGGCCGATCTTCTGCATGCCCTGCAGCAGGCCGGCGCCCCACTTCTTCGCGGGGCTCTCCTTTTTCGCCTTTTCGGGCTTTTCAGGCGCCGCCTTCGCCGCCTTCGCTGCCGTACTCATCGGATTCCTCCAGGTGAGGCGGGCGCTCGGGGAAAGGGGGACGGCCCGCATTATGGTCTACACCAGTGACTGGTTTAGACCTGTTGTAGCACGTGAGTCGGGCATAAAGGAATCCGTCGTTCCGAGTGGCCTGGGCCACACACGCGAAGGCGGTGCGACGCGTCGCCTCTGCGTCACACCGCCCTCACGGGACGTTCATCCAGCCCACCTCTACCCACCCGGCGGCGGGCCGAACTACTTCACGTTCTCCTTCTCGGTCTCCTCCGCCAGCTCTTCCGGTTCGCGCCCCGGAGTCGGCAGGTCGAAGACCGTGATCGCGAACCGGAAGACCGCGTAATAGACGACCGCGAAACACAGCCCGATCGGGATGATCAACCACGGTTTCGTCGCCAGGCCCCAGTTGATGACGTAGTCGATCAGCCCGGCCGAGAAGCTGAACCCGTCGTGCACCCCCAGCCCCCAGGTGACCGCCATCGAGACGCCCGTCAGCAGCGCGTGCACCACGTACAGCAGGGGCGCGATGAAGAGGAACGAGTACTCGATCGGCTCGGTGATGCCCGTGACCAGCGACGTCAGGCCCACCGACAGCATCATCCCGCCGACCGCCTTGCGGCGCGCGGGCCGGGCGCAGTGCGCGATCGCCAGCGCCGCCGCCGGCAGCGCGAACATCATGATCGGGAAGAAACCCGAGGTGAACTGCCCCGCCGTCGGGTCCCCGGCCAGGAAGCGGTTGATGTCGCCGTGCACCACCGTGCCGTCCGGCTTGGTGTACGAGCCGAACTGGAACCACACGAAGACGTTGAGGAACTGGTGCAGGCCCACCACCAGCAGCGCGCGGTTCGCCACCCCGAAGATCCCGGCGCCCGTGGCGCTGAGGTCCACCAGCCACTTGGAGAAGCTCGTGAGCGCGTCGCCCACCGGCGGCCAGATCCACAGGCACAGCGCCGCGAAGACGATCCCCACGAACGCCATGATGATCGGCACCAGACGGCGGCCGTTGAAGAAGCCCAGCCAGTCCACCAGCTTCACGCGGTGGAAGCGCTGCCAGAACCAGGCGGCCAGCAGGCCCATCACGATGCCGCCGAACACCCCCGGGTTCTGGTACGCGGCCGCCGCCGGCGCCCCGGCCGGGGTGACGCACACCCCGGCCAGCAGGCCCAGCGCGGTGTGGGTGGACCCCGGCGGGCACGGCTCCGGGAACTGGTGCAGCACCGCGTAGTAGACGAGGAAGCCCGCCACCGCCGCCAGCGCCGTCGAGCCGTCCGCCTTCTTGGCCATGCCGATCGCCACACCGACCGCGAACAGCAGCGGCAACCCCAGCGAGGAGTCGAGCAGCGCCCCGCCCGCCCCGGCCATCACCTTGGCCACGTCCGTCCAGCCCAGCCCGTCCTTGCCGAACACATCGGGCTGACCGAGCCGGTTGAGGATGCCCGCCGCCGGCAGCACCGCGATCGGCAGCTGAAGACTGCGCCCCATCTTCTGCAGACCCTGGAACAGGCCGTGCAACCGCTTCTTCCTCCGCGGGGCCGCCGCGGCGATCGAACTCATGTGTCCTCCCGGCTGCTGGCATACTGGTGTAGACCACTTGCGGCGCGGATTCCGGCCCCCGGGAGCGCGTCTGCCGGGTGGTCGCCATCCTTCGTCAGATGGTGGACAAACGCCCGCATAGTTGGTCTGAACGTGGGTTACCGTGTGAAAGCCGGTCGGCGGCACCGCCGAAAGGCGTAAGACAACCAGGAGTGCACATGGCCAGCAAGGCTGAGAAGATCGTCGCCGGCCTCGGCGGGATCGACAACATCGAAGAGATCGAGGGCTGCATCACCCGCCTCCGCACCGAGGTCAGCGACCCCTCCCTCGTCGACGACGCCGCCCTCAAGGCCGCCGGCGCCCACGGCGTCGTCAAGATGGGCACTGCCATCCAGGTCGTCATCGGCACCGACGCCGACCCGATCGCCGCCGAGATCGAAGACATGCTGTGAGCTGAACCACCGAGCTCCACGGGAGCCCCGTCCCGGTAACCGGCCAAAACGGTCAACCGGAACGGGGCTCCTCTGTTGTCCCGATAGGCTCATCACCATGTCTCGCATCGACGGCCGCACCGCCGACCAGCTCCGCCCCGTGACCATCCAGCGCGGCTGGAGCAAGCACGCCGAAGGATCCGTCCTCATCTCCTTCGGCGACACCAAGGTCTTCTGCACCGCCAGCGTCACCGAGGGCGTGCCCCGCTGGCGCAAGGGATCCGGCGAGGGCTGGGTCACCGCCGAGTACTCGATGCTGCCCCGCTCCACCAACACCCGCGGCGACCGCGAATCCGTACGCGGCAAGATCGGCGGCCGCACCCACGAGATCTCCCGCCTCATCGGCCGCTCCCTGCGCGCCGTCATCGACTACAAGGCCCTCGGCGAGAACACCATCGTCCTCGACTGCGACGTCCTCCAGGCCGACGGCGGCACCCGCACCGCCGCCATCACCGGCGCCTACGTCGCCCTCGCCGACGCCATCACCTGGGCCCAGGGCAAGAAGCTCGTCAAGCACGGCCGCCAGCCGCTGATCGGCACCGTCTCCGCCGTCAGCGTCGGCATCGTCGACGGCGTCCCCCTCCTCGACCTCTGCTACGAGGAAGACGTCCGCGCCGAAACCGACATGAACGTCGTCTGCACCGGCGACGGCCGCTTCGTCGAGGTCCAGGGCACCGCCGAGGCCCAGCCCTTCGCCCGCGACGAACTCAACAGCCTCCTCGACCTCGCCGTCGCCGGCTGCACCTCCCTCGACGCCGCCCAGCGCGAGGCCCTCGCCACAACCCTCTAACCAGGGGCAACCCTGGGGCCCCTCCCCGGCGTTCCTACGCATGCGGACACGCGTCCGCACCCGAAGGGCAGGCGCGCGGCCCCCGCCGCGCGCCCGTCGTCACCCAGGGAGGGGACTGTTCCATGCCCGCACGCCGCCGTCTCGCCGTCACCGGCACCGCACTCGCCGCCGCCTTAGCGGTCATCCCGCTCGCCACCGGGTGCGACGCCGCCAAGAAGGCGGTCGACTGCGCCCGCGTCGGCGTCGAGATCACGGGCAACGCCGACGACCTCCAGCGCACGGTCTCCGACGCGAACGGCACCTCCGACGCGGCCGACAAGATCCTCGACACCCTCGACCGCGACACGAAGAAGCTCAAGGAGAAGACGGACAACGTCGACGTCCGCAAGGTCCTCGACCACCTCCAGCAGGCCCTCACCAACGTCCGCGACGCCCTCCGCGACGACCGCAAGCCCGACCTCACGCCCCTGAAGGACGCCGCCGGCGAACTGGGCAAGGTCTGCACGAGGGACTGACCGGGCCACCCGGGATAATCCCCCTATGAAGCGCCTGATCCTCGCCACCCGCAACGCCAACAAGGTCACCGAACTCCGCGCCATCCTCCAGACCGCCGGCCTCGACGTCGAACTCGTCGGCGCCGAGGCCTACCCGGACGTCCCGGACGTCAAGGAGACCGGCGTCACCTTCGCGGAGAACGCCCTCCTCAAGGCCCACGCCCTCGCCCGCGCGACCGGCCACCCCGCCGTCGCCGACGACTCCGGCCTCTGCGTCGACGTCCTGAACGGCGCGCCCGGCATCTTCTCCGCCCGCTGGGCCGGCAAGCACGGCGACGACAAGGCCAACCTCGACCTGCTGCTCGCCCAGCTCTCCGACATCGACGACGCCCACCGGTCGGCCCACTTCGCCTGCGCGGCGGCCCTGGCCCTCCCGGACGGCACGGAACGCGTCGTCGAGGGCCGCCTGGAGGGCACCCTCCGCCACGCCCCCACGGGCACGGGAGGCTTCGGCTACGACCCGATCCTCCAGCCCCTGGGCGACAGCCGCACCTGCGCCGAGCTGACGGCGGAGGAGAAGAACGCGATCAGCCACCGGGGGAAGGCGTTCCGGGGGCTGGTGCCGGTGGTGCGGGAGCTGTTGGGATAAGGAGATGGCCTGCGAATCGATATGTTGAATCGCAGGCCATTTCCGTGCGGCGGAAGGGATTCGAACCCTCAAGCCCGATCAAGGGCCACAGATCCTAAGTCTGCTGCGTCAGCCAGTTGCGCCACCGCCGCCAGTCGCCAGCCATGCTATCGGGCTGGGGGCGGCAGCGGCTCCACGGGTTCAGATCCAGGACGACGTCTGCCTCGTCCGCCTTCGGCCCCGGCACCAGGTGCTGGTCACGGCGTGACAGTTGGGGCGGAGCAGCCGGAGATCCTCCCGTCGCACACCACCCCTCGCACACGTCAACGACCGCACCTCCGTTCGGTGGCGTCGTCCGGGTGGGGAAGCAGACAGCCGCCGAAGGGAACGCGGGGCGTCGTTTCACCGTCACTCAGGGGGGACGGGACAGGCCCGTGGAACGTGTGACCCGCCCGGAGCGAGGAAGAGAGCCCGATGACCGACCGCGTCGTGGCCCGGTGGGCCCGTGTGCGCACTGTTGCGGCGATCCTCGTGGGGATGGGTGTGCTGGTGCTCGGCGGGGTGTGGCTGGAGCAGGCCACCGACCGGGCGAGCGTCGTGGACAGGGCGCCCAAGACCGCGGCGGCGCAGAAGGCCCGTGCCGACGGGCGGGAGTCGCAGGTGGAGGTCGAGGAGTCGGCCTCGGCGACGCGGCCCGGTGTGCGGGACTGCGGGATCGGGGAGCCGGTCCAGGAGCCGGCGTTCATCACCTTGGACTGCGCGAACGCGGGCCGGGTGGCGAGCGGCATCCACTGGGACGCCTATGAGAGCGACGGGGCCGCGGGCACCGGTGTGGTACAGGTGTCGGGAGGGGCGGGTGCCGTGGCCGGCAAGTCGTTCCCGGCGCGGTTGCGGCTGTTCGGGCCGAAGAACGTGGACGGTCTGATGGCGTTCACGGCGCTTGAGGTGACGTACACGGGCGCCACGCCCACGGGGAAGTCGATGGAGGTGTTCTCGATCGCGTGATGGGCATGGGCATTCGTGGCCGGATCGCGCTCGCGATCTCCTTCGTCACCGCGCTGGCCGTCGTGGTGCTGGGGGTGGCGGTGCATCACATCTCCGGCCTGGAGCGGGACAGCCAGGCCATGGCGTACCAGGACGAGCTGCTGAGTTCGGCGCTCCAGGTGTACCAGCGGGACGGTTCGCTGGCGCTGGGCGCGCAGCTGGACGACGCGACGTTGCCGTCGCCGCTGGCGCGGGTGGTGGTCAAGGGCGAGTCCGGCATGTACATCAGTGGCGGTGACGACCCTCGCGTGTGGGCGGCGACGCCGGTGGGGGACGGCAAGGTGCTGTCGGTGTCGGCGTCGTACCCCGCCCGTGACCCGTTGCAGACGGCGCTGGACAAGGCGCTGGTGGTGGCGGGCGCGGCGACGGTCGCGCTGATGGCGGTGGTGGCGTGGTTCGTGGCGCAGAGCCTGTCGCGGCGGCTTCGGCTGAGCGCGGCGGCGGCGCGGCGGATCGCGGCGGGGGAGACCCCGGACGCGGACGCGCTGAACGGCGGCGGCCGTGACGAGGTGGCCGAGCTGGGCCGGTCGGTGCACCACATGGCGACGTCGTTGGCGGCGCGGGTGTCGGCGGAGCGGCAGTTCACGGCGGACGTGGCGCATGAGCTGCGGACGCCGGTGGCGGGCCTGGTGGCGTCGGCGGAGCTGCTGCCGCATCCGCGTGCGGTGGAGATGGTGCAGGAGCGGGCGCAGACGCTGCGGGCGCTGGTCGAGGACCTCCTGGAGGTCTCGCGGCTGGACGCGGGTGTGGAGAGCGCGCAGTTGGACGCGGTGGAGCTGCCGTCGCTGGTGCGCGGGATCGTCAAGCGGGCGCGGGGCCAGCGCGGGGTGGAGGACGTGACGGTCGCGGTGGTCGGCGAGGGCCGGATCGTGGCGACGGACGCCCGTCGTGTGGAGCGGATCCTGGTGAACATCCTGGCCAACGCGGCGAAGCACGGCCGGCCGCCGATCGAGGTGACGGTCGAGGGCACCCGGATCGTCGTCCGGGACCACGGTGACGGTTTTCCGCCGGGGCTGGTGGACCAGGGGCCGCGCCGGTTCCGTACGGCGGCGCCGGAGCGTGGCACGGGCCATGGCCTGGGGCTGACGATCGCGGTGGGGCAGGCGGCGGTGCTGGGGGCGCGGCTGGAGTTCGGTGCGGCGGAGGGCGGTGGCGCCCGGGCCGTCCTCGACCTGCCGGAGGCCGAGGACGTGCCGGAGGAGGGCGCGCCGGTGTGCCGGGGCGGCGCGAGGGTCGCGGGGGCGTGAGGCCGCGGGGGCCGGGGTGCCGCCGGGCTGGTGCGGGTTAGAGGCCCAGGTCCTTGATGATCTTGGCGACGTGGCCGGTGGCCTTCACGTTGTAGAGCGCGCGCTCGACCTTGCCGTCCTCGTCCACGATGACGGTGGAGCGGATGACGCCGGTCACGGTCTTGCCGTACAGCTTCTTCTCGCCGAAGGCGCCGTAGGCCGTGAGGACCTTCTTCTCGGGGTCGCCGACGAGGGTGACCTTGAGGTCCTCCTGCTCGCGGAACTTGGCGAGCTTCTCCGGCTTGTCGGGGGAGACGCCGATGACGTCGTAGCCGTGGCCGGCGAGGAACGCGAGGTTGTCGGTGAAGTCGCAGGCCTGCTTGGTGCAGCCGGGGGTGAGGGCGGCGGGGTAGAAGTAGACGATGACCTTGCGGCCCTTGCGGTCGGCGAGCGAGACCTGCTTGCCGTCCGCGTCGGGCAGGGTGAAGGCGGGGGCGGTGTCACCGGGCTGGAGTCGCTCGCTCATGACTCTCCTCGTGTTGGCGTCGTGGTGGCCTGGACGGTCCCGAGCGTAGTCAGGACGCTCGGGTCACGGAACGGGGGTGCCGCGGGGCACGGGGCCGCGCCAGCTGACAGACTGTAGTCATCACTCTTCATCATTCTTATCGACGAGACGGAGGCAGCGCGGTGGCGGAAGCCAGGACCCCTGCGCAGATCGAGGCGGACATCGCCCGCCGGCGGCAGGATCTTGCCGTGGTGCTCGACGAGATCGGGGTGCGGATGCACCCGAAGACGATCGTCGGTGATGCCAAGGCGAAGGTCGCCTCGAAGGTGGACCAGACGGCGGGCCGGGCGTATGTGGCGGCGAACCGGGTCGTGTCGGAGGTGCGCGCCCGGTTCGTGACGGAGGACGGTCAGCCGCGTCTGGAGCGGATCGTTCCGGCGGCGATGGTGGCGGTGGGGATCGTCGGCCTGCTGACCGTCCGGTCGTCGAAGGCGTCGAAGGCGTCGAAGCCGGTGAAGCGTTCGCGCGGCCGCAAGCGCTAGGCGGGTGCCGCCTCCGTTCCGGCCCGATGCCGGGCGGATGGCGGCCCTGTGGTCTCACTTGGGGGCCCGGCCAGGTACGGTCATGGCGTGAGTACGCATACCACCCACGACAAGCTCCCCATCCGGATGCTCCACGACCGGGTGTTGGTCCGGACCGACATTCCCGAGGGCGAGCGCCGTTCCACCGGCGGCATCGTCATTCCGGCGACCGCGGCGGTGGGCCGCCGGCTGGCCTGGGCCGAGGTGGTGGCGGTCGGGCAGAGCGTGCGCACGGTGGAGCCGGGGGACCGGGTGCTGTACGACCCGGAGGACCGCGCCGAGGTGGAGGTCCGGGGCGTCGCGTACGTGCTGATGCGCGAGCGGGATCTGCACGCGGTGGCCGCGGAGCGGCTGGAGGGGTCGGAGGACTCCACGGGGCTGTACCTCTGACCTGCCCTTTACCCCTTTTTCGGGCGTTTGTTCGCCCTGATGCGTGCCTGTTGATACCGTCGTAGGCACCCGACGAGACGCGCCGTACCGGGTCAGGACAAGACGACGCACCCCCTGGAAGCGATTCTCCCCGGAGGTGCCGTCATGGCATGGGTCCTGCTCGTCGTCGCCGGTCTGCTCGAGGTCGGCTGGGCGGTCGGCATGAAGTACACCGAGGGCTTCACGAGGCTGTGGCCGAGCGTGGGCACGGTCGCGGGCATCGTGGCCAGCATGCTGCTGCTGGCGCAGGCCGCGCGGACGCTGCCGATCGGCACCGCCTACGGCGTGTGGGTCGGCATCGGCGCGGCCGGCGCGGCGGTGCTCGGCATGGTCGTGCTGGGCGAGCCGGTGACCGCCGCGCGGATCTTCTTCATCTGTCTGCTGCTGGTGGCCGTGGTCGGCCTGAGGGCGACCTCCGGCCACTGACCGCCGCCGGGCCCGCACCGTGGCCGCCGGTCAGTAGTCGTCGTATCCCAGCAGGTCGCGCTGCCGGTCGGCCGGGTGCCGTTCCTTGTCGTTGGGCGGGAACGGGCCGAAGGTCGGCGGGCCGGGTGGTGTGGGGAAGCCGGGCGGTGTGATCGGCGGCGGCACCGGGACCGTGGGCGGCCGCGACGGGAACGTCGGTGCCGGCGGTGTCCGCGGCGGCACCGACGTGGCCGGCGGGGGGCTGCTGGCCGCCGGGGGCGTCGTGGGCGCGGGCGGTTCGAGCGTCGGGACGCCGGCGCCGCTCTGCAGCTGGAGGTCGAAGTCCTTCGGCTCGGTGCCCTCCAGCGCGTCGGCGGTGTAGGCCGCCCAGATCTGGGCCGGGAAGCCGCCGCCGTTGATGCGGGCCCGGCCCGCGGCCCCGTACAGCGGCTTCTGGTCGCCCGTCTCGGAGTCCTGGCCCATGACGGCGACGACGGTCGCGAGGTCCGGGGTGTAGCCGGCGAACCAGGCGGCCTTGTCCTCCTCGGCCGTGCCCGTCTTGCCTGCCGCCGGCCGCCCCGCGGCCTGCGCGGCCCGGCCGGTGCCGCTCTCGACCACGCTCTGCAGGATCGAGGTCGTGGTGTCGGCGGCCTCGCGCGAGACGGCCTGCCGGACGTCCTCGCCGTCCGGCAGCGTGAGGTCCTCGGCGCTCTTGGAGACCTTCTCGACGAGCGTGTACGGGCCGTGCCGCCCATGGTTGGCGAGGGTGGCGTAGGCCTGCGTCATGTCCAGCACGCTGGCGGTGGCGACGCCGAGGGCGATCGAGGGGGTCGCGGTGAGGTCGGGGGTCCGGGCGGGGATGCCGAGGGACACGGCGGTGTCCTTGACCTTCGCCGGGCCGACGTCCTGGGCCATCTGGGCGTAGACGGCGTTGACCGACAGGTCGGTGGCCTTGGTGACGGTGATGTGGGGGTTGGAGTAGTCGTCCTCGTTGGCGGGGGCGTAGCCCACGGGCCCGTCGGGGCCCTGCACCTGCCGTTTGTTGGTGCCGTCGTAGACCGTGTTGGGCGTGATGGGCTGGCCGTTCTGGGTGGTGGAGCCGTTGTCGACGGCGGAGGTGAAGACGAACGGCTTGAAGGTGGAGCCCACTTGGTAGTCGCGGCGGGTGGCGTTGTTGACGTACTGCTTGGTGTAGTCGATGCCGCCGTAGAGGGCGACGACCTTGCCGGTCTTGGGATCGATGGAGGCGCCGCCGGCCCGTACGTACCGGTCGGCCTTGTTGTCGTCGCTCAGCTCGCTCATCAGCTGGTCGCGCACGGCGGCGGTGAACGCGTCCTGTTTCTTGCGGTCGATGGTGGTGGTGATGCGGTAGCCGCCGGTGGCCAGCGTCGTGTCGTCGACGATCTTGTTGCTGATGAGGTAGTCCTTGACGGCCTCGACCACGTAGCCGCGCTGTCCCGACATGCCGAGACGGGCCTTGGCCTTGCCGGGCGTGGGGAACCTCATCGCGGCGCGCGCGTCGCGGTCGAGCCACTTCTTCTTGACCATGCCGTCGAGGACGTAGTTCCAGCGGGCCAGGGCGCGCGGCTTGTTCTCCGGGTGGGCGCCGACGTCGTAGGAGCTGGGGGCGTTGAGGAGGGTGGCCAGGTAGGCGCCCTCGGCGGTGTCGAGCTTGTCGGAGTCCTTGTTGTAGTACGCCTGGGCTGCGGCCTGGATGCCGTAGGCGTTGCGGCCGAAGTAGCTGGTGTTGAGGTAGCCCTCCAGGATGTCGTCCTTGCTCTCCTCGCGGTCCAGCTTGATCGCGATGAAGAACTCCTTCACCTTGCGGCTGATGGTCTGTTCCTGGCCCAGGTAGTAGTTCTTGACGTACTGCTGGGTGATGGTGGAACCCGACTGCTTGCCCTTGCCGGTCGCGGTGTTCCAGGCGGCCCGCAGCATGGCCTCGGGGTTCACGGCGGACTCGGAGTAGAAGTCGCGGTCCTCGGCGGCGAGGACGGCGTGCTGGACGTCCTTGGGGACCTTGCTCAGCGGCACGCTCTCCCGGTTCACCTCGCCGTCGCGGGCGAGCTGGGTGCCGTCGGAGTAGAGGTAGACGTTGCTCTCGGCGACCGCCGCCTTGTTGGCCGCGGGGATGTCGACCAGCATGTAGCCGGCGACCAGGCCACCCACGATCAGCAGGACGATCAGCAGGAAGCCGCCGAGGACCATGCGCCAGGTGGGCAGCAGCCGGCGCCAGCCGGTGCGCCGGGGCCGGCGGGGGGCACCGGGCGGTCCGCCCGCCGGTGCGCCGGAGGCGCCGGTGCCCCGCGGTGCCCAGCCCGGCGGCGGGTGGCCAGCACCAGCGGGACGCTGCTGTGACTGCTCGTCGCTCATGTCTCCTGGGACTCCTCGGCCGCCGCCGGGGTTGTGCGGCCTCGGCGGAGCGGTGTCGTGGGGTGCGGTTCCGGACAGGGGCGCGCTCCGCAATGAGCCCCTCAAGACACTGTCGCATCATGCGTTCTGACTGAAGGGCGCAGCGCACGTTTGTCGGCTCCATAAGGGGCGTTCGGGTCAGTCCGACCACACCTTGGGGTGAAAATCCGTGGTTCGCGGTGGCTGTCGCGGGCTAGGCTCCTGCGGCTCGGGTGGGGCGGCCGAGGGGGTGGGCCGGGTGACGTGACGCGACCAGTGAGGGGGTGAGCGGGATGCGGCTGTACGCGGCGGTGGCGGTCAGCGGCTTCCGGCGCCACGCGACCTACCGGGTCGCGACGGCGGCCGGCGTGTTCACCAACACGGTCTTCGGCTTCATCGTCGCCTACACCTTCGTCGCCCTGTGGGCCGAGCGCCCGCACCTGGGCGGCTACGACCGTACGCAGGCGCTGACGTTCGTCTGGGTGACGCAGGCGTTGCTGGCGGCGGCGTCCCTGCTCGGCGGGGGCTTCCAGGAGGAGCTGCAGGAGCGCATCCGGTCGGGGGACATCGTGGTGGACCTCTACCGGCCCGCCGACCTGCAACTGTGGTGGCTGGCGGCCGAGCTGGGGCGGGCCGCGTTCCAGTTGCTCGGCCGGGGCGTGGTGCCGCTGGCGGTGGGCGCGCTGGCCTTCGAACTCGCGCTGCCGGCGGATCCGTTGCTGTGGCTGGTCTTCCTGCTGTCGGTCCTGCTGGGCATCGTGGTGGGCTTCGGGCTGCGCTATCTGGTGGCGCTGTGCGCCTTCTGGCTGCTCGACGGCGCCGGGGTCAACACGCTCAGCGGGCTGCTGTGCATCTTCTTCTCGGGGATCCTGCTGCCGCTGAACGTCTTCCCGGGGGCGCTGGGCGAGGTCGTGCGGGTGCTGCCGTGGGCGACGATGCTCCAGGTGCCGGCGGACGTCCTCCTGGGGCGGCACCACGGGGCGGGGCTGGCGGCGGCGCTGGCGTTCCAGGCCGCGTGGGCGGTGGTGCTGCTCGGCGCCGGGCGGGCGGTGCAGGCGGTGGCCACCAGGAAGGTGGTGGTGCAGGGTGGCTGAGGCGCGTACGGGCGGACGGGAGGCCGTCCGCGCACGGGACGACGCCGGGCCGGGCGCGTACTCCCGCGCCTACCACGGCGTTCGGGCCTACGGTCTGATCGTCGGGATGTGGGTGCGCTCCACGATGGCCTACCGGACGTCGTTCGTGATGATGACGGCCGGCAACTTCCTCGGCTCCGGGCTCGACTTCGCCGGCATCCTCATCATGTTCTCGCACATCGAGGTGCTCGGCGGCTTCAGCCTGGCCGAGGTGGCCTTCCTCTACGGCGCCACCAGCGTCTCCTTCGGCCTCGCGGACCTCCTGCTCGGCAACATGGACCGGGTGGGCCGCCGGGTGCGCGACGGAACGATGGACACCCTGCTGGTGCGGCCCGTGCCGGTCCTCGCGCAGGTGGCCGCCGACCGCTTCGCCCTGCGCAGACTGGGCCGCGTGACGCAGGGCACGCTG
This sequence comes from Streptomyces cinnamoneus, assembly GCF_002939475.1. Classification (NCBI taxonomy): domain Bacteria; kingdom Bacillati; phylum Actinomycetota; class Actinomycetes; order Kitasatosporales; family Streptomycetaceae; genus Streptomyces; species Streptomyces cinnamoneus. The sequence continues at coordinate 2,585,884 of NZ_PKFQ01000001.1, read as the reverse complement.
GTGCTCGTCTGGTCGCTGTCCCGGCTGGACATCGCGTGGACGCCGGTGCGGCTGCTGCTGGTGCCCGTGATGCTGGTCAGCGGGGCGGCGATCTACGGCGCGGTGTTCGTGGCGGGCGCGGCCTTCCAGTTCTGGGCGAACGACGCCTCGGAGGTGCAGAACGCGTTCACCTACGGCGGGGCCACCCTGTTGCAGTACCCGCCGACCGTGTTCGCCACGGAGCTGGTGCGGGGCGTGACGTTCGTCGTGCCGCTGGCCTTCGTCAACTGGCTGCCGGCGCAGCGGGTGCTGGGCCGGGACGATCCGCTGGGGCTGCCGGGCTGGCTGGACTTCGCCTCGCCGCTGGTGGCGCTGGCGTGCTGGGTGCCGGCGGCGCTCGCGTGGCGGGCCGGGCTGCGCGGCTATCGCAGCACGGGGAGCTGAGGGGCTGATGGGGAGATGACGACCGTGGACGACTTCATCGTGCTCGACGGCGTCGAGAAGGTCTTCGACGTGCGCCGCAAGGCGGGTTTCCTGCGCCGCGAGCGGCACCGGGTGCGGGCGGTGGACGGCATCAGCTTCCGCGTCCCGCGCGGGGAGATGGTCGGCTACATCGGCCCCAACGGCGCCGGCAAGTCGACCACCATCAAGATGCTCACCGGCATCCTCACCCCCAGCGGGGGCCGGCTGCGCGTGGCGGGCATCGACCCCTCCCGCGAGCGTACGCGGCTGGCGCGCCGCATCGGCGTGGTCTTCGGGCAGCGCACGACCCTGTGGTGGGACCTGCCGCTGCGCGACTCCTACGGGCTGGTGCGCCGCATGTACCGCATTCCCGACGCCCGTTACCGCGCCAACCTCGACCGCTGCGTCGAACTGCTCGACCTGGGCGAGCTGCTGGACGTCCCGGTGCGTCAGCTCTCGCTCGGCCAGCGGATGCGCGGCGACATCGCGGCCGCCCTGCTGCACGATCCCGAGGTGCTCTACCTGGACGAGCCGACGATCGGCCTGGACGTCGTCAGCAAGGCGAAGGTGCGGGAGTTCCTGCGGGACGTGAACGCCGAGCAGGGGATGACCGTCCTGCTCACCACGCACGACCTGACCGACATCGAGCAGCTGTGCAAACGGGTGATGGTCATCGACCACGGGCGGCTGGTCTACGACGGGGGCCTGGACGGCCTGCACGCGGTGGGGGAGAGCGAGCGGACGCTCGTCGTCGACCTGGAGCGGGAGTTCCCGCCGATCGACGACGTGCCGGGGGCGCGTCCGGTGCGCGTCGAAGGCCCGCGCCAGTGGCTGGCCTTCGCCGCGAGCCTGAGCGCCGCGCCGATCGTCGCGGCCGTCGCCGAGCGGTACCCGCTGGTGGACCTTTCGGTGCGCGAGCCGGACATCGAGGAGGTCATCGCGAGGATGTACGCGGACCGGGCCGACCCGTAGCCTGCGGAGCCAAGGGTTCCGTCCGGTGCAGGCCTTAGTGTGGGTTGCCATGAGCAGCGAACTTCCTGAGATGCGAGCCTCCGACGCGGAGCGTGAGCGTGTTGCCGAGGCGTTGCGCGAGGCCGTCGCCGAAGGGCGGCTGGACATGGAGGAGTTCGACGAGCGCCTGGAGGCCGCCTACAAGGCCCGTACGCACGCCGACCTGGAGCCGCTCGTACGGGACCTGCCGGTGCCGTCGGCCGCGTCGGCCGCCCCGGAGCGGGCGGAGGCGGGCGACTGGGCCGCCCGGATCGGCGGTACGGCGACCTCCCGGGGCGCCGTCGGCATCGTCGGCGGCTTCCAGCGCAAGGGCGGCTGGACCGTGCCCCGTGTGTTCACGGCCTTCTGCTTCTGGGGCGGCGGTGAGATCGACCTGCGCGAGGCGCGTTTCGAGGACCGCGAGGTGGTCATCCGCTGCATCGCCGTCATGGGCGGCATGCAGGTCACCGTGCCGCCGGACCTCGACGTGCACGTCAGCGGCATCGGCGTCATGGGCGGCTTCGACGACAAGGCCTCCGGCACGGGCACTCCGGGCTCGCCCACGGTGCGCGTCACCGGCTTCGCCTTCTGGGGCGGCGTCGGCGTCGACCGCAAGGTCACCAAGGCCGAGCGCAAGCGGCTGCGCGAGGAGCGCCGCGAGCAGCGGCGGCTGGAGCGCGGCGACGGGTGGGGGGACGGGCGCAAGACGCTGGAGTGATCGTTTCCGCAGCCGCTCCCCGACCGGCTCCCGCCGCCCCCGCCCGCTCAGAGCGCCGCGGCCGGCTGCGCCTTGAGCTTCTCCACGTCCAAGGTGTCGGCCATGGCCCGGTAGCCCGCGTCGCTCGGGTGCAGGTGGTCGCCGCAGTCGTACGCCGGCAGCAGCCGCTGCGGCTGCTCCGGGTCGCGCAGTGCCTGGTCGAAGTCCACGACGTCGTCGAAGACGCGCCCGGCGCGGATCTCCTCGTTGACCCCCTGGCGCACGGCCTCGTGCTGGGGACCGGCGCCCGTGCGCCCGCCGAACGGCGTCAGAGTGGAGCCGATCACCCGCAGGCCCCGCAGGTGCGCCCGGTCGACCAGCTGCCGCAGCCCCGCCGTGATCCGGCCGGGGTCGGCCTGCTGGGGCTGGCGCAGGATGTCGTTGATGCCCAGTTCCACCACCACGACGCGGACGCCCGCGCGGGAGAGGACGTCGCGGTCGAAGCGCTCCAGGGCGCTGGGATTGGCGGTGGGCGACGCCCCCTGGCCGCTGAGCAGGACGCGGTTGCCGCTGATGCCCTCGTTGAGGACGCCGTAGCGCGGGGCGCCGGGCTCGCTGTTCAGGCGGGCGGCGAGGTAGTCCGTCCAGCGGTGGTCGGCGTCCACCGTGGCGGACACGCCGTCCGTGATCGAGTCGCCCAGCACCGCGACCGAGCCGTGGGCCTCGGAGTTCCAGACGTCCACACCGGTGAGGTAGCGCCAGTAGGTGGTCCGGGTGACGAAGGGCGCGCCGTCGGTGGCGTCGGCCTGGTCGCCGTCCGCGAGGTAGGACGTCTGGCGGGCGTGCGGGTGGAAGGTCGCCGGGCCCGAGGGCGTGGGCGAGTACGTGGTCACCAGCAGGTCGGCCGCGTAGGGGACGGTGAACCGGACCGGGTCGCTGACCAGCGCCTGACCCGCCGGGATGATCGCCGTGGGCTGCCCGCCGAAGGTGATCGGCCGCATGCTGCCGGGCTCGGCGGCCGGGCTGTGGGGGGCCGCGGCCAGCGCCAGGGTGGCGTGGCTGATGGCCAGGGGCTGGGTGCCGTAGAGGTTGGAGAGCTGGATGCGGGCGCTGCTGCCGGCGAGCGTGGTGTGTACCACGTTCCGGATGGTCTGGTCCGCGAATCCGTGCGCGGTGTTCGGTTCCGCGGCCGCGGGGGAGGTGGACCAGGAGCCGGTCCAGCCGCCCGTCACGGCGGGCGCGGCGGAGCGGCGGGGCGCGCGCGGGCCCCGGTCCGAGTCGTCCCCGGGGCCGCCGACCCCGAGGAATATCGCGGTCGAGACCACGATCACCACGGCCGCCAGCGCGGCGAGCACGGCGTAGGCCGCGCCGCGGGGCAGGGGTGGCCTGTTCATGTGCGGATGTCTCCTGGGGACGGCGGAGCGTACGGCTCCGGTGGGGGGAACCGGGGTCGGACAGCCGGCCGGCGGCGGCACCCGCGCGGTCCGGCCGCCGCCTCATGATCCCACGTGGGGTGGGGGCGGTCGCGGCGGCAGGGGGGAGGCGGGGGCGCGTGCGCCGGGTCGCGAGCGACGTGACCGGTGCGACTTGTCAGACGCGGGGAACTCATGGACCGTTCCCCGAGTCGGTCGGGTAGGGACAATGCACGTGAGGACGGCCGGACCGGTCGGAACGGGTGGTGCGGATGAAAAGGTCGCAGGGCTCGCGGCAGGGTGCGCAGGATCTTCGGGGCCGCCGGAGTGGGGGGAGCGGCCCGGGCGGGCGGCCGGCTGGCGGCCGGGAGGCGGGCGCGGCGTCCGCTGCTGGAGTGATGCCCACTGCGCCGGGCGGATTCACCTACAGCGCGGCCGACGAGGAGAAGCGGCGCGGCGTGCGCCGCATGAAGGCGCTGGCGACGGGCCTGCTGCTGGCCGTCGCCCTGGTGTACGCGCTCGCGACGTGGGCGCAGACCTCGACAGCCGCGGGTGCCGGCGCCTGGGCCGGTTACGTGGCGGCCGCGGCGGAGGCCGGCATGGTCGGTGCGCTGGCCGACTGGTTCGCCGTCACCGCCCTCTTCCGGCGACCCCTCGGCCTGCCGATCCCGCACACGGCGATCATCCCGACCAAGAAGGACCAGCTCGGGCAGAACCTCGGTGAGTTCGTCGGGGAGAACTTCCTCTCCGGCGAGGTGATCCGCCTCCGGCTGCGCGCCGTCGGCATCGGCTCCCGCCTGGGCGCCTGGCTCGCCGAGCCCGCCCACGCCGACCGGGTGACCGCCGAACTGGCCACGGCGCTGCGCGGCGCCCTGACCGTCCTGCGCGACGCCGACGTGCAGGCCGTGGTCGACGAGGCCATCACCCGCCGGGCGGAGGCGGTGGAGATCGCGCCGGGCGCCGGCGCCCTGCTGGAGAAGGTCGTCGCGGACGGCGGCCACCGCAGGGTCGTCGACCTGGTGTGCGTACGGGCCCACGACTGGCTCGTCGAGCACAGCGACTCGGTGATGCAGGCCGTCACGGGAGGCGCCCCGGGCTGGACCCCGCGGTTCGTGGACCGCAAGGTCGGCGAGCGCGTCTACAAGGAACTGCTGCGCTTCGTGACGGAGATGCGCGACATGCCGGACCATCCGGCGCGCGGCGCGGTCGACCGCTTCCTCGCCGACTTCGCGCACGACCTCCAGACGGACGACGACACCCGGACCCGCGTCGAGCGCCTGAAGTCGGACGTGCTGGGCAGGGGCGAGGTGCAGGACGTGATCGCCTCGGCCTGGTCCTCGGTGCGGGCGATGGTCGTGGCGGCGGCCGAGGACGAGCGCAGCGAGCTCCGGCAGCGGACCCGCGCCTCGATCCTCTCCCTGGGCGCCCGGATGACGGCCGACGACCGGCTGCGGGGCAAGGTCGACGGCTGGCTGGAGGACGCGGCCGTGTACGTGGTGACGACCTACCGGGACGAGGTCACCTCCCTGATCACGGACACCGTCGCCGGCTGGGACGCGGAGCACACCTCCCGCAAGATCGAGGCCCACATCGGCCGCGACCTGCAGTTCATCAGGATCAACGGCACGGTGGTGGGCGCGCTGGCGGGCCTCGCGATCTACACGGTGTCGAGGCTGCTGGGGGCGTAGTCCCGGGTCGGGGACCGGTTCGGGGACCGGCTCGGGGCCGGCGGGAAGGGGCGGTTAAGGGGAAGGAATCCACCCCGCCACGACCTAGGGTCGACGTCGTGTTGAAGAAACGTCCCACTTTGCTGTGGCTGCTGGCCCCGTACGTGCTCTACCTGGGCGTCCTGCCCTTGGTGGACCGCGTCCGCCCCACCGTCCTCGGCCTGCCCTTCCTCTTCTTCTGGCTGCTGCTGGCGACCCTGCTGACCCCGCTGGCCGTCTTCCTCGCCTGGCGGGGCGACCGCAGGCGAGGCCGCGCATGAGCGCCGACGCGACGATCGCCACAGCCGTCTTCGGCGTCTTCATGGTCCTCACCGTCGCCCTGGGGCTCCTCGCCGTCCGCGGCCGGGGCAGCGGCGGCGGCATCACCGAGTGGTCGGTGGGCGGCCGCAGCCTGGGGACGGTCTTCATCTGGGTGCTGATGGCCGGTGAGGGCTACACGAGCTTCAGCTACCTCGGCGCCGCCGGCTGGGGCTACAACTACGGCGCCCCGGTCCTCTACGTCATCGCGTACATGTCGTGCGGCTACGCCATCGGGTACGTCGTCGGCCCCACCCTGTGGGCCTACGCCCGCCGGCACGGCCTCGTGACCATCACGGACATGGTGGCCCATCGCTACGGCCGCCCCTGGCTCGGCACGGCGGTTGCCGTCCTGGCGACGGTCTGCCTGCTGCCGTACATCCAGCTCCAGATCACGGGCATGGGCGTGGTCGTCTCGACCATCTCCTACGGCGCGATCAGCCTGAACTGGGCCTACTTCATCGCGTTCGCCGTGACGACCGGCTTCGTGGTGGTGAGCGGGCTGCGCGGCAGCGCCTGGGTGTCGGTGCTCAAGGACGTGCTGGTCATCGGCACGCTGGGCTTCCTCGCCGTCTACGTGCCCCTGCACTACTTCGACGGCTACGGCCCCTTCCTGGACCGCGTCGTGGCGGAGAAGCCGGACTGGCTGACCTTCAGCGGCCACGGCGGCAGCGGCCTGGACGGCAGCTGGTTCGTCAGCACGAGCCTGCTGAACTCCCTGACGGTCGTCATCTTCCCGACCACCGTGGCGGGCTATCTGGGGGCGCGCAACGCCGACGCCCTGCGGCGCAACGCGATGCTGCTGCCGCTCTACAACGTGCTGCTGTTCGTGCCGATGCTGCTGGGCATGGCGGCGGTCTTCGTGGTGCCGGGGCTGACCGGCGCGGGGTCGAACCTCGCGCTCTTCAAACTGGTGGTCGACTCGCTGCCGGCCTGGGCGGTGGGCCTGATCGGTGTGGCGGCGGCGCTGTCGTCGATCGTGCCCATGGCGGTGTTCATGCTGGTCATCGGCACGATGTGGGGCCGCAGCGCGCTGGGCGCCGTTCCCGCGCTGGCCCGGCGGCCGGACCGGCAGAAGGCCGCGGCGCAGATCGTCGTGGTGGCGTCCGGGGTGCTGGCCCTGGTCATGACCTACACCGCCCCCAACACGCTGGTGCGGCTCTCGCTCATCTCGTACGAGGGCATGGCGCAGCTCGTACCGATGATCCTGCTGGGCCTGGTGTGGCGGCGGTTGACGCTGTGGGGAGCGGTGAGCGGTCTGGTGGCGGGCGGTGCGCTGGTGTGCGCCCTCGTCTTCACCGAGCACGACCCCGTGGGGGGCGCGAACGCCGGGGCGGTGGCGCTCGGGCTGAACGTGGCGGTGGCGCTGGTGGTGTCGTGGCTGGGGCCGAAGCCCGTGGACGCGCGTCCCGACGACGAGGTGCTGGCCCGGGATCCGGGGCGGGACGGGTCCGCCGGTGCCGTTGTCGGTGGCGGGGTCTAGGATCGGGACCAGTCGGTGAGATGCGACCGGGAGTTCGATCCGGTCGCGCTCGCCCCGGGGGTTCGACGGAGGGGGAGTGCCGTGGTGAAGACCACGCTGCGTACGCACATGAGCGTGCTGCTCTATGTCCTCGCCGAACTGTTCCTCGCGCAGAGCACCTTGAGCGGTCTGATGAGCGCCGTCGCGTTCGCCGCCGCCACCTCCGTCGTGACCGCCGCCGCGCTGCTGCTGAGCGCCGTGGCCGCGGCCCGCACGGGCAGCGGGCCGCTCACGCCGACGCGCATACGCACCGCGATACGGGACCGGGAGCTGCGTACGGCGTTCCTCGCCCAGCGCGATCCCGACGCCCAGGGCCGTCGACGGCCCCGAGCGCCCGGCCGTCCCCTCCTGACGGCCGCATAGGCGCCCCGCGGGCCCGAGGGCCCGTGGACATGCCGGTAAGTCACCCCGGCATGTCACCGACGTCCGCGGACCGACCGCAGCCACGCCGCGTTCCCGCCACACCCCCGTGCCCCTCCGCGCACCGGTCGCACACCGGTCGATGGACGGGTGGGGGCCCGGCCGGCCCTGCTTCAGGCAGGCACCGGCCGGGCGCCGGGCGGCACCGGGCGGGCTGCGGACCTCCGCAGCGTCGCGCCAACCCATGCGGCTCGTCACGCCGAACGCGCAGTTCCCGCTTCTTTCGGCACGACGGGACCCCTGGAGGGCTCACCCATGTCTCTTTTCCCGACCCTTGGTTCACTTCTCTCCCACCTCGCCGACGCGCTCGACCCGCTGTTCGGCGCCTCGGCGACGGCCGCTGCGATCATCCTGGTGACGCTGGGCGTACGGCTCGCCCTGCACCCGCTGGCCCGGTCGGCGGCGCGCGGCGAGCGCAGGCGCGCCGAGTTGGCCCCGCAGGTGGCGAAGCTCCGGCGCCGCCACAAGAACGACCCGGAGCGGCTGGTCCGCGCGATGGGTGAGCTGCACAAGAAGGAAGGAGTGTCCCCGCTGGGCGGCTTCCTGCCGATGCTGCCCCAGCTGCCGGTGTTCTACGTGATGTACCACCTGTTCTCCACCGGCTCCGGCGGTTCCGGACTGCTCGACCACGCGCTGCTGGGGGCGCCGCTCGGCGGCCGCTGGGCGGACGCGCTCGGCGACGGCGGGGTGTTCGGCGCCCGGGGCCTGGTCTATCTGGGCCTGTTCGCGCTCGTCGCGGCGGTCGCCACGTGGACGTACCGCACCGCCCGCGCGGCGGCGGCCGCGCTGCCCGGCACGGACGGCACGGCGGGAGCGGACGACCCGGCCACGGCGGCGATGGCGAAGGTGGCCAAGGTGGCGCCCCTGCTGTCCTTCGGCACGCTGGTCACGGTCGCCGTCGTCCCGCTCGCGGCCGGGCTGTACCTGGTGACCAGCACGACCTGGAGCGCGGTGGAGCGGGCCTGCCTGAAGGGGCTGCGCACGCCGCGGACCGGGGGCGGGAAGAGCGGGAGCAAGGGCAAGTCGGCGGTGGCGTAGGGGAGAAGCACCGTCCCCACCCCGGCGGGGAGCCGTCCCCCACCCCGGCGGGGAGCCGTGGGTCACACAGGGGGAGTCGTGCGTCACACAGGGGTCCAGGGACCGAAAGGGGGCTTGTGGAGTGGACGTCCGTTCTTGGACGATCAACGCGGGGCCGACGACGTTGTGAGGCGGGGGTGGGGCGATGAGACTGCTGCGTGTCGGGCCCGCCGGGGCGGAGCGCCCGGCGCTGCTGGAGGAGGACGGGACGCTGCGCGACCTGTCCGCGCTGGTACGGGACGTGGACGGGGCACTGATCGGCGACGAGGCCGCGCTGTCCCGCATCCGGGCGGCAGCGGGGGCCCGCATCCTGCCCGCCCTCGACCCGCACGGTCTGCGGATCGGCCCGCCGCTGGGCCGTATCGGCAAGATCGTCGGCATCGGGGTGAACTACCGGGACTTCGTCGCCACGGCCCGCATGGCCACGCCGGCCGAACCGGTGCTGTTCCTCAAGGCCCCGGACACGGTCGTCGGCCCGGACGACACCGTGCTGGTGCCCCGCGGCAGCGAGAAGACGGACTGGGAGATCGAGCTGGCCGTCGTCATCGGGCGTACGGCGCGCTCTCTGCGGACGGACGACGAGGCGATGGCGGCGGTCGCCGGCTACGCCCTGGTGAACGACGTCTCGGAACGCGAGTTCCAGAACGAGCGGGGCGGCCAGTGGGACAAGGGCAAGAACTGCGAGACCTTCAACCCGCTGGGGCCCTGGCTGGTGACCGCCGACGAGATACGCGACCCCCAGGACCTGCGCATGCGGTTGTGGGTCAACGGCGCGCTGATGCAGGATTCCAGCACGGCGGAGCAGATCTTCCCCGTGGCCTTCCTGGTGCGCTATGTGAGCCGCTTCATGACGCTGTATCCGGGGGACGTCATCAATACGGGCACACCGGCGGGGGTGGCGGTCTCCCGCCCCGCGCCGAAGCCGTATCTGCGGGCCGGGGACGTGATGGAACTGGAGATCGAAGGACTGGGACGGCAGCGGCAGCAGGTCAAGGACGCCTAGCGGCCGACTGAAGGGCGAGACGGGGGCGTGAGGGTGGTCCGTACGGGGGCACGCATGCGTGTACTGCCGCGTTCCTTCCCGACGGCTGGGCATATTTTCGGATATGAGTGAGGAGGAGCGCGCACGCTGGCGGCCCACCCGCCCGGCGGCCACGGTCACGGCCGCCCTGATCAGCGTGGGGGGCGTCCTTCTGGCCTGCGCCTTCACCGCCGCCGACCGCACCGAACCGGTGCCGGCCGGCCCCGGGCCCTGCGTGCCGGGTACGTGCCCGGAGACGTACCCCGAGCCGCACAGCGGGCCCTTCGCCGGCCGGGACAACGGCGTGAACGTCTTCGTCGGCGGCGACTTCACGGTGCGCCAGGCGGCGGGCGAGGCCGAGGGGCGCGTGGTGACCCTGGGTGCCTTCCAGATGGCCAAGGGCGGGGGCGTCCCGGAGTACTACCGTGTGGGCGCGGCGGGCACCGGGTCCCGGGTGCCGCCCGACAACGGCCTGCCGTACCTGCGCGTGGGCGGTGACCTGCGGATCGCCCCGCACCAGCGGCTGCTGGCCGAGGAGGGCACGGCCTCCGGCACCGTGGCGTACGCCGGCGCCCTGACGGGGACGGTCGCCCCCAAGGCGGCGCACGACGAGGCCGCGGTCGCCGAGTACCGGCAGCTGCGCGAGGAGCTGACCTCGGCCAGCACCTGCTACGCGTACGACAAGGGCGTGCCGCGCAAGGCCACGGGCACCGCGGTCAACCAGGGGAACCGCACGCTCTTCACCGGCGACGGGAAGTCCGCGCTCCAGGTCTTCAACGTCCCCTTCGACCTCACCGGCCGGTCCGACGCCCCCCAGGACCTCGTCTTCGAGGCCGTGCCGCGCGACGCCACCGTCCTGGTCAACCTCACCAACGCGCGCGGCAGCGCGAAGAAGGTCGTCAACAGCTCCGCCACGGCCCTCGTCGGGGTCCGCCGCGAACGCCTGCTGTGGAACATCCCCGACGCGAAGGAGATCCGGCTCACGGGCAGCGGCCAGCTCGACGGCGCGGTGCTCGCCGGACGCCGCGCCGGCCTCACGCATCTGACGGTGCCGGTGGTGAACGGGCGGTTCTTCACGGCCGGTTCGCTGACCCACGAGTCGGGGGCGGGCGCGGCGGGCCAGGCCATCCACGCCTACCCCTTCGAGGGCACCCTCCCCGAATGCGGCACGGGCCCGACCGCCGACCCGGACACGGCCGAGCCGGCCCCGTCCCCGGTCCCGAGCGCCCCCGCCACGCTGCCGGCCGACGCGGCGGCCGGCCCGCCCGACGTCGCGGGGGCGGCGGCCGTGGCCGGGGACGCCCGCGGGCTGTCCCACGGCGGCCCGCCGATGGAGACGTCGATGGCGGTCGGCGCCACGCTGATCGCCCTGGGCGCCGGCCTGGCGCTGACGGTGCTGTACCGGACGCGGCCGGAGGACTGAGGGGCGGCACGGCAGGGCGGAGGCGGGGGCGGGGCAGGGTGGGGGCAGGGCGGGGGCGCGTGAGGTTCTGACCGTGGGCGGTCAGAACCAGTGCAGGCAGTGCGGGGGGCGCTCGGCGCGGAAGAGGGCGTCGGCGAGGGCGGCCGCCCCCGGGCGGTGGGCCCGGACGTGTCCGGCGCGCACGAGCGTGCTGGGGGTGGTGCCACCGAGGTAGACCGAGCCCAGGTCGCTCACGTCCAGGGACAGGTCGGGCTCCCGGTCCGTCGGTACGCAGTCGGCTTCGCCGCCCCGGACGGTCAGCAGGTAGCGGCCGTGCTCGCCGAGGAACGGGTCGTCGACGTCGAGGACGAGCTCGCCGTCCGCGCACCAGCCGCGCGCGGTCAGCGCACGCGGGACGTCCAGCAGCCGCACCCAGAGCCAGTCGTCGTCGCTCACCTGGCCGGCGCGGAAGTCCTCAAGCTGCCAGCGCAGCGGGTGCTCGGGCGGCAGGCGCTTGAACACGACCTGGGTGACCAGGTCGTGTCCGAGTACGAACCGGGCCAGGGCCGTGAAGGCGGCGTCGTCGGTGGCGATGGTCTCGTCGACGGTCAGGGTGTTGGACTCGACCGAGTAGCTGGCGTACCCGTCCGGGACGCCGTCGGGGTCCCGGTGGACGGCGACATGGCGGGGTGCCGACGACACTGGGGGCTGCCCGGCGCCCAAGGCCCACCAGCGGTGCGGCCGGGACAGCGCGCCGGGCTGGGCGCGGCGGTACCGGTCGTAGACCTCTTCCAGGATCCCGCCGCACTCGGCACGCCGCAGCAGCTCGACCGAACCGGTGTCCGAGCCGGCGTCCGGGCCGGCGTCCGAGCCGGTCGCCGGGATGCCGGCCGTTCCGCGGGCCCGGGGGCGGGCGAAGGCGGCCTGGTGGCGCGCCACGGTCAGCTGCTGCGCGTAGGTCGCCGGTCCGTAGCCGAACCGGCGGTAGATCAGCGCCTCGGAGGCCAGCAGTACCGAGAGGAACTCCCCTCGGGATCGCAGCTCGACGAGCTGATGCCGCATCATCGCGGTGAGCACGCCCTGGCGCCGGTGCGAGGGCAGGACGCCGACGCCGGTCACGCCGGCGGCCGGGACGAGGGCCTCACCGGGCAGAGTGAGCTCGAAGGAGTACGCGCTGGCGGTACCGACGGGCCGCCCGTCCGCGGCCACGGCGAGCAGACTGCGGTCCGTTTCGAGCGCCGACCACCAGAGCCCGCCGCCGTCCTCGGCCGGGGTCTCGGGGAAGCGGCCGAACGCGGCGTGAAGGGTGTCGACGAAGACGTCGAGATCCTTGTCGGTCGTAGGACGGATCTCCATTGCTGCCGCTGCCTCCCCGGGATACGGGCACCACGGGTCGTGGTACCCCGCCACAGTGCAGCGGTGACGCGTGGCCAGGGCAAGCGAATTACGGCCGGGCGGCGGCTGGCCCCGGCACCCCGGCCCCGGGCCGGACCCGGCGGGCCCGGGGTGAGTCGCGGGCCCCGGGGTGAGTCGCGGTGGGGCCGGGGTGAGTCGCGGGTGCTGGTGCGCGCTTCTAGAGAGTGCCGTCTGTGAGGGCTCGCGTGAAGAAACGGAACTCGGCGGGGCTGAAGGTGAGTAGGGGGCCGTGGGGGTGCTTGGAGTCGCGTATGGCTATGGGGGCGGGGTGGGCTTGGGTGGCGACTTCTACGCAGTTATCGCCGCCAGAGCTGTAGCTGCTCTTGTGCCAGAGGGCCTGCGGGGTGATGGTCATCTGCGTGCCTCCTGCTCGCTTCTCAGCTTGCTGGCTTCTGCGCTCTCGCTCTGTAAGGCGATGACGAATGCCGACCATGCCTCGCGGCGGAACAGAAACCCGCCGCGTGAAGGGGTTTTGCTGTCGCGTATGGCAATCGACCCGTCGGGGGTGTGCTGCCACTCCAAACACGACGGGTTCTGATCCCCACTGTATGAGGACTTACGCCATCTATGTGCAGAGAGTCTGTTGTGTAACACGTGGTGCCTCTCAGCTGTCACCCTCTAAATCGCGGGCGATGGACGAGATGAGGTCGACGGACTGTTGTGAGGACAGTGCCGCTGCCCGAAGGCCGTCCAGGGCGCTTCGGTATTTCTCGACTGTCTCATCTTCTTCGAGGTACAGAGCGCCGTCGAGGTACTCGACCTGCACCACGTCCAGGTCCAGCGGGTCTGGGTACGAGTAGAGGACGAATGAACCGCCCGTTGCTGTAAACGCCCCTTGAGAGAAGGGGATGACCTGAATCGTCATCATGGGTGGTCGATTCAACGCGATCAAGTGGCGCAGTTGGGCGGCCATGACCTTCGGGCCGCCGAGCTGCTGGCGCACTACACCTTCCGGCATGATGCAGAGATAGCTGGGCGCGTTGTCCTGCTGGAAGATCTGCTGGCGGTTCATGCGTAGGTCGACGAAGAAGTCGAGCTTTTCGGTGCTCATCTGCTTCTGCTCGGCGCCGGCCATGACTGCGGTCGCGTACTCCCTCGTCTGCAAGAGACCCGGGATGACTTGACTCTGGAAGGCGCAGATCTTGGCGGCGTCGGACTCGAGAGTCAGCAACTCCTTGAGCCCCGGCGGGAGGGCGTCGCTGTGCTGGCGCCACCAACTTCGCTTGCGACCCTCGGAAGCCAGTGCGATGAGCCAGTCGCGGGTCTGCTCGTCTTTGACCTGGTAGAGGTTGAGCAGCGTCTCAAGCTCCAGGCGTGTGACGCGATGGCGTCCGGTCTCGATGCGGCTGATCTTCGTGTTGTCGCCGTGGATTGCTTGTGCCGCTTCGATGGCGCTGACCTGCGCCGCTTCCCTCGCATCCTTGAGGGCACCTCCCAGCCTCCGACGTCGGGCTGTGCGGCGCGCTGGTTGTCCCATGTCTGCCTCCCCGGGCTCGTGTGACCACGCCTGGTGCGCGCATCCTCCCCAACCGTGGTCTGCAATCGCCACCCGGAAGAGTTCAATTCTCCAATTTGTAGCTCTGCCGCTTGCAGCTTCCCGGATGCTGGGTCCACCGTGAGACGGCGCTGCCGAGAGGCGCTGCGGCGCTAACTAGGGGTGCCACTCGCTGAGTTGGCGCAGAGGGCTTCCGGGGGAAGGTGGCGTGGATGACGTACAGGCCTGGCGCATACGTCGTAGACACCCGCGAGAACAGACTCGCGCAGGTGATGGGCGGCACTGGTGTGCGCGTGCAAGTGCAACGTCCCGGCGGTGGGTTGCAGTGGGAAGTCCCCGCCACCGCACTGCGCCTGGCCACGCGCGCCGAGCGCGAAGCCGCAGGGTTGGCCGGAACCGCCGCACCCGTGGGCTGCCCCGAGTGCCGCGAGCTGACCGCCGCGCAGCGGGCCGCCGTGGACCGGGGTGACCGGGCTCTCGCGGTGACCAGGACGATCGCGGTGCGGAGCCACTACCGCGCGAGCCACGCCTCGTACGAGGCGGAAACGTGGTGACCCGCGGACGGGCAGGGGATTGCCCGCACCGTGGCGGCTGGGCGGGAGGCGGGGGCGAGCTGCGGTGCGGGGAGTGCGGGACGCGGCACTTCACGGAGTACGGCGCGTTGCGGCCACCGGGGTTGCCCCAGGCCGTCGTGCCCGCCGCGTGGCAGCGCATCCGCCCCAGGCGTGCCGTCGGCTTCGCTTCGGTGGGGCAGTGAATGCGGCTCTGCGGGGTGCGGCTCTCGTCTCGCGCCTTCGGCGCAAGGCGCCGGCAGCGGAGGGGAGGGGGAGGGGCTGGGGTCCGGTCGCCGGTCCGGCGGGCCGGTCGTCGGCCGGGGTCACCGAAGCCTCCGCTGCGCTCCGGCGCGGGCTGCTGCCGCGATCCTTCCGGAGGCCCGGTGGGTGGGCGCGAAACGCCACCCGTCGCTGCGCTCCTCAGGCGTGGGGTGCGTCCCCGACGAAGTCCAGCAGGTCCTGGTTGAGCCGCTCGGGGTGGGTCATGAAGTTGCTCCTGGGCGATGGGGTGTCGCTGGGGCAGCTCTCGCCCGGCGGGGATCAGGCCGTCGATTACTCCGGCGTAGCGGGACCAAGGTGCCCTTGATATCTTCTGCTCGCGCGACGTCCACCCCGGTCGAGACAAGGGAGGTTGATGAATATGGCCCGCCAGACGCTTCATCAGCATGCCCTCATCCGGGCCGCGCGAGCGTGATCCGCGGTCCGGTCGTCTGAACGACCAGGAGTTTCGCGTGTCTTCTTTCTTCCTTGCTGCCGGTACGGATCTGATCACCGACCGCCTCGCGCTGCGGCCATGGTCCGCCGACGAGATCGCCACCGTGGTGGGCGACGGCCGGTCCGCGCACTGGGCCGAGGACTTCCCCGCCGAGGGCGACCGCGTCATCGCCGGCTTCATCGGAGCGCAGGCGGACCCGTCGAGCGAGCACGCCCACCGTCAGATCGTCGAGCGCGACAGCGGCCTGGTGGTCGGCAGCATCAGCCTGCTCTGGCCGCCGAGCGACGGCCGGGTCGAGTTCGGGTACGGCGTCGTGCCCTCGCGGCGCGGCCGCGGCTACGCCCCCGAGGCCGCACGGGCCCTCGTGGCGTACGCCCTGGCCTCGCCGAACGTCCACACCGTCTACGCCGACGTGGAGTTGGCGAACCCGGCCTCGGTCCGCGTGCTCGAGAAGGCCGGGCTCGAGCGCCGGAGCAGCGACGACGTCACGGCCCGCTTCCGCGCCGTGACGCCGGAGCCGCACCGGGCGTAACCCCGTAGGGCCGGTGGCGGATGGACCCTCGTCGCCGGCCCGCACCGATTGGATCTTCGGCTGTCCCCTGGTGTAGAACTCTCCCTCGTTTGACAAGATCACGACACTTTTTGGCTCACGGGGGAATTGACATGAAAACGACTCGGCGTTTCGTCAGCGCGCTCGCACTCGTCGCCGCGGTCGGCGGCCTCGCCGCCTGCGGGCCCGAGGACGACAAGGCCGGCGGCTCCAGCGCCTCCTCGCCGGCGGCGAAGCAGACCGACGGCGGCGGCTCCGGCGACCAGGGCGGCGGCGACTGCGGGCAGCCGCCGAAGCTGCCGGCCGGCCACAAGATGGTCGAGATCGCCGTGCCGCCGTCGAAGGGCTCGATGTCCGCCAAGGACGCCAAGCCGACCTGCACGCCCAACGACTGGATCTACCACGGCCAGGGCGAGGCGAAGTACTACACCTTCACCGCCGGCGAGGTGAAGGCCGAACTCGCCACCGGGTCCGGCTCCACCAAGACGGTCCCCGTCGGGGAGCTGTGGATGCACGCCGGCGACTGCATGACGGACACGAGCGCCGTGAAGTCGCCCTACAGCTGCTCCGGGAACATCTACGACATCACGCTGGACGGCGAGGGCAAGGTGAAGACCATCAAGGAGATCTGGCACCCCTGACGGCGACCGCGCGGGTGGGTTCCCCTCCCGCCGCTTTCAGCCCAGGGCCGGTGAGGGGGCTTGCGGCAAGAGCCCCTGACCGGGCCGCGCGGCGCCTGCCCCGGCGGTCAGGCCGCCGTCCACTCCACGAGTTTGACGACCGTGTTCCAGTTGCGGCTCGTGGCGACGATCCCGCTCTTCGCCGGGGTGGCCCTCGTCAGGACCTCCGCGAGCTTGGAACGGCCCAGGCCGTCCGGCGCGTAGAGGTAGAGCGCGCGGTCCCCCAGCCGGAACTCCTCGGGTGCGTACCGCGCCGCCTCCACGGACGCGAAGCGCGCCGCGTCGACCGGCTCGGAGAAGAACGTGACGTGCAGCTGCCTGCCCTCGAGCGAGGCCGCCGGGAACGGGCACGCGTCGGCCACCGCCCGCAGGTACGCGTGACCGCGCACGAGGACGCCGACGTCGAACCCGAAGCGCTCCCAGATGGCCTGCCGCAACTGCGCCGCGAGCGCCTCCTCGTCCTCGACGGCGCTGGTGAAGACGGCGTTGCCGCTCTGCAGATACGTGCGTACGTCACCGTGCCCGAGCTCCGTGAGCAGCTCCCGCAGGCCGGCCATGGGCACCTTCTTGTGGCCGCCCACGTTGATCCCGCGCAGAAGCGCCGCGTACGCCTTCGTCGTCATGGGCTCACCCTAAGCAGAGCCCGCCACCTACTCGTACAACTTGTCGGCGTACGACGTGCCGTAGTACTGCTCCAGTTCCTCCAGGCTGTCCTCGGGGCGCTCCAGGGCCTTGGAGATGCGGGCGCGGGAGGGGGCCGCGTCCGGGGTCCAGGTCTCCGGCTTCCACAGGGCGGACCGCAGGAACGCCTTGGAGCAGTGGTAGAAGACCTCCTCGACGTCCACGACGAGGGCCAGTCGGGGGCGGTGGCCCTTGACGACGAGGTCGTCGAAGAAGGGCGCGTCGCGGACGACGCGGGCCCGGCCGTTGATCCGCAGGGTGTCGCCGCGGCCGGGGATGACGTAGAGCAGGCCCACGTGGGGGTTGCTCAGGACGTTGAGGAAGCCGTCGACGCGGCGGTTGCCGGGGCGTTCCGGCACCACGACGGTCGTGTCGTCGAGGACGAGGGTGGAGCCCGCCGGGTCCCCCTTGGGGGAGACGTCGCAGGAGCCGTCGGCGGCGGCCGTCGCCACGAGGAGGAAGGGCGACGACGCGAGCCATTGCTTGTCGATCTCGTCCAGGCGCCTGCGGACCTTCTGCGCGGCGGCAGGGACCGGCGGGCCCAGCATGTCCCGCAGTTCGGCCTCCGAGGTGACTTCCACTATCTCGGCGGTGGTCATCGGTGCGTCCTCCCTCTCGTTGGGGATCAAGCCTCCTGAGCCTAGGTCAAGGCATTGCGCGGCGTGCGTGCGGGACGGCGGGGCGGGGGTCCGGGAGCCCGGCGCCCGATGCCGCCGGAGTGGTCTTGCCCGTCATCGTCCCGCCCCACCAGGCCGGTTGGCCAGCCGCTCCGGGGTCCCGCCCCCGGTCGCCCCTAGGGCCGGCCCCCGGCAACGCCCAGGAACCTCTCCAGCCCCTCCACCACCAGCGCGTGGTCCGCTGCCTGCGACAGTCCCGACACCGCCACCGCGCCGACGACACCCGTGCCGCGCACGCGCAGCGGGAACGCCCCGCCATGGGCCGCGTAACGGTCCGCGTCGAGGCGGGAGGCGTCCTCGAACGTGCGGCCCTTGGCCCGGAAGCGGGCGCCCACCAGGAAGGAGGACTCCGCGTACCGCTCGACGACGCGGCACTTGCGGTCGACCCAGGCGTCGTTGTCGGCCGACGTGCCCGGCAGGGCGCAGTGGAAGAGGCGCTGCGGACCGCGGCGGACCGTGACGGTCACCGCCGCCCCGCGCTCCCGGGCCAGACCGGTCAGCAGCGAGCCCAGCCGCCAGGCGTCGTCGTGGTCGAAGCGGTCCAGGACCAGCCGGCGCTCGTCGTCCTCCAGCCGCGCCACCTCGTCACCGGCGTGGGGGCCGCCGTAGCCGGCCGCCCGCCCGCTCAACAGCCCTCCTTGAGCGTCACCGTCCGGCCCTCGGCTGCCGACACCTTCGCCGCCTCCAGCACCCGCAGCGCCGCGGCCGCCTCCGCCGCCGTCACCGGCGGCCGTCCGCCCGTGCGCAGGGCCTCCGCGACGGCGGCGTAGTACGCGGGGTAGTCGCCCGGCAGCGTCGGGACCGGCTCGCCGCCGCCCGTCAGGGGTGACTCCCCGGCGCCGAGGCGGCCCCAGGAGGCGGGGGGCTCCACGCCCCACGCGTCCTGGGTGCCGCCCGGCCGCAGGCCCTCGCGCAGGGCCGCCTCCTGCGGGTCCAGTCCGTACTTCACGTAGCCCGCCGCGTCGCCCAGCACCCGGAAGCGGGGGCCGAGCTGGGCGGTGGTGGCGCTCATCCACAGGTGGGAGCGGACGCCGTTCGCGTGGGTGAGGGCGATGAACGTGTCGTCGTCCGCCTCCGCGCCGGGGCGGCGGACGTCGGCCTCGGCGTAGACGGTGACGGCCGGACCGAAGAGGGTCAGGGCCTGGTCGACGAGGTGGCTGCCCAGGTCGTAGAGGAGGCCGCCGATCTCGGCCGGGTCGCCGGACTCGCGCCAGCCGCCCTTGGGGTGGGGCCGCCAGCGCTCGAAGCGGGACTCGAAGCGCTGGACGCGGCCGAGGGTGCCGTCGGCGACGAGTCCCCGCACGGTGCGGAAATCGTTGTCCCAGCGGCGGTTCTGGAAGGCGCTGAGCAGCAGGCCGCGCGCCTCGGCCAGCGCCGCCAGCTCCTCGGCCTCCGCGGCGGTCGCCGCCAGCGGCTTGTCCACGACGACCGGCAGCCCCGCCTCCAGGGCGGCCCGGGCCAGTGGGACGTGGGTGCGGTTGGGGGAGGCGATGACGACCAGGTCGAGTTCGCCCGCCCGGGCGAGCAGCGCGTCCGCCGTGTCGGCCGTACGCACCTGGGGGTGCTCGGCGAGCGCCTGCTGCTGTCGCTCCGGGTTGGCCGTCACCACGGTGTCCAGGACGAGGCCGTCCGTCGCGGCGACGAGGGGGGCGTGGAAGACAGAGCCCGCCAGTCCGTAGCCGATGAGGCCGACGCGAAGGGGGGTGCGGGGGGTGCCGGTGGTGTCATCATCCATGCCCTCCACTTTGGCAACGCTGTTGCGTAAGTGCAAGCGGAGGGGACAATGGGCCTGTGAACGACCCCGTGACCCTCCCCGGAGCCAACCTCGGCGCCCTGCGCGACCACAATGCCGCCGTCCTGCTCGGCCTGCTGCGCGACGCGGGCGAGCGCGGCGCCAGCCGGACCGAACTGGCCGGGCGCACGGGACTGACCCCCCAGGCCGTCAGCAAGATCGCCGCACGGCTGCGGGCGGCCGGCCTCGCGACCGAGGCGGGCCGGCGGGCCTCCACCGGCGGCAAGCCGGCGACCGCCCTGCGGCTCGTGCCCGAGGCGGCGCGGGCCATCGGCCTCCACCTCGACCGCGACAGCGTCACGGCCACCCTCGTGGACCTCGCGGGCACGGCCCTCGCCACCCGCAGCGCCCCGCTCGCCTTCGGCGCGGGCGCCGAAGCGGTGCTCGACGCGGTGGCGGCCGAGGTCGCCGCCCTGCCGGCGGCACCCGGCGCGCTCCTGGGGGCCGGCGTCGCCGCCCCCGGCCCCCTCGACCACCGCGCCGGCGTCCTGCACCGCGTCACCGGCTTCCCCCAGTGGGACGGCTTCCCGCTCCGCGACGCCCTCGCCGCCCGGCTGGGCCTGCCGGTCGTACTGGACAAGGACACCAACGCCGCCGCCCTCGGCCTCGTCCTGCGCGCCCCCCGCGACGCGGGCTCCTTCGCCTACCTCCACCTCGGCACCGGCCTCGGCGCCGGACTCGTGCTCGGCGGCCGGGTGCACCGGGGGGCCCGCACCGGCGCGGGCGAGTTCGGCCACCAGGTGCTGCGGCTGGACGGCCCCGCCTGCCCCTGCGGCAGGCGCGGCTGCCTGGAGGCGCTGTGCCTGCGGGCCGTCGCCGACGGCGACACCGCCCTCGCCGCCCGCCTCCTCGGCACCGGCGCCGCCAACCTCGTCCAACTCCTCGACATCGACCGCGTGCTGCTCGGCGGCGGGACGGTGCTGGCCGGCCCGGACCCCTACGTCCACGGCGTGCGCGCCGAACTCCCCGCCACCGTTCCCGTCGCCGTCACCCCCGCCGGCGCGCGCACGGTCGTCGAAGGCGCGGCGGAACTCGTCCTCGCCCCGCTCTTCGGGCGCTCCGGCCACGCTTTCGCCCTCCGCTCGGACGAAACGACGATCAGCTCATCGGGCGGTATATGACGGCGGCTCGGGTGCGCGGGCCGCCCCCGTGGGATGACTTCAGTCCGTACGGCCACGCCCGTACGGATCCTGTGCGGCCCGGCCCACGGCCACCGCACGACGGAGTCCCCACCCGCGAAGGCCCGGTGATGTCCGAGATGCCCACGGCCCCCCCGACCCGTGCCCCCGGGCCCGCCCGCCGGGCCCTTCCCGTCGCCGCGGCCGCCCTCGCGCTCCTCGCCGCCACCGGCACCGCGCCCTCCTCCGCCGACACCCCGCAGCAGCACTGCGGCGACCCCGGCCGCGCCGACTTCCCCCTCACCTCACGGCTGAGCGGCGGGCCCGACGCCTACGAACGCGGCGCCGCCCCCCGCACGTGGCAGCTGGAGCTGCGCAACGTCACCGGCGCCGAGTGCCGCTCCATCCACCCCGTGGCCGTGCTCGCCGACAAGGGCCGCGCCCTGCGGCCCGACCACTTCCACCTGGACTTCTACGACAAGAACGGCGGCCGCTGGCTGCCCGTGCGCTTCGAGCGGACCGACGAGGCGGAGAACGTCGGCGTCCTCGACGACCGCGCCTCGGACTTCCCCGGCTTCGCCATCCCCGCCCACGGCTCCGTCGCCGTGCCCCTGCGGCTGGCCTTCACCCCCGCCGCCCCCGGCGGACCGGTGACGGCCAACGTCACGGCGGTGCAGAAGCGCGGCACCGACGGCGCCTGGGTGGGGGAGTCCGACGACTACACGTTCGCCGTCGAGCCCGCCGCCGGCCCCGCCCCGGAGCCCGCCGGCCCCCCGCGGCACCCCGGCGGGGCCGCGTCCCCCTCCGGCTCCCCCGCCCCGGGCGTGCTCGCCGACACCGGGGACCTGGGCGCCCTCCTCGGCGCGGGAGCCGTCGCCTGCGCCCTGCTGGCCGTCGGCGCGGTCCTGGTCGCCGGAGCGCGGACGACGCGGCGGAAGCCCCCGGCCGCCGACTGATTAGGCTGGGGGTGTCGGAACGGCGCACGAGCGGTGCCGTTCCGGCGTACCAGGGTCACGCCCTCGCGAGGCCGCCCAGCACGGCAGGAGGCCACTGTGGCAGAACGCAAGCCGATCGAGTCCTGGCTCACCGACATGGACGGTGTGCTGATGCACGAGGGGATCCCGGTGCCCGGCGCGGACTCGTTCATCAAGCGCCTCCGCGAGTCCGGCAAACCCTTCCTGGTGCTCACCAACAACTCCATGTACACCCCGCGCGACCTCCACGCCCGCCTCGCGCGCATCGGCCTCGACGTGCCCGTCCGGAACATCTGGACCTCCGCCCTGGCCACCGCCCAGTTCCTGGCCGACCAGCGGCCGAACGGCACCGCCTACGCCATCGGCGAGGCCGGCCTGACCACCGCCCTCCACGACATCGGGTACGTCCTCACCGACGCCGACCCCGACTACGTGGTGCTCGGCGAGACCCGCACCTACAGCTTCGAGGCGCTCACCAAGGCCATCCGGCTGATCAACAACGGTGCCCGCTTCATCGCCACCAACCCCGACGAGACCGGGCCCTCCGCCGAGGGCGCCCTGCCCGCCACCGGCTCCGTCGCCGCGCTGATCACCAAGGCCACCGGGCGCGATCCCTACTTCGTCGGCAAGCCCAACCCGCTGATGATGCGGGCCGGCCTCGACGCCATCGGCGCCCACTCCGAGACCAGCGCGATGATCGGCGACCGCATGGACACCGACGTCCTGGCCGGGCTGGAGGCCGGCATGGAGACGTTCCTGGTCCTCACCGGCCTGACCCGGCCCGAGGAGATCGACCTCCACCCCTTCCGGCCGTCCCGCGTGGTCGACTCGATCGCGGACCTCGTCGAACTGGTCTGACCCGCCCGCCCCGGATGCGCCGCGGGCGGGCCCGGCGCCCCGATGTAGCTCCTATCGGTTCGGATGATCGCCATATGGAGCAATACGGCTACGGAGCGGATGCGACACCCGCCGCGGGCGGTGAGTCTCTGGAGTACCAGGAGGTTCACCATGGCTTCAGTCCGCTTCGCCCTGTGCGGCGCCGTGGCGGCGGTGGCCGCCGCCGCGGCACCCGTCCACGCCCACGCCCACGACGGCCCCGCCACCGGGGCCCGGGCCATCGAGCTCGCCCCGGTCGCCGGCAGACCCGGCGGCGAGGTGAAGTTGCACGTCTCCGGCTGTGCCGGCGACCGGGCCACCGCCGTCTCCAAGGCGTTCGTCAGCGACGCCAGACTCGCGCGGGACCCCGCCGGGCTCTACGCCGAGGCGACCGTCCGCGACACCGTGCCCGCCGGCAGCTACCCCGTGCGGGTCGACTGCGACGGCCACAGCGCGACGGCCCACGGCCGGCTGACCGTCGTCGACAAGGCGTCCCTCGACGACCGGGCGAGGGACCTGCCCGGGCCCGGGCCCGCGGAGGACGACGAGCCCCCGGACGGCCGGGGGTACGACGACGCGTCCCACGACGAGTCCGGCCCCGGCGGCGCCTACCGCGAGGAGCCCGGCCCCGGCGCGTACGACGAACGCAGCGACCGCGCCCCCCAGCACCACCCGCACGGATCGCCGTTCGCCCCCGTCCCCGCGGGCGGCGGCGGCACCCGGCCCGCGGCGGCCCCCGAGGCGCCCGACACCGCCGGGCTCGTCCTGGCCGGCGTCACCGCGGCCATCGCGGGCGCCCTGATCTGGCACCGGCGGCGCACCGGCTCGGCCCAGCGGTAGCGGCGCGGGAAACGATCCGTGGCCCTCTCCGAAGCGCCCCTGCGCGGTGCCGGCCGCCTGCTCGGCGCGGTCGTCTGGACCGTGCTGCTGGCGACGCTGTGGCTGTGGGGGCGCGAGATCACCGAGGTCCCCCACGGCACCGGCCCGGGCGCCGGCGGCGTGACCGCCGCCCGCCTCGCGCCCGGTGCCGGCCACCGGCCGCTGCCCGCGGCCAGCCCCCGGGAGCTGGCCATCGAGGCCGTGGACGTCCACGCGCCCGTCGAACCGCACGGACTGACGCCCGAGGGCGCGGTGGAGCCGCCGCCCTACGAGCGCCCCGGCGCCGTCGCTTGGTACCGCGACGGGCCCCCGCCCGGCAGCGCCGGGGCCGCCGTCATCGTCGGCCACGTCGACACCCAGCGCGCCCCGGCGGTCTTCCACCGGCTCGGCAGCCTCCGCCGCGGCGCGAGGGTCAGCGTCGGCCGGGCGGACGGCACCACGGCCGAGTTCACGGTCGAGGACGTCTTCCTCGTCCGCAAGGACGGCTTCGACGCGGAGAAGGTCTACGGGCCGCGCACCAGCGGCCGCGCCGAACTGCGCCTGATCACCTGCGGCGGCGACTACGACCACGACCGGCACGCCTACAGCGCCAACGTCGTCGTCTCCGCCTACCTGACCGGAACCACGCACACCGGCGGCACCGGCCGTGTCTGAGCCCTGGCGGCCCCCGCGGCCCCGTCGCCCGACAGGGCGACCGGCCACGTGTCGTGGCATGACTCCCAGCGGCCCGGGGCACGTCTGTGCCAGCATGAAAAGGCACCTCCATATGCGAAGCCTCACAAGGCAGTTCACAGGCACCTCCACCGGCAGTACACCCGAGGGGGAGTGGATGTACGGCACCAACCCCGGCCGCCCGCGCCGGGCCGGCCGCAGGGCACGGGCGTGGACGGGAGCGGCGGCGGGGGTGCTGGTCCTCCTCACGGTCCCCGGCTGTTCCGACTCCTCCGAGGGGGCGACGCCCGAGAAGGCCGCCCCCGCCCAGGCGCCCGCGCAGCGGCCCAAGACCACCGCTCCCTTCTGGGTGAACCCCGACGGCACGGCCGCCCGCGAGGCCGCCAGGCTGCGCCGCGAGGGCAAGGACCAGGAGGCCGAGCTGATCGCGAAGATCGCCGACCAGCCGGTGGCGGAGTGGATGGGCGTCGACGACCCGGAGGGCCAGACGCGCGGCTTCACCCAGGCCGCCGCCAAGGCCGACCGCGACGCGCTGCTGGTGCTCTACAACATCCCCCACCGCGACTGCGGCCAGTACTCCCAGGGCGGAGCGGCCGACGGCGACGCCTACCGCGCCTGGCTGGAGCAGGCCGTCAAGGGCATCGGGGACCGCACCACGACGGTGATCCTGGAGCCGGACGCGCTGCCGCACATGGAGGACGGCTGCACGCCCCAGCAGTTCCACGAGGAGCGCTACGCCCTCCTCAAGGAGGCCGTCGGAAAGCTGAAGGCGCTGCCGAGGACGAAGGTCTACCTGGACGCGGGCAACCCCAGCTGGGTCACGCCCGCCGACCGGATGGCCGAGCCGCTGCGCCGCGCCGGCATCGACCAGGCCGACGGATTCGCCCTCAACGTCTCCAACTTCCAGACCACCCAGGACAACAAGGAGTACGGCCACCGCCTCTCCCGGCTCCTGGGCAACAAGCACTTCGTGGTCGACACCAGTCGCAACGGCAACGGCCCGCTCTCCGGCGGGAACCACGAGAAGGCCTGGTGCAACCCCTCCGGCCGGGCCCTGGGCGAGCCCCCGACGGTCCGGACCGGGGACTCCCTGGTGGACGCCTTCCTGTGGGTCAAACGGCCGGGGGAGTCGGACGGCACCTGCAAGGGCGGCCCGGAGGCCGGGCGGTGGTGGGAGACGTACGCGCTGGAGCTGGCCCGGAACTCCCGCTGAGGGCGGCCGCTCCCGCGCGCCCGCTCACTCCTGGTCCTTCTCCTTCTCCTCTTTCTTCTCCCGCTCCTTCTGCTTCTCCTGGTCCGCCTTCGCCAGGTCGTCGGCCACCGGGACCTTGACCCACACCGCCTCCGACGGCGTCCCCCTGTCGTCGATCACGTTGAGCATGTACCAGCCGGGCGGCACCAGCGAGGGGTCCTTGGGGACGGTGACCGTGACGCCGTCGGACGTCGCGGTGAAGTCCAGGGCGATGGAGCGCTGTTCGATGTTGGTCACGTGGGTGAAGGATCCCGGCCGGATCAGCCTGACCTTGGCGACCTTCCCCGTCGCGTGCGTGCGGTACGAGGTCTGCTCGCCCAGCTTCACGGTCCGCGGTTCGGTGTCCTTGATCTCCGGGCGTCCGTCGCGGAAGAGGTAGGGCGGGGTGTAGAGGTCGATCTGCTGCTGGAAGGTGCCCGGCCTGGTGTTGGCCTCGTCCCCGAAGAGGGAGTCGGAGCCGAACGTCATGACCCGCCCGTCGGGCAGCAGCAGCGCCCCGGAGTGGTAGTTGCGGCCCACCAGCGGGTCGGCGACCGGCCGCGTCGCGCCCGCGCCCGGGTCGTAGAGCTCGGCCCGCAGGACGTTGGAGTCGCTGCGGCCCCGGTAGTCGCCCGAGCCGTTGGTGGTCAGCACCGTGTCGTCCGGCAGGATGACGCTGCTGGGATAGCGGACCTTGGCGTAGAGGTCGGGGCCGTCGTGGAAGCGCGGCTTGTCGGCGTGCAGGTCGACGATGCGGGTGCGGGCGGTGGACTTGCGGTCCTCGCCCACCCCGCCGCCGCCGAGGACCATGTACCGCTGCTGCTGGGCGGGCGGCAGCAGGACGGACATCGAGGTCTCCAGGACGTCCGGGTCGCTGATGCCCGGGACCTCGGTGAATTCGTTGCTCTCCACGTCCCACAGGCCGGGGGTGCGGCCCTTGTCGGCGGGGCCGTAGCCCGCGTTGGACCCCGTGTAGAAGATCTTGCCCTTGTCGGTGAGGAAGAGGGCCGGATAGGTGGGGAAGAAGCGCTCCTGGGGGAGGTAGGTCCACTTCTTGGTGGCGGGGTCGTAGACCTCGTTCTTCCCCGGGACGACCTGGCCGATCTCGTCCAGGCCGGAGACCGAGAGCACCTTGCCGTCCTGGAGGGTGGTCAGGGTCGGGTACCAGCGGGCCTCCTCCATCGGGTCGACCGTGACGTACCGCTCGGCCACCGGGTCGAATTCGAAGGAGTCCCTGATCCCCTGGAAGTCCTTCTTGTCGAAGGAGAGCTTGTTGGCGATGCCGTAGGAGTTCCGGGCGTCGGCGCCCTCCAGGCCCACGACGGTGTAGTTGTCGGTCGTCCCCGTCTCGTTCTTCTGGCCCTTGTCCAGGGCTTCCACATAGACGCGGGCCGTGCTGGCCGTGACGGTGACCTTGCCGTCCTTGGTCTCCTTCTTGGCCCGCGGGACGAGGACGGCGTCCTTGGACTCGAAGGTCTTGTGGTTCTCCTTCCCGGTGAAGCGGGTGCCCGCCGGGAAGGTCATGGGTTTGTCGGGGTTCTCGTTGTGCACGATCATCAGCCCGCCGGCCTTGGTGACGTCGCCCTCCAGCTTCTCGTACCGCTGGGTGCCGCCCGCCACCAGGAGTTTTCCGTCGGGCAGCTGGGTGTGGCCCGCGCAGAAGAGGTCCTTCGGGGTCGGGATGTTCGTGAAGGTGTTCCGCTTCGGGTCCCACAGGACCGTCCGGAAGGACTTGGCCTTGAAATTGGCGGCGTTGTTTCCGGAGCCCGCCACCAGCAGCACCTTGCCGGTGTGCAGCAGGGCGGCGTGAATCGTGTTGATGCGGTACTTGCGCGGGACGTCGACCACGTCCCAGTGACCGTTCTTGGCTTTGTAGGCGGGTCTGTTGATGGTGTAGTCGTGGTACTGGCCGGCGGCGTATCCCCAGATGGCCGGGCCGTTCATGCCCGCCAGGACGACGACGACCGCCGCACCGACGGCCATGCGGCGGGTGCGGCGGGTGGGCTGGAACCTCATCGCTGACGTGCCCCCTCGGGCTGGGGGGCGGGACGTCCGGACCGGTACAGGGTCCACCCCCAGGCGGCGATCGGCGCGAGGGTGACCGCCAGCGCGAGCGACGCCCAGGTGCGCATGGCCACGTGGGTGTGGCCGAGGACGAAGGACGCCACCAGCGACCCGCCGAAGACCAGCAGGAAGAAGAGGTGGATGCGGAAGGTGCCGAAGAGGGTGTCGGGGCTGGCCGAGTCGCCCTTCGGGGTCACCACGAACGTGCTCTTGCGGCGCAGCACCGCGTCGGTGAGCGAACGGGCGTAGACCGGCGCGGAGAGCGCGGACATCACCATGCCGGCGAGGCCGCCCGACCCCTCGGGCTCGTGCGGGGAGACGTTGTGGCGGCGGTTCCAGATGTAGAGGCCGATCTGCAGGGCGGCGGCGTCGCTGTAGAGCATCATCCAGATCTCGGAGTTGATCGAGATGCCGGAGGCGCCGAGCCCCAGGAAGAGCGCGCAGCTCAGGGCGCCCAGCATCCAGTTGATCGCGGTCATGGGGTAGTAGATGACCATCAGGGTGTAGTTCAGGAAGGTGCCCGGCGACAGCGTGAACGGACCTTTCCAGTACTGCTTGAGGATCGTTTCGTAGGTGCCCCGGGACCAGCGCAACTGCTGGGTGAAGAAGTCCGTCCAGGCGTTCGGTCCCTCTCCCACGGCGAGGACGTCCGGGGTGTAGACCGAACGCCACCTTCTGCCGGTGGCCGGGTTGCGGTGGCGGTGCAGCTCGAAGCCGGTGGCCATGTCCTCGGTGATCGAGTCGTACAGGCCGCCGATCTCCTTGAGCGCGCTGATCCGCACGGCGTTGTTGGTGCCGACGAACATCGGTGAGCCGTAGCGGTTTCCGGCGCGCTGGATGAGGGCGTGGAAGAGGAACTGCTGGCTTTCGGCGGCCTTGGTGACCGCCGTGTCGTAGTTCCCGTACACCTGAGGTCCAACGACAAAGGCGACATCCTGGTCACGGAAGTAACCGAGCATGCGCTCCAGGAAGTTGGGCAGCGGGACGTGGTCGGTGTCGACGGAGGCGAAGAAGTCGTAGTCGTCGCCGTGCGCGTCGAGCCAGGCGTTGTAGTTGCCGTGCTTGGTCTTCGCCCGGTGCGGCCCCTTCGGCTGGTTCCACTTCTCCACGCCCTTGCGGCTGAAGTGGTGGACGCCGAGCCGCCGGCAGACCGCTTTGACCTCGGGGTCGTCCCCCTCGTCCAGCAGCCAGACGTGCACCGGGCCACGGTGGCGCACCCGGACGGCCGCCTCCAGCGTGCGGGTGACCATCTCCAGCGGTTCCTTGCCCGGAACGAAGGAGGTGAGGAAGGCGACTTTCGTGCCCGTCTCCGGGACGACCGGTATGGGGTCCCGGGCCACCAGGGTGGCGTGGGCGTTGGACGTGACGTTCAGGGTGCGGAACAGCTCGATCAGGCCGATGGACACGAGCATCACGGTGTCCAGGACCCGCATCAGCGGCGTGCCGTTCTCCCGCTGGGTCCAGTGCGAGGGCTGCATCAGCCACACCAGCAGCCCCAGGGAGACCACGGGGGCCGCCCCGAGCAGCAGCGCGGCCTTGACACGGTGCGGCTCGTCGGCGAGCAGGCTGCGGTAGCGGACGCGGTACGGGCCCGGGGACCCGCCGGGCGGGGCGGGGTCGGTGAGCGGGCCGGCCAGCCGGCTGTAGTGCTCGTAGTCGAAGCGCGGCAGCGGCTCGCGCTGCCGGGGCGGACGCGGCTGGGGCGGGTCGGTGGGCCGCGGCCGGTCTCTCGCGCCCGCCGGGGCGGGCACGCGCAGGCGCGCGGTCACCGACGGGTCGTAGGTCTGCTGCCGGGCGTCGGCAGGCGTAGACGTCATGAGTCATTCCCCCCGCACGCATGGTGACTGCGTGTGTGCCAGTTCATGACCCGCGGGCCCCCCTCCGGCCGCACGGGCGCGACGGTGCCGGCTCCCTCCGGCACCGGCCAACTCACTGGTCAGACACTGACCTTGGAATGAGCAGTGCGTTTCAGGATCTCCGACCCCGCGCCATGATCGCAAGGGTGAAACACGGTGTTTACCGGGCAAAGCGGTACGTCGAACGAAGATGCGTGCGAACGTTGCAGAAGTGGTCACTTCTGACGCGCATGTGAGTTCGTATCGCAGGAAGAACGACTCAGGGCCCCTCACCTGAGGTGAGGAGCCCTGAGTCTCGCGTGCGCCGCCAGGGACTCGAACCCCGGACCCGCTGATTAAGAGTCAGCTGCTCTAACCAACTGAGCTAGCGGCGCCTGCTGACAGAGAAAACTCTACCTGACGTTCGGGGGTGCCTCCGACCACCCCTCAGTGGACCGTAGGGGCCCACCCGCTGTCGGATCACCGCAGTCCTGTCCCTTTTGTTCACCTAAGAGGTGATTAGTTGCTACGGATTGTCACCGTTCGGGCGACATGCGGTTTCGTTCGGTCGCTGAGAAGCTGTCCCGAAGCGGTGCCCGAGTGGAAAGAAATTCACGAAAGGCGGCGAGGAGATGTCCGGTGTCATACCCCGCCAGGGCGCCCGCCGACGGCGGAGCGCCGTGCGCGGCACGCTGGTGGCGGCCGTGGGGGCCGCAGTGATAGCAGGTTCGGGTGCGGTCGCGGTGGCCGCGGAGTCGCCGGTCCCGGCCCCGGGGCGAAGACCCGGCGTGTCGGCCGGGAGGCGCGGCGGCCCGGAGCCCGCGGTCGCCTACGCGCTGCGCCATGTGGGTGACCCGTACCAGTACGGCGGCCGCGGCCCGCGCCGCTGGGACTGCTCGGGCCTCGTCCAGCAGTCCTACCGCCGGGCCGGGGTCCGGCTGCCGCGCCTGGCTGCCGACCAGTACCGCGCCACCCGGCGGGTGCCGCGGGCGCAGCTGCGCCGCGGCGACCTCCTCTTCTGGTCCGGCAACGGCCGGGCCTCCGGGGTGCACCACGTGGCGATCTACCTGGGCGGCCGGCGTTACGTCGAGGCCGCTCACGCCGGCACCAAGGTGCGCGTCTCCAGTTTCGCGAAGCACAACGCGCGCATGTTCGGCCGCGTGGCCCGCCCCGGCCGGCGCTGACGCGCCCCCTCCCCCCCTCCCGCCCGCCCCGCCGGAAGTGCCCGGCGGGGCGCCGTCGTGCCATGCCCGGGAAGATTGAAGAAGAAATTGGCCTGGACATGACCATTGGCTGGTACTAGCCTCCGCCTTGGTCTAGACCGCAATTCACTCGACTCACGGAACCCCCCACGTTCTTCGAGGAGTGCGTCATGCGCAAAAAGATCAGTGCGGCGGTCATCGGCTTGGGCGCCGCCTGTGTCTCGGTCCTCTCCACCGTCCCGGCCAGCAGCCACGGCTCCCCCGACTCACCCACCAGCCGCCAGGTGTACTGCGCGAACGGCACGGTGAGCGACTGCGGCGAGATCCAGTGGGAGCCCCAGAGCGTCGAGGGCTCCAAGGGCTTCCCGTCGCGCGGCCCCGCGGACGGCACCATCTGTTCCGGCGGCAACAGCCGCTTCGCCGAGCTCGACGACCCGCGCGCCGGAGGCTGGCCGGCCACGGCGGTCACGGCCGGGCAGAACTACAGCTTCCGCTGGAAGCTCACCGCGCGCCACGCCACCACGGACTTCCGCTACTACCTCACCAACAGCCACTACGACCCCACGAGACCGCTGACCCGGGCCGATCTCGACCCGCAGCCCTTCCTGACCGTCCCCTACGGCGGCCGGATCCCGGACGCCACCGTCACCCACCAGGGCCGGATCCCCTCCGGGAGGTCCGGCAAGCAGCTGGTCCTCGCCGTGTGGACCATCGCCGACACGGGCAACGCGTTCTACGCCTGCTCCGACGTCGTGCTCTGAGCCGGAGAGCCGTGGGGCGGCCGCTGGCCGGCCGCCCCACGGTGCTCACGCCGGCGCTCCCGCGCCGTCACTTCTCCCCGGGGTCCCGCCGGAACGCGATCCTGGCCAGCACCCCCGCGACCACCAGCGCGACCACGGCCAGCACGGCGTAGTCCGGCACGGCGTTGCCCACCCGCGAGGCGAGCTGCTCCAGACGGAACTCCTGGTCGGCGTCCAGGACGCCGGGCAGCCCGGTCGTCCCGTCGTACGCCAGGAACAGCACCCCGATGCCGATGAAGAACAGGCCCGAGACCAGCGACGTGGTGTGCAGCCGCAGCCGCCCCAGCCGCAGCTCCCGGCCGCGCAGCCAGCCGCGGCCGCCCAGCTGGAAGCGGTCCCAGAACAGGGCCAGCACGAACAGCGGCAGCGCCATGCCCAACGCGTAGACGGCCAGCATCGACGCCCCGTACACCGGATCACCGCCCACGGCGGTCACCGTCAGCACCGCACCCAGGATCGGTCCGGCGCAGAAGCCCGCGAGTCCGTACACACAGCCCAGCAGGAAGGTGGACGCGGCCGAGCGCGGGGTGATGCGGCCGGCGGCGGCCTGCGCCTTCCTGGACGCGAAGCCGAGGCCCAGGATCTGGGCGGCCCCCAGGGCGATCACCGTCCAGCCGCCGGCGGTGACCAGCAGGTCGCGGTGGCCGTTGAAGAGCCGGCTGGCGGCCGTGGAGGCGGCGCCGAGCGGGACGAGCGTGGTGGCGAGGCCGAGGTAGAACACGCCGGTGCGGGCGAGCAGCCTGCCCGGACTCGCCAGCGAGTAGGCGAAGAACGCGGGCAGCAGCAGCGCGCTGCACGGGCTGACCAGGGCGAGGGCGCCGCCCAGGAAGGCGGCCAGGTAACCGATGTCGGTCACTTGCCCGGCTTCCCGGCCGCGTCCTTCACCGCTTTGGCCTGGGTGATGGCGGCCTCGAACTCCTTCAGCGGCTGCGCGCCCGCCAGCGGCCGGCCGCCGACGAGGAAGGACGGGGTGCTCTGCACGCCGAGGGAGTAGCCCTCCTCCTGGTCCTTCTTCACCGCGGCCGCCGCCTCGTCGCCGTTCATGTCGGCGCGGAACTTCTCGACGTCCTCGACGCCGGCGGTGCGGGCCATGTCGGCGAGCTTGTCCTCGGCGAGGGCGTCGCCCTTGCGGAGCTTGGCGAAGGCCTCGTCGTGGAACTGCCAGAACCGGCCCTGCCGCCCGGCGGCCCAGGACGCGCGGGCGGCCCGCTCGGAGTCCTTGCCGAAGATCGGGAAGTTGCGGAACTCGATGCGCAGCACGCCCGCGTCCACGTACTTCCTGACCAGCTCGGGCTGGGTCTCACGGGTGAAGCGGCCGCAGAACGAGCACTGGTAGTCGGCGTACTCCACGAGCACGACGGGCGCGTCGGCCTTGCCGACGGCGAGCGGGTCGCCGTCCTTGCGCCGGCTGGTGGCCTGCTCCAGCTGGTCGTAGGTGCTCTGGCGCGGGTCGAAGGAGGGCTGGGTGCCGGCGGCGGACGACTCGTGCTCGGCGGAGCCGCCCCCGCTCTTGCCGATGGCGAGGCTCGCGGCGACGATCGCCACGACGAGGGCGACGACCGCGCCTATGGCCGCGAGGCGGCGGGAGGGCGTGGAAAGACGTGCGGACATGGGGAAGGGACTCCCGGGGTCGTACGGAATCTGGGCATGCCGGAGCACGGCCCGGACAGGGGCCGTGACGGGCGGGGCTAGATCCGCAGGACGGGGAGCAGTTCGGCGCAGCCGGCGACCGGCAGCGGCGGCGCCCTGGGAGGCGTGACCTGCCGGGCGCGGGCCCGGAGGGGGGCGGCGCGCGGGGTGCCGGGGGCGGTGAGCGGGTCGGCCTGCGCGTGCGCGACGGCGACCTCGGCGCCCTTGAGGGGCAGGTCCTGCTGGTGGCAGCTGCCGCCGGTGCCCCGGTCGTCGGCGCGGGGCGCCGCCTGCTCGACCGGGTCGCCGGTCGCGGCCGTGTACCGCGCGGCGGACGCGCCCGCGGAGACCGGGGAGCCCGCTCCGCACACGACGGGCCCGAGGACGAGTGCGAGGAGGAACAACAGCGCTGCGGCCGCCGTGCGGCGGCGGTGCTGCGGCACGTGTCGTCTCCTCTCTGTCCCGGTACGCGTCAGGGGGCGGCCCCCATGCTACGGGCCGCCCCCCCTGTGCCGTACGGACGTGGATCACGCCCGGCCGTCGGCGACGGCCCGCAGGGCGGTGCGCTGGGCGAACCAGAGGAGGGAGACGGTGGTGGCGGCCATCACCACGGCGAAGCCGAGGTGGCCGGCGGTGGAGGTCACGGCGAGGCCGGCCGCGGTGAGCACCGCGTGGCTGCCGAGCCGCAGGGCGACCAGGCCGACGGCGAGCTTGCGGGTGCTCTTGCCGCGCCACAGCCGCTTGGCCAGCTGGAGCCGCGAGCGGAGGACGGTGAGGGAGGCGACGATGTTGACGACGCCCAGGGCGCCGAGCACCCACAGGCTCTGCGGGTAGGCCTTGAACAGGTCGTAGGCGGCGGACATCATGCCCTCGAAGCCGAAGAACCAGGTGGGGAGCGGCTTGATGGCCGGGTCGCCGGCAGCCGTGGCCAGGCTCTCGCGGGGGGCTTCGGTGGCGGTGATCGTCGCGGTCGTCATGGAGAAAAGTCTCCCGGCGCGGGCGGGGCCGGGGCAGATCCGTCGGTCACCGGCCGCGGATGACATAAGTCATCGGGCGGCCGCGGGTGTCGCGCCGACGACGAAGGCCCCCACCGTGAGGTGGGGGCCTTCGTCTGTCTGTGCGCCGCCAGGGACTCGAACCCCGGACCCGCTGATTAAGAGTCAGCTGCTCTAACCAACTGAGCTAGCGGCGCCTGCTGACAGAGAAAACTCTACCTGATGTCGAGGGGTGCTCCGAACCACGCGTCACTCGGGCCCCTGCCGCCCCCGGTGCGGGGGCGGTCCCCGCGGGGGGTGGCAGGGGCTACAGGGCCATCGAGAGCAGCATCGGGCCGGCGTGCCGGTTGAGGGCGGCGGCCGCCTGGCGCAGCCGGTGGGCGTGCTGGACCGGGAGCGACAGCGCCAGCGAGCCGACCGACCGTCCGGCGGTGACCGGCACGGCGGCGCAGACGGTGCCCACCGCGTACTCCTGGAGGTCGAGGACGGGCACGGTCGCCGGCTGGGCGTCGAGCTTGCGGAAGAGGACCTGCTCGTTGGTGATCGTCCGGGAGGTGAGCCGGGCGGTCCTGTGGCGCGCGAGGTGGTCGCGCCGGTCGTCGTGGTCGAGCTGGGTGAGCAGGCACTTGCCGAGCGCCATGGCGTGGGCGGCGGAGCGGAAGTCCACCCACTCGTTGACCTTGGGGGCGCGGGGCCCGTCGGCGTACTGCGTGATCCGGATCTCGCCGTCGACGTACGTGCTCAGGTAGACGGCCGCGCCTATGGTGTCGCGCAGCGCGGACAGCGCGTGCTGGAGCTTGCGCGCCAGGCCCGCCTTGCGGTCGCCGCCCGACAGCAGGGCCAGGGCCTCGCCGGTGACGTAGCCGCCGTCGGCCGTCCGGTCCACGTACTCCTCGCGGCACAGCGTCGCCAGCAGGTGCGCGAGGTGGGCCGGGGGCAGCCCGGTCTCCCGGGCGATCTGGCCCTCGCTCACGCCGCCGCTGTACTTGGCGACCGTCTCCAGCACGCGCAGGGCGTACTGCACCGAGTGGAACGGTACGGTCGGCTCCGGCTTGAGCGCCACGGCATCCCCTTAGCGGTTTCCTCTCGGCTGTCCGCTCTCCACGATAAGGGCGAAAACCGCGGCGCGGAGAGGGTGTTGAGCAGAATTGAGCCGGGTTGCGTACCCCATGTACTGGAGCTTGTGACCTTGGCATATGCCCGTGTCGCGAGGTGGGGGGCTGGAATAACCGGAGTTTGTCTCCGGTTCCCTGAGGTCGGGCGTGGAACCGTTCCACGCGCACCACCGATCAGGGAGGCGGGCCACCGTGGCCGATGCACAGGACGACATGATCCGGGCGAGCGCCCTCGGCAGCGCCCCCGTGCCGCTGTCCGTACTCGACCTCGCGCCGGTCGGCAGCGGCCGGACGGCCCGGCAGGCGCTCGGCACGACCGTCGAACTCGCCCGGCTCGCCGAGCGGCGCGGCTACCACCGGCTGTGGGTGGCCGAGCACCACTCGATGCCCGGCATCGCCAGCTCCTCCCCGGCCGTCGTCCTGGCCCACCTCGCCGCCCACACCGAGCGCATCCGCCTGGGCTCCGGCGGCGTGATGCTGCCCAACCACGCCCCGCTGGTGATCGCCGAGCAGTTCGGGACGCTGGAGGCCCTCGCCCCGGGCCGGGTCGACCTCGGCCTGGGGCGGGCCCCCGGCACGGACGGCGCCACCGCCGCGGCCCTGCGCCGCCAGGACCGGCTCGCCGAGGGCGCGGACGAATTCCCGCAGCAGCTCTCCGAGCTGACGCGCTTCCTCGACGACGACTTCCCCGAGGGCCACCCCTACGGCCGGATCCACGCCGTTCCCGGGCCCGTGCAGGGCCGGGTGCCCGGCGGGGTGCAGCGGGCGGACCGGCCCGTCGTCTGGCTGCTCGGCTCGTCCGGCTTCAGCGCGCGGCTGGCCGGGCTGCTCGGCCTGCCGTTCTCCTTCGCGCACCACTTCTCCGCGGCCGGCACCCTGCCCGCGCTGGAGCTGTACCGGGAGTCCTTCCGGCCGTCCGCCGTCCTCGACCGCCCGTACGCCAAGATCGGCGTGCAGGCCTTCGCCGCGGACGACGCGCGCGAGGCGCGCCGCCAGGTCCTCACCGGGGCCCTCGCGATGCTGCGGCTGCGCACCGGGCGGCCGGGGCTGATCCCGTCGCCGGAGGAGGCGGAGCGGTACGCCTTCGGCCCCGCCGAGCAGGAGTTCGTCGCCGACTGGCTGCGCAACGTGGTCTTCGGCACGCCGGACGAGGTGCGCGCGGGGCTGGACGCGCTGGTCGAGCGGACCGGGGTGGACGAATTGATGATCACCACCAACGCGCACGGCCCGGCCGCGCGGCTGCGCAGCTACGAGCTGATCGCGGACGCGTACGGGCTGCCGGGCGGCGGACCCGGGCCCGCCGCCCGCTGAACCGGGGCCGGGCGGAGGCCCCGGTGTTCAGGAGCGCACCCCCGTGCTCAGCAGCGCCGAGATCCGCTCGGCCGGCACCGGGCGGGAGTAGAACCACCCCTGCCCGGTGTCGCAGCCGATCCGGCCCAGCCGTTCCGCCTGCTCCGCGCTCTCCACGCACTCCGCCGTGACCGTCAGACCCAGCCGGTGCGCGAGCTGGACGAGGGCCTCGACGATCGTCTCGTCGGCGGGGTTCGGGTGCTCCTGGGTGCGGAAGCCGTGCACGAAGGAGCCGTCGAGCTTCAGCGTGGAGACGGGCAGCCGGCTGAGGTAGGCGAGGTTGGAGTAGCCCGTGCCGAAGTCGTCGATGGCGATGGCGACGCCCATGTCGCTGAGCGCCTGGAGCTGTTGCAGGGGGCGGCCGCCCGAGCCCATCACCGCCGACTCGGTGAGCTCCAGCTGGAGCAGGCTCGGCGGCAGCCCGGTCTCGGCGAGGATCCCGGCGACGTCCGCGACCAGGTCGGAGTCCCACACCTGACGCACCGCCACGTTCACGCTGACCACGAGCGGCTCGCAGGGGTGGTCGAGCTGCCAGCGGCGGGCCTGGCGGCACGCGGTGGCGAGGACCCAGCGGCCCAGCGGGACGATCGCACCGGTCTCCTCCGCCAGGCCGATGAACCGGTTCGGGGCCAGCGTCCCGAACTGCGGGTGGTGCCAGCGCACCAGCGCCTCCACCCCCCGTACGACGCCGTCCCCGAGCCCCACCAGCGGCTGGTACTGCAGGTCGAACTCCTCGCGCTCGACCGCCGGGCGCAGGGTGCTGGAGAGCGTCTGCCGGGTGACCCGGTGGGCGTTGCGCTCGGGGTCGAAGAGGGTCCAGCGGGCCTTGCCGTCCGCCTTGGCCCAGTACAGCGTGGTGTCGGCGGCCTGCATCAGCTCGGTGGCGTGCGTCCCGGCCGCCGGGCGCTCGACCACGCCGATGCTCGCCGACACCGCCAGCCGCTGCCCGGAGACCTCGAACGGCCGCGAGAGCGCGGACTGGACGGACGCGGCGAGGTCGATCAGCTGCTCGGTGCCCCGGGACTCCTCCACGAGCAGGGCGAACTCGTCGCCCCCGAGCCGGGCCACGAGGTGGCCCCCGGGCGCCGCGCACTCCGTCAGTCGCCGGGCCACCGCGCCGAGCAGCCGGTCGCCGGCACCGTGGCCGAGGGTGTCGTTGACGGCCTTGAACCCGTCCAGGTCGAGGTAGCACAGGCCGATCCGGCCGCTGCCGCCCGCCACGGCCGTGGCGGCGAGCGCGGCCGCCAGCCGCTCGAAGAACAGACTGCGGTTGGGCAGTCGGGTCACCGGGTCGTGCATCCGCAGGTGCCGCAGCCGGGCCCGCAGGTCGCGCCGGTCGCTGATGTCGGCCACCGACAGCAGCGCGTCGCGCGTCTCGGGCAGCGGGGTGACGGTCACCTCGGCCCACACGCCCTGCCCGGCGGCCGGTCTGAGCCTGCGGGTGCAGTGGAGGCGGTCGCGGCGGCCGAGCAGCACGTCGCGGTAGGCGCTCCAGGTCCGGGAGTCCTCCGTCAGCCCGGTGAACTCCGCCGCGGGGGAGTCCTGGAGTCGGGCCGGGTCGGTGCCGAGCAGCGCGCCCAGCGCGTCGTTGGCGGTGCGTACGAGGCCGTCGCGGTCGACGACGGCCATGCCGAGCTCTGCGGCTCGGAAGGCGGCGCGGAATTCCTGAGAAGTGACGTGACGTTGCGTGACGACTGGCGTGACGACTGGCGGCTCGGAACCGGGCGTGCCGCCCTTGCCGTCGAGTGTTCCGCTCAACGCTCGCTCCCGCGTGGCATGTGTTCCCGCACGGTTCCCGTGCGGGTTTCGGGTCTCTCGTACGCGTGGTGGAAAAGGCGGCAAATGGCCGCCTGTAGGGGGATTCCGTGCTGGAAGTGTGGCGAGCATAGAGCCCGCGCAGGGCCCGTTCCAGCGGCCCGGCCGTGAGCGGGGGAGCCGTCGGCGTGGGGCCGACCGATTGTGTCTGTCCATGCCCGCCCGTGCGCGTTCCCGCCCACGGCGGCATGACGCATTTGTCGACTGCCGTTCTCGATTGACCATCCGTGACCGAGTGTGATGTACCCAGAAGTCGGCTTAGTCACTCGACTGGGGTAGTGAAACGGGGCATAACACCGCAAATAACAAGAGGGTGGATGAGGTCTCCCGATTCCGTCCCCGGAGGTCGACGTGGTGCGTCCGCAGACACCCATGGGAGTGGACCGGCCGCGCTTGCGCTGCATGGAGCGGTCCCGGCTGCGCCGTTTGGGGGCCGTGCTCACCTGTCTGTGCGCCATCGCCACCACCATGGTCGCCGCCCCGGCGCACGCGGCGGGGCCCGGCGGCCCCTGCGCGCTGCCCCGATCCCAGGCACACCACTCCGAGGGCCTGGACACCTGGAACAGCGAGTACCCCCGCCCCGTCGGGCGGCTCGACGCCGTCATGGTCTTCCTCTCGTTCCCGGACTCCAAGCCCTTCGTCACGCCCGACCGGCTCACCGCCGACCACTTCCCCGGCACCTCCCGTTTCTTCGAGCGGGCCTCCTACGGGAGGTTCTCGCTGCGCGTCCACTCCCTGAAGCGGTGGTTCCAGATGCCCCGGCCCTCCGGCGAGTACCACATACAGCGCGACTGGGACGGCGAGCAGCGCTCGGCCTACCTGCGCGACGCCATCGCGGCCGTCGACAAGAGCGTCGACTTCCGGCGCTACCACCTCGTCTACCTCGTCGCCGACCCGGACGCGCCGGGCGTCGACTCGGACGCGACGAAGGTGGTCAACCTCGACGAGCCCGTGCGGGTCGACGGCACCGAGCTGCGCCGCGTGGTCACCGTCTTCGAGCACCACCCGCCGGACCGCAACGTGCTCGCCCACGAGACCGGGCACGTCCTGGACCTGCCCGACCTGTACCACCGGCCCACGGACGGCAAGGGCGACTGGGACACCCACGTCGGCGACTGGGACCTCATGGGCAGCCAGTTCGGGCTCGCCTCCGACCCCTTCGGCTGGCACAAGTGGAAACTGGGCTGGCTGGCCCCGCGCCAGGTCGACTGCGTCAACGCGCAGGGCGCGAGCGCGCACACCCTCCTGCCCATCGAGGCGCCGATGCGTCCGGGCGTGGACGCCCGCACCCGGCTCCTGGTCGTCCGCACGGGGGCGAACAGCGTCGTCGCCGTCGAGGCGCGGGGTGCCTCCGGCAACGACTCGGCCACCTGTACGGAGGGGGTGCTGGTCTACCGGGTGCGCAGCGACACCGCCTCGGGCGCCGGGCCCATCCAGGTGCTGGACGGCCATCCGGGCGGCCACGCCTGCTGGGGCGAGTCCGTCTACCCGCCCCTCGCGGACGCCCCGCTGGGCGTCGGCGAGTCCCTGAACGCGGTGTCCGACGGTGTGCGGGTGGAAGTGCGGGGGCGCGCGCCGAACGGTGCGTGGAGGGTGCGGGTGACGCGGGGGTGAGGGCCGCCCGGGGGCCGCCGGGCGCACGAAGAGCAGGGCGCGCGACGAAGGGCCTCACCTTGCGGTGAGGCCCTTCGTCTGTCTGTGCGCCGCCAGGGACTCGAACCCCGGACCCGCTGATTAAGAGTCAGCTGCTCTAACCAACTGAGCTAGCGGCGCCTGCTGACGTGGAAGACTTTAGCACCCTGATCCGGTGGAAAGAAAATCCGTATGTTTCAGCCCGTGCTTCCCTTGGGTACCCCGCCCGCCCGGGCCGCCCGGACACAGGCCCACAGGAGCACGTCCGCGCCGGGCAGCCAGGGGTCACGGCTCTCCGGGGCGACCAGCCAGCGGGAGGCCGGCGGCTGGGGCTCGGCCTCCTCGGGCGCCGGGCACGGCGGCGGGACGGTCACGGCGTCGCCCGTGCCGAAGTACAGCAGCGGCGGTGCCGCCCGGCCGCCGCGGCCCCACTCCTCCCAGCCCAGCAGCGCCGGCAGCCGCTGGGCCGTGCCGGGGGCGGCGAAGAGCAGCAGCCGGTCCCGCTGGGCCGCCACCGGGCCCGTGCCCGGCCCGGACGGCGCCCACAGGCGGTCCAGCATCCGGCGGCCGAACAGCGCCGGAGCGCTGATCACGTCGAAGACCGTGCCGCACGGCAGCACGACCGTGGACAGCGGGCTCTCGGCCCACAGGGCGTGCACGCTACGGGGGAAGCGGCTGGCGGAGGCCAGCCAGTCGGACCCGGGGAGGGTGACGAAGGCCGACGCGGGCCGGTGGTGGGCGGGGCGTGGGCCGTGGTGGGTCTCGTACGTCCGGGAGCTCATGGCCCTATCGTCCGCGGCGGGCGGGGGGTCACCCGGGGTACTTGCGGGAAATCGGGACACCGTGGCCGACGGTGCGCTACTTTGTGGGCCGCATATGCCAGCGGCCCATGATCGAGGACCATGGGCCGTACGGGTCAGTCGACCGGGCTGCCGCCGCGCAGCAGGTCACGGCCGAATTCGACCATCTTCTTCGCGTAGTCCTCGCTCCACTCGGCGCGCTCCGCGATCACCGCGGTCGGCAGTCTGTCGAAGCGCCGGGGATCGGCGAGCTGAGCCGCCGCCACCGCCTGGTACTCCGTCGCCCGGTCGGCTGCCGCGCGGAAGGCCAGCGCCAGCTCCGTCGAGCGGGCCAGCAGCTCACGCGGGTCCTCGATGGACTCGAGGTCGAAGAAGTGCTCCGGATCGGCGACGGCCTCGGGTGGCTCGAAGAGCAGCTGCGCGGGCTTCAGGCGGCGGGGACCGCTGTCCGCCGCGCCGGGAGCCTGCCTCGGCTCGCACATGTAGGTACCTCCAGAATCGTCTGCACCGTCATCCATTGTCCTGCCGTGCGCAAGTGCGCCCCGCCTCCGGGCCCCGCGCCCCGCCCCACCAGCGGCGGGGCGGCGTGTCGCCCGGCCGCCGGTCGGGGCGCCGGGTGCCCGGGCGCCGGTCACGGCCGCCAGGCGATCCGGTGCTCCGCGAGGTGGGACAGCACCGCGTGGTTCGCCTCCCAGCCGTCCGGGAACTTCACCGTCACGCCCAGCTGCACCGGCTCCGTCGAGGGGTGCTCGTCCAGCAGCCGGTCCACGCCCGCGCGGCAGACCACGACGCACGCGTGGCGGTGCCGCGAGGCCAGCACGCACAGGCGGCCCGTCTCCAGGTGGAAGGCCGTCGCGTCCGGGCGCCCCGACAGCGGGTGCAGCACGACCGTCACGTCGAACTCCCGGCCCTGGAGCCGGTTGGCCGTGTCCACCGTGACCCCGGCGACCCCCAGCGACGCGAGCGCCGCCCGGACGGCCGCCGCCTGGTCGCGGTGCGCGGTGCCCACCGCCACGCGGTCCGCCGTCAGCGGCACCGGCTCCGGGCCGCGCTCGCTGGTCACCGCGCCCCCGCGGTCCAGCAGCCGCCGGACGACCAGGGCCACCGCGCCGACCGCCTCGGGGTCCGTGCGGGGCGTGTGCCGTGCCGGCAGCTCCAGCAGGCCCCAGCCCGACGCGGCCGCCTCGTCCAGCACCCGGTCCGGGCCGGAGCCGTCGGACGGCACGCCGAAGCCCAGGTGCCGGTCGCCGTGGTCCGTGCCGCTGCGGAAGGGCGTGTAGGGGTAGAAGGCGTCCGAGACCAGCGGCGCGGCCGAGGCCGGCAGCCGCCAGGACACCGGCAGCCGGTGCTGCGGCAGCTCCGGATTGTGCGCCAGCAGCGTGCTGACGGCACTGGCCGAGGGATCGTAGGACAGCCCCGCCCACTGGGCCGAGCCGTCACCGCCCACGACGCTGAACGGGTCCAGCTGGCCCGGGTCCCCCACGAACAGGGCCCGCTCGAACAGCCCCGCCACCGCCAGCAGCGCGTCCGACCGCATCTGGTAGGCCTCGTCGACGATCGCGTGCCCCCAGGGCTCGGCGACCTTGGTGTGCGCCCACTTCGCGGCCGTGGAGACGACGACGTCCAGCCCGGCGAGCTCCGCCGCCCTCGACGACGTCACCACGGAGCCGAGCGCGTCCAGCGCGGGGTCGTAGGGCCGGCGCTCGCTGCTGTGCAGCCGGCCGACGGGCAGGCCGGGATCCTGCTCGGCCAGCCGCAGCACCAGATCGTCGACCTGGGCGTTGGTCTGCGCGACGATCATCAGCGGGCGGCCCGCGGCGGCCAGCTCCCGGGCGGCGCGCACCACCAGCGTGGACTTGCCCGCCCCCGGCGGGGAGTCCACGACGACCCCGCGGTGCGGGCCGTGCAGGGTGTCGCGCAGGATCGCGTCGGTGGCCGCCTTCGCCGCCCCGGCGGGGTCGAAGGCGACGCCGCGCACCATGCGTACGGTCACAGGTGGTCCTCCGCGGTCACCGGGTCGGGGGTGTCGTCGGGAGCGGCCGGCGGGCCGCCGTGGGTCCACGGCGTCCGCTCGGGCCCGGGCAGCTCGGGTCCGCCCCGCGGCGCGTGCTCGAAGAGGGTCCAGCACACCCGGTCGCCGGGCTCCGGCACCGTGCCGGGATCGGGCTCCCTGCCCCGCCCCATGCCGCCCGTCAGCCGCACGGTCAGACCGGCGCCGCCCGGCCCGGACTCCGCCGGGCCCACGAACTCCGCCGGCTGGGACCTGCCGTCCGGCAGCGCCCGGTGCAGCTTCACGCCCTCGGACAGGTGCGGGGCGTCCTCCGTGCGGACGGTCACCAGCGGCCGGGGGCGGGGCACCTTGGCCTGCGAGTACTCCATCACCACGGCCGTCACCTCCCCGGCGAACGCCTCGCCGGCCAGCCGCCGGGCGGCCATCACCAGCGGGTCGTCCAGCGCCTCCTGGGCGTCGAGCTGGGCCTGCGCGCCCTCGCGGGCGGCGAGCTTGCGGGCGGCGGTCACGGCGTCGTCCCGCCGCGGCTGAGGGGGCTCCCCGGCCCGTACGCGGTCGCGGTGCGCGGTGTACGACCAGCGGTCGCGCTTCCAGCGCTCGGCGACGTGCGCCCCCTCGGGCAGGGCGCGCAGCAGGTCGACGCCCTGCCAGACGGCGTCCCACGTCGGGCGCAGCTGTGCTTCCAGCAGGGAGCGGATCTCCTCGCCCGCCCCGGGCACGCCGGCGTCGTGGCGGGCGAGGGCGGGGGCCAGGAGGGCGTTGTCGAAGGCCGGGTCCGTGGCGGGGCCGGCGGGCGGGTGGACCAGCTGTCCGTCGGGGTGGCGGGCCAGCTCGGCGCGGAGGGCGGCCTCGGGGGCGGAGAGCCCCGCGGGGGGATCGATCCAGGCGAGCAGGGCGCCCAGGTGCTGGTC
The DNA here is from genome assembly GCF_002939475.1 of Streptomyces cinnamoneus. Taxonomy (NCBI): domain Bacteria; kingdom Bacillati; phylum Actinomycetota; class Actinomycetes; order Kitasatosporales; family Streptomycetaceae; genus Streptomyces; species Streptomyces cinnamoneus. Next base: position 2,542,409 of record NZ_PKFQ01000001.1, on the reverse strand, counting down.
CTCCAGCACGCTCTGGCCCGTCGCCCAGTGCCGGCCGAGCAGCTGGGTCATCGCCAGCAGCAGCGACGAACCGGGCACGCGGGCCCGCTCGCCGAAGTGCGTCAGCCACCGCCCCAGCAGCGGCACCCGCGGGGGAGCGGGATGCGGAGCCTCCGGCTCCTGCTCGGCGGTGCGCCGGAACCGCATGGAACGGCCGAGCAGGCGGACGTACTCCACGCCCGCCGCGCCGGGCACGAGCAGCTGTGGCGCGTCGGCGCACAGCTCGACCTCCACGGTCACCTTCTCGCCCGTCTCCGGGTCGGTCTCCTTGCGCAGCTCCGGCTCGACCACGTCGCCGAACTCCTCGACGAGGGGCAGCATCACCTCGGCCAGCTCGGCGAGGAACGCCGACCGCAGGTCGCGGTCGCGCGGCTGCGGCACGACCAGCAGCCGGGGCGCCCGCCGGTCGGTGCCCACCATCGCCCCGAGCGGAGCACCCGTCTCACCGGCGGTGGTCAGCGGCACGAACACCACGGGCCGCGCCGCCAGGTGCCGGTGCCGCACGGTGGCCAGCGGCCGGGCCCGTCCCTCCCGCACGGCCTCCAGGCGCGCGAGCGTGCTGATCAGCGACATGCCGCCCCCGCCAGGGCCTCCGCCCGCAGGGCCTGAGCCCGGCGCAGGGCCGCGACCGTGGGGTCGCCGGGGTCGCCGGCCTCCCCCCGCGCCGCGGCCAGGACCGACTCGACGGTCGTCAGGGAGCCCAGCTCGGAGCGGACGGCACGGCCGAGGGCCTGCACCGCGTCCGCCTCCCGGGCCCGGGCGCGGCAGTGGAAGGCCAGCTCGCACGCGGCCAGGCACTCCGGGGCGTACGCCGCGGCGACGGCGTCGACCGCGGCCGCGAGCTCCTTCTCGGGCCGGGTCGCGGTGCGGCCGTCGTCGGCCAGGCACAGGTCGAAGGTCGTGCCCTCGGGCAGCGCGGCGGCCAGGTCCGCCACCTGGGTCAGCCGCGCGAGCTGACGCCGGGTCGTGGACAGCTGCTTGCGGACGTCCACGAGCGCGGCGGCCGGGACGTTGGAGAAGTTCCGGGGGCAGACCAGCAGCGCCCGGTGGCGCACCGCGGCGTGCTCGGCGGCGTGCTCGGCGACGCCCTCCAGGGCGAGGACGTACACCGCCGCCTGCCGCGCGGCCGCACCCACCTTCGCGGAGTCGGCCGCGCCGTCGATCATCGCGAAGGACTTGATCTCCACGACGGTCCAGCCGCCGTCGGGGTGGACGACCACTGCGTCCGGCTCCAGATACGCGGGCGTGCCCCCGACGGTCAGGGCCAGCAGGGGATGGTCCAGCAGGGCCCACCGCCCGGCGGCGGTGGCCTCGCGCAGGGCGAGGGCCGTGCGGGCCGTACGCCCCTCGGGGCCGGCGGCGGAGAGGTCGGGCACGTCGACGTCGTCCGGGCCGGGCACGGGCGTGCCGTCGGCGAGCCGCTCGTGCAGCAGCCGGATCAGCTCCGCGCCGCCGTCGGCCTTGACGCGCGCCTCGAAGGAATGGCCGCGGACGAAGGCGAACTGTGACTGGCCGAACGCGGCCGGCGCGCCCAGCGCCCGCGCCAGCGCGCCCTTGTCCACCCCGGCGCCGTCGAGCAGGGCCCGGCGGTGGCAGCCGGGGTTCGCGGCCAGCGCCGCGAGGGCGCGGGCGTCCAGGGGAACGGGCGCGGCCGGGCCGCGCAGCTCAGCGAGCCGCTGTCGCAGCGCTGTCGGGGCTGCCCTCTCCGGCTTCGCCCCGGGCCTGCTGTCGGGGGATGTGGTGGTCACTGGCGTCCGCCTCGCGAAGTGTCTCCGGCGCTCCCGGGCGGCCGGCTCCGGCCGGGGAGCCGGGGGCGGTCGTCCGGGGAAGCGCTGTACCCGCCGAAGTCTCGCATCCGCCACTGACAGCCGCGTCCGCCTCGGTGGTTTTCCCGGCCACCGGGTGGGTGAAGCGGCTGCGGACGTGGTCGGTGAGCCGCAGCACAGGGCCGGCCAGCAGGTAGCCGGCGCCCATGACAGCGGCACCGGCGGCGGCGTCCAGGAAGTAGTGGTTGGCGGTGCCCATGACCACGAGGGTGATGAGCAGCGGGTAGAGCACGCCCAGGGCCTTGCCCCAGCCGGAACGCGTGTGGCGCCAGAGCACGGCCCCGCACCACAGGGCCCAGCCCACGTGGAGGCTCGGCATGGCCGCGTACTGGTTGGTCATCCCGCCGAGTCCGCGCGGGGCGCTGGCGTCGCCGCCCCACCAGCCGTACTCCGAGTACTGGCGCATCGTGTCGATGAAGCCCACACCCTCGTCGAGGAGGCGGGGCGGGCAGGTGGGAAGGAGGGTGAAACCTATGAGGCCGATGAGGGTGGACGCCAGCAGCCAGGTCCGCAGCTTGCGGTAGTGCTCCGGCCGGCGCCTGAACAGCCAGACCAGGAGGGCCGGGGTCAGCAGGTAGTGGAGGGAGGCGTAGGCGAAGTCGGCGGGTATGCCGAGCAACGGATGATCGGTGAACAGCCGGTTGAGCGGGTGCTCGAAGTTTATTCGGAACGTTTTTTCAAAATCGAGGATCGACAGCCCGTGATCCACGGCCGACTGCACGTCGCCCCGGACCAGCAGCCGGCCCGCCGTGTAGAGCCCGTACACCACGGCGATGAGCGGCAGCTCGGTCCACCAGCGCGGCCGCTTCCCCAGTGGTGCGGTGCGGTACATCGGAAGGCTCTCCAGGGGTTCAGGCGGCCGACAAGGGCGATATGCAACCGTACGGCGTACGCCGCGGCGCACGCACACCGCCCCGCGCCTTCCTCGGATCCCGCAAGGCGCGGGTGAGGAGACGCCTGCTCCGGCGCGAAGGTTGCCTCCGGGTGACGTGAGTGATGATGGAGACGGAAAGTCCCCGCACATCTTGAGGAGCCCTCGCATGGCACCGCGCATCCTGCTGGCCCGGCACGGACAGACGGAGTGGTCGCTGTCCGGGAAGCACACCGGCCGCACGGACATCCCGCTCCTCGACGAGGGGCGGCGCGGCGCCAAGCTGCTGGGCGAGCGGCTGCACCGCGCGCCCTGGGACGCCCTTCCGGACACCGAGGTCCGCACCAGCCCGCTGGTGCGCGCCAAGGAGACCTGCGAGCTGGCCGGCTTCGGCGACCGGGCCGCCGACTGGGACGCGCTGATGGAGTGGGACTACGGCGCGTACGAGGGCATGACCCCGGCCGAGATCAAGGCCGGCCGTCCCGACTGGCTCATCTGGCGCGACGGGGTCCCCGAGGGGGAGACCATGGCGGAGGTCACGGCGCGGGCGGACGAGGTCGTGGCGTGGGCCCGCTCGGCGGACCGGGACGTGCTGGTCTTCGCCCACGGCCACATCCTGCGCACGATCGCCGCCCGCTGGCTGGGCGAGGACATCTTCTTCGGCTCCCGCATCCGCCTGGACCCCACCTCGCTGTCCATCCTCGGCTGGGCCTACGGGGCGCCCGCGCTGGAGCGCTGGAACGACACCGGCCACCTGGCGTAGGAGGGCGGGCGTCCCTAGACCGTCTGCGCCGCCGCCGCGTGGCGGGTGAGGAACTCCGCGACCGCGGGGTTCGCCGCGTACCGCCGCAGCACGCGCGCGGTGGCCGTCAGCATCGTCCGGATGCGGGCCGACTGCACCTGGTCCAGCAGCTCCAGGGCCCGCCCGCCCGCGGCGGCCGCCTCCTCCGCGGCGCCGTCGCGCGCCAGGTCGCTCGCCAGCTGGGCGGTGTACAGCGCGATGTTGCGCGTGAAGTGCCGGTCCTGGAGGGCGACCGCCCGCTCCGCGTGGTCCGCCGCGCGGCGCCAGTCGCCGAGGGCCGACCAGCACTGGGCCTCCAGGCCCTCCAGCTCGGCCTCCCCGAAGAAGGTCATCCACTCCGGGTCGGCGTCGCTCCGCCCGCGCTCGAACAGCGCCCGGGCCCGCAGCAGCGCCTCCTCGCAGGCGGGCCGGTCCTCCAGCCGCGCCCAGCCACCCGCCTCCCGCAGCGCCAGCAGGGACATCAGCCGTGCCGAGCCCAGCTGCCGCCCCGCCCGCTGGGCCGCCTGGGCGGCCCGTACGGCCTCGCGCGGGCGGCCCGCGTCCCGGGCGAGGAAGGCGGTGTTGCAGAAGGCGTGCGCCTCCAGCGCCGGGTCGCCGGCCACCCGGGCGGTGGCCAGGGCCTCCGCGTAGTGGGAGCGGGCGTCGGCGAACCGGCCCGAGTCGTGGGCCAGCCAGCCCACCGAGATCGCCAGCTCGCCCGCGCCCGCGTGCAGCCGGTCGGCCACGGACTGCCGCCGCGTCTTCGCGTCGAGCAGTTCGTACGCCGCCTTCAGCGGCCGGTTGGCGCGCCGGTAGAGGCCGTCCGCGCCGTGCCGGTCGTCGAGCAGCCGGATGCGCCGGACCGCCTGCTCCACGGCCAGCGCCTCGCTCTCGCCCGCGCGGCGCTGCGCACGGGCGGGCGGGGCGCCGCCCAGGGAGACGGCGGCCACGGCGGCCGTACCGGAGGTCATGAACGCGCGACGCCGCACGTCGCTCTCCTTGCTGCTCTCGGTGGAGCTGTCCGCCGCACGGGGGGTACGGCTTTCGGCGGGGCTCTCGGAATGCCCGGGGGGCGCGGAGCCCTTCTTGCGCGCCCCCCGTCCGCGCACCGCCTCACGCGGGGCGAAGCCCATGTCCGCCAGGTCCCGGCCGGGGAACATGTGCCGGAACACCCGCTCGTAGGCGTAGTTGGGACAGCGGATCTCGCCGGACTCGACGCGGCCGACGTAGCGCGCGTCACACGAGACGTGCTCGCCGATCTCACGGGCGGCCCGGCGCACGGCCGCCGCGAACTCCCCAGGTGAGCGCTGCCCTCGCAGCTCCCGGAAGGCGGTGTTCGGACGGGGGGACGAGGACGCGTGGGGCGACGCCATGGCCGGACCCTCTCCGTGGCGAGCCGCTTCGCGGGCACCCCGCGGAGCGGGCGGCTGTGCTGCCGTGTGGCGTGACGACCGTACCGGCTGTGGCGGGACGACTACACCTGGTTTGGCTACAAAACGGATATCCCACCTGCGATCCGCCATGAACTGCCATCCTTTGCGGCGGCATGGCGCCGTAGCCGTTGACGCGCCCGGGCCGTTGAACCCCTTGAGCGCGCTCGACGCGGAGCGGCACGGCGTGAGGAGGGTTTCCCGTGGTGGAGGCCGGAGTGGACATCGGCGGCTCGCGGACGACGGCCCTGCACCAGCCGCGTCAGGACCACAGCCCGTCGGCCGGGGTAGCGACCGAGGCGGGGCCCTGCGACCTCGTCACCGTCCCCGCCCGCCAGGGCTTGGAGGCGGTGGACATCCTGCGGCTGCGCGACGGCGTCGGACCCGTGCTGCACGACGGCGACTGCGACACCCTCGGCTTCCTCGTCCCGGCCGGCACCGCCGCCGCCTGGGACGTCCCCGGCAGCGCCTGCACCCAGACCCACGGCCGGGGCCTGCGCCTGGGCCCCGTCGCCGAGCCCCCCGTCAACGGCACCGGCTGGCTCGTGGCCCCCGACGCCGCCTACGCCTCCGCCACCGACCCGGCCGTGCTGCGCGCCGCCCTCGGCGAGGCGGCCCGCACCATCGAGGCCGTCGACCGCTGCCGTTAGGTCCCGCCCGGGCGAGGGCACCCGCCGCCACCGGCGATACTGGACGGATGGCGAAGGGCAGGCGGAGACAGGAGCGCGCACGCGCGGCGGAAGCGATATCCGCGCAGGTGGCGGGCGGTCTCGCGGAGCTGGTCCCGGACCGTGACCGGCCCCGGGCCAGGACGCTGCTGATCGACGGGGCCCCGCAGTCCCACGTGGACCTGGACGACCCGGCTCACCTGGACTTCTCCTACCAGCGGCGGCTCGGCCACATCGCCGACCTGGTCGCACCGCCCGGCAGGCCCGTCCAGGCCGTGCACCTGGGCGGCGGCGCCTTCACCCTCGCCCGGTACGTCGCCGCCACCCGGCCCCGGTCGACCCAGCAGATAGTCGAGATCGACGCGCCGCTCGTGCAGTTCATACGGTCCGAGCTGCCGCTGGAGGGCACCTGGCGGATCCGGGTGCGTGCGACCGACGCCCGGGAGGGTCTCGGCAAGGTGCCGGACGGCTGGGCCGACCTGATCATCGCCGACGTCTTCAGCGGCGCCCGCACCCCGGCGCACCTCAACAGCGCCGAGTTCGTGGCGGAGGTCCGGCGGGCGCTGCGACCCGGCGGCTTCTACGCCGCCAACCTCGCCGACGGACCGCCCCTCACCCACCTCAAGGCCCAGCTGGCCACCGTGCGGACCGTCTTCCCCGAACTCTGCCTGACCGCCGACCCGGCCGTGCTCCGCGGGCGCCGCTTCGGCAACGCCGTGCTGCTGGCCTCCGACCGCGAGCTGCCCCTCGCCGAGCTGACCCGCCGCGCCGCCACCGACCCGCACCAGGGGCGGGTCGAACACGGCCGCGCGCTGGAGGACTTCACGGGCGGGGCGGCACCCGTCACCGACGCGAGCGCCCGGCCCTCCCCGGCGCCGCCGCCCTCCGTCTTCGAATAGCCCCTCGCCACCGGCGCCTCACCCCTCCCGGCGGTAGGGCGGCAGCTGGCCCGTGCGCATCAGCTGCGCGTACCAGCGCGCACTGGACTTGGGGACGCGGGCCTGCGTGGCGTAGTCGACGTAGACCATGCCGAACCGCTTGCTGTAGCCGTACGCCCATTCGAAGTTGTCGAGGAGCGACCACAGGAAGTAGCCGCGCACGTCGGCGCCGTCCGCGAGGGCGCGCAACAGCGCGTCGAGGTGGGCGTGCAGGTAGGCGATGCGCTCGGGGTCGTGCACCGCGCCGTCCGCGTCCGGCTTGTCGTCGTACGCCGCGCCGTTCTCGGTGACCAGCAGGGGCAGGCCGGGGGCCTCGTGGGTGAAGCGCATCAGCAGGTCGTGCAGGCCCGTGGGGTCGACCGCCCAGTCCATCGCCGTCCGCTTGCCCGGCGGCTGATGGAAGGTCACACCCGTGGCACCCGGCCAGGGGGAGGGCTCGCCGCCGGGGACGGGGCGGCCGTCAGTGGCGGCTGACACCACGGTGGGCGCGTAGTAGTTGACGCCCAGCGCGTCGAGGGGGTGCTTGATGACGCCGGTGTCGCCGTCGCGGACGAACGACCAGTCCGTGAGCACGGCCGTGTCGGCCAGCAGGTCGTCGGGGTATGCGCCGTGCAGCATGGGCCCGGTGAAGATACGGGTGGCCAGGGCGTCGATGCGCCGCTGAGCGTCCAGGTCCGCCGGGGAGGGCGTGTGGGCCCGGACGGCGGCGGGGTTGAGGGTCACCGACAGCCGGGCCGCCGGGGGGAGCACGGCGCGGAGCGCCTGGGCGCCGAGCCCGTGGGCCAGGTTGAGGTGGTGGGCGGCGCGCAGGGCTGCCTCGTCGTCCGTCCGGCCGGGGGCGTGGACCCCCGAGGCGTAGCCCAGGAAGGCGCTGCACCAGGGCTCGTTGAGAGTGGTCCACAGCTCGACGCGGTCGCCGAGCGCCAGGCCCACGAGGTGCGCGTAGTCGGCGAAGCGCAGTGCGGTCTCGCGTGCGGGCCAGCCGCCGGCCGTCTCCAGCTCCTGGGGCAGGTCCCAGTGGTAGAGGGTCACCACCGGCCGGATGCCGTGCGCGAGGAGGTCGTCGACGAGCGCCCGGTAGAAGTCCAGGCCGCGCCGGGCGGCCGGGCCCCGGCCGGTGGGCTGCACGCGCGGCCAGGAGACCGAGAAGCGGTACGCGCCCAGGCCCAGCGCGGCCATCAGCCGCACGTCCTCCTGCCGGCGGTGGTAGTGGTCGGCGGCCGTGTCCCCGGTGTGCCCGCCCAGCACCTTGCCGGGGGTGCGGCAGAAGGTGTCCCAGATGGAGGGCGTCCGCCCGTCCTCCAGGGCCGCCCCCTCGATCTGGTACGCCGCGGTGGCGGCGCCCCACAGGAAGTCCGGCGGAAAGTTCACGGTCATTCGAAACGCTCCGGAGTAAGGGGAAGGGGACGACGCGTGGATCAGCCCTTGACCGCACCTCGCATGATGCCGCCGACGATCTGCCTGCCGAACAGCGCGAAGGCGAGCAGCAGCGGCAGGGTGCCCAGCAGCGCGCCCGCCATGATCACGGCCTGGTCGGGCACGTAGCCGCGGCCGAGCCCGGTGAGGGCCACCTGCACGGTCGGGTTCTCCTGGGTCAGCGCGATGACGGGCCAGAAGAAGTCGTTCCACGCCTGGACGAAGGAGAGCATCGCCAGCACGGCCATCGCGGGCCGGGCCGCGGGGAAGACGACGTGCCACACGACGCGCCAGCTGTTCGCGCCGTCGACCCTGGCCGCCTCGACCAGCTCCGCGGGCAGCGCCTCCACCAGGTACTGCCGCATGAAGAACACCCCGAAGGCGCTGACCAGCGTGGGCAGCACCACGGACTGCAGCTGGTCGGTCCACCCCAGCCGGGCGGTCATCAGGAACAGCGGGACGACGCCGAGCTGCGGCGGGACCATCATCGTGCCCACCGTCAGCAGCAGCAGGCCCCGCCGCCCCCGGAACCGGAGCCTGGCGAAGGCGAAGCCGGCGATCGTGCAGAAGAAGACGGTGCCCAGCGCCACCGTCCCCGCCACCAGCACCGTGTTGAACAGCGCGAGCCCCATGTGGGCCTCGCCCCACGCCCTGACGAGGTTGTGCGGCAGGTCGCCGCCGAACCACAGGGGCGGTGGCGTGCGGGCGAGCCGCGTGTTGTCGCGCGAGGCGGTGACGGCCGTCCAGAACAGGGGGAACAGCGAACCGAGGGCGAACAGCGACAGCACGGCGTAGGCGAGGGGCCCGCCGTGCAGGTGCCGTCCCGCCCGGTGGACCGGGGCCGCCCGCCGTCCGCCGCCCGTCCTCCCGCGCACGCGCATCCCCCTATCCGTCCCCGCCGCGCCGCCGCGCGACCAGCCCGCCCACCGCGGCGATCAGCAGCAGGAGCAGGAACATCGTCCAGGCCACGGCCGAGGCCCGCCCGAGGTGGTAGTTGAACCAGCCCTGCTCGTAGAGGTAGAGGCCGAGCGTCTGGAACTGGTGCGAGGCCCCGCCCTTCTGCCCGGCCGCCCCGCCGAAGAGGAGCGGCTCGCCGAAGAGCTGGGTCGCCCCGATCGTCGAGACGACGACCGTGAAGAGGATCGTCGGCCGCAGCGCCGGCACGGTGACGTGCCGGAACTGCTGCCGGCGGGACGCGCCGTCCAGCGCCGCCGACTCGTAGAGCTCGTCCGGCACCGCCTGCATGGCCGCCAGGTAGATCAGCGCGTTGTACCCCGTCCACCGCCAGATCACGATGGAGGCGACCGCGCACTGCGAGCTCCAGGTCCCGTTCTGCCAGTCGACCGGGCCGATGCCCAGCGCACCCAGCGCCCAGTTCACCATGCCGTAGTCACGCCCGTAGAGCAGCACGAAGACCAGCGTCGCCGCGGCCACCGACGTGGCATAGGGCGTCAGCAGCGCGACCCGCCAGAACGTGGCGGCCCGCAGCCGGTGGTGGAGCAGATGGGCCAGGCCCAGCGCCATCAGCAGCTGCGGGACGGTCGAGAGCACACCGATGGTGAAGGTGTTGCGCAGGGCGTTCCAGAAGAAGTCGTTCTCCAGCAGCCGGACGTAGTGGTGCGCCCCGGCCCACTCCGTGTGGTGCAGGGAGGTCAGCTCCACCCGGTGCAACGAGGCCCAGCCCGTGTAGAGGAGGGGGAAGAGCCCGAAGGCGGCGAAGAACAGAAGAAAGGGCGCCACGAACGCGTACGGGCTGTAGCGCAGGTCCCACCGGTAGAGCCGGCCGCGCCAGGGCCCCGGCCGCGACCGGCCGCCCCCGCGCTCCCCGGGCGCGGCCCGGGCGTCCTCCGCGACCGAGGTCGTGGCGGTCATCCGTCCACCACGTTCGCGATCTCCCGCTGCGCCGCCTCCCAGCCCTGCCGGGGGGACCTGCCCTGCTGCTCGACCTGGGCGATGCCGACGTCGGTGAACGCGAGCCCGATCTGCTGCTCCCAGGGGCCGAAGACGAGGGTGGGGATGTCGCGGGCCGCCGCCGTGAAGATCTCCCCGGTGGGGGCGCCGCTGAAGTAGGGGTTCCGCGCCCGGCCGACCTCCGGCATGGCGTACGCGGCGGGGGTGGAGGGGATGCTGGCCTGCCGCTCGAAGAGCCTGGCCTGCTGGGCCGGTGCGGTGAGCCAGACGGCGAGGTCGATCGCGGCGGCCTTGTGCCGGGCCGCCTTCGGGACGCCGATGAAGGAGCCGCCCCAGTTGGCGGGCCGGGGGGCGGCGGCCACGTCCCACTTGTTCCGGCCGGCCGGCCCGGACTTCTCCTTGATGTAGCCGAGCATCCAGGGCGGGCAGGCCACGGTGGCGAAGCGCCCGTTGGCGTACGCCTGGTCCCAGGACTTGTCGAACTGCCTGAGCCGCGCGGTCAGGCCGGTGCGCACCGCCCGCATGGCCAGGTCCCAGGACGCCCTGACGGCCGGGCCGCTCCCGTGGAGGGGCCGGCCGTCGCGGGTGTAGTAGCGCTCGGCGTAGCCGTGGATCGAGGCGTTGTAGAGGCCGGCCGCCGAGTCGCTGAAGACCGTGCCGGCCGGGGCCCGCCTGCGGTAGGCCCTGCCGGCGGCGAGGTACTTCCGCCAGTCACCGGCCCACAGCCTGCCGACCGCCGCCCGGTCGGTGGGCAGCCCGGCCCGCCGGAAGAGGTCCTTCCGGTAACACACGGCGATCGGCCCGATGTCGGTGCCGAGGCCGATGGTCCGGCCGGTGCGCGTGGTGGCCTGGGCCCACTTCCACGGCAGCCAGTCGGACCTGCGGACCCCCTTCGCCCGCGAGAGGTCCTCGAATAACTCCGCCTGCCCCGCCGCCAGCTCGTGGACGTTGCCGACCTCCATGGCCTGGATGTCGGCCAGTCCGGCGCCCGCGGCGAGGTGGGTGAGCAGCTGGGGGTAGTAGACGTCGTTGCGCTCGATCACGCTTTCCTTGATCACCACGTCCGGGTGCAGGCGCTCGTACTCCTCGTAGAGCCCGGCCTGCTTGTAGCCGAACACGCCGAAGGTGCCGATCGAGACGGTGGTCCTGCCGCCGCCCCCGGGTCCGCCCCGGCCGTTACCGCCGTCCTGGGCGCAGCCCCCGAGCAGGCTCGCGGCGAGGACGAGCACGACGCCGATGACGAGGACCACCGCCCGGCGCCGGTACGGACCGCTCGACCACGCCGCCACTCAGCGCTCGGGGACGACGTTCTCGGCCTGTGGGCCCTTGGGCCCCTGGGTGACGTCGTAACTGACCCGCATGTTCTCCTCAAGGGACTTGAAGCCCGTTGCCTGGATGGCGGAGAAGTGGACGAACACGTCCGGGCCTCCGTCGTCCTGGGTGATGAAGCCGAACCCCTTGTCGGCGTTGAACCACTTCACTGTGCCTGTAGCCATCGGTCTGACCCTTCGTCCGGTGCCGACACTTCAGCTTTCCCGGCTACGGGGCGAACTTCCCTCATCCGCGCCGTGCGTCACTCCTGGGGACTACAAAACGACAGGAGCCCGGTCCGCTTTCGCGAACCGGGCTCCTGCTCGGTGAGGGTGAGTAACGGGACTCGAACCCGCGACATCCTGGACCACAACCAGGTGCTCTACCAGCTGAGCTATACCCACCGTGTCCGGTGCGTTTCCCACCGGCCGAGAAAAAGTGTACAGGGTCTTGAGGGGTGCTCGCTCCCGGCTTTCGCCGTGCCGGGAGCGAGCTGCGTCACGTCCCTCGGAACATCACTCCGACAGGCCAGTCACGCGGGCAGGACGTGCCGGGCCGCGATCGCCTTCGCCGTGTCGGAGTCCGGGCCGGGCTGCGGCACGAAGACCGCCTCGCGGTAGTAGCGCAGCTCGGCGATCGATTCGCGGATGTCGGCGAGCGCCCGGTGGTTCCCGCTCTTCTTGGGGCTGCCGAAGTAGGCGCGCGGGTACCAGCGGCGCGCCAGCTCCTTGATCGAGGACACGTCCACGATCCGGTAGTGCAGGTGACTCTCCAGAGCGGGCATGTCCCGCAGCAGGAATCCCCGGTCGGTGCTGACCGAGTTCCCGCAGAGCGGGGCCTTGCCCGGCTCCGGGACGTGCTGGCGGACGTACTCCAGGACCTGGCGCTCCGCTTCCTCGAGCGTGGTCCCGCCGTCCAGCTCCGCCAGCAGCCCGGAGGCCGTGTGCATCTGGCGCACCACCTCGGGCATGGTGGTGAGCGCCTCGGCGGGCGGCCGGATGACGATGTCCACGCCGTCCCCGAGGATGTTCAGCTCAGAGTCGGTGACCAGGGCGGCCACCTCGATGAGCGCGTCGTCCGACAGCGAGAGCCCGGTCATCTCACAGTCGATCCACACCATGCGATCGTTCATGCGTCTCACCCTACGGGGCGTTCCCGCTGGCCGGGCAGGCGTGGGGTGTAGAGGTCGGATTCCGGCTTGCCCGGGTCCGCGGCATTCGCCCCCGGACCACCTCCATGGCCCGGCATATGACCGATATGCCCGCTATGGGGAGGTGCTGCGCCCAGCGGCGCCCCCGTCATCGCGTGGGAGGCCGCCAGAGCCGTGCGGCGCATCGCCATCAGTGACGGCTCGCCCGCGCGCGGTTCGACCGGCTCCGGCCGGTCGAACCGGTCACCGCGCTCCGCACGGTCCGCCCGCTCGCCCCGCTCCGGACGGTCCACCGTGCCGCCCTGCGGACGGCGTGCCCGGTAGGCCGCCCGGTAGGCGGCCGGGGAGGACCCCAGCTGCCGCCGGAAGTGGCCGCGCAGTGCCACCGGCGAGCGGAAGCCGCAGCGCCCGGCGACCTCGTCCACGGAGTAGTCCGAGGTCTCCAGGAGCCGCTGCGCCTGGAGCACCCGCTGAGTGATCAGCCACTGCAGCGGGGCGCTCCCGGTGAGCGAACGGAACCGCCGGTCGAAGGTGCGCCGGCTCATGTACGCGCGGGCCGCCAGCGTCTCCACGTCGAACTGCTCGTGGAGGTGCTCCAGCGCCCAGGCGACGACCTCGGCGAGCGGGTCGGCGCCGATCTCCTCCGGTAAAGACCTGTCGAGGTAGCGCTCCTGCCCGCCACTGCGGCGCGGCGGCACGACGAGGCGGCGGGCCAGGGCCCCCGCGGCGTCGGCGCCGTGGTCGGTGCGGACGATGTGCAGGCACAGGTCGATGCCCGCCGCGGTGCCCGCGGAGGTCAGGACGTCCCCGTCGTCCACGAAGAGCTCCCGCGGGTCCACGTGGACCGACGGATAGCGCTTCGCGAGCGTGGGGGCGTACATCCAGTGGGTGGTGGCGGGCCTGCCGTCGAGCAGTCCGGCGGCGGCCAGTACGAAGGCGCCGGTGCACAGCCCTACGATGCGGGCGCCCTCCTCATGGGCCCGGCGCAGCGCGTCCAGCGCGGCGGCGGGTGGCGGCTGGGTGATCGACCGCCAGGCCGGCACGACGACGGTGCCCGCCCTGGAGAGCGCTTCCAAGCCGTACGGTGCGGTCAGTTCCAGGCCGCCGGTCGTTCGCAATGGCACATCTTCGCCCGCGCACACCAGCAACCGATATCGCGGAACCCCGGCGTCCTGCCGGTCGATCCCGAAGACGGAGAGCGGAATGGAGCTTTCAAAGATAGGGCCGCCGCTGAAAAGCAGCACTGCGACGATCTCCCGGCGGCGGCGTCCGGAGAGCTTGCGCGCCGTCTCCGGTACGGTCGTGGAGTCCTGGCTCATGGCGCTAAGCCCCCCTCGGCGGTCGAGTCCTCTCGGTCCTGCACGTTTCCCCTCGGTCCTGAACGGTTCCCCCGCCGGTCATGGCCAAGATCGAATCTACTGCGTCGTTCGGAGACGCGACGACCAGTTCACCACCCGCCTCTAAGTCGACATGACAACTTGGCGCGAAGCGTTCGATCACGAAGCGTTGCACTTGCAGGGCGCGGTGAAAAGTACGCCTCTCGCCCCTGCCCACACTCCGTAGGCGGGAACCGCCCTGTGCGGTCCTTTCCTTGCTGGTCGACCGGCTGTTTGGAGGGCCTTCGGCCAAGGTGTGAAGTTCGGCCGGAACTTGGCTGAAAACCGTCGGGTGCAGGCGTGCGAGGGGGTCAGTCCAGGGGGTGGCCGGAGCCCGGGCGGCGGGGTCCGCGATGGCTCCCCCCGCCGGTCCGGCCGTGCCGTCCGCGGTGCGACGCGGACTGCTCCGCGAGGGCCCTGGCGGCGGTGCGCTCGGACTGCCGCAGAAGGGCGCGGCAGGCGCAGGTGAGGGCGACCAGGCCGGCCGCGGTGCCGGCGGCGCCGCCGAGGGACTGACCGCACATCAGCAGCACGACCGGGACCAGGGCGCAGCTGAACGCCGCCCAGCGGACCACGTCGCTCACCGGATCGGGGGACCCCCCCTCTGGGGCGTCCTCGCGGGCGACATCACGGGTTCCGGGCACGGAGCGACTCCCTGCTGGCAGCTGCTGGCGGTACTACAACGCCGGTCCGGGGGCGTGAGTCACTGGCCGGTGGGTACCAGGGAGTAGGGCCCGGGCCATTGCGCTACGCGCCGCGCTCGTGCATGCTCCGGGGAACGCCCGCGGGGTCCCGGTCCCGTGCGGCGGCCTCTGGGCAGGCAGCGAGTGTCGCCGTACCCTGGGGGGTAAGCACTTGAAAAGATGAATCCCGGACGGATTTGGCCGTCCAAGATCCATCAGCTGCGCACCCCTCGACAACTCCAACCAGCCCACCGCCGATCCCCTCAGTCCGAGGACTTCCTTCGCCGAGACACCGATGGCCGGTCACGAATTCTCCGAACCTGCGGACCGCAAGCGGATCGCCGATCAGACGGCGCATCCGGAAGCGGCGGAAGAAACACGTCGTTCCTGCGATCCGGCGTTCCAGCACGGCGTCGTGGTGGGCTTCGACGGGTCTACGTCGAGTGAACGCGCGCTTGCGTATGCAATCGGCATGGCGCGCCGTGCCGGCTCCGGTCTGATCATCGTCCACGTGGCCAACCGGCTGCCGACGACCGTCTGGGCGGGCTGTGAACCGCCGGTCTTCGTGGACGTCCCCGATCACCGCACCGAAGTGCTGGGCCTGGAGCTGGCCTGCGCCGACTATTTGTCCGAAGTGCCCTGGATTCTTGTGGAACGTGGCGGGGACATCTGCCATGAACTCGAAGAGGTCGGCAGGGAGTACGCGGCGGACGCGATCGTGGTGGGTTCCACCCACGGCCTGGTCGGCCGGATCTTCGGCTCGGTGGCCGGACGGCTGGCGAGGCGGGCGCAGCGGCCCGTCGTCGTCATCCCCTAGCGGCCGGAGCGCCGGCCGGTGCGGCCAACTTCCTTGGCACCGCGCGGATATGGCGCCGAACGCGGCTTGACAGCGCCGTGAAATCTACTCGCGCGTAGAGGTGGCAGCCGCCGTCGGGCCGGGTACAACACCGGCAGCCGGGCCGGGGGCGACCCCGGCGGACGGCGCTGTGCGTGCCGCCGTGCGGGAGGTGACGGTTCCCGGGACCGGTGGCATCGCCGCCGGCGCGAGGGCGACGCCGGCGCAGGGGAGGCGGTCCCCCGCGCGCGTGGTGGCACGCGCGGGGAACCGTCCCCTTTCTCGCGGCGAAGCCGCCGCCGCTCTCGCGGAGGGGGTCGTTCGCCGCCGGGGTGACCCGGTCGGCGGGCGCGGGGACAGGCCGCTCCCGGACGGGTCACCTGGTCACTCGACCGTGACCGACTTGGCCAGGTTGCGCGGCTTGTCGATGTCACGGCCCATGGCCTTCGCCGTGTAGTAGGCGAAGAGCTGGAGCGGGATGCCCATGAGGATGGCGTCCAGCTCGTCCTCGTTCTTGGGCACCACGATCGTGTGGTCGGCCTTCTCCTGCTCCTGGTGCGCGACGGCGAGGATGCGGCCGCTGCGGGCCTTGATCTCCTCCAGCGCGGCGCGGTTCTTCTCCAGCAGCTCGTCGTTCGGAACGATCGCGACCGTCGGCATGGCGGGCTCGATCAGGGCCAGCGGGCCGTGCTTGAGCTCGGAGGCGGGGTAGGCCTCGGCGTGGATGTACGAGACCTCCTTGAGCTTGAGGGATGCCTCGCGGGCGACCGGGTAGCCCCGGACGCGGCCGATGAACATCATCGACTTGGCCTCGGCGTACTCCTTGGCCAGCTCCTCGATCTGCGCCTCGTTCGCCAGGATCTCCTCGATCTGGGCGGGCAGCTTGCGCAGGCCCTCGATGATCCGCTTGCCGTCGGCGACCGACAGGTCGCGGGTGCGGCCCAGGTGCAGGGCGAGCAGGCCGAAGGAGACCACCATGTTGGTGAAGCACTTGGTGGAGACGACGCAGACCTCGGGGCCGGCGTGGACGTAGATGCCGCCGTCGGTCTCGCGGGCGATCGCCGAGCCGACCACGTTCACCAGGCCGAGGACGCGGGCGCCCTTGCGCTTGAGCTCCTGGACGGCGGCGAGGACGTCGTAGGTCTCACCGGACTGGGACACCGCGATGTAGAGGGTGTCGGGGTCCACGACCGGGTTGCGGTAGCGGAACTCGGACGCCGGCTCGGCGTCGGCGGGGATCCGGGCCAGCTCCTCGATCATCTGGGCGCCGATCTGGCCGGCGTGGTACGAGGTGCCGCAGCCGAGGATCTTCACGCGGCGCACGGCGCGCGCGTCACGGGCGTCCAGGTTCAGGCCGCCCAGGTGCACGGTGGAGAAGCGGTCGTCGATGCGGCCGCGCAGCGCGCGGTCCACGGCCTCGGCCTGCTCGTGGATCTCCTTGTGCATGTACGTGTCGTGGCCGCCCATGTCGTACGACTCGGCCTCCCACTCCACGGTGGTCGGCTGGGCGGAGGTGCGGGAGCCCTCGGTGGTGTACGTGCGGTAGTCGTCGGCCTTGAGGGTGGCCATCTCGCCGTCGTCGAGGGTGACGACCTGGCGGGTGTGGCTGACCAGGGCGGCGACGTCGGAGGAGACGAACATCTCCTTCTCGCCTATGCCCAGCACCACGGGGGAGCCGTTGCGGGCGACGACGATGCGGTCCGGGAAGTCGGCGTGCAGGACGGCGATGCCGTACGTGCCCTCGATGTGGCGGACGGCCTCGCGGACCTTCTCCTCCAGCGTCGCGGCCTCGGAGCGGGCGATGAGGTGGGCGAGGACCTCGGTGTCGGTGTCGGAGACGAAGACGTAGCCCTCCGCCGTCAGCTTGGCGCGCAGGTCGGAGGCGTTGTCGATGATGCCGTTGTGGACGACGGCGACCTTCTCCTCCGCGTCCAGGTGCGGGTGGGCGTTGACGTCGTTCGGCGCGCCGTGGGTGGCCCAGCGGGTGTGGGCGATGCCGGTGGTGCCCGCGAAGCGCTTGGGCAGGCGGGACTCCAGCTCGCGAACGCGACCCTTGGCCTTGGCGGACTTCAGGCCGCCGGCCTTGCCGCTGGCGTGCAGGGCGATGCCGGCGGAGTCGTAGCCGCGGTACTCCAGGCGCTGGAGGCCCTCCAGCAGCAGGGGTGCGACGTCACGCTTGCCGATGTATCCGACAATTCCACACATAGGTGACCCTCCCAGGTAAGCGTTCGATGGTGCTCGGTGCGAAGACGGCGGTGGCGGGCGGCGGGGAAGCGGGAACGGGGCGGCCGTGCGGGACCGTCCCCTGGTGCTCCGGCCGCCTCAGCCGTAGACGATGCGGCGCAGCTGCCGCAGCGAGAGCTCGGGTGGAGCCACCGCGCGGTGCGGCAGCTCGGCCGCGATCCGCTCGAAGATCTCCGCGTTGTTCAGCCCGCCGGACTGTAGCTCGCGGTGGCGGCGACGGACGAATTCCTCGGCCGTCTCGTCGAAGTACGCCAGCACGTCCAGCACCACCCGGGTGGCCTCGCCGCGCTGTAGCGGCGTACTGCGCACCAGGTGGTCGACCAGGTCGTCATGGGACATGCGGCGTTCGAGCACCCGTCGATACTGAGGGGAACGAAAGTGTTTCGCAAGAATCCTGCCCGAAATCGGGCAGGCGCGCCAGTGAATCTGGGGGGATACGACTAGAAACGCTTGAGGATGGCCTGTTTTGCCGCGGTGAACTCCTCGTCCGTGAGGACCCCGGAGTGGTGCAGCTCACCCAGCTCGCGCAGCCGGCGCAGCAGGGCGTCGTGATCGTCGGCGGCCGAGGCGGCCGGGTGCGCGGCCTCGGCGGCGGGGGCCCGGCCCGCGGGGAGGGCGGCGAGCGGCCCGGGCGGCGCCGGCTCGGCGACGGGGGCCGCGCCCGGGTGGGGCAGCCGGGCCACGACGGCGGCGGCCACCAGCGCCATCAGGGCGTCCTTCTTGAAGCCGAACAGTTCCACGGCGTGCGGATCGTGCTTGGGCGGGGCCTCGGTCGGCGCATGGGGCACGGTGAAGCGGAGGTAGCCGTTCTCCAGCCCGGCGGCGGGCTGCCACTCCACGCCGGAGACCTGGGTCACGGGGAGCAGCCGGGTGCCCGACGACTTCTTGCCCTCCTCGGTCTTCCAGTTCCACTCCAGCCGGATCCGCTCGCCGTCGAACGAGGCCGTGCCGTCGCCGGCGCCCACCGAGATCGGCACGGCCGGCCCCGGCAGCAGGTAGCGGTCGGTGGGGCCGGCCGGGACCTGCTCCAGCAGCAGGGCGTTGCGCACCTCGTCGACGAAGTACTCGGCCACGCCCGTGCGGTCCGCGTCGACGGTCAGCTGGTACGGGTCGGCGGACTCCGGCAGCCGGCCGCGGGTCACCTGGGACAGCGGGTCCGCGCCGCCGCGCAGTCGCAGCCGGAGGCGGCCGCCGCGGCGGGCGGGCTCGAAGGCGAGGCCCGCCACCGCCGCGAGCGGGACCGCCAGCTCGCCAAGGGTCTGCCGGAGCACGTGGACCCCGCGCTCCCTGCCGGGCACGATCCGTATCGTGTCGCCGTCGAAGACCCAGGTGCCGTCCGTCTGGAGGATCTCAGCCATGGACGGGATTCTCTCAAACCGATCTTGCCGCAGGGGTGGCGCGGACCACCCCTGCGCCCGGGCGGCACCGGGTCAGTCCGTCAGCCCCAGCTCCCGGGCGATCAGCATGCGCTGCACCTCGCTCGTGCCCTCGCCGATCTCCAGGATCTTGGAGTCGCGCCACATGCGGGCGACCGGGTACTCGTTCATGAAGCCGTAGCCGCCGTGGATCTGGGTGGCCTCGCGGGCGTTGGTGACGGCCACCTCGGAGGAGTAGAGCTTCGCCAGCGCGGCCTCCTTCTTGAAGGGCTCGCCGTGGATCAGCCGGGAGGCCGCGTCCCGCCAGGCCACGCGCGCCGTGTGCGCCCGCATCTCCATGTCGGCGATCTTGAACTGGATGGCCTGGTTGGCGCCGATCGGCCGGCCGAAGGCATGGCGCGTCCCGGCGTAGGAGACGGACTCGTCGACGCAGCCCTGGGCCAGGCCGGTGGCCAGCGCGGAGATCGCCACGCGCCCCTCGTCGAGTATGCGCAGGAACTGGGCGTAGCCGCGGCCCTCCTCGCCCAGCAGGTTGGCGGCCGGCACCCGCACGTCGGAGAAGGACAGCTCGCGGGTGTCCGAGGCGTTCCAGCCGACCTTGGAGTAGGGGGCGGCCACCGTGAAGCCGGGCGTGCCGGACGGCACGATGATCGAGGAGATCAGCGGCTTGCCGTCCTCCTTGCGGCCGGTGACGGCGGTGACGGTCACCAGGCCGGTGATGTCGGTGCCGGAGTTGGTGATGAAGCACTTGGTGCCGTTGATGACCCATTCGCCCGTGGCCTCGTCCCGGCGGGCGGTGGTGCGGGTGCCGCCGGCGTCCGAGCCGCACTCCGGCTCCGTCAGGCCGAACGCGCCCAGCGACTCGCCCGAGCACAGCTTCGGCAGCCACTGCCGCTTCTGCTCCTCGGTGCCGAAGCGGAAGATCGGCATCGCGCCGAGGGAGACGCCCGCTTCCAGGGTGATGGCCACGGAGGAGTCCACCCGGGCCAGCTCTTCGAGGGCCAGGCCGAGAGCCAGGTAGTCGCCGCCCATGCCGCCGTACTCCTCGGGGAACGGCAGGCCGAACAGCCCCATGCGGCCCATCTCCCGCACGATCTCGTACGGGAACTCATGGCGCTCGTAGTAGTCGCCGATCTTGGGGGCGACCACGTCGTGCGCGAACTCCTCGACCGTGCGGCGGAGTTCCTCGTGCTCGGGGGTGAGGCGGTGGTCCAGCGACATGGCTACGGCTCCTGGTGGGAGAGGGCGCGAAGGGTGCGGGACGGGCTGGGTCGGCCCAGGTGGCCGGCCATCCACACGCTGGTGGCGGTGAGGAGGCCGAGGTCGACCCCGGTGGAGACACCGAGGCCGTTGAGCATCCAGACGAGGTCTTCGGTGGCGAGGTTGCCGGTGGCGCTCTTCGCGTACGGGCAGCCGCCGAGGCCGCCGGCGGAGGCGTCGACGGTGGTCACGCCGTGCCGCAGCGCGGCGAGGGCGTTGGCGAGGGCCTGGCCGTAGGTGTCGTGGAAGTGCACGGCCAGCCGGCCGGTCGGCACGCCCGCCTCGTTGAGCGCGGTCAGCAGCGCGGTGACGTGGCCCGGCGTGGCGACGCCGATGGTGTCGCCCAGGCTCAGCTCGTCGCAGCCGAGGTCGAACAGGCGGCGGCTGACGCGGACCGTCTGCTCGATGGGGACGGCGCCCTCCCAGGGATCGCCGAAGCACATGGAGAGGTAGCCGCGCACGCGCGCGCCGGCCTCCCGCGCGGCCGCCACGACGGGGGCGAACATGGCCAGCGACTCGTCCACCGTGCGGTTGAGGTTGGCCTTGGCGAACGCCTCGGTGGCGCTGCCGAAGACGGCGATCTCGCGGGCGCCGAGCGCGAGGGCGCGGTCCAGGCCGCGCTGGTTGGGGACGAGCACGGGGAGCCGGGCCGGCACGTCGCCGAGCATCGGCATCAGCTGCTCGGCGTCGGCCAGCTGGGGCACCCACTTCGGGTGCACGAAGCTGGTCGCCTCCACGGTGTCCAGGCCGGCGGCGGCGAGGCGGTGGACGAACTCGGCCTTGACCTCGGTCGGGACGACCGTCTTCTCGTTCTGCAGGCCGTCCCGGGGGCCGACCTCGTGGATGCGCACGCGCGCGGGGAGCGAGGGGTCGGGGACGGTCATGGGAAGTCCCGTGCTCATGACTCCTCCCGGGGCGTGACGACGGCGAGGACCTGGTCCATGGCGACCGTGCTGCCGGCGGTCACGTCCAGCTCGGTGACCGTGCCGGCGTGCGGGGCGGAGATGACGTGCTCCATCTTCATCGCCTCCACCACGAGCAGGCTCTGGCCGGCGGTGACCTCGTCCCCGACGGCGGCCTTCACGAGGGTGACGGTGCCGGGCATGGGGGCGGTGAGCGTGCCGGCGTGGGCGCCGGCGGCGCCGCCGGTCAGGGCGGCCTGGACGGGGTCGTACGGCAGGAGGTGCCAGGTGTCGCCGTCGTGGGCCAGCCAGACGGCCCCGTCGGGGGCGTGGGCGACGGTGAGGGTGCGGGTGGTGCCGTCGAGCTCAAGGGTGGCTCGTTCGCCGGTCCCGGGCCCTGGGGGCGGCGCGGATTCCGGGAGCGGGCCCCCGGGGCGCCGGGAGGGCAGCAACCTCGCGCTGCCGGAGGCGGCGGGGACGTCCTCTCCCGAGGGCGTCAGCCGGAACTCCGCCTCGGAGGCGGCACCGCGCACGTGGACCGTCACCGGGGCGTGGCCCGGGACGCGGAAGTGGTGGGCCGTCCAGGCGGCTTCACCGCCGAGGCGCCAGCCGCTCGGCACCGAGAACGGGTCCACCCACCCGGCCGGGGGCCGGGGGGCGTGCCCCTCGTTCCGGGAGGGGGCGGGAGCGGGGGACAGCTCCGCCTGGCGCAGCAACCCGCCCGCCACGTACACCTCCTGCGGCACCTCCGCCGGAACGAGCGCCGCCGCGTCCCGGTCGACCAGGCCCGTGTCGAGGTCGCCCGACACGACGGAGGGGTGGGCCAGCAGCCGCCGCAGGAACCCCACGTTCGTGTCCACGCCGAGGACCGTGGTCTCCGCGAGGGCGGCCCTGAGCCGCCGCAGCGCCGTGGCCCGGTCCGGTCCGTGGGCGATCACCTTCGCGAGCATCGGGTCGTACGAGGTGCCGACCTCGACGCCCTCCGAGAGGCCGGAGTCCACCCGGACGCCGTCTCCCGCCGGCTCGCGCAGCAGGCGCACCGTGCCCGCCGACGGCAGGAAGTCGACGCGGTCACCGCTCACGCGGGCCGTCTCGGCGCAGATCCGCGCCTCCACGGCGTGGCCGGTCAGGGTCACGTCCTCCTGGGCGACGCCCAGTCGCTCGCCGGCGGCGACGCGGATCTGCCACTCGACCAGGTCCAGGCCCGTGACCAGCTCCGTCACCGGGTGCTCGACCTGGAGACGGGTGTTCATCTCCATGAAGTAGTACGAGGAGGGGTCGCCGCCCGGGACGATGAACTCCACCGTCCCCGCTCCCGCGTAGCCGCAGGCGCGGGCGGCCTGCACGGCGGCCTCGCCCATGCCGGCGCGCGTGGCGTCGTCCAGCAGGACGCTCGGCGCCTCCTCGATGATCTTCTGGTGCCGCCGTTGCAGCGAGCACTCGCGCTCGCCGAGGTGGACGACGTGGCCGTGGCCGTCCGCCAGGACCTGGATCTCGATGTGCCGGGGCCGGTCGACCCAGCGCTCGACGAGCAGGGTGTCGTCGCCGAAGGAGCCGCGCGCCTCGCGCCGCGCCGCCGCGATCTCCTCGCCCAGCAGCGCCTCGTCCCGCACGAGCCGCATGCCCTTGCCGCCGCCGCCGGCCGACGGCTTCAGCAGCACCGGCATCCCGATCGCGCGCGCCGCCGCGGCCAGCTCGGCGTCGCTCAGGCCGCTGCCCGTCGAGCCCGGCACGACCGGCACGCCCGCGGCCCGCACGGTCTCCTTGGCGCGGATCTTGTCGCCCATCAGCTCGATCGCCGGGGCGGGCGGGCCGATGAAGGCCAGCCCGGCCTCGGCGCAGGCACGCGCGAAGGCGGCGTTCTCGGCGAGGAAGCCGTAGCCGGGGTGCACGGCCTGGGCACCGGAACGCGCGGCCGCGTCCAGCAGGCGCGGTATGGACAGATAGCTCTCCACGGCGGCCGCCGGGCCGATCCGGACGGCGGTGTCGGCCTCGCGGACGTGCCGGGCGTCCGCGTCGGCGTCGCTGAACACGGCGACGGAACGGATGCCGAGCGCGCGCAGCGTGCGGATGACCCGCACGGCGATCTCGCCTCGGTTGGCGACAAGGACAGTCTCGAACATGTTCCGCCTCACATCCGGAAGACGCCGTAGCCGGGCTCGCCCAACGGCGCGTTGGCACACGCGGTCAGGGCCAGACCCAGCACCTGCCGGGTCTCCAGGGGGTCGATGACGCCGTCGTCCCACAGCCGCGCCGTCGCGTAATAGGCGCTGCCCTGCGTCTCGTACTGCTCGCGGACGGGGGCGCGGAAGGCCTCCTCGTCCTCCACGCCCCACTCCTCGCCGCGCGCTTCGAGCTGGTCGCGCTTGACGGTCGCGAGCACCGAGGCGGCCTGCTCGCCGCCCATCACCGAGATCTTGGCGTTGGGCCACATCCACAGGAAGCGGGGGGAGTAGGCCCGTCCGCACATCGAGTAGTTGCCGGCGCCGTAGGAGCCGCCTATGACGACCGTCAGCTTGGGCACGCGCGCGCACGCCACGGCCGTCACCATCTTGGCGCCGTGCTTGGCGATGCCGCCCGCCTCGTACTGCCTGCCGACCATGAAGCCGGAGATGTTCTGGAGGAAGACCAGGGGGATGCCGCGCTGGTCGCACAGCTCGATGAAGTGCGCGCCCTTCTGGGCGGACTCGGAGAAGAGGATGCCGTTGTTGGCGATGACACCAACCGGGTGGCCGTGGATCCGGGCGAAACCGGTCACCAGGGTCTGCCCGAACTCCGCCTTGAACTCGGCGAAGCGTGACCCGTCGACGACGCGGGCGATGACCTCGCGCACGTCGTACGGCGTCCGGGAGTCGACCGGGACCGCGCCGTAGAGGCCCGCCGGGTCGGCCGCGGGCTCCTCCACCGGCTCCACGGACCACGGCAGCTCGCCGCGCGCGGGAAGCGTGGAGACGATGGTGCGGACGATCCGCAGGGCGTGCTCGTCGTTCTCGGCGAGGTGGTCGGTGACGCCCGACACCTTCGAGTGGACCTCGCCGCCGCCCAGTTCCTCGGCCGTGACGACCTCACCGGTCGCGGCCTTCACCAGCGGCGGGCCGCCCAGGAAGATCGTGCCCTGCCCGCGGACGATCACCGCCTCGTCGCTCATGGCCGGCACGTAGGCGCCGCCGGCCGTGCAGGAGCCGAGGACGGCCGCGATCTGCGGGATGCCGGCGCCGGACATACGCGCCTGGTTGTAGAAGATCCGGCCGAAGTGGTCGCGGTCGGGGAAGACCTCGTCCTGCATCGGCAGGAAGGCGCCGCCGGAGTCGACCAGGTACAGGCAGGGGAGCCTGTTCTCCAGGGCGATCTCCTGGGCGCGCAGGTGCTTCTTGACGGTCAGGGGGTAATACGTGCCGCCCTTGACCGTGGCGTCGTTGGCGACGACGACGGTCTCGCGGCCGGACACCCGCCCGATGCCGGCGATGACGCCGGCGGCCGGGGCGGCCCCGCCGTACAGGCCGTCGGCCGCCAGGGGTGCGATCTCCAGGAACGGTGACCCGGGGTCCAGGAGGGCGTCCACGCGGTCGCGCGGCAGCAGCTTCCCGCGCGCGGTGTGCCGGGCGCGCGCCTTCTCGCCCCCGCCCAGGCGCGCGGCGGCGAGCTTCTCGCGCAACCGCGCCACCAGCTCGCGGTGCGCGGCCTCGTTGGCCCGCCAGGCGTCGGACGCCGGATCCACGGCGCTCCCCAGCACCGGTGCCTGCTGCATGTGCTCGAGCTCCCTTGCTCGGTTAATGAGCGTTAACACATCCGCCTTCAGGTTAACGACCACTAACGCCGCTGTCTAGAATTACCTTCGTGAAAGACGCACCGTCCCGTCCCCGGACCGCCTCCGCCCCCACCCGCCGCGAGCAGATCCTGGGCGAGGCCGCCCGGCTCTTCGCCGAGCGCGGCTTCCACGGCGTGGGGGTGGACGAGATAGGGGCCGCGGTCGGCATCAGCGGCCCCGGCCTCTACCGCCACTTCGCCGGCAAGGACGCGATGCTGGCCGAGCTGCTGGTGGGCATCAGCGGGCGGCTCTTCGCCGGTGGCCGGCAGCGCGTCGCCGAGGCCGCCGGGGCGGGTGGCGGCCCGGCCGCCGTGCTCGACTCGCTCATCGACGGCCACATCGACTTCGCCCTCGACGACCGCGCGCTGATCACCCTCCACGACCGCGAGCTGGGCCAGCTGCGCGACAGCGACCGCAAGCTGGTGCGCTCCCTCCAGCGCCAGTACGTCGAGCTGTGGGTCGACGTCGTGCGCCAGCTGTACCCGGGCGCCGCGGAGGCCGAGGCCCGGGCGGCCGTCCACGCCGTCTTCGGGCTGCTCAACTCCACCCCGCACCTCGGCCGCCCCGGCGCCCTGCCCGGCCGCGACGCCACGGCGGCCCTGCTGCGCCGGCTGGCCCTGGGCGCCCTGGCGGCCCTGTCCGGCTGATCCCCGGGCCCCGGGGCGCGGCCGGCCGGCCCCGCACCGAACGGATCTGGACAGCCCGGTGACCGGCGGGTAACTTCCTGCCAGAGGCGCTGAGCAAGCGCTTACCCATGGCGCGGGAGGGCGACAGGCATGCGGCGCACGGAGTGCAACGAGGACCACGGAGGGGACCGCCGGCCCATGACCGAGCCCTCCACACCCCTCGACGACCTCCTCGGCCTGCTGGACCTCGAGCAGATCGAGCAGGACATCTTCCGGGGCACCACCGACCGCCCCATCCTCGTGCCGCGCGTCTTCGGCGGCCAGGTCGCCGCGCAGGCCCTCGTCGCCGCGGGGCGCACGGTTCCGGACGACCGGGCGGCGCACTCGCTGCACTCCTACTTCCTTCGCCCCGGCGACCCTGCCGTGCCCATCGTCTACACCGTCGACCGCATCCGCGACGGGCGCTCCTTCACCACGCGCCGCGTGGTCGCGGTCCAGCACGGCCAGCCCATCTTCCACCTGTCCGCCTCCTTCCAGACGTACGAGGAGGGCCTGGAGCACCAGGAGCCGATGCCGGCCGCCCCGGACCCGGCGTCGCTGCCGACCGCCGCCGAGACGCTCGGCGCCCACGCCGGGCTGCTGGGCGGCCCCGACGTCGTCCGGCGGATCCTGGAGGCGCGCGAGGCGGTGGACCTGCGCTACGTCGACGGGCCGCCGTTCGCCAGCGTGGGCGAGCCCCGCGAGCCGAAGTCGCAGGTCTGGTTCCGGACGAACGGCAAACTGGCCGACGATCCGATGCTGCACGTCTGTCTGGCCACGTACGTCTCGGACATGACGCTCCTGGACTCCGTGCTGCTCGCCCACGGGCGCGGCGGCTGGGCGGTGGGGGACGTGGTCGGCGCGAGCCTGGACCACGCGATGTGGTTCCACCGCCCCTTCCGGGCCGACGAATGGCTGCTCTACGACCAGGAGAGCCCCACGGCGCAGGGCGGCCGGGGCCTGGCCCGCGGGCGGATCTTCACGCAGGACGGGCGGCTGGCGGTGTCGGTCATCCAGGAGGGACTGGTGCGGATACCGCAGGGCTGAGGCGGGCTCGGCAGCCTGTCACGGGAGCCTCCCCGTTACCATTCTGAGTGATCGTCAGGGGACGCACGGGGAGGGGACGCGCATGACGCGCGAAGGCGCGCCGATGGCCATGGCGCTCAGAGGGCTGCTGATGGCAGGGGGCGTGGCCGTGATGGTCCTCGGCGTCGTCCTGCTGTTCTTCTGGCACGCGGAAGTCGTCGAACTCACCGGCGCCCCCAGGCTGGTGTCGGCACTGGGCCTGCGAGCCGCAGAAGCCGCCGTGCTCTACGGCGGCTCCTGGCTGGTCGTCCGGGGCTGGAACGGCGGCCCCCGGCGGAACGGCTAGCGCGTGTCTCTTTGATGGGTTGGTCAGTTGATCGGATGTATCTGTCCGGTTATTGATCACTGATGCGATGTGGGGACGGATCGAGCCGCTGATGCCGGCCGATCCGGTCCGCGGGCGGCGGTGGGCGGACCACCGCCGCACCCTTGAGGCCATCGCGTGGAAGTACCGCACCTGTTCGCCCTGGCGTGATCTTCCCGACGAGCTCGGCTCGTTCCAGACCGCTCACAAGCGGCTGATCCGATGGGCAGTGGACGGCACCTGGGAAATGATCCTCGCCGCTGTCCTGGCGGCAGCGGACGCCGACGACGACATCGACTGGACGGTGTCGGTGGGCTCCACGGTCGTCCGAGCCCACCAGCACGCTGCTGGAGCCCGCAAAAAGGGGCGGCCTGCTTCGGCGAGCCCGCCGATCACGCGCTCGGCCGCTCCCGCGGCGGGCTGAGCACTAAGGTCCACCTGGCCGCGGACGGTCACGCACGCCCCCTGGCCTTCACCATCACCGCAGGCCAGGCCGGTGACGCGCCCGCCTTCGAGACGGTGATGTCCCGCATCCGCGTGCCCCGCACCGGGCCGGGCAGACCCCGGACACGGCCCTTCGCCGTCCTGGCCGACCGCGCGTATTCTTCACGAGCCATCCGCACCCATCTGCGGCATCGAGGCATCCGAGCGGTCATTCCGCAGCCGTCCGACCAGGTCGGCCACCGTCTGAGACGAGGCCGGCTCGGTGGCGTCCGCCCGGCTTCGACCGCGAGGCCTACAAGCAACGCAACACCGTCGAACGCTGCATCAACCGCCTCAAGCAATGGCGCGGCATCGCCACACGCCGCGACAAACTCGCCATCGCCTACCAGGCCGCACTCCACCTCGCCGCCATCCTCATCTGGGCACGACAATAACCAAAGAGACAGAACCTAGCCCCCGAGCCTCTGGCCCAGGGCAGCCGCCCCCGCACACAGCTCCCTACCGCCGATAACACGGCAGTGGCAGACTGGTAAACGGGGCCCCTCCCGGAAGGGGGCGGCGTATGGACCACTCGGACGCGACTCGGCCCCTGGAGGCGTTGCCCGAGATCGAGGAGGCGGCCGCAGCCGAGCTGCTGTCGCAGCTCAAGACCTCGCTCGGTACGTATCAGCAGCTCCTGGACGACCTGCAGGCACAGCGCATCGACTTCGATTCCTTCCGTCGCCAGGCGTTCCGTGCCGGGCTCATCATGCGTGACAACGGCGCTCTGCTCCTCGATCTGTCGACTGCGACCTGGTACTGGTACGACGGCATCCGGCTCCGCACCATGGGCTCCTTCCGGGACCAGGAGCCACCGGCGGACCGGGCGGCGGGCGGATCCGCGGCCGCGGAGGGCTGAGCCATGGCTCCACCGGGAGAGAACCAGGCCCTGCAGACCGCCTTCGAGGCGTGGATCGTCAGGCAGCAGAACAACGCGAGGATCCTGGGCAAGGGCCTGCTGGAGATGGAAGACGCCCTGGCCAACGGCACCAAGCAACTCGGCGATTACTACGGGCCCACCCTGGAGGAAACTGTCGAGGAGCATCTGCAGTCCCTCCGTCAGGCCTTCTCCGCCGCGCAGGCCGACCTGCATGCCGCCGTGGAGGCCGGGGCCGCCGGGTTCAAGGAATTCCTCGCCAACACGGCGAAGTGGTCCCCCCAGGCGATCGCCGCGTTCCTGCAAGACAACGCCACCAAGGTCGGCGGCCTGGGAACCGCTGCCCGCGTCGCCGCCGGCCGCGTGGCGACGGCGGCCCCCGCCGCCGGTGCCGACGCGGCGACGATCGCACCGGGCGCGACCGCCCCCGGCGCGGCAGCCGGCGAAGGAGCCGCTGCAGGCGAGGGGGCCGCACTCGGTGAGGGCGCCGCGGCGGGCGAAGGAGCCGCCCTTGGTGAGGGCGCCGCCCTTGGTGAGGGCGCCGCAGTCGGTGAGGGCGCCGCAGTCGGTGAGGGCGTCGCCGTGGGCGAAGGCGTCGCCGTCGGCGAAGGCATCGCCGCGGGCGAGGCCGTCGCGGCAGGCGAAGCCGTGGGCGGTGCGGCCGCCGCCGAGGGCGTGGGCGGCATCGCGGGGCTCGGCCTCGGCTCACTGCTCACGGGCGGCGTGATCATCCTGGCGCTCGCCGGCGGGGCGGTCTACCTCTGGAACCGCACCCACCAGGAGGCGCCTGCGCACCCGCCGTCCGCCCCGGCCCCGCAGCAGCCCGGCAACCCCGCGCCGGGGAACCCCTCGTCGCCCCAGCCGTCGAACCCGTCCACCCCGTCGAACCCGCAGCCCGCCGCTCCCACGAGCTTCGACGTCAACGGGACGTACAACGGCACCCTGAACGGTGCTCGTTGCGAACAACCCGAGTGCTTCGTGACGATCACCAAGCAGTCCGATCCCTCCGGACCGGGCCCCGACGAGGCCGGGCACATCACCGTCACCCTCACCGAGGTGAACTACACCCCGGCGTTCACCGGGGTGGCCAGCACCGTGAACGAGACGCTGGGACCGATGGACGCGAAGCTGCTCCAGGACGGCACCGTCCAGGGTTCGGGCACGACGACGGACACCGACACCAGCCCCGGCGGCAATACCCGGACCGGGCCGTACACGATCAGCGGGAACATCGCCAACGGTACGACCGGGTCGCCCTCCTACACCCTCACCCTGACCCTGGACGGCCAGTACAGCCTCACGGGCACGCGCTGAGCGCCCCGTAGGGGCGCCGTGGTGCCGCATGACGAAGATCCGCCGGACAGGCCCTAGTAGTGCTTTGTTAGGTGGTGTCGTAGGGCTGCCATGGGACGGTCTGTCGGCAGGTGGGGCAGGTTCCGGTCCAGGTGGCGATGAGCTGCTGGAGGAGGTCCAGGGCCTGGTAGAGGGTCAGGCCCTGGCAGGGGCTTTTGGGTGTGTCCGCTGTTCGGTCAGGAACAGATGGGCGGCAGTGACGAGGGTGACGTGCCGGTGCCAGCCGGCGAACGAGCGGCCCTCGAAGTGGTCCAGGCCCAGGGCTGTTTTCAGCTCGCGGTAGTCATGCTCGATCCGCCACCGGGCTTTCGCCAGACGGATCAGATCCTTGGCGGGGAGGTCGGCCGGCAGGTTCGAGATCCAGTACTTCACTGGTTCGCTTTCGCCCTCGGGCCATTGGGCGATCAGCCAGGACAAGGGGATGGTGCCGTCGGCAGCCGGCTTCGGGCGACGGCCCGCGAGCCGGACGCGCAGGAACACGAAATGCGAGCTCATTGCCGCTTTCGATCCCTTGCGCCAGGTCACGGTCCGCCCACGGCTGCGACCTGCGGCCAGCACATGCTCGCGCAATGACACCGGCCGGGTGCGATAGCGGGGCAGTGGCCTGGGGCCGAGCCCGCCGTATTCACGCTGGTGCGGCACCGCGTCCTGGCCGTGGGCGGTCATCTCGCCCTTGACCTGGAGTACCCAGGCCAGGCCGCGTTCGTCCAGACCGTGACGGAAATCGGCGTTCGCGCCGTAGCCGGTGTCCGCGACCAGGGCAGCAGGCCGCAGCCCGCAGCCGGCGAGTTCGTCGAGCATGTCCAGGGCCAGCTGCCACTTGGCCCGGTGACGCTCGCTGCCGGGGATCCGGCAGGCCTGCCTGCGGACCTGCGCGTCGGGACCGTCCCAGGCAGCGGGCAGGAACAGGCGCCAGGACAGCGGGCACGAGGCCTCCCCGGAGGCGGCATGGACGCTGACACCGATCTGGCAGTTGCCGACCTTGCCTAAAGTGCCGGAGTACTGCCGGGCGACCCCGGGCGAGAAACGGCCGTCCTTGGGGAAACCGGTGTCGTCCACCACCCATACCTGCGGCCGGACCACGGCCACAGCCCTCCACGCCAGCCGGGCCCGCACCTGCTCGACCTGCCAGGTCGAAGACGTCATGAACTGCTGCAGCTGCTGATGATCGACACCAAGCCGCTCAGCCATCGGCTGCATCGACTTCCTGCGGCCGTCCAGCAGCAGCCCCCGCAGATACAACCCGCCCTTCGCCCGCTGATCCCGCCGCACCAACGGCGCGAACACATCCGACACGAACTCCTCTAACCGGCCCCGCACCGCGGCAAGCTCCCCAGCCCTCATACAGCCAGCGAACTACCGCCCACCCACCACGACAAGGGCCACCTAACAAAGCACTACTAGTGACCTGAGTCAGAGATCTTTTGGTAGTTCCGTCCGATGTCGCTGACTCCGATGCG
Organism: Streptomyces cinnamoneus; assembly: GCF_002939475.1. Taxonomy (NCBI): domain Bacteria; kingdom Bacillati; phylum Actinomycetota; class Actinomycetes; order Kitasatosporales; family Streptomycetaceae; genus Streptomyces; species Streptomyces cinnamoneus. The sequence goes on along the minus strand of NZ_PKFQ01000001.1, from coordinate 2,511,356 downwards.
GCGGCCCTATCCTCGGTAGTGCCGGGCCCGTCCGAGAAGCAGAGGCCCGTCGAAGGCTCGCGATCTAACGAAGAATCTCCGACTCAGGTCACTAGGCCGTGACCGCCAGTCCCGCCGCGTCCAGCAGATACGCCGTCATCGGTTCGTAGAAGCGCGGGTCGGCGACGTGGTCGTCCAGCGGCACCGTCACCTGGAGCGTGCCCTCGGCCTCGGCGAGGAAGAGCGCGGGGTCGTTGGAGTCCGCGTAGCCCACGGCGTCGATGCCGCGCTGCGCCGCGCAGCCCGCCCAGCCGTGGTCGGCCACCACGAGGTCCGGCAGCGGGCGGCCCAGGGCCGCCAGGCCGTCGAGGATCGCGGCCATGGGGGCGGGGGAGTGGGTGTGCCACAGCGTCGCCCCGCGCTCGTACACGGCCACGTCCGCCACCTGGTAGACCGAGCCCTCGTCGGCGCGCAGCCCGCTGGGGATGGAGACGATCTCGCATCCCGCCGTCCGCAGAGCTGCCGCCGTCGCACGGTGCACGTCCAGCAGGCCCCCCGGGTGCCCGGTCGCGAACAGCACCCGCTGCCCGCCCTCGGCCGCCTTGCGCAGGAAGGCGGCGGCCCGCTCCAGCGCCGCCACCGTCAGGCCGGGGTCGATCGTGTCCTGCCCCGCGCGGTGGCCGAGGTCGTCACTGACACCGCAGCGCTCGGCCATGACGGCCAGGACGTCCTGCTCGTCCGTCCAGCGGTCGCCGAGCTCCAGGCCGAACCAGAAGTTCCGGTCCCCCTGGGAGAGCCTGCGGTAGTGGTCGAGGTTGTTCTCGCGGGGAGTGGCGACATTCCCCGCGATGCGCGTACGGACGAGGTGATCGATCAGTTCGGTACGGCTGGGTGGTATCGGCATGCCCTCATTCTCCCCCGGGATCACGCGATGGACGTCCTGTCCATATGGCGAAGCCGCACCCTTCAGTTCGTACATGTGCGGATTCCCCCTACCTGCCTACCCTCGGTACGTCCACCCCACCCGCTCCGACGTTGACGCGACCGTGATCCGTCGGCGCCCGTCCGTGATCCGAGAGGCTCCGAGCATGAGCACCCCCGCCCCCCGTGAACCGCGCGGCCCCGTCGACTCCTCCCGCATCCCGCGCTACGCCGGCCCGGCGACCTTCGCCCGGCTGCCCCGCCTCGACGAGGTCGGCACCACCGACGTCGCCGTCGTCGGCGTGCCCTTCGACACCGGCGTCTCCTACCGTCCGGGCGCCCGCTTCGGCGGCAACGCCATCCGTGAGGCCTCCCGCCTCCTGCGCCCGTACAACCCGGCCCAGGACGCCTCCCCGTTCGCCCTCGCACAGGTCGCGGACGCGGGCGACATCGCCGCGAACCCGTTCAACATCGACGAGGCCGTGGAGACCGTCGAGGCGGCGGCCGACGACCTCCTCGGCACCGGCGCCCGCCTGATGACGCTCGGCGGCGACCACACCATCGCGCTGCCGCTGCTGCGCTCGGTCGCCAAGAAGCACGGCCCCGTCGCCCTGCTGCACTTCGACGCGCACCTGGACACCTGGGACACCTACTTCGGCGCCGAGTACACCCACGGCACGCCGTTCCGCCGGGCCGTGGAGGAGGGCATCCTCGACACCGAGGCGCTGTCCCACGTCGGCACGCGCGGCCCGCTGTACGGCAAGAAGGACCTCACCGACGACGAGAAGATGGGCTTCGGCATCGTCACCTCCGCCGACGTCATGCGGCGCGGCGTCGACGAGATCGCCGACCAGCTGCGCCAGCGCGTCGGCGACCGCCCGCTGTACATCTCCATCGACATCGACGTCCTGGACCCGGCCCACGCGCCCGGCACCGGCACGCCGGAGGCGGGCGGCCTGACCTCCCGTGAGCTGCTGGAGATCATCCGCGGCCTGTCCTCCTGCAACCTCGTCTCCGCCGACCTGGTCGAGGTCGCCCCCGCGTACGACCACGCGGAGATCACGTCCGTGGCGGCCTCGCACGCGGCGTACGAGCTGACGACGATCATGTCCCGGCAGATCGCGGCCGCCCGCGGCTGAGGCCCGTCCGGGGCGGGTGGGGCCCGCTCGCGCCGTAAAGAGCGCGTCAGGCCAGGCCCGTCCCCCGACAAGGGCTCGTAAGGGAACCGTCACGGAGCGTGCCGAGACGGTTGGCTGAGGTGATCGTTCCACCTCCGCCGACCGTCGAAGGCCACTCCGCTGATGCTGCACCTGGCTCCCGAACAGCACCCAGAACAGGCCGTCCGCCCACGTCCGTCGGCCCCGGGCGGCGGACGGCGCCGGCACCGCCGCGTGGGCGGCGGGGTCGTCGAGCCCCGGCAGCTGATCGCCTCCTTCCCGGACGCGGTCCGCAAGCTGCACCCGAGGGTGATGGTCAAGCACCCGGTGCTGTTCGTCGTCGAGACCGGCTCGGTCCTCACCACGCTCTCCGCGATCCTCGCCCCCTCGGTCTTCGCCTGGCTCATCAGTGTCTGGCTCTGGCTGACCGTCGTCTTCGCCAACCTGGCCGAGGCCGTCGCCGAGGGACGCGGCAAGGCCCAGGCCGACACCCTGCGCCGCACGCGCGCCGGCACCGTCGCCCGCAGGCTGCGCACCTGGCGGGTGGGCCTGGACCACCGCGCGTGGGTGGAGGAGCGGGTGCCGGCCGGCGACCTGCGGCCGCACGACGTCGTGGTCGTCGAGGCGGGTGAGACCGTCCCCGGTGACGGCGAGGTCGTCGAAGGGATCGCGGCCGTCGACGAGTCGGCCGTCACGGGCGAGTCCGCGCCGGTCCTCCGGGAGTCCGGAGGCGACCGTTCCAGCGTCACCGGCGGCACCCGGGTGCTCTCCGACCGGATCGTCGTGCGGATCACCTCGCGCCCCGGCAACAGCTTCCTCGACCGCATGATCTCCCTGGTCGAGGGCACCAGCCGGCAGAAGACCCCGAACGAGCTCGCGCTCAACATCCTGCTCGCCGCGCTGACCGTCGTCTTCCTCCTCGCCGTGGTCTCGCTCCAGCCCATGGCGAGCTGGGCGGGCGCCCCGCAGAGCATCACCGTGCTCGTCGCCCTGCTGGTCACCCTGATCCCGACCACCATCGGAGCACTGCTCTCCGCCATCGGCATCGCCGGCATGGACCGGCTCGTCCAGCGCAACGTCATCGCCCTCTCCGGCCGGGCCGTGGAGGCCGCCGGCGACGTCGACACCCTGCTCCTCGACAAGACCGGCACGATCACGCTCGGCGACCGGCAGGCGGCCTCCTTCGTCCCGGTCCAGGGCGTCACGCCCGAACTCCTCGCCGACGCCGCCCAGCTGTCCTCGCTCGCCGACGACACCCCCGAGGGTCGGTCCGTCGTCGAGCTCGCCCGGCGGTACGGCGTCCAGCACCACCCCGGGGAGTTCGCACACGGCCGCTTCGTGCCCTTCTCGGCCGAGACGCGGATGAGCGGGGTCGACTTCGCCTTCGAAGGCGAGTTCTGCCGCATCCGCAAGGGCGCAGGCAGCGCGGTCGCCCAGTGGGTCACCCGGCGGGGCGGCCCGGTGCCGGCCGAGGCCGGCTGGATCTGCGACACCATCGCCGCGAGCGGCGGCACGCCCCTGCTCGTCGCCGTCGAGGACCCGGACGGGGCCCGGGTGCTGGGCGCCGTCCACCTCAAGGACGTCGTCAAGCCGGGCATCGCGGAGCGCTTCGCCGCGCTGCGCGCCATGGGCATCAAGACCGTCATGGTCACCGGCGACAACCCGCTCACCGCCAAGGCCGTCGCCGCCGAGGCCGGCGTCGACGACTACCTGGCCGAGGCCACGCCCGAGGCCAAGCTGGCCCGCATCAAGGAGGAACAGGCCGGCGGCAAGCTCGTCGCCATGACCGGTGACGGCACCAACGACGCCCCGGCCCTCGCCCAGGCGGACGTCGGCGTCGCCATGAACACCGGCACCGCGGCCGCCAAGGAGGCCGGGAACATGGTGGACCTGGACTCCAGCCCCACCAAGCTCGTCGAGATCGTCGAGGTCGGCAAGCAGCTGCTGATCACGCGCGGCGCGCTGACGACCTTCTCCATCTGCAACGACGTCGCCAAGTACTTCGCCATCGTCCCCGCCATGTTCGGCGGCGTCGCCGGCTACGAGGGCCTGGAGAAGCTCAACGTCATGGGCCTGCACAGCCCGACCTCCGCCATCGCCTCGGCGATCGTCTTCAACGCCCTGGTCATCGTCGCCCTCATCCCCCTCGCCCTGCGCGGCGTCCGCTACGTGCCCTCCTCCGCTCACGCGCTGTTGCGCCGCAACCTCAGCGTGTACGGGCTGGGCGGCCTGGTGGCGCCGTTCGCCGGCATCAAGGCCATCGACCTGCTCATGCAGTTCGTGCCCGGCATGTAGGACGCGCACGCGCGCGCCGGACGCGACTTTCGTCGCGGCGGGATGAAATCCGCTGCACACGGCGTTGGGGCCTTCCGTCAGCAGTACGAGGGCGGAGACAGCGGGAGGTCTCGGGTGGCCGCGACGGACACAACCGGTCAGGGCTGGGCCCGAAGGCTCACGGGCTACTGCTGGCGGTACCGCGCCACGGTGCTGCTCGCGCTGGGCTCCTCCCTCGCCGGCATGGCCGTCATGGCGCTCGTCCCGCTCATACCCAAGCTGATCATCGACGACGTCATAGGCAGCCACCAGCGCCCCCTCGCCCCCTGGGCCACCCTCCTGGTCGTCGCCGCGGTCGTCGTCTACGGCCTCACCTACGTGCGCCGCTACTACGGCGGCCGGCTCGCGCTCGATGTCCAGCACGACCTGCGCACCGAGATGTACGACGCGATAGCCCGCCTGGACGGCAGGCGGCAGGACGAGCTGTCCACCGGCCAGGTCGTCGGCCGCGCCACCAGCGACCTCCAGCTCATCCAGAGCCTGCTCTTCATGCTGCCGATGATGATCGGCAACATCCTCCTCTTCGTCATCTCCCTCGTCGTGATGGCGGTCCTCTCCCCGCTGCTCACGGTCGTCGCCCTCGCCGTCGCCCCCGCCGTCTGGTTCCTCGCCAAGCGCAGCCGCGTCAAGCTCTTCCCCGCCACCTGGTACGCCCAGGGGCAGGCCGCCGCCGTCGCCGGCGTCGTGGACGGCGCCGTCACGGGCGTACGCGTCGTCAAGGGGTTCGGGCAGGAGGCCCAGGAGGCCGGCAAGCTCCGCGAGGTCAGCCGCAGGCTCTTCGCCGGGCGGCTGCGGACCGTCCGCCTCAACTCCCGCTACACCCCGGCCCTCCAGGCCGTCCCCGCCCTCGGCCAGGTCGCCATGCTCGCGCTCGGCGGCTGGATGGCGACGCGCGGACAGGTCACCCTCGGCACGTTCGTCGCCTTCTCCACGTACCTGGCGCAGCTCGTCGGCCCCGTCCGCATGCTGACCATGGTCCTCACCGTCGGCCAGCAGGCCCGTGCCGGCGTCGAGCGCGTCCTCGAACTCGTCGACACCGAACCGGTGGTGACGGAGCGTCCCGGCGCCCACGACCTGCCCGCGGACGCCCCCGCGACCGTCGAGTTCGACGACGTCACCTTCGGCTACGACCCCGGACGGCCCGTCCTGGACGGCGTCTCGCTGCGCCTGGAGCCCGGCGAGACCGTGGCCGTCGTCGGCGCCTCCGGCAGCGGCAAGTCCACGCTCGCGCTGCTGCTGCCGCGCTTCTACGACGCCACCTCGGGCACGGTCCGGGTCGGTGGCCAGGACGTGCGCGACCTCACCCTCTCCTCGCTGCGCGCGGCCATCGGGCTGGTGCCGGAGGACAGCTTCCTGTTCTCCGACAGCATCCGCGACAACATCGCCTACGGCGTGCCGGGCGCGAGCGACGAGCGCGTCCGCGCGGCCGCCCGCGCCGCACAGGCCGACGGCTTCATCTCCGCACTGCCCGACGGCTACGACACCAAGGTCGGCGAACAGGGCCTGACCCTCTCCGGCGGCCAGCGGCAGCGCGTCGCGCTCGCCCGCGCGATCCTCACCGACCCCCGGCTGCTGCTCCTCGACGACGCCACGTCGGCCGTGGACGCGCGCGTGGAGCACGAGATCCACGAGGCGCTGCGCGGCGTCATGGCCGGCCGCACGACCCTGCTGATCGCCCACCGGGCCTCGACGCTGGCCCTGGCCGACCGCATCGCGGTGCTCGACGGCGGCCGGCTCGTCGACGTGGGCACGGCCGCGGAGCTGGAGGAGCGCTGCGCGCTGTACCGCCAGCTGCTGACCGACCCGGAGGAGCTGGCCGGGCTCGCCAAGGACCCGGCCGGGGCCGTGGCCGGCACCCCCGCGCCGGCCGGTGACGCCCGGCGCCACCCGGTCGACGGGGTGACCCCGCACCTGTGGGTGCGTGGGGACACGCCGGGGGCGCACGGCGCGCTCGCCGGCATGCCCGCCACCCCCGAGCTGCTCGCCAAGGTCGAGGCGCTGCCGCCCGCCACCGACTCCCCGGACATCGACGAGGAACGGGCCGCGCTGCCCGAGGAGTCGTACGGGCTGCGGCGGCTGCTGCGCGGCTTCGGGGCGCCGCTCGCCCTGAGCCTGCTGCTCGTCGCGGTGGACGCCCTCGCGGGGCTGCTGCTGCCCGTCCTCATCCGGCACGGCATCGACCAGGGCGTCGAGCGCCTGGCCCTGGGCGCCGTGTGGACCGCCTCGGCGCTCGCGCTGCTCGTCGTGGTCGCGCAGTGGGCGGCCCAGGTCGGTGAGACGCGGCTGACCGGGCGCACGGGCGAGCGCGTCCTGTACGCGCTCCGCCTGAAGATCTTCGCCCAGCTCCAGCGGCTCGGCCTCGACTACTACGAGCGCGAGCTCACCGGGAAGATCATGACCCGGATGACCACGGACGTCGACGCCATGTCGACGTTCCTGCAGACCGGACTCGTCACCGCGGTCGTCTCCGTCTTCACCTTCTTCGGCATCCTCGTCGCCCTCCTGGTGATCGACGTCGAGCTGGCCCTGGTCGTCCTCGCCACGCTGCCCCCGCTCGTCGCCGGCACGTTCTTCTTCCGGCGGCAGAGCGTCAAGGCGTACGAGCTCGCCCGCGAACGCGTGGGCGTGGTCAACGCGGACCTCCAGGAGACCGTCGCCGGGCTGCGCGTCGTGCAGGCCTTCCGCCGCGAGGCGACCGGGGCGCGCCGGTTCGCCGAGCGCAGCGACCGCTACCGGCGCGCGCGGGTGCGCGGCCAGTGGCTGATATCGGTGTACTTCCCGTTCGTGCAGCTGCTGTCGTCCGTGGCCGCGGCCGCCGTGCTGACCGTGGGCGCGGGCCGGGTGAGCGACGGCACGCTGACGGCGGGCGCGCTGGTGGCCTACCTGCTCTACATCGACCTGTTCTTCGCGCCTGTCCAGCAGCTCTCGCAGGTCTTCGACGGCTACCAGCAGGCCACGGTCTCGCTCGGCCGGGTGCAGGACCTGCTGCGCGAGCCGACGACGACGCCGGTGGCCGCCTCGCCCCGCACGGTGCGGAAGCTGAGCGGCGAAGTCGTCTTCGACGACGTGCGCTTCCAGTACGAGGCCGGCGAGGACGCCCTGTCCGGGATCCGGCTGACGATCCCCGCCGGGCAGACGGTGGCGTTCGTCGGCGAGACGGGTGCGGGCAAGTCGACGCTGGTCAAGCTGGTGGCGCGGTTCTACGACCCCACCGCGGGGGCGGTCCTGGTGGACGGCCACGACCTGCGCGAGCTCGATCCGGTCGCCTACCGCCACCGCCTGGGCGTCGTGCCGCAGGAGCCGTACCTCTTCCCCGGCACCGTGCGCGACTCGATCGCCTACGGCCGCCCGGACGCGAGCGACGCCGAGGTGGAGGCCGCGGCGCGGGCGGTCGGGGCCCACGAGATGGTCGCCGCGCTGGACGGCGGCTATCTGCATCCGGTGGCCGAGCGCGGCCGCAACCTCTCCGCCGGCCAGCGCCAGTTGATCGCCCTGGCCCGGGCCGAGCTCGTCGACCCGGACGTCCTGCTGCTGGACGAGGCCACGGCCGCCCTGGACCTGGCGACCGAGGCGATGGTCAACCGGGCCACGGACAGCCTGGCCGGGCGCCGCACGACCCTGGTGGTCGCGCACCGGCTGACCACGGCGGCCCGCGCCGACCGGGTGGTGGTCCTCGACCGCGGCCGCGTGGTGGAGGACGGGACGCACGACGAACTGCTCGCGCAGGACGGGCGGTACGCGGAGCTGTGGCGTACTTTCACGGGCGAGGGCGTTCCGGCCCGGCGGGTGGGTGCCGTAGGTTGACCAAGGAATGATCTTGGCCAGCGGAACGGGGACCCATGCGCAAGCTCACGTACTTCATCTCCACGACCCTCGACGGGTGCATCGCCGGCCCCGGCGGTGAGTACGACTTCATGTACCCGGTCCTCGACGAGGACTTCACCGCCGCGCTCGTCGCCAGCCACCCCGACGCCCTGCCGGGCCATGTGCGCCCGCACCTCGGGCTCGGGGACGAGAACCGCGACTTCGACACGGTGATCATGGGGCGCGGCACGTACGAGCCGGGACTGAAGGCGGGCTTCACCAGCCCGTACCCGCACATGAAGCAGTACGTGGTGTCGGAGTCCCTCGCCGAGAGCCCCGACCCGGCCGTCACCGTCTTCTCCGGCGACCCGCTGGAGCTCGTCCGCGAGCTCAAGGCGCAGGAGGGCAAGGGCATCTACCTGTGCGGCGGCGGGAACCTCGCCGGCCAACTGCGTGAGGAGATCGACGAGCTGGTGGTGAAGATCTACCCGTTCGTCGCCGGGGACGGCATCCGGTTGTTCTCCGGTGAGTTCGCCCCCGAGCGGTACGAGTTGAAGGACTCGCACACCTTCAAGAACGGCGCCATCGTCGCACGGTACGCCAAGGTCACGACCGTCTGACTCTGGCGTTGCGGATGTTGCCCCGGGTAGGTTCGCGGCGACCTTTGCGAACCCAGGGGAGGGCGCATGCGCAAGGCTCTCAGAATGCTGCTGGCGCTGACGATGTCCATAGGGGCAGTCGGCGCCGGCGGCGCGACGGCAGGGGCGGCGACCAACGCCACCGAGCCGGACATCAAGGCACGCATCCTGAAGATTCCCGGGATGAGCCTCGTCAGCGAGGAGAAGCCGGACGACGAGCACCGCTATCTGGTGCTGACCTACAAGCAGCCCGTCGACCACCGGCACCCGGAGAAGGGGACGTTCGAGCAGCGGTTCACGCTGCTGCACAAGTCGGTGGACCGGCCGACCGTCTTCTACACCTCCGGTTACAACGTCAACACCAAGCCCAGCCGCAGCGAGCCGACCCGGATCGTCGACGGCAACCAGCTGTCGCTGGAGTACCGCTTCTTCACCCCGTCCCGCCCGCAGCCGGCCGACTGGTCCAAGCTGGACATCTGGCAGGCGGCCAGCGACCAGCACCGCCTCTACCAGGCCCTCAAGCCCGTCTACGGCAAGAACTGGCTGGCCACCGGCGGCAGCAAGGGCGGCATGACGGCCACCTATTACCGCCGTTACTACCCGAACGACATGAACGGCACCGTCGCCTACGTCGCGCCCAACGACGTCGTCAACAACGAGGACTCGGCCTACGACCGGTTCTTCGCGGGCGTCGGCGACCAGGCCTGCCGCACCCAGCTGAACTCGGTGCAGCGCGAGGCGCTCGTGCGCCGCGACGAGATCGTCGCGCGCTACCAGAAGTGGGCCGGCGAGAACGGCAAGACCTTCAAGGTCGTCGGCAGCGCCGACAAGGCCTACGAGAACGTCGTCCTCGACCTCGTGTGGGCGTTCTGGCAGTACCACCTCCAGAGCGACTGCGCCTCCGTGCCCGCCACGAAGGCCTCCACCGACGACCTGTACAAGTTCGTCGACAACATCTCGGGCTTCGACGCCTACACCGACCAGGGCCTGGAGCAGTTCACGCCGTACTACTACCAGGCGGGCACCGAGCTGGGCTCGCCGAGCCCCAAGTTCGCCCACCTCAAGGGCCTGTTGCGCTATCCCGACAGCTACCAGCCGCGCACCTACGTGCCGCGTGACATCCCGATGACGTTCCGGTCCGGCTCGATGGCGGACGTCGACCGCTGGGTCCGCGACAACAGCAAGAACATGCTGTTCGTCTACGGCCAGAACGACCCGTGGAGCGCCGAGCCGTTCCACCTCGGCAAGAACGCCTCCGCGCGGCACACCTACCGGTTCTACGCGCCCGGCGGCAACCACGGCTCGAACATCTCCCAGCTCGTCGCCGACGAGCGGGCCGTGGCCACGGCCGAGGTCCTGCGCTGGGCGGGCGTCGCGCCCAAGGCCGTGCAGCAGGACGAGCGCCAGGCGAAGCCGCTGGCGCCCTTCGACAAGAAGATCGACCGCCAGACGGTCGAGCGGCAGGCCACGCTGCGCCCGTAAGCGCGCCCGCCCGTTCCGCGTGCCCCGCACCGCCCGGTGCGGGGCACGCGGCCGTCCGGGCCCCTACAGGCGCCGTGCGCAGCCCACTGGGGCCGCGCCGCCCACCTGGACGTACAGGTCGGTCGACGGCGGGCAGTCGTCCCGCGTACGGGCCAGCTCGGCCACCTCGAACTCCGGGGCGTGCGGCTGTGAGCCGTCGCAGGCCGTCTCCTTCACCACGCCGTGCCGCTCGCTGTACACGCAGTCGCCCGCGACGGTGAGCGGGCCGCCGCCCCGGCCCGGGTCGCCCGGGTGCGGCGGCCGGAGGTTGCGCATGCAGGCGTAGCCCTCGGGGACGCTCTCCGTCTCGGAGGTGCCGGTGTCCACGGCGGTGACGTGCAGGACGAAGTCCGTGGTGTCGGGGCAGCGCGGGCCGCCGGACCGAGGGCCGAAGTAGCGGGCCAGGACGCTCGCCGTGGCCCGCCCGCTGAGGCAGTCGACCTCGGTGAAGGACGCCCGGCCCCGCCCGGCGCACGTGCCCCGGTCCAGGAACGTCGCGCCGGCGCCCCGGCCCGGGCCGGCCGGGGCGGTGACCTCCTCGCCCCGCGCGACGGCCGCCGGGGCCGGGGGCGCGGCGGCCTGACAGCCGGCGAGCGCGCACGCGCCGCACAACACGGCGAACGCGAACAGCGCCTCGGGCAGCGCGCGATGCCGCATGTTCTCCCCCAAACCCCCGTACGAGCGTCCACAGTTACCCGATGCCCACCGGCGCACGCCAGGCGTGCGGGGGGCCTTGCGGAGGGTGAGCCCGCGCCCCCGGCCCGCCGCCGTCGGCCGCCACCGGTGCGTAAGGAGGGGGTGCACCGGCGGCGGTGCGCGGCCGGCCGCAGGCGGCGGAGAGGGAGGTCGGCGGCGCCGACACCGCTCTGCGGAGACCCACCGGCAGCACGCCCCTTGGACGGGCCGCGCGCCGCGGCGGTTCCGCGCTAGGGGGTGCGGCGCGCCCGGCCGACGCCCCGCACCCCGCCCGGCCGCAGGGGCCGGCGCAGGGTGAGCAGCCGCGCGCGGGGGGCCAGCCGCCGCACCATCGCGAGGACCGACTCCGTCCGGGAGCGGTCGGCGTCCAGCACGGTGAAGAGGTTGACCCCCAGGTAGAAGGTGACCGCGGCGCACGCCAGGTCGCGCGGCGGGGTGAGCCGGGCGAGCGGAGTCCCGCCGACGACCCGCTCCAGGGTCTCCTCCACGAACGCCATCCACGGCTCGACCCGCACCCGGATCCCCTCGCGCAGCTCCGGCCTGGCGACGGCGGCGGCGACCAGCTCGGACAGCAGCGTGATGTGGCCGCCCTCGAGGTCGTCGCGGTAGATGCGGGTGGCCGCCTCGGCGAGGTCCTCCACGGTGCGGGCCTCGGCGACGGTGGCCGTGTGCCGTGCCATGCGTTCGGCGGACGAGCGGTCGAGGGCGGCGAACAGCAGCTGGTCGACGCCGCCGAAGTGGTAGAAGACCAGCGCCGAGTTGACCCCGGCCTCCTTGGCGATCGCCCGCGCGCTGGCCTTGGCGTAGCCCTGCGCGCGCAGGACCGCGCCGGCCGCGGCGATCAGCCGGTCCTTGGTCTCCACCGCCATGTGCCGCCTCTCCGGGAGCGCGTTCATCATACGGTCGACCGGTGGTCAAAAGGTGCGGTCCGGCCACTGTTCGTGCAGCAGGCGGACGGTCTCGGTGACCGCGGGGCGGCGGGCGGTGCCGGTGCGCCAGTAGGCGAACAGGCGGCGCACCGGGACGGGGTCGAGGGGGACGGCCCGTACGCCCTCGGGGAGCGGGCCGCGGCCCAGCCGCGGCAGCAGGGCTATGCCCAGGCCCGCCGCGACGAGCGCGACCTGGGTGTGGTTCTCGGCGGCCTGGTAGGCGAGGTCCGGCTCGCTGCCGGCCGCGCGCAGGGCGCCGACGAGCCAGCCGTGGCAGACGGTGCCGGGCGGCTGGCCGACCCACCGCTGGTGCGCCAGGTCGTGGTGGGCCAGCCGCTCGCGCCCGGCGAGCGGATGGCCCTCCGGCACCAGGACGTCACAGAGGTCGTCGCCGATCCTCGCCCGCCGCAGCCCCCCGGGGGCGGGCAGCGGGATGGTGTCCCACTCGAAGGTGACCGCCAGGTCGAGCACGCCCTGCGCCACCAGGTCCACGGACAGGTGCGGGTCCACCTCGCTCAGGCGCGCGTCGAGGGCCGGGTGCTCCCGGCGGAGGGCGGCCAGCACTCCGGGCAGCAGGCCGCGCGCCGCCGACGCGAACGCCCCGACCAGCAGCCGGCCGGTGGGCAGGCCCCGCTGCTCCTCCAGATCGGTCTCCGCGCGCTCGACCAGGGTCAGCAACTGGCCGGCCGTCTCCGCCAGCCGGGTCGCGGCGTCGGTCAGGGCGACGCCCCGGCCGCGGCGCTCCAGCAGGGTGGTGCGGGTCTCCCGCTCCAGCTTGGTGATGGCCTGGGAGACGGCCGACGGCGTGTACCCCAGGGCGACGGCGGCCGCGCTGACCGAGCCGTGTACGGAGACGGCGTGCAGAGCGCGGAGGCGGGACAGGTCCAGCATGACGGCGACAACCCCCCATTGTTGAGTGCTGCTGAATCCCATCATGAAGAAACGCGCGCTGGTGCTACACAGTCGGGGCCGTGAGGATCGGTTCATGCGTCCGCTCCACATCCTCCTCGCCGTGTCCGTGGCCGCCCTGTGGGGCGTCAACTTCGTCGTCATCGACGCGGGGCTCGACCGGTTCCCGCCGCTGCTCTTCTGCGCCCTGCGCTTCCTCGCCGCCGCCGTTCCCGCGGTGTTCCTCGTCGGCCGCCCCCAGGTGAAGTGGCGGTGGATCATCGGCGTGGGACTGGTACTGGGCGTGGGGAAGTTCGGGCTGCTGTTCATCGGGATGCGCGCGGGCATGCCCGCCGGGCTCTCCTCGCTGGTGCTCCAGGTCCAGGCGGTCTTCACCGCCCTGTTCGCCATGGCGGCCCTCGGGGAGCGCCCCGGCCGCGCCCGGCTGGTGGGCATGGGCGTCGCCCTGGCCGGCATCGGCGTGGCCGCGGTCGACGAGGGGTCCTCCGGACCGCTCCTGGGCTTCACCCTCGTGCTGGCCGCCGCCGCGTTCTGGGGCGTGTCCAACGTGCTGACCCGCAAGGCGGCACCCCCGGACGCGCTGCGCTTCATCGTCTGGGTGAGCACCGTGCCGGTGCTGCCGCTGCTCCTGCTGTCCCTCGTCTTCGAGGGGCCCGCGGCCGACGCCGGGGCGCTGCGCTCGGCGGACTGGAGCGGGGTGGGCGCGGTCCTCTTCGTCGCCTGGGTCTCGACCGTGCTGGGCTTCGGCGCCTGGGGGTTCCTGCTGCGCTGCTACGACGCCTCCGCCGTCGCCCCCTTCACCCTCCTGGTGCCCGCCTTCGGGATGTCCTCGGCGGCCCTCCTGCTGGGGGAGGGCGTGAGCCCGCTGCGCTGGTGCGCGGCGGCCCTGCTGGTCGGCGGGGTGGCCCTCACGTCCCTCACGTCCCGCGCGGCGCGGCCGCGTGCAGTCCCCGCAGGTACTCCGCTCCCGCCCCGGCCAGCTGGGCGAAGTCCGCTGCCTGCGGATGCCAGCGCTTCTCGTACTCCCAGCTGAGCCAGCCGTCCCAGCCCGCCCGGCCCAGCGTCCCCACGCAGGCGCCCAGCGGCAGCACGCCCGCGCCGAGCGGCACCGGGGAGAGGTCCTCGGCCGAGGCCACGTCCTTCACCTGGACGTAGCCCAGATGGGGGGCGAGCGGCGGGAAGCTGACCGCCGGCTCCTCCCCGCCCAGCCACGTGTGCAGCACGTCCCACAGGGCGCCGACGCTGCCGTGCCCCACCGGCCCCAGGATGCGCACGGCGTCCTGGGCCCGGCGGTGCGAGTCGTGGGTCTCCAGCAGGACCCGCACGCCCGTGGCCGCCGCCAGCGGCGCGATCGTCCCCAGCCGGCGGGCCGCCGCCGCGTCGGCCTCCGCCGCCTCCTGCTCGCCCCCACCCGGGAACACCCGTACGAACTGGGCCCCGAGGTCCCCGGCGAGCCGCACCAGCGCGTCCAGCTCCGCCAGCACCGGTTCGTCCGGGCCCGGCCGGGCCACCCGGGCGTAGCCCGCCAGGCCCAGGACCGTCACACCGGCCTCCGCGAACGCGACCGCCACCGCCGCCCGCTGCGCCGGCGTGATGCCGGGGTGCACGGGCTCCTCGGGGTGCGCCCGCAGTTCCACGCCGTCGTAGCCGTGCCGGGTGGCGAGCCGCAGCACGTCGGGAACGGGCAGTCCGGGCACACCGAGAGTCGAAAAAGCCAGCTTCATGCCCAATCGGTTTCCCCGGACGACGGTGGGAAATGCCCCTTGTGCGGAACTGGGGGGAGGATCTCTGCCGATGAGGGCCGGGAGCGTCAGGGAAATCCGGATAGCGATGAACGGCGTGACGGGCCGCATGGGCCGGCGCCAGCACCTCGAACGGTCGGTCCTCGCCCTGCGGGAGGAGGGCGGCATCGACCTCGGCACCGGCACGGTGCTGTGGCCCGTACCCGTCCTCGTCGGCCGCGACGGGCGGAAGCTGGCGGCGCTGGCCGCGCACCACGGGATCGAGCACTGGACCACCGACCTGGACGCCGTGCTCGCCGACCCGGGCATCGACGTCTACTTCGACGCCCAGGCGACCACCGCCCGCGAGCGCGCCCTGCGCCGGGCCCTCGCCGCCGGCAAACACGTCTACTGCGAGAAGCCGACCGCCACCACCTACGCCGGGGCCCTGGGCCTGGCCAGGCTGGCCCGGGACGCCGGGGTGCGGCACGGCGTCGTCCAGGACAAGCTCTTCCTGCCCGGGCTGCGCAAGCTGCGCAGGCTCGCCGACGGAGGCTTCTTCGGCCGCGTGCTCTCCGTCCGCGGCGAGTTCGGCTACTGGGTCTTCGAGGGCGACTGGCAGAGCGCCCAGCGGCCGTCGTGGAACTACCGCTCGCAGGACGGCGGCGGCATCGCCGCCGACATGTTCCCGCACTGGGAGTACGTGCTGCGCGAGCTGTTCGGTCCCGTACGGGCCGTGCAGGCCCGGCTCATCACCCACATACCCCGCCGGTGGGACGAGCGCGGCCGGCCCTACGAGGCCACCGCGGACGACGCCGCCTACGGAATCTTCGAACTGGAGGGCGGAGCCGTGGCCCAGTTCAACTCCTCCTGGGCCGTCCGGGTCCACCGCGACGAACTGCTGGAGCTCCAGGTCGACGGCACCGAGGGCTCGGCCGTGGCCGGCCTGCGCCACTGCCGCGCGCAGCACCGCTCCGCCACGCCCAAGCCCGTGTGGAACCCCGACCTGCCCGCCACCGAGACCTTCCGGGCCCAGTGGCAGGAGGTGCCCGGCAACGGCGACGCGGGGGAGGGCGTCAACGCCTTCAAGGCCCAGTGGGAGCTGTTCCTGCGCCATGTGGCCGTCGGCGGGCCCTGGCGCTTCGACCTGCTGGCCGGGGCGCGCGGCGTGCAGCTGGCGGAGCTGGGCCGCAGGTCCTCCGCCGAGGGCCGCCGCATCGCCGTGCCGGAGCCGGCCCTGTGATCCGGCTGCCGGACGCCTCCGGGAGGCTGCGCCGCCACGTGCCCCGGGCGGCGGCACACCCCCCGCCGAAGGGGCCGCCGCCCGCGAGCCGGGTGCTCCTGGCCGCCGCCCACGTCGTCGCCGACCCCTTCGGCGACACCACCCCGCACGGCCCCGCCCGCCTCGACTGGGAGGCCACCCTGGCCTTCCGCCGGCACCTGTGGGCGCACGGGCTGGGGGTCGCCGAGGCCATGGACACCGCCCAGCGCGGCATGGGCCTGGACTGGCCGGCCGCGGCCCGGCTCATCCGCCTCTCGGCCGCCGAGGCGAAGGCGGTGGGCGGCCGGATCGTGTGCGGGGCGGGCACGGACCAGCTCCGGCCGCCGTACGCCCGCCTGGCGGACGTCGCGGCCGCCTACGAGGAGCAACTGGCGGTCGTCGAGGAGGCGGGCGCCCCCGCCGTCGTGATGTGCTCCCGCGCCCTGGCCGCCGTCGCCACGGGGCCGGAGTGCTACGAGGAGGTGTACGGGCGCCTGCTGCGCCAGGCCGCCGCCCCCGTGATCCTGCACTGGCTCGGCCCCGCCTTCGACCCGGCCCTGGAGGGCTACTGGGGCGCCACGGACCCGGGCGCCGCGCTGGAGACCTTCCTGCGGATCGTCACCGCCCACGCCGGCAAGGTCGAGGGCGTGAAGGTCTCGCTGCTGGACGCCGGGACGGAGCGCGCGCTGCGGCGGCGGCTGCCGCCCCGGGTGCGCTGCTACACCGGCGACGACCTCCACTACCCCGCACTGATCGAGGGGGACGGGCAGGGGCACAGCGACGCCCTGCTGGGCGTCCTCGACCCGCTGGGGCCGCTGGCGGCCCGCGCCACGCGGCTGCTGGACGCCGGGGACGGCCGCGGCTTCCGGGCGCTGCTGGACCCGACCGTGGCGCTGGCCCGGCACCTGTTCGAGCCGCCGACCCGCTTCTACAAGACGGGCATCGTCCTCCTCGCCTGGCTCGCCGGACACCAGGGGCACTTCACGATGGCCGGCGGCCTGCACGCGGGGCGCTCGCTGCCGCACCTGGCGAGGGCCTACGAACTGGCCGACGACCTGGGTCTGTTCCCCGACCCGGAGCGGGCGGAGGCCCGCATGGCGAGCCTGCTGGCGGTGCACGGGGTGGGCCGGTGAGGGGCACGGAGAGGTTCAGCCTGAACCAGGCGACCGTCCGGCAGTGGTCCCTGCCCGACCTGGTGGCGGGCTGCGCGGCGGCCGGGGTGCGGCACGTGGGGCTGTGGCGGGAACCGGTCCGGGAGTACGGTCCGGCGGCCGTCGCGCGGCTCGTGCGCGCCGCCGGGCTGAGCGTGAGCAGCCTGTGCCGGGGCGGTTTCCTGACCGCCCCCGACCCGGCCGGGCGGGCGGCGGCGCTCGCCGACAACCGGGCCGCGATCGAGGAGGCGGCCGCCGTCGGCACGGACACCCTCGTGCTCGTCTGCGGCGGCCTGCCGCCCGGCAGCAGGGACCTGGCCGGGGCGCGCGAGCGCGTGGCCGACGCCCTCGCCGCCCTGGTCCCGCACGCGGCCGGGTGCGGGGTGCGGCTGGCGGTCGAGCCCCTGCACCCGGTGTTCGCCGCCGACCGCTGCGTGGTGTCCACGCTCGGGCAGGCCCTGGCCCTCGCCGAACGCTTTCCGGCGGAGTGGGTCGGGATCGTCGTGGACACCTACCACCTGTGGTGGGACGACACCGTGGCCGAGGGCCTCGCCCGGGCGGGTGAGGGCGGCCGGATCGCCGCCTTCCAGCTGGCCGACTGGGTGACGCCGCTGCCCGAGGGCGTCCTGTTGGGACGGGGGCAGCTGGGGGACGGGTCGGTGGACCTGCGCTGGTTCCGCGAGCGGGTGGAGGCGGCGGGCTACACCGGCCCGACCGAGGCGGAGATCTTCAGCCCGGCGCTGTGGGCGCGCGACGGCGCCCAGGTGCTGGCGGAGACGCTGGAGCGGTACCGGGCGCACGTGCTCTGAACAGGTGTTCTGACGGTAAGTAACGGAAAGATAACACCTTGGACCAGGTGCAACCCCGCGGCCGCCCGGTGGGTCGTAGTTCACGTCGGCTTCCCGGGGGGAGGGGTCCGGGGGGATGCGGGGAGGCCGGCTCGGGGGGAGCACGAGGGGCCCGGTCGTCGGACCGGGCCCCTCGCATCGTCCCTGCCGGGACGCCCGGCGCACGGGGAGCCGGAGAAAGCGGAACCACGGTCATCCACAGGCCCGAACGCGCTGTCGGACCCCGGCGGTACCGTCAGGGCATGGTGCAACTGGCTGTGGTCGAGGGTGTCCTGGAGCGGATCACCTATGCCAACGAGGACAGCGGCTATACGGTCGCCCGCGTCGACACCGGGCGCGGCGGCGGCGACCTCCTCACGGTGGTCGGCGCGCTCCTCGGCGCGCAGCCGGGAGAGTCGCTGCGCCTGGAGGGCCGCTGGGGCTCCCACCCGCAGTACGGACGGCAGTTCACCGTCGAGAACTACACCACCCTGCTGCCCGCCACGATCCAGGGCATCCGCCGCTATCTGGGCTCCGGCCTGATCAAGGGCGTCGGCCCGCGCATCGCCGACCGCATCGTCACCCACTTCGGCACCGACACCCTGGACGTCATCGAGCAGGAGCCGGAGCGCCTCATCGAGGTCCCCGGGCTCGGCCCCAAGCGCACCAAGTCGATCGGCGCCGCCTGGGAGGAACAGAAGGCCATCAAGGAGGTCATGGTCTTCCTCCAGGGCGTCGGCGTCTCCACCTCCATCGCCGTGCGCATCTACAAGAAGTACGGCGACGCCTCCATCTCCGTCACCCGCAACGAGCCCTACCGGCTCGCCGCCGACGTCTGGGGCATCGGCTTCCTCACCGCCGACCGCATCGCCCAGTCCGTCGGCATCCCGCACGACAGCCCCGAGCGGGTCAAGGCCGGCCTCCAGTACGCCCTGTCGCAGTCCACCGACCAGGGGCACTGCTTCCTGCCCGAGGAGCGGCTGATCGCGGACGCCGTCAAGCTGCTCCAGGTCGACACCGGCCTCGTCATCGACTGCCTCGCCGAGCTGGCCGCCGAGGAGGAGGGCGTGGTCCGCGAGACCGTCCCCGGCCCGGAGGACGAGGGGCCCGTCACCGCCGTCTACCTCGTGCCCTTCCACCGGGCCGAGCTGTCCCTGGCGGGGCAGCTGACGAGACTGCTGCGCACGGACGCCGACCGGCTCGCGGGCTTCCAGGACGTCGACTGGGACAAGGCGCTGACCTGGCTCGCGGGGCG
The DNA here is from genome assembly GCF_002939475.1 of Streptomyces cinnamoneus. Taxonomy (NCBI): domain Bacteria; kingdom Bacillati; phylum Actinomycetota; class Actinomycetes; order Kitasatosporales; family Streptomycetaceae; genus Streptomyces; species Streptomyces cinnamoneus. The sequence continues at coordinate 2,492,253 of NZ_PKFQ01000001.1, read as the reverse complement.
CACGGGCGCCGAGCTGGCGGCCGAGCAGCAGCAGGCCGTCAGGCTGGCCCTCACGAGCAAGGTCGCGGTGCTCACGGGCGGCCCCGGCTGCGGCAAGTCCTTCACCGTCCGGTCGGTGGTCGAGCTGGCCCGCGCGAAGAAGGCCAAGGTCGTGCTCGCCGCGCCCACCGGCCGGGCGGCCAAGCGGCTCTCGGAGCTGACGGGGGCCGACGCCTCCACCGTGCACCGGCTGCTGGAGCTCAAGCCCGGCGGTGACGCCGCCTACGACAAGGACCGGCCCCTGGATGCCGACCTGGTCGTGGTGGACGAGGCCTCGATGCTGGACCTGCTCCTGGCCAACAAGCTGGTCAAGGCCGTGCCGCCGGGCGCCCACCTCCTGCTCGTCGGGGACGTCGACCAGCTGCCCTCGGTCGGCGCGGGGGAGGTGCTGCGCGACCTCCTCGCCCCGGGCAGCCCGGTCTCGGCGGTCCGGCTCACCCGGATCTTCCGGCAGGCGCAGCAGTCCGGCGTGGTGACCAATGCACACCGCATCAACTCCGGAGTGCCGCCCATCACCCTGGGGATGACGGACTTCTTCCTCTTCGCCGAGGAGGACACCGAGGAGGCCGGCCGGCTCACCGTGGACGTGGCGGCCCGGCGCATCCCGGCGAAGTTCGGGCTCGACCCGCGCCGGGACGTCCAGGTCCTGGCCCCCATGCACCGGGGCCCGGCGGGCGCCGGCACGCTCAACGGCCTGCTCCAGCAAGCCATCACACCCGCCCGCCCCGACGTGGCCGAGCGGCGCTTCGGCGGCCGGGTCTTCCGGGTCGGCGACAAGGTCACCCAGATTCGCAACAACTACGAGAAAGGGCAGAACGGAGTTTTCAACGGCACCGTCGGGGTGGTCACCGCCCTCGACGTCGTCGAGCAGCGGCTGACCGTCCGCACGGACGAGGACGAGGAGGTCGGCTATGACTTCGACGAGCTCGACGAGCTCGCCCACGCGTACGCGGTGACCATTCACCGCTCGCAGGGCAGCGAGTATCCGGCGGTGGTGATCCCCGTCACCACGGGTGCGTGGATGATGTTGCAGCGCAATCTGCTCTATACGGCGGTAACCAGGGCAAAAAAACTCGTGGTGCTGGTCGGATCCCGGAGAGCCCTGGGGCAGGCGGTGCGCACGGTATCGGCGGGACGGCGCTGCACGGCCCTGGACCACCGCCTCGGCGGAGGATTTCCGGGCGGTGGGACGGGGGGCGGCAAAGGTGGCGTTCGTCTCTGACGGGACCGAATGGTTTACCAATCAGGGCGAACGGGGCAGGATGGCCAGGCCGAGGCGGCACTCAGTGCCGTTCTTAGGTCCTATGGCCGACCCCGAGTGCACGAGCATCGTCCAAATGGGGGAAGGTAGGGGAAGTCAGGGCACCTCGAAGAAGAGGCACAACGTCGGTGAGGGATGACGTGAGCGACAACTCTGTAGTACTGCGGTACGGGGACGGCGAATACACCTACCCGGTGGTCGACAGCACCGTCGGCGACAAGGGCTTCGACATCGGTAAGCTCCGCGCCCAGACCGGTCTGGTGACCCTCGACTCGGGCTACGGCAACACCGCCGCCTATAAGTCCGCCATCACCTACCTCGACGGTGAGCAGGGCATCCTGCGCTACCGCGGTTACCCGATCGAGCAGCTCGCCGAGCGCAGCTCGTTCCTGGAGACCGCGTTCCTGCTGATCAACGGTGAGCTGCCGACCGTCGACGAGCTGGCGACCTTCAAGGGTGAGATCACCCAGCACACGCTGCTGCACGAGGACGTCAAGCGGTTCTTCGACGGCTTCCCCCGTGACGCCCACCCCATGGCGATGCTCTCGTCCGTGGTCAGCGCGCTGTCGACCTTCTACCAGGACAGCCACAACCCGTTCGACGAGAAGCAGCGCCACCTGTCCACGATCCGGCTGCTGGCCAAGCTGCCGACGATCGCGGCCTACGCGTTCAAGAAGTCGATCGGTCACCCGATCGTCTACCCGCGCAACGACCTCGGCTACGTCGAGAACTTCCTGCGCATGACCTTCTCGGTGCCCGCCGCCGAGTTCGAGCTGGACCCGGTCGTGGTCAGCGCCCTGGACAAGCTGCTGATCCTGCACGCCGACCACGAGCAGAACTGCTCGACCTCGACCGTGCGCCTGGTGGGCTCCTCGCAGGCCAACCTCTTCGCGTCGATCTCCGCCGGTATCAACGCCCTGTGGGGGCCCCTCCACGGTGGCGCCAACCAGGCCGTGCTGGAGATGCTGGAGTCCATCCAGGCCTCCGGCGGCGACGTCGACGCCTTCATCCGCAAGGTGAAGAACAAGGAGGACGGCGTCCGCCTGATGGGCTTCGGCCACCGGGTCTACAAGAGCTTCGACCCCCGGGCGAAGATCATCAAGGCCGCGGCGCACGACGTCCTCTCGGCCCTCGGCAAGTCCGACGAGCTGCTCGACATCGCGCTCAAGCTCGAAGAGCACGCGCTCAGCGACGACTACTTCGTCTCGCGCAACCTCTACCCGAACGTGGACTTCTACACCGGTCTCATCTACCGGGCCATGGGCTTCCCGTCCGAGATGTTCACCGTGCTCTTCGCGCTCGGCCGGCTCCCCGGCTGGATCGCCCAGTGGCACGAGATGATCAAGGAGCCGGGCTCCCGCATCGGTCGTCCGCGCCAGATCTACACGGGCGTCGTCGAGCGTGACTTCGTCCCGGTGGAGCAGCGCTGACCCGGATCCCGGACCGCTGCCGCCGAACGGCGTGAAGGCGCCCCGCACCGAGCAGGTGCGGGGCGCCTTCGTGTGTCCGCGCCCCTCGCGTCCGGCCCCACGCCCTCCCGGGCGGCCTCCGCCGGCGGGTGCGCGTGAGCGCGGCATGTGAAAAGCGCCCCGGCTCCGATCCCCCCACGGGTCGGAGCGAGGCGCTTTTCGTCCCGGCGCGGATTCCCCCCACGGGATCCGGCCGGGAGCCGGTGGACGCGATCTGCCGGGACGCGTACGTACGGGAGGGCCGCTCAAAGCTCCCCGGGTACGTGCCCCGGCCACGCGTGGCCGGTACCGTCCCCCAAGACGACCCAGCACTGACTGGTTAGACCAACGTCCCCCCACGATGGTTACCTCCCAATGCCTGTGATCTAGGTCTCCTGCCATAAGTGGACGTAAAAGGGCAAGGGCCTACTTGTGGGGATTCCGTGAAGGCCTCCGGGGTTAGGCGCGCCCGGTCAGTTCGTAACCGGCCTCGTCGACGGCGGCGCGGACGGCCTCGTCGTCCAGCGGGGCCGCGGCGGTCACGGTGACCAGCCCGGTGGCCGCGACGGCCTGCACCGAGGTCACCCCGGCGAGCGCCGAGAGTTCGCTGTTCACCGCGGACTCGCAGTGCCCGCAGGTCATGCCGGTCACCTTGTAGACGGTCGTGGTCATGGGCGTACTCCTTGGAGGACTCGACTCGTTCACGCCGGGATCCGGCGTGAATGGCGACAGCGTACCCCCTGGGGGTATCCCCAGGGGGTGGGGCCTCAGCCTCTGGAGCGTCTGTTGCCCGGACGCTGGGCCACCCAGGTCCGGATGGTGTCCGCGAACCAGTACGGTTTGCCTCCCTCGGTGAGGTCGGGGGCCGGCAGCATCCCGTGCTTGCGGTACGAGCGGACGGTGTCGGTCTGCACACCGATGTGCGCCGCGATCTCCCGGTAGGACCAGAGTCGACGGTCGGTCATCTCTCGCGCCTCTCCGCCGCGCCGCGACCACGGAGGGGGATCCGTTGGGGAAGTCGCGGCGCCGCCGTTCTCGTTCGCCAGCCTGTTCCCGGAGAACGACACAGAGTGACCAAGCGGGGTTCGCTGTCGGAATCCTGTGACGGAAGGCTTGCGTCCCCGTGACGCCCGTGACGAGAAGGTGACGCGGTGACAGGAGGTGTCACGAGCCCCCCGGCGAGGCCCCCCGGCGAGGCCCTCCGGCGGGGCCGCCCCCGCCTCAGCCGACCTCCGCCAGCCGCACCGGCCGGCCCTCCCGCCGTGAGACCTCGCAGGCCTCGGCGATGTGCAGCGCCCGCAGCCCCTCGGCCCCGGGACAGGGATTGCCGGCCTCGCCCCGCGCCGCCCGGACGAACGCCGCCAGCTCCGCGCGGTAGGCGTCCTCGAACCGCTCCAGGAAGCCGCTCCAGGGCCGCACCGGCGCCCCCGGCCCCGCCGGGTCGGCCGAGGTCGCGGGCGTGCGGCCGGTCAGCCCCACGACCCACTGGTCCCGTTCGCCCGACAGTTCCGTCCGCACGTCGTACCCGGCGCCGTTGTACCGCGTGGCGGTCGCCGTGACGAGCGTGCCGTCGTCGAGGGTGAGCAGGGCGGCGGCGGTGTCCACGTCGCCGGCCTCGCGGAAGAAGGCGGCGCCCGCGTCCGTGCCCCGGGCGTACACCTCCACCACCTCACGCCCCGTCATCCAGCGCACCGCGTCGAAGTCGTGGACCATGCAGTCGCGGATCAGCCCGCCCGACTGCGGGAGGAAGGCGGCGGGCGGCGGCGCGGCGTCCGAGGTGACGCACCGGATGGTGTGCACCCGGCCCAGCGCCCCGGACCGCAGGGCCGCTCGGGCCGCCCGGTACCCGGCGTCGAAGCGCCGCTGGAAACCGATCTGGAGCAGGGTGCCCGCCGCCTCGACCTCGCGCAGGGCCCGCACCGTCCCCGCCAGGTCCAGCGCGACGGGCTTCTCGCAGAACGCCGGCAGCCCGGCGCGGGCCGCACGGGTGACCAGGGCGGCGTGGGCCGCGGTCGCCGTGGCGATGACCACGGCGTCCACGCCCGCCGCGTGGAAGACCTCGCTCACCGAGCCGGCCGCCCGGGCGCCGGTCGCGGCGGCCAGGTCCGTCGCCCGGGCCGGGTCGGCGTCCGCGATCACCAGCTCGCCGACCCCGTCCGTGCGCGTCAGGGTCGCGGCGTGGAACGCCCCGATGCGTCCCGCCCCGAGCAGCCCGACCCGCAGACCGCCGCTCACCGCCCCTCCGGGGCGTAGAGGGCGGGCCGCTCGGCGAGCGTGACGGGCGTGCGCGCGCCGGTGGCCTGGGCCCGCACGCCCGCCTCGCACGCGGCGGCGGCCGCGTAGCCGTCCCAGGCGCTCGGGCCGGTGACCTCGCCGCGCCGGGTGGCGTCCACCCATGCCTGCACCTGGCGGTCGTAGGCGTCGCGGAAGCGTTCGACGAAGTCCGCGGCGATCGGTCCGCCCCACCGGCCGCCGGCGTCGACGCACAGCCCGTGCGCGTCTCCGACGCGGGCCGTGCCGCGCTCGCCGACGGCCTCGCAGCGCACCTGGTAGCCGAAGCCGCAGTTGACGAAGATCTCGACGTCGACGACCGCGCCCCCCGAGGTCTCCAGGAGCACGAGCTGGGGATCGCTCAGCCCCTCGGGCGCCGCGGAGGAGGGGGCGGGCCGCAGGACGGTGACCGCGGTGACCTCCTGCTCCAGCAGCCAGCGGGTGACGTCGATCTCGTGCACCACCGAGTCGTTGATCATCATCTGCCCGGTGAAGCCGGGCGGCGTCGAGGCGTTGCGGTGGACGCAGTGCAGCATCAGCGTCCGCCCCAGGTCGCCGCGCGCCAGCAGCGACTTCAGCTGGGCGTACTCCTCGTCGTAGCGCCGCATGAACCCCACCTGCACCCGCCGGTGCCCCAGCCGGGTCTCCGCCTCCAGCACGCGCAGCGCCGACGCGGCGTCCGGGGTGAGCGGCTTCTCGCAGAGCACCGGCAGGTCGTGGGCGAACGCCTCCAGCAGGGCCGCCTCGTGGGCCGGGCCGGGGGAGGCGATGAGCACGGCGTCGACGCCGTCGGCGGCCATGGCGGCCGCCGGGTCCGTCCAGGAGGTGCAGCCGTCGATGCGGGCGGCCACCGCCGCGGCCCGGTCGGCGTCGATGTCCACGACGGCGGCGACCCGGGCGCCACTGACGACCTCGTCGATGCGCCGGGCGTGGTCCGAGCCCATTCTGCCGGTGCCGATCACGGCCACGCCGAGGGTTCTGTCTCGCGTCATTGCTCGTTCCTCGGGGGAGGGGACTGGTCAGGCGCCGCAGGAGCGCAGGAAGGCGCGGGTGCGGCGGGCGATGGGGAGGGGCTTGTCCGGCGGGCAGGGGTACATGTCCTGCTCCACGATGGCGAAGAGGTCCACGCCGAGCCCCTGCGCCGCGGCCAGGACGGGTTCCAGCGCCGGCACCCCGCCGGGCGGTTCGCACATCACGCCCTGCCGCACGGCGGGCCCGAAGGGGGTGCCGCGCCGGGTGACGTCCGCGAGGACGTCCGGGTCGACCTGCTTGAGGTGGAGGTAGCCGACGCGCTCGCCGTACGTCTCGATGAGCTTGACGCTGTCGCCGCCGCAGTAGGCGTAGTGCCCGGTGTCCAGGCAGAGGTGGACGAGGTCCGGGTCGGTGGCGTCCAGGAAGCGCTCGACGTGCGCCTCGGTGTCGATGTGGGTGTCGGCGTGCGGGTGGACCGCGAGGGCGAGCCCGTAGGCGTCCAGGACCTCGCGGGCCAGCCGCTCCATGCCGCGGGCGAGCAGGCGCCACTGGTCGGGGGTCAGTTCCGGGTCCTCCAGCAGTTCGGCGGTCTTGTCGTCGCGCCAGAAGGAGGGGATGACGACGAGGTGACCGGCGCCCATGGCCCGGGTCAGCTCCGCCACCCGTGCCACCTGCTCCCAGGTCTCCTCCCAGACGGCGGGCCCGCGGTGCAGGGCGGTGAAGACGGTGCCGGCCGAGACCTTCAGCCCGCGCCGGTCCGTCTCCTCCCGCAGGACGCGGGGGTCGGTGGGCAGGTAGCCGTACGGGCCCAGCTCGATCCACGCGTAGCCCGCCTCGGCGACCTCGTCGAGGAAGCGCCGCCACGGGACCTGCGCCGGGTCCTCGGCGAACCAGACGCCCCAGGAGTCCGGCGCCGAGCCGACCCGGATGCGGTCCAGGGCGGGCGGCAGAGGGGGGCGGGCGGCGGCATCCATGCGGCGGCTCCTCTCGACGGTCGTCGTCGACCGGCCAAGGGCTGGGTTGCCCGTAGCTTCACGGCTGGCCGAAAGGGTGTCAAGGGTTCGTCCGGACATATGGACGTAACGTCAAGAGTCGCCGGGGGACGTCCTTATGTAAGGACAAATGCTTGACACGGTGGCGGCCCCCCGGCTAGACCTGCTTCAGCGGCTCCCGGGAGACGGGAGCCGGAGCGGGAGGGGAGAGGGAGAGCATGACCGGGCCTTACGACCTCATCGCCATGGGCCGGCTCGGGGTGGACCTCTATCCGCTCCAGACCGGCGTGTCCCTGGCACAGGTGGAGACCTTCGGGAAGTTCCTCGGCGGATCCGCGGCCAACGTCGCGGTCGCCGCCGCCCGGCTCGGCCGGCGCACCGCGCTGATCAGCCGCACCGGCGACGACCCCTTCGGCCGCTACCTCCACGACGCGCTGCGCGACTTCGGCGTGGACGACCGCTGGGTGACGCCCGTGGCCGCGTACCCCACGCCCGTCACCTTCTGCGAGATCCACCCGCCGGACGACTTCCCCCTCTACTTCTACCGCCGCCCCAAGGCCCCCGACCTGGAGATCCACCCCCACGAACTCGACCTGGACGCCGTCCGGGCCGCCCGGATCCTCTGGACGACCGGCACGGGCCTGAGCGAGGAGCCCAGCCGCACGGCGACGCTCGAAGCGCTCGCGTCCCGGGCCGGGAGCGGGACCACCGTCGTCGACCTCGACTGGCGGCCGGTGTTCTGGGGCGGCGAGGGCGGCGCGTCCGGAGCCGGCGGCCGCAGCGGCCCCGCCGCCGTCGCCGCCGCCCGCCCCCACTACGCGGCCGCCCTCGCCCACGCCACCGTGGCGGTGGGCAACGCCGACGAGTGCGAGGTCGCCACGGGCGAGCGCGAACCCCACGCCGCCGCGCGGGCCCTGCTGGCCGCCGGCGTCGAACTGGCCGTCGTCAAACAGGGCCCCGAGGGCGTCCTCGCCGTCCACCGCGACGGCACCACCGTCTCCGTACCGCCGGTGGAGGTGGACGTCGTCAACGGGCTCGGCGCGGGCGACGCCTTCGGCGGCGCGCTCTGCCACGGGCTGCTCGCCGGCTGGGACCTGGAACGCACCGTGCGGTACGCGGGCGCCGCCGGGGCCCTCGTGGCCTCCCGGCTCGCCTGCTCCTCGGCCATGCCGACGCGCGACGAGGTCGAGCGACTGCTGGAGGGCTCCCCGTGACCATCCGGATCCCCGACCTGGTGAACGTGCGCACCCACCACCCCGAGGCCGTCGCCGAGGCCGCGGCCCGGCGCCGCCGCCGCCCCCTGATCGGCGACAGCGGCCGGCTCATGATCGTCGCCGCCGACCACACGGCGCGGGGCGCGCTCGGCGTCGGCGACCGCCGCCTGGCCATGGCCAACCGGGCCGACCTGCTGGAGCGCCTGTGCCTGGCCCTCTCCCGGCCCGGCGTCGACGGCGTGCTCGCCACCGCCGACATCCTCGACGACCTGCTGCTCCTCGGTGCGCTGGAGAACAAGGTCGTCATGGGCTCCATGAACCGCGGCGGTCTCTTCGGCGCCTCCTTCGAGATGGACGACCGCTTCACCGGGCCCCGCGCGCGGGACCTCGCCCGACGCGGCTTCGACGCCGGCAAACTGCTGCTGCGCATCGACTACGACGACCCCGGCTCGCTCACCACGATGGAGTCCGCCGCCCGCGCCGTCGACGACATGGCAGCCCACCGCCTCCCGGTCTTCGTCGAGCCGTTCATGTCCCGCCGCGTCGGCGGCAGGGTCCTCAACGACCTCGGAGCCGAGGCCGTCACCACGTCCCTCACCATCGCCTCGGGCCTCGGCTCGGCGTCGGCCTACACCTGGCTCAAGGTGCCCGTCACGGACGACGCCGGGGACATGGAGCGGGTGATGGGGGCGACGACCCTGCCCGCCGTCCTGCTCGGCGGCGACGTCGGGGACGACCAGGACGCGGCGTACGAACGGTGGCGGCTCGCCCTGCGCCTGCCGACGGTGCGGGGGCTGGTGGTGGGCCGGGCGCTGCTCTACCCGGCCGACGGGGACGTGGCGGCCGCCGTCGACACGGCGGTGGGGCTGCTGTGAGGCCCGGCACCGGCCGCCCCCGGCCCGGGGCGCCCGTTCCGGAAAGGGACGGGACGGGGAAGGACGACCCGCCGCGACGGCGCGCGACCCCCGCCGCCCGGACCGGCGGGGCCGGACCCGACCGCAGCGAACGAAGGGCACTTGCATGACGTCCCCCCGCCGCCACCTGCCCGCCGGCACCGCCGGCGCCGGCCCCTACGACCTGGCCGTCGACCCGGCCTCCGCCGGCTGGACCCACTCCTCCCTCCGCGTGCTCACCCTCCCGCCCGGCGGCACCCACACCTTCGCCACCGGCGACAGCGAGTGGATCGTGCTCCCGCTGTCCGGCGGCTGCGCGGTCGACACCGAGGGCCGGCACTTCGTACTCCAGGGCCGGACGGACGTCTTCACCGCCGTCACCGACTTCGCCTACGCCCCGCGCGACGCGCACGTCACCCTCACCTCCCGGGCCGGCGGCCGCTTCGCGCTCACCGGCGCCCGGTGCGCGCGCCGCCTGGCGGCCCGCTACGGGCCCGCCTCCGCCGTCCCCGTCGAACTGCGCGGCACCGGCGTCTGCTCGCGCCAGGTCAACAACTTCGCCGCCGCCGGCGTCTTCGACTGCGACAAGCTCATCGCGGTCGAAGTCCTCACCCCCGGCGGCAACTGGTCGTCTTACCCGCCGCACAAGCACGACGAGCACCGTCCCGGCGAGGAGTCCGAGCTGGAGGAGGTCTACTACTTCGAGGTCGCGGGCGGCCCGGCCGGCTCCGGATACCAGCGGGTGTCCCCCTCGCGGCCCGGCGGCACCGACGTGCTCGCCGAAGTCCGCACCGGCGACGCCGTGCTGATCCCCGACGGCTGGCACGGCCCCTCCATGGCCGCGCCCGGGCACACCCTGTACTACCTCAACGTCATGGCCGGACCCGGCGCCGAGCGCGAGTGGCTCATCCGCGACCACCCCGACCACGCCTGGATCCGCGGCACCTGGCCCGGCCAGCCTGTCGACCCGCGCCTGCCGCTCTACCTCCCGGGAGGGGACCGATGACCCGCCGACTCACCGTCGCCCAGGCCCTGGTGGAGTTCCTCGCCCACCAGTACACCGAGCGCGACGGCCGCCGACGGCGGCTGGTCGCCGCCTGCTGGGGCATCTTCGGCCACGGCAACGTGGCCGGCGTCGGGCAGGCCCTGCTGGAGACGGGCGACGCGCTGCCCTACCTCCAGGGCCGCAACGAACAGGCCATGGTGCACGCCGCCGTGGGTTACGCCCGCCAGTGCGACCGGCTCTCCGCGCACGCGGTCACCACCTCCATCGGGCCCGGCGCCACCAACCTCGTCACCGGCGCCGCCCTCGCCACGGTCAACCGGCTGCCCGTGCTCCTCCTCCCCGGCGACACCTTCGCCACCCGGCCCGCCGACCCCGTCCTGCAACAGCTCGAACACCCCGGTGCCGGAGACGTCTCGGTCAACGACTGCCTGCGCCCCGTCTCCCGCTACTTCGACCGCGTCGTCCGCCCCGAGGCGCTGATCCCGGCCGCCCTCCAGGCGGCGCGGGTGCTCGCCGACCCCGTCGAGACCGGGGCCGTCACCCTCGCCCTGCCCCAGGACGTCCAGGCCGAGGCGTACGACTGGCCCGAGGACTTCTTCACCGACCGCGTCTGGCACGTGCGCCGCCCCGCCCCCGACCCCGCCGAACTGGCCGCAGCCGTCAGCGCGGTGCGCGCCGCCCGCCGCCCGCTGCTGATCGCCGGCGGGGGCGTCCACCACAGCGAGGCCGAGGACGCCCTGCGCGCCCTCGCCGACGCCACCGGCATCCCGGTGGCCTCCACCCAGGCGGGCAAGGGCTCGCTGCGCCACGACCACCCGGCCGACGTGGGCGGCGTCGGCCACACGGGCACCGCCGTGGCCGACGCGCTGGCCCGGGGCGCCGACCTCGTCATCGGCGCCGGCACCCGCTACAGCGACTTCACCACCGCGTCCTCGACCCTCTTCGCCGCGCCCGACGTGCGGTTCGTCAACCTCAACATCTCCTCCTACGACGCCCACAAGCTCGCCGGCCTGCCGCTGGTCGCCGACGCCCGCGCCGGGCTGGAGGCGCTGACGGAGGGGCTGAAGGGCCACCGGGTCGCGGAGGACTACGTCAGGGCGTACACCGCCGGGAAGGCCGAATGGGAGGCGGCGGTCGACTACGCCTACTCCTGGCGCGCCGACGGCGACGGCCGGCGGCCCACCCAGGCGCAGGTCGTCGGCGCGCTCGACGCCGTCGTCGGCGACGAGGACGTGGTGATCAACGCGGCGGGCTCGCTCCCCGGCGACCTGCACAAGCTCTGGCGGGCCCGCTCCCGCCGCCAGTACCACCTCGAATACGGCTACTCCTGCATGGGCTACGAGATCCCGGCGGCCATCGGGGTGCGCCTGGCCGCCCCGGACCGGCCGGTGTGGGCGCTCGTCGGCGACGGCACGTACCTGATGATGCCGACCGAACTGGTCACCGCCGTACAGGAGGGCATCGCCATCAAGGTGATCCTGGTCCAGAACCACGGCTACGCCTCGATCGGCGGGCTCTCGCGGGCCGTGGGGGGCGAGGGGTTCGGCACCGCGTACCGCTTCCGGGCGCCCGACGGCACGTACACCGGCGACCCGCTGCCCGTGGACCTGGCCGCCAACGCCGCGTCCCTGGGCATGTCCGTGCTCCGCGCCCGCACGGTCCTCGAACTGCGCGACGCCCTCGCCGAGGCCCGCGCCTCGGACCGGCCCACCTGCGTCCACGTCGAGACCGAGACCGCCGACCCCGTGCCCGGGACACCCCCGGCGCAGGCGTGGTGGGATGTGCCCGTGGCCGAGACCGCGACCCGCCCGGCGGCCGTCGCCGCCCGGGAGGAGTACGAGCGCGACGCCGCCGCCCGCCGCCGTTACCTGTGAGCGTGAGAGAGAGGCCAGGCATGAAGACCGTCCACCACTGGATCGACGGCAAGGCCGTCGAAGGGACCTCCGGCCGGTTCGGCGAGGTCACCGACCCGGCCACCGGGGCCGCGACGACGCGGGTCGCGTTCGCGTCCGCCGAGGAGGTCGACGCGGCCGTCGCGGCCGCCAGGGCCGCGTTCGCCACCTGGGGGTCCTCGTCGCTGGCGGCCCGCACCGCGGTGCTCTTCCGCTACCGCGCCCTGCTCGACGCCCACCGCGACGAGCTGGCCCGGCTGATCACGGCGGAACACGGCAAGGTCCACGCCGACGCGCTCGGCGAGGTCGCCCGCGGCCTGGAGATCGTCGAGCTGGCCTGCGGGATCACCACGCAGCTCAAGGGCGAGCTGTCCACGGAGGTCTCCAGCCGCGTGGACGTGGCCGCGATCCGCCAGCCGCTGGGCGTCGTCGTGGGCATCACGCCCTTCAACTTCCCGGCCATGGTGCCGATGTGGATGTTCCCGCTGGCCGTCGCCTGCGGCAACACCTTCGTCCTCAAGCCCAGCGAGAAGGACCCCTCACCCGCGGTCCGCCTGGCGGAGCTCGCCGCCGAGGCCGGGCTGCCGCAGGGCGTCCTCAACGTGGTCAACGGCGACAGGACCGCCGTCGACCGGCTGCTGGAGCACCCGGACGTCGCCGCGGTCTCCTTCGTCGGCTCCACCCCCGTCGCCCGTCACATCCACACCACCGCCTCGGCCCACGGCAAGCGCGTCCAGGCCCTCGGCGGCGCCAAGAACCACATGCTGGTCCTGCCCGACGCCGACCTCGACGCGGCCGCGGACGCCGCCGTCTCGGCGGCCTACGGCTCGGCCGGCGAACGCTGCATGGCGATCTCCGCGGTCGTCGCGGTGGGCGACACCGGCGACGAGCTGGTGGCGAGGATCCGCGAGCGCGCCGAGAGGGTCAGGATCGGCCCGGGCGACGACCCCGCCTCGGAGATGGGCCCCCTCATCACCCGCGCCCACCGCGACAAGGTCGCCTCCTACGTCCGCGGCGCCGCGGCCCAGGGCGCCGAGGTCGTCCTGGACGGCACCGGCTTCACCGTCGCCGGCTACGAGAACGGGCACTGGATCGGCCTGTCCCTGCTGGACAAGGTGCCGCCCGGCGCCGACGCCTACCGCGACGAGATCTTCGGCCCGGTGCTGTGCGTGCTGCGCGCCGCGACCTACGAGGAGGGCGTGGCCCTCATCAACGCCTCGCCGTGGGGCAACGGCAGCGCCGTCTTCACCCGCGACGGCGGCGCGGCCCGCCGCTTCCAACTGGAGGTCCAGACGGGGATGGTGGGCGTGAACGTGCCCATCCCCGTGCCCGTCGGCTATCACTCCTTCGGCGGCTGGAAGGACTCGCTCTTCGGCGACCACCACATCTACGGCAGGGACGGCGTGCGCTTCTACACGCGCGGCAAGGTCGTCACGACCCGCTGGCCCGAAGCACCGGTGAGCGCCACCGGCGCGGCGCCGGACGGCGGTGTGGACCTGGGGTTCCCCAGCCACCGGTGACCCCGCCCCCGCCGGGGGCACAGCGCCACGGCGCGGCGCGCGGGCCCGGGGCCCCGCCCCGGCCCCGCGCCCACCCCCCTTGACCCGGTTAAGGGTGATCCGCACCGTAAGCTCACCCCATGGGCTGGGCGACCGCGCTGAAGAAGACCGCCCGCGCCGGGCTGACCGTCGAGCGGACCAGGCTCGAACCGCTGGTGGCGGTCCGCGGCGCGTGCGGGGTCGCGGTCGTCATCGGCCTCCTCCTGGCCCACGGCTCCCCGACGCTCGCCGTCTCGTCCGCCTTCGGCGCCTTCGCCTCCGGCCTGGCGACGTTCCAGCGCAGCTGGCGCCCGCGCCCGATGCTCGCGCTCGGCGTCGCGGCCAGCCTCGGCTTCAGCACGTTCGTCGGCTATCTCGCCGCAGCCGACCACGCCCTCTTCGTCGCGCTGCTGGCGGTGTGGACCCTGCTGGCGGGCATGGCGTGGGCCCTGGGCCCGGTGTCCGGCTTCGTCGCCAACCAGACGATCGCGGTCATGCTCGTCACGGTCACCCTGCCGACGTCCGTCGGCGGCGCGGCCGAACACGCCGCGCTCATCGTCTTCGGCGGCCTCGTGCAGGCCGCGCTCATCATCGCCTTCCCCATCCGTCCCTGGGGCCGCCAGCGCGACGCGCTCGCCGACGCGCTGGCCGCCGAGGCCGACTACGCGCGCCGCCTCCGGCACGACCCCGTGGCCCGCTTCGACCCCCAGCCCCTGATGGAGGCCCGCAGCGCCGCCGAGCTGACCCCGCGCCAGGCCCGCAACCGCCCACGCCAGCTGGGCGGCCCGCGCGGCGTCGCCGAGCGCATCCGGCCCGTGCTCGCCTCGCTCGCCGACCCGGTCCTGGGCGCACCCGCCGAGGGCCCCGAGCGCGACCACGTCCGCGACCTGCTGGCCGCCGCGGCGACCGTGCTGGACGCGGTGGCGCGGGCGATCCGCCGGGGCGAGCCGGTGCGGCTGCCCCCGGAGACCGTGGCCGCCCTCGAAGTGCCCGAGACGGGGTCGGTGCTCACCGGTCCCGCGCGCCGGTCCGCGATGCGGCTGATCGCGCTGCTCGCCGACGCGGTGGAGGCCAGCGACGAGCCCGTACAGGCCACGCGCCCCACGACGCCGGCCGAGCGCCGGCACCTGCTGCGGCCCACCGTGACCGGGCTCGTGCCCGTGGCCTGGCGGGCCCTGCGGCGCGAGGCGCGCTCGTCCTCGGCGGTCGCACGGCACGCGGTGCGCGTGACGGCGGTCTCCTGCGCCGGCTACGTCCTGGGCACCGCGCTGCCCCTGGGACACGGCTACTGGGCCCCCATGACCTCGGTGATGGTGATGCGGCCGGACTTCGCCCAGACCTACCAGCGGGGCGTCGCCCGCTTCGCCGGCACCTTCGTCGGCCTGTGGGTCGCGGCGGGGATCAGCGCGCTCTTCCACCCCGGCGTGTACGTGTGCGCGGCGCTGGCCGTCGTCAGCATCGGCATGCTCTACCTGCTGTTTCGCACGGGCTACATCGTGGCGTCCGCGTGCATCGGCGCCTACGTCGTCTTCCTGCTGGGCATCGCGGGCGAGGGCTGGTCGCAGACCGTCCAGGCGCGGCTGGCCCTCACCCTGCTGGGCGGGCTGCTGGCGATGGCCGCGTACGCGGTCTGGCCCACCTGGGAGACGCCCAGGCTGCGCGACCGGCTCGCCGACTGGCTCCAGGCCAACGGCGGGTACGCGCTGGCCGTCGTCGAGGTCTACGCCCGCCCGGCCGAGCGCAAGCCGCGCCGGGTGCGCGAGGCCCTGCTCGACGGGCGGGCCGCGCGCATGGAGTGGGAGGAGGCCGCGGCCCGCGCCCAGAAGGAACCGGTGCGGCACCGGGGGCTGTCCCGCAGCTCGGAGCGGGCGGGGGAGTCGGCGCTGGCGACGATGGGGCGCGTGACCATGCTGATGGAGGCTCATCTCCCGGACAAGACGGCCCGGCCGAACCCGGACGCCGAGGAGTTCGGGCGCGCCCTGCGGGCCGCGCTGCCGGACGCCGTGGCGGCGGTGCGGGAACGGCGGGCGCTGGACTGGTCCGGGCCGCGGGCGGTGCTGGAGGTGTGGCGGGAGCGGGAGGGCGACGAGGGCGTGGCGGTGCGGGGCGCGGACCTGCTGGTGGACGCGCTCGACGAGCTCGCCGAGGCCCTCTCGCCCGGCCCGCGCGGACGCAACCGGGCGGCGCGGCGGCGGTGAGGGGGCTAGGGGCTGTCCGCCCCGGTGCCGGAGCGTGGCGTGTCGGACCGCGGGGTGTCCGGGTGCGGCGTGTCTGACGGCGGGGTGCTGAACAACCGGTCCAGGTGGGCGTCCAGCAGCGCCGTCGCCTCGGCGGGGGGCAGCACCTCCAGCAGGACGTACGTGGTCAGGCCGTCGACGAGGCACAGCAGCGCCATGGCCTCGGCGGCCGGGTCGCGGTCGGCGGCGACCTCGCCGCGGTCGACCGCCTGCCCGATCCAGCCGGCGAGCAGCGTCCGCAGCATCGGGGTGCCCTCCTGGGCGCGGCGGCGCAGGCGTTCGTCGTGGACGGCCCGCGCGACGTAGGCGACCTCGACCAGCTGGCCGCTGCGGCGCCGGTCGTCCAGCGGCAGGATCTCCGTCATCGTCTCGCGCAGGAGCGTGCGGGGGGCCGGCACGCCGGGCAGCGCCTCCAGGCGCGCGCGGATGCGCCGGGTGGCGAGTTCGCCGATGTGGTCCAGGGCGAAGAGCAGCATCTCGTCCTTGCTGCGGAAGTAGTGCTGCAACTGGCCGAGGGAGATGCCGGCCTCCGCCGCCACGTCGCGCAGGCTCGCGCCGTCCAGGCCGCGGTCGCAGGCGATGCGCCAGAGGGCTTCGGCGATGCGGTGGCGGCGTTCGTCGCGGTCGACGCGCTTGGGCACGGGGACGCCTTTCGCTGGGGGCCGCCGGAGCCGGCTCCGGCTTTACAGGTCAATTGTATTGCTATAGCTTAACGCCCGTTCGATTTCGCAATACGATCGACTTGGAAAAGGGGGGTGTCATGGCGTGGACCCTGCGGCCGCCGGCCCACCGGGTCGGCCCCCCGGCCCGGCGCTGGTGGACGGCCCAGGCCCTGCTCGTGGTGACCGGCCCCGCGGTGCTCGCGGCCACCGTGCTGCTCGTCCTCTCCCTCCTCTTCTTCCCCGGCGCCCTCCCCTGGCTCGCCCCCCTGGTGGTCGTGGGGCTGGTGGTGCCCGCGCTCGGCTATGCGCTGGCCATGCCGGCCCTGCGGTACCGGGCGCACGCCTGGGAGGTGGGGGAGTCGGCGCTCTACGCGTCGAGCGGCTGGTACCGGCTCCGGCGCCGCGTCCTGCCGCTGGCCAGGGTGGAGTCCGTCGCCCTGCGGCGCGGGCCGCTGCAGCGGCGCTTCGGGCTCGCCACCGTGGCCGTCACCACGGCGTCGTCGGCGGCCGACGTGCGGATCACGGGGGTGTCCGGCACGGAGGCCCGTCGGCTGGCGGACCGTCTGCGGGCCGCGGCCGGACTGCCGGCGGGGGAGGCGGCGTGAGGGTCCTGGCCACGGCCGACCGGCGGTGGACGCGGTACGCGCCGCTCACGTTCTGGGTCTGGGGAGGTGTCCTGATGGTCGCCGGCACGGTGTGGAGGATCGTCAGGGCGACGGGGACGGAACCCTGGCGGACGGGCGTCGTCCGGCACCTCTGGGCGGGCCTGGGAGGTGACGCCCTGTGGGTCTCCGTCCCGCTGGCTCTGGCGGCCGTGACGGGACTGGGCGTCGCGGGGGCGGTGGCGTTCTACGCCGGGCACTGGTGGGGGTACCGGCTGGAGCGCGGGCAGGACGGCGGCCTCGTCGTCCGGCGCGGCCCGAGGGGGAGGAACGCCGTCGCCATCGAGGAGGCGCGGCTGTACGGGGTGGCGCTGCGGGAGCCGTTGCTGCTGCGCGCCGGCGGAGGGGCGTCCGTACGGGCCGTGGCGGGGGGCCTCGGCGACCGCGACCAGAACCGCCGGCGCAGCGTCGTGCTGCCCCCGGCCCCCAGGGGCGAGGCGGTGCGCGTGTGCGCGGAGGTGCTGGGCGGGGCCGTGGACGCGCAGGGCCTGCGTCCGCATCCGCGGGCGGCCCTGCGGCGGCGGGTGGTGTGGGCGCTGGGGTGGGGGGTGCTGCCGGTGACGCTGGCGCTCGGGGTCCTGGGGTGGCTGCTGGCGCTGCCGGTGCTGGGGTACTGCGCGGTGGGGTGGACGCTGCTCGCGGCGCCGGTGGCGTACGGGCTCGCGCGCGACGCGTACCGGGCGCTGGGGCACGCCCTGCGGGGGCGTCACCTCGTCCTGCGGTCCGGGACGTTCGGACGGGAGACGGTGAGCCTCGACCGGAGCGCCGTCCTTGCATGGACTTTTACCGACACGCCCCTTTCGCGGCGGGCGGGTGTGGTGACCGTCACGGCAGCGGTTCCGGGAGGGGAGGGCGGCTACCGCATCCGTGACATCTCCGCTGCCGAGGCGGTGGGTTTCGTGGAGTCGGCGGCTCCGGGAAGCCTGCGGGAGTTCCTGACGCCGTGACGGGTTGAGAGGTCCGCCACATATTCGCGCCCAAGTTTTTGTTATCAACGGACCGGCCCTGGGTCTCCTAGGTGTCGGAACGAACGCCAACGTGGCGGTGCGGAGAGAGGTACGGGCGTGAAGAGTGTGAACGTGGCCGTGATCGAAGCGGCGCGAGCCGGGGACGCGGCGGCACAGGACGAGCTCGTGGCCACCCACCTGCCGCTGGTCTACAACATCGTCGGCCGTGCGCTGAACGGCCACGCGGACGTCGACGACGTCGTCCAGGACACCATGCTCCGCGTGATCAACGGCCTCGACGGCCTGCGGGACCCGGCCAGTTTCCGCTCCTGGCTCGTGGCGATCACCATGAACCAGATACGCAGCCACTGCCGGGAGGACCGCCCCGAGGCTCCCGTCAGTGGCTTGCAGGAGGTGGTCGGCGAAGTCGCCGACCCCAAGGCCGACTTCGTCGACCTCACGATCGTCCGGCTCGGCCTGGAGGGCCAGCGCAAGGAGGCTGCCGAGGCCACGCGCTGGCTCGACGACGGCGAGCAGGAGGTCCTGTCGCTGTGGTGGCTGGAGGCCGCCGGCGAGCTGAAGCGCGCGGAGGTGGCCGCGGCGCTCGAACTGTCGCCGCAGCACACGGCCGTACGCGTCCAGCGCACCAAGGCCCAGCTGGACATCGCCCGGGGCGTGGTCCAGGCGCTCGCCGCGCAGCCCCGCTGCCCGCAGCTCGGCGAGGTGGTGGCCCACTGGGACGGTGTCCCCTCGGCGCTGTGGCGCAAGCGAATAGCCCGCCACGTGCGCTCCTGCGGCCGTTGCACCGGAGCGCTGTCCGCGCTGGTCCCGGCCGAGGGGCTGCTGGTCGGCCTCGGTCTGGTGCCCGTCGTGGGGGCGCTGGCCGGCTGGTGGGGCGGCGGCTCGGACCTGGGGGCGGCGCCGGTGGGCTACGCCTCGCACGCCCCGGCCTCCTCCGCCGCGCACTCCTCCGCCGCGTACGCGTCGCCGTCCGCCTCGCCGTCGGCGTCCGCGGCCGGGCGGCCGCGCAGCCACCGGGCCGGCGCCCGGCACCACCGCGGAGGCGGCGGCCGGTCCCGGGCCACCCGGCGGGCCGTGGTGGGCGCGGGCGTGCTGGCCCTCGTGGCCGGCGGCGTGCTGGGCGGGATGCGGTTCTTCGAGGACGAGCCCGGCACCACCGTCAAGACCCAGGCCGCCGACTCCTCCAGCGACCTCAAGCAGCTGGCGGCCCAGGAGCCCTCCCCGCTGCTGCCCACGCCCTCGCAGTCCGCCACGCCGAGCGCCTCCGCCTCGGCGTCCCCCTCGCCGAGCGCCTCCTCGCCCACGCCCGAGCAGTCCTCCAAGGCCCCCGAGGCCAAGCCGTCCACCGCCGCGCCCGAGCGCACGGCCCCCTCCCGCGCCGAGAAGAGCAAGGCCCCGGCCCCGGGCGGCAAGGGCGGCGGCGGCTCCATGGGCCAGCAGGTCGTCTCCCTGGTCAACGCCGAGCGCGCGAAGGTGGGCTGCTCGCCGGTCACCTCCAACAGCCTGCTGGACGCCGCGGCCCAGGGCCACTCCGACGACATGGCGGCCCGCGGCTTCTTCGACCACACCAACCCCGACGGCAAGGGCCCCGGGGACCGCATCACGGCCGCCGGCTACCAGTGGAGCACGTACGGCGAGAACATCGCCTACGGGCAGCAGGACGCGGCGGCGGTCATGGACTCCTGGATGCACAGCGACGGGCACCGCAAGAACATCCTCAACTGTTCCTTCAAGGAGATCGGCATCGGCATCAACAAGGCCCCGGGCGGCCCGCGCTGGACCCAGGTCTTCGGGGCGCGCTGAGGGGCCGCCGGGCGGGCCCGGACGATCTGACAACCGCATACGACCTGGGAAAAACCAAGTTTTCCACAGCGGAAACTCTCCAGTTGCCATGACGGAAACTCCATGCTTCACTTTCCGTCATGGCAACAGACGAGTGTGCACGTGACATGACCCCTGAGCCGGACAGGCCGTCCATGCCCTCCCGGGAGAGCGCCGCGCTGTCCCTGGCGCTGGCCACCGAGGCCCAGGGCGCGGTCGGGTCCCTGGCCCCCGGCCGCTGGTACGGGACGAGCCTCTCCGCAGCCCTGGCCGGCGTCTATTTCTCCCAGCTGCTGCCCGACCCGCTGGACCTGGTCGGCCTCGCCCTGATGTACGTGCTGATGCTGACCGTCATCGTGGTCCAGCTGAGCTCCAGCGGCGTCAGGCACCGCATGCACCCCTCCATGAAGCGGGGAGCGATCCTCTGCGGGGTCCTCGGCTTGGTGACGTTCCTCGGCGCGATGGTCCTGGAAGACTGGGCGGGCATGCCGTGGATATGGGTGCCGGCGGGTCTGCTGGTGGCGGGGGGCGTCCACGTCCTCGACCACAAGGCGCGCCAGAAGGGCATACCCACACCGTGACCACCCCCGAAGACGGCTTCAACGACACGATCCACGCCCCGAACCGGCTGAGGATCTGTGCCGCGCTGGACGCCGTCGAGGAAATCGAGTTCGCGACGATCCGCGAGACTCTGGGGGTGAGCCCGTCCGTCCTGAGCAAGCACGTCACGGTCCTGTCCGACGCGGGCTATGTGGAACAGCGCCGCGGCGTGCGCGACACGCGCCAGCGCGTATGGCTGAAGCTGACCAAGACCGGCCGAGCCGCCTACCACGCCCACCTCGCCGCCCTGCGGGCGATCGTCAACGCGGACCTGGGCGAGGGCTGAGGGCAAGCCGGCGGGGGCCCGGCCGCCCCGGTCCCTCACTCCTCCGCCACCCCCAGGTGCTCCAGCAGCACCCGCCGCAGTTCGCGGGCCGCGCGGGGCGGGGCGGTGTCCTTGCGGTGGGCCACGGCGATGGTGCGGCGCATGCGGTCGTCCTCGAAGGGGGTGACGCGCAGGCCCGAGCGGGCCGCGACCATGCCCGGTACGACCGCGAGGCCCAGCCCCGCCCGTACGTACCCCAGCACCGCGTCCATCTCGCCGCCCTCCACCGTGAAGGAGGGGTCGAAGCCGGCCGCCCGGCAGGCCGCCGTGGTGATCTCACGGAGGTCGTAGCCGCGGCGGAACATCACCATCGGCCGGTCCCGCAGCTCCGCCACGCGCAGCCGGCGGCGCCGGGTCAAAGCCGGGACGTCGGGGGAGGTGACGGCCACGAGATCCTCGTGGATCAGCTCCGTGGTGGCCAGGGCGGGGGCGCCCACCCCCAACGGGGTGATGACCAGGGCCAGGTCGAGCCCGCCGACGGCCAGGGTCCGCACGAGGTCCTGTGACCCGCCCTCGTCGACGTGCAGGTCGATGCCCGGGTAGCGCGCGTGGAAGGTGCGCAGCACATCGGGGACGAGGCTCGCGCACAGACTGGGCGGGGCGCCCAGGCGCACGCGGCCGCGCCGCAACTGCGCGACCTCCTGCACCTCGCGGCGCGCCGTCTCGGTGTCGGCGAGGATCCGGTGGGCCAGCGGCAGCAGGGCCTCGCCCGCGTCGGTCAGGGTGATGTTCCCGCGGGCCCGGTGGAACAGCTCGGCGCCCAACTCCCTCTCCAGCGCCCGGATCTGCTGGGACAGCGACGGCTGGGCGACGTGCAGCGCCTCGGCGGCGCGCGTGAAGTGGCGCGCCTCGGCGACCGTGGCGAAGTAGCGGAGCTGTTGGAGTTGCACAGCGGCAGCATAGGCAGCATCGATAGGAGGTGCCTATGGAAACCAGCTCCACCATGTCTTGGACGCATGAAGCGCACCCGCCTAGCGTCGACTTCCATGGCACTGGCGACCCGGACGGAGAAACCTCCGTCCCTCATCGGCTCCGTGTGGCGCTCCACCGTCGGCAAGAAGGCGGTCATGGCGGTCACCGGCTTGATCATGCTGGCGTACCTGGTCGCCCACATGCTGGGCAATCTGAAGGTGTTCTTCGGAGCCGGGGAGTTCAACCACTACGGACACTGGATCCGCACCATCGGCGAGCCCTTCCTGCACCGCGAGTGGTTCCTGTGGCTCGCCCGGGTGGCGCTCGGCACCTCGGTGGTCCTGCACGGCGTGGCCGCGTACCAGCTCAGCCGCCGCGACATCGCCGCCCGCCCGGTGAGGTACGAGGGAGCCCGCGGCAAGAAGGCGCCCCGCGCGAGCTACGCCACCCGCACCATGCGCTGGGGCGGGGTCATCCTCGGCCTGTTCGTCGTCTGGCACATCCTCGACTTCACCACCCTCACCGTGAACCCCAACGCCCAGGAGGGCCGGCCCTACGAGAACCTCGTTGCGTCCTTCGGCCGCTGGTACGTCAGCGCCTTCTACATCGCCGCGATGCTCGCCCTCGGCCTGCACGTCCGCCACGGCTTCTGGAGCGCGGCCCAGACCCTGGGCGCCGCCTCCCCCCGCCGCGACCGGGCGCTCAAAACCCTGGCCAACGTTCTCGCCGCCCTTTTGACCTGCGGCTTCGTCGCCGTACCCCTCGGTGTCCTGACGGGAGTCGTGAGCTGAAGCATGTCCGCGTACACGCACTACACCGTCGGCGAGCCCCTCGCCGACACCAAGGCCCCCACCGGCCCCGTCGCCGAGCGCTGGGACCGCCGCCGCTTCGAGGCGAAGCTGGTCAATCCCGCCAACCGCCGTAAGCACACCGTCATCGTCGTCGGCACGGGCCTGGCCGGCGCCGCCGCCGGCGCCACGCTCGCCGAACAGGGCTACCGCGTCGTGCAGTTCTGCTACCAGGACTCCCCGCGCCGCGCCCACTCCATCGCCGCCCAAGGCGGCATCAACGCCGCCAAGAACTACCGCAACGACGGCGACTCCGTCCACCGGCTCTTCTACGACACCGTCAAGGGCGGCGACTTCCGCGCCCGCGAGTCCAACGTCCACCGCCTCGCCCAGGTCTCCGTCGAGATCATCGACCAGTGCGTGGCCCAAGGCGTGCCCTTCGCCCGGGAGTACGGCGGCCTGCTCGACACCCGCTCGTTCGGCGGCGTCCAGGTCTCCCGCACGTTCTACGCCCGCGGCCAGACCGGCCAGCAGCTGCTGCTCGGCGCCTACCAGGCGCTCAGCCGCCAGATCGGCGCCGGGAACGTCGAGATGCACGCCCGCACCGAGATGCTCGACCTGATCGTCGTCGACGGCCGGGCCCGCGGCATCGTCGCCCGCGACCTGATCACCGGCCGCGTCGACACCCACCTCGCCGACGCGGTCGTCCTCGCCAGCGGCGGCTACGGCAACGTCTTCCACCTCTCCACCAACGCCAAGAACTCCAACGCCACCGCCGTCTGGCGCGCCCACCGGCGCGGCGCCCACTTCGCCAACCCCTGCTTCACCCAGATCCACCCCACCTGCATCCCGCGCTCCGGCGACCACCAGTCGAAGCTGACGCTGATGAGCGAGTCGCTGCGCAACGACGGCCGCATCTGGGTGCCGAAGGCCAAGGGCGACACCCGGCCGCCGGCCGGGATCCCCGAAGGCGAGCGCGACTACTACCTGGAGCGGATGTACCCCTCCTTCGGCAACCTCGTCCCCCGCGACATCGCCTCACGCGCAGCCAAGAACGTCTGCGACGAGGGCCGCGGTGTCGGCCCCGGCGGACAGGGCGTCTACCTCGACTTCGCCGACGCCATCGCGCGCATGGGCCGCGACGCGGTGGAGGCCCGGTACGGCAACCTCTTCGAGATGTACGAGCGGATCACCGCCGAGAACCCGTACGAGGTGCCCATGCGCATCTACCCGGCCATCCACTACACCATGGGCGGCCTGTGGGTGGACTACGACCTCCAGACCACCGTCCCCGGCCTCTTCGCCGTCGGCGAGGCCAACTTCTCCGACCACGGCGCCAACCGCCTCGGCGCGTCCGCGCTGATGCAGGGACTGGCCGACGGCTACTTCGTCCTGCCGTCCACCATCAACGACTACCTCGCCCGTCACCCCCACGACGAGATCGCCCCCGGCCACCGGGCGGTCACCGAGGCCGTGGACGCGGTGACGGATAGGCTGAGCCGCCTCCTCGCCGCCGACGGCGACCGCACCCCCGAGTCCTTCCACCGCGAGCTGGGCGAGCTGCTGTGGGACGAGTGCGGCATGGCCCGCACGGAGACCGGACTGCGCAAGGCACTGGACCGCATCCCGGCCCTGCGCGAGGAGTTCTGGCGCCGCGTCAAGGTGCCCGGCACGGGCGAGGAGCTCAACCAGCAGCTGGAGAAGGCCAACCGCGTCGTCGACTACCTGGAGCTGGCCGAGCTGATGTGCCTCGACGCCCTGCACCGCACCGAGTCCTGCGGCGGCCACTTCCGCGAGGAGAGCCAGACGGCGGACGGCGAGGCGGCCCGCGACGACGAGGCGTTCGCCTACGTGGCCGCCTGGGAGTTCACGGGAGAGGGCACCGCGCCCGTGCTCCACAAGGAAGACCTGCGTTTCGAGTACGTCCACCCCACCCAGCGGAGCTACGCGTGAACCTCACCCTGCGCATCTGGCGCCAGCGCACCCCCCAGGACGCCGGAGCGATGACCACCTACGAGGTCACCGGCATCAGCGAGGACATGTCCTTCCTGGAGATGCTCGACCACCTGAACGAGGAGCTGATCCTCGAAGGCGACGAACCCGTCGCCTTCGACCACGACTGCCGCGAGGGCATCTGCGGCGCCTGCGGCATGGTCATCAACGGCCAGGCGCACGGACCCGAGCGGACCACCACCTGCCAGCTGCACATGCGCCACTTCCGCGACGGCGACACCATCGACGTCGAACCCTGGCGCGCCGCCGCCTTCCCGGTCGTCAAGGACCTGGTCGTGGACCGCTCGGCCTTCGACCGGATCATCGCCGCCGGCGGCTACGTCTCCGCCCCCACCGGCTCCGCGCCGGACGCCCACGCCACGCCGGTCCCCAAGCCCGCCGCCGACCTCGCCTTCGAGCACGCCGAGTGCATCGGCTGCGGCGCGTGCGTGGCCGCCTGCCCGAACGGCTCGGCGATGTTGTTCACCTCGGCGAAGGTGGTCCACCTCAACGTGCTCCCCCAGGGCGCCCCCGAGCGCGAGTCACGGGTGACGGACATGGTGGGAGCCATGGACGACCAGGGCTTCGGGGGCTGCACCAACACCGGGGAGTGCGCCGTGGCCTGCCCCAAGGGCATCCCCCTCCAGTCCATCGCCACGATGAACCGGGAGTACCTGCGGGCCACGCTCAAGGGTGCCCGCCGGCGGCCCTGAAGCCCCCCGTCGCGCCCGGCGGCCTCACAGCCACCGGCCCAGCGCCACCCCCGCCGAGGCCGCGCCCAGGCCGCACACCACACTGGCCGCCGCGTTGGCCAGCGCGTAGCCGCGCGCCCCGCCCTGGGCCAGGCGGAGGGTCTCGTAGGAGAAGGTCGAATACGTGGTCAGCGCCCCGCAGAAGCCGGTGCCGAGCAGGAGCCGCACCCGGTCGTCCGGCAGGGCGCCGGTGAGGAGGCCGAGGATCAGGCAGCCGGCCACGTTCACCGCGAAGGTGCCCCAGGGGAAGACCGAGTCGTGCCGGGACTGGACGGCCCGGTCGGTGAGGTAGCGCAGGGGGGCGCCGGCCATGGCGCCGGCGACGACGAGGAGCCAGTTCACCCGCGGGCGCTCCCCGGGCGGCCGGCGTAGCGGACGACCTCCACCTCGTCGAGGGTGATGAGCCCCTCGCCGACCAGCTCCTCCAGCACGGGCAGGAAGCCGCGCACGTGCTGCTCGGTGTCCACGATCACGACCGCCACCGGCAGGTCCTCGCTCAGCGACAGCAGCCGTGAGGTGTGCACGCGCGACGACGCCCCGAAGCCCTCGACGCCCCGGAAGACGCTGGCGCCCGCCAGTCCCGCCGCGCGGGCGCGGCGGACGATCTCGGAGTACAGGGGCCGTCCGTTCGCCGTGTCGGACTCGCCGAGGTACACCGTCACCCGCAGGGCGGTGCCGTGGAGCCGGGCGGGGCCGTCGCCGGGGAGCGTCACCGGGTCCTCGCCCTCCGGCGGCCGGCGATCAGCCGGCGCGTGAGCGCGGCCGTCAGCCACACGGCCGCCATCGCCGCGGCCAGGGTCGCGGCGAGGTAGGCGAGCGCGGTGGCAGCGTGACCGTCCTCCGCGAGCCGCACGGCGTCCACCGCGTACGTCGAGAAGGTCGTGAAGCCGCCCAGCACGCCCGTGCCGAGGAACGGGCGCAGCAGCCGGTGCGGCGAGGCCAGTTCCGTCACGGTCACCAGCAGCACGCCGATCAGCGCGCAGCCCAGCACGTTGACGGTCAGCGTCGTCCAGGGGAAGGCGCCGCCCGCCGTCGGCCACAGCAGGCCGGCGCCGTAGCGGGCCGCGGCACCCACGGCGCCGCCCAGCGACACCGCGCACACCACCGCCCCCTGTCCGAAGTCCGGGCGGCGGCGGGCCGGAGGAGGCGGCACGGCGGCCGTCGTCGCTGGTCCCGGCTGTGTCATGCCCACCGGCTCAGGCTAGCTCAGCCCTTCGCGGGCCGCCCCGCCACCGCGGCCAGACAGGCCTCGGCGCGGTCGGCGTCCATCAGCCAGTCCTGGTAGTCGGCCGGGTCGGCGTAGCCGTTGACGTAACGGTGGGCGATCCCGGGGTGTTCGGAGGCGGCCGCGAGGACGCGCTGGAAGTG
This sequence comes from Streptomyces cinnamoneus, assembly GCF_002939475.1. Classification (NCBI taxonomy): domain Bacteria; kingdom Bacillati; phylum Actinomycetota; class Actinomycetes; order Kitasatosporales; family Streptomycetaceae; genus Streptomyces; species Streptomyces cinnamoneus. The sequence continues at coordinate 2,465,640 of NZ_PKFQ01000001.1, read as the reverse complement.
CTCGGGGTGCGGCCCCAGCACCATGTTGGTGAAGGCCGTGCCGTGCCGGGCGTGCTCCCACCAGACGGCGAACGTCTCGTGCATCCAGGCCCGGTCGAAGGGGCGCTCGCCGCGCTCCACGATCGCGTCCAGGTAACGGGCCGCGCAGCGCGCCGCGTTGTTCGAACCCTGCCCCGTGACGGGGTCGTTCAGGACGACCGCGTCGCTCATGCCCAGGACGTACGAGCCCGGCGCCACCTCCGCGACCGGGTGGCGGACGACGGGCGTGAGGCCGCCGGTCAGCACGGCCCGCGCGTCGGTCGGCTGGGCGGCGGCGCACAGCTCGTACTCCCAGGGGGCGTACGAGCGCAGCAGCTCCAGGGAGCGCGCCAGCGCGGCGCCGGGGTCCGGCCCGTCGCTCCAGCAGTCGAACGGGCCGCCGGGGTGGCCCTCCCACAGCATGATGTCGCACGGGCCGCTGACCGTCAGCGCGGGCAGCAGGAAGTACTCGCCGGTGCCGGGGACGGCGCACACGCGCGCGTACCCCGGCGGCTGCCGCGTGTCCGGCATGACGCCGTGCAGGTAGAGGCAGGCCAGGGCGCGCTGGGGGCTGTCGTAGGGGCTGTGGCGCTCGTCCCGGCCGAAGACCTCCGCGAGGGGGCCGTGGCCGGTGGCGACGAGCGTCAGGTCGTACGCGGAGGCCGTGGCCGCCAGCTCGTCGGCGGCGACCGGGCGGTACTCCACGCGACCGCCCCGCTCTTCGAGGAGCTCCAGCCAGTGGGCGGTCTTCAGCCGCTGGTCGACCGACTGCGCCGGCTCGTCGAGCGCGGAGGAGATGGTGACGCTCCGGACGCCCGGCGGGTCGACCAGGGTCAGCTGGAGGCCGCCGATGGGCGGGGTGGCGGCGTCCCAGAGGTTCAGGCCCGCCCGCCGTTCCAGGGCGAGCGCCGGGCCGTACATCAGCTGGCTGGACATCACCCGGCCGGTGCGGATCTCCGCGGCCTTGCGGGCGGAGAACACCGTGACGTCGTAGTCCGCGGCGCGCAGCCCCAGGGCCAGTTGCAGCCCCGCCTGGCCCGCGCCGACGATCGCGATCCTGCGCATGGTTGCCTCCGAAAGCCGGTGTCGGGGACCGCACCCGTTGTAGCCGTCCGCGCCGCGCGCTGTACAGATGGCCCGCACGCCCCACCGGAGCCAAGAACGGGAGCCAATCGATCCGGTTCATACCTCGAACGGTCCGGAATTAACCATGTATCGGGCTCTTCGCTGCATTTTCAGACTCTGTGAGAAGACTGTCCAACTCCTGTCCCCTTTCTGGGGCATGCTTGTACGGGGTGATCCGCTTCCGGATTCACGGACGCACACCCCGGACCGACGTGGATGGGTGACACATGACCACGACCGAGGACCCCGCACTCGCCCCCCTGACCGGACCGCCGCCCGCCGACTCGCGGGCCCGCGCCGCACTGCTCGCGCTCGCCAAGCAGACCGCCAAGGACGGCCCCGGGCCGCACGCCACCGAGGCCCAGTGGGCCAAGGGCAAGCTGACCGTGCACGAGCGGCTCGCGCTGCTCTTCGACGAGGGCTCCTTCCAGGAGACCGAACCGCTGCGCCGGCACCGGGCCACCGGCTTCGGCCTGGAGGACCGGCGCCCGTACACCGACGGCGTCGTCACCGGCTGGGGCACGGTGCACGGCCGTACCGTCTTCGCCTACGCACACGACTTCCGCATCTTCGGCGGCTCGCTCGGCGAGGCCCACGCCCAGAAGATCCACAAGCTGATGGACCTGGCGCGGGAGGCCGGCGCCCCCCTCGTCAGCCTCAGCGACGGCGCCGGGGCCCGCATCCAGGAGGGCGTCACGGCCCTGGCCGGTTACGGCGGCATCTTCCGCCGCAACGTGGCCGCGTCGGGGGTGATCCCGCAGATCAGCGTGATGCTCGGGCCGTGCGCGGGCGGCGCCACCTACTCGCCCGCGCTCACCGACTTCGTCTTCATGGTGCGCGGCACCGCGCAGATGTACATCACCGGCCCCGACGTGGTGCACGCCGTCACCGGTGAGCGGATCACCCACGACCGGCTGGGCGGGGCCGACGTCCACGCCGCCGTCTCGGGCGCCGCCCACTTCGCCCACGAGGACGAGGGGGAGTGCCTGTCGGAGGTGCGCTACCTGCTGTCCCTGCTGCCGCAGAACAACCGCGAACTGCCGCCGTCCGTTCCGTCCGAGGACCCGGCCGACCGGCGCTGCGAGGCGCTGTTCGACCTGGTGCCGGCCGACCCGGGCCGCTCGTACGACATGCGGCTGGTGATCGAGGAGATCGTCGACGACGGCGACTGCGTCGAGGTGCACGCCTCCTGGGCGACCAACATCGTCTGCGCGCTGGCCCGGCTCGGCGGCCACGTGGTGGGCCTCGTCGCCAACCAGCCCGCCTCCCTCGCCGGCGTGCTCGACATCCACGCCAGCGAAAAGGCCGCCCGCTTCGTCCAGATGTGCGACGCCTTCAGCATCCCGCTCGTCACGCTCGTCGACGTCCCGGGCTTTCTCCCGGGCAAGGACCAGGAGCACGGCGGCATCATCCGCCACGGCGCCAAGCTGCTGTACGCCTACTGCAACGCCACGGTGCCGCGCATCTCCCTCGTCCTGCGCAAGGCGTACGGCGGCGCCTACATCGTCATGGACTCCCAGTCCATCGGCGCCGACCTCACCTACGCCTGGCCCACCAACGAGATCGCGGTCATGGGCGCGGAGGGGGCGGCCAACGTGGTCTTCCGGCGCGAGATCGCGCAGGCCGCCGACCCGGAGGCCGTCCGCGCCGACCGCATCAAGCAGTACCGCGAGGAGCTAATGCACCCCTACTACGCCGCCGAACGCGGGCTGGTGGACGACGTCATCGACCCGGCGGAGACCCGGGCCGTGCTCATCCGCTCCTTGGCGATGCTCCGCGCCAAGCGCGCCGACATGCCCGCCCGCAAGCACGGGAACCAGCCGGTATGAGCGCGGTGGCCCACCGGGGCCGGGAGCCGGCCGAGTCCGTTCTCCGCGTCGTGCGCGGGGACCCGGACGCCGCGCAGCTCGCCGCCGCCACGGTCGCGCTGCTCGCCGCCCTGCGCGGGCGGGCCGGCGGCGACGGCGCCGGGGACGGGAGGAGGCGGCCCGCGCGGTGGCGGCCGCCGGTCGCGTACGAGCCGCCGGGCGCGTGGGGCTCCGGGATGGGGCGTCAGTACGGTGGATCATTAAGGGGAATCATCTGAGAAGCGGCCAACCGGACCAATCCGAGCGGTTCGGGTCACCCGGACGCTTCACGGACGAAACCTTTGCGACCTCCGGACGTTGATCCGGGCTCCCGGCCGTAACCGGCCGGGTGCTCGTCCCGTACGACCAAGCAAAGGTGTCTCCCCATGTCACGAATCGCCAAGGCCGCAGTCGTCACCGCCGCCGTGGGCGCCACTCTCGCCGGTGTCACCGGCGGCGCGGTCGCCGACTCCGGAGCCAAGGGTGCGGCTGTCGGTTCTCCGGGTGTCATCTCGGGCAATGTCATCCAGGTTCCGATCCACATCCCGATCAACCTCTGCGGCAACTCCATCGACATCGTCGGTCTGCTCAACGCGGCGTCGGGCAACATCTGCGTCAACGACTGAGGTCCGCCGCACGCGGTCGATCCAGCGGCTCCGGGACGCTCCCCGGCCCGGAGCCGCGAGGAGCGCATGGCGCCCCCGGCGAGATCGCCGGCGGGCGCCATGCGTGTTTCCGCACCCCGGCCGGATGACTGGGCGACGACTCCGATGCGCAGTACGATCATTACGCTGCGTACAAGGGGGTGCGTCGGCAGGGGGCGAGGGGGCGGAGATGGTGGCTGGAGGTTCGGCATCGGCGAGGGCCCAGGAGGCACGGCGGTGCGAGCGCGAGCTGCGTGAGCAGCTGCGGGCGGCGCAGCGCGAGGCCCGGCGGTGGGAGGCGGCGAGCGAGGGCGAGCGCAGGGTGGCCGCCCAGCTGCTGCTGTTCACCCGGCGCGGCTGGCGGCTGCTGGTGGACCGACGCTGGCCGGGGACGCGCTCGGCGAACGTCGACATGCTGCTCGTCGGACCGGGGGGCGTGTTCGTGATCGACGTCAAGAACTGGCAGGCGGCGCCCGAGGCCGCCGACGGTCACCTCACCGCCGGCCCGCAGCGGCGCGACGGTGAGATCGGCAAGTTGCTGGCTGTGACGAGGGTGGCCGAGGGGGCCGTCGCGTCGCTCGGCATGTCGCCGGTGGCGGTGCAGCCGCTGATGGTCTTCGCGGGCCGCTCCGTCGACGACCGGCTGGGGCGGGTGCGGCTGCTGGGGGAGCGGGAGGTGGCCCCTGCCCTGATGGCCGAGCGCACCCGGATCCCGGCGGCCGGCGTGCGGGCCATCGCCGACCACCTGGAGGCGGTGTTCCCGGCGTACGAGGGCTCGTCCGTGCGGCCCGGCGCCGGCGACGGCCCGGAAGCCGCTCCCGCGGACCCGGCCGCCCCCGCCGGGGACGACGCGCTCTTCGACGTCGGCGGGCTGGGGGAGGCAGCCGTGGAGGCCGCCCGCCGGGGCCCGGTCGAGCAGTGGATGACCTTCCTCCACCCCGACCAGGTCGCCCTCGTCCGGCGCAACTGGTCCGGCCCGGCGCGGGTCAGCGGCCCCGCGGGCACGGGCAAGACCGTCGTCGCCCTGCACCGCGCCGCGCACCTCGCGCAGCGGACCACGGGCCGGATCCTCTACGTGACCTTCGCCAGCAACCTGCCCCGGGTCCAGAACACGTTCCTGCGGACCATGTCCCCGGCGGTGGCGGACCGGGTGGAGTTCCGCAGCCTGCACTCCTGGGCCCAGCGGTTCCTCGACGAGCGCCACATCCCCCATCACCTGCACGGTGACCGGGCGGAGGACGCCTTCAGCCGCGCCTGGGTGCGCCGCGGCCGGCAGAGCCCGCTGTCCTCGCTCGACCCCAGCCCCCGCTACTGGCACGAGGAGATCGACTGCGTCATAAAGGGCAGGGGCATCACCCGCTTCGAGGAGTACGCCACGCTCCGCCGCCACCGCCGCCGCACGAACCTGCGCCGTCCCCACCGCGAGGCGGTCTGGGCGCTGTACGAGGAGTACGAGCGCGTCCGCACCGAGCGCGGAGTGCACGACTTCAACGACATCCTCAGCCTCGCCCTGGCCGAGGCCCGCGCCCGCCCGGGCCGCAACCCGTACGCCGCGGTCATCGCCGACGAGGTGCAGGACCTCACCCTCGTGGGCGTGCGGCTGCTGCACGCCCTCGTGGGCGACGCCCCCAACGGCCTGCTCCTGGTCGGCGACGGGCAACAGGCCGTCTACCCGGGCGGCTTCCGGCTCTCCGACGCCGGGATCGACGTGCGCGGCGACCGCGGACAGGTGCTGCGGACGAACTACCGCAACGCCAAGGAGATCCTGGACGCGGCCCTGACCGTCGTCGCCGAGGACGCCTTCGACGACATCGACGGCACGCGCACGGCGGGCCTGCGCGAGGTGGAGCTCACGTACCACGACGGCCAGGTCACCCGCTCGGTCTCCCGCACCCCGGCCGAACACGACGCGGCCCTCCTGGCCGCCCTGCGCGCACGCGGCCCCCGCAGCTGGCCCGACTCCGCGGTGCTGTGCCGCTCGAAGCGCGAGATAGGCCACTACCGCCGTCTGTTCGCCCAGGCCGGGATCCCCCTGTGCTCACTGGAACGCTACGACGGCCATCCGGTCGAGGCCGTGAAGCTCGGCAGCTACCGCCGCGCCAAGGGCCTGGAGTTCAAGCACGTCTACCTTCCCGACCACACCAGCCCCCCGCTGCCGCCGTGCGCGGACCAGGAGATAGCGGAGGAGCGCGAGGAACTCTTCCGCACCCAGCTCTTCGTCGCCATGACGAGGGCCCGGGACACGCTGTGGCTGGGCAGCGTCACGACGCCCCGCGGAACAGCGCCCGCACGCCGGTGACTTGACGGGCCGGCGAGCGCGGAGAAGACTGCGAGTCCATGTCCATCGATCATCTGTACTCGTAGTCGGCGATCGTCAGCCCTCGGCTCGCGCTGCCGGGAATCGGAGGGTGCCGTGGCCGGGGCCGAACTGGTGCTGCGCTCGACCCGGGTCGTGACGCCCGGGGGAACGCGGCCGGCCGCCGTGGCCGTGTCCGACGGCCGGATCGCGGCGGTGCTGCCGTACGACGCGCGGGTGCCGTCGGGCGCGGTGGTCGAGGACCTGGGCGAAGACGTGCTGTTGCCCGGCCTCGTCGACACCCACGTGCATGTGAACGATCCCGGGCGCTCGGAGTGGGAGGGCTTCGGGACCGCCACGAGGGCGGCGGCGGCCGGTGGCATCACGACGCTGGTCGACATGCCGCTCAACAGCCTGCCGCCGACGACCACGGTGCCCCATCTGCGGGCCAAGCAGGAGGTGGCACGGCCCGCGGCCCGCGTCGACGTGGGCTTCTGGGGCGGCGCGCTGCCCACGAACGTGGCCGACCTGCGGCCCCTACACGAGGCGGGGGTGCTGGGCTTCAAGTGCTTCCTCTCGCCGTCGGGCGTGGAGGAGTTCCCTCCGCTGGACCGGGGGGAACTGGGGGCGGCGGCCGCGGAGATCGCCGCCTTCGGGGGCCTGCTGATCGTGCACGCCGAGGACCCCGGGCACCTGGCCGCCGCCCCGCCGTGCGACGGGCCGGCCTACGCCGGGTTCCTCGCCTCGCGCCCGCCCGCGGCGGAGAACGACGCGGTGGCCGCGGTGGTGGAGACGGCGGCGCGGCTGGGGACGCGGATGCACATCCTGCACCTGTCCTCCGCCGGGGCGCTGCCCGTGATCGCGGCGGCCAAGGCGCGAGGGGTGCCGGTGACGGTGGAGACCTGTCCGCACTTCCTCACGCTCACCGCGGAGGAAGTCCCCGACGGGGCGACGGAGTTCAAGTGCTGCCCGCCCATCCGCGAGGCGGCCAACCAGGACGCCCTGTGGGCCGCGCTGGCGGAGGGCACCATCGACTGCGTGGTCTCCGACCACTCGCCGTGCACCACCGACTTGAAGGTGCCCGACTTCGGCAGGGCCTGGGGCGGCATCGCGTCGCTCCAGCTGGGCCTGCCGGCCGTGTGGACCGAGGCGAGGTGCCGCGGGCACACGCTCGACGACGTGGCCCGCTGGATGGCCACCGCCCCGGCTGCCCTGGCCGGCCTGCGCCACAAGGGCGCCATCGAGGCCGGCCGGGACGCCGATTTCGCGGTCCTCGCCCCGGACGAGACGTTCACGGTCGACCCCGCCGCCCTCCACCACCGCAACCCGGTCACCGCCTACGCCGGCCGCACCCTGCACGGCGTCGTCCGCTCGACCTGGCTGCGCGGCCGCCGGATCGCGACCCACGGCGAACCGGTGGGGACGCCTTCGGGGCGGCTGGTGGAGCGGGGAGCGTAGGCGGGACTCCCGGCCGGTCCTCGGCGGGCTCGGGCTGGGCTCGGGCCGGGCTCTGGCCGGGGCGCGCGAGGGGCGCGCTGGTGTGAGACCCGGCTCGGCTTGCCTCGGACTCCCGCCTGCCTGAGGCTGCTGCGGCCTGAAAAGGCTGCCTGACCAGCAAAAGCGCCCCTCCCGAGGGGAGGGGCGTGCGATATGGGGAGAGCGCCCCCGGCAGGACTCGAACCTGCGGCCAAGCGCTTAGAAGGGAGTGGTTCTCTCCCGGGTGATCAAGGGTACGACCTGCTGCGGAGCGGCAGTAGGATCGCACAGCACGGCCAACGTCACCGTGTATCCACCGGAGCCAAGTATTCCATTTCTTGTTGCTTGGGTTGATGGCGTGGCGTGCCTTGGTCTCCCTCTAGCCCGTACCTCAATGCTGCGCTTGGCGACGGCTGTCGGTGAAAGACGCCCGGATGGCCTGCAGTCCGTGTTCCGAAACATGCTGCGGCTCAGAGCTGGTCTCGCTAGCCTGTGCGTGACTGTGCTTCGTTGTCGCGCTTAGGGGAATGAGGAAGAGCAGGTTGACTGGTGTTTCTCATGCCAAGGCTCGGCTATGGAAATCGATGCAAGGTTTTCGGCCCGATGCCCAATTGGACCGTATCGAGTTTTCCGATGATGCTGCTTTCCCGGGGCAGGTAGTAGATTTTCGATCCTTCACGGTTGTTTGTGGAACACATGGGTCGGGCAAGAGTTCCCTGCTTGGCTACATTGCTGAATGCCTAAATCGAGGTTCCACTCATCCCGACGAGCCGCCGTTTGTTGGAAAAGGGAGAGCGGGCTACACCTGCCGAAAGTATCGCCCGTCCCTCCATGGCGAATGTCGCATTTTGTTGCGCAAAAAAGATGAGGTGGTCAACTGTGTGGTTGACCTGGGAAAGCCTATTGAAGAGCATCCATCCGAGCCGGATGGGCCCTGTGATGTCTATACGCGCCTCCTGACGCCATACACACTGTCAAGCGAAGTGCAGATGTTCTTTCAGGATTTCGATTTGGAGTGCCTGAAGTCGGTTGATTCTTTAGGAGGGCCGGAGGTCCAGACGCGGAACGACTTGGATGCCCTCAGGGATATCTTGGGCGTTCCTTACGATGAGGTTATATATCTGCCAGTGGAGACAGATTCCCTCGCTCCTATCTGGCCGTACGTCAAGGCTCGAAGGGGAAACGTTTGGATCGACTCGCACTCTATGAGCTACGGCGAACTGTGTACCCACTTCATTAGGTGGGCCGTTCAAGACTCACGCGGGGGGATCATCCTCCTTGATGAACCTGAGGCGAATATTGCACCGCGTGGGCATGCGGCTCTGCTGGATGAGTTGGCGAGGTTGGCAAGGAAAGCGAAATGCCAGGTAGTCCTGGCCACTCACTCTGCGGAATTCTTAAGTCGAGTTCCTCTGGATTGGGTGAGAATGTGTGTACGCCCTACGGTGAGCCCCGTAGTTACCACTCCTACGCGTGCGTCCGACTTGCGCGACACTCTTGGTGTTGAGAATCCACTGAGGTGCGTAATTGTGGTGGAAGATGTGGTTGCGAAGTACGCAACTACAGTAATTCTCGCGGCCCACAAATTTGCGGCCATCAGTGAATGCGAGATAGTGGCTGCTGGATCGTGGTCTGACGTCTTGGTGACGGTTAGAACGCTTTCGACCTCAAGTCGACTGAAGGTCGTGGCTGTGTTGGACGGGGATCAAGCAAGCAAGGCTTGTAATGAATCCTCGATCTTCTGCCTGCCGGGGGAGGAGCCGCCAGAGAAAGTCTTATTTAGATATGCCGCCGCCAGGCCGGATGAGATGGCGAGCAGATTGGACTGCTCGCTAGCTTCCATGACTGTGTACCTAGCAGAAGCATTCGGCCTTGAGCATCACCGCTGGCTTCCTGTTCTTTCGCGCCGAACGGGGCAGGACTGGCGTTACTGTCTGCGGGTTATGTTTAATATCTGGCACGAGGACCCAGTTAATCGTGAAAAATGCGAGGCCCTCGTCAGGGGTATCGAGGAGAGCGTTTCGAGGTCGTCTTAGGGTTTTCGCCTGCTTGGCCTGATCGAATGACAAAATGGGGCTCGGGAGCTCCAGTCGAGTGAGGCGCCATCAGGCGCCTCGCATCCTCTCGTTGTGGTCGAGAGTGTCAGCACCGAGTCGATCGATGTCTGGCATCACAACTTTGGGGGGCGCTAGACAGTAAGAGCGCCCCCCAAAGTCCTTTGTGACTACGAAAGAAGGGTCTTGGGGCCTTCTGATTGGCTCTCGGGCCATTCCTTTGCGAGGGTGGAGAAGAGAATGCTGTCTCTCCATACCCCGTTCGTGTGCACGTGGTCGCGGAGGACTCCCTCGCGCGTGAAGCCCAGACGTTCGATCAGGTTGATCGATGCGAGGTTGTCGGGGCCGATGGCGGCGCTGATGCGGTGGAGGCCGAGCGTGCGGAAGCCGAAGTCAATCATCGTGCGGGCTGCGTCGGTGGCGTAGCCCTTGCCCCACTCGGACGCCGCGACCGCGTAGCCGAGCTTGCCGGCGCGGACGCCGCTGAGGCCGATGCGGCAGAAGCCGATGACGTGGTCGCTCGGCGGGGCGACGATCGCCAGGTAGTACTCATCGCGGGGTTCTCGCTGGGCTCGGCTTATGGCGCCTTCGAGCATTTCCTGAGTGCCCTGGCGGTCTCTGCTGTCGAAGGAGAGCCAGGTGGTCACCCGGTCATCGCCCACGATTTTCAGGGCATCGTCGACGTCGTCCATCGTGAAGTCGCGGAGGACGACGGCATCACCTGCGAGTCGGATGGGGTACGGCACGTAGGTTCTCCTTCAGCGGGGCAGCGACCTGAGGGGGGTACGGGTGAACATCTCGATCCGCTCTTGGAGCTCGCTTCCGGAGGGGGCGAGCGGTGAGCGGCTGAGGGCCTTGTGTACCCGCATGGCGCTGTTGATGATGCCGTTGATTCGGTTCTCCGGTGCCAGCTCCAGAATCGGGCTTACCGCCTCGTCGGCACCCTCCAACTGCCCTAGGTGGATACGCGCGATGGCAAGGTCGGCTCGGCTGCCGGCCGCGTCCCCGAAGGCCCATTCCGGGCCGCTCGTGTCGGCGTAGACGTCAACCGCCTGGGCGGCGTAGTCCTGAGCGGTGCCGGCCTCCGAGGGGAGCCAAGCGAGTGCATCCGCCGCGTAGTAGATCTGGCGCGTGCGGCCGAACGAGCACAGCCCGCCGAGCTCGTCGACCTCGTCCGAGCGAACCTCGTTCCAGGCGTCTTCGGCTCGACGGATCGCTGCGTGGGTCTGGTTGACGTTGCCGAGCGCTGCCCAGGCGCGGGCCTCGCTGATCGGGAGCCAAACAGAGGTTGTGCTGTGGCTTAGGGCAGCGAATTCCGCTCCGGACTGCGCGTACTTCACGGACTCGTGGAGCCGTCCGGCCCAGTAGGCGATGAGGGCCTGGAGCCCGCGGATCCACGCGCGGAGCCCGTTGTGATCGGCGTTCTCGGCGCAGAGGTAGGCGGCCCGAGCCTGGGTCATTGCCGCGTGAGGGTCAGCGAGATCGTGGGATGCCTTCGCGAGTAGTCCGCTGGTCACGCCTGTCAAGAAGTACAGCTGCCGAGCCTGCTCGGGACGCTGCCGGCTGTCTAGGAGGGTGTACAGCGTCTCCTGGGTCTGGACCAGGTCGCCGAGGAGCTCTGAGAGAGGACGCTGGGGGTAATCGGTCGCCAGCTGGCGAACGTCCTCGTGGATCTGCTCCATCACTTCGCCGGTGAGGTTCCCCTGGTTCGCCGTGAGAGCGAATGCTTTTGCCCGTCGCGCTGCCAACGTGATCAGCTCCTTGTCTAGGTCGGGCTGGCCAGCTGCGACCACCAGTCCCGAAGGCGTGCGCTCCACCGCAGAGGTTGCTGCCTCCCACGGTCGGAGTAACTCGTTCAGCGGCTTGCCGAACATTGCCTGCAGGACGCGGCGGGTTACAGGGGTGGTGTTGCCCCGCTCGCCACTGGCGAGACGCCGCAAGTGGCGGGTGCTGAGGGTGGCGTCTTCGTTGAGACCGTCGGCGATGCGGCCGAACTCCGCGGCGATCTCCTCGTAGGTGCGGTCCTGCTGCCAGAGCAGGTGTTCAAGCACTGTCCGGGGTTCTCGGCCGTTCCTGCTCGCGGTGTCAGCCACGGTGCCCTCCCTGTGTCCCCGTGTCCTACATGCCTTCAGGGTGCAACGAGTAGTGGGGGTGTGTCCGCGCCTGGTCCGGCAGGGGTCCGCCGTTGGTCCGGCAGTGGTCCGGGTCAGGCCCTCGTGTGGTCATGGTGACTCATCTGAGAGTTGTCGGCGGGAGGAATCGACGATGAGTCAGGCACTTCTGATGCGGGATGAGGGAAGGCGTGCAGGCGCCTCACTTGTGACGTACAAGCTCCTCAAGCACGGCAACGCGCTCCTTCAACTGCGCGACTTCGGCTCGGATCGCATCAAGGTCGCCCGGTCGGTCAGGCTGGCGGGCCTTGTCTGCGACGAAGCTTCCTCTCGCGCCGGCGGACTCGATGAGCCCCTCCTCGCGCAGGATGCGAAGGCCGTTCTGCACGGTCTGAGTAGCGACACCGAATCGCTCCGCCAGCTGCTTGTGAGTGGGCAGCTTCCGGCCCGGCTTGAGCACTTCATCAGCGATGTCCTTGCGGATCGCGTCGGCAATCTGCACGGACGGCAGGCGGGGGTCATCCGGGTCGATGCTCATGCTCGCAAGCGTATCCAGCAGCTCGAACTAGAGCGAGGTCCCCCGAAGGGGTTGTGATCTAGCTTGAGGTAGTTCAAGCTAGCCGTGCGCGGTCGTCTCCGGCCAAGAGAATTCCGGCCGCGCTGCACCAAGACCTGTCCCGATCAAGAACAGGAGTGGTGATGGCTACGTCATTAATCGGGGGTACGCGTACCGCTCATTTGGTGGCGCGTCCCTCCGGAGCGACTCTGGCGTTCGAGCTGGCGCCGGACCCCGGCTTGGCCGGCGCCTTGTGCGTCGCGGTCGAGCCGGAGCTGTTCTTCCCCGAGAAGGGGGACCACAAGACCGCCAACCTGGCGCGGGAGATCTGCGCCCGCTGCCCGGTGATCGAGGCATGCCTGGCTGACGCCCTCAAGATGGAGGGCGGCCGCAGCCACAGCAGCCGATTCGGCATCCGTGGCGGTTTGACCCCGAACCAGCGCTACCAGCTCTCTCGGCGCATGCGCCAGTCCGCTAGCGCCTCAGAGGCCGCTTCGCGTCCGGTTGAGGTCTCGACGGTTCCGGAGCGCAAGCCCGCTCCGTGCGGTACGCGCCGCGGCTACTTGCGACACCGCCGCGAGGGCGAGAACGCGTGCGAGGCGTGCCTGAACCACGCCGCGGGCGGGCGTCGCCGTCTCACCGCCGGCACGGCCGAGGGGGCGGCGGCATGAAGCCCACCATCGGAAGGCCCGCCGGGATCAGCGCGCTGGACGTGCCGCTTGAGCAGGTGCTGCAGGAGCTGCGGGCCGCGCAGGCCGGCGACGAGCTGGCCGAGCAGCGACACCAGTTCCTCGACCTGGACCCCGACCTCGTGCGCGCCGACTACACGCAGCCCGCACCGTACGGCGGGGACGGGCGACACGGCACCGCCGGGGATGCGCGATGAGTGAGTGGTTCCTCAACTCCGACCGCCCGCTCTACACCCGCCAGCCCGAACCCCGCGACTGGTGGACCGGCGTCGCCGAGTCCTTCTACAGCTTCCTGGACTTCTCCGACGCGATGCTGCGCCGGTCCCTCGCTGTCCATGAGGCGGGGCACGCAGTGCTGAACATGGCGTTCGGCATCCCGATCGCCGAAATCGGCGTGCGCGATGACCTCGGCAAAGTCCCCAGCGACGGGTTCGCAGCGTGGGTGAGGACTTGTGGGAACTGGAGCGTTCCCTACGTGCGCTATCTCGCGATGTGCGCGGCGGGGGAGCGGGCCCAGGAACGGTGGATGCGCGAGCTGGGCCTGTGGACCCCTGAACGTGCCTGGGTAGTCGAACGCTGCGCAAGCAGCGACCGTGAACTCGTCGCCGACAGCCTGCGTACGGCGCGAGGTATGGAACTGCACTTCGGGGACGGGAACGGGACGGCGGGTGGCATGCACTACGCCACCATTCAGACAGCTGCCGACTCAGCCCTCGCTCACCTGTGGGACCAGGTCCTTCACCTGGCCGCTGCGGTGGATGAGCACGGTCGCCTCACCGGCCGCCAGGCCGCGCACCACGCCGACATGACCGGGGTCGCCATCCCGTGCGACGAGCACGAGGCGGTGGCGGCATGAGTGACCTGGGCAGCTGGCAGGAGCAGCGCCGCCGAGACCGGCTGGCCGATCGGGAGCAGGATCGGGCCGACACCGCTGCGCGGGCAGTGGAGCGGCGCGAGGACCGTCGGCTGGAGCGTGAGCAGGACCGGGCGGACCGGGCGGCCGCCAGGAGTGAGAAGCGGCAGGACAAGGCCGGCCGCGCCGAGCGCTGGCGCACCCGGAGGGCATGGCTCGTCGATCACGGGGCGCTGATGTGCACGGGCGTCGTCATGGCTTGCGCCATCGTTCCGGCTCTGGCCGCGCAGTTCACCGCGTTGTCGACCGCCGGTGTTGGGCCGCTGCTGGCCGCGCTGCTGGCGGCGATGCTCGAAGGCGGGGCGTGGGCGGCGACGTTCGGGGCCGCGGAGGCCGCCCGGCAGGACCGCCCGACCGGCCGCTACCGGGCTGCCACATGGGCCTGTGCGGCGGTGGCTGCTGCGATTAACTTCTCGCACGGCAGCCACGACTACGGCCTGTGGCTCGGCGTCGTCCTGGCCGTCGCGTCGCTGTTCGCGGTGGGGATGTGGGAGCTGCACCTGAACGGCTCCCATACCCCCTCCCGGGAGGAGCGTGAGCGGGCCCGGCATGAGCGTCGCCGCCGGTGGCACCACCGCAAGGTGTGCCGGATTGCTGGCCGGCTCATCACCGCAGCCCCTCATGGGACGCTCACCGCGGAGGAGGCGTTCATCGCCGCGTGGCGCGTCCACCACGGCGCCAACCCGGGGCTGACCGCTCAACTCCTGGCCGACCGGCTCGCAGCGGAAGCGGGGCTGGGCGAGGTCGTCGAGCAGGCCGCCGACAGCGGCCCGCAACGGGTCACCGCCCGACTGTGGACCGTCGGCGACGAGGGGCTCCCGGTCCTCGGCCGTACCTGCCCCGTACCCCTCAAGAAGCAAGAGAACCGGCCCGACTCCGTGGCGGATCGGTCGATGGCTGGCCTGCGGGTTTCCGCGCCTGTGCCGCTCGACGGGTCGGCCGACTCTTCGGCCGCCCGGCCGCTGGCACCGCTGCCGGTCCGACCGGTACGCAAGGCGGCCGACGGCCCCGCTGGGAAGCCGCGGAGTCGGGCCGTCGCGGAGTCGACTGGGTCGGCGCCCCGGCGGGCAACCGGTCGGGTACCGGTCGCTGCCCGGTATGAGGCAGCCGGTCGACGGACCGACGACGAGCTGCTCGACACCGCGCGTAAGCAGACCGCGGCGTGGCCCGATGACGAGCTGAACGCGGAGCGGTTGCGGACCACGTTGCGGATCGGTGCGGCGAAGGCCCGGTATCTGCGCGACATCCTCCAGGCCGAGCGTGCCGAGATCACCGCCCAGTTCCAGGACGACGAGACCGACCGACGGCACGGCCTACACCTCGTCACCGACGACGCGGCCACCATGCCCGCCGGCCTGCAGGACCTCTTGGTGCCGTCCGGCGGAGACCGCTGATGCCCGCCGCGTTCGCCGAGTGCTACGACCCGACCGGGGCCCGGCACGGGATACCCACGTACCCGTGGCGCCTGGCCCCGGACGGGCTGGCCACCCGCCGACAGCTCCGCGCTCACGGACTGCGTCCCGGCGGGCAGCCGGTTGTCGCGCAGGTGATGTTCCACTCCCGCCGCCGGAAGACCGGGGTGCAGGTGGGCTACCTCTACCGCGTCGACCGCGCCCTGCCCGTACGTCCTATGACCCCGGGCCGGGCCGCGGCGCTGGCGGCGGCGATGCTCGCCCGCCGCACCTGCCCCACCTGCCGCCAGGACGCCGGCTACTGCATCCCCACCTCGCTCGGGGAGTGCGTGACCTGCGCCTATCCCGAAGACCAGCGCGTTCTCTGACCACCTTCGGTTCATCCAAGGAGATCTGTCATGCGCACCGTTACGTACAAGTGGAGCGCTGAGCTCTACGTGCACGGTAGGGCCGTCGCGGCTCACGGCACCGTCAGCGGGCCTCGCGGCTACAGCGTGGATGACGCCTACCGGGACTTCTGCGCGGCCATGGCCCAGCGCGGCGTGCAGCACGTTGTAGGCAGCTTCCGCGTCCGGCGGACTCAGGGCTGATCAGCCCCTTCCTGCACTCGCGGGGCCCGGACGGTCGGCCGTCCAAAGCGCCGTCCGGGCCCCTGACTCCCACTTCAAGGAGCAGTTTTCATCGTGACGGAGATAGACGTTTCCGGACCGCCTGTTGAGGCGCCCGAGGAGAAGACGGCGGAAGTCGTCGACATCACCACCAAACGCCCCGCCGCCCCGGCTCCCGCCCCGGTCGAAGCGTCCGCACCTGCCCCGCCGGCAGAGACGGACGAGCACGAGGGCGGGGCGCGCGCTTCGGCCGGGGCTCCCGAGCCGGAGCAGGTGGCTAGGCCGGGTGCCCTGGAGGTGGACGACTCCGGCCCGGTGCTGGTCGACCGGTTGGCGCCGGTCTCCTCGGGTCCGGGGCTGCTGGACCGGGTCAGGGACTCCAAGCGGCTGGACGTTCTGCCTGGCTGGCTGAAGTCCCGGGCGGAGTTCACGGATGCGGCGGCATGGCTGGCCGGCCATGTGGGCCACACCGTTGCTTTCCACGCGGTGCGCTCCCCGCTGTATGCGGCGAAGCTCATCGGCCGGTCCCCGGCGGGTGCTGCGCGCATCATCGGCGGGCGGATGCGGTGGGTCGCCGACATCGAGAGCGAGCCGCTGCGGCAGGCTGCCGCGAGCGCGGAGAACGCTGAGGAGTACCTGAAGCTGACCCGGCAGCGGGACCGTAGGGTGCGCTGGCGTGGCGCGGTTGCCGTCGCTACCCTCCCCGTGCTCCTGGCCCTGACCCTGTATCTGGTCTACGGGGCCTCGTTATGGCTTCAGCTGGCGGTACTGGCAGTGACGGTGTGCTGGTGCGGCATCCTGGGCGCGCCGGCGGACAAGCCGCTCTCCAGCCGGGCCGTCATCAAGCCTGAGGTGCAGAAGCTCACCAGCGACATGGTGGTCAAGGCCATGGCCTCCATCGGCATTGGCCAGATCGCCTCAGCAGTCGCCAAGGGCCTGGACGGCATCAAGTTCGTCGCCCCGATCACCAGGGAAGGCCCGGGCTGGCGCGCCGATATCGACCTCCCGCTCGGTGTCACCGTCGGCGATGTGGCCGACCGGCGAGCCCGGCTCGCCTCCGGTCTGCGTCGCCCGCTGGGCTGCGTGTGGCCGGAGGCCGACCCGGCCGAGCACGAGGGGCGCCTGATCTTGTGGGTCGGCGACCGGGACCTGTCCAAGACCGGCATCGTGAAATGGCAGCTCGCGAACGCGCGCCGTCACGATGTGTTCAAGCGTGTCCCGTTCGGCCTGGACCCGCGGGGGCGCAGTCAGTCGGTGCCGCTGATCCAGCACAACGTGCTGATCGGCTCACAGCCCGGCCAGGGCAAGACTGCCTCGGTGCGTGTGCTCGCCTGCGGGGCGGCTCTGGACCCGAGCGTGGAGCTATGGCTGCACGAGAACAAGGGCACCGGCGACCTGGACGCCCTTGCCTGCGTCTCACACCGGTTTGTCTCCGGCATTGACGACGAGTCGGTCAAGTACGCGGCCGACTCCCTCAAACTGCTGCGCGAGGAGGTCATGCGCCGGGCTGCGGCCATCAAGAAGCTGCCGCGGGACCTGTGCCCGGACAAGCGCATCACCCGCGAGATCGCCGACAAGCGCTCCCTGAAGCTCTGGCCCTTGCTCGCCGTCTTCGATGAGTGCCAGAACGTCTTCGCCCACTCCGCCTACGGCAAACAGGCGGGCGAGGACGCCGAGTTCGTCATCAAGCTCGGGCGGGCCCTGGGCGTGATCCTCGTGCTGGCCACCCAACGGCCGGACAAGGACTCGCTGCCTACCGGCATCAGCGGCAACGTCTCCATCCGCTTCTGCCTGAGGGTCGCGGGACAGGTGGAGAACGACATGATCCTCGGCACCTCCGCGTACAAGAACGGCGTGCGCGCCACTGCCTTCCGCCCGGAGATCGACGCCGGTAACGGCTACCTCGCCGGCGCCGCACCGCTGCCGACCGTAGTGCGCACCGCCTACCTGGACGACCCGGCCACCAACGCCATCGCCCAGCGCGCCCTCGCGCTGCGCAAGGGCGCGGGCACCCTGTCCGGGTTCGCCCTCGGGGAGGAGAGCGAGACAACTGCGGGGCCGTCGTACGACCTGCTCGCCGACATCGCAGCCGTCGTCCCCGCGAGCGAGGAGCGGGTGTGGAACGAGCGAATCGCTGCCCGTCTCGCCGAACTGCGGCCGGACGTCTACGCCGGATGGAAGGGCGAGAACGTCACCTCCGCGCTGAAGCCGCACGGCATCAAGACCACCGGCGTGGCTGGAACGACGGACGACGGAGCCCGCACCACACGGCGCGGCATCGTCCGAGCCGACCTCACCAAAGCCATTGCAGAGCGTGACGGAAATCCGGGCATCGCATAGCCCTCGATCGCCGCTACCGGTAGCAGGGCCACCTGCTACCGGTAGCACCCCCGCTAGCACCCCACACTGCCCGCCACCAGCGATCTAGCGCATAGCACCCCACCTGCGCAAACCCCGGAAACCGCCCTGGAGGGCCCCCGATGACACCCACGCTCCTCGCTATCACCTGCCTGATCATCGTCACACTCGGTTACGCGGCGATGTGCGCTGCCAGCCCGTTCGGCCGCTGCCGCAAGTGCCGCGGACTCGGCTTCGCCATGAAGACCGACCGCAAAGGCCGCCCCCGACGCGGCCGCCCCTGCCGCCGCTGCGACGGCCACGGCATCCGCATCCGCGTCGGCCGCCACCTCTACAACGCTGCCGCACGCCTCCACCGCGACGGCACCCGGTGATCCGCCGCCCGCTCTACCTCGCTCTCATCGCCGTCCTGCTCGGTCTCGCCGTCGGCAACTGCTCCGGCCAGGACACCGGCCCAGCCGCCCCGCCACCCGCCACCCGCCACCACAGCCCAACTCCCGTGAAAGGAGGCCCGCCGTGGCCCTGACCGTCTCCATGGTCTTCCTGTTCGGCCTCGTGCTCTGCTTCCTCCTGCGCTCCAAGTCCCTCGGCTACGGCTCCGCGTTCATCGCCATCATGTTCGGCTTCCACCTCGCCTCGACCGGCGCGGCCGGACCGGTGAACCAGCTGACCGCGGCTGTCGTCAATGCCCTGGGCAACCTCTGACCCGAGAAGAGGCCCCCATGCCCGCACCCGGCACCACCCCACCGCCTGGCGCTATCAGCCTCATGGCCGCCGGCAACCTCCGCGACGCCCTGGCCGCCCACGCCCGCGGCGACGTCCCCGCGGCCATCAGCGCGCTGATGAGCATCGACCCCGAGTCCTGGCAGGCCATCGAACACCGCCTCGCCCGCCTCGGCGCAACCACCGCCGACCTCCTCAACACGATGAGGGAGTTACGCCCGTGAACCCCGATCTCCTCGCCGCCGGCGTCCTCCTCGGCCCCGGCCTGATCCTCGGTCCGGTCTGCCTGTTCGGACACCGCCTGGCCCGCCGGCACGACGAAGCCGCCGCGGCCGCCATCGCCGCCTTCCGCCCCACGCCGCCCACGCCCGCCCCGGTCCCGCCGTCCCCGGGCGAACCGCAGCCCGTGGCCGTCGTCGTCCACCTCGATGCCCACCGCCGCAGGACCCGGAGGGCCGCATGACGAACATCCCCCCTCCCCGCCGCCTGCACCACGCGATCCGGGACCTGTTGGCCCGCCACCGGCTGGCCATCCACTACTGGGCGGGCTGGGTCTCCACGAGTAGGAGCGGTCGAACGGTCGGCCCCTGGCCCGTCCTGGCCCTGCACCGCTTACCCGACCCCGACTGCACCACCTGCGGCGGCCAGGGCGAAGTGACCTGCGCCGGCCCCGACGTGGACGAACCGGGCTACGACGACTGCCACTGCGCACCGTTCCAGCCCCTGGCCTTCATCTGGCTCCCCAAGATCCCACGCTTCCCCCGCCGCCGACGCCCGGCTGCGCACGACTCCTGGTGCACGGATCCGGCCTGCGCCCACGACCAGCTGCCGTTCTGACCCCCAAGAGGAGAGACGTGTTCGACATCCGCATCATCTGCGACAGCCGCGACGTCGATGCCATCACCCGGCGCCTGTCCGGCGCATTCGACATCAGCGCCATGAGCCGCCCCTACCCCGCTCGCGGTGGTGACAGGGTCCGCCTGTACATCACGGCTGACCACTCCCAGTGCGTCACGGTCGACCGTGCATCTGCCGCATCAGTCGCCCAGGACTGGCCGGACGCCGAGACCGCCTACAAGGGCGCCCCGCCGGTCCTCAAGGAGATGAACAACGTCCTGGGGCTGTCCTTGCAGCTCGGTCGGCCCGGCGGCCGCACCCCCGCCGCCGAACGCGAACAGCGACTTCGTAAAGCGGCGCTGCTCGACCGCATCGCCCTGGACGAGGCCGCCACCTACGCGCCGGACGTGGCTGCCAACGCGGTGGAGGCCGCCGAAGCCGCTGCCCTTGCCTTCGCCCGAGCAGACCACGAGCCGGGATGCGGCGAACAGCCGATGGGGCATGAGGGCGAGGCGTCCTACCGCGGCTACGTCCGCCAGGCCTACGCCCGCTGGCGCACCGGCCAGTAGATACGCCCGGGGCGGGCGTCTCCGGCCAAGGAATTCCGCCCGCCCCGGTCTCCAGTCCCGATCAAAGAAACAGGAGACCCTCAGCATGCCCTATCCCGAACCTGGTGCACCCGACGCCACCGCTTTGTGGGCGAGTGCGCAGGTCACCGCGCTCGCCGCGAACATCAGGGACTGGACCGTCCCCGAGTACGGCTGCACCGAGTGGTCGCAGCTCTCCGCTGACGACCCTCGCCGCGCGGCCGCCATCATCGAGGCAGCCGAGCAGTGGCGCCGCCACGTCGCCGAACAGGCCCGGCTCGACCGGCTCGCCGAGGATGACCCCGACCGCTGGTTCGCCGAGGTCACTGCGGACGCCAACGCGTATGCCCGGAAGATCGCCGGATCGCTCGCCCGTACGCCTACCGTCGCCGAGCTCAAAGCTCGCCGCGCGGACACCGGCCGTATCTGGGAACAGAAGGCCACACCCGGGGTGGCCCCCGATCCGGATCCCCGGTGGCGGCGGTCGCTGCCTCACCTACAACGGCGACACGGAGGCGGCGGCGTGACGCCCGATGCCACCGTGCGCAACCTGATGCCCCTGCCTGTCAGCGAGCTCCCCGCCGACTGCGAGGCCATCGAGCCTCCGCCCGCCCTGATCAATGAGGATGGGAAGGGCAAAGGCCCCTCGCAGGCGTCTCAGCTCGTCGCCCTCGCCCGCCAGCGCTACGACGTCTTCATGTCCGAGGACGGCAGGCCCTACGCCGTCACCCAGGGCGGCCCGAACATCGCCCTGCCTCTGCGTGGAAAGGCTGGCCTGCGCTCCCAGCTCGCCCGCCTCTACACCGACGTCACCGACGGCAACGTTCCCTCTCAGTCCGCCCTGGCCGACGCCATGACCGTCTTGGAAGGAGTCGCCGCCGTGGCCGAGCCCTGCACCCCGCAGTTGCGTACCGCCCGCCACGAGGACCGCATCGTCGTCGACCTCGCCACCCCCGACGGCCGCTGCGTCCTCATCGGCCCCGACGGCTGGGAGCGTAGTCCCCGCTCGCCGGTTCTCTTCCGTCGCTCCGGTGCCATGAAGGCTCTCCCCATGCCCGTCCGCGACGGCGACGGCCTGGCCAAACTGCGAGGCCTGATGAACACCAGCGACGAGGGATTCCACCTGCTCGTTGCATGGCTGGTCGCCTCGTTCATCCCGGACCTGCCTCACCCGATCCTCACTTTCCGAGGTGAGCAAGGCACCGGCAAGTCCAAGGGCGCCGCCATGGTGATCGGCATCGTCGACCCCTCCGGCGCTCCGAAACGGACCGCACCGCGGGACGTGAAGTCCTGGGCGACGCAGGCCTTCAACTCCTGGGCACTGTGTATCGACAACGTCTCGTACATCCCGGACTGGTTCTCCGACGCGCTGTGCCGAGCAGTGACCGGGGACGGAATCGTCGACCGTGCCCTCTACACCGACGATGACGTCGTGGTCCTGGAATTCCGCCGGGTGTTGGCCATGACCACTATCGACGCGGGCGCCCTCGCCGGAGATCTCGCCGAGCGTCTGCTCACCATCGAGCTGCACACCATCCCGGACCGGAACCGGCGAGAGGAAGCCGAGCTGGACCGTGCGTACCGGGACGCCCACCCTGCCGTCCTCGCCTCGCTCTTCGACCTCCTCGTCGAAGTCCTGAGGGTCCTTCCCGAGGTGGAGCTCACCCACCGCCCACGCATGGCCGACTTCGCCCGCGTTCTGGCGGCAGTCGACCACGTCACGGGCTGGGACACCCAGGGCAGCTACCGTGCCACTGCCGCCGATGCGGTCGCCGATGTTCTGGAAGGCGAGCCGTTCGCTCGTGCAGTAGTCGACCTCGTCCGCGCAGCCGGCCCCGCCGGGGTCCGTATGACCGCGGGCGACATCCTGAAAAAGGTCGCCACCCCGGAGAAGCTCCCGAAGAAGTGGCCCAAGGACGCCACCCGCGCCGGCGGTCAGCTTAAGCGTCTCGCTCCCGCGCTGAGGGCGATCGGCATCGACGTGGACGATACGGAGCGTGAACCCGACGGCAACCGCTCCCGCCTCTACCGGCTCACCTCATTAGAGGGAAGCCGCATTCCAGCACCCGGAGCACCCGCAGCGCCCGGAACCGCAGATGACCAGCATGAGCGCCCGGGGGCTGACAATGAGCCCAGCACCCGCACAGCGCCCGGCAGCACTCGTGAGCACCCTGTTCCGGGTGCTGCGGGAGCTGCACCGGGTGCTGAGGCGACGCCAGCACCCGGGATCCGCTTCCCCTTTGAACAGCGGGAAGAGCCGCTGGCGGGTGCTGCGGGCACTCCGGGTGCTGAGTTGCAGCACATCTCTGTTTCGACCGTCCTCTGCGCGGTCTGCCGCACTCCGATTGACCCTTCCCTCGTCACGCAGGGTGCAACAGCTCACCCCTGCTGCGAGCCGAGCGAGAGGACGGCGCAGTGACGACGTCCACCTCCGGCATGCGGTCGATGCTCACCCTCGCCGAGCTCTGCGCCGAACTCCGGATCTCTCCATCGACCTTCTACGACTGGCGCGCGAAGGGCCGCGCGCCGCGCTGCATCAAGCTCCCGAACGGAGACCTCCGGATCCGCCGCAGCGACTTGAACACCTGGCTCGACGATCGGGAGGACCGAGACTGATGGACACCACGTACAACGTCAAGGTCTGGAAGATCGGGACGCGCAAGCAGGCCCGCGGCACCACGTACACGGTCCGCTGGACATTGGACGGCAGGGAATGGCGGGCCCCGTTCGTGACACGCGCCCTCGCCGATGCGTTCCGCTCCGAGCTCGTCAGCGCCACCCGGCGGGGCGAGGCCTTCAGCCTCACGACCGGGCGGCCTGTATCTCACCAGTCCGGGGCGAGCGCCGTGAACTGGTACGACTTCGCCCTTCGGTTCACCGACGCTCAATGGGCTCGGACTTCGGGGAACAATCGCAAGAACGTCGCGAAGGCGCTGATGACGACCACCGTCGTGCTCCTGCGTGCCCAGCCGAGCAGCTTCAAGCCCATTGATGTCCGCAGGGCCCTGCGGGAGTGGGCTTTCAACACCAAGCGTCGCGACTCGGCCCCGGCCGACGTCGTGGCGATCCTCAGGTGGATCGAGCGGAACACCCTCACCATGGCCGCGTGGGAGGACCCTCGTAAGGTCGAGGAGGTGCTGAATGCCCTGGCCACCAAGCTGGACGGCATGCCCGGGGCCGCATCGTCGGCAAAGCGCAACCGCCGGATCCTGAATGTGGCCATGGAGTACGCGGTCAAACACCGGATCCTGCGAGAAAACCCCCTTCCGAAGGGCAGAGGGACTTCCCCCAAGACGTCGTCGGCCGTGGACAAGCGCTGCTTGGTCAACCCCGCCCAGGCGGGGGCGTTACTCGGCTGGATCTGGCAGCGCCCTCGCGGGGGCCGGCGGCTGCACGCGTTCTTCGCCACCATCTATCTCGCCGGGCCACGGCCGGAGGAAGTCGTGGCGATGCGCGTACGGGACGCGATCCTGCCGGCGGAGGATGCCGAGGATCAATGGGGGGAACTGCTCTTCCATACGGCACAGCCCGAGGTCGGCAAGCAATGGACCGATACGGGTGACGTGCACGAGGAACGCGGGCTGAAGGGCCGAGCCACCGATGACACCCGGACCGTGCCTTGCCGCCCGGCCCTGGCGAAGATCCTGCGCGACCACATCGAGGCGGAGGAGCTGAAGTCCGGCGACTTGCTGTTCCCCGGCGAGAAGGGCGACCTGCTCGCCGGGTCGGTCTTCCGCCGGGCCTGGCGCTCCGCGCGAGGGAAGGTCCTCACCCCGGACGAGTACGCGTCGCCGCTCGGCAAGCGCGTCTACGACCTGCGGCACACCTGCCTGACGACGTGGCTCAACAACGGGATCCCGCCTGCCCAGGTCGCCGAGTGGGCCGGCAACAGCGTTCCCGTTCTCCTCGCCACGTACGCACGATGCATCTCCGGCCAGCTCAAGGACCTGCAGAAGCGCATCGAGGCTGGTGACGATCTCGCGGACCTGTACGGCGGGGGCTGACCGCCGACGGGAAACGCCACCGCGTATCCACCGTGGCCACCCGCAGACGCCCGGTGACAGCCGGAGGCAGCCGGACCCTCCCGGAGATCGCCCGGGGGAGGTCCGGTGCCCGGCAGTGCGGCCGTACGTCGTCTGACCAGCAAAAAGGCCCTCCCCAAGGGAGGGCCTGCGGTGCGCCCCCGGCAGGACTCGAACCTGCGGCCAAGCGCTTAGAAGGCGCCTGCTCTATCCACTGAGCTACGGGGGCCGGTGTGTGCGGCGGTCGCGGACGGCTGAAGCCCCGGGCTCGGTGGTGCCGTGACCTTGCCGGGGACAAGGATAGGGCTCCGCGTACCTCGTCCCGGTTGCTTCACCTCCGTAACACGATGTGGAGGTTCGGTGAAGCGGTCCTGATAATCGCAGGCAGGTGCGATTTTCGCATCGTTTTTGACGCCTCAGTCGCCGGGTGTTGTCTACTCGTTATGCCTGGGCCCCTTGCGCCACGCCTCACGCGACAAGGGCTATACGCTTCAAAAACACACCAGAATTGGGCATTCTGCACGTGTGGCGACCTTGGACGTACGGCCCCGGCTCCTTGACGCGCTGTCCGCGCTGCGTGACCGCGTGGACGCCGCACGCTTCCCGCTCCCCCTCCCAGGCGCCGCTCGCGCCCGGCGGAACCGGGACGAGCTCCTGGCGCAGCTCGACGACTACTTGGTGCCCCGCCTGTGCGCCCCCGAAGCTCCGCTGCTCGCGGTCGTCGGGGGATCCACCGGGGCCGGCAAGTCCACCCTCGTCAACTCGCTCGTGGGGCGTCGGGTCACTGAGGCGGGCGTGTTGCGGCCGACAACCAGAACGCCAGTTCTGGTGTGTCATCCCGACGATCATCACTGGTTCGCCGGTCCGCGTGTGCTGCCCAAGCTCCAGCGCGTATGGGTGCCCGCCCAGGAGAGCACCGCCTTCGACCCGGAGGCGCTGGACGGCTCAGGGGGCGCGGAGGCGCACGAAGAGAGCGAGAGTGAGCCGCTCGCGCTGCGCATCGAGACCGATCGCGCGCTCCCGCACGGCCTCGCGCTCCTCGACGCGCCCGACATCGACTCCCTCGTCGCGCACAACCGCGATCTCGCCGCCTCACTGATCTGCGCCGCCGACATCTGGGTGCTCGTCACCACCGCCACCCGCTACGCCGACGCCGTGCCCTGGCACCTGCTGCGCACGGCCAAGGAGTACGACGTCACCCTCGTCACCGTCCTGGACCGGGTCCCCCACCAGGTGGCCGTCGAGGTGTCCCGGCAGTACGACGCGCTGCTGGAGCACGCCGGCCTGGGCGACGTGCCCCGCTTCACCATCCCCGAGCTGCCCGAGTCCGCCGACGGCAACGGGCTGCTGCCCGCCACCGCCGTCGCCGGGCTGCGCGACTGGCTCGCCCAGCGCGCCGAGGACCCCGCCGCGCGGACCGTGGCGACCGCCCGTACCGCGCGCGGCGTGCTCTCCTCGCTGGGCTCACGGCTGCCCGGCCTCGCCGGCGCCTCGGCCGTCCAGCACGCGGCCGCCGTCCGCCTGCTGGCGCGCGTCGAGGACGCGTACGGGCGTGCCGCCCGGCGCGTGCGGCGCGAGGTCGAGGCCGGCGAGGCGCTCGCCGGCGACGCCCTGACCCACTGGCGCGGCTATCCCCACGACAGCAACCCCGACGAGCTCCTCACCTCCCTCACCGCTTCCCTGATCGCCCTGCTCAGCTGTGCCGCCGACGCCGCCGACGAGGAGATCGCCGCCGGCTGTGCCGGTGACCCGGCGGCCGAGGTCGCGCTGGCCCCCCGCGACCCGGACGGCGCGAGCGCGCGCATCGGCGTGGCCGTGCGCCGCTGGCGGCGCTGCCTGGAGGAGATCGCCCAGGAGGAGGTGCGGGCCGCCGAACGCGACCGAGGTACCGAGGCCGAGCGCACGGCCGCGCTGCTGGGCGCGGCCCTGCTCGGCGGCCGCAGGGCGGCCGCCGCCGGCGAGACGCTGGCCGAGACGTTCGGGGCCGGCATCGCCCTGCGGTTGCGGGACCGGGGCGGGGAACTGCTGACCGACTGCCTTGAGCGGGTGCTCGACTCCGAGCGGGACCGCAGGGCGGCCCCCCTGGAGGCCCTGGAGATGACCCCCGACCACCAGGTCGAACTCATCGCGGCGCTGTCCCTGTTGCAGAAAGAGAGGTGACTTCACTTGCCAGCGCAGCCGACCCCGTCGACCGCTGACGCGCCCGCCCACGCACCGGTCCACGCACCGGTCGACGTGGCGATCGACGCGGCAGCCGACGCAGTGGACGACGCGGCAGTCGACGGAGCATCCGTCGCGGCGTCCGATGCGACGCCTTCCACGCCTTCAGCGTCGTCAGCACCTTCAGCGTCTTCGCCCTCCGCACCGGCCCCGGCGTCCGAGGCGCCACCCGGTTCCGCCGATGCCGCCCCGCCGCGCCTCGGGGCCGTGTCGGCCCCCACGTCTCCCCGCCGCGGCGACCGCGTCTGGAACGACGGCCTGATCGCCCGCCGCACCCGCCCCGCCCCCGTCACCCGGCCCCTGCCGCCACCCGAGCGCCAGACTCCGCCCGTACGCCCCTCCGCGCCGCGCGCGCCCCGCGGCATGACCTCGCCCGCCGGGCAGGCGCTGCGGCCCAGGCTCGACGCGCTGCGCGAGCTGGTCGGGCTCTCCCGGGCCCGGCTGGACCGGCGGACCCTCGCCGAGGCGGGGCGGGTGCTGGAGGAAGCGGCGGCCCGGCAGCGGCACTCGCTGGACCTGACGGTCGTGGCCATCGCCGGGGCGACGGGCAGCGGCAAGTCGACGCTGTTCAACGCGCTCGCCCGCGCCCAGCTCTCGGAGGCGGGGGTGCGGCGGCCCACGACCGCCATGCCCGTCTCCTGCGCCTGGACCGACCGGGCCGACGGGCTCCTCGACCGGCTCGGCATCCCGGCCCGCGCCCGCCGGCAGCCGGTGCGCCCGTACGACCCCACCCTCAGCGGCCTGGTCCTGCTCGACCTGCCCGACCACGACTCGGCGGCCACCGGTCACCGCGAGCAGGTCGACCGGTTGCTGGGGCTGGTGGACGCCGTGATCTGGGTGGTGGACCCGGAGAAGTACGCGGACGCCGTGCTGCACGAGCGCTATCTGCGGCCCCTGGCGGGATACGCGGAGGTGACGTTCGTCGTCCTCAACCAGGTCGACCGGCTGACGGGCGACGCCGCCGACCAGGTGCTGGACGACCTGCGGCGGCTGCTGGACGAGGACGGGCTGGCGCTCGGCGAGCACGGCGAGCCGGGGGCGGCGGTGCTGGCGCTGTCGGCGCTGACGGGCGCGGGCGTCGGCGAACTGCGGGAGGCGCTCGGACTGTTCGCGGCCCGGCGCTGCGCGGCGGAGATGCGCCTCACGGCGGACGTGGACGGGGTCTCGTCCCGGCTGCGCGCGGCCTACGTGGCGGACGGGCGCCCGGGCCTGACCGAGTGGGCGCGTCAGGAGTTCGAGGACCGGCTGGCCGAGGCGGTGGGCGCCCAGGCCGCCGGCCTCGCGGCCGAACGGGCGTGGCGGCGGGAGGCCGAACGGGCCTGCGGCTCGTCGTGGGCGCGGTTGCGGATGTGGTGCGAGCGGCGCGGCAAGGGCGCGCCGGGCACGGCCGGCGACGGCGCGGGCGACGGCGAGCAGACGCTCGTGGCGGGCGTTCCGGTGCCGCGCCGCACGGCGTCCCGGCCGTTGGTCGAGCGGGCCGTGAGGGCCCTGGCGTACGAGGCCTCCGCCGGGCTGCCCGGGCCGTGGGCCCAGGCGGTGCGGGAGGCGGCCGGGCGCGGCGCGGAAGGCCTGGCCGAGGCCCTGGACGAGATCGCCGCGTCGGCCGCCGCGGACATGGTGGCGGGCGCCGCCGCGGGCGCGCGGCGCCCCGGTGGCGGCGGTGCCGGTGGCCGGCACGGGGGCGGCGGCCGCACGGGTTCGTGGCGTACGGGCGCCGGGCACGTGGCGCCGGAAGCGGAGGACTCCGGCCGGGCGACGCTCCGGCGGGGGCGCGCCGCCGGAGCGGGGGCGTCGGAGCGGCCCCGGTGGTGGCGGGCGCTCGCGACGGGGCAGAAGACCCTGCTGGCCGTGCAACTGCTGGGCACGGCGTGGTTCGCGGGCGCCTGCGTGGGGGAGCTCGGCGGGCCCTGGTGGGGGCCCGGCGCACTGATGGTCGGCGGCGCCGCGACGGCCCCGGTGCTGGGCTGGGGCGGACGGCTGGCGGCGCGGGGGCCCGCGCGCGGGTTCGGACTGGAGACGGAGCGCCGCCTGCGGAGCGCGGCGGCGGTGTGCGGCCGGGCGCGGGTGCTGGAGCCGGTGGTGGCCGAGCTGCTGCGCTACCGGGAGGTCCGGGCGCAGTACGTGATCGCGGCGGGTGAGGTGTGAGGGCTGGGGCCTGCGGGCTCGGCTGATGCCTCTGGTGCGCCTGAGGGTGACCGGGTTTTCCCCAGCCAGCTGCTGGTCCACAGCCCTCAGCGCACCGTGACGATCGCGGGCACCATGAGCTCACAGGCCGGGTCACAGGCGGCGATGTGACGGCGTGACAGGGGTGGCCCGGCCGGCCGACGGGGGAGGCGTTCGCAGTGAACGAGACACTGGTGACGGTCGTGGGCAACGTCGCGACGCAGCCGGACTTCAGGCAGGCGGCGAACGGCTCGGCCGTCTCGCGGTTCCGGCTGGCGGCCACGGTGCGCCGCTGGGACCGCCAGCGACAGGAGTGGGCGGACGCCTACACGAGCTTCTACACGGTCTGGGCGTGGCGGGCGCTGGCGGCGAACGTGGTCGGCTCGGTGTCGGTCGGAGAACCGCTCATCGTCCAGGGGAAGTTGAGAATTCAGGAGCAGGAGCGCGAAGGAAAGCGGTGGTTGTCGGCGGACATCGACGCCGTGTCCATCGGGCACGACCTGGCGCGCGGCACCTCGGCTTTCCGGCGGGTGGTTCCGGCGAAGCCGCTGCCCGTGGATCCGGTGCGGATGGCCGGCGCTCAGGGCGGTTCGCCGCCCGGGGGACGGCGCGACGCTCCACGGGCGATGCCGTACGACTCACCGGGCGCCCCGTCAGACCGGCCGCCGAATCCCGGCCCTGACGCCCCGGAAGTGCTTCCGGTCCTGGTCGGCGGGGGTGTCGAGGTGCCGCCGGCGGAGGAGCAGGCCATGGCGGCGCCCCTCTGAAATGGGGGGTTTGTCCCGGCGATTTGTCGATAATCCCAGGTCGAACCGCCTTAAGCGATAACGATTCCGATTCGGATCGCTTATGCGACGTCATGAGTGGGGATCGCCTTCTGCCCGCTCCTTAAGATCCCCTCCATAGCAACGGGGGCTACTGCGTTTTGAGTTGCCCGGAAGGGCGCGTCCGCCATGGCCCACAGCCGGCCCTCGCGTGACACGCGCCCGCCCGAAAGGAAATCCATGAACTCTGTGAAGAGGCGGGGTGCGGCTCGCCTGGCCGCGGCCGTGCTGGCGTCCGGCCTGGCCGTCGCCGGCACCGTCGCCGGGGCGGGTTCCGCGGCGGCGGACGACGCACCGCACAACCAGGGCGGTGTCACCGCGACGCTCGGAAAGATAACGGCCGGCGGCGGTGCCGTCGTGCACGACCGCCGCAAGACGGGCCCGGTCATGGCCGGTCTGTTCGAGATGAAGGTCGACGGCGGCGGCACGCTCCAGACGTACTGCATCGACATCCTCACCAATACGGTCGACGGCGCCAAGTACAAGGAGACGGGCTGGGGCGAGTCGTCCCTGCACGACAACAAGAACGCGGGCAGGATCCGCTGGATCCTCCAGCACTCCTACCCCCAGATCAACGACCTCGCCGCCCTCTCCAAGGACTCCGGCGCCGGAGTCCTCGACGCGAACACCGCGGCCACGGGCACCCAGGTCGCCATCTGGCGCTACTCGGACAACGTCAACGTGGAGGCGAAGAACCCCGCGGCCGAGAAGCTCGCCGACTACCTCTACGAGAGCGCCAAGGACGTCGAGGAGCCGAAGGCGTCCCTCACGCTCACCCCGCCGGCCGTCTCCGGCAAGCCCGGGCAGCGCATCGGCCCGGTCACCGTGCACACCAACGCGGGCAGCGTCGCCGTCGCCCCCTCCGGTGACGCCGTCGCCAAGAACGTGAAGGTCGTCGACGAGGCCGGCAAGCCGGTCATCACGACGGCCGACGGCGGCCGGCTGTTCTTCGACGTGCCGGCCGGGGCCCCCGACGGCTCCGTCTCGTTCAAGGCCTCGGCCGCCACCAAGGTCCCGGTCGGCCGCGCCTTCATCGGCGACCACACCAAGACCCAGACGATGATCCTGGCCGGCTCCAGCGAGAGCACCGTCTTCGCCACCGCCACGGCGAACTGGGCGTCGAAGGGTGCGATACCCGCCCTGACCGCCAAGAAGGACTGCGCCAAGGGCGGCGTGGAGATCACCGCGGAGAACAAGGGCGACCAGCCCTTCGTCTTCGAGCTGGACGGCAAGACGCACACGGTGCAGCCCGGCGGCTCCGAGACCACCCTGGTGAAGGTCGGCGAGGACCAGGCGTACAAGATCACCATCACCGGGCCCAACGGCTTCTCGAAGACGTTCTCCGGGATCCTCGACTGCAAGACCGCCGAGGGCGGCAGCGCCGGCGGCGCGGGCGGCGGCGCCGGCGGCGCCGGTACGCCCTCCGCCTCCCCGAGCCCCGCGACGGGCGGCGTCGCCACGACCGGCTCCACCACCGGCGGCGACCTGGCCAGCACCGGCAGCAGCAGCACGACCCCCGTCATCGCGGGGGTGGCGATAGCCCTCATCGTGGCCGGCAGCGGCGCCGTGTACCTCCTGCGCCGCAGGAAGGCCTAGCCGAGAGGGGGCCCGGCGGGACGGAGGGGCCCCGCCGGGGAAGGCCTGACGGAAACCCGCGCCCACGGTCGGTGACCGGGCATCGCCCGCCGGTCACCGGCTCGCGGGCCCGTCGGCCGCAATGCGTTTCCGCCCAGGGCTTCCGGTACGGCAAGATGGGGTGTATCTGCCCTCCCGCGGCGGAGCCGCACATTGGCCCTTCTCGATTGCCGGACGGTTTCTCTTGGCTGAGTACATCTACACCATGCGCAAGACGCGCAAGGCGCACGGCGACAAGGTCATCCTCGATGACGTGACGCTGAGCTTCCTGCCCGGTGCGAAGATCGGTGTGGTCGGCCCCAACGGTGCCGGTAAGTCCACCGTCCTCAAGATCATGGCCGGTCTGGAGCAGCCGTCGAACGGCGACGCGTTCCTGTCGCCGGGCTACAGCGTCGGCATCCTGATGCAGGAGCCGGAGCTGGACGAGTCCAAGACGGTGCTCGAGAACGTCCAGGACGGCGTCGCCGAGGTCAAGGGCAAGCTCGACCGCTTCAACGAGATCGCCGAGCTGATGGCGACCGACTACTCCGACGCGCTGCTCGAGGAGATGGGCAAGCTCCAGGAGGATCTGGACCACTCCAACGCCTGGGACCTCGACGCCCAGCTGGAGCAGGCCATGGACGCGCTGGGCTGCCCGCCCGCCGACTGGCCGGTCGTCAACCTCTCCGGTGGTGAGAAGCGCCGCGTCGCGCTGTGCCGCCTGCTGCTGGAGGCCCCCGACCTGCTGCTCCTCGACGAGCCCACCAACCACCTCGACGCCGAGTCGGTGAACTGGCTGGAACAGCACCTGGCCAAGTACGCGGGCACCGTCGTGGCGATCACCCACGACCGCTACTTCCTCGACAACGTCGCCGAGTGGATCCTCGAGCTCGACCGCGGCCGCGCGATCCCCTACGAGGGCAACTACTCCACCTACCTGGAGAACAAGGCCTCCCGTCTGAAGGTCGAGGGTCAGAAGGACGCCAAGCGCCAGAAGCGCCTCAAGGAAGAGCTGGAGTGGGTCCGCTCCAACGCCAAGGGCCGCCAGGCCAAGTCCAAGGCGCGTCTGGCCCGTTACGAGGAGATGGCGGCCGAGGCCGACAAGATGCGGAAGCTGGACTTCGAGGAGATCCAGATCCCGCCGGGCCCGCGTCTGGGCTCCGTCGTCGTCGAGGTCAACAACCTCTCCAAGGCGTTCGGCGACAAGGTCCTCATCGACGACCTGTCCTTCACCCTGCCGCGTAACGGCATCGTCGGCGTGATCGGCCCGAACGGCGCCGGCAAGACCACGCTCTTCAAGATGATCCAGGGCCTGGAGAAGCCGGACTCCGGCTCCATCAAGGTCGGCGAGACCGTCAAGATCTCGTACGTCGACCAGAGCCGCGCCAACATCGACCCGAAGAAGACGCTGTGGGCCGTCGTCTCCGACGAGTTGGACTACATCAACGTCGGCCAGGTCGAGATGCCGTCCCGCGCCTACGTCTCCGCGTTCGGCTTCAAGGGCCCGGACCAGCAGAAGCCGGCCGGCGTGCTCTCCGGCGGTGAGCGCAACCGCCTCAACCTCGCGCTCACCCTCAAGCAGGGCGGCAACCTGCTGCTCCTCGACGAGCCGACCAACGACCTCGACGTCGAGACCCTGTCCTCGCTCGAGAACGCGCTGCTGGACTTCCCCGGTGCCGCTGTGGTCGTCTCCCACGACCGCTGGTTCCTGGACCGGGTGGCCACGCACATCCTGGCCTACGAGGGCGACTCCAAGTGGTTCTGGTTCGAGGGCAACTTCGAGTCGTACGAGAAGAACAAGATCGAGCGCCTGGGCCCGGACGCGGCCCGTCCGCACCGCGCCACCTACAAGAAGCTCACCCGGGGCTGATCGTGGCGCCCCACCACGAGGAGGCCGTCGCCGCATGACGCAGCGGCTTTCCTTCGCCGACGCCGGAGAGGCGGCCGACCTGGCCGCCTTCCTGGCCCGGCTCATCCACTACGACCGTGCCGCCGCCGTCCGGCTCCAGGCCGGCGGCGGCGTGCTCGGCGTGTTCGGCCGCCCGCCGTCGTTCGAGGTGCTCGCCATCCGCACGGCCCGGCTGACCGGCCACGCCCTGCTGGACGTCACCGTCTCCGCGGGCCGGCTCGCCGACGCCATCGACGGGGGAAGCCCCCTGCCGGACGGCGGCCTGGAGGTCACCGTCCCCGAGACCGTCACCGGCCCGCCCTGGGCCGGGGTCCTGCCGCCGCGCGGCGGCTGGCGGCGGGTGCCGGGGCTGCCCGGCACCGAGGCCGTGCGCGGGGCGGTCAGCGCCGCGGTGGCGGAGTTCCGCGCCCGGGACAAGGCGCTGCCCGAGCAGCGCCGCACCCGTGCCGAGCGCGACCGCATGGGCCGGGAGATCTGGTCGCGGACCCTGGGCGAGACCGGACTGCCCCTGCGCGCGGTCCACGCCGCCCAGTCGCTGGGCTTCCTGCGGCCCGTACCGGCCCAGGCGGGCGCCGGCGGCGGCGTGCCGTCGCCGTCCGGAGCGCTGGACCTCTTCGCCGCACGCGGCTGGCTGCGCCTGCGGACGCCCTACGGCTCCATCGCCGTCAGCACCGGCGGCGGCCTCCGCGACCTCACGGTCACCCCCGCCTGAGGGGGACCGGCCGCCGGGCTCAGCCCGCCGCGTTGACCATGGAGGCGGCGGCGTACGTCAGGTAGTCCCACAGCTGCCGCTCGTGCTCGGGGGCCAGGCCCAGCCCGTCCACCGCGTCCCGCATGTGCCGCAGCCACGCGTCGTGCGCGGCGCGGTCGACGGTGAAGGGCGCGTGCCGCATCCGCAGCCGGGGGTGGCCGCGGTTCTCGCTGTAGGTGCGCGGACCGCCCCAGTACTGGATCAGGAAGAGGACGAGGCGTTCCTCGGCGGGGCCGAGGTCCTCCTCCGGGTACATGGGCCTGAGCAGCGGGTCCCCGGCCACACCCTGGTAGAAGCGGTGGACCAGGCGCCGGAAGGTCTCCTCGCCGCCGACCTGCTCGTAGAAGGTCTGCTCCTGAAGCGTGCCGCGCGGAATCTCTTTCACGCCTCCATGGTCTCAGACGCCCCGGCCGAGGACCGGCGCCTTAGGACCATTCCCGGCACCCGGCCCCCGCCCGCGCGGCGCCTCAGTCCCGCCGCACCGTGATCGTCGTCCACGCGCCCACGTGCACCCGGTCCCCGTCCTGGAGCGGCACCGGCACATAGGGCTGGATCGGCTCCTCGGAGCCGTTGACCGTGGTGCCGTTGGTGGAGTCCTGGTCGACGACCGCCCAGTCGCCGTCCGGCTGCTGGACGAGCATCGCGTGCTGGTGCGAGACGCCCGGGTCCTCCGGCGGCCTGGACAGGTCGATGTCGGGGGACTCCCCGGTGCTGTGCCGGCGGCGGCCGATGGTGACCTGGTGCCCGCTGAGCGGGAAGCGCAGCTCGGGGGAGTAGGCGGGCAGGTTCAGGCCCGCCGCCTCGGGGCCGCTGCGGTTCATCATCGCCAGGAAGTACTCCCGGTCGGGCGCGACCACGGCGACCCAGCCCGCGGACTGCGCGGGCACCCCGGGCGACGGCGGCACCGGCCGGGGCGCGCCCTCGGCCACGGACTGCGCACCCTGATGCTCGTACGACGCGTACGCCCCGTACGGCTCATGCGCCCCGGGCGCGTCATAGGGCTCGTACCCGTACCCGGGCTGGGCGGGCGGTGCCGGCGGGGCGGGGGGCGCGGCCGGGGCCGGCGGTGCGGCGGGGGCGGACCGCGGAGGGGACAGCACCCAGTCGTCCTCGGCGCTGCCGTAGCCCTCGTGGGACTCCTGGGGCTCCAGCGGTTCCGCCGGGCGGTTGATCCGCGACGGCCGCGAGCCGTGGTAGTCGAAGCTCTGCGGAGGCTGGGTGTGCTGGGACGGAGGCGGCGGGGCCGACTGGAAGCCCTGCGCCGACGGGGGCGGCGGCGCGTAGGGCGTGGCCGACCTGGTCAGGAAGTTGTAGCGGCACTCCTCGCAGAAGGGTGCCTGCGCCTCCCGGGGCGTGCGGCACTGCGGGCACAGCTCCGCCTGCACTGTGGGGTCGCCGCCGCCGGGCGGATAGCCGTAGCCGCCACCGGGCGGCGCGGGCGGGGGCGGGGGAACGGCACCCGGGGGCCTTGCCGGCCCCGACATCCGGTGGCCGCACACCTCGCACCAGTCTTCGGCCTCCGACTGGTGGCCGTTCGGGCAGGTCGGCATGTCGGTCGATTCCCCCTCTAGCGCCGTGTCGACAAAATCCCCGCGCGGACGACAGGTCGTGCGCGGACGAGCCGTTCGCTCTACTTCACTTCTTCACGCGGACGGTTTTGGTGGAGCGCGTCTCCAACGTCATCTCCGCCTCCTCCGAGACCTTCGCCTTCAGCCGCACAGTACCGTTCGCCGCGTCCACGACGTCCACCACCTTGGCCAGCAGCTTCGCGGTGTCCGCGTGGCCCGAGCGGCTGGCCAGCTGCACGGCCCGGCCGAGCTTGGCGGTGGCCCCGTCGAGGTCCCCCGACTTGCGCAGGTCCAGGCCCTGTTGGATGGCCTGGGCCAGCTCGGCCTGGCCGGTGTAGTGGGCGACCTGCGGGTTGAGGGCCGTCGACGCCACCAGGTCGTCCGTCCACACCGCGCGCACCAGCCCCTGCGCCAGGACGTGCGGGGGCGCGCCGTCGGGAGTGGGCAGGACCAGGGAGACGCGGGCGGCGAGCATCTCCTGTCCCACGTGGGCGCTCGGCACCCGCACGCAGACGTGGTAGTCGCGGGACTCGTCGCCCCAGGAGCCGGTCGGGTAGTCACCGGCCCGCGGGCCGGCCTCCCGGCGGCGGTCGCTCAGGTCCTCGACCGTGGGGGCCACCTGTTTGACGAACACCACCTCGGCGCCCTGCGGGGTCCACAGCCGCAAGGAGACGTCCCCGACCTCCTTGCCCATGACCGCCTCCATCATGCGGGTGAAGTCCTCGGCGAGGCCGGCCGGATCGGCGACGATGTCGGCGCTGCCGAGCAGGGCGGAGGCTATGCCGGTGACCTCCTGGACCTTCCAGTCCGTCCCCACGCCGCGCGCGTCGCAGGTGAACCTCCCCGCGCAGGCGTCCAGGGAGGCCCTCAGGGCATCCGGCTCCTCGTGCTCGTTGCGGCCGTCGGTGAGCAGGATGCCGTGGCGTATGGAGGCGTCGGAGGAGGACAGCAGCCGGTCGGCCGTGCGCAGCCACGTGCCGATGGCGGTGCCGCCGCCCGGACTGAGCTTGCGCAGCGCCTCCTTGGCCTGCCCCCGGGTCGTGGCGTCGGCCACCGCGAGCCGCCCGCCGGCCGGATAGACCTCCCGGGCCTGGTGGGTGCCGGCGACGACGGCGAAGGCGACGCCGTCGCGCAGGGCGTCGACGGCGGCGGCCGTCGCCTCCCTGGCACTGCGCATCTTGGCCGGCGGATAGTCCATCGAGCCGGAGCAGTCGACCATCAGCACCACGGCCGCGTCCGGCGCGGGAGCGCTCAGCGGGAAGGCGGACGGCGAAGGGGACGCCGAAGGCACCGGCACCGCCGGGCCGCCGCCGTCCGCGGTGACCGTGACGATCGCGTTGACCTCGCGGCCGCCCTCGGGGAGGTTGACGTTCTGGTACACCTCGACAGAGAACCCCGGCACTCCCGGATGCGTGAGTCCCGCCCCCCGGCTGCCCGTCCGATCCGCCATCTGATCCGCCTCCTTCGTACTCCCCGTGGTCCGAGCGGTGGTGCTCACATGGGCGTGCGGCGGGCGGACGGCCATGCGGGCCCCCAGGAAGCCGGCACCGCCTTACGATCCCCCCGTGGACGCTCGGGCCGTCAGGCCGATCCTGCCCCCTCGGGCCGGGCCGGGAACGGCAGTACCGCCACTGTTACGTTGTCGTGGCCCCCGCCGTCCAGGGCGTGGGCGAGCAGACGCCGTGCGCACTCCAGCGGCCGGGAGCGGGCGTCGGGGGGCACGATGGCCGCCATGTGCTCGGCGGACTCGGCGTAGTTCCACAGGCCGTCCGTGCAGACGATCACCACGCCGGGCCGGTCGGGATGGTACGAGGCGGTGTGCGGCTCGACCTCGTAGGCGTCCGCCCCGAGCCAGCCGGTGATCGCGTGGGCGCGCTCGTCGGCGTAGGCCTCGGCCTCCGACATCAGGCCCGCGGCCACCATCTGCGCGGCCCACGAGTCGTCCTCGGTGAGCCGGGCGGGCTGGGTGGAGCGGTCGTCGGGCACCCAGTAGGCGCGGCTGTCGCCGACCCAGCCGACCGTCAGCAGGTCGCCGGTGACGACCGCGCTGACGATCGTGCAGGCGGGCGCGTTCTCCTGGCGGTAGCGGTCGTGCTCGCGGGCCTCGGCGGCGGTGGCCGCCAGCGAACTGACGGCCTCGGCGGCGCGGACCACGGCGTGATGGGTGGCCTCGCGCGGCGGGGTGCCCCCGGCGAGCGCCGTCGTCAGCTCGTCGTGGGCGGCGGCACAGGCGGCGGCCGACGCCTCGTCGGGCCGGGC
Source organism: Streptomyces cinnamoneus (assembly GCF_002939475.1). Taxonomy (NCBI): domain Bacteria; kingdom Bacillati; phylum Actinomycetota; class Actinomycetes; order Kitasatosporales; family Streptomycetaceae; genus Streptomyces; species Streptomyces cinnamoneus. The sequence goes on along the minus strand of NZ_PKFQ01000001.1, from coordinate 2,428,056 downwards.
GGCGGAGGAGACCCCGTCGCTGACGACCGCGACGACGACCGGCGGCCCGTCGGGGAGGTCGGTGGTGGACACGGTGAACGCGTCCTCGTTCCGGTGGTGGCGCAGGCCGCGGTCGCTGACCGCCGCGACGCCTGCCGACTCGTGCTCCATGTGATCCCGTTCGTGCGGCTGTGCTTGCCCGCAGTGTTCGCAGTACCCGTCGTTGTCGATCATGCCCGACCGGCAGGCCGGGCAGGCCCTGCCGGTGCCGGCGCCGTGGGCCGGCTGGGCGGGCACGGCGCCGCCCGGCGGGGCGGCGCGGTGGTCGTCCGCTCCCCGGACCACCGGCGTGTCCGTCCGCCGCCACCCCGTGTCGCCGGGGGGTGGCGCCGCCGACAGGTCCGCGCCGCAGCCGCCGCAGAAGTTGTCGGCCGGCTCCAGTGGCTCGTGACAGACGGGGCACGCCGTCAGCTGTGGGGGCAGTTGCGACATCGATCACACCCATGTCCTGGGGCGGTAACGGTTGGCCCGTTCCACCAGTTCGATCCGTTCCTCACCGCGCTGGGCGAGCCGGGCCAGCACGCGGTACGAGCGTTCCAGCCCGAACCGCAGGCCCCGCTCGTCCAGGGCGCTGCCGAGCAGCGGCCCGGAGTCCGGCGGCGCGCCGCCGGCCGTGCCGCCGCCGGACAGCACCCAGTCGAGGGCGGTGCCCAGCACCTCCGTCGCCAGTTGCTCGCGCCGCACCGCGTCCAGCCCGAAGTCCGCGAGCCGCTCCACCTGCCCGGCGGCCGCCCGCAGGTCGTCGCCCAGCCGGGCCTCCCGCGGGGAGCGCTGCCGCAGCCGGGCGCGCACGGCTGCGATGCGCGCCGCCGTATAGTGGATGGACGCCTCCGACACGGACTCCAGCGCGCTCACCCCGCCGGCCCGGTCACCGGCGGCGAGCCGCACCCGGGCCAGCGCGAAGGCGGCGCTGACGAAACCGGGGTCGGTCGACCACACCAGCCGGTAGTACTCGGCGGCGTTGTCGAGCTGGCCGAGCGTCTCCGCGCACACGCCCAGCGCCAGCTTCGGGGCGGGCTCGCCGGGGAACGCGTCGTAGACGGCGTCGAAGGACAGGGCGGCCCGCTCGTGGTCGCCGGTGGCGAGCGCGTGGACGCCCCGGTACCAGATGGTGCGCCAGTCGTCGGGCCGGGCGGCCTCCAGCGCGGCGAGCGTCTGCGCCGCCGGCTCGTCCTCACCCAGCTCCAGCCGGGCCCGGACGCGGCGCAGCCGCAGTTCCGGCGAGTCCACGGGGGCGGCGCGCAGGGCGGCGTCCAGCTCGGCCGGCTGGGAGGCGAGGAGCCCGGCCAGGAAGCCCGCGTTGGGGTCGTCGGCGTCGACCCGGGGGAGCGGCAGGGCCAGCGCGGCGGCCCGCGCGTCGAGGGGCGCGACGGCCACGGCGGCCGCGCCGCCCGCGGGCACCGGGCCCGCGGCCGGCGCGGCGGCGGCCCCCCGCGCCCGACGGCTCGTCACCCGCGCGCCCAGCGCCGAGACGTCGTCGGTGCGGGCCCGGAAGAGCGCGGTGTCCACCACCTTGGGCTCCGGCCCGAACAACGTGGACAGCGCGGGCCGGGGCGTGCCCGTCTGGAGCGCCACGATCTCCCGCAGCACCCCCGTCAGCTGCTCCGCCATCTCGTCGGCGGACGCGAACCGCCGTGCCGGATCGGGGTCGGTGGCCCGCACCAGCAACCGGTAGAAGGACTCGTAGCGGCCGAAGACCTCGATGTGGCCCGGGTCGGGCAGACTGGCGGCGAAGACGTTCGTGTAGCCCTGGAAGTCGAAGGTGAGCACGGCCAGGGTGCGCGCCACCGTGTAGAGGTCGGAGGCCACCGAGGGGCCCACCTCGGCGACCTCGGGGGCCTGGTAGCCGACCGTGCCGTAGATGGGGCTGTCGTGGTCGTCCATGCGGCGGACCGCGCCCATGTCGATGAGCTTGAGCTGGTCCTGCTGCTGGATGGCGTTGTCGACCTTGAAGTCGCAGTAGAGCAGGTTGCGGCTGTGCAGGTGGGCCAGCGCCTCCAGGGCCTCGATGCCGTAGGCGCACGCCTGCTCGACCGGCAGCGGGTCGCGTCTGCCGTCGGGGGCGCGCCGGTCGTTGGCGATCTCCTTGAGCGACTTCCCGCCCACGTACTCCATGACGATGTAGCCGTCGAGGCTGCCGGTGCGCTGGTCGAGGTGCTCGACGAAGTTGTAGATGCGCACGATGTTGGAGTGTTCGATCTCGGCGAGGAAGCGCCGCTCGGAGACGGCGGCGGCCAGCGCGTCCTCGTCCCCCGTGTCGAGCAGGCCCTTGAGCACCACCCACCGGTCGGAGACCGCGCGGTCGATCGCCAGGTAGATCCAGCCCAGTCCGCCGTGCGCGAGGCAGCCGGCCACCTCGTACTGGCCGTGCACCACGTCGCCCGGGTGCAGCTTGGGCACGAACGAATACGGGTGGCCGCACTTGGTGCAGAAGCCCTCGACGCGCCCGGGCCGGTCACCGCGCGCACGCCCCACCGCGGCACCGCAGTCGCTCCTGCTGCAGAACCGCTTGCGCTCGGGCACCTCCGGGTCGGCCAGCACGGCGGTGCGCGGATCGGGCCGCGGCACGCCCGGCATGGCCACCAGGCCGGCGCCCAGCCGGTGCCGGCCGGACGAGCCGCCGGTGGACTGCCGGCCGCTGCGCACCGACACCGACGGCGGGCCCGTGCCCTCGGTGTCGGCGGAGGCCGACAGGGACAGCCGGCCGGACACCGAGCGCCGCGAGCCCGACGACCGGGAGGAACGTCCCGAGCCGGCCGAGCCCCGCCGCGACGGTCCGGACGAGGAGCCGGAACCGGAACCGGAGGACGAACGGCCGGAACCCGGGCCGACCTGGCCCTCGGCCACGGCCCCGCCCCGCCCGCCCGGGCGCGTGACGCCCGTGGCCGGCGAGGAGAGCCGCCCGCCCGGCGAGACGACCGGGGCGAGCCCGCAGACGTCGCAGTACAACTCGCCGCCGCCGACGTCCTCGTACGAACCGGCGCAGTCCTGCCGCTGACAGCTCGTGCCGTTCACGCGTCCCCCCTGTGGTCGGCGGGCCCCGCGGCGGCCGGCCCGGCCGGCGGGTCCGGCGTGCCCGTCACGGCCCGCTGGTAGCGCAGGACCGCGTTCTCCGCGGCGACCAGGTCGCAGGGCGCGCTCCACAGCATGCGCCGCGCCACGTCGTACCGCTCGACGACGAAGAGGTCCTCGGCCAGCCCGAGCCGCGACGCCTTCGCCCTGTACGCGTCCAGGCGGCCGCGCAGCTCGGCCCGGACGGCCAGGGGCGCGGTCACCGCCGTCAGCGACTCGCGGGCCCGCAGCAGCTCCTCGTCGGCCCGCTGCTCCAGGCCGTCCAGGAGCGGCGAGAGCCGGTGCCACCGGGCGTGCCTGCGGTGCTCGGCGGCGGCGGACAGCTGCTCGTACAGCGCGGTGGGCGGCCCGGAGACGGCCGGCACCTCATAGGCGGCGATCTTCGAGAGGACCTCGGTCCGCGCCAGGCGGGCCTCGCCGAGGGTGCGGTCGGCGCGCGAGAGGACGTCGCGCACGCGCATCAGCCGCTGCTCGGCGTCCTGCCGGACGTCCAGCACGGCTTCCACCTCCCGGCGCACGTCCTCCAGGGCCCGGGCGGCGCGGTCGTAGCGGGTGGTGTCGGGGCGGCCGCCACCGGGGGCCGCGCTGGGGGAGGCGCCGGCCCAGAAGGCGAGCGGATCCGATATCACCTCGGATCGCAGCGCGGCCAGTTCGCGGGCGATCTCCTCCAGGTCGTCGCCGGAGGGGTGCTCGCCCGGACGCACGCCCACGGAGTGGGCGAGGGCGCGGGTGCGCTGCAGCTCGGCGGCGAGCAGGTCGATGCGGGCCGGCAGCGCGGACCAGACGGCGTCGGCCGTGACGACCACGTCCAGCGCCTGGGCGTACCAGCCGTTCATCCGCTCGACCAGCTCCGTCAGGCTCATGCGCTCGCTGAGCCGGGCGGCGGGGCCCAGGGCGAGCGCGGTGGCCGCCGGGGGGCCGGAGGGCAGGATCAGGGCGGTGCCCGAGAGCAGGTCGGTGAGCTCGGACAGCTCCGTCTGGGTGGGCCAGCGCCGGCGGCCGCGCAGCTCGCGGGCCGACTCCAGCGCGTCGGTGTAGGCGTCGAAGTACACCCACAGCTGGGTGATGAGCTGCTCGGTGGCCGTCCACCGGCTCAGGGTGGTGCCGTTCAGCTCGGCGCCTTCCAGGAGCCGCCGGCCGGCGTGGTCCTGGAGGGCGAGCAGCGAGGACTCGACGGCCTCGTGCTCCGCGGCGAGCCTCGCCAGCGCACGGTCCACCTCCTCGCGGCTCAAGGCCGGCCCGGTGGGCCCCGCGACCGCCATCGATCCCCTCTCCTGTCGTGTCCGCGGCGCGCGCCGCAGGGTCCGTCAGTCCTTGTACTTCGGCTGCGGCGGCGCGGTGATCCCCTTGAGGTCGGCCGCCAGCCACTTGCGGTAGGCCAGCATCCAGGGGCTGTCGTCGCCGCCGCGGCGATAGTCCTCCAGTACTGCGTTGACCCGGCGTACCAGGTCTTCGTCGCCCAGGTTCATCGCCACGCCGTACGACTCGGTGGTGAACGGTTTGCCGACGAGTCGCACGGACGGGTCCTGGGCCGCCTGCCCGGCGGCCAGCGCGCTGTCGGTGATCACCGCGTCGACCTGTCCCAGCTGGAGCCGCACCAGGCAGTCGAGCTGGTTGGGCACGGTCAGCACGGAGGCGCCGTGCGACTCGTGCCTCAGCTCGCTCTCGCCCGTGGAGCCCTTGGCCGTACAGACTTTCTTCCCCTTCAGGCTGTCGTCGAACGCCGTGACCGGTGAGCCCTTGGGGGCCAGCACCTGCTGCCCGGCCTCGAAATAGGCCGTCGAGAAGGCGACTTGCTTGATCCGGTCGCAGTTGATGGTCATGGTGCGCGCGATGATGTCCACCTTGCCCTTTTCCAGCGCGGGTATGCGCTGGTTGGTGGGGATCGCCAGAAAGGTGACCTTGTCGGGGTCGCCGAGGACGGCCTTGGCCACGGCCCGTACGAGGTCGATGTCGAAGCCGCTCAGCTCGCGGGTGGCCGGGTCGCGGTAGCCCCAGCGGTAGCTGTTCTGGTCGACGCCCGCGATCAGCCGGCCGCGGTCCTTGATGCGCCGTACGGCCGGGCCGTCGGTGGTCCGCGGCCGCAGGCTGGCCTCCGGGTCCGCGCACGCGGCGGACGCCGGGCCGGCCGGCGGGCGGGCCGCCGCGGGGGCCGCCCGGTGAGCGCCGCCGGCGTCCGCGGGGACCGGCCACAGCACCGCGGCGGCCACCACGGCCACCGCGCACGGCGCGGCCCGCACCGCCGCCGCGACCGCTCCCCCGGACCGCCCGCCCATGCCCCCGCCTCCCCGCGTCACCGGTACTCCGACAGCCTGCGCCCGATGCCGAGCACCGCGCCCGCGGCGCCCAGCACGGCCAGCACGGCGGCTCCGGCGGCCAGTCCGGTGAGCGCGTCGCGCCCGCCGTCCGCGGCGCGCCGGAAGTCGCCCTGCTCGCTCACCAGGGCCCGGCGCAGCGCGGTGTCCACCCGGTCGAACGTCTCGGCCGTGCTGTCCTTGTCGCCGATCACCTTCGGCAGCGCGCGTTCGTAGTAGCCGCCGACGTCGGCGGCCCGGGCGTCGGCGTGCCGCCGCTGCCACTCCCGTACGGCCTCCATCGCGTCGGTCACCGGCTCGCGCCCCGTGGAGCCGTCCGCCAGGGAGCGCGCCCGGTCCAGCAGGCTGCCGGCTCCGGCGTCCGGGCCGGTGCCGCCGATCAGCCGGTGCATGCCCGTCAGATAGCCGGCCTCGTAGGCGTCGTCGCCGCCCGGAGTGAGCACGGCGCCGCGCGCCACCAGGGTCAGGCTCTCGTCGCCCCGGGCCTGGAGCGCGGCGATCCGGGCCTCGTTCAGCACCTGGAGGGACCTGGCCCCGTGCTCGTGGGAGTCGCCCAGCTGGGCGCGGGCCAGGCCGTGGCCGGCCGCGAGCCACAGCAGCGTCAGCGTGGCGGCGCCGGTGGCTGCCAGCATCCCCCGGTTGAGGACCCGGTTGGTGCGCAGGTAGTTGCGGCGCTGGGCCCAGCCGAGGGCGCCCAGGGCCAGGGCGCCGGTGCCCAGCGCGGCCCAGGGCCAGGCCTCGGCGCGGGCGTAGTCGGCGCCCAGCCTGCCCGTCTCGGCCTCGTACAGCCCCCGGGCGGCGGGCAGCAGCTCCTCGCGCATCCGCTCGCTCGCATAGCGCAGGTAGGCGCCGCCCAGCGGGAGGCCTTGCCGGTTGGTGGCGCGGGCGGTCTCCACGAGACCGGTGTAGAGCGGCAGCTGCGCGTTGAGCAGGGATATCTGCCGGCGCGCGGTGTCCGAGCCGCTGGTGTTGGCGGACGCCCGCACCAGGAGCTCGGACGCGAGGGAGATGTCCTGCTCGTACCGCCGCCGGACCGCGGCCGGCTCCTGCCCCCCGGCGAGGAAGCCGCCCGCGGCGGTGGTGTCGGCGTCGGCGAGCGAGCGGTAGATGTCGGCGGCGTCGGCGCTCAGCGGCTGGCTGCGCCCGACCACGGCGTCCGCGGCCGCCGCGCGGTCGGTGACCTGCCAGGCGGTGACGGCGCCGAACAGGACCAGCAGGCCGGCCAGGGCGGCCCCGATGATGCGCAGTCTGCCCGGTTCGGTCGTGGCCGAGGCTCTCAGCCGGTCCACGCCCTCGCGCCAGGCAGTGCGTCGCGTGCCAGGATCCGGCTGCCCTGATGACACGTGACCTCCCCCTTGGTCGCCGGCGGTGTCCCGGCGCCGGTGCGGCGGCGCCAGGACGGGTGCCCGGCCAGCAGTATGGCCGCAGGGACTGACAAACACACCGGTCGTGCATCGATCTTGTTCGGATCGGGATCTTCACGACGGGGCGTCCGTGCCGGCCGTCCCTTCTCTACACGTGTGCCGGGTCTGTTCGGTTCCCGTACGAGTCCGGGCGCTAGCCGCCGGCGTAGTGGGCGCGCAGCCGGGCGTGGGCCGTCTCCGGCGCCCCCGCGTGGTCCAGGGCCAGCAGCGCCGCGCCCAGCACGGGCGGGGCGGTCACCACCCGGGGCACCGCCAGCGGGGCGCGCCGGGCCAGGAGCGCCCCGATCCGCTCGTGCAGCAGCCGGTGGCCGGCCGCGAGCACCCCACCGCCCAGCACCACCGGGACCTCGTGTTCCAGCAGGTCCAGCCGGGCCAGCGCGGTGGTGGCCATCGTGACCACCTCCTCGGCCTGGCGCACCACGACGGTCCGCGCGACCTCGTCACCGGCCGCGGCCACCGCGAAGAGCACCGGCGTCAGCCGGTACCGGTCCTCCCACGGGACGTGTCCCAGGTGCAGGGCCTCCACGAGCTCCGCCATGCCGGCCAGCCCGAAGTGGGCGGGCAGCGCGGCGGACAGGGCCGTGGCCTCGCCCCGGCCGTCCGCCGCGCGGGCCGCCAGCCACAGCGCCTCCTCCGCGAGGTAGCCGCCGCCGCCCCAGTCGCCGGAGATCCGGCCGAGGGCGGGGAAGCGGGCCGTCCGCCCGCCGGGCGCGAGCCCCGCGCAGTTGATGCCGGCCCCGCACACGACGGCCACGCCCGTGGGTTCGCCCCCGTCGGGCAGCCCGGCGCGCAGCAGGGCGAAGGTGTCGTTGACGACCGTCACCGAGGGGGCCCACCCCTGGGCGGCGATCTCCGCCGTCAGCCGCTCCTCCTCCACCGGCAGGTCCGCGTTGGCCAGGCACGCCTGGACGTGCGCCACACGGGGCGCACCGCACGGAGCGGCCCTCTCCACCACCTCGGCCACGATCCGCGCCAGGTCCGCCACCGCCGGCCCGGTGCCCGTGCGTACCGGCTGGAAGCCCCCGCCGCGCGCCGACGCCAGCACCCGGCCGCCGGTGTCCACCAGCGTCACGTCGGTCTTGCTGTTGCCCGCGTCCACGGCGAGCAGCGCCGCGGTCACGCCCACGCGAGGTGCTCCCGGTTGTGAGCGATCAGGCTGTCGGTCAGCTGGTCCGCCTGGGCGATCCGGCCCACCAGGGGATGCGCCAGGAGTGCCTCGAACACCCGGTCGCGCCCGCCCTTGAGGGCCGCTTCCAGGGCCAGCTGTTCGTACGCCGTCACATGGGCGACCAGACCCGCGTACAGCGGCTCCAGGGGGCGTGCGGGCAGGGGGTGGGCGCCGCGCGCGTCCACCGCCGCGGGCACCTCGATCACGGCGTCGTCGGGCAGGAAGGGGAAGGTGCCGCTGTTGAACGTGTTGACCACCTGGACGTCACCGGCGCCCGTCAGCAGCGAGGAGGTCAGCGCGACGGCCGCCTCCGAGTAGAAGGCGCCGCCGCGCCGGGCGAGGAGCTCCGGTTTCTCGTCGAGCGCCGGGTCGGCGTACAGCGCCAGCAGCCGCTTCTCCATCTCCGCGACCTCGGCCGCCCGCGAGGGCCTGCCCTTCAGCTCCCGCACGACCTCGTCGTGCTGGTAGAAGTAGCGCAGGTAGTACGAGGGCACGGCGCCCAGCCGGTCCAGCAGCCCGCGCGGCATGCGCAGGTCGGCCGCGACGGCGTCGCCGTGCTCGGCGAGCAGGCGCGGCAGCACGTCCTCGCCGCCCACGAGCACCGCGCGCTCCCACGTGAGGTGGTTGAGGCCGACGTGGTCGAGCGACACCTCCTCCGGGGCGACCCCCAGCAGCCTCGCGAACTTGCGCTGGAAGCCGATGGCCACGTTGCACAGCCCGACGGCCCGGTGCCCGGCCGTCAGCAGGGCACGGGTGACGATCCCGACCGGGTTGGTGAAGTCCACGATCCACGCGCCGGGGTTGCGGCGCCTGATCCGCTCGGCGATGCCGAGCACCACGGGCACCGTGCGCAGCGCCTTGGCGAGGCCGCCGGCACCGGTCGTCTCCTGGCCCACGCAGCCGCACTCCAGCGGCCAGGTCTCGTCCTTGTCGCGGGCCGCCTGACCGCCGACGCGCAGCTGGAGCAGCACCGCGTCGGCGCCGTCGACGGCCGCGTCCAGGTCGCCGGTCCAGGAGACCCGGCCGGGGTGGCCCTGCCGGGCGAAGATCCGCCGGGCGAGGGCGCCGACGAGCTCCAGCCGGTCCGCGACCGGGTCGACGAGCACCAGCTCCGTCACCGGCAGCGCGTCGCGCAGCCGGGCGAACCCGTCGGCGAGTTCCGGGGTGTAGGTCGAGCCTCCGCCGACCACTGCGAGTTTCATGTCGATCAGCCCTTTACTCCGGTGAGGGTGACGCCTTCGACGAAGGCTTTCTGGGCGAAGAAGAAGACGAGGACGACCGGGGCCATGACCAGCGCCGTCGCCGCCATCGTCAGGTTCCAGTTGACGCCGTGGGCGCTCTTGAACGACTCCAGGCCGTAGGAGAGGGTCCAGGCGCCCGGGTTCTGCGCGGCGTAGATCTGCGGTCCGAAGTAGTCGTTCCAGCAGAAGAAGAACTGGAAGAGCGCGACCGCCGCTATGCCCGGCTTGGCCATCGGCACGACGATCCGCGTCAGCGTGCGCAGTTCGCCGCAGCCGTCCACCTTCGCCGACTCCAGGTACTCGCGGGGGATCGTCAGCAGGAACTGCCGCAGCAGGAAGATGGAGTACGCGTCGCCGAAGGCGAGCGGAACGATCAGTGGCCACAGCGAGCCCGACAGGTGCAGCTGCTGGGCCCACACCAGGTACATCGGGACGACCACCACCTGCGGCGGCAGCATCATCGTGGCGACGACCAGCAGCACCGCCGGCCGCCGGCCCCGGAAGCGGAACTTCGCCAGGGCGTAGGCGACCGGCAGGGAGGAGCACACGGCGAAGAGCGTGCCCAGCCCCGCGTAGATCAGCGAGTTGCGCCACCAGTCGAGGAATCCGGGGGCGTCGAGCACGGCCTCGTAGTTCGACCAGTGCCAGCCGCGCGGCCACAGCTCGCCGCTCATGGCCTGTTCGTCGCTCATGACGGACGTCAGGAAGACGAAGACGAACGGCAGGAGGAAGAACAGGGCCGCCGCCACAGCCGTGGTGTGCACGGCTATCCAGTGGAGGACCCGGCCGCGGGTGGTGCGGCCGGAGCGCCTGCGCGTCGTCATGGGTCAGTCCTCCGCGGTGAGCAGACCGGCTCGCCTGCGCATCAGCAGGGAGGTCACCGCCATGGCGATGACGAAGAGCACGAGCGAGAGCACGCACGCGGCACCGGTGTTGAAGTTCTGGAAGCCGAGCGAGTAGATCAGCTGCGGCACGGTGAGCGTGGAGTGGTCGGGATAGCCCGGCTGGACGGTCGAGCCGGGGCCGGTGTTGACGCCGGAGGCCAGCTTCCCGGCGACCAGCGCCTGCGTGTAGTACTGCATGGTCTGCACGACGCCCGTCACGACCGCGAACATCACGACGGGAGTGATCGACGGCCAGGTGACGTAGCGGAACTTCGCCAGCGCCCCCGCCCCGTCGAGCTCGGCGGCCTCGTACTGCTCCCGGGGCACGTCCAGCAGGGCCGCCATGAAGACCACCATCAGGTCGCCGACGCCCCACAGCGACAGCAGCACCAGCGACGGCTTGGCCCAGTCGGGGTCGTTGAACCACCGGGGGGCGGTGACGCCGAGCGCCGACAGGGCCTCGTCGACCGGTCCCGTACCCGGGTTCAGCAGGAAGACGAAGGCGACGGTCGCGGCCACCGGCGGCGCCAGGCAGGGCAGGTAGAAGGCGGTGCGGAACAGCCCCACCCCGGACGTGAGCCGGGTGACCAGCAGCCCGACGCCCAGCCCGAAGACCACCCGCAGGGTCACCATCACCACCACCAGCCACAGCGTGTTCCACAGGGCCGGTCCGAACAGCGGCATCTGGCCGAGCACGTACTTCCAGTTGCGCAGCCCCACGAAGGACGGCGCCCGGATCTGGTTGTAGTGCATGAAGGAGAAGTAGACGGTGGCGACGAGCGGGTAGCCGAAGAAGACGGTGAAGCCGACCAGCCAGGGGGAGAGGAAGCCGAGGGTGCGCAGCCGTCGGCGCAGGTGCTTGCGGCGCAGTCCGGGGGCGGGGGAGCGGGGGGCCATGGCGGGGTTCCTCAGGTGGCGGACTGGAGGTTGTCGTCGTCTATCTGCCGGTCGAGCGCGCGCAGCCCCTTGTCCAGGTCGCGGACCTTGCCCGCCTCGACGTCGTAGGCGAAGTCCTGGAACGTGACGATGTACTGCCCGCCGTTGACCGAGGGCGGCATGCCGGTGCTGCGCGGGTCGCGGGCGATGCGGAGGAAGGTCTGGAAGGCGGGGTCGGCGTCGAGCCGCGGTGAGGCGAGCGCGGCGTTCGTGGACGGCACGTTGTGGATGGCGTTCGCGAAGGCGACGACCTGGTCGGTGTCGGTCGTCAGGAACTTCACCAGCTCCCAGGCGGCGTTCTGGTGCTTGCTGCTGTGGGCGATGCCGGCGACCGTGCCCGTCAGATAGCCCCGGCCGTAGGTGTCGGCCCGGTCGTCCGGCACCGGCATCGGGGCGGTGGCCCAGCGGAATCCCGGTGCGGCCTTCGCCAGCATCAGGCCGCGCCATTCACCGTCCATGTGCATCGCCAGCTTTCCGGTGAGGAAGGCGTTCTGCGAGGACATCTCCTCGCCGAACGTGGCGCGGAAGGTCTCCAGCGGGCCGTAGCCGCCGAGCGCCGTGACGAGGTCCCGCTGCGTGGTGAGGAACCGCTTCGTGGCGGGCTCCCGGGCGAGCGCCGACTTGCCCTTGTCGTCGAAGTACCGCGGCCCCCACTGGGCGAAGAACCGGTCGACGCTGTTCTGGTAGAGCCGGAGGTTCGGCATGAAGCCGAGCTGCCGGTACGAGCCGTCGGCCGCGCGCTCGGTGAGCTTGACGGCGGTCTCCTTCAGCTCGGACAGGGTGCGCGGCGCCCGGGAGACGCCCGCCTTCTCGAAGGCGTCCAGGTTGTAGTACATCCCGTAGGCGTCGGCGAGCAGCGGCAGCGCGCACTGCCTGCCCTCGTAGGCGGAGTAGTCCAGCAGCGTCCGGGGGAAGACGGCCGTCTTGTCGACGCCCGACTTCGCGAGGAACGGGTCGAGGTCGACCCACATGCCCGACGAGCAGTACTGGCCCACGTTGTTGGTGGTGAAGGACGAGACCACGTCGGGGGCGGCGCCCCCGCCGGCCCGGAGCGCCTGGTTCACGGTGGCGTCGGTGACGTTGCCCGTCGTCTTCACCCGGATGTTCGGATGGAGCCGGTGGAACCGGGCGAGGGAGTCGTCGATCGCCTTGACCTCGCGCTTCTCCGACCAGCCGTGCCAGAACCGCAGGGTGACGGGCCGGGTCGGGTCGTCGGCGGCGCTTCCGGCACCGGGGTTGGCGCAGCCGGGCAGCAGCAGCCCCGCGATCATCAGGAGGGGGAGGAGCACGGTCGGGGGTAACCGGCGACGGCTGCGCGGCATGGCAGTCCTTCCATCGCGACGGGCGGGTGGGGAGACGACGCGGGCGGAACGGGGGAGCGGGCCGGTTTCAGGCGGTGTCGAAGGCGGTGTCCCGTACGTCCGCGAGCGCGACCTGGAGCGCCCCGGTCAGCACCGGTGCCTCCTTGAGGGCGCTCAGCCGCAGCCGCGGCCGAGGAAGGGCCAGTCCGGTCAGTTCCGTTTCGACCAGGTCGCGCAGCCGCTCGCCCCCGGCCCGGCAGACCTCGCCGGAGAGCACCACCAGTTCGGGGTCGACGACGGCCACGACCGCCGCCAGACCCGTGGCGAGGCGGGCGGCGAGCTCGGCCAGGACCGCCTCGCCCGCCCCCGGGGTCGCGGCGGCCAGGGCCAGCGCCTCGGACACGGTCGCCGCGTCGATGCCGTGGGCGCGGGCCAGCCGGAGGACGGCGGGCGAGCCGGCGAGCATCTGGAAGCCGCCCCCGGCGTCCGGGCCCGCGAAGGTCTCGGGGCCGCCGCGCGCGAGCGGCGCCCCCGGCAGGGGCATGTAGCCGATCTCGCCGGCGCCGCCGTGCGCACCCCGCAGCAGGGTGCCGCCGAGCACGACGGCGGCGCCGACCCCTTCGTCGGCCCACAGGAGCACGAAGTTCCGGCAGTCCCGGGCGGCACCCTCGTGACGTTCGGCGAGGGCGGCCAGATTGACGTCGTTCTCGATCGTGACCGGCGTGCCGGTGGCCTCGGCCAGGTCGTCGGGGAGCACGAGGGAGCTCCAGCCGGGCAGGTGCGCGGCGTAGCGCAGCCGCCCGGTGCGCGGATCGAGCGCCCCGTGGGTGGCCACGACGGTGCGGTGGACGTCGCGCGCGGTGATCCCGGCGGCGCCGAGCGCCGCCGTGAACGCCTCGGCGACCTGCTCGACGGTGCGGGCGCGCCCCGGCTCGTCCGTGGCCCGCGCCCGGGTGCGGTGCTCGCCCAGCACGGCGCCGGTGATGTCCGCGACGGCCGCCGAGATGCCCTCCTCGTCCACGGCGAGGGCGGCGACGTGCGCGATGCCCGGATTCACCTCGTACAGCAGGGCGCTGGGGCCGGGCCGGCCGGTGACGTTCCCGGTGGCGCGGACCAGGCCGGCCGCCTCCAGGCGGCCCAGCAGCTGGGAGGCGGTGGGCTTGGACAGCCCGGTCAGCTCGCCGAGCCGGGTGCGGGTGAGGGGGCCGTGGGCCACCAGCAGGTCGAGCGCGGCACGGTCGTTCATGGCCCGCAGGACGCGTGGTGTTCCGGGGGTACCGGCTGCGGCCATGGCGTTGAAGCACCCGCCCTTCGACGACGCCGGTGCCGGCGCCACGGCGCCGGCCCAGGTCTGTAAAGAAGGTTTCCTATCGGTGAGGGGAAGCTATGCGGGTGCCCGGCGGGGCGTCAAGGGGTCGCCCCCCGGGCAGGTGTCCGGGCCACGGAAATTCACGCGACGTCACGGCCGTCCCGCTGTTAGGTTCGCGCCTCATGGAACCACTGGGCGAGAACGACATACGCGCCTCCTTCGTCAACTGCTCCAAGGGGGAAGCCCGCAGGATCAGCCTGCCCCGGGACCTCGCGGACCTGCCCTGGGAGGACCTCGACTTCCTGGGCTGGCGCGACCCGGGCGCCCCGGACCGCGGCTATCTCGTCACCGTGCGGGACGGGAAGCCGGCCGGCGTCACCCTGCGCGTGCCGCAGGGCGGCCCCCGGAGCTTCACGAAGACCACCATGTGCTCGCTCTGCCTGACCGGACACCCCGGCTCGGGCGTCTCCCTGCTGGCCGCCCGCAAGGTCGGCGCCTCCGGGCGCGACGGCAACACGGTCGGCGCCTACATCTGCGCGGACCTGGCCTGCCCGCTGTACGTGCGCGGCAAGAAGGTGCCGCTGATGACGATGCGGTACAAGGAGTCGCTCTCCGTGGAGGAGCGCGTGGCCCGGATGCGGGGCAACGTCGACCAGTTCCTGGACAAGGTCCTCCAGGAGGGCTGAGCCTCCCGCGCGGGGCGCACCGGAGACGACGAAGGGCTCCCTCGCCACATCGGCGGTGAGGGAGCCCTCGCGCTGGCCGCCCGCGGCGGCTACTTCCCGAGGGTCGCCCCGGGCGGCACCGGGGCCGGCTGCGGTATCGGCGTCGTGGCCTGCGACTGCGGCGACGTGGGGTTGTTCAGGGCCGAGGGCGCGGCCACGGCCGCCGTCGGGTCGGGGAGCGGCGCCGGCTCCTCCTCGGCCACGCGCAGCGGGGCGCCCATGCGGATGCCCGCCAGGTCCAGCGCCTGCTTGATCCGCCAGCGCAGCTCGCGCGCGACGCCCGCGGCGGAGCCCGGCATGGTCTTGGCCTGCACCCGGACGACCACCGACTCGAGCGTCACGGAGTCCAGGCCCATGACCTCGACCGGCTCCCAGATCTTCTCGGTCCAGGCCGGTTCCTTGGCCATCTCCTCGCCGGCGGCCGCGATGACCGTACGGGCCCGGTCCAGGTCCTCGTCGTAGCGGAGGGTGACATCCACCTCGGCCATGGCCCAGCCCTGGCTGAGGTTGCCGATGCGCTTGACCTCGCCGTTGCGCACGTACCAGATGGCGCCGTTCGCGCCGCGCAGCTTGGTCACGCGCAGGCCCACCTCGATGACCGTACCGGTGGCGACGCCCGCGTCGACCTCGTCGCCCACGCCGTACTGGTCCTCCAGGATCATGAAGACGCCGGAGAGGAAGTCGGTGACCAGGTTCCGGGCGCCGAAACCGATGGCGACACCCGCCACACCGGCGCTGGCCAGCAGCGGCGCCAGGTTGATCTTGAGGACGGACAGCACCGTCAGCGACGCCGTTCCCATGATCAGGAACGATGCGACGCTGCGCAGGACCGAGCCGATGGCCTCCGAGCGCTGCCGGCGCCGCTCGGCGTTGACGAGCAGGCTGCCCAGGGCGGTGCCGTCGACCGCCTGCGCCGTGCGGTTCATGCGCGCGATGAGCTTGGTGATGGCGCGGCGGATCAGGGAGCGCATGGCGACCGCGATCACGACGATCAGGATGATGCGCAGGCCGTTGCTGAGCCAGACGGACCAGTTCTCCTCGACCCAGCCCGCGGCGTCGTTCGCCGTGCGCGTGGCCTCGCCCAGGGACGGCGCGGCGGGCGGCGGCGAGTCTGCGGCCAGGGCAGCGGACCAGAACACAGCAGGAACCCTCCGGTGTGGGACAGACCCGCGTCGAGAAGCGGCGCGGGGCAGACCCACCACACTAACGGGGCAGACAAGGTGCTCCGTTGTTCTGTTCGATATGGGACGGGTCTTGCGCGTGCGTGGTCGAGATGTGCTCCAAAACACCTGAGACCCGTTACCCGGTGATGGTGGCGCTTCGGCCAGGGGCCAGGGGACACTTGCAGGAGATCGTCCCGGCGCGAGCCACGCGCCGCCGGCGTACAAGGAGGCACCCGTGCCGCATGTCCTGGTCCTCAACGCGTCGTACGAGCCGCTCGGCGTCGTACCGCTCCGCCGCGCGCTCATCCTCGTCCTCAACGAGAAGGCCATCAGCCTCGAGGACACCGGCGCCTATCTGCACAGCGCGTCCTGCACCATCCCCGCACCCAGCGTCGTCAGGCTGAAGCGCTTCGTGCGGGTCCCCTTTCGCGGCCCCGTCCCGCTCACCCGCCGTGCACTCTTCGCCCGTGACGGCGGGCGCTGCGCGTACTGCGGTGGCGTCGCAACCAGCGTCGATCACGTCGTCCCGCGCAGCCGGGGCGGGCAGCACGCCTGGGAGAACGTGGTGGCGGCCTGCCGCCGCTGCAACCACGTCAAGGCCGACCGCCACGTCGCCGAGCTGGGCTGGCGGCTGCGCCACCAGCCGGCACCGCCGACCGGTCTGGCGTGGCGGATCATCGGCACGGGCCATAGGGACCCGCGCTGGCTGCCTTACCTGGAGGCATACGGCGCGGAGGACGCGATGGCCCGGATCGACGGCATTTCCGCCTGAGACGACCGGGCCATCGTCGCAGGGGCACCCGGTGCGGTGGCCCCTGCCCGGCGATGGCCCGGTCTCGGGCGCGCGGGCCGCCGGCCTCAGTGCGGCTGCTGCGCTCCGCCGTCCTTGCCCGGCTCCCGCACGGCGTACGCCTCGACCGTCCACAGCGAGTAGCCGAAGCGGGTGGCCCGCTTCTCGCCCTGGACCCGCACGAAGCGTGCGTCCGGTGCGTCCATGCGCACGGACTCCGTCCCGCCCTTGCCGTCGGTGACGACCGCCGCGTCCCGCCAGGTGCGGCCGTCCGGCGACACCTGGATCCGGTAGCGGACCGGGTGGGCGTCCTGCCAGTGCAGCACCAGACGCCCCAGCCGCACCGGGCGGCCCAGCTCCAGCTGCCACCAGGCGTCGTCCCGCTGCCGGGAGGACCAGCGGGTCCGCGGATCCCCGTCGATCGCCGCCGAGGCCGGGAAGCGCGCCGCCTCGTCGCCCGAGGACGTCGCGCGCGCCCCGCGCGCCAGATCGGTGTCCCCGGTCGGCGGGTACGCCCGGACGGTCACCGTCCGCTCCTGGCCGCCCAGGCTGACCGGCACGGTCAGGTCCCGGGCCGGCGCCCCCGCCGGGACCGACAGCTCGATCCGGGCGGTGGCCACGCCGCCGCGCGCCACGGTCAGCTCCGCCGGGGCCTTGACGGTGACGCCCTGGGGGGCCTTGACGACGAGCTTCTCGGTGACCGGCTCCGGCCGCCGGTTGATCATCCGGGCCTGGAGCACCGCCGGCCGCCCGCCGGCCTCCGCGTCCGTCGTGCCGGGCGTCAGTTCGAAATCGGCCGTGGGGGTGTCGGCGTACCAGGGCGCGACCTCGTGCACCGCGGGCGGCGCGGCCGCCGTGTTCCCCTCCCACACCACGCGCAGCGCGTCGGCCCGCACGCCCTTGCCCGGCACCTGCGTCCAGCCGCTGTCCGACAGCGGCCCCAGCCGCTGCCAGCCGCCGGCCGCGTCGTGGGCCCAGGCCGTGCCGTGCACCCCGGGCGCCGGGTCGGTGAGCAGGGTGACCACGGTCAGCGGGTGCGGCTCGGGCAGCCGCACGTCCAGGGGCGCGCCCGGCCGCGGGACCACGGCGGTGGCCGGGGCGCCGTCGGTGGCCTCGCCGGCGGTGCGCACCGGGCGGTCGACGCCGGTCCAGCCGTTGGCGCTCGCCAGCGCCCGGTCCAGGAAGGGGGACAGCACGCCCTTGCCCACGGTCGCCCGGCCGGCCCGGATCCTCTCGCGCAGCCGCTGCACGTCCAGCTGTGCCTGCCAGGCGGCGGCGCCGTCGCCACGGGCCTGGGCGGTCAGCATGTCGACGGCCCGCACGCCGGCCTCGCCGTGTCTGGTCAGCTGTTCCAGCCAGGGCCGCACCTCGCCGCCGAGGGCGGGGCCGAGCCGGCTCTGGGCCCCGGCCATCGTGCGGAACGCGGCCCGCAGCCGGTCGGCGGCGGTGGAGAGCCGGCCCGCGTCGGCGGCCGAGAGGGCGGCCCAGAACTCGTCCAGCAGCGGCTTGAGGTACGCGGACTCCTCGCCGCCCAGCACCGACGACGCGTCGTTGCCGGCCAGCGCCCCCAGCGCCTCGCGGCTGGCCGCGTCGTCGCCGGCCAGGTCGGCGACGGCCGCCCGCCAGGACTCCTCGGGCCGGTAACCCCGGGGGTTCCAGGCGTAGTCGGCGGTGGTGAACAGCGGGATGCGGGAAGCGGTGGGCTGCGCGGAGGCGTTGGCCAGCAACGCGGCCGAGCCGGCGGCGACGGCCGGCTCCCGGCCGGTGTACGGGCCGAGGAAGAGGCGGTCCTGCGCGAAGTCGTTGACCGGGTAGTTGTCCATCGTCACCAGCGGGTGGCCGAAGGCCGCGCGGGCTTCGGCCAGTTCACCGCCGGTGATCGTCTTGGGCACGACGCCCACGCCCGTCCACGCCACCTCCACGCGCCGGTCGAGCGCGTCGGCCAGCGCCCGCCGGAAGGCGGTGCGGCCCTCCTGGTAGTACTCGGTGGGCAGCAGCGACAGCGGCGCCGCCTCGGGGCCCTTGCCGGCCACATGCTCGGCGAGCGCCCCCGCCACCTTCGCCTGCGCCTTCGCCGCGGCCTTCGGACCGGAGCCGAACGCGTCGGCGTCCGCGCCGCAGTGCCACTCGCTGTAGCTGACGTCCTGGAACTGGAGCTGGAAGGCCCGCACGCCGAGCGCCCACATCGCGTCGACCTTGCGCTTGAGCGCACGCACGTCCTCCGCGGAGGAGAAGCACATCGCCTGGCCCGGCGAGACGGCCCAGCCCAGCGTCACGTGGTTGCGACGGGCCCCCTCGGCCAGCTCCCGGAAGGCGGCGCGCTGTTCGGCGGGATAGGGGTCGCGCCAGCGGGCCTGGCGGTACGGGTCGTCGCCCGGCGCGTACAGATAGCGGTTCTGCTTGGTGCGGCCCATGAAGTCCAGCTGCGCCAGCCGCTCGCTCAGCGACCACGGCTGCCCGTAGAAGCCCTCGGTCAGCCCGCGCACCGCCGTGCCCGGCCAGTCGCGGATCACCGCCCCGGCGAACGCCTTCCCGCCGTCGTGGTCCACCGCCAGCTGACGCAGGGTCTGGGCCGCGTGGAACAGCCCGTCCTCGCCCACGCCCGCCAGGGCCACCGTCGGCCTGCCGTCCACCTGCCCCGTGGCCAGCCGGTAGCCGCCCGTCGGCAGGTCGTCGAGGGGCCCGGCACCGAGCGCCCGCAGGGCGTCCTCGGCGCCCAGACCGCCCGCCTGGACGATCAGGCCGCTCGGCGGCGGCGTGCCGCCCGGCTGGGCGTCCACGACCGTGCGGGCGCCCAGGGCGTGCAGGATCGCGCGCAGCGCCTCGATCGTGCGGGGGTCGGTGCCCTGGTCGGCCATGAGGGTGACGTCCTCACCCACGCGGACGTAGGGGCCCTGGGCGCGCGCCGACTGCGGGCGCGGCCAGATTGGCGGCAGGGCGCCGGCGGCCTCCCGGTCCGGGGTGCCGGGGGAGCCGGCCGCCGCGGCGGCGTCGCCGGGGCGGGGCTCGGCGAGGGCGCCCGTGGCGTTGCCGAGCAGCCCGCCGAGCAGGGCGGCGGTCAGCACGGTGACCCCGGCCCGGCGGGGGCCCGGCCGGGCCGGCCGGCCCGGGCCGGCCGCACGCCCGTGGCAGGGGTCGCTGCCCAGGAACCGCATGGCTTTCTCCTCGCCCCCAGGGTCTTTTCCGGGTGGATCCGCCCGTTCCCGCCCCCGCTCCGGCGCCGTGGGCCGGGGGCCCGGGGACGGGGCCCCGGTGACGGGAGGGGACGGCGTGGGGGAACGTCCGGTCGGGCGACGAGCCCATCACCAGGCGTGGAGCATGTCAACGCAGCTGACCGAACTGCCGGTAATGCCCGGCGCGTCGAGGCGCGGGGACCCGAAAGTGTGTGGGCCGCCTCGGGGCGTGGGTAGGCACTGGCAATCGGCACGGGGCGACGACGGAGGCCTTCCATGGACAGAGCGCGCCTTGCCGCGGCGCACGGCGTCGCCACCTCCTACGAGAGCGCCCCCGGCCGCAGCGTGCCGGTGCCGGAGGACACCGTCGTCGCCGTCCTCGCCGCCCTGGGCGTCGACGCCTCCACCCCCAGGGCCGTCCGCGACGCCCTGGAAGCCCGCGAACGGGCCGAGCGCACCCGGCTGCTGCCGCCCACGGTCGTCCTGCGCCCCGGCGGGGAACGGCTGCCGGCCCTCCCCGAGGGCACCACCCTGCGCGTGGACACCGAGGACGGCCGGGCCCTCGCCTGGGACGGCGCCGCGCCCCTCCCGCTCGGCGGCCACGTGCTGCGCGCCCACGCCCCCGACGGCCGGTCCGCGAGCGCCCCCCTGATCGTCGCCCCCGGCCGGCTGCCGGCACCCCCCGAGCGCGCCCACGGCTTCCTCGTCCAGCTCTACTCCCTGCTGTCCGCCCGCTCCTGGGGCATGGGCGACCTCGCCGACCTCGCCGAGCTGGCCGCCTGGTCGGGCCGTGCCTTCGGCTCCGACTTCGTCCAGATCAACCCCCTGCACGCCGCCGTCCCCGGCCCGCCCACCGACCCCTCGCCCTACCGCCCCTCCTCCCGCCGCTTCCCCGACCCCGTCCACCTGCGGGTGACGGAGGTGCCCGAGTTCGCCCACCTCTCCGGCGAGGCCCGGGCCGAGGCGGACCGGCTCCTGGCCCGGGCCGCCGGGCTGCGCGACGCCGTGCTGCGGGACGGCGCGCTGATCGACCGGGACGCCGTCTGGGAACTGAAGCGCCGGGCGCTGGAGCTCGTGCGGGCCGTACCGCTGGGCCCGGGCCGGCGCGCCGCCTACGACGCCTTCCTCGCCGAGCGGGGCCAGGCCCTCGACGACCACTCCACGTGGTGCGCCCTCGCCGAGGTGCACGGTCCCGACTGGCGGGCCTGGCCCGGGGCGCTGAAGGACCCCCGCTCGGCCCGCACGGCCCGCGCCCGTGGCGAGCTGCTCGACCGCGTCGACTTCCACTGCTGGCTCGCCTGGCTCACCGACGGGCAGCTCGCCGCCGCCCAGCGGGCCGCCCGCGAGGCCGGGATGCGCATCGGCCTGGTCCACGACCTGGCCGTGGGCGTGCACCCGTCGGGTGCCGACACCTGGGCCCAGCAGGACGCCTTCGCCGCCGGCATGTCCGTGGGCGCGCCCCCCGACGCCTTCAGCCCGCGCGGCCAGGACTGGGGCCTGCCGCCCTGGCGGCCCGACGCCCTGGCCGCCACCGGCCACGCCCCGTACCGGGAGCTGCTGCGGGCCCTGTTCCGGCACGCGGGAGCCCTGCGCGTCGACCATGTGATGGGCCTGTTCCGGCTGTGGTGGGTGCCGCAGGGCTGCGAGCCCGGCCGCGGCACGTACGTGCGCTACGACGCCGAGGCCATGCTGGGCGTCCTCGCCCTGGAGGCGCACCGCGCCGGCGCCGTGGTCGTCGGCGAGGACCTGGGCACGGTCGAGCCCGGAGTCCGCGAGGCGCTGGCCGAGCGGGGGGTGCTGGGCACGTCGGTGCTGTGGTTCGAGCGGTCCTACGGGACGGGCGAGAAGGGCGAGGAGGGCGGCGACGAGCCGCTGCCCCCCGAGCGCTGGCGCCCCGGCGCCCTGGCCACCGCCACCACCCACGACCTGCCCAGCACCGCCGCCCGGCTCACCGGCGACCACGTCGCGCTGCGGCACCGCCTCGGCCTGCTCACCCGCCCCCTGGCCGAGGAGCAGCGGGAGGACGCGGCGGCCGTCGCGCAGTGGCTCGCCCTGTTCGGGCGGCTCGGCCTGCTCCCGGAGGGGCCGGGCGACGAGGAGGCCGCGGTCCGGGCCGTCCACCGCTTCCTGCTGCTGACCCCCGCGCGGCTGATCGGCGTCTGGCTGCCGGACGCGGTGGGCGACCGCCGCCCGCAGAACCTGCCGGGCACCTGGGACCAGTACCCGAACTGGCGGCTGCCCCTCGCCGACTCCGCCGGCCGGCCCCTGTCGCTGGAGGAACTGGCCGCCTCACCCCGGCTGCACGCGCTGATGGAGGAGGTGCGGGGGGCCGGGGGACGCCGATAGGCCACCCCGGACGCGCGCGGCGCGCGGGGGTCCGATACGTTGAGGCCGTGAGCAATAAGGTCAACAAGAACGCCGTGCGCGCCGGTGCCATCTCCGCCGGCACGCTGATGCTGCTGCTGATGTCGTCCCCCGCGTTCGCGCTCACCCGCGACGACGGCGACGACCCGGGCCCGCACCTGAGCACGATCAACACGCTCGGCCTCTACGTGGCCGCACCGATCGTCCTCTTCCTCGTCATCGCGGGTCTGACCATGGTGCTCGCCCGGGGTTCGGACAACCCCCGCACGCACGCGCACCACACCCACCACCCGCGTACGCGCTGACCCCTCTCGTCCCGACGCAGCCCTCAGCCGGCTGCGGCCCGCCCCGTGCGGAGCCGCAGCCGGTTTTTTGCTTGCCGCCTCCGCCTGCCGCCACGCCTCCCGCCCTGGTGGGGACGGCGTGGCTCCGTCGTCTCCGGGCCGGGTGCGCGGGCCCCGCGATCAGTTCTTATGGAGTCTTTAACTTACGGTGACGTAACCTACGGGGCCGTAAGTAGATCCCCCCAGGCAGGAGCCGTCCGTGACCACAGCCCCCACCCTCAGTCATGGCCGGGCATGGAGCGACACCAAGCTGCTGTACGCCCTCGAAGAGGTCGTCGCCACCGAGCTCGACCGCCACCTGAAGGTGGCCAAGGAGTGGATGCCCCACGAGTACGTGCCGTGGAGCGAGGGCCGTGACTTCGACGGCGTCATGGGCGGCGAGGCCTGGGCCCCCGAGCAGTCCAAGGTCTCCGCGATCGGCCGCACCGCCCTCGTCGTCAACCTGCTGACCGAGGACAACCTCCCCAGCTACCACCACGAGATCGCCTCGCTCTTCGGCCGCGACGGCGCCTGGGGCACCTGGGTGCACCGCTGGACGGCGGAGGAGGGCCGGCACGGCATCGTGATGCGGGACTACCTGCTCACCTCGCGCGCCGTCGACCCGGTCGCCCTGGAGCGCTTCCGCATGCAGCACATGTCGGAGGGCTTCGAGTCCGACAACCGCCACAGCATGCTGCACTCGGTGGCCTACGTCGCCTTCCAGGAGCTGGCCACCCGCATCTCGCACCGCAACACCGGCCACCACTCCGGTGACCCGGTCTGCGACCGCATGCTCTCGCGCATCGCCACCGACGAGAACCTGCACATGGTCTTCTACCGCAACCTGCTGGGGAAGGCCTTCGAGCTGGCGCCCGACCAGACGATGAGCGCGGTGCGCGACGTGGTGGTCGACTTCCGGATGCCCGGCCACGGCATCCCCGGCTTCGAGCGCGCGGCCGCCCAGATGGCCATCGGCGGGATCTACAACCTGCGCATCCACCACGACGACGTGCTCCAGCCGGTGCTGCGCTTCCTCAAGGTCCTCCAGATCGGCGGGCTCGGCCCCGAGGGCCTGCGCGCCCAGGAGGAGCTGGGCCTGTTCATGGGCGGCCTCGACGACCAGGCGCGGAAGTTCGACGAGAAGCGCGAGGCGCTCCTCGCCCGGCGCCGGGCGAGGGCGGAGCGGGACGCCTGACCTCCCGCACCGCCGCCGGCATGCCCGAGGGCGCCCCGGACCACCACGGTCCGCGGCGCCCTCGGCGCTTGGGGGGTCAGCCGGTCAGGAGGCGGCCGCCGCGTCCGCCGCCTGGGCGCGCAGGGCCCGCTCGACCCCGGCGCGCGACTCCGTGACCAGACGGCGCAGCGCGGCGTTCGGCTCCGCCGACGCCAGCCAGGCGTCCGTCGCGTCCAGCGTCTCCTGCGAGACCTGGAGCAGCGGGTACAGGCCGACCGCGATCTGCTGGGCCATCTCGTGGCTGCGCTTCTCCCAGACGTCCTTGACCACCGCGAAGTACTTCTCGGCGTAGGGGGCGAGCAGCTCGCGCTGGTCGGACTGCTGGAAGCCGCCGATGACCGACTCCTGCACCGCGTTGGGCAGCTTGTCGGAGTCGACGACCGAGGCCCACGCCTCGGCCTTGGCCTCGGCCGTCGGGCGGGCGGCCCGGGCCCAGGCGGCGTGCTCCTCGCCCGCCGAGGTCTTGTCGCGCTCCAGCTCGGCGGCGATGGCCTTCTCGTCCGCCCGGCCCGTGGCGGCGAGCCGCCCGAGCAGGTCCCAGCGCAGCTCCGTGTCCACGGCCAGGCCCTCGATGGACTCGCTGCCGTCCAGCAGGCCGGCGAGCAGGGCGAGCTGCTCGTCGGTGCGGGCGGTGGCGGCGAAGGCCCGGGCCCACGCCAGCTGGTGGTCGCTGCCGGGGGTGGCCGCGCGCAGGTGCTCCAGCGTGGCCTCGGTCCACTTCGCGAGGCCCGTCTCGCGCCAGGTGGGCGCCGCGTACAGGTCGATGGCGGTCTTGACCTGGCGCTGGAGCGACTGCACCACGCCGATGTCCGACTCCTTGGCCACGCCCGAGAGGACCAGGTCGAGGTAGTCGCGGGTGGCCAGCTCGCCGTCACGGGTCATGTCCCAGGCGGAGGCCCAGCACAGCGCGCGGGGGAGGGACTCGGCGAAGTCGCCCAGGTGCTGGGTGACGGTCGCCAGGGACTCGGCGTCCAGGCGCACCTTGGCGTACGACAGGTCGTCGTCGTTGAGCAGCACGACCGCGGGGCGGGCCCTGCCGACCAGCTGAGGGACCTCGGTCAGTTCGCCGTCGACGTCGAGCTCGACGCGGTCCTTGCGGACCAGCTTGCCGTCCTCGTGCTCGTACAGGCCGATCGCGATGCGGTGCGGGCGGAGCGTCGGCTCCCCCTTGGCGCCGGCGGGCAGCGCGGGGGCCTCCTGCCGGACGGCGAAGGCGGTGATGACGCCGGCCGCGTCCGTGGTGACCTCGGGGCGCAGGACGTTGATGCCGGCGGTCTCCAGCCACTTCCTCGACCACGTGCTCAGGTCGCGGCCGGAGGTCTTCTCCAGCGCGCCCAGCAGGTCGGACAGGCGGGTGTTGCCGAAGGCGTGCTCCTTGAAATAGGCCTGCACGCCGGTGAAGAACTCGTCCATGCCCACGTAGGCGACGAGCTGCTTGAGGACGGAGGCGCCCTTGGCGTAGGTGATGCCGTCGAAGTTGACGAGCACGTCGTCCAGGTCGCGGATGTCCGCCATGATCGGGTGGGTGGAGGGCAGCTGGTCCTGCCGGTACGCCCACGTCTTCATGGAGTTGGCGAAGGTCGTCCACGAGTGGGGCCACTTGCTGCCGGGGGCGTAGGCCTGGCAGGCGATGGAGGTGTAGGTGGCGAACGACTCGTTCAGCCAGAGGTCGTTCCACCACTCCATGGTGACCAGGTCGCCGAACCACATGTGGGCCAGCTCGTGCAGGATGGTCTCCGCGCGCACCTCGTACGCGGCGTCCGTGACCTTCGAGCGGAAGACGTACTGGTCGCGGATGGTGACCGCGCCCGCGTTCTCCATCGCGCCCGCGTTGAACTCCGGCACGAAGAGCTGGTCGTACTTGGCGAAGGGGTAGGCGTAGTCGAACTTCTCCTGGAACCAGTCGAAGCCCTGCCGGGTGACGTCGAAGATGGCGTCGGCGTCGAGGAACTCGGCCAGCGACGGGCGGCAGTAGATGCCCAGCGGGACGGTCTGCCCGTCCTTCTCGTACGTGCTGTGCACCGCGTGGTACGGGCCCGCGATCAGCGCGGTGATGTACGTCGAGATGCGGGGCGTCGGCTCGAAGCGCCAGACGTTGTCGGCCGGGCGCTTCGGGGTCGGCGAGTTGGAGACGACGGTCCAGCCCTCGGGGGCCTTCACGGTGAACTGGAACGTCGCCTTCAGGTCCGGCTGCTCGAAGGAGGCGAAGACGCGGCGGGCGTCCGGCACCTCGAACTGGGTGTACAGGTAGGCCTGCTGGTCCACGGGGTCCACGAACCGGTGCAGACCCTCACCGGTGTTGGTGTAGGCGCAGTCCGCGACGACCGTCAGGTCGTTGCGCCCGGCCTTGAGGCCCGGCAGCGCGATCCGGCTGTCCGCGAAGACCTCGGCGGCGTCGAGCGCGGCGCCGTTCAGCACGACCTCGTGCACGGCCGGCGCCACCAGGTCGATGAAGGAGTCCGCCCCGGCCTCGGAGACGTCGAAGCGCACGGTGGTGACGGACCGGAAGGTGCCGCCCTCCTGCGCGCCGGAGAGGTCGAGGTCGATCTCGTACGAGTCGACGCTGAGCAGCCGCGCCCGCTGCTGTGCTTCCTCACGGGTCAGATTCGTTCCGGGCACCAGAGCATCTCTCCTCAGCGTCGGTATCGCGGTTTCCTCGCGGTTTCGGCCATCCTTCCACGCCCGTCGCCGTATGTACCGGTGCGTACGCTGACGGCGGAGGGGGCTGGACACGCGAGAGGGCCGGGCACCCCCTGACGGGGTGCCCGGCCCTCCGCGCGGTTGCGGGGTGCGTCAGCCGCGCAGCTCCGCCGCGACCAGCTCGGCGATCTGGACGGCGTTGAGCGCCGCGCCCTTGCGGAGGTTGTCGCCGGAGAGGAAGAGGGCCAGGCCGTGGTCGACCGTCTCGTCCTCGCGGATGCGGCCCACGTAGGACACGTCCTTGCCCGCCGCCTGGAGGGGGGTGGGGATCTCGGACAGCTCGACGCCCGGGGCGTCCTGGAGCAGCTCGTACGCGCGCTCGACGCTGATCGGGCGCTCGAAGCGGGCGTTGACCTGGAGCGAGTGGCCGGAGAAGACCGGGACGCGGACGCAGGTGCCGGAGACCTTCAGGTCCGGGATCTCCAGGATCTTGCGGGACTCGTTGCGGAGCTTCTGCTCCTCGTCCGTCTCGTGGCTGCCGTCGTCGACGATCGCGCCGGCCAGCGGGAGCACGTTGAAGGCGATGGGGCGCTTGTAGACGCCCGGCGCGGGGAACGGCACGGCCTCGCCGTCGTGGGTCAGCTCGGCCGCGCGGCCGCCGATCTCGCAGACCTGGCCCTCCAGCTCGGCCACGCCGGCGAGGCCGGAGCCGGAGACGGCCTGGTAGGTGGTGGCGATCAGCGCGGTCAGCCCCGCCTCGGCGTGCAGCGGACGGAGGACCGGCATCGCGGCCATCGTGGTGCAGTTCGGGTTGGCGATGATGCCCTTGGGGCGGTTCGCGACGGCGTGCGGGTTGACCTCGGAGACGACCAGCGGCACCTCGGGGTCGCGCCGCCAGGCGGAGGAGTTGTCGATCACGACGGCGCCCTGGCCGGCGACCTTCTCGGCCAGCGCCCTGGAGGTGGCGCCGCCGGCGGAGAAGAGCACGATGTCCAGGCCGGTGTAGTCGGCGGTGGCGGCGTCCTCGACGGTGATCTCCGTGCCCTGCCAGGGCAGGGTCGTGCCGGCGGAGCGGGCCGAGGCGAACAGGCGCAGCTCGTCGACCGGGAATTTCCGCTCGGCGAGGATCTTGCGCATGACTCCGCCGACCTGACCGGTGGCTCCGACGATTCCGATCCGCACGAGGGCTCCCTACTCACGTTCAGCACGTACGTCCTACGACGGCTGACCTGGCTCTACGGTTCCATCATGCGGTGCTACCCGCCCCAAAAGTCCAATCCATTGTCCGAGGGGCGGACGGCGACGGGGCGGGCGCCGTACCGCGCGCCCGCCCCGTCTCCTTCGGCCGTGGCCGTTACGGCACGACCTTCTCGATCTTCACGCTGCCGCTGCCCGCGACCGTCCCGGCTGCGGTGACCAGCTGGACGTCACCGAGGAAGGAGCGCCCCTCGGGGGCCGCGCCGGCCACCACGACCTGGGCCGTGAGGGGGGCGGTCCCGCCGGCGGCGAGCTTGACGGGCCGCGCGTCGGTCTTGATCTCGCCCAGCGAGGGGGCGAAGTACACGTCGCGGTAGTCGTAGGCGGTCGAGCCCGCCGGCACCGAGTAGCCGGTCACCTCGACGGTGTACTCGCCGGGCTCCGGCTTGACCAGGTTCACGGCCTCGTCCGAGCCGCCGCCGGCGGAGGAGCCGACCTGCTTGCCGTCCTTGTAGACGGTGAGGTCCAGATCGGCCTTGGGGTCGGCCGCACCGCTGATGACGGCGGCGAAGCGGCTGACGCCCTCACCGAGGGTGACCTTGCTGGTCTGCTTCGCCCCCTGCTGGATGACCGGCCGGTCGATCTTCGAGGAGCCGAGCTGGCCGCCCTTGAGGGAGCCCTCCAGCGCGGCGAAGCCGTTGGTGGCCTGCCAGGTGACGGCCGCCGGGGTGCCGACCTTGGCCTCGGGGACCGACTGGAGGGCGGGCTCGAAGGAGACGCCCAGCGCCGTGGCGGTCACGGTGTAGGGGTTGTCCAGCAGCGGGGACGTGCGGCGGGACTCGACCTCGATCTCCCAGGTGCCCGGCAGCGGGTTCGCGTAGGAGCGCAGGTCCGGGCGGCAGGTGTCGGCCGGGTTGGGGTAGTTCGGGTAGCAGTTCGGCGTGGACGTCGGGTCGACCGGGACGCCGTAGGGGTTGATGGCGATGAAACGGGTCTGGCTGCCGGCGGCCAGGCCGCTCATCGCGACCTCCAGCGTCTTCGCGCCCTTGGGGACCGTCACGAAGTAGGAGGTCGTGGCGTTGCGCTGCACCGTGCCGGAGGCCTTGAGGACGTACGACGGCTTGGCGAGCGGCTCGGCGACCACGACGGTCGTCATGATCTGCTTGTCGACGCCCTCGGTGCGGTCGTCGTCGACGGTCAGGATGGCGCTGTGGATGCCGGCGCTCTTGGCCTTGGCCTTGACCTTGACGGTCACGGGCGTGTTCAGCGGCAGCTTGACCTCGTCGTCGCCGGCGAGCTTGAAGGTGCCGTCGTTGTGCCGCCACTTCAGCTCGTGCCACACGGCCTTGTCCGGGCCGGAGGTGCGGGTGATCGTGACGTCGTAGGTCCGGCTCTCGCCGGCCTTGAGGCCGCCTTCGCGGTCGTAGACGCCGGTGCCGTAGCCGGGGGTCTTGAGCGAGCCGGACAGCGCGGTGGTGACCGGGGCCTTGACGGTGTAGTCGTGGGCGGTGGCGCCGTGGCGCAGCGCGTCCCAGGCGTCCTCGATGTTGATCAAGCCGGCGCCCTGCTCGTGCGCCTGGAAGCCCTTGATCTTCTTCGCGGTGCTGGTGAGCGCCGTGCGCAGGTCCGCCGGGCTCAGCTTCATGTGCTTCTGCTTGGCCGCCGAGATCAGCAGCGCCGAGGCGCCGGCCGCCTGCGGGGAGGCCATCGAGGTGCCCTGGAGCATGCCGTAGCCGGGCGGCAGCGCGTAGCCCGCCTCGGCGACGGGGGCGCCGGGCTCCCAGGTGGGCGTGGTGTTGACCGAGGCGCCCGGGGCGGTGATCGTCGGGGTGAGGCCGCCGTCCTCACGCGGGCCGCGCGAGGAGAACGGCATCATCGCGTAGGGGGTCTTGACCTGCGAGCCGTAGTTGGCCGCCCAGGTCTCCCGGGAGACGGAGGCGCCGACGCTGATGACCTTGTCGGCCAGGCCGGGGTCGCCGATGGTGTTGGTGCCGGGGCCGCTGTTTCCCGCCGAGATCACCAGCTGGACGCCGTAGGTGTCGATGAGGCGGGTGTAGAGCTCGGAGCGGGCGTTGTTGCCGTCGTTGAGCGCCGGCAGGCCGCCGATCGACATGTTGACGATGTCGACGCCGTGGTTCACCACGAGGTCGATCATGCCCTCGGTGAGCGCCACGTTGGTGCAGCCGCCGGTCCAGGTGCAGGCCCGGGAGGAGACGATCTTCGCGCCGGGGGCGGCGCCGTTCATCCGGCCGCCGAAGAGCCCGTGGGCCGCCGTGATGCCCGCGACGTGCGTGCCGTGCTCGGACTCGATGACGCCGATGTTGACGAAGTCGCTCTTCTTGCCGACCCAGTCGCCGCCCAGCGGGTCCAGCGGGACGTCCTTGCGGATCTGCACGACGAAGGGGATGCGCTCGGCGATCGGGGTGTCGGGGTTGTCCTTGCCGAAGTAGCCGACCTGGAAGCCGTCCTTGTACGGCTTCATCTCCTCGTCGTCGGTGAAGTCCCCGTCGTCGTCGAGGTCGACGCGGACGGTTCCCCTGGCCTTGTCGTACAGGACGGCCCAGGAGTCCTTGGTGTCGCCGTCCCGGTTGAGGTCGCCCTTCATGTCGCCGCCGGCGGTGACGCTCTCACGGAACAGGCTGACCTGGTACGAGCCGGCGGGCGCGGTGTAGGTGCGGCCGTTGTAGGAGAAGCTCGGGCCGGAGGCGTCGGTGAGCATCGGCCGCCAGGTGCCGTCCTGGTCGGTGACCGGGTCGGTGGCGGTGACCCAGTCGACGATCTTGCGCTCGCCGGTGGTGGTCTTCTGCAGCGCCGGGTGCGCGAGGTCGACGCCGGAGTCCAGGACGCCGATGGTCACGCCCCGGCCGTCGGCCTCGGGGTGGTCCTCGACGAAGCCGACGGCACCGGTCTCGAAGGCCGGCTGGTAGGGGTTCTTCGCCGGGGTCCGCCTGTCGGGGGCCGGGTACTTGCGGTCCTTGGCGAGGGCCGGCGCGTTCTGCGCGGCGTCCGCGCGGGGCGTCGGGTCCGGGAGCCGGATCTCCTGCTTGAGGTCGATGCCGTGCACCGAGGACAGCTTCTTCGCCTCGTCGATGGCGGCGTCGGCCTTGGCCGTCGGCACCGTGGCCCGCACGTAGCCGAGCTTGTCGTAGGCCTCGCCCACCGACGCGCCGTCGATGGCGCCGAGCTTGCCGGCGACCTGGCCGGTCTGGCCGGGCGCGGTGGCGATCATCATGGTGACCGTCTCGTCGCCCTTGGCCTTGGCCTTGGCGAGCAGCTCGGCGTCCTGCGAACCGAGCTTGTCGCCGCCCGAGTTGGGCGCCTTCACGGGCCCGGTGGGCGGCGCCACCGTCCACGGGTCGTCGACGGCGAAGGCGGGCGCGGCGCCCGCGGCGGTGAGCGCGGCCACGAGTCCGGCCGCGAGGGCTATTCGGACCGCGGGTCTCGCGCCGCCGCGCGGCGTGTTCGCGGATTCGGCTGTGGGGGTCATCAACATCCCTGACTGGAAGTAACGAGGTGAACAAAAAGGGCAACGACGACGCGTCCGGAAATCGGAACCGGATGACCGATCACTTTCATGGAAGTGACGGGGGTTTGGGGAGAGTTGTCAGGGCAGGAATGTAAGGATGGCGTAAACCCGCCACGCACCACACGGGATGAAGCAGGACGGACACCGTGAAGCGGTCAGGGGCGTCACCGCAGCTCAGCACCTCTACGACAAACGGGCTAGAGCGCCGTGCCCGCGACCGGCCCCGCTGTTCCCTCGCGGGTGAACGCTGAGTGAGCGTCAGCACTCCAGGGGACGAGTGGTGTATGTCAGTTCGCAGTAGCCAAGATCGATGTGAGGTGATCGGCGGCGACCGTTGCGGCCCAGTTCACGCCCAGGCCACCCGCGCTGCCAACGATCCTCACTGACACCGCCCGCCGCCCGCCGCCCGCCGGCCAGACCGCCTGCCTTCGCGTTCGCACTGGGGAGACCGCCATGCATCGCAGATCCCGCAGAACCGCAGCCTCGCACCTCGACCGCCGCGCCTTCCTGGCCGCCGCGGGTGCCGTCACCACGGCCGCCGGACTGGACCTCGCCGTGGGCGCGGGCAGCAGCCCGGCCGCCGCGGCCCCGGCCGGCCCGGACCCCGACCCCGCGGCGGCACAGGCCGCCGCGCCCACCGGCGCCGGCACCACCCTCGCGTCCGTCGCCGCCCCGCGCGGATCGGGCGGCTACCGGCGCCTGGGCGACGGCCCGGGCTGGCCGCGGCTGGTGCGGTCCGAGCTGGCGGAGGCACGCCGGGGGCGCGAGGACCGGCGCACCACGCTCGCCTCGTTCGTGCAGTTCACCGACCTGCACCTGACGGACGTACAGCACCCCCTGCGCTACGAGTTCTTCCGCTCCGGGGAGCCCGGCGCCTGGCGGCCGCACGAGGCGCTGACCCTGCCGGGCGTGGTGTCCCTGGTCGAGCGGGTCAACAGGGTGCGCCGGGGGCCCGCCACCGGTACCCCGTTCGGCTTCGTCATCACCACCGGCGACAACGGCGACGAGAACGCCAAGATCGAGGTGGAGTGGTTCCTCACCGCCCTCAGCGGCGGCCGGATGAATCCCGACACGGGCGACCCGAACCACTACGAGGGCGTCCAGGACAGCGGCCTGAAGCTCTACTGGCACCCCGAGAGCGCCCTGCGGGACCAGGACAAGGCGCTCGGCTACCCCAGGATCGACGGCTACCTCGCCGCCGCCCGCCGCCGCGTCACCAGCCCCGGGCTGAACGTCCCCTGGTACTCCACCTTCGGCAACCACGACCTGCTCTCCGGCGGCTGCTACCCGGCGGCCGGCTCCTTCATCGCCGACGTCTGCGTCGGCAACCGCAAGCTCCAGTACATCCCGCCCGCCGAGGCCAAGTGGCTGATGGAGGGCGAGGCCGCCGGCGCGGACCCCAAGGGCAAGCGCATACAGGACATGCTGAAGGCCCACCGCAGGGAGATGCGCACCGTCACCGCCGACCCGGGCCGGGTGCCGCTCACCCCCCGCCAGTACGTGGCCGCGCACCTCGACCCGCGCTACACCGGCCGCGGCCCCGTCGGCCACGGCTACAGCAAGGCCAACCTCGACTCCGGCACGCTCTACTACAGCTTCCGGATCTCCGACCGGGTCATCGGCGTCAGCCTCGACTCCACCGACCCGGGCGGCCACTACCAGGGTTCGCTGGGCTCGGCGCAGTTCACCTGGCTGGACCGCACGCTCGCGGCCCACAAGGACCAGTACGCGATCATCTTCAGCCACCACCCGAGCTGGAGCATGAGCAACACCGTGCCCGACCCGGGCCGCCCCTCCGAGAAGCGGCACGGCGGCGACGAGGTGCTCGCCCTCCTGGGGCGCCACAACAACGTCCTGGCCTGGGTCAACGGCCACAGCCACCGCAACCGCATCCGCCCGCGCGGCAGCTTCTGGGAGATCGCCACCGCCTCGCACGTGGACTATCCGCAGCTCGCCCGGATCATCGAGGTCACGGACAACCACGACGGCACGATCTCCCTGTTCACCACCCTCATCGAATCCGCGGCGCCCTACCGCACCGACTTCCACGACCTCTCCCAGACCGGCCTCGCCGCCCTCTACCGCGAGCTGGCCTTCAACTCCCCAGGGGCGGACACCTCCCTGGCGGGGGACCCCACCGACCGCAACACGGAACTGGTCCTCGCCCGGCGCTGACGCGAGCTCACCTCGGCAGGACGACGACGTAGGCACCGGGCTCGCGGTCGGCCGACGCCACCAGCGCCGTACGGACGACCGCGGCCTGCTGCTCCAGCGCCGCGGCGTCGCGCAGCATCCCCGGCGCGAGGCGCACGACCGTGATCCCGAGCCGTTCCATGTGCGCGCGCCCGCGGAGGTGTTCGGACCAGGGGTCCTCCTCCTGCCGGGGGTTGCGCAGGTCGAGTTCGAGGGCCACCGCGTGGTCGGGCCAGTAGGCGTCCACGCCCACCAGGAAGGGGCCGCCGGGCAGGCGCAGCTCGACGTTCCACAGCGGGGCCGGCAGGGCGTGCGCCCGCACCATCTCGTACAGCCGGCCCTCGGCGATCGCCCGGCCCTCGGTGACCAGCGCGTCCACCGCGTCCGCCACGTACGGCCGGCGCAGCAGCCGGGCCCGTGACAGCTCCCCGACGAGCGCGCCCGCCTCGCAGTGGCCGCCGCGCACGGCCTCCGCCAGGAGCCGGCGCACGGCGGCCGACTCGGTCATCCGGGCCACGGTGTCGGCCACCGCCCGCTCCGCCGGGGCGACCGGCACCCCCGTCAGCAGCTCCGTGCGCGGCAGGGTGTGCGCCCGCACCAGCCGGACGAACCCGGTGGGGCGCAGCCGGCGGGTGCGCGGCAGCAGGACGTCGATGTGGTCCAGGGACAGCAGCGAGGGCACCGAGGTGAAGCGGTGCAGGGCCAGGGCGGCCGGCCCGGTGATCATGGCCTGGCCGTAGGAGTCCGCGCCCGCGTCCCGGGGCGCGGCGGAAGTCGGCCCCGGCTGGGCGGGCACCCGGGCGCGCGGCAGGGTGTACATCAGGGCCGCGTGCAGTCGCTCCTCGCTGGTGGCGGGCCCGGTGTGGAGCAGGAAGACGCCGGGCAGCAGCTGTTGCCAGGGGCCGCCGGGACGGCAGCGTTCGGCGACGGTGGCGGCGGGGACGCCGTGCTCCCGCAGCTGACGGCTGGTCAGGATGCGGTGACGGACGTCGGACAGGTGGTGCAGGGGGCGGGGGGAGAGGGGGGTGTTCGGGTTCATGCCCCGGCCATTCCCGCTCCCCGCCCGCCCTCTAACCGCTGTTACGCGCCCGTCGGGGAATCACGACGGCGCCGTACCGGTGAAACGCCGGAACGGCGTCAAATGCCGCGCCCGCACCGGTGGTTGGCTCGCACAGGCGTTGCGGCGTGCGACGTCCGTCCGGTTCAGACGGCGGCCTTCGCGTCGCACTCCTGGGCGCGCAGCGCCCGGGCCAGGTCGTCCCGCGCCTCCAGCACCAGGCGCCGCAGCGCCGGGGCGGCGTCCGGGTGTCCGGCCAGCCAGGCGTCGGTCGCCTCCAGCGTCCGCGGGTCGTCCTGGAGGGAGGGGAACAGCCCGCGCACGACCGCCATGGCGATCTCGATGGACCGCTCCCGCCAGACGCGCTCGACCGCCTCGAAGTAGCGCGGGGCGAAGGGCGCCAGCAGCTCCCGCTGTCCCGGCTGGTCGAAGCCCGCGATGGTGGCCTCGGCGAGGGCGTTGGAGAGGGCGTCCGAGTCCACGACCGCGGCCCACGCCTCGGCCTTGACCTCGGCCGAGGGCCGGGCGGCCAGGCAGCGCACCTGGTGCCGCTTGCCGGAGGCGGTGTTGTCCCGCGCCAGCTCGGCCGTCAGCTCGGGCTCCTCCACCGCGCCGCGGGCGGCGAGCGTGCCGAGGAACGTCCAGCGCAGCTCCTGGTCGACGTCCAGGCCGTCGATCTTCGCGGTGCCGTCCAGCAGCCCGCGCAGCAGCTGGAGGTCCGCGTCCGAGGCGGCCTGCCGGGCGAAGAACCGCGTCCACGCCAGCTGGTGGCCGCTGCCGGGCTCGGCGGTCCGCAGCTCGCGCAGCGCGCTTTCGGCCAGGGCGGCGCCGCCCTCCTCGCGCCACGCGGGCGTGACGTAGTGCGTGAGGGCGGTGGAGGCCTGGGCCTGGACCATCTGGAGCACACCGATGTCGGTCTCGGCGCCCGCGAAGCGCCGCACCAGGTCCAGGTAGTCACGGGCGGGCAGCAGGCTGTCGCGCGTGAGGTTCCACAGGGCGGACCAGCACAGGGCGCGGGCGAGCGGGTCGGTGAGGTCGCCCAGGTGCTCGCGCAGGGTGGCCAGCGAGCCCTCGTCGAAGCGGACCTTGCAGTAGGTGAGGTCCTCGTCGTTGACCAGGATCAGCTCGGGGCGCTCGGCGCCGGCCAGCTCGGTGACCACCGTGCGGGGCCCGGCGACGTCGACCTCGGCCCGGGCGTAGCGCTCCAGGGCGCCGCCCGCCTCCGGCCTGCGGTAGAGGCCCACGGCCACCCGGTGCGGGCGCAGTTCGGGGTGCGAGGGGGCGGCCTCCTGGAGGACGGCCAGCTCGGTGATCCGGCCGGCCGCGTCGTAGGTGGCCTGCGGGGTGAGGGAGTTGACGCCCGCCGTCTGGAGCCAGGACCGCGACCAGGCCGCCATGTCCCGGCCGGAGGTCTCCTCCAGCACCTCCAGCAGGTCGGTCAGGCGCGTGTTGCCGTAGGCGTGGCGCTTGAAGTACCGCCGTGCGCCTTCGAGGAAGGCGTCCCGGCCGGCGTGGGCGACGAGCTGCTTGAGGACCGCGGCGCCCTTGGCGTAGGTGATCCCGTCGAAGTTGAGCTTGGCGTCCTCCAGGTCGTGGATGTCGGCCGTCACGGGGTGGGTCGAGGGCAGCTGGTCGGCCCGGTAGGCCCAGGCCTTGCGGTTGTTGGCGAAGGTCACCCAGCCGTTGGTGAAGCGGGTCGCCTCGGTCAGCGAGAAGGCGCCCATGAAGTCCGCGAAGGACTCCTTGAGCCACAGGTCGTCCCACCACTCCATGGTCACCAGGTCGCCGAACCACATGTGCGCCATCTCGTGCAGGATGACGTTGGCCCGGCGCTCGTACGACGCCTGCGTCACCTTGCCGCGGAAGACGAACTCCTCGCGGAAGGTCACGCAGCCCGGGTTCTCCATGGCGCCGATGTTGTACTCGGGCACGAACGCCTGGTCGTACTTGCCGAACGGGTACGGGTAGTCGAAGTTGTCGTGGAAGAAGTCCAGGCCCTGCTTGGTGACGGTGAAGACGTCGTCGGCGTCGAAGTGGCGGGCCAGGCCCTTGCGGCACAGCGCGCCCAGCGGGACGTCGAGGACCGTGCCGTCGGGCAGGGTGCGGCTGTAGTGGTCGCGCACGACGTGGTACGGGCCGGCGACGACGGCCGTGATGTACGTGGAGATCGGCAGCGTCTTCGCGAACCGCCAGGTGGCGGCGGTGCCGTCGACGGCCTCGGGCTCCCCCTCCTGCGCGCCGTTGCTCAGCACCGTCCAGCCGGCGGGGGCGGTCACCGAGAAGGCGAAGGGGGCCTTGAGGTCCGGCTGCTCGAAGTTCGCGAAGACGCGGCGGGCGTCCGCCGGCTCGTACTGCGTGTAGAGGTAGACCTCGCCGTCCTCCGGGTCGACGAAGCGGTGCAGGCCCTCGCCGGTCCGGCTGTAGGCGCACTGCGCGTCGACGACCAGCTCGTTCTCGGCGGCCAGGTCCGCGAGCGCGATCCGCGAGCCGTCGAAGACGGCCTTGGGGTCCAGCTCGTGCCCGTTGAGCGTGAGGCGGGTGACCGAGGGGGCGACGAGGTCCGCGAAGCTCCCGGCGCCGGGCTCGGCGCAGCGGAAGCGGATCGTGGTCACGGAGCGGAACGTCCGCGGCTCGGCGCTCTCGCCCACCGCGGACCGCAGGTCGAGCGCCACGTCGTAGGCGTCCACGGTCAGCAGGCGGGCCCGAAGCCGGGCCTCCTCGCGGGTCAGGTTCTCACCGGGCACGACGTGGCTCCTCGTCTTCGTCACGTATATCGAACACCAGGAATCATGGCACGGGGGGTGGTTGTTGAATCACTGACCGTCCAGCTCTTTCAGAGACGTTCAGAGATGTTCAAACCCCGCAGAGGAGATCGCGTGACCGCGGAGAGAGTGACCGCCGACTTCTGGTTCGACCCCGCCTGCCCCTGGGCCTGGATGACCTCGCGCTGGATGACCGAGGTGGAGAAGGTACGGCCCGTCGACGTGCGCTGGCGCGTGATGAGCCTGGCCGTGCTGAACGAGGACAAGCTCGACCAGGTGCCCGAGGAGTACCGCGCGTACCTGCGCACCGACGCCTGGGGGCCGGTGCGGGTGTGCGTCGCGGCGGCCGCGGAGTTCGGCGACGAGGTGCTCGGCCGGCTGTACACGGCGATAGGCACCCGCTTCCACAACGAGGCGCTGCCCCGTGACCGCGGGACGATCGCGGCGGCCCTGGAGGAGGCCGGCCTGCCGGCCCGCCTCATCGAGGCCTACGACTCGGACGCCTTCGACGAGGACCTGCGCCTGTCCCACAAGGAGGGCATCGACAAGGTCGGCCAGGACGTCGGCACCCCGATCATCGCCGTGCCGGGCCCCGAGGGCCAGGAGGTCGCCTTCTTCGGCCCCGTCGTCACCCCCGCCCCCCGGGGCGAGGCCGCGGCCAGGCTCTGGGACGGCACGCTCCTGGTCGCGGGCACGCCGGGCTTCTTCGAGATCAAGCGGACGCGCACCGTGGGTCCGGTCTTCGACTGACCGGCGGCGGGAGAGGGTGGCGGGGCCGGGCGGCGACGCGCGGGACGCGGGGGTGCGCCCCGGCGGGCGCGGCCGACGCGCGGCCCCGCGGCCGCTCCATTAATGTCCCGGTATGGATCAGACCGACCTCACCCGGCCGCTGGGCCGCGACGGCGGCTGGCCCGAGGCGGAGGCGCCCTGCGCCAACGCCGCCTACGGGGAGCTCCCCGTCCGCGCCTACGACCTGCTGACCCTGGCCCTGTGCCACGTGCTGGGCGCCCTGTGGGCCCTGCTGGGCCTGCGCCGCGCGGCGGGCGCGCTGCGGCACTACCTGCGCCGCAGCGGCACCCCCTACCGGGTGGACGCCGAGGCGCTGCTGACCCTGCCGGCCGTACGGGCGGCGGCCGACGGCCAGCTGGCGCGGTGGCGCGCCGAGGCGCTCGCCCGCTGGCGCGCCGGGCCGGGCGGCCCCGCCGCCTACCCCGCCGACAGCGGCTGGCGCGACGTGCTGCTCACCCGCGAGGTGAGCACCGACTGGTGGCTGGCCCTGCGGTGCGCCGAGTTCCGGCTGACGGGCACGGTCCGGGTGGACGCCGCCGGCCACACCGCCGTGGACTACCGCTTCGCCGTGCAGAAGGCGTGGAACTTCGACCGGGGCAAGTCCGAGCTGGGCGTGCCGTTCGCCCCGTTCGCCCGGCTGCACGAGACGGGCCTGGCCAGGGAGTTCCTGGTGACGGGCGAGGCGTTCGGGCACGCCTGAGCACGCCCCCGGCGGCCGGCGCCCCGAGAAGTGGTGCAATGGAGACAGGCCCCCGCGCGATGTGACCGCGCGGGGGGCCTGTCTCCTGCCCGCTCCGTGAAGGGTGAGAAGACGATCACGAGCAGGCGGTCCGTGCCCCGGCCGGGGTCAGGGGGCCAGCAGGATGCTGTTGCCCTTCGCCTTGGCGGCGGCGTAGCGGGCGGCCACGTCCTGCCAGTTGACGACCTTCCACATGGCCTCGATGAAGTCCACCTTCTGGTTCTTGTACTGGAGGTAGAAGGCGTGCTCCCAGGCGTCGAAGACCAGGACCGGCACCGAGCCCTGGCCGACGTTGCCCTGGTGGTCGTAGACCTGCTCGACGATGAGGCGGCCGCTGACCGGCTCGTAGGCGAGGACGCCCCAGCCCGAGCCCTGGGTGGTGGCGGAGGCCTTGGACAGCTGGGCCTTGAACTTCGCGAACGAGCCGAACGACTCGGCGATGGCGTTCGCCAGCTCGCCGACGCCGTCCTGCTCCAGGGGCTCGCCGCCGCCCTCGCCGCTCATGTTCTGCCAGTAGATGCTGTGCAGGATGTGCCCGGAGAGGTGGAAGGCGAGGTTCTTCTCCAGGCCGTTGACGGCGCCCCACTGGTCCTTGTCGCGTGCCTCGGCCAGCTGCTCCAGGGTGTCGTTCGCACCCTTGACGTACGCCGCGTGGTGCTTGTCGTGGTGGAGCTCGATGATCTCGGGGCTGATGACAGGGGCCAGCGCCGAGTAGTCGTACGGAAGTTCAGGAAGTGTGTAGATGGCCATGCCGAGCCCTCCGACTGCTTACTGCAATTAAGTTGCAGGTAGACGCTATCAGCAAGAGCATCTGAAACGCGGTCATGGGGGTGGGACTCGGTCCAAAGACGGAGGCGGGGTAGGTCCTGGAGATCAGGACCTACCCCGCCTCGGGGGAACGGGTGGTGGGGGCGCGTCAGCCGGTGACGGCCGGCGCGTCCTTGGCGGCGTTCAGACGCTGGCGCACGTATCCGGCCGCCGCGAGGACGAGGGTGAGGCCGCCGGTGAAGTACAGCTGGATCCGGGTGTCCTCCTCGCGCAGCATCAGCGCCAGGACCCCGACGATGCCGGCCAGGGCCAGCCAGGTCAGGTACGGGAAGAGCCACATCCGCACGATGAGCTTGTCCTCGGGGATCCGCTTGCGCATCATCAGCTGGGCCACCGCGATGAAGCCCCACACGACCAGCACGGCCGCGCCGACCATGTTGAGCAGCCATTTGAAGATGGTCTCCGGCCACCAGTAGCTCAGCAGCACCGCGACGAAGCCGAAGGCTGCGGAGGCGACGACCGCGACGCGCGGCACGCCGCCGCTGACCTTGCCGAGGAACTTCGGGCCCTTGCCGCGGGCCACGAGCGAGTACGCCATGCGGGAGGAGCCGTAGATGTTGGCGTTCACCGCGGAGAGCAGCGCCGCCAGCACGATCACCTTCATGATCTGGCCGGCCCCGGGGATGTCCAGGTGGTTCAGGACGGCGACGTACGGGCCCTTCTCGACCACCGCCTTGTCGTTCCAGGGGATCAGGGTGACGACGACCAGCATGGAGCCGACGTAGAAGAGGCCGATCCGCCACATCGAGGTGCGCACGGCGGTGGCGACGCTCTTGCGGGGGTTCTCCGACTCGGCGGCCGCGATGGTCACCGTCTCCAGGCCGCCGTAGGCGAAGACGGAGGCGAGCAGTCCGACGACGAGGCCGTTGACCCCCGTGGGGAAGAGGCCGCCCTCACCCGTGAGGTTGTCGCCGCCCGGGGCGTCGGTGCCCGGCAGGACGCCGGCGATGGCGAGGATGCCGAGAATGAGGAAGATCCCGATCGCGGCCACCTTGAGGGCGGCGAACCAGAATTCGAACTCACCGAAATTCCGCACCGCGGCCAGATTCGCCACGGTGAACATGATCATGAACAGCGCGACCCACATCCAGGAATCGGTGCCCGGGAACCAGCTGGTCATGATGGATGCCGCGCCGATGGCCTCGGCGGCGACGGCCACGCACAACAGGGTCCAGAACACCCACCCGACGGCGAATCCCGCCCAGGGGCCGATGGCGCGCTCCGCGTGCACCGAGAAGCTGCCCGAAGCCGGATTGGCGGCGGACATCTCGCCGAGCATGCGCATCACGAGCATCACCAGAAGCCCGGATGCCGCATAGGCCAGCACGATCGACGGGCCGGCGGCGGCGATGCCCGCGCCCGAGCCGACGAAGAGGCCGGCGCCGATGACGCCACCGAGGGCGATCATCGAAAGATGGCGCTGCTTGAGGCCGTGCGAGAGCGAGGGCCCCTCGGCGATCGACGGCTTGGCCTCGGGGGGCCCGGACACCGGCGGGGAGGGTATACCAGTCATTTTCGTGTGCGCCCCGTTGGATGAGTGCGGAAAAGTTGCCTCAGTGTGGGGGCCAGGTTCACTCAGGACAACACTTTTGACAGAGGAGTCCGATATTCGGACGGCCATGCGACCGTCCGTGCCTGACATATCGCCACATGCGGAGTTCGTTCAGCGGATTCGATATCGGTTCGATATCAGGGTGTCTGCCGGGTGCGCCGGTCCCGGAACTCCCGGAGCACCGCCACGAGAAGGACGGCGCCGGTCGCCGCGGCGGACCACAGCAACTGCGGACGGGCGTCGCGGTCGGTCAGCATCAGCACGAGCACCCCGCCCATGCCGGCCAGCGCGGCCCAGGTCAGATAGGGGAAGCACCACATGCGCAGCGTCAGCCGCTCGGGCATCTCCCGCTCGATCCGCCGCCGCAGCCTCAGCTGTGACGCGGCGATCAGACCCCAGACGAAGAGCAGGACCGCGCCCACCGCGTTGAGCAGATAGCGGAAAATCGAATCCGGCCACTCGAGGTTGAGGATCACCGAGGCGAAGCCGAACGCCACCGACGCCAGCACCGCCCTGCGCGGTACCCCGCCGCCCGAGACCTTCAGCAGCCCCCGCGGCGCCTCACCGCGCTCGGCCAGGGAGAAGACCATGCGGGAGGAGCCGTAGAGGTTGGCGTTCAGGGCGGACAGCAGCGCCACGAAGACCACGATGTTCATGATCTGCCCGGCACCCGGCACCCCGACGTGGTCCAGCACGGCCACGTACGGGCTCTTGCCGGCCTGCATCGACGACCAGGGGAGAAGGGTGACGATGACGAGCATCGAGCCCACGTAGAAGAAGAGGATGCGCCACACCGCGCTGCGCACGGCCCGGCCCACGGCGCGCGCCGGGTCGTCGGACTCGGCGGCGGCGATGGTGACGACCTCCAGCCCGCCGAAGGCGAAGACCACCGCGAGGACGCCGGAGATCACCCCGCTCCAGCCGTTCGGCAGGAAGCCGCCCTGCCCGGTGAGGTTGGTCATCCCCACCGCTTCGGTGTCCGGCAGCAGGCCGAAGATCGCCAGCAGGCTGAGGCCGAGGAAGAGCACGATCGCGCCCACCTTGAGGGCGGCGAACCAGAACTCGAACTCACCGAAGTTCTTCACCGCCGCCAGGTTCGCGGACGTGAACACCACCATGAACACCAGCACCCAGGCCCACTGCGGCACGGACGGCAGCCAGCCGTTCGCGATCTGGGCGGCACCGGTCGCCTCCACGGCGAGCACGACCACCAGCAGGAACCAGTACAGCCAGCCCACCGTGAAGCCGGCCCACCGCCCCAGCGCCCGCTCGGCGTGCACCGAGAACGCGCCCGAGGCGGGCATCGCCGCAGAGAGCTCCCCGAGCATCCGCATGACCAGCATCGCGAGCGCGCCCGCGATCAGGTACGACACGATGATCCCGGGCCCGGCCACGGCGATGCCGGCACCCGAGCCGACGAACAGCCCGGCCCCGATCACCCCGCCGAGGCCCAGCATCGTGAGGTGGCGCTGTTTGAGCCCCGCGGCCAGCGGTTCCTTCTCGCCGCCGGCAAGGGGCTCGGCGGCGGACTGTGCGTCGTGCATGGGGCTCGTTCTCTCGGATCTGTGCGACAGGCGCAAGAGCGCAAAGGTGCAAACGGGTGAGGACCAGAGTCCCCCGGCCGGGCTGATCTGGCCAAGCCGCACGGGTCCTCTCGTGACGAGCATCACGTTTCCACCGCCAAGTGTTCCTAACGGTGCACACGCGCTCGGAACCCGCCAAGCCCGGCCGCTCGCCTTTGTCACTGCCGCCCGGTGCCCATCAGGTGACGCTCGGCTAACGTCGGGCTGTCCTTATACGTCTTTCACCTCGCGGAGTACCGATGGCCACCGCCGTTGCCCCAGTCACCCGGACCGGTACGGTCCTCGCCGACCTGCTCCCCGCCTCCTCCGCCGGCCGGGCCCGCGTGCGCGACGCGGCCCTGATCCTCGGCGGCGCCGCGCTGACCGGCGTCACCGCCCAGATAGCCGTGCCGGTCCCTGGCTCCCCGGTCCCGGTCAGCGGCCAGACCTTCGCCGCCCTGCTCGTCGGCACCGCGCTGGGCGCCCGTCGCGGCTTCCTCTCCCTCGCGCTGTACGCCGTGGCCGGCATGGCGGGGATGCCGTGGTTCGCCGAGGCCCGCTCCGGCGCCGCCTTCCCGTCCTTCGGCTACGTGCTCGGCATGCTGCTGGCCGCGACCGTCGTGGGCGCGCTGGCCCGTCGCGGCGCCGACCGCTCCGTGCTGCGCACGGCGGGCACCATGGCGCTGGGGTCGGCCGTCATCTACGCGGTCGGCGTGCCCTACCTGGCGCTGGCCACCCACATGCCGCTGTCCGAGGCGGTCGCCGTGGGCCTGACGCCCTTCCTGATCGGGGACGCCCTCAAGGCCGCGCTGGCGATGGGCGCGCTGCCGGCGGCGTGGAAGCTGCTGGGCCGGCGCGGCTAGCGGGAACGCGGCGGTCCTCGCCCCGCCGGTGAGACCGGCGGGGCGAGGACCGTGCGGCACCTCAGTGGCGGCCCTGCCTGCGGGCCGCCGCCCACAGGCCCGCGCCGCCGCCGATCAGCAGCAGCGCGACGGCCCCCACCGCCGCCAGGAACGTGGCGGAGCCGCCCGTGTGGGCCAGCTCGTCCCCGTCCTCGTCGTCCCGGTCGTCAAAGTCGTCGTCCCGGTCCCGGCCGGGGGAGCCGGCCGCCGGGCCGTCCTTGCCGCCGGGGCTCCGGCTCGGCGGCGCCGTCCGCGCCGGGCCGCTGCCCGGCCCGCCGGGACTCGCGCTGGAACTCGCGCCGGGAGTCGTCCCGGCGCTCGCGGAGGACGTGCCGCTGCCGGACGGCGTGCCGCTCGGGGACGCGCTCGCGCCCGGGGACGTGCTCGCACTCGGGGAAGCGCTGTCGCTCGGCGTGGCCGAGCCGGACGGCACGTTCTTGGTCCCCAGCAGCAACGGCGTGTCAGGCGCGTCCGAGCTGGTGTCCGTGGTCCCGAAATGCACGGGACCCTGCTGCCACAGCAGCGTCTTGCCGTCGGCCAGCGTGACCGGCAGACAGATCTGCCCCGTGTTTCCCAGATCGAAGTGCGCCGAGACGCGGTACGTACGGCTCTGCCCCGCCCCGAGTTTGTCGATGGCGCACACGTATCCGCTGTTCGAACCCGCCGGGAGTTGTTCGGACGGGATGGCGGTACACCCCTCCACGCCCGTGATGCGCATTCCCTGGAACCCCACGACCTTCAGCCGGACCGCTCCGGTCTCCTTCGCCTCGTTGTTGTGCACCGTGGCCGTCAGACTGGTGTTCCCCGACTTTTTGTTCACCGCTATTTTTCCCGGCAGTTCGGTGCTGACCTTGTAGCCGGCCGGCGCACTGGGCCCCGGGCTCCCTCCCTGGCTGCTCCCGGGCGTGGGCTCCGCGGCCAGGGCACCGGACGGCAGCACCAGCACCGCCGCGGCGGCCGCCGGCGCCCAGAGGCGCGTTCGCCG
This sequence comes from Streptomyces cinnamoneus, assembly GCF_002939475.1. Classification (NCBI taxonomy): domain Bacteria; kingdom Bacillati; phylum Actinomycetota; class Actinomycetes; order Kitasatosporales; family Streptomycetaceae; genus Streptomyces; species Streptomyces cinnamoneus. The sequence goes on along the minus strand of NZ_PKFQ01000001.1, from coordinate 2,383,863 downwards.
ATTCCTCCGGAACATTTTCGCTCCCCCCTATCTCCACTCCATGCAGAAGTATTTGAATAGGTACCACAAGATTCCAGTACCGAAGGGTGCGGAAGTCCTATTCCGCAATGGGGGCGGGCCTGGTGGGGAATTCGAGTGGTGAGATGCAGGGGCGACTCGTGGTGGGCCGTTACCGGCTGCTGGAATTGATCGGGCGCGGGGGAATGGGGCGGGTGTGGTGCGCGACCGACGAGATCCTCGGCCGGCGGGTGGCGGCGAAGGAGATACGGGTCGACGGCCTCGTGGGCGAGGAGAGCGCCGTCCAGCGCGAGCGCAGCCGGCGCGAGGCGCGGGCCACCGCCCGCATCGACCACCCCAACGTCGTCCGCGTCTACGACGTCGCCGAGGAGGGCGACCGGCTGTGGATCGTGATGGAGCTGATCGACGGGCGGTCCCTGGACCAGGTGCTGACGCACGCCGGCCCGGTCGGCCCGCGCGAGGCCGCGCGCATCGGCCTGGGCCTGGTCGGCGCGTTGCGCGCCGTGCACGCGGTCGGGGTGCTGCACCGGGACATCAAGCCGGGCAACGTCCTGCTGACGGCGGGCGGCCGGATCGTCCTCACCGACTTCGGCATCGCGGCCATGCAGGACGCCGCGGCGCTGACGATGGCGGGCACCCTGGTCGGCTCGCCGGACTACATGGCGCCCGAGCGCGTCGAGGGCCGCCGGCAGGGCCCGCCGTCCGACCTGTGGTCCCTCGGGGCGACCTTGTGCGCGGCGGTCGCCGGCCAGTCGCCCTTCAGCCGCGCCACGACGATGGCGACCCTGCACGCCGTCCTGTACGAGCAGCCTGTGATCCCGGCGGAGGCGGGACCGCTGCGCGACCTGCTGGCCGGGCTGCTGCTCAAGGAGCCCGGCCAGCGGCCCACCCTGGACGCCGCCGAGGAGGCCCTCGCGGCCCTGCTGGAGCCGCTCCCGCACCCTCCGACCGCCCTGTCCGAGCAGCCGCCCCCCGCGCCGCCGCCCGCCCCCGCGCCGCCGCCCGTCCAGCCGCACCGGCCGCCGCCCGGGGCCCCGGTGCAGGACGAGCGGCCGGGGACCGCCCCGGCGCCGCCCGGGCGCAGGAGGGCCGTGCTGGTCACCTGCGGGGCGGTGGCCGCCCTGTGCGTGGTGGTGGCCGCGGTCGTGCTCGCCGGCCGGGGCTCGCAGGGCGGGGGAGGGCAGACGCCGGACCCCGGGACGCGGGGCCCGTCGGTCAGCACGGCGTCCAGCACCCGGGCGTCGTCCCCGGCGTCCCCCTCGTCCCCGCAGGACACGGCGACGGCCGCCACAGCGGCGCGCCGCGCGGAGGACGGCTTCAGCTGGGTGCCGCCCGCCGGCTGGAACCGCACCCAGCAGAGCCCCAGCGACGTGACCTACACGTCGAAGGACGGCGCCGTCGAGCTCTCCGCCAAGCAGGGCCGGACGACCGAGGACCTGCTGACGCACTGGCAGCGGTTCGAGGAGGGCTTCCACGGCACCCCGGGGTACCGCAAGATCCGGCTGGAGCGCACGACGTACGCCGGAGACCCGGCGGTGATCTGGGAGTACGCCTTCCTCCAGGGCGGCCAGCCGCGGCACGGCCGCCAGCTGGGCTTCGAGAGCGGAGGGCGGACGTTCCAGGTGAGCGTCTGGTACGCCGACCCGGCGGAGACCACCGCCCTGCGCGTCTACGAAAGCGTGAAGGAGTCGTTCCGCACCGGCTGACGGTGCGGGACGACTCCTTCGGGGGTGCTGCCCCGGCCGGGGCGGCGGACTACTTCTCGACCGAGGCCGCGGCGCCGCGGCGGCGGCGGTCCAGGACCACGCCGATGCCGAGGACGACCACGCCCACCAGGGTGGAGAGCAGGACCTGCTCGCGGTTGTCCCCGCCGTCCACGACCATGTAGCCGAGCACGAAGAGGATCATGCCGATGGTCGCCCAGGTCAGGTACGGGAAGAGCCACATGCGCACCCGGAGCTTCTCCGGGGCCTCGCGCAGGATGATGCCGCGCATCTTCAGCTGGGTGAAGCAGATGGCCAGCCAGACGAAGAGGGCGATGGCGCCGGAGGCGTTCAGCAGGAACTTGAACACCGTGTCGGGCCACATGTAGTTGAAGAACACCGAGATGAAGCCGAAGACCACCGAGCCGATGATCGCCGCCGCCGGGACGCCGCTCTTGTTGGTGACGGCGAACGCCTTCGGCGCGTCACCGCGCTGGCCGAGGGAGAAGGCCATGCGGGAGGCGGTGTAGAGGCCCGAGTTCAGGCAGGACAGGACGGCGGTCAGCACGATCACGTTCATGATCTGGCCGGCGTGCGGGATGCCGATCGAGTCGAGCGCCGCGACGTAGCTGCCCTTGTCGGCGATCTCCTTGCTGTCCCACGGGAGGAGGGAGACCACGACGAGGATCGAGCCGAGGTAGAAGACGCCGATGCGCCAGATGACGCTGTTGGTGGCCTGGGAGACCGCACGCTGCGGGTCCTCGGACTCGCCGGCGGCCAGGGTGACGATCTCGCTGCCCATGAAGGAGAAGACGACCATCAGCACACCGGTGAGGATGGCGCCGGGACCGTTCGGCAGGAAGCCGCCGTGCGAGGTGAGCAGGTCGAAGCCGTGACCCGGGTTGTCGGAGCCGGGGAGCACGCCGAAGACGGCGAGCAGGCCGATGATGACGAACGCGGAGATCGCGACGACCTTGATGCCCGCGAACCAGAACTCGAACTCACCGTAGGAGCTGACCGAGGCCAGGTTGGTGATGGTGAGCACGATCATGACGATCAGCGCCCAGCCCCACTGCGGCACGGCCGGCATCCAGCCCTCGAGGATCTTGGCACCCGCCGTCGCCTCGACCGCCAGCACGACGACCCAGAAGAACCAGTAGAGCCAGCCGATCGTGAAACCGGCCCAGCGGCCCAGCGCACGGTCGGCGTAGGCCGAGAAGGATCCGGAGGTGGGGTTGGCGGCGGCCATCTCGCCGAGCATCCGCATCACGAAGACGACCATCGCGCCGACGAGGGCGTACGAGATCAGGATGCCGGGACCCGCGGCGGCGATGCCGGAGGCGGAACCCACGAAGAGGCCCGCGCCGATGACGCCGCCAATGGCGATCATGGACAGATGGCGGTTCTTGAGGCCGGCCTTGAGGCCGTCCCCGCCGGACGCGGGGGCCTGGCCGGGGTCGCCGGTCGCCTTCGGCGTCATAGTCGGCGGTGTCGCGCTCATGTGCACGTCCTTCTGGTTGATCCTTCGATGCTCGGGTTACGAGCCCCCGCATTAGAACTTTTTAAAGGCGCCTTTCGGAAGACCCGAATCCATTTCGTTGTATTCACAGAGAGTCACCAAGGGCCGGTGGCCGATCGCCGCCGCGGGACGTGCCACACTCGGACGCATGCGCGTGTACCTCGGCTCCGACCATGCCGGCTATGAACTGAAGAACCACCTCGTCGAGTGGCTGAAGGCCCAGGGCCACGACCCCGTCGACTGTGGTCCGCACATCTACGACGCCCAGGACGACTACCCGCCGTTCTGCCTCCGCGCGGCCGAGAGGACCGCCGCGGACGAAGGCAGCCTCGGCATCGTGATCGGCGGCTCGGGCAACGGCGAGCAGATCGCCGCGAACAAGGTCGAGGGCGTACGGGCCGCCCTGGCCTGGAGCGAGCAGACGGCCGCGCTCGGCCGCGAGCACAACGACGCCAACGTGATGAGCGTCGGCGCCCGCATGCACACGGAGGACGAGGCGACGAAGTTCGTCGAGATCTTCCTGGCCACGCCGTACTCGGGTGACGAGCGTCACACGCGCCGCATCGAGATGCTCAGCCGCTACGAGCGCACCGGTGAGCTCCCGGAGATCCCGGCCCACCACCCGCAGCAGGACTGAGGCGGAGCCTCGTCGACCACCCGCCCGCCGGGCGCCGGGGCCAAAGGCCCCGCGCCCCGGCGGGCGCGGCGGCTCCGGGGCCGACGACGAGACCGTCCGGGAGGACGACGCACCATGCCCGAAGGGCATACGATCCACCGCCTGGCCGCGGACCACCGCGACCTGTTCGCGGGCCGCCCCGTCCGCGCGAGCAGCCCCCAGGGCAAGTTCGCCGACGGCGCCGCGCTGATAGACGGCCGGGTCTTCGAGACCGCCGAGGCGCACGGCAAGCACCTCTTCCTCGGCTTCGCCGGCACCGGCTGGGTCCACGTCCACCTCGGCCTCTTCGGCAAGTACACCCTCGGCGGCGGCCAGGCCCCGCCCCCCACCGAGACGGTGCGCCTGCGCCTCGCGAGCCCGGACGCCCACGCGGACCTGCGCGGCCCGACGGCGTGCGCCCTGATCACCGACGCCGAGAAGCAGGCGGTGCACGACCGCCTCGGCCCCGACCCGCTGCGCCCGGAGCACGACGGCGAGGCCGCCTACGCCCGCGTCTCCCGCAGTCGCAGCAGCGTGGCCGCCCTGCTCATGGACCAGAAGGTCGTCGCCGGCGTCGGCAACGTCTACCGGGCCGAGGTCCTCTTCCGGCACGGCGTCGACCCCTACCGCGCGGGCCGTGACCTGACGCGGGCCGAGTGGGACGCGATCTGGGCGGATCTCGTGGAGCTCATGCGCGAGGGCGTGCGCAACAACCGCATCGACACCGTGCGGCCCGAGCACACCCCCGAGGCCATGGGCCGGCCGCCGCGCGTGGACGACCACGGCGGCGAGGTGTACGTCTACCGCCGCGCCGGCATGCCCTGCCACGTCTGCGGCGACGCGATCCGCACCGCGGGCCTGGCCGCCCGCAACCTCTTCTGGTGCCCGGAGTGCCAACGGGCCTGAGACGGCGGCGGCGGGCGGCGCCCCGGCGTGCGCGGAACACCGCGCGACCGTCGTCCGCGTCCACGGGCTCCGGCAAGCGCGGATACGCGCCATGTGTTGCGTATGAGGTTGCTGAGTCGGCCGGTTCACGGGCGTCGAAAACCGGCCGCGGATTCCTTTATCACCGGAGCCGGCCGGCCGTGAGCAGTACGCGGATCTTCGTCGCCGAATCCCGTACTGAGCGGCGCATTCCCGTTCAAGAGAACGAAGCTCGCATATGGTTGCTCTCCGGGTGCCGGCCGGGTGCCCCCGAGGCGACCGTGTCGGCGCGGCGTGAATCGACGCACCGCCGAATGGGTGGATAAGGTCCCGATGCAATGACTGGCGGTGCGGAGACTCCGACGGCCCGGATGCGCAAAGCACTGCACCGGGCCCGCACGAGCGTGCGCAAAGCCGGTGTCGACTACTTCCGCGGCGACGGCTCCGACTCCGTCGCCCTCACCGCGCTGTTGCTGTCCGTGCCCGCCCTCGCGTGGGGCACCGTCGTACAGCCGGAATGGTGCGCGCCGGCCGCCCTCGTCCTGCCCATCGTCGCCGGAGGGCTGCTGCTGCGCCCCGCCAGTCTCCTCGGGCTGTACGCGGCCGCTGCCGCCGCCCTCATCCTCGAGTCCGCGGTCCTGGACGACCCGTCCGCCTCCGGCGCCGGCCGGGTCTCGCCCGGCACCATCCTCGTCGTCGCGGCCGTCGGCTTCCTCGGACTGCTCATCGCGCAGTTCCGCAGCCGTGTCGGGGTGCCCTGGCGGCGCGGCGGGACCATGCTCTTCGACCTGCGCGAACGCATCCGCGTCCAGAGCAAGCTGCCCAAGCTGCCCCACGGCTGGCACCGGGAGATGGCCCTGCGCCCGGCCGGCGGCCAGTCCTTCTCCGGCGACTTCGTCGTGGCCGCCCGCACCAACGGCGGCCGCACCCTGGAGGTCGTCCTCACCGACGTCTCCGGCAAGGGCATGGACGCGGCCTCCCGCGCCCTCCTGCTCTCCGGCGCCTTCGGCGGCCTCCTCGGTTCCCTCCCGCCCCACGACTTCCTCCCCGCCGCCAACGGGTACCTCCTGCGCCAGGACTGGGACGAGGGCTTCGCGACCTCCGTCCACCTCGTGCTCGACCTCGACACCGGCGACTACGAACTCCTCTCCGCCGGCCACGTGCCCGGCCTCCACCTCACCGCCGGTACGGGCCGCTGGGAGGAGAAGGCCGGTGAGGGACCCCTCCTCGGGGTCTACGACGGCGCCCAGTTCGACTCCGTCAAGGGCACCCTGCGCCCCGGCGACGTCCTCATGCTCTTCACGGACGGCCTGGTGGAGACGTCCGAACGGGAGCTGACCGAGGGCATGGACCGCCTCACCGGCGAGGCCGACCGCTACGTCACCTCCGGCTTCCACGGGGCGGCCTGGCACCTGATCGAAGCGGTCGCCAAGGACGTCAACGACGACCGCGCGCTGCTGCTCATCTGCCGCGACTGACGGGGCACCGCCGCGCCCGCTCCGGACGCCTCCGGTTGTCAGTGGCGGCTGCCATGATCTGGGCGTGGACGAGAGGACTCTCACGACGTTCTTCACGGCATCGAAACGACCTCCACGGTCTCGTAACAGAGGCCCCGTCAGGTGGGGGAGAGCTTGGTGGTCACCTCGGTGATGTTGGTAGACATGTTCGGGTAGCCGTGTGACGCAGGTGAAGCAGCGGGGGTGAGCTCGATGAAGTTCGACATGGGCAGTACGACACTGTCCGGGCTGGTTTCGAAGACGCGGGGTTCCAGTGATGACCTGGGCGGTCTGATCCGTCAGCTCATCGTTGCCGCACAGCCGTTGGAGGGGAAGTTCAACGGGGCGGGCAAGGCGGCGTTCGACCAGTTCAAGTCGCACTCGGACGAGGTGACGGCGGCGCTGAACAGCTCGCTGAGCGCCATTCTGGGTGGTCAGTCGGGGATGGACTCGTCGTTCGGTCAGGGTGACCAGGAGTCGGCGGACAACGCGCGCCAGCAGATGGCGGCGGCGAACTTCGACGCGGCCCGTTTCTCGGGCCGGTAGGAAGCGGGGGAGAACAACGATGGCTGGTGCGGGTGCGGATCGCCGTAGCTATGACACGGGTGCTTCGAGTGAGGTGCAGGGTTCGTTGCAGGGCATCATCTCCCGTCTGGAGACGGTGCTGACGGAGCGTGACGGCGCGGTGAAGGCGGCGATGGCGGACTTCCGGGCGGACGGGGTCTCGGACGCCTACCACGACAAGGAAGTGCGCTGGAACCGGGCGGCGACCGAGGTACGGCAGATCATGACGCTGCTGCGGTCGACGATGGAGAAGAACGACGGTACGGCGCAGTCGACGCTGGCCAAGGCGAAGGCCGCTGTCGACGCCATCGGCTAGAAGCCGGCAGCACGGAGTACGAACGGGGGAGGGGTCGGCGTGGGTGGCAAGTGGGACATCCAACTGGACGGCGTGCGCGCCGCCTTGGGTCACACCGGTGAAGTCGCCGGCAAATTCGAGGAAGAGTTCACGTCCTACGGTGAGCACGTGTCGGGCGCGGCGACATCGGCGGGCACGATGGCCCTGGGGGGAGCGACGGCGCCCGAGGGCGGTTTCGTCGGTCCTGTGGGCGCGGCGCTGAAGGAGTTCGCGGACGGCACGGAGAACGACCTCCGCTTTCTCCCCGTTCGTGCGGGCAAGTCCATCAAGGGCGCGCGGGAGGCCGCCGAGGCGTACCAGCAGGGCGACCTCGAGATGGCCCAGAACAAGGAGGACGCCGCCCTGAAGGCGCCGACTCCGGAGGAGCTCAAGCCGCCGAAGGACGCCAAGAAGTGATCGAGCCGGGCAAGATACCCACTTTCACGGGCAAGCTGGACGTCCTGGAGACGCACGCGGCCGCGCTCAAGACCACGGCGTCCAACATCCGTGGCACCGGCAAGGACGTCCACAACGCCTTCCAGGCCCTGGGCCCGTCCTTCGACACCCCGCACACGCCGGAACTGCTCGCGACCACGGCTCCCGTGCGCGACAAGGCGGACGACTTCGCGAAGAAGCTCGAAACCGTCAGCGGTGCCCTGTCCACCTTCGCGACGACCGCGAAACCGCTGGTCGACAAGATGGACCGGCTGCGGCACGAAGCCGAGACGTTCGTCAAGGACAACAAGGGCGACGACGACTGGAAGAAGGACCAGAAGAAGGTCGATCAGAACGAGCACCTGGTCCATGAGGTCGGCGCCACGTGGGCGGCGTTCCAGGCGGCCGAGCGCGACGCGGCGAACAAGATCACCGCGCTGGTGAAGGACGGCACGCACTTCGTCCTCGACGACGGCTCGCACAAGGCAGGCATGTACGGCTTCAAGGCGGACGACGTCGCGAAGGCAGACGAGACGCCGTGGGGCAAGGTCGACGAGCGCGAGTACACGGGCCTGCGGGCGGCGTGGGAGTGGACGAAGGACAACGTCGGCGGCGCGCTGAAGGGCTTCTTCGTCGACGGCGTCTGGGGCACCCTCAAGGGCCTCGGCAGCATGGTCAACGTCTTCGACTGGGACAACTTCAAGAAGACCTGGTCGGGCATCGGCGACGTCTTCGGCGGCGTGAGCGCGTACCTCATGACGCCGTACGACTGGGCCATGGACAAGATGTTCGGCCCGGTCGACCACAGCGACACGGACCGCCAGAAGGCGGCTCTGCGTGACTTCGGCAAGTCGATGGTCGCCTGGGACGAATGGGGCAAGGACCCCTCCCGCGCCTTCGGCACCGTCCTCTTCAACGCGGTCACCCTCGGCTCGGGCACGGCCCTCAAGCTCGGCAAGGCGGGCAAGCTGGGGGCGGCCTCGGAGGCCGTCGCCGCGGTGGGCAGGGCCGGCGCGCTCGCCGACCCGATGACGTACATCAGCAAGGCGGGTGGCGTCGCCAAGCTCAAGGTCGGCGACTTCTTCAACGGCCTGAAGGCGTCCCAGACGGGCCTCGACGACCTGGGCCGCAACCTGCCCGCGGGTAAGGGCGCCCACCCGGGCGAGGTGTCGGTGCCGCCCGTGCACGGGGGCGAGGCGTCGGTGCCGCAGCCGCACGCGGGGGAGACGCCGTCGGCGCCCACGCGTCCGGCACACGGGGCCGAGGCCCCGTCGGCTCCGTCTAAACCGGCTTCGCAGGGCCTCCCCTACACCGACCACGCGGGCAACGAGCGGGTGGTCGGCGGCGACGGCGTCATCAGGGACAAGCACGGCGACCCGGTCCCGGACACGGAGCCGGTCAGGGAGCCGCACAAGTCGGACCTGCCGAACAACGCGCACGAGACGGCCCCCGCGAAGGAGGACGCCAAGGTCCTCGAGGGCGCGGGCGGCCCCGGCCACGTGGAGGGCGAGGGCGCCCACCCGGCGTCGCCGCACTCCCCGCCCGCGCAGCCGACGAGCACGCACCACCCCACCGACGGCGGCCACCCGACGGGCGGCGGCAGCGGTGGCCCGAACACCACGCCCCACACGGGTGGCGGCCACGTCTCGGACCACCCGACGGGCGGCGGCTCGGGCTCGCACGGTTCGCAGGGCGGCGGCTCGCTCCCGCCGGCCCACGGCGGAGGCGGAGGCCACGGCACGCCGGGCCACGGCGGCGGTCACGACGGGCCGGGCCCGGAGGGTGGCCACGGCGGCGACGCCCACCCGGCCTCAGGCGACCACGGTCATGACGGGTCGCAGAGCTCGGAGCCGCGTCACGAGCCGTCCGAGGCGCCGCACGACGTGGACTCCGGTGCCGGTCACGGGTCGGACGATCACCAGCCGACGACGGATGCCGAGGGCGCGGAGCATCGCGGTGGGGACGAGGCGTCCCACACCATGCGGTCGGACTACATCGCTCCGGACGACCCGAAGTCGAGGGTGCCGGCTCTCCCCAAGGAGCACGGCGACATCGTCCTCTCGACCGGTGACCATGTGTACTTCGAACCGGGCCTGACCACGATCGGGTACGACGACATGTCGCGGCTGAACCGCGAGATGACGGCCCGGATCGAGGGCTATCACGACGTCGTCGTGCACGGGAACAACAAGGGCTTCTTCATGCCGGGCAGGAAGAACGCAGCCGGAGTGGACTTCCCGCCCGGTGAAGTGAGCGCCGGCCACATCATCGAGGCGATCCGGAACAACCCGAGCTACAACGGTGGTCCCATCAGGCTCATCTCCTGCCACACGGGTGTGCTCAAGGAAGGCGAATTGGGCATTCCTGCCGCCCAGGCAGTGGCCAACGAGCTGAAGGTTCCGGTGATGGCACCGACGGACGAGGTGGGCATTTACCCGTCCCGAGGCAAGGGGCAGCAGCCGGAGGTGCAGAATGGCGGATATTGGAGAACCTTCCTTCCCCTTCTCCAGTAACTCAGCGAAAGGAAGACTCCCATGAAGATCCTGGGTCTCCACCAGGAGACGTGGCCGTCGGCCCCGGGCGCCGTCGGCAGCATCCGGGACGACGTGACGGACTCGCCGTGCCCGGACGAGAAGGAGATCGCGTCCTACCTCCGCGGTGGACACGTCCTCTTCGCGTCCATGGGTGTGGTGGACGACGTGCTCGGGTCCGGCGAGAGCATCGTCGGCGGCGGCTCCCTGTTCACGGACGGGGAATGGGTGTGGCGCGGTGATCTCTGGTTCTATGTGACCACCTATCACCTCCTGCTGCCGGACGAGTTCGTGAACAAGGCGCGCGCAGCGGGGTTCCACGTCCCCGCGGTGGAACAGGATCGCCTCATCGAGCTCACCGACGAGATCCAGGCGATCAGGTCGAAGAGGTAACCGCGACACCGGCTCGCGGGAGTGGCCCGGTGACCGGAGCGGGAACCTCCAGGTGGTCCCTCCGGGCCGGCATCAGGCGAGGAAAGGACCGGCGGCTCCGTGGCCCGCATAGACACCCTCCTCGGCGTCGACTTCGACGGCCGGGCCGTCGACGATCCGTATGACGTCGTCGACGAGGGTCTGGACGACCCCCGGCACCGGGAGCGCGTGCCCGGGCTCGTCGCGCTCATGCACGATTCCGCCGCGTCGGACCACGACCGGCTCACCGCCTGCATCGCGCTGCTGACGTGGGGCGAGGCGGCCGGGCACGAGGCGGTCGTCGCGGGGGCCGCGGATCCGAAGAAGGCGGCCTGGTACGACAGCTGCATCGACCGGAAGTTCTCCGTCGACAACACCTTCGGGCACATCGCGCGCGCCATGGCGTCCTACGGCAGCAGCGGCATGTGCGAGGAGAAGGGCACGCAAGCCGGTCGCGTCGAGGCCGTCCGCGCCCTCATCCGCATCGCCGACACCGAGTACTTCGACGAGCAGCTGGAGTGGGCCGTCGCGAGTTGTGCCGAGGAGCCGGGCGTCGTCGACGACGTCGAGGACGTCATACAGCGCGGAGTCCTCCGGCTCTCCGGCGACACACGCGTCATCGGGTTCGACCTCGCCACCCAGCTCGTCGACCTCGCCTGCGCCGTCTCGGACGCCGACCCCCGCCGGGCCATGCGCCTCGCCGCCGAGGTGCTCTTCGTGGCCCCGAGCGACCGGGCCCTGAAGCACGCGGAAGCCATCGCATCGCGGGCGGACGGCCCCGACGAGGAGCTCTTCGCCGGACACCTGCGCAGCGTCGGCGCCGCCCTGCACTCGTTCGTCAAGATCCGGCAGAACGCCTCAGCAGCACGTACCCCGACCGCGACAGACAGGACAGCCACCGCATGACCAAGGACGTGATCGCGCTCACCCGGCGCATGCCGGACGCCATGAGCGTCCTGGCGGGACTGCTCGCCGGTGGTCCGGACGTGCGGGTGGACACCGTCGGCGACGGCGCCGTGATCCAGTTGTGCGACGCCGAGGGCCGGCCGCTCGTGTCGGTCGAGACGCCGGTGATGGTCCAGGTCCCCGACGAGGCGGACCGGCTGCTCGGACCGGGGGCGGAGCCGCCGGGCGAGGAGCCGCAGTGGTGGGTGGAGGCGCGGGCCACCACCGGTGTTCCCGAAGCCGAGCGGCTGGCCGGTGCGTTCGCCGCCCGTCTGACGATGCTGCTGGGCGGCCGTGTGTGGCCGCCGGACGCCCCCGGCACCCAGGGCGCCGCGCATCCCGTCGACATGTCGGGGGTGACGGCCGTACCGGTTCCGGCCGCCGCGCAGCCGGCCGTCGACATGTTGACCGAGCAGGCGGCCGTCGTCCTCCAGGACCGTCCCGTCGTCCCGATGACGAGCTGGCTCTCGGAGGCCCTGCGGGCCACGGTGGAGAGCGACCGGTCCCTCCAGGTCATCACTCCGCCGCACTGCCGCCTCTCCCTCCCCACCCGGCTGCTGCTGCAGTCCGTGCCGTCGCGGTGGGTGGTCCAGGACGAGCGGTGCGGCTACTACGACGGGCTGACGGGCGCGGTGCTGCGCTGGCAGGAGAACGCCTTCGTCCCGGACCGGGACGACAGGGGCGAGACCCCGGTGGCCGACTCCTTCGCGGAGTTCCAGCCCACCGACGAGCGGCAGCTCGTCCTGTCCTTCCGCACCCTGCACCGGCCCGATGCGGACCTCGTCCTGGGCGGCGCCGTCGAGGCCGCCTGGCAGGCGCTGACCGGCGCTCTGCCGGCCGGCTGGGGCACGGCCGAGCCGGCGGGGCTCGTCTGGTCCCGCCGCCAGCTGACCGACCTCGCCTACCGGCGGGCTCCCGAACCCACCTGGACCGTGGTCGTCGGCGACGCCGACCGGCCCGCCATCGCCACCCTCCGTGTGATCCGCACCCCGGAGGGCGTGGAGGAGGACGTCACCCTCACCGTCGGCTACGGCGCGGGCGAGAAGCCGCCCCTGGAGGCACTGCCGGAGCTGGCCGCCGAGCTGGTGACCGGGCACGGCCTGAAGACGATGCTGTGTCAACTGCGGGCGGCCCGCCGCGACCTGACCGCTCCCGCCCGCTTCGAGCGCCCCCCGATGCCGTACGCCTTCGTCCTGGGCGCCGCGGAGGTCCGGGAGGCGGGCCGTGAGCTGGCGAGTCGTACGCCGCTGGCGCGGACGCCCGTTCAGCTGGGCCCCGACGCCGCCCCCGGCTTCTACTACCCGCTCGGCGACGGCGAGTCGGAGGAGTGCTGGGAGACCTTCGGCGGGCTCGTGCGGCATTTGCGCGGTGCCGAGGCCAGTTGACCCCCGGAGCGCGTGCCGAGCCGGAGAACGGGCGGTGTCCTGCCGCGGTTCCACCGGCCATCGCCCGGATTGTCCCCGCGCTTTGCATGTGTATTGCAAGGTTGGTAGACATGGCGGCCGGTACGCGCCCCGCGTGTGCCCGATGAGGGATTCTTTGATTGATACGGGGGACATTCGTGGCGACTCCGCCGCAACCACAGCCTTTTTCTCAGCCCCAGCCTTTCCAGGCTCCCCAGCAGCCCGGGTTTCCGCAGCAGCAGCAGCCCGGCTTCGCGCCGCAGCAGCAGGGCATTGCGCAGCAGCAGGGCTTTCCGCCCCAGCACGGCATGCCGCCCCAGCCCGGCTTTGCGCAGCACGACTCGCACACCTACTGCCGCATCTGTGGGGGATTCCCCGCCGTCAGGACGACCGTCCGCGGGCATCAGGGCATTCTGATCATGATGCGGTTCCTCCACCTGGACGGGCCGTTCTGCCGGAACTGCGGAATGTCCGTGTGGCGCGACATGACCGGCAAGACCATGCTGCAGGGCTGGTGGAGCCCGCTCTCGCTCGTGCTGATCACGCCGCTCACCCTGCTGTGGAGCCTCGTGGTCAGGGCGAAGCTGACCAAGCTCCCGCCGCCGGTGCCCGGACAGCCGGGGCCGCAGCTGGACCCGGGGGTGCCGCTGCGCAAGCGACCCGCCATGTTCGGGTTGTTGCTGCCCGTCGCCTGGGTGCTGTTCATCGTCTTCCAGGCGGCCCGCGGTTCATAGGAAGTCTGAAGGAATCCCATAGGAAGTCCGTAGGAAGTCGGTAGGACGTCCTGGGGAGTTCGCAGGCGGGCGGCGGCGTCGCCGTGCGGCGGCCGCCCGCCACATTCTCGTACCAGAGGCCCGGACGAGGCGGGGGACGATGGCGAAGGATTACGACAGTCAACTGCTGGAGTCCGTCTCGGTACGGCGCCGGCGTATGCGCGACGCGCTGCTCTTCGGCGCCCAGCGGGCGCGCCGGACGGCGGACGAGAAACTCGGCAAGGTATTCGCGGGAATAGCCATTGCCGCGGTGCTGTGCGCCGGTTGTGTGGGCTGGTCCTTCATTCAGAACACCCTGGCCAAGCAGAAGGAACAACAGAAGCAGCAGGAACGGCGATACGCGCCGGCGGCGCCTTCACCGTCCACCGCCACCGAACCGTCCCCTGCGCAGACGGAAGCGGCGAAGCAGCCGAAAGGAACGCACTGAGTGACGGAAGTCCACTCCAGAGGCCGAGTGATAGGTTCTGCCGCGTGGTGAACGTGGGGGTCGATCGGCGTACGGAATTGAGCAGGGTGACCCTCGTCGGCGACCGCCGTCGAGTAGACCTCGTTCTGCCCGCGGACGAACCGATCGGGCTGCTGCTGCCCGACGTCCTGCGGCTGTTGGACGACAAGGCCGGTGAACGCCCGGCCGCCCGGCACCTGATCACGGCTGACGGTACGGTTCTGCCGCAGGACGGCACCCTCGCCGGGGCCGGCGTGCCCGACGGCGCGTTGCTGCGGCTCGTGCGCGTCCACGACGCGCCCTCCGCCCCCGTCGTGCACGACGTCACCGACGAGGTCGCCGAGGACCTGGACGTACGGGCCTGGCGCTGGCGCCCCGAGGCGCGGGAGTGGACCGCGGTCCTGGCCGCCGTCGGGCTGGCCGTGACCACGGGCGTGCTCGCGCGCACCGGACTCGGCGGGGGAGCCGTCGCCGCCCCCCTCATGGTGGCCGCCGCCCTCGCGGCCGCCGTCGGCGCGGTCGTCGCGAAGGCCGTCAGCGCCGGCCGGACCCTGGGAACGGCCCTCATGCTCACCGGTGGTGCCCTCGGCACGCTCGCCGCCTGGACCGCCGCCGACGCCCACGCCTGGCCGGGCGTCGCGCGACTGGCATCGGTCGCCGCCGTGCTCGCCGTCACCCTGACCCTGCTCGGCCTGTTCTCCCGGCTCGGACGGGGCGGGCTGATCGGCGCCGGAGCCGTCGCCGCGGGCACCGCCGCGTGGGAGGCCGTCGCGGCGTTCCAGAGCGACCCGGCGCGCCTCGGCACCGTCATGGCCGTCGTCTCGGTCGTGGTCCTCGGTCTGCTCCCGCGCCTCGCGCTGACGTCGGCCGGTCTGACCGCGCTCGACGACAGCCGCTCCGGCGGTGCCTCCGTCAGCCGGCACCGGGTCGAGACGGCGCTGGTGGCCACCCACCGGGGCCTGGCCCTGGCCACGGTCGCGGTCGCCGGGTCCGCCACGGCGGGCGGGCTGCTGGCCGTGGCCGAGGCCCCCACCGCGTGGACCGTCACCCTCACGGCCGTGCTCGCCGTCGTCCTGCTCTCCCGCGCCCGGGCGTTCCCGCTGGTGGCCGAGGTGGTGGCGCTGCTGGCCGCGGGCCTGCTGCTGCTCGTCCGCCTCGCCGTGCTGTGGATCGACCACACCCACGGCGGGGTGTACGGGCCGCTCGCCGCGCTCTGGCTGGCGACGCTCGTGCCGCTCGGCGTCCTCGCCGTCCGGCCGCCGGAGCACGTGCGCGTGCGGCTGCGCCGTGCCGTGGACCTGGTCGAGACCACCGGCGTGATCGCCCTGTTCCCGCTCGCGGTCGGGGTGTTCGGCGTGTACGTACGCCTGCTCCACCAGTTCTAGTCCCGGGAAGGCGGGGAGAGACACATGTCCCAGGACGAGGACTGGCAGAAAGACGTCCTGCGCAGCCTGCGCGGGCTGACGGAAGGGCCCGGGGAGGCCACGGAGGCGACGGAGCCCCCACGGCCCGTAGCGCCGCCCGCCGGGCCCCCGGCGCAGGCCGTGCAGCCCGTACCGCCCGCACGGCCACCCGCCGGCCCCCCGCCCCGGCCGCTGCCCACGCCGGTGACCATGGAACTGCCCCTGCCGGCCGAGCTGGTCAAGGGCAAGCCGCTCAGCGGCGACTCCGCGGCCCGCCGCACCTCCCGCTCGCTGCGCCGCCTGGTCGGCTCCTCCGCCACCCGCGACGTGGAGGAGGCCACCCGCACCGCGCAGGCGCTGCAACAGCCGCTGACCACGGGCCGGCAGATCGTCGTCACCAGCATCCGCGGCGGCGCCGGCAAGACCACCGTCACCGCGCTGCTGGGACGCACGTACGCGCACTACCGCCAGGACCCGGTGCTGATGCTGGAGGCGGACGCCGTCCTGGGCACCCTGCCGGCGAGGCTCGGGGTCACCAAGGTGCGCTGGACCACCAGCGACCTGGCCCGGATCCTGGACCCGTCGATGCAGCTGACCGACGTCGTCGGCTACCTCGTCCAGGCGCCCGGGCGCGGGTGGCTGCTGCCCGGCAGCCAGGGCCGCGTCGGCAACCGGCTGGAGCTGGCGGAGTACCGCGCGGCGATGGTGGCGCTGCGCCGCTACTTCGGCGTCACCGTGGTCGACTGCGACACCCTGCCGAGCGAGCTGTCCCGCACCGCCCTCTCGGCGGCCCAGGCACGCGTCCTCGTCACCCCGGCCACCGCCGAGGGCGTCACCAGCACCCGTGCCGTCCTGGACTGGATGGCCTCCGTGCCGCGGCCGAGGATGCTGCCCGGAACCGTCGTGGTCCTCACCGCGTCGTCCCCCCACACGACCCTCGACGTGGCCGCCGCCAGCGAGCACCTGCGGCTCGACGGCGTCAAGGTGCTCGCCCTCCCGTACGACCGGCACCTTGCCGGCGGCGGTCCCGTCCGCACCGATCTGCTGGGCCAGGGCACCCGAGAGGCCGTCACCGAACTGGCAGCCGAAGTCCTCACCAGCGCCATGAGCAGGCGCCCGTCGAGCAGCGACCGATAAGCAGGTGTCCCGATGACCACCCGCATAGTCCACCGCCCTGCCCGCACCACCCGTCCGCTGCCGGTCCCCGAGGCGCGCACCATCGAGCCGCCGCCCAACCTGCCCGAGGGCAAAGCGGGCGGCGCCCTGCACTCCCTCATGCCGATCGCCGGCGTGCTCAGCTCCGTCGTCATGATGACGGTCGTCCGCAACAGCCAGTTCGCGGCGCTGGGCGCGATCGTGCTCGTCGTCACCGTCGTCGGCTCGGTCGGCATGCTGCTCTCCCAGCGCGGCAAGGCCCAGCGCACCCGCCGCCAGCAGCGCGAGCGCTACCTGGAGTACCTCGAAGAGCTCCGAGAGGAGCTCGGCGCCGAGGAGCGCGAGCGCCGCGAGGCCGCACGCGTCCTCGACCCGCCGCCCGAGGCGCTGTACGACGTCGTGCGCGACCCGGCCCGGCTGTGGGAGCGGCGCCGCCTGGACGGCGACTTCCTGCGCGTGCGCGTGGGCACCGGCCGGGTGCCCGTACGGGAGCTGGCCGTCGGCCGGCCCGGCGGGGGCGTGCTCACCCCGCCCGACCGCTTCATGCTCAACGAGGCCGGGGCGCTGAAGAGCCGCTTCTCCACCGCGGCCGACCTGCCGCTGACCGTCCCCCTCGACCGGGCCGGCGATGTCAGCGTCGTCGGCGACCGCGAGGGCGTGCTCCGCGTGGCTCGCGCCCTGCTCACCCAGACCGCCGTCGCCCACGCCCCCGACGACGTCGCCGTCGCCCTCGCCTGCCCCGGCGACCGCATGGCCGCGTGGGACTGGCTGAAGTGGCTGCCCCACACCCTCGACCCCGAGGAGCACGACGGCCCCGTCGCCGCCCGCCGCATCGCCCCCTCCCTCGCCGCCCTCGGCGCTCTGACGGGCCGCGACCTGCGCCGGCGCGCCGCCTATGCCGCCGAGGTGCGCCGCGGGCTGTCCGGCAGGGACGCCCTCGGCATGGCGAGCCGCCTGCTGGTCGTCAGCGACGGCTACGGCGAGGACGCCACCGAACTGCCCCGCCCCGACGAGGCCGTGGCCCTGCCGGACATGGGCGTCACCGTGCTGCACCTCGTCGCCGAACGCGTCCAGGAGCCGGGTCACGTCGCCGTGCGCGTCACCGTCGACGGCGACCAGGTCCACATCGAGGACCTCCGCGGCGCCGTGCCCTCGTCCGCCCGGGGCACCGCCGACCCGGCCACCGCCGCCGGCGCCGAGGGGCTGGCCCGGCTGCTCGCCCCGCTGCGCCTGTCCGCCGAGACCCTCGTGGACGCGCCCCTGTCCGGCCCCGTCGGCTTCACCGAACTCCTCGGCATCGACGACCCGGCCGCCCTCGACGTGCGCGCCCTGTGGCAGCGGCGCGGCGAACGCGCCTTCCTGCGCGTGCCCATCGGCGTCGGCGACGGCCGCGAGGCGGTCCTGCTCGACCTCAAGGAGTCCTCCGAACTCGGCATGGGCCCCCACGGCCTGTGCGTCGGCGCCACCGGCTCCGGCAAGAGCGAACTCCTGCGCACCCTCGTCCTCGCCCTGGTGGCCACCCACCCGCCGGAGGACCTCGCGATGGTCCTCGTCGACTACAAGGGCGGCGCCACCTTCGCGCCCTTCGCCGGCCTGCCGCACGTCGCCGGCGTCATCACCAACCTGGAGAACCAGGCCGGCCTCGTCGAGCGCGTCCACTCCTCGCTCGCCGGCGAGGTGCAGCGCCGCCAGCGGGTCCTCAAGGACGCCGGCAACGTCGCCGACATCGGCCACTACGCCGCCCTGCGCGAGACCCGCCCCGACCTGGAGCCGCTGCCGCACCTCTTCGTCGTCATCGACGAGTTCGGCGAACTGCTCACCGCCAAGCCCGACTTCATCGACCTCTTCCTGTCCATCGGCCGCATCGGCCGCTCCATCGGCGTGCACCTGCTGCTCTCCAGCCAGCGCATCGAGGGCGGCAAGCTCAAGGGCCTGGACACCTACCTCTCCTACCGGCTGGGCCTGCGCACCTTCTCCGCCGACGAGTCCCGCACGGTCCTCGACACCACCGACGCCTTCAACCTGCCGCCCATCCCCGGCTTCGGCTACCTGAAGGTCGACGTCAGCGCCTACGAGCGGTTCAAGGCCGGCTTCGTCTCCGGCCCCCACCGCGGCCCCGCCCGGACCACCGGCGAGGACACCGCGCCGGCCGTCCTGCCCTACCCGGCCTACAACACCCTCGCCGCGCCCGGGGCGGGACCGGAGGGGAGCGGGCCGGCCATGCGCCACCGCGACCCCGGCCCCACGGTCCTGTCCGTCATGGTCGACCAGCTGCGCGACGCCGCCCCGCCCACCCGCGCCATCTGGCTGCCGCCGCTGCCGCGGGCGGTCACCCTCGACGGCTGCGCCGGACCCGTCCGGGCCGACGCCCACGGCCTGCGGCTCGCCGCACGGCCCGGCCCCATGAAGGTGCCGCTCGGCCTGCTCGACGACCCGGCCAGGCAGCGGCAGGGCCAGTGGATCCTCGACCTCGGCGTCGCCGGCGGCCACGCCGCCGTCATCGGCGGCCCCCAGTCCGGCAAGACCACCCTCCTGCGCACCCTCGTGCTGTCCCTCGCGATGACGCACACCCCGCGCGACGTCGCGGTCTACGGCCTCGACCTCGTCGGCGGCGGCCTCGCCGCCCTGGCCGGGCTGCCGCACGTCGGAGGCGTCGCCGGCCGGGCCGACCGCGAGCGCGCCGCCCGCACGGTCGAGGAAGTGCGCGGCATGCTCGCCGAACGCGAGGAGCTCTTCCGCGAGCACGGCATCGACTCCCTGGAGCGGCTGCGCGAGCTGCGCGCCGAGGGCCGCCTGCCGGAGCTGCCCTCCACCGAGGTCGTCCTCGTCATCGACGGTTTCGGCGCCCTGCGCGACGACTTCGACGGGGCGTTCACCCAGATCGAGGACGCCGTCACCGACCTCCTCAAGCGCGGCGGCGGCTACGGCGTCCACGTCGTGGCCTCCATGCTCCGCTGGAACGACGTCCGCATCGCCACCCAGGCCACCTTCGGCACCCGCGTCGAGCTGCGCCTGAACGACCCCGCCGACAGCAGCGTCGACCGCAAGCTCGCCGAGACGCTGTCCCCCGACGAGCCGGGCCGCGCGCTCACCGACGGCAAGCTCTTCGCCCAGACGGCGCTGCCCCGCATCGACTCCCTGGCCACCACCTCCGAGCTGGGCGCGGCCGTCGAGCAGGCCGCCGCGGCGATCCGCTCGTCCTGGCCGGGCGACGGCGCCCGCCGGGTCCGGGTGCTGCCCCACCGCGTCCCGGCCGCCGCACTGCCCTCGCCGGCGGCCGAGCCGAACCGGGTGCCGGTCGGGCTCGACCAGAGCGCGCTGGCGCCCGTGCTCCTGGACCTGTTCAAGCGCGACCAGCACCTGGTGATCCTGGGCGACAGCGAGTGTGGGAAGACCAACCTGCTGCGGCTCGTCGCCCAGGGGCTCATGCGGCGCTACAGCGACGAGGAGATGGTCTTCGCCGTCATGGACCCGCGGCGCGGCCTGCGCAAGCTGGTGCCCGAGCCGTACCGCGGCGGGTACGCGCACCACGCCAAGGTGTGTGGGGGACTGGCCGCGGGCATCGCCACCGAGCTGGAGAAGCGGATGCCGGACGACCTGGCGAGCCAGGATTCCCTGGAGTCGGGCACCTGGTTCACCGGGCCGCGCGTCGTCGTCCTCGTCGACGACTACGACATCCTCACGACCGCCGGGCAGCAGCCGCTCGCCCCGTTCCTGCCGTTCATCCCCTCAGCGCAGGACATCGGCCTGCACTTCGTGGTCACCCGCCGGGTGGCCGGCGCCTCCCGGGCGCTGTACGAACCGTTCCTGATGGGCCTGCGCGAGAGCGGCACGACGGCCGTCGTCATGACCGGCGACCGTCAGGAGGGCCAGCTCTTCCCCGGCGTGTACGCCGACGCCCAGCCGCCGGGCAGGGGCACGCTCGTGCGCCGCGGCGAGCCCGTCCGGCTGATCCAGACGGCACTGGCCGAGGACGACCACTGACGCGGGCCGGCCGGGGCGCGCCGCCGGCCCCTACGGGGCGGCGGGCTTGCGGCCGGCCTCCGCGCGGAAGGCCCAGTCCATCCGGGGCTCCACGACGTAGCGGAAGACCCGCCGGACGGGAGCGCTGCACAGCACGCTGATCATCGTGACGGCGAGGACGGTCACCACGACCAGGCCGGCGGGGCTGCGGATCCAGTCGGCGGCCTCGTACCACTCCTGCCAGCGCGAGAGCTTGATCAGGAAGCCGTGCAGCAGGAACCCGTAGAGGGTGCCGCCGCCGAGCGCGGTGAACCACGTCGTCCGGCGCGGCACCCAGGCGAGGAAGCCGGCCGTGAGCACGGCGGCGACGCCGAACAGGGCGAAGACCATGACGGGCGCCATCCAGAGCGGCGCGTGCAGCTCCTGGACGCTGTAGTTGTGGAAGAGCCAGCCGTCGTCCCAGGTCGGCGCCAGCCAGTACGCCGCGCCCAGCGCCGCCGCGAAGGCGGGGACCGCGGCGATCCGCACCCAGCGCCGGTCCACCAGCTCGAAGTGCGAGCGCTTCATGCGCAGCCCGATGACGAAGAACGGCAGGAACTGGAACACGCGCTGCAGGTCGAAGTCGGCGCCCAGGTCCGGGCAGACGGCGGCGAGCACCGCGATCACGAAGGCGACCGGCACGGGCCACCGGAGGACCTTCCAGACGGGCGTGGTCAGCCGCCAGACGAAGAGCGCGGCCAGGAACCAGTTGAGGTAGTAGGGATTGAGCAGCGAGATCGGCTCGGGGGGCGCGTCCTCCCCCCAGTGCTGGAACCAGGTGTACGCGACCTCGAAGATCACGTACGGCACCACGATGCTCGTCATCAGCCGTTTGACCTTGGCCGGACTCATGTCGAAGCCGCGGGAGAAGTAGCCCGAAATAAGGATGAAGGCCGGCATGTGGAAGGCGTACACGAGCATGTACAGCGCGGTCGCGGCACGGCTGGTGTACGTCAGCGGCTGCCACGCGTGACCGAGGACGACCAGGACGATCGCCAGATACTTCGCGTTGTCGAAGAAGGGGTCGCGCGCCGCCGGGGTGGGGGTCCCGGCAGGGGCCTCGGCGGGACGTGACAGGGGAGCGGTGGCCACCGTGGCGGGAGTGGCGGTGGGGGACATTCGAGGCACCCTAGCGGCGGAACCTGAGCCGGTAAAACCCCTCGGAAGGGTGATGGTGGGCGGCCGGTCCGGGGCCCGTCCCCCAGGTCGCCTTTTGTCGGACTTTTGCTCCGTCCGCATGGATTCAGCCCGTATGCAGCCCCTAGAAACCCCTGGTTATCCGGCGATGAATCGTCACGGCACCACATTTGCGGGCGAGTTGGTGGCACGATGGTGGACGAGTGGGGGGCGTGCGGAGGACATGGCTCCCGGGCCCGGCCAGGTGTCTGTCGACCGAAGGTGTGATCAGTGTGGTCATTTCACTGTCCGTGGTGCTGCTCTTCGGGATCATCCTCGTGGTCATGGTCCGCAGCAACAAGCTCAAGATGGGACCGGCCCTCGTCGCCATCCTCTTCGGCTTCTTCCTCGCCTCCACGGGCATGGCGCCGTCGATCAACAGGCTCGTCAGCTCGGTCGCCGAGACGATAAACAACATCAAGTTCTGACCGGGGGGCCGCGGCGACCCGAACGGTCCCGCGGCGCGTCGACGGCCTCAAGGCCCGCGCGCGTCCACATACACACAACGCCTCCGGCCGGGACCGGAGGCGTAAGTGACGTGAGTCTGGAGCGGGCGACGGGAATCGAACCCGCGTAGCCAGTTTGGAAGACTGGGGCTCTACCATTGAGCTACGCCCGCGCGCACCACCGGGACGCACGAGGCGTTCCGCACGAAGGCGGCGTGGCACGGTGTGCATCGTAGCGGGTCGGGGCGGTGCGCCGCACGTCACCCCCACACCTCACGCGCGGCCCGTTTCCGGCCCGCGGAAAGCGGCGTCCGGCCCCCCTGCGGCCATGTACCCTACGTCTCGCACCGACGGGGTGTGGCGCAGCTTGGTAGCGCGTCCGCTTTGGGAGCGGAAGGTCGTCGGTTCGAATCCGGCCACCCCGACCAGCATGATCACCTTGTGGGCCCCATCCTGCTTGCGGTTACTATGCAAGCTGCGCGTCTGTGTGTCTCTGTACCGGGCGCGATCGGCTGAGCAGCAACATCCGCTGACCAGCCAAACCCCAGCAGTCAGCCCCAAGGAGACCGAACCGTGAAGAGCGCCGTGGAGACCCTGAACCCGACTCGGGTTCGGCTCACTGTCGAGGTGCCCTTCGAGGAGCTCAAGCCCAGCCTCGACGCGGCGTACAAGAAGATCAACCAGCAGGTCACGGTGAAGGGCTTCCGCCAGGGCAAGATCCCGGCCCGCGTCATCGACCAGCGCTTCGGCCGTGGTGCGGTGCTGGAGGAGGCCGTCAACGACGCCCTTCCCAAGCTCTACACCGAGGCCGTCAACGAGGCCGAGCTGAACCCGCTGGGTCAGCCCGAGGTCGACATCACCGAGCTGAAGGACGGCGAGCTGCTGGCCTTCACCGCCGAGGTCGACATCCGCCCGGCCCTGGAGATCCCGGACTACTCCGGCATCGAGGTCACCGTCGACGCCGTCGAGGTCACCGACGAGGACCTTGAGAAGTCCGTCGAGCAGCTCCGTGAGCGCTTCGCCACCACCTCGCCGGTCGAGCGCGCCGCCGCCGAGGGCGACATCGTCACCGTCGACCTGGAGGCCAAGGTCGAGGGCGAGGTGCTGGAGGACGGCGTCGCCAGCGACGTCGACTACACCATCGGCTCCGGCCAGCTCCTCGAGGGCATCGACGACGCCGTGACGGGCCTGGAGGCCGGTGGCACCGCCACCTTCACCTCCGAGCTCAAGGGCGGCTCCGCCGAGGGCAAGGAGGCCGAGATCACGGTCGTCGTCAAGGCCGTCAAGGCCCGCGAACTGCCCGAGCTGGACGACGACTTCGCCCAGATGGCCAGCGAGTTCGACACCCTCGACGAGCTGAAGGCGGACAGCCGTAAGCGCCTTGAGCGGATGAAGAAGTTCGACCAGGCCACCCAGGCCCAGGAGAAGGTCCTCGAGGAGCTGCTGAAGCTCGTCGAGGTCCCGATGCCGGAGAAGCTGCTCGCGGACGAGGTCAACACCCGCAAGCACAACCTGGAGCACCACCAGCTGGGCCAGATCGGCATGACCCTGGACAAGTACCTGGAGATGCAGGGCAAGTCCGCCGAGGAGTTCGAGGCCGAGCTCAAGGAGCAGGCCGAGAAGGGCATCAAGACCCAGTTCGTCCTCGACGAGATCGTCAACAAGGAGAAGGTCTCCGTCGGCCAGGAGGAGCTCACCGAGCACCTCATGCGCCGTGCGCAGTCCTCGGGCATGGCCCCCGACCAGTTCGCCCAGGCCGTCGTCGAGCAGGGCCAGGTCCCGATGCTCGTCGGTGAGGTCGCCCGCGGCAAGGCGCTCGCCACCGTCGTCGAGGCCGCCACGGTCAAGGACTCCAACGGCGAGGTCGTCGACCTCGAGGACGAGGACGAGACCGAGACCGCCGTCGAGACGGTCGAGGCCGCCGAGGCCGGCGACGAGAAGACCGAGGCCTGAGCCTCACCCCTCCTTCAGGCCGCCCGGCTCGCATGAGCCGGGCGCCCTCCGGGCCCCACGGATCCCGCGCCCCGCGGAATCCGTACGGGCCCGCCTGGAGCCCTTGCGGACGGGCCCGGACGCTGACCCCCCGCGCCACCGGCGCGAGGGCTCACGGCCGGGCCCGCCGCGCTCCCCGGCCCCGCCGTGCGTCCGCGCCGAACCTGCGCTCAGAGCGAACAGTTACGGATGCGGGATGGCGCCTGCCGACCAGCGCGTTAGGGTCCGTAGATACGAGGGCAGGGGAGACTTTGGCAGCGCGCCGGCGAGCAGTCCGGCCGTGCCGGCCCCGGCCCCGGAGAAGACGCGGAGACGGCCCGTTGCCGTCAGAGACGAGCAGGTGGATACGTGACGAATCTGATGCCTTCCGCCGCCGGTGAGATCGCCATCGGTGGTGGCCTCGGCGACCAGGTCTACAACCGGCTGCTCGGGGAGCGGATCATCTTCCTGGGTCAGCAGGTCGACGACGACATCGCCAACAAGATCACCGCGCAGATGCTCCTCCTGGCCGCCGACCCGACCAAGGACATCTACCTCTACATCAACAGCCCCGGCGGTTCGGTGACGGCCGGCATGGCGGTCTACGACACCATGCAGTACATCCCGAACGACGTGGTCACCATCGGCATGGGCCTCGCCGCCTCGATGGGCCAGTTCCTCCTGACCGGCGGTACGGCGGGCAAGCGCTTCGCGCTGCCCAACACCGACATCCTCATGCACCAGGGCTCCGCGGGCCTCGGCGGCACCGCCTCGGACATCAAGATCCAGGCCGAGCAGCTGCTGCGCACCAAGAAGCGCATGGCCGAGATCACCGCCGCGCACACCGGCCAGACCGTGGAGACGATCATCCGCGACGGTGACCGCGACCGCTGGTTCACCGCGGAGGAGGCCAAGGAGTACGGGATCATCGACGAGATCATCACCCACGCCTCCGGCGTTCCGGGCGGCGGCGGCACCGGGGCCTGAGCCCCGGGCAGTACGTACCGCCAGCCAGCCGCACCCAGCCCACCGACCGCCACCAGGATGGTGAAACCCGCATGAACATCTCGTCCCCCAGCGGCCTGTACACCGGCCCGCAGGCCGAGGCTCGCTATGTCGTCCCGCGCTTCGTCGAGCGCACCTCGCAGGGCGTGCGCGAGTACGACCCGTACGCGAAGCTCTTCGAAGAGCGCGTGATCTTCCTCGGCGTCCAGATCGACGACGCCTCCGCCAACGACGTCATGGCGCAGCTGCTGTGCCTGGAGTCGATGGACCCCGACCGGGACATCTCGATCTACATCAACAGCCCCGGCGGTTCGTTCACGGCTCTCACGGCCATCTACGACACGATGCAGTTCGTGAAGCCGGACATCCAGACGGTGTGCATGGGCCAGGCCGCCTCCGCGGCCGCGATCCTGCTGGCCGCGGGTACGCCCGGCAAGCGGATGGCCCTGCCCAACGCCCGTGTGCTGATCCACCAGCCGTCCAGCCAGACGGGCCGCGAGCAGCTCTCCGACCTGGAGATCGCCGCCAAGGAGATCATGCGGATGCGCACGCAGCTGGAGGAGATGCTGGCCAAGCACTCCACCCAGCCGATCGAGAAGATCCGCGACGACATCGAGCGCGACAAGATCCTCACTGCCGAGGAGTCGCTCGCGTACGGTCTGGTGGACCAGATCGTCTCCACGCGCAAGTCGTCCGTGGCGGTCTGACCGCACCCGTCGGTCCGACAGCTCCCGGCCACCACCGTGCCGCCGACGACGGGCCCTCCCTTGGCCGAGTAGGGCCAAGGGGGGCCCGCGCGGGGGGCCCGGCAAGGTACCGTCGATAGGCAAGCACCCGGGTTCGCAGAGCAAGGCGGATCCCAGGCGAAGGGGAAGCACCTCGTGGCACGCATCGGTGACGGCGGCGACCTGCTCAAGTGCTCGTTCTGCGGCAAGAGCCAGAAGCAGGTGAAGAAGCTCATCGCGGGTCCTGGTGTGTACATCTGCGACGAGTGCATCGACCTCTGCAACGAGATCATCGAGGAAGAGCTCGCGGAGACCTCCGAGGTGCGCTGGGAGGAGCTGCCCAAGCCCCGCGAGATCTACGAGTTCCTCGAGGGCTACGTCGTCGGCCAGGAGGCCGCCAAGAAGGCCCTCTCCGTCGCCGTCTACAACCACTACAAGCGCGTGCAGGCCGGCGAGAACGGCGGCCACAACCGCGACGACGGCATCGAGCTGGCGAAGTCCAACATCCTGCTCCTGGGCCCCACCGGCTCCGGCAAGACGCTGCTCGCCCAGACGCTCGCCCGCATGCTGAACGTCCCCTTCGCCATCGCCGACGCCACGGCCCTGACGGAGGCCGGCTACGTCGGCGAGGACGTCGAGAACATCCTCCTCAAGCTGATCCAGGCCGCGGACTACGACGTCAAGAAGGCCGAGACCGGCATCATCTACATCGATGAGATCGACAAGGTCGCCCGAAAGAGCGAAAATCCGTCGATCACACGAGATGTGTCGGGCGAGGGCGTCCAGCAGGCCCTGCTCAAGATCCTTGAGGGCACCACGGCCTCGGTTCCGCCGCAGGGCGGCCGCAAGCACCCCCACCAGGAATTCATCCAGATCGACACCACGAACGTCCTGTTCATTGTGGGCGGTGCCTTCTCCGGCCTGGAGAAGATCATCGAGTCCCGGGCGGGTGCGAAGGGCATCGGCTTCGGCGCCACGATCCGCTCGAAGCGCGAGATCGAGGCCAGCGACCAGTTCCAGGAGGTCATGCCGGAGGACCTGGTCAAGTTCGGCATGATCCCCGAGTTCATCGGCCGTCTCCCGGTCATCACGAGCGTCCACAACCTCGACCGCGAGGCGCTGCTCCAGATCCTCGTCGAGCCGCGCAACGCGCTGGTGAAGCAGTACCAGCGGCTGTTCGAACTCGACGGTGTCGAGCTGGACTTCGACCGCCCCGCCCTTGAGGCCATCGCCGACCAGGCGATCCTCCGCGGGACCGGCGCGCGAGGCCTGCGCGCCATCATGGAAGAGGTCCTGATGTCGGTGATGTACGAGGTGCCGTCGCGCAAGGACGTGGCCCGCGTCGTCATCACGGCGGACGTCGTCCAGTCGAACGTGAACCCGACGCTCGTCCCGCGCACACGCGGCAACGAACCGGGCGAGCGCCACGAGAAGAGCGCGTAGCGCGCGCAGCACCCGTGCGAAGAGGGGGCGCCCGGCCGACCGGCCGGGCGCCCCCTTCGTGCTGCGCGGCGGGGCGGGCGAGCAGCCGCTGGTGAAGGCCTCTGGAGGCGCGAGCGATCACTTGTTCGGGCGGCTGGGGCCGTTCAGGCGTGCGAAAGGGCCGCCGTGTCGCCCTCAGACGGTCGCGGCGGCCCCTGTGAAGCGGGGTGGGGTGAGCGGGATAAGCGGCTCACTTGTTCTTGCGGACTTCGTTGCGGACCTTGACCGTCGCGTCCGAGAGTTCCTTGGCGGACATGCCCTCGCCGGTGGCGGAGGTGACGCCGCCCGCGATGCCGCCCGACGTCTTCGAGACCACCTGGCGGACGATGCCCATCGCGCTCGAGTCGCCCCAGATGCACACGCTGAGGTCGCCCGTGCTCGAGACGGCGCCCATGGTGTAGGTGGACTTCTTCGTCTCGCACTTCATGACCGCGCCGTCGAACCCGGCCGGGGTGAACTCCGTCCAGGCCGTGACCGTCTGGATCTGGAGACCCTTCATGGTCTCCTGGTTCTTCTTCTCGCTCTCGTCCATCCTGGCGATCATGGCGTCGACCGTCTTCTTGGGGTCGGCGAGCTGGCCGTACGCGCCCACCACCATGAGCTTCTGCTTCTCGGCGCTCGTGTAGGAGCCGGAGACGCCGGTGCCGCCCTCGATGCCCATCTCCTTGGCCTTGGCGTCGTCGGCGAGGCTCTTGGAGTCGTCGCCCGACTGGCCGCCGGGCGCGGTGACCTTGGTGTACTTCCCGTCCAGCAGCGCCTGCGGCAGCTCGATCGTGTAGGGCTGCACGGCCTTGGCGCTGCCGCTGCCCCCGCCGCCGTCGTCGTCCTTGCCGCCCTTGAGGAACACGAACCCGCCCACGACCGCGCCCACCACCACGAGCGCGCCGATCGTGATGCCGATGGCCTTGCCCTTGCCGCCGCCCTGGGGCGGCACCGGCGGCGGGTACTGGCCCGGCATGCCCGGCATGGGCTGCTGGCCGTAGGGGCCGGGGGGCTGGGGCTGGCCCCAGGCGCCGGGGGGCGGCGGCGGGGCGCCGTAGGGGGCCTGTGGCTGCTGGGGGTAGCCGTAGCCGGGCTGGCCGGGTGCGCCGCCCTGGCCGTACGGGTTGGGCCCCTGGGGCGGCTGCGGGGGCTGGCCGTACGGGCCCGGCTGGTGGTAGCTCATCGTGTCCTCTTCGACGCAGGTCTCACGCGACAGTTCTGCGCCATCTTTCCCGATGTCTTATCCCGGCCTTACCCCGGGGCGGCAACGGTTTCGGAACAACTCTCCACCAGCGATTACGGCCTGATCTCGGTGCGCACGTCCCGGCGCACCTTCGCCGCGAGGGTGGCGGCCTCGCTCAGGGAGGTCTCCTTGCCCGTGGCGACGGCCGCCGCGTCGATGGTGAACACCTCGGCCGCCGTGCTGTGGTCGGCCCAGACGCACACCGGCATCGTCATGGGCCGGTCCTGTGTGAGGGTGTTGGAGACGCGGGCGGTCTGGCACTTCATCACGGCGTCGTCGAGGCCGTCCGGGGAGACCTTCCGGGGCGGGCCCACCAGTTCCAGTCTCTCGCCGTTCTTCTCCTGCTCGGAGAAGTGCGCGAGGGCGGCGAACATGCCGTTCACCACCGCCTCGGGCTCCTTGATGCGGCCCCAGGTGCCCGTCCAGCGGATCTGCTTCTTGTCGAGCCCGGTGCCGCCGTCGTACGCGGCCGAGGCGGTCTCCGGGTCGGTGACGCCCAGGCGCCTGAGGTCCCGCAGGTCCGAGCTGTTGAGCCCTTCGCCCGCGCCCGCGGCCTTCACGTAGGCGCCGCCCAGGATCGTTGCGGGCGTCGTGAGCATGTAGCGCTTGCCGTCGCCGCCCACCGGGTCGTGGCCGCTCCTGGTCTTGTAGAGCAGGAGCCCGCCGCCGGCGATGGCGGTCACCAGGACCAGGCCCGCGAAGACGACGCCGACCACCTTGCCCGCCCGGCCCCCGTTCCCCGGCGGCACCGGCGGCGGGTACGGGCCCGGCGCGCCCGGCTGCCCGTAGGCCGCGTACGGGTACGGACCCGGGGCGGGCTGCTGCGGGTGGGCGTAGCCGTGGCCCTGGCCGTAGCCGGGCTGCGCGGGCGGGCCGGGCTGGCCGTACGGGCCGGGCTGTTGCGGGTACGTCATGGCGTTCCGGGGTCGTCCTTCGCTGGGGGTCAGTGGTTCTCGACGCGGAGGCCCTGGCGGAGCGTCACCGTCCGGGACGCGGCCTCGTCGAGGCTCAGCGCCTTGCCGCGCTCGATCAGCGCGATGTCGGCGACGAACACCATGCCGAGCGTGCTGGTGTCCGCCCAGACGCAGACCGGCATCGTCATGTTGTCGGGGCCCGAGGCCGTGCCGCCCTTTTCGCGGCTGCTCATCTTGGTGAGCTGGCACTTCATGACGGCGCCCGGCTCCAGCCCGGCCGGGGTCACCTTCTGCGGCTGCCCCTGCGGGTCCGTGCGCACGTCGGAGCCGCCGTTCTTGCCCGTCCCCACCTTGATGCTCATGAACATGAGGTCCACGGCCGCCTCGGGGTGCTTGAGCTCGTCGCCCCAGCCGCCGGTGAACGTCATCAGGCGCTGCGGCCGGCCGCCCGCGCCCGCGCCCGCGGTGTACACGGCGTCGACGCTCTTGGGATTGGTCAGGCCGAAGGCCGTGAGGGCCTGCACGTCGTCCTGGGAGGTCGATTCGCCCGAGCTCTGGGTGGGGTCCTTCTTGTACTCGCCCACCGTGTCCGGCGTGATCAGCTTGTAGCGCTTCGCGGCCGGGGAGGCGCTCGGCGAGGGGCTGCCGGAGGCGCCGGGAGAAGAGCCGGCCCCGGCCTTGCCCGCCTTGGCGCCGCCGTCGCTCTTGCCGTCCTTCAGGAGGAACAGGCCGCCGGCCACGAGCGCGGCCGCCACGACGACGGCGCCGACGACCAGGCCGGTCCGCTTGCCCTTGCCGCCGCCCTGCGGCGGCACCGGCGGGTACGGCGAGGGGTAGTGGGGCGCCCCGTAACCGGGGGTCGGGTACTGCTGCGGCGCGCCCTGCGGCGCGCCCTGCGGCGGCCCGTACGGCGTGCCCTGCGGCGGCCCGTAGGCGGGCGGCTGCTGCGGTTGCTGCGGCGGTGGCCCGTACGGGCCCGGCTGCTGGTGGCTCATGGCGTCCCCCGGAGGTTCTCCCCGCCGCGGGATCCCACGGCACTGTCAGGTCCCGGACATCCTTGCCGATCGTGTGTTCGGTCCTCGCGGCGGGGCCGGTCCGGGGCGCGGCCGGGGGGTGGAAACGGGTTCGTGAGCTGTCACCCCCGCCCCGTAGAATTCCGTCCGTGACCGATAACACTCAGCGCCCCGACAGCGGGCCGAACGAGCGCACCCCCGAACTGCCGACCCAGTACGCGCCGGCCGAGGTAGAGGGGCCGCTGTACGAGCGCTGGGTGGAGCGGGGCTACTTCGAGGCCGATGCCAAGAGCGACAAAGAGCCCTACACGATCGTCATCCCCCCGCCGAACGTCACCGGCTCGCTCCACCTGGGCCACGCCTTCGAGCACACGCTGATCGACGCCCTCACCCGCCGCAAGCGGATGCAGGGCTTCGAGGTCCTGTGGCAGCCCGGCATGGACCACGCCGGCATCGCCACGCAGAACGTGGTCGAGCGCGAGCTGGCCAAGGAGGGCAAGTCCCGGCACGACCTCGGCCGCGAGGCGTTCGTCGAGCGCGTGTGGCAGTGGAAGGCCGAGTCGGGCGGCCAGATCTCCGGCCAGATGCGTCGTCTGGGTGACGGCGTGGCCTGGAGCCGAGAGCGCTTCACCATGGACGAGGGCCTCTCCAAGGCCGTCCAGACGATCTTCAAGAAGCTCTACGACGACGAGCTGATCTACCGCGCCGAGCGCATCATCAACTGGTGCCCGCGCTGCCTGACGGCCATCTCCGACATCGAGGTGGAGTACCAGGACGACGAGGGCGAGCTCGTCTCCATCCGCTACGGCGAGGGCGACGCCTCCATCGTGGTCGCCACCACCCGCGCCGAGACGATGCTCGGTGACACGGCCGTGGCCGTCCACCCCGAGGACGAGCGCTACAAGCACCTCGTCGGCACGGAGATCGAGCTGCCGCTGACCGGCCGCCGCATCCCCGTCGTCGCCGACGAGCACGTCGACCCCGAGTTCGGCACGGGCGCCGTCAAGGTCAC
The DNA here is from genome assembly GCF_002939475.1 of Streptomyces cinnamoneus. NCBI lineage: Bacteria > Bacillati > Actinomycetota > Actinomycetes > Kitasatosporales > Streptomycetaceae > Streptomyces > Streptomyces cinnamoneus. Next base: position 2,352,178 of record NZ_PKFQ01000001.1, on the reverse strand, counting down.
CCCGGCCCACGACCCGAACGACTTCGAGATCGGTCGCCGCCACGACCTGCCGTCGCTCACCGTCCTGGACGAGCACGGCGTGATCACCGCCCACGGCCCCTTCCTCGGCCTGGACCGCTTCGAGGCCCGCTCGGCCATCGTCGGCGCGCTGCGCGCCGAGGGCCGCATCGTCGCCGAGAAGCGCCCCTACACCCACTCCGTCGGCCACTGCTCGCGCTGCAAGACGACGCTGGAGCCGCGGCAGTCCATGCAGTGGTGGGTCAAGACCGCTCCGCTGGCCAAGGCCGCGGCCGACGCCGTCCGCGAGGGCAAGGTCAAGATCCACCCCGAGGAGATGTCGAAGCGCTACTTCGACTGGGTGGACAACCTCCACGACTGGTGCATCTCCCGCCAGCTGTGGTGGGGCCACCGCATCCCCGTCTGGTACGGGCCGAACGGCGAGATGGTCTGCGTCGGTCCGGACGACGAGGCGCCCACCGGCGAGGGCTGGCACCAGGAGACCGACGTCCTGGACACCTGGTTCTCCTCCGGCCTGTGGCCCTTCTCCACCCTCGGCTGGCCGGAGAAGACCGAGAGCGTCGCGAAGTTCTACCCGAACTCCGTCCTCGTCACCGGCTACGACATCCTCTTCTTCTGGGTCGTCCGGATGATGATGTTCGGCCTGTACGCGATGGACGGCACCCCGCCGTTCCACACCATCGCCCTGCACGGCATGGTCCGCGACCAGTTCGGCAAGAAGATGTCGAAGTCCTTCGGCAACGCCGTCAACCCGCTGGACTGGATGGACAAGTACGGCTCCGACGCCGTCCGCTTCACCCTCGCCCGCGGCGCCAACCCCGGTGTGGACGTGCCGATCGGCGAGGACTGGGTCCAGGGCTCGCGCAACTTCGCGAACAAGATCTGGAACGCGACGCGCTTCGCGATGATGAACGGCGCGACGGTCGAGGGCGAGCTGCCGCCCGTCGAGAAGATGTCGGCCACCGACCGCTGGATCATGTCGCGCCTCAACGCGACCGTCGCCGAAGTCGACGCGTACTACGACGACTACCAGTTCGCCAAGCTCTCCGACGCCCTCTTCCACTTCGCGTGGGACGAGGTCTTCGACTGGTACGTCGAGCTGTCGAAGACGACGTTCCAGGCCGGCGGCGAGCAGGCCGGGGTCTCCGCGCGCGTGCTCGGCGAGGTCCTGGACGTCACCCTGAAGCTGCTCCACCCGGTGGTGCCCTTCGTCACCGAGACGCTGTGGACCACGCTCACGGGCAAGGAGTCGGTCGTCGTCGCCGACTGGCCGAAGGACAGCGGCTTCCGTGACGCCGCCGCCGAGGCGGAGATCGAGAACCTCCAGCAGGTGATCACCGAGGTCCGCCGCTTCCGTGCCGACCAGGGCCTCCAGCCCGGTCAGCGCGTCCCGGCGCGGCTCGACCTGTCCGGCACGACGCTGGCCGCCCACGAGGACGCCATCCGCCAGCTGCTGCGCCTGCAGCCCGCCGAGGACGGCTTCCAGGCCACCGCGACCCTCCCGGTCGCCGGTGCCACGGTCGCCCTCGACCTGTCCGGCACGATCGACGTCGAGGCCGAGCGCAAGCGCCTGGCCAAGGCGCTGGCCGCGGCCGAGAAGGACAAGGCGCAGTGCACGGCCAAGCTCGGCAACGAGGCGTTCCTCGCCAAGGCCGCCGAGGCCGCCGTGGAGAAGATCCGCACGCGCCTGACGAAGGCCGAGGCCGACATCGAGCGGATCAGCGCCCAGCTGGCGGCCCTGCCGCAGGGCTAGCAGCCCAGGCCCGGCGGGCCCGCGGCCTCACCGGCCCGGGCCCGCCGGTCTGCCGGCCCATCGGACGCCCCCTAGCGGGCCCAGGGCCTGGAACGACCCGGGTCCCACATGGGGCCCCACGGTCCCTCCACAGGTCCCTCCTCCACCCGGTCGAGGGGCCTGTGCTGGTTCCGGTCCCGGCGGTCGCGCACGGGCGCGAAGAGCACGTAGGCCGTCGAGACGACCACGAAGCCCAGCCGGATCAGGCCCTTGACCGACTCGTCGGGCACGAGGAAGACGCTGCCGTAGAGGACGATCAGCGCGATCCAGCTCCACCACGGCACCAGGCGCCGCTGCCCGCACACGTCCCACAGCAGTGTGCCGAGCAGTACGGACGCCGTGTAGTACGTGTAGACGCTGGGGTCGAGGACGATGCGGGCGTTGGCGCCCAGCAGGACGACCGCGGCCCAGCGGCCGCGCCAGACGGCGATCGCGCCGAGGCCGAGGCCGAGCGCGGCCTGCGCGGGCCGGGCCCAGTCCGGGGTCTGGGGGGTGTTGCCGCCCAGCCAGCGCAGCGCCGAGGCCGGGTTGTTGGGGATGGTGAACTTCGCGGCGGCGAAGGAGTCCGGGTCGACGACGAAGAACGGCAGCCAGGCGAGGGCCACCAGACCCGCGCACCACAGGCCCGCGCGCAGCCAGCGGTCCCTGGGCAGGGCCAGCAGCAGCGGCAGGAAGGCCAGCGCGGTGGGCTTGGAGTCCAGGGCGAGGGCCATGCAGATGCCGGTCGCGGCGGCGTCGCAGCGCGTCAGGCAGCGCACCGCGAGGGCGGTGAAGAAGAGCGCCAGGACGTCGTCCAGGTGTGCGAAGCGGACCGAGACCTCGATCCACATGGGGATGAAGGCCAGGCCCGCGACGAGCACGCGCTGCCGCAGCCGCTGGTGGTTGGTGCCCGTGCCCAGGAGGTGCCGGGCGGCGCTGCGGCCGGCCAGGACCAGGATCACCAGGCCCAGCACCGACATGAGCGCCTCGGCCAGCACCTGCCCCACCGCTGCCGGGAAGGGGTTGAACAGGCCGGCCACCAGGAAGCTGACGGGCCCCATCTGCAACTCGGGGTGGCGGGCGTAGAGGTTGAGCCCGCCGTCGCCCGAGGAGCCGCCGTCGTAGATCAGCTCGCCGCCGGTGCGCAGGTAGTGCCAGGAGAAGCCGCCGCTGGGCTCGACGACGACGAACCAGAGCACTGCCCACGCGGTGAGCAGCAGCAAGTGCGTCCGATTGCTGAGTTGTGGTATCCGCACAACGCTCCGTTCCGCCACCCGGAACCGTTCCGGGCATAGATATCACCGGCGGTCAGATGGCGGAAGGGTGTGCGGAGTTGCCCCGGCGGCCACTTCTGTGACCGAACTCATGGTTTGCGGACGGGGGCTCAGGCCTCGATGGCCACGGGGCCGGACTCGACGCTCTCGGCGTTGCGCCGGGTCTTCGCCCAGCCGTTGCGGCCGCGCAGCATCCGTACGAAGCCCCGGGCGGACGCCGGGAACAGGTGGTACGCGTACAGCCACAGCGCCAGCCCCCACAGCAGGGCGGTCAGCAGCGAGCGGTCGGCCGCGCGGTCCCGGCGGTAGACCGGGCCCCACAGGACGAAGGGCGTGACGGACACCACGGCCAGGGCGACGACCAGCGGCCACAGCGCCAGCATGCCGCCGAAGGCCTCGCCCGCGCCCTCCCGGGCGGTCGTCAGGCCGAGGAAGGCGAACATGACGGCGCACAGGGCGAGGGTGACCAGGTGGGCGACCGGCTGGAGGAAGGTGTAGAGCGTCTCCAGGACGCCCTTGCCGCCGTAGTGGCGGGAGGAGACGATGCGCGGCGCGTAGCGGACGCACTGGAGGTTGCCCTGCGCCCAGCGGGTGCGCTGGGTCAGGAAGCGGCGGCCGTGCGGCAGGCCTTCCTGGGAGACCCAGGTGTCGGCTATGTGGGATATCCGGTCGCCGCTGAGGATCATGTGCAGGCCCAGTTCGTAGTCCTCCAGCAGCGCGCCGCGCTGCCAGGGGCGGCGCTCGGCGGCGGCGATGCGGTCGAGGGAGGCGAGCCGGGTGAACTGGCCGTTGCCGCCGAGCCCCACGGAGCCGGTGCGGCCGCGCAGCAGCTGCATGCCGGCGTTGGAGACGGAGAACTCCATGTCCTGCATGCGCACGAGGAGACGGGCGACGGCGTTGCCGATCCGGCCGCGGTCCTCGCCGAGCGGGCGGGGGTCGTCGGTGTTGCGCATCCGCACGCTGACCTGCACGCCGCCGGTCCCGGGGTCGCCGAAGCCCTGGGGGCCGGAGACGCGGGCGAGGGCGTGCGGGTCGAGCTGTCCGTCGGCGTCGATGACGCAGACGACGACGCGCTCGCGGTCGACGTCCTTCGACAGGAAGTCGTTCAGCTCGTCGTAGGCGGCGTTCAGCGCGGCGCCCTTGCCCTGCCGGGCGTGGGGGCGGTGCCGGCGGACGAGGTGGACGCGCCGGTCCTCCTCGGCGAGCCCGGCGACGATGGCCCCGGTGCGGTCCTCGCTGTCGTCGTCTATGACCCACACGTGCGCGTCGGGATGGTCGGCCCGCAGCCGGTTCACGGTGGTGCCGACCACGGCCTCCTCGTCCCGGCAGGGGACGAAGAAGTGCCAGTCGAACGCGCCGGGGTCGCCGTTCTCGACGGCGGGGCGGCGCAGGTACGCGTGGCGGGCGCCGGCCCAGTAGAGGAGGAAGCAGAGGAGGAGGAAGAAGGGAAAGGCGAGGAGGATGGGGCTGGAGAACATGCGGGTGGGGGCTCCGGTGCGGGTGCGGGGTGGTCGGTGCGTGTGCGGCGTGGAAGAGGCCCCGGTCCCGCCCTTTCGCCGTTCCTCGTCCTCAGGCGCCGGACGGGCTGGAGGGTCCAGCCCGTCCGGCCCTTTTGCGGACCGGGGTCCGGGGCGCGGCCCCGGCGACGGGAAGGGGAGGGGAGGGGTGGGGGAGAAGGGCCCTTACGCCGCTGTGGCCAGCTCCGCGGGCGCCGCGATCGCGACCAGGAGGTTCACGATCCGTTCCGACGCCAGTCCGTCCCCGAAGGGGCTCGGCAGGGCCGCGAGCCGCGCCAGGCCCTCGGGGCCCTCCGCCAGCCGGCGGCGGGCCGCCTCGCCGATCTCCCGGCCCGGCCGCACCAGGTCTGCGAACTCGGCCATCGCCTCGGGGCGTTCCGTGGAACGCCGCACCACGACCAGCGGGCGGCCGAGCACCGTGCACTCCTCCTGGATGCCGCCCGAGTCGGACACCAGCAGCGCCGCGTGCCGCGCCAGGGCGAGGAACTCGGAGTAGCCCAGCGGGGCCGTCACCGTCAGGGGGGCCAGCAGGTCCGTGAGGCCGGCGGCCTCGATCCGGCCGCGCGTGCGCGGGTGCAGCGGCAGCACGACCGGCCGCCCGGCCGTCGCGAGGGCGCCCAGCTCGCCGAGGATCGCCCGCAGCGCGTCCGGCGCGTCGGTGTTCTCCGGCCGGTGCACGGTCGCCAGGACGTATCCGTCGGCGGTCAGCCCGCGCCCCGCCAGCAGCCGGGTGCGCTCCCGCTCGCCGGGCAGCTGGCCCAGCACCGCCTCGACGACGGTGTTGCCGGTCACGGCGACCCGGGCGTCGTCGACGCCCTCGGCGAGCAGGTTGGCCCGGTTGTCCTCGGTGGCGGCGCACAGCACGTCGGCGAGGCGGTCGATGAGGACGCGGTTGTGCTCCTCGGGCATGGCGCGGTCGTGGCTGCGCAGACCGGCCTCGACGTGCACCAGGGGGATGCCGCGGGCGTTGGCGGCGAGCGCGCCGGCGAGGGCGGCGTTGGTGTCGCCCTGGACCACGACGGCAAGCGGCGGCTCGGTGGTGAACAGGTCGTCCAGCTGCGCGAGGGCGGCGGAGATCTGCACGGCGCGCGGCCGGCCGCCCACCCCGGTGAGGAAGGTCGGCTCCGGCAGGCCCAGCTCGGTCAGGAAGCGGCCCGACAGCTCCTCGTCGTAGTGCTGCCCGGTGTGCACCAGGTGAGCGGCGGGGCCCAGGAGACGCACGAGGTCCGTGAGCTTGACGAGCTCGGGGCGGGTACCGAGGACGATCGCGACGCTGCGCGGGGGCAGGGGGGACAGCACGGGCGTGACTCCTGGGGCTGGCGGGCAAGGACAGCTCCAGAGCCTGCGGGCGCCCGGTTGCCCCCGTGGGGGAGCCTCGGTTGCCGGACGGTTGCGAAGGGGGCACGCGGGACCATGGTCCCGCGGGGGTCAGGGACCTTCGGCCTCGTGCGCCGCCTCCCGGCCCGCGCCCTCCGCCCGGTAGCGGTAGCCCAGGCCGCGCACGGCCTCCAGCGGGTCGGCCGCCTCGTCCCCGGCGGCCTGGCGCAGCTTGCGGCGCAGCCGCAGCACGGCGAACTTCACCCGCTCCCGGCCGGTGCCCTCCGGGTCGTCCCACACCCGGTCGAGCAGCTGGTCGGTGGTGATCACCCGGCCCCGGTTGCGGACGAGCACCTGGAGGAGCCGGTACTCGATGTCGCTGAGCCGCGCCTCGTGCCCGTGCCACACCGCCGAGCGCCGCTCGGGCACGAGCCGCAGCCCGTCGCCGCCGAAGGAGTCTCCGGCCCAGCGGGCAGGGGCGCTGCGGCGCAGGAGGGCCTCGACGCGGGCGAGCAGCTCGTCGTTGCCGAACGGCTTGGGGAGGTAGTCGTCCGCCCCGGCGCGCAGGCCCCGCACCCGGTCGCTCTCGGCGCCGCGCGCGGTCAGCAGCAGGACGGGCAGGTCGCTGAGGTCACGGGTGCGTTCGAGGACCTCCCAGCCGTCGAGCCCGGGCAGCCCGATGTCGAGGATCATCAGGCCGGGCCGCTCGGCGAACAGCAGCCGCAGGGCCTCGCGGCCGTCGTCGGCGTGCACCGCCTCGTGGCCGGCGCGGGCGAGCAGGACCCGCAGCGCGAGGGCGAGGTCGGGGTCGTCCTCGACGACCAGGACCCGGGTCACGGGCCCGGCCCGGGCGCGGGCGGCGGCCCCTCGACGGGCAGCCGCAGCCGGAGGACCGCGCCCTCGCCCTCCCGCCCGCCGGCGGTGATCGTGCCGCCGTGGCGCTCGACGACGGTGCGGGCGATGGCGAGGCCGAGGCCCGTACCGGGGTAGCCGCCGCTGCGGGCGTTGGGGGCCCGGACGAAGCCGGTGAAGATGTCGTGGCGGTGCTCGTCGGGGATGCCGATGCCGGTGTCGGCGACCTCGATGTCCCAGTGGACGCCCCGGGGCGCGGCGGTGATCGTGATCCGGCCGCCGGGCGGGGTGAACTTGGCGGCGTTCTCCAGCAGGTTGCCGAGGACGTGCTGGAGCCGGTGGCGGTCGCCGCGCAGGGTGGGGCCGTCCGCGCAGTCGAGGACGGCGAACAACCGGGCCCGTTCGATCTCGCCCATGTGGTCCATGAGGGTGTCCGTCAGCATTCCCGGCACGTCCACGGGGGCGAACTCCAGCTCGGGCCCGCTGGCCCGCATGCGGGTGGTCAGCAGCAGGTCGGAGATCACCCGTTGCATCCGTCCGGCGTTGCGCCGGATGGCGTCGAGGAAGGAGGACTGCTCCGCGGTGAGGGCGCCGACGGCGGGATCGGCGAGCAGCTCGGCGAAGCTGCTGACGGCGGCCAGGGGGGTGCGCAGCTCGTGGGAGGCGGCGGCGGTGAAGGCGTTGCGCTGCCGGGCCAGCTGCGTGAGGGTCAGGTTGTCGCGCTCCAGGTCCCGCTCGCTGCGCTTGGCGTCGCTGATGTCGGTGAACAGCCACAGGGCGCCCAGGTAGGCGCCCTCGCGCCGCAGCGGCTCGACCTCGCGGCGGATGGTCCGCCCGTCGGTGAGCGGGATCTCGGCGACCCGGTGGGCGTGGCGGCGGGCCAGGATCTCCCCGGGTGTGTGGGGCAGGGCGAAGCCCGCGGAGAAGAACGCCCGCACGAGGGGGACGAGGGGGCGCATGGGGACGCCGGGGGAGAGGTCGGCCTTGCCGGCGAGGTCGAACATGTCCACGAACCTGCGGTTGACGGCCAGCACCTCGTCGGTGGGGCTCTGCACCAGAGCCCCGGCCGGCAGCGCCTCCAGGACCGCCTGGAGCAGGTCGCGGTCCTCGGTCCCCATGGCTCTCACCCGCCGAATCCACACTCGAACCGCACTCGAAGGAACCTTCCGGGACAAGACAGGAAAACCGTATGCCACGCCGGATGAGCGCGCTTCCCGTGCCGTGGGAGGTGCCCCGGCCCTCCGCGCGCCCCCGGTCCGTAGACTGGACCGCGTGACCGAGCGCCCCCTGAACGACGACACCGGCGACCACGAATCCGGAGAACCCGGTGAAAACGGCGTCCCCGACGAGTTCGAAGAGATCGTAGGAGCCGAGACCGACCGCGACCCCGACCTGGCGGTGATCGAGGCCGGCAGCCGCACCCTGCGCACCCAGGCCGGCCCTCCGCAGGGCGACGGCGTCCCGGCGCGCCCCGAGGACCCCGAGGTGGACCGGGCGCTGCGCGAGGTGGAGGCCGAGCTGGCCGGCCGCTGGGGCGAGACCAAGCTGGACCCGTCGCTGGTGCGCATGGAAGCGCTGATGGACATCCTGGGCCAGCCGCAGCGCTCCTACCCCTCGATCCACATCACCGGCACCAACGGCAAGACCAGCACCGCCCGCATGATCGAGGCCCTGCTGGCCGCCTTCGACCTGCGCACCGGCCGCTACACCAGCCCGCACGTGCAGTCCGTCACCGAGCGGATCAGCCTGGACGGCGCCCCCATCTCCGCCGAGCGCTTCATCGAGACGTACCGCGACGTCCAGCCCTACGTCCAGATGGTCGACGACCGCGAGGAGTACCGGCTCTCCTTCTTCGAGGTGCTCACCGGCATGGCCTTCGCGGCCTTCGCCGACGCCCCCGTGGACGTGGCCGTCGTCGAGGTCGGCATGGGCGGCACCTGGGACGCGACCAACGTCGTGGACGGCACCGTCGCCGTGGTCACCCCGATCGCGCTCGACCACACCGACCGGCTCGGCGAGACCCCCGGCGAGATCGCCGGGGAGAAGGCCGGGATCATCAAGGCCGACGCCACCGTCGTCCTCGCCCAGCAGCCCGTGGACGCGGCCCAGGCCCTCCTGAAGCACTCCGTCGGCGTGGACGCCACGGTCGCCCGCGAGGGCATGGAGTTCGGCGTCACCGCCCGCGAGGTCGCCGTCGGCGGCCAGCTGCTGACCCTGCGCGGCCTGGGCGGCGACTACGAGGACGTCTTCCTGCCCCTGTACGGCGCGCACCAGGCGCACAACGCCGCGGTGGCCCTGGCCGCCGTCGAGGCGTTCTTCGGCATCGGCTCGCAGCACGCCCGCACGCTCGACATCGACACCGTCCGCCGCGCCTTCGCCTCGGTCACCTCGCCGGGCCGGCTGGAGGTCGTGCGCCGCAGCCCCACCGTCGTGCTGGACGCCGCGCACAACCCGGCCGGCGCCCGGGTCACCGCCGAGGGCGTCACGGAGGCGTTCGGTTTCAGCCGTCTCGTCGGCGTCGTCGGCACCAGTGCCGACAAGGACGTGCGCGGCCTCCTGGAGGCCTTCGAGCCGATCTTCGCGGAGATCGTCGTCACCCGGAACTCCACCCCGCGCGCCATGGACGTGGACGAGCTGGCCGGCCTGGCCGTCGAGGTCTTCGGCGCCGAGCGGGTCCAGGTCGAGCCGCGCCTGGACGACGCCCTGGAGGCGGCCATCACCCTCGCCGAGGAAGAGGGCGAGTACTCCGGGGCGGGCGTCCTGGTCACCGGCTCGGTGGTCACCGTGGGCGAGGCCCGGCTGCTGCTGGGGAGGGGCTGATCATGCGGACGCTGTGTGCGAGCACCCTGATCGGGGAGTTCTTCGTCATCGGCTTCGCCGGCCTGGTCGCCATGCAGACCTCCGACCTGTCCACCGGCACCGTCTGGGCCGTCAGCGGGACGGCGATGGTGCTCAGCGTGCTGCTGTGCGGGATGCTCACCCGGCCCGGCGGGGTCCAGCTGGGCTGGGCGCTCCAGATCGGGCTGATCGCCAGCGGCCTCGTCGTGCCGATGATGTTCATCCTCGGGGTGGTCTTCGCCGGTCTGTGGTGGGCCTCGGTCCACTTCGGCCGCAAGGTCGACGAAGCCAAGGCCCGCTTCGCCGCCGCCCAGGCGGAGGCCTCCTGACCGGCGCGCCCTTCCCGGACCGGGTGATCCCGGTCCGGGTGCCGCCGCCCGGCCGGCCCCCTGTACTCTCTGCCCACCACACTCGATCGCCGCAAGGAGCCGCAGTATGAGCCAGCGCACCCTCGTCCTCCTCAAGCCGGACGCCGTGCAGCGGAAGCTGGTCGGCGAGATCATCGCCCGCATCGAGCGCAAGGCCGGCTGGACGATCAGCGCGCTGGAGCTGCGCACCCTGGACCGCGCGACGCTGGAGCAGCACTACGCCGAGCACGTCGGCCGGGACTTCTACGAGCCCCTGATGGGCTTCATGTCCTCCGGCCCCGTCGTGGCCATGGTCGTCGAGGGCGAGCGCGTGATCGAGGGCGTCCGGGCGCTGGCCGGCCCGACCGACCCCATCGCGGCCGCTCCCGGCTCCATCCGCGGCGACTTCGGCACCATCACGCGGGAGAACCTGATCCACGCCTCGGACTCCGAGGAGTCCGCCCAGCGGGAAATCAAGATTTTCTTTCCCGGCCTCGCCTGATACCGGATCAGACGAACGCCCATGGTGATCTGGGGCGACCGATTACTGTGTTTTCCCGGGGGTGAGCACCCGGGCTCCCCGGCCCAGTAATTCAACGGTCGCCCTTGGCATATGCGCGGCGAACGAGGGAACCTCTCACTCCGACACGACGTCACCATTACTGGGGCCGGGTCGTGTTCCGCCCACAATGGCGGAGGAACCCTCGCACCGCGTTCGAGCGGGCGAGACTACGATGAAGCCTCGGCGCCCCGCAGCGCACCACCTGCCGACCTCAAGTAAGCAATCGCTCCAGCTGGGAAGGCCAGACGTATCCTCATGGGGAACAACATGTCGTTCATCGGCCGTGACATGGCTGTCGACCTCGGGACCGCCAACACGCTGGTGTACGTCAGAGGCCGCGGCATCGTTCTCAACGAGCCGTCAGTCGTCGCGATCAATACGAACACCGGTGGCATTCTCGCGGTCGGCGCCGAGGCGAAGAAGATGATCGGCCGGACCCCGGGCAACATCGTCGCGGTGCGCCCGCTGAAGGACGGTGTGATCGCCGACTTCGAGATCACCGAGCGGATGCTCCGCTATTTCATCCTCAAGATCCACAAGCGGCGCTGGATGGCCCGCCCCCGGGTGGTCGTCTGCGTGCCCTCCGGCATCACCGGCGTCGAGCGCCGCGCCGTCATCGAGGCCTCCACCCAGGCCGGTGCCCGCCAGGTGCACATCATCGAGGAGCCGATGGCCGCCGCGATCGGCTCGGGCCTGCCCGTCCACGAGGCCACCGGCAACATGGTCGTGGACATCGGCGGCGGCACCACCGAGGTCGCCGTCATCTCCCTCGGCGGGATCGTCACCGCGCAGTCCATCCGGGTGGCCGGCGACGAGCTGGACAACGCGATCATCCAGCACATCAAGAAGGAGTACAGCCTCCTGCTGGGCGAGCGCACCGCCGAACAGATCAAGATCACCATCGGCTCGGCCTACGACCTGGAGCAGGACGAGCACACCGAGATCCGCGGCCGCGACCTCGTCAGCGGCCTGCCCAAGACCGTGGTCATCTCGGCCGCCGAGGTCCGCAAGGCCATCGAGGAGCCCGTCAACTCCATCGTCGACGCCGTCAAGACCACGCTCGACAAGTGCCCGCCCGAGCTGTCCGGTGACGTGATGGACCGCGGCATCGTTCTCACCGGCGGCGGCGCTCTCCTGCGCGGCCTCGACGAGCGGCTGCGCCGGGAGACCGGCATGCCGATCCACATCGCCGAGGACCCCCTGGACTCCGTCGCGCTCGGCTCCGGCAAGTGCGTCGAGGAGTTCGAGGCGCTCCAGCAGGTGTTGGACGCCCAGCCCCGTAGGTGACCGGTGCCGGCCCCCGGTTCCCCCGGCGCGCCGGGAGCACCGAAACAACCTGATATACAGGCAGAACGCTTCCGATGACCGCCCGGAACCGCAGCCGGACGGTCCCACGAGAAGGGCACGCCGCCGCACGTGAGGGACACACGAGAGAGCCGGCTGCTGCTGGTGCTGCTGATCGCGATCGCGTTCGCGCTGATCACGGTCGACATCCGCGGCGGTGAGCAGTCCCCGCTCGACGGCGCGCGGCACGCCGCCGCCTCGGTCTTCGGTCCGGTGGAGAAGGGCGTCGCCGCCGCCGTCGACCCCGTGGGCGACGCCGTCGCCGCCGTCCGGGACTCCGGCGACCGGAGCCGGCGGATCACCGACCTGGAACGCGAGAACACCGCCCTGAAGCAGAAGCTCGGCAGCGACGACCGCAACCGCGGCCGGCTCCGCGAGCTCGACACCATGCTGGGGACCGCCGCCCGCGGCCAGTACGGCATCAAGGGCGCCCAGGTCATCGCCATAGGAGCCGCGCAGGGCTTCTCCTGGACCGTCACCATCGACATCGGCAGCGACGACGGCGTCCGGCGCGACATGACCGTGCTCAACGGCGACGGCCTCGTCGGCCGCGTCACCACCGTCGGCCCCTCCACCTCCACCGTCCTGCTCGCCAGCGACCCCAAGTTCACCGTCGGCACCCGCATGGAGAAGACCGGCGAGCTCGGCTTCGCCGGCGGCCAGGGCGACCGCTCGCTGCGCGTCGAACTCCTCAACGGCAAGGCCGTCGTGCACGAAGGCGACCGGCTGGTGACCTTCGGCTCCAGCAAGGACAAGCCCTTCGTCCCCGGCGTCCCCGTCGGCGAGGTCACCCGCGTCGAGCCCGCCGGCGGCGGCCTCACCCGCACCCTCCAGGTCCGCCCCTTCGTCGGCTTCAGCAAGCTCGACCTCGTCGGCGTCGTCGTTCAGGCGCCCCGCGAGGACCCGCGCGACACCGTCCTGCCGCCCAAGCCCGAGGCCCCCAAGCCCGCCCCCACGGTGACCGTCACCGTCTCGCCCTCCCCGAGCGCCCAACCCCAGGACTAGACCGATGCGCCTCAACCGGATCCTGCTGTCGGCCGCGCTCGTGGTGCTGGCCCTCGTCGTCCAGGTCAGCATCTTCGCCCGCCTGCACCTGCCCGGCGCCGTGCCCGACCTGGTGCTCCTCGTCGTGGTCGCCCTCGCCCTCGTCCACGGCCACACCGCGGGCGCCCTCGTCGGCTTCGGCGCCGGCCTCCTCGCCGACCTCGCGCCCCCCGCCGACCACGCCACCGGCCGCTACGCGCTGGTGCTCTGCCTCATCGGCTACCTCGTGGGCCTCGTCCGGCCCGAGACCGGCCGGCTCCGCTCGGCCACGGTCCCCATGCTCGCCGTCCTCGCCGCGGCCATCGGCTCGACGCTGCTGTACGCCCTCGTCGGCTCCCTCGTCGGCGACACGGCCGCCCGTCACGTGGGGCTCACCGGCCTCGTGTGCACCGCGGCGCTCTACGACCTGCTGCTGGCGCCCTTCACCGTGCCGCTCATCATGGCCCTCGCCCGGCGCACCGCCGGTGACCCGCTCACGGCCGAGGGGACCGCCGTCGCGACGGCCGAGGGCCCCTACAGCCGGATGTCCGGCGGCAGCTTCCGCGTCGGCCGCGCGAGCCGGACGGGCCGCAAGAACCTGATGGGCCGCAGGAGCTGGATCGGCGGCCAGCGCGGCGGACTGCTGGTGCGGTCCGCCAAGAAGCAGCGCATCAAGATCAAGGGGGGCAAGCGGCTGTGAGCGGCAACCACCCCGACTCCGGCCGGACCTCACGCATCACCATCCGGCTGGTGGTCATCCAGATCCTCGTCTTCTCCCTGCTGATCACCCTCGCCGGCCGCCTGTGGTACCTCCAGATCCGCAACGGCGACCAGTACACGGCCGAGGCCGCCAGCAACCACATCCAGCAGGTCGTCGCCCCGGCCACGCGCGGCTCGATCCTCGACGCCCGCGGCGTGCCGCTCGCCGACAACGAGACCCGCCTGGTGGTCTCCGCCAACCGCACCGACCTGATGAAGATGAAGGACAAGGGCAAGACCGTCCTGGGCCGCCTCGCCGGCGTCCTGGGCCTGAAGCCCGAGGAGGTCGCCGCCAAGGTGCGGCTGTGCGACGCCAAGACGCCCAAGCCCTGCTGGGCCGGCTCGCCGTACCAGCCCATCCCCATCACCGACGAGGCCACCACCCAGCAGGCCCTCCAGATCCGCGAGCGCCAGGAGGACTTCCCGGGCATCACCGCCGAGCCCACCGCCGTCCGCCGCTACGGCGGCCCCGCGGGCTCCAACACCGCCCAGGTCCTCGGCTACCTGTCGCCCGTCACCGACGAGGAGATCACCAAGGCCAAGGACTCCCACACGCCGCTGATGCGCTCCGACCAGGTCGGCCGCTCGGGCCTGGAGCGCCAGTACGACGCCGAGCTGCGCGGCAAGGCCGGCGTCACCCGCTACGAGGTCGACAACCTCGGCCGCGTCATCGGCAAGGCCAAGAGCGACAAGGCCGTGCCCGGCGCCGCCGTCGTCACCAGCATCGACGCACGGGTGCAGGCCATAGCGGAACGCGAGCTCGACCAGGCCATGAAGGACGCCCGCAAGGAGATCGACCGCAACACCGGCGTCCCCTACAAGGCCGACTCCGGAGCCGTCGTCGTGATGGAGTCCAAGACCGGCCGCGTCGTGGCCATGGCCTCCAACCCCACCTACGACCCCAACGCCTGGGTCGGCGGCATCTCCGCGAAGGACTATCAGGCCCTGACCGGCAAGGACTCCGACTACCCGCTGCTCAACCGGGCCATCCAGGGCCAGGCCGCCCCCGGCTCCATCTTCAAGGTCATCTCGACCACGGCGGCCGTCAACGCCGGATACGACTTCAACGGCAACTACAACTGCTCCAGCTCCTACAGCATCGGCAACCAGGTCTTCAAGAACTTCGAGTCCAAGGGCTACGGGTCCATCGACCTCGGCCGCGCGCTGGAGGTCTCCTGCGACACCGTCTTCTACGACCTGGCCTACCGCCAGTGGCAGAAGGACGGCGGCAACAACCCCAAGCACCCCGCCGACTGGTTCTACAAGACCGCCCACCAGTTCGGCCTCGGCAAGGAGACCGGCATCGACCTCCCCAACGAGGTCCGCGGCCGCGTCCCCGACCGCGAGTGGAAGAAGCGCTACTGGGACGCCAACAAGGACGCCTGGTGCAAGCAGGGCGACAAGGACGACAGCTACGCCGGGAAGATCGCCAAGGAGAACTGCGAGTCCGGCATGCGCATGCGCGCCGGTGACTCCGTCAACTACTCCATCGGGCAGGGCGACACCCTGGTCACCCCCGTCCAGATGGCCACCATCTACGCCGCCATCAGCAACGGCGGCACCCTCTACAACCCCACCGTGGGCAAGGCCGTCGTCAGCCCCGACGGCAAGAGCATCCGGGAGATCGCGCCCACCTCGCACGGCAAGCTGCCCTTCGACGCCAGGACGCGCGACCAGATCGACGCCGCCCTCGCCGGCGTGGCCACCCAGGGCACCGCCGCCTGGCGGTTCGGCGGCTGGCCCCAGAAGCAGATCCCCATGCACGCCAAGACCGGCACCGCCGAGGTCTACGGCAAGCAGACCACCTCGTGGTTCGCCACCTACACCGCGGACTACACGGTCATCATGACCATCTCCCAGGGCGGCACCGGCTCCGGCGCCTCCGGCCCCGCCGTGCGCAACATCTACAACGCCCTCTACGGCGTCGACGAACAGGGCAAGATCGACGACAAGAAGGCCCTGCTGCCCCACCCCGAGGCGAAGCTCCCCAAGGTCGAGAAGGACGGCACCATCGAGGCCCAGCCCCTCCCGTCGCCGTCCCCGTCGCCGTCCGGCTCGGAATCGGCCTCCCCGTCCGCCTCCGCCTCCCCGCCCGAACCCGAGCCCGCCCGCCGGGAGGACGACGACCGATGACCGCCGCCGAGGGCTACCCCCTGCGCCGCTTCTCCCCCGAACGCGGCGCCTGGTCCCGTCTGACCGCCCGCGACTCCGTCCTGCGCCGCCTCGACTGGGTCATGCTGCTCGCCGCCCTCGCCCTGTCCGGCATCGGCACCCTGCTGGTCTACTCCGCCACCCGCAACCGCACCGAGCTCAACCAGGGCGACCCGTACTACTTCCTCCTGCGCAACGTCCTCAACACCGGCATCGGCCTCGCCCTCGCCCTCGGCGCCGTCTGGCTCGGCCACCGCGCCCTGCGCGGGGCCGTGCCGATCCTCTACGCGATCTCCCTGCTGTTCACCCTCGCCGTGCTCACCCCGCTCGGCGCGACCATCAACGGCGCACGCTCCTGGATCCAGCTCGGCGGCGGCTTCTCCATCCAGCCCTCCGAGTTCACCAAGATCACCATCACGCTGGGGATGGCTATGCTGCTGGCCGGCAAGGTCGACGCCGGCGACCGCCGCCAGCCCGACCACCGCACGGTCATGGAGGCCCTCGGCCTCGCCGCCCTGCCGATCGTCGTCATCCTGCTGATGCCCGACCTCGGCTCCGTCATGGTCCTGGTCGTGATCGTCCTCGCCGTGCTGCTCTCCTCGGGCGCCTCCAACCGCTGGGTCCTCGGCCTCGTCGGCGCCGGCGTCCTCGGCTGCGTCCTCATCTGGCAGCTCGGCGTCCTCGACGAGTACCAGATCAACCGCTTCGCCGCCTTCGCCAACCCCGCCCTCGACCCGTCCGGCGTCGGCTACAACACCAACCAGGCCCGCATCGCCATCGGCTCGGGCGGCCTCACGGGCGCCGGCCTCTTCCACGGCTCCCAGACCACCGGCCAGTTCGTCCCCGAACAACAGACCGACTTCATCTTCACCGTCGCCGGCGAGGAACTCGGCTTCGTCGGTGCCGGAGCGATCATCTTCCTCCTCGGCGTCGTGCTCTGGCGCGCCTGCCGCATCGCCCGCGAGAGCACCGAGCTCTACGGCACCATCGTGGCCGCCGGCGTCATCGCCTGGTTCGCCTTCCAGAGCTTCGAGAACATCGGCATGACGCTGGGCATCATGCCCGTCACCGGACTCCCGCTGCCCTTCGTCTCCTACGGCGGCTCCTCGATGTTCGCGGCCTGGATAGCGGTCGGGCTCCTCCAGTCGATCAAGGCCCAGCGGCCGATGTCCGCCTAGGGGGTGTCCAGGTGGCGCAAGGAGGCCCTGCCGCCCCCGGCGTCCGCCGACTAGATTCGGCGTCATGGCGGACACCGTGAGAGAGATCGAGCGGAAGTACGAAGCCGGAGACGCCACGGGCACGGCCCACCTCCCCGGCCTCGCGGGGGCCGGCCCCGTCGCGCGCGTCACCGACCCGGACACGGCGGAGCTGGACGCCGTCTACTACGACACCGCCGACCGGCGCCTCGCCGCCGCCGGCATCACCCTGCGCCGCCGCACGGGCGGCACCGACGCGGGCTGGCACCTCAAGCTCCCCGTCGCCTCCGGAACGCGGGACGAGATCCGCGCCCCCCTGAGCGACGACCTCCCCCGCACCCTCACGTCGCTGGTCCGCGCGCGGACCCGGGACGCGCCCCTCGCCCCCCTGGTCCACATCGCCACCCACCGCGAGACCCGGCACCTGCTCGCCGCCGACGGCACCCCCCTGGCCGAGGCCAGCGCCGACGCCGTCACCGCGACCCGGCTCACCGGCGGCGCGGACACCGCCCGGTGGAGCGAAATCGAGATCGAACTCGCCGCCGGCCAGGACCCCGCCCTCCTGGACGCCCTCGAACCCCACCTGCGCCGGGCGGGCCTGCGGCCGTCGGCCGCACCCAGCAAACTCGCCCGGGCGCTGAAGGAGACGGGTTTCGACGACCCACCGGCGCCGGCCGCCGCCCCGGCCCCCGGCCGCGCGGCGTGCGCCGGCGACCACGTACTGGCCTACCTGCGCGAACAGGTCGACGCCGTCACGGCCCTCGACGCCGGTGCCCGCCGGGGCACCGAGGACGCCGTCCACCAGATGCGCGTCGCCACCCGCAGGCTCCGCAGCGCCTTCCGCACGTACGGGAAGGTCCTCGACCGGCACGTCACCGACCCCCTCGGCGACGAGCTGAAGTGGCTGGCCGGCGAACTGGGCGTCGCCCGCGACCGCGAGGTCCTCGCCGAACGGCTGCGCGAGGGGATCGACGCGGTGCCCCGCCCGCTCGTGCGCGGCCCCGTCCGCGCCCGGCTGCGGATCTGGTCCGGCCGCAACCACGCCGAAGCCCGCCGGCGCGTGACCGCCGTCCTCGACGGCAAGCGCTATCTGGCCCTCCTCGACGCCCTCGACACGCTCCTCGCCGACCCGCCCCTGCGCCCCGCCGCCACCCGCCCGCCCGGCCCGGTGTTCGCCAAGGCGGTGCTGCGCGACTACGAGAGGCTGGCCGGCCGCGTCGAGCACGCGCTCTCCACCGACGCGGGCCAGGACCGGGACGTGGCCCTCCACGAGGCCCGCAAGGCCGCCAAGCGGGCCCGCTACGCGGCGGAGGCGGCCACCCCGGCGCTGGGCAAGCCGGCGAAACGGTTCGCCCGCCGGATGAAGGACGTCCAGTCCCTCCTGGGCGACCACCAGGACAGTGTCGTGGCCCGCGCCGCCCTGCGCACGATCGCGGGCCAGGCGGCGCTGGCGGGGGAGGACACGTTCACGTACGGCCTGCTGTACGGGAGGGAGGAACGGCGGGCGGCGGACGACGAGCGCGAACTGCCGCGGGTGTGGGCCGAGGCGTCGGACGAACGGTGGCGGGAGGGGCCGACCGCGTGACCGGCCGGCGACCCCGGTCGTTCGCACGGTGTTCCCGCCGCCGCGGGGGTGGGGAAGATCGCGCACGGGGGGCGATTCCCGGCACGTTACGCTTGAGAGTCGCCCCTGCCAGCTCACGAAGGTTCGCCCAGATGACTGCCGAATCGGTCTTCCCACAGCTTGAGGCCCTGCTCCCGCATGTGCAGAAGCCCATCCAGTACGTCGGTGGAGAGCTGAACTCCACCGTCAAGCCGTGGGAGGAGTGCGACGTCCGCTGGGCGCTCATGTACCCGGACGCCTATGAGGTCGGCCTGCCCAACCAGGGCGTCATGATCCTCTACGAGGTCCTCAACGAGCGCGAGGGCGTCCTCGCCGAGCGCACGTACAGCGTGTGGCCGGACCTCGAGGAGCTCATGCGTGAGCACCGCGTGCCGCAGTTCACCGTGGACAGCCACCGCCCCGTCGGCGCGTTCGACGTCTTCGGCCTGAGCTTCTCCACCGAGCTCGGCTACACCAACATGCTCACGGCCCTGGACCTGGCCGGCATCCCGCTGGAGTCCAAGGACCGCACCATCGACGACCCGGTCGTCCTCGCGGGCGGCCACGCGGCCTTCAACCCCGAGCCGATCGCGGACTTCATCGACTGCGCGGTCATCGGTGACGGCGAGCAGGCCGTCCTGGAGATCACCGAGATCATCCGGGCCTGGAAGGCCGAGGGCCGCCCCGGCGGCCGCGACGAGCTGCTGCTGCGCCTCGCGAAGACCGGCGGCGTGTACGTGCCGCGTTTCTACGACGTGGAGTACCTGGCCGACGGCCGCATCGCCCGTGTCGTCCCGAACCGTTCCGGCGTGCCGTGGCGCGTGTCCAAGCACACCGTCATGGACCTGGACGAGTGGCCGTACCCGAAGCAGCCGCTGGTGCCGCTCGCGGAGACCGTTCACGAGCGGATGTCGGTCGAGATCTTCCGCGGTTGCACGCGCGGTTGCCGTTTCTGCCAGGCCGGCATGATCACGCGCCCCGTGCGGGAGCGAAGCATCACCGGCATCGGCGACATGGTGGACAAGGGCCTCAAGGCGACCGGCTTCGAGGAGGTCGGCCTCCTCTCCCTGTCCTCCGCCGACCACACCGAGATCGGTGACATCGCCAAGGGCCTGGCCGACCGCTACGAAGCGGACAAGATCGGTCTGTCCCTGCCCTCGACCCGTGTCGACGCGTTCAACGTCGATCTCGCGAACGAGCTGACCCGTAACGGCCGCCGTTCCGGTCTGACGTTCGCGCCCGAGGGCGGCTCCGAGCGCATGCGCAAGGTCATCAACAAGATGGTCTCGGAGGAGGACCTCATCCGGACCGTCGCCACCGCCTACGGCAACGGCTGGCGCCAGGTGAAGCTGTACTTCATGTGCGGCCTGCCCACCGAGACCGACGAGGACGTGCTCCAGATCGGCGACATGGCGGTCAACGTGATCGCCAAGGGCCGTGAGGTGTCGAAGTCCAACGACATCCGCTGCACCGTCTCCATCGGCGGTTTCGTGCCCAAGCCGCACACCCCGTTCCAGTGGGCGCCGCAGCTCTCCGCCGAGGAGACCGACGCCCGTCTGGAGAAGCTGCGCGACAAGATCCGCGGCGACAAGAAGTACGGTCGCTCGATCGGCTTCCGCTACCACGACGGCAAGCCCGGCATCATCGAGGGCCTGCTCTCGCGCGGTGACCGCCGCGTGGGCGCGGTCATCCGCGCGGTCTACGAGGACGGCGGCCGCTTCGACGGCTGGCGCGAGCACTTCAGCTACGACCGCTGGATGAAGTGCGCCGAGCAGACCCTGCCCGAGCAGGGCGTCGACGTCGACTGGTACACGACGCGCGAGCGTACCTACGAGGAGGTCCTGCCCTGGGACCACCTGGACTCCGGTCTGGACAAGGACTGGCTCTGGGAGGACTGGCAGGACGCGCTCGACGAGACCGAGGTCGAGGACTGCCGCTGGACGCCGTGCTTCGACTGCGGCGTCTGCCCGCAAATGGACACGTCCATCCAAATTGGCCCGACGGGCAAGAAGCTGCTGCCGCTGAGTGTCGTTAATCCTGTGACGAGCGGAAACAGCTGCTGATTCGGGATCAGCGCCACGGTTGGTAAATGCACAGCCCCTCATGCGGCCCGTCGCCATCAGGCGACGGGCCGCACTGCTTTGAAGCGGAAGGTGCGGGGTGCTGGAAGTCCAAGCGCTGAGGCGGGTGAAGTTCATCGCGAGGTGGAAACCTCAGGAACGATGTCGCCAGTGCGGGCTCATTTCCGTACAACCGGGATGACTGATTTGTCGCGGAAGACCACCCGAATGTTCCACTCTTTGTGACGGCGTAATCCCCCACGGATCACTAGCATTGGCCTGAACGTTCAGTGAGCAGAATCTCCACCAGGGCGGCGTAGGGTAATCGCATTTTCTGGCGTCGGAATTCTGTGCACTAGGAGGTCAGTATTCAGGGCCGTCTGAAATGAGTTCTACCGAACCCTTCGAAGGAGGTGGGCGCCTCGATGAAATCGGACGTCTTTACCGTTTCCTATTGGCGCGGATTCATGGCGTGGGCGGCTGCCGTCCTCACGCTGGCGCTCGTTGCCGCCGGGATGGCACTGACGCCTACCCGCGCGAGCGCGATTGGGGTAGCCCCCAATCTCGGTACGGCAGACAGCTACGCGGTCCTGGGCGGCCAGAGCGTCACCAACACCGGCCCCTCCACGATCAATGGGGACCTTGGTGTGAGCCCGGGGTCCTCGGTGACCGGATTCCCTCCCGGCACGGTGAACGGAACCATTCACGCCGCAGACGCGCAAGCGGGCCAGGCGCAGAGCGATCTGACCATCGCGTACGACAGCGCCGCCGGTCAGGCGCCTGACGCCACCCTCACCTCCCCCGGAGATCTCGGCGGCATGACGTTGAACCCGGGGGTCTACAAAGCAGCGTCGTCGATCGACATCACGGGCACGCTCACGCTCGACGCCCACGGCGACCCCAACGCGGTCTGGATCTTCCAGATCGGATCGACGCTGGAGACGGCCTCCGGCAGTTCGGTGTCCCTCATCAATGGCGCGCAGCCGTGCAATGTCTTCTGGCAGGTGGGCAGTTCCGCCACGATCGGGACCGACTCCAGCTTCGTCGGCACGATCATGGCCCTGACATCGATCTCGGTCACCACCGGGGCGACCATCGACGGCCGCGCGCTCGCCCGCAATGGGTCGACCACGTTGGACACCAACACCATCACCCGGGAATCGTGTGCGGCCGGCACGGGCGGCGTGATCGCCGGCACGACGGGTGGGGTCACCGGCATGACGACGGAGGGAACCGCCGGCATGATCGCCGGTCCGGCGTCTGGGGGCACGACGACGACTGGCGGCCCGACGACCGGGGGTCCGGCTGGCGGTCCGACGACCGGGGGTCCGGCCGGCGGTCCGACGACAGGGGGCCCCGGAGGTGCGGTCGCGGGTGGTCTGCTCGGGGGGCCGATCACCGGAGGCCTGCTGGGAGGCCCGATCATCGGAGGTCTGATCGGGGGCACGACCACCGGCGGTCCGGGTGAGGGGCACCACCATCACCACCACCACGGTGAGGATCACGACCACGGCGATCACGACCACGGCGATCACGACCACGGCGATCACGACCACGGTGATCACGAGCACGGTGATCACGAGCACGGTGATCACGGTGATCACGACCATGGTGAGGATCGCCACCACGGTGAGGGCCGCCACCACGAGTGCGGTCGCTGCGACCACGAGCACGGCCGTGACCACGGTGAGGGCGGCCACCACGAGTGCGGTCGCTGCGACCACGAGCACGGCCGTGACCACGGTGAGGGCGGCCACCACGAGTGCGGTCGCTGCGACCACGAGCGTGGCCGTGACCGGCAGTTCGAGTCCTGTGACCGTCGGCACGACGGAGAGTACGGGCACGGCGGCCACGATGGGTGCGGCCACGAATGCGGTCGGCATCACCCCGAGTGCGAGGACCACGGACGTCGCAGCCGGTGACGTCGTGCAGGTCCGTATGAGGTAGTCCGCCATGGCGCGGTCCCGCGGAGCTCGCGGGCCGCGCCGGGCGGGCGGACCGCACGGCGTATTTCCCGACGAGAAACGACGTACTTGCCGCCGCCGCGGGCGACGTGCACCGCGCCCGGCGCGGACGCCGTCAGGGCCTCGGGCGGCGCGTGGCGAATGGGCCGAATCCATGAGTTCACCACGCGAGCCCACGCGACAGTTTCCGTGACAGACGCTTCTCCTTGAAAATCACTCGGATGCTCCACTCCTTTGCAAGGGTCCGGTTTCTTCAACCGTGTCTACTATTCCCTGGGCTTATTCGAAGCGCTTGGTCTCCGTTCGGCAGAACTGAAAGACAAGAGGTTTTCTCTCCGAGACGGAATTCCTTGTGTGCTTTCAGAGTAAGCGCCTTAGGCCGCCTGTACAGGATTCACCGAACCCTTGAAGGAGTTGGGCACCTCGATGAAATCGAACATTCCTTGCGCGCCTCATTGGCGCAGATTTACCGCTTGGGCCGCAGCGGTCCTCACGGCGGTACTCGGCGCTGCGGGGATGGTGCTGATGCCGACCAGTGCGAATGCGATCGACCTGACCATTCCGCCGGTCATCCCGGTCACGAATGTCACCCTGGGACTGACGTCGGGGGGCGTTGTTGGGCTGACGGGCGGCCATTTCGGCCTTCTCGCCGGTTCGACCGCCGGGAGCCTCCTCGCCCCCAGGAGCACCGCCACGGTGACCGGCGGCTCGGGCACGAGCACCACAGGCGGCGGCTCTTGCTGGCATGGGCAGCATGGTCACGGGTGTGACCGTTGCGACCACGATTACTGCGGTCATGGGCGCGGCCACGACCGGGACTTCGGGCCGTGTGACCGTTGGCACGACGGTGGGCACGGGCACGGCGGGTGTGGCGGCCACGAATGTGGCGGGCGCGAATGCGGCCGGCACGGCGGGCACGGCGGCCACGGCGGCCACGAATGCGGCGGGCACGAATGCGGCCGGCACGGCGGGCACGGCGGCCACGGCGGCCACGGCGGCCACGAATGCGGCGGGCACGAATGCGGCCGGCACGGCGGGCACGGCGGGCACGGCGGCCACGAATGCGGCGGGCACCACTCCGAGTGCGGGCACGACGACCGACACGGTTGGTGACATCGCGGGCATCCGCGTTCGGCAGCTTGTGAGGGCGCGGTCTCGCGCAGTTCGCAGACCGCGCCCGGCGGGCGGAATCGCACGATGTATTTCCCGATGCCCCGGGCGGCGTCCACCGCGCCCGGGGCGGACGGGCGGACCGTTGTGGTCGGCGGGCACCGCGGGCCAAGCGACAAAGAGGACGGGATGAGCAGCACCGACTACAACCGCGCGGGGAATGGCAGTGTGCCGGTAAAGGATGAAGGGGTGGTTCCCAAGCTGCCCATAACCGCTACCAGGCCCGCCGCGGCGGACGTGGAGGAAACCGGTTGCGAAGGGCCGGCCTCGCCCGTGCCGATGTCGAGACCGGCGGGGTTGGTGATCGCCTTCGCGGCCGCCGTGTGCGTCGCGACGGTCATGGTGCACGTGTGCATGGTGTTCTTGTCCGTCGCGCCTCCCAACACTGTCTCCCAGCGGTACGAGGGGAGGATCAGCACGTGGGTCTATCCCTACTTCGAACAGAACTGGCGGCTGTTCGCCCCCGATCCGGAGGGTGCTCGGCGGAGGGTCCTGGCCCGGACTGCGACGATGGCGCCCGATGGCGCCCGGCAGGTGAGCGGCTGGATCGATCTGAGCGCCGTCGACGCCTCTGCCGTGCGGCACAACGCCTTCCCCAGTCACATCAACCAGAACATGCTGCGACGGGCCTGGTCCGCCTACCTCGACTCGCACGGGACCAGGGACCAGTCCGAGTCGGATCGGGCCAGGATCATCCAGAGATATCTGCTCAACATCGCCGCACAACGCGCAGCCCGCAGCCACCGCTCCTTTGACGCGATCCAGCTGCGCGTCATCACCACCCCGATCGCGTCGCCGGCGCGGAGGGCCGACGGCAGCCGCTCCCCGCAACCTCCCTCCGACTCCAGGTACCTCCCGTGGTGGCAGGTGACATCCCATGACAACTGACCGGACGACCGGCGCCGACGCCTGGCCGGACAGCCCGCCGCCGAGCGCCGCGTCTCGGCACCCCGACCCTGTGACCAGGGCGTTCGCCTTTCTGACCGAACGAGCGGTCTCACTCCACGCGGCGGCAGTGCTGCGCATGGGATATGGGCTGCTGTATTTGGTCTTCCTTCTGCGTGAGTTCCCCCACCGAGACGAGATCTGGGGACCCGGTTCGCCCTGGACTCCGGACCTCTCGCGAGAACTGACCGCTCAGACCGGCTGGTTCACCTTTCTGCCCCTGTCCGACCGGCCCGTGTACTTCGAGACCTGCTACGGACTGGCTCTCGTCACGTGCGCGTTGTTCATGCTGGGGTGGCGCACCCGGGTGCTGTCCGTGCTGTTCGCCGTCGTGGTGACCTCCTTTCACGGCAGGAACATCTTCATCACGGACGGAGGGGACAACCTCATCGTCCTGATGGCCCTGTACCTCATGTTCACCGCGTGTGGCCGGCGCTGGTCCCTCGACGCCCGCAGAAAGCGGCTCCGCGCTCGCGCGGACGGGCGCGGACACCAACGGTCGAGTTGGCTGCCCGCCCGGCAGCAGGACGTGTTGGTCCGGGGGCAGCTGAGTGTCCTGCTGCACAACTGCGGGATGTTCGTCATCGCGGCCCAGGTCTGCATCCTGTACGGATGCGCCGGTCTGTACAAGGTGCAGGGAGGCACGTGGCGCGACGGCACCGCGCTGCACTATGTGCTGAATCTCGACCTGTTCCGCCCCTGGCCCGGGCTCTCCCATCTGGCCGACAGCCACCAGCTCCTCATGGCCGTCGTCGGTTACCTCACCGTGCTGGTCCAGGTGGCCTGCCCGTTCGCCCTGTTCAGCAGGGCCAAATACGTCGTTCTCGTCCTGTTGATCGGCATGCACGTCGCGATCGCCGTCATGCTGGGGCTCCCGGTGTTCTCCGGTGCGATGATCATTGCCGACACCGTGTTCCTGCCCGACCGCTTCTTCCAGTTCCTCCAGCGGGCCTGGCGTGCGCGCCTGTCACGGCCCGCCGGCGAGGCGACGGTGCCCCGGGCACGCACCGGAAGCCTCGTCCCGCCGCGGGCCGGTGCTCCGGTGGCGGCTCGCCACGCTCAGGAAAAGGTCCCCGATCAGCAGGAATAGCGGACTGTGGGGGAGCGTCATCCTGTGCGCCTCTCACCCACGTGAGAATGGAGGCAGGGTTCACAAGGCCGCGAGCGGGTACGTGGACCCAGATTGACAAGCGTTCCAACGAGGGCCCTGCCGGATCGGCAGGGCCCTCGTTGCACGTACTCTAGGTAGCAGAATGACCGCACTCACGAGGGACTGAAAGACACTGGGCAAGCGACAGCCCGAAGGCCCGCCGCCCGCACCCGCGGTGCAGCGCATCCGTCTGCGTTACACCAAGCGCGGCCGCCTCCGGTTCACCAGCCACCGCGATTTCCAGCGCGCCTTCGAGCGGGCCCTGCGCCGCGCCGAGGTACCCATGGCGTACTCGGCGGGCTTCACCCCGCACCCGAAGGTGTCGTACGCCAATGCCGCACCCACCGGCACGGGCAGCGAGGCCGAGTATCTGGAGATCCAGCTCGCCGAGGCCCGCGACCCCGCAGTGCTGCGGGATCTCCTCGACGAGTCGCTGCCCGACGGGCTCGACATCACGGACGCCGTGGAGGCCCATACCTCCTCGTTCGCCGATCGGCTGCAGGCCTCCGTGTGGGAGCTGCGGCTGGAGGGCGTCGAGCTCAAGGACGCCGAGAAGGCCGTCGCGGCGTTCATGGCGGCGGAGACGGTCGAGGTCCAGCGCCGGACGAAAAACGGGTTGCGAACCTTCGACGCGCGTGGCGCGGTGACCCGACTCGAGGCGCTCGCTGCTCCGGCCGATAGGCCCGGCGACGGTGCCTGTGCGATACTGCGGCTGGTTGTTCGGCATTCGACACCTGCCGTTCGACCCGACGACGTCCTGTCCGGTCTCCGCGCCACGGCCGACCTGGCGCCGCCGGTCCCCGCTGCGGTGACCAGGCTGGCGCAGGGGCTGCTCGACGATGAGACCGGCACGGTGACCGATCCGCTCGCGCCCGACCGCGACGCCGCCCCGGCCGCTTCTACCACGGCCGCCGGGCCGAGTGCCGCGCAGCAGGTGCCGGAAGGTTCCGCGTAAGGACGGCCGTCGAAGCGCCGCCGCGCCACCTGGGAGCCACCCGGTCCGGCAGGCGCACTGACCAGGAGACTTTCGCCGGTGCCGTAGATAACCGGACCCGGCGAGCGAGACGACAGCTCCCGTGCGGCGACCGCGCCCCGGACGGCGGTACCGCGCTCATCACGCGGGCCGACGGGCCGGAACCGGCGCGGCGCCCGGGAGCGTGACGGGAGAACCGCCCGCATGCTCGAATCCATTGAGCCCACGGAGCCGGGGGCCGCGCAGAGCGTTCCCGGCAACAACGACAATTCGCCGAGCGACACCCTGCCGCCGAGGCGCCGCCGCCGTGCGGCGTCCCGTCCGGCGGGTCCGCCCGCCGGTGGCGCGGGAGCGGCGGCCGAGGCCGCCGAGCCCGTAGCCGCTCCGGACGCCGAGGCCTCCGCCGAGACCCCGGCCGCATCCGAGACGCCCGCACGGCCGCGCCGCCGGGCCACCCGCAAGACCGCTGCCGCCGCCCCGGCGCAGGCGGAGGCCGCCGAAACCGGCGCCGAGCCGGCCGCCGAGGCCGCGGCCGAGACGCCCGCCCGCCCCCGTCGCCGCGCCACCCGCAAGGCCACCGCCCCGGCGGGCGCCCCGCAGGCCGCCGAGGAGACCGTGGAGGCCGCCGCCGAGGCCGCCGCCCCCACCACCCCGCGCCGCCGCGCCACCCGCAAGGCCACCGCCCCCGCGGGCGCCCCGCAGGTCACCGCCGCCGATGAGGCCGTGGAGGCCGCCGTCGAGCCGGCCGAGGCCGCCGAGGCCCCGGCGGAAGCCGCCGCGCCGGTCCGTGCGCGTCGCCGTGCCACCCGCCGTGCGTCGGCTCCCGCTGGTGCGCCGCAGGCCGCCGAGCCGCTCGCCGCCGCTGAGGAGGAGGAAGTGGAGGCCCCCGAGGCTGCCGCCGAGCCCGCCGAGGCCGCCGCGCCGGTCCGTGCGCGTCGCCGTGCCACCCGCCGTGCGTCGGCCCCCGCCGGTGCGCCGCAGGCCGCCGAGCCGCTCGCCGCCGCTGAGGAGGAGGAAGTGGAGGCCCCCGAGGCCGCCGCCGAGGCCGCCGAGGCCGCCGCGCCGGTCCGTGCGCGTCGCCGTGCCACCCGCCGTGCGTCGGCTCCCGCTGGTGCGCCGCAGGCCGCCGAGCCGCTCGCCGCCGCTGAGGAGGAGGAAGTGGAGGCCCCCGAGGCCGCCGCCGAGCCCGCCGAGGCCGCTGCGCCGGTCCGTGCGCGTCGCCGTGCCACCCGCCGTGCGTCGGCCCCCGCTGGTGCGCCGCAGGCCGCCGAGCCGGTGACCGAGCCCGTCGAGGCCGAGGAAGCGGAGGCGCTGGAGGCCGCGGCCGAGCCCGCCGCCGCCCCGGAGGCCCCCGCCGCCAAGCCGGCCCGCACCCGTCGCCGCGCCACGCGCGCCGTGAGCGCCCCGACCGGTGAGCCGCTGGCCGCCGAGCCGACCGTCGCGGAGACCACCGAGGCCGTCGCCGAGGCCGCTCCCGTGATCGCCCGCGGGGCCGAGGAGGCGCCCGCCGCCAAGCCCGCGCGCCGTCGCCGGGCCACCCGCCAGGCCGGCACCGCCGAGGCCGCCGCCCCGGAGGCGCCCGCCGCCGAGCCGGCCCCCGCCGAGGGCGGCCGCGGCCGCCGTCGTGCCGTACGACCGCCGACCGCCGTGTTCCAGGCGCCGGTGTTCGCCGAGCCGATGTTCCAGACCCCGGAGACCGCCGCGGCCGCCGCTGCCGCCGCCACGGTCGCCGAGGAGGAGCGCGAGGAGGAGGCCCCCGCGGCCGAGGCCGCGCAGCCCGCCGCCGGCCGTCGCCGTCGTCGCCGCCGGGGCGAGCCCGCCGAGATCGTGGCGGAGCCCGCCGCCGAGGCCGTCGAAGAGGAGCCCGAGGCCGCCGAGGAGGAGCCCGAGGGCGCCCTGGCGGAGGACGAGGACCAGGGCGAGCGCACGTCCCGCCGTCGCCGCCGGGGTGGCCGTCGCCGCCGCCGGGGCGAGGCCGCCGAGGCCGAGGGCGGCGAGGAGGAGCCGTCGTACACCGAGGAGGCCGCCGAGGCCGCCGAGGAGGAGGCGGAGGAGGAGGCCGAGGAGGCGGGCGCGTCCGCGTCGGCCGGCAGCCGTCGCCGTCGCCGCCGTCGCCGCCGCAGCGGTGAGACCGCCGAGACCGAGCCGGGCACCGACGAGCCGGAGCGCACGGTCGTCAAGGTCCGCGAGCCGCGCAAGCGCGAGGAGCGGGAGCCGGGCACCGGCTTCGACGAGGTCCAGTCCATCAAGGGCTCGACCCGCATGGAGGCGAAGAAGCAGCGCCGCCGCGAGGGTCGCGAGCAGGGCCGCCGCCGGGTGCCGATCATCACCGAGGCCGAGTTCCTGGCGCGCCGTGAGGCCGTCGAGCGCGTGATGGTCGTGCGTCAGCACGGGGACCGCACCCAGATCGGCGTGCTGGAGGACAACGTCCTCGTCGAGCACTTCGTCAACAAGGAGCAGGCCACCAGCTACGTCGGCAACGTCTACCTGGGCAAGGTCCAGAACGTGCTGCCGTCGATGGAGGCCGCCTTCGTCGACATCGGCAAGGGCCGCAACGCCGTCCTCTACGCCGGCGAGGTCAACTTCGACGCGCTCGGCATGGGCAACGGCCCGCGCCGCATCGAGACCGCCCTGAAGTCCGGCCAGTCCGTGCTCGTCCAGGTCACCAAGGACCCGATCGGCCACAAGGGCGCCCGGCTCACCAGCCAGGTCTCCCTGCCCGGCCGCTACCTGGTCTACGTGCCCGAGGGCTCGATGACCGGCATCAGCCGCAAGCTGCCCGACACCGAGCGCGCGCGTCTGAAGCAGATCCTCAAGAAGATCGTCCCCGAGGACGCGGGCGTGATCGTGCGCACCGCCGCCGAGGGCGCCAGCGAGGACGAGCTGCGTCGTGACGTGGAGCGGCTTCAGGCGCAGTGGGAGGAGATCCAGAAGAAGTCGAAGCAGATCTCGACGAGCTCGCCGAGCCTGCTGTACGGCGAGCCGGACATGACCGTCCGCGTCGTGCGCGACATCTTCAACGAGGACTTCTCGAAGGTCATCGTCAGCGGTGAGCAGGCCTGGGAGACCATCCACGGCTACGTCTCGCACGTCGCGCCCGACCTGGCCGACCGCCTGCAGAAGTGGACGTCGGACGTCGACGTCTTCGCCACGTACCGGATCGACGAGCAGCTGATGAAGGCGCTGGACCGCAAGGTCTGGCTGCCGAGCGGCGGTTCGCTCGTCATCGACCGGACCGAGGCGATGGTCGTCGTCGACGTCAACACCGGCAAGTTCACCGGCCAGGGCGGCAACCTGGAGGAGACGGTCACCAGGAACAACCTGGAGGCGGCCGAGGAGATCGTGCGTCAGCTGCGGCTGCGCGACCTCGGCGGCATCATCGTGATCGACTTCATCGACATGGTGCTGGAGTCCAACCGGGACCTGGTGCTGCGGCGCCTGCTGGAGTGCCTGGGCCGGGACCGCACGAAGCACCAGGTCGCCGAGGTCACCTCGCTGGGCCTGGTCCAGATGACCCGCAAGCGGGTGGGCCAGGGCCTGCTGGAGTCCTTCTCCGAGCAGTGCGTGCACTGCAACGGCCGCGGTGTGATCGTCCACATGGACCAGCCGGCCGCCGTGGGCGGTGGCGGCGGCAAGCGCGGCAAGAAGAAGGGCAAGGGCGCCGTCGAGGCGCAGCCCGCCGCCGAGGCCGTCACCGAAGAGGTCGTCGACGAGGCCCCGGAGGCGCCCGAGCTGGAGCCCGTCGCGGTCACCGAGGCCGAGCTCGAGCCGTCGGTCGGCGGGGACGAGGAGTGGTTCGGCAGCCCGGCCGAGGCCGAGGCCGCCGCCTCCCGGCGGGGCGGCCGTACGCGCCGTCGCGCCACCCGCAAGGTGTCCGCTCCGGCGGGTTCGCCGAAGGCGGCCGAGGCCGTGGAGCCGGAGATCGTCGTGCCGGCGGTCCCGGTGGAGGCGGCCCCCGAGCCGGAGCCCGCGCCGGCCCCGGCCGAGCCGGAGGCCGTGGAGCCGGTGGCCGAGGCTGTCGTCGCCACGGAGAGCGCCGCTCCGGCGCGGCCGCGGCGCCGGGCGACCCGCAAGGCGTCCGCCCCGGCGGGTGCGCCCGCGGGTGCGGAGGAGGCGGCCGTGGTCGTCGTCAGCGCGCCGGTGGCGGAGCCCGCTGCCGAGCCTGCTGCCGAGCCCGCGGCGGAGCCCGCGCCCGTGCTGACGGAGGAGGCCGAGGAGGCCGCTCCGGCCAAGAAGACGGCCCGTAAGACGGCCGCCAAGAAGGCACCGGCGAAGAAGGCCGCCACGGCGAAGAAGACGGCGGCGAAGAAGACCACCGCCAAGAAGGCGACGGCCAAGAAGGCCGCCACCAAGAAGGCACCCGCCAAGAAGACGGCGAAGAAGGCGGCGGCCTCCTCGGAGGACTGACCGCGGCTTCGTCCGCGATCGACCGGTCCCGGCCGCCGGGCGGGCTGACACGTCAGCCCGCCCGGCGGCCGGGGACGGGGGCGCCCCCTCAAGGGCGCCGGTTTGACCCCCTGGTCAAGGCCCCGTAACCTTGACCGTCGGCGTCTGTGTGGCGCCACACCACTGAGCAAACACCTCCCGGTCCGCCGGGAGAGGCCGCTCGTCCACTCGGACAGTCACGGGCTTCTGCCCGTGCGAGCGGCTGGCATCAGCGGTCCCGTTTACTAGCGAGAGTGAGATCCGCGTGTACGCAGTCGTGCGTAGCGGTGGTCGCCAGCACAAGGTTGCTGTCGGCGACATCGTCGAGGTTGACAAGATTTCCGACGGCAAGGTGGGCGACTCGGTCGAGCTCTCCACGCTGCTCGTGGTCGACGGCGAGTCCGTCACCAGCGACCCGTGGGTCCTGGCGGGCATCAAGGTCCAGGCCGAGATCGTGGACCACCACAAGGGTGCCAAGATCGACATCCTGAAGTACAAGAACAAGACCGGCTACCGCAAGCGCATCGGTCACCGCCAGCAGTACACCGCGGTCAAGATCGTCGCTATCCCGACGGCTGCGAAGTAAGGGACTGAGAACACATGGCACACAAGAAGGGCGCATCGTCCACTCGGAACGGTCGCGACTCCAACGCTCAGCGGCTCGGCGTGAAGCGCTTCGGCGGTCAGGTCGTCAGCGCCGGTGAGATCCTGGTCCGCCAGCGTGGCACCCACTTCCACCCGGGCGCCGGTGTCGGTCGCGGTGGCGACGACACCCTGTTCGCGCTGCAGGCCGGTGCGGTGCAGTTCGGCACCCACCGTGGCCGCAAGGTCGTCAACATCGTTCCGGCTGCCTGATCAAGGCTTCCGTAGAGCGATAAACGAGGGCGGACCTCCCTTCCCCTGCGGGGAAGCGGGTCCGCCCTCGCTGCGTTACAACTGAGACAATCCCGTTCGTATCTGGAGGCACACCGCTATGACCACCTTCGTGGACCGCGTCGAGCTGCACGTCGCCGCGGGTAACGGAGGCCACGGCTGCGCCTCCGTACACCGTGAGAAGTTCAAGCCGCTCGGCGGCCCCGACGGCGGCAACGGCGGCCGTGGCGGTGACGTGATCCTGGTGGTCGACCAGTCGGTCACGACACTTCTGGACTACCACCACAGCCCCCACCGCAAGGCCACCAACGGCAAGCCCGGTGAGGGCGGCAACCGGTCCGGCAAGGACGGCACGGACCTCGTCCTGCCGGTCCCCGACGGCACCGTCGTCCAGGACGGCCAGGGCAACGTCCTCGCCGACCTGGTCGGCCACGGCACGACCTTCGTCGCCGCCCAGGGCGGCCGCGGCGGTCTCGGCAACGCCGCGCTGGCGTCCGCCCGCCGCAAGGCCCCCGGCTTCGCGCTGCTGGGCGAGCCGGGCCAGACGCAGGACATCGTCCTGGAGCTGAAGACCGTCGCCGACGTGGCGCTGGTGGGCTACCCGAGCGCGGGCAAGTCCTCGCTGATCTCGGTGCTCTCGGCCGCCAAGCCGAAGATCGCCGACTACCCCTTCACCACGCTGGTGCCCAACCTGGGCGTGGTGACCGCCGGCGCGACCGTCTACACCATCGCCGACGTGCCCGGACTGATCCCGGGCGCCAGCCAGGGCAAGGGCCTGGGCCTGGAGTTCCTGCGGCACGTCGAGCGCTGCGAGGTGCTGGTGCACGTGCTGGACACGGCGACGCTGGAGTCCGAGCGCGACCCCCTGACGGACCTCGACGTCATCGAGGCCGAGCTGGCCGAGTACGGCGGCCTGGAGAACCGGCCCCGCATCGTCGTCCTCAACAAGGTCGACATCCCGGACGGCAAGGACCTCGCCGAGATGATCCGCCCCGAGCTGGAGGGGCGCGGCTACCGCATCTTCGAGGTCTCGGCCGTCTCCCGGGAGGGCCTGAAGGAGCTGTCCTTCGCGCTGGCCGGCATCGTCGCCGAGGCGCGGGCCGCCAAGCCCAAGCAGGAGGCGACCCGCATCGTCATCCGGCCGAAGGCCGTCGACGACGCGGGCTTCACGGTGGTGCAGGAGGAGGACGGCCTCTTCCGCGTGCGCGGCGAGAAGCCGGAGCGCTGGGTGCGCCAGACCGACTTCAACAACGACGAGGCCGTGGGCTACCTGGCCGACCGCCTCAACCGCCTCGGCGTCGAGGACCAGCTGATGAAGGCCGGTGCCCGCGCGGGCGACGGCGTGGCCATCGGCCCCGAGGAGAACGCGGTCGTCTTCGACTGGGAGCCGTCGATGGCCGCCGGCGCGGAGATGCTCGGCCGCCGTGGCGAGGACCACCGCCTTGAGGCCCCGCGCCCCGCCGCGCAGCGCCGCCGCGACCGCGACGCGGAGCGCGACGAGGCATCTCAGGAGTACGAGGGCTTCAACCCCTTCGGGGGCTGAGCCCCGGGGCCGCGCGGCCCCGCCCCGTCCACGGCGAAGGCCCCCGGGAGGAGAACCTCCCGGGGGCCTTCGCCGTGTCCGTGCGTGCGCGGTGCGGCTACGCGCTCACCGTCTCCTCGGCGTCGCCGAAGCGCGGCGCGGGGATCTCGGAGGCGCGGGCCTCCATGCGGGCCCGGCGCTCGTCCGCCTTCGCGGCCAGCGCCAGGGCGGCCGCGTTGAAGCGGACCAGCGACGGCGGGTCGGCCGGACCCAGGAGCTGCACCTTCAGCTCGGCGCGGGCCGGCGCCAGACCGTCCAGCGAGGGGTCGCGGACCGCCGCGAGCAGACCGGGCACGCCCGCCGCCTCCGGCGTGAGGATCGTCGCCGCGCTCACCGTCGGGAAGCTCGCCCGGAACTCCTCCTCCGACATGCCGCTGGTGTTGGCGACGGAGTACGGCTTCTCACTGATCAGGTAGTCGGACACGACGCTCGACACGTCGCTGATCAGCAGGTCGGCCTGGTTGAAGCAGCTGAAGAGCGCCGGCCGGGCGTCCGTGATGATCTGGTGCTCCCACTCCGGCAGCGAGGCCCAGTAGGCGGCCTCCCAGGCGGCCGTGGCGGCCTCCACGGTCGCCGCGCGGCCCTTCTCCGGGGTGCCCTGGAGCATCATGCGCTCGACCTCGTCGGCGCTCTCCCGGAAGCCGCTGGTGGTGAGGCGGTCCAGCTCGGTCGTGCGGCGGGCCAGCTCGGCGGCGGCAGCGGCGTCGGGGCGGGCCCCGGAACGGGCGGCGTTGGCCTCGCGGATCATGGCCTGGATGCGCTCGTTGGCGCGGCCGGCGCGGGGGTCCACCGAGCCCGTCATGGGGTGCGGCTTGTAGAGCAAGCGGACCTTGGGGTCGGCCAGCAGCGCGCGGACGACGTTCTCGCCGGCGAGCATCACCGAGGTGTTGCCGGGGTTGCCGTCCCAGCCTTCCCAGGTGGGGGCGTAGAGCACGGTGGTGTAGTCGCCCGTGGGCGCGCCCGTGTACGGCAGGATCGGCGCGAGCTGCGGGCGGCCGACCTCGACGACGTCCTTGTCCTCGACGCCGATGTCGGCGAGCTGGTAGCGCTCGCGCGCGGCGGGACCGGCGACCCAGACCTCGTCGTAGGCCTTGGAGTACGGGTTGCAGCTGGAGAGCTTGTCGCTCTCGCCGTGGTTGATGAAGGCGTGCTTGATCGACGGCATCCGCAGGACCTGCGAGGTCTTACCGGAGTTCGCCGGGTGCAGCATCATCTTCAGCGAGGACTTCTCCAGGGCCATCAGGTGGACGACCTTGGGGATGCAGACGATCGGCACGTCCGTGGCCTCGATCTTCTGCATCATGAAGCGCTCGCGGAGCACGATGACGGGGTTGCCGTCCAGCTCGGCGAGGGTGGAGAGCCACATGTTGGCCTGGTAGGCCGAGGTGGTGCCGCCGGAGAAGTACATGCCGACGGTCGGCTGGTAGGCGGCGAGCCACTTGTCCAGCCACTGCAGGGCCTGCTGCTCGTTCGCGACGCGCTTCTTGGGGCGCAGCCAGCCGGCCAGGTACGCCGTGCCGCCGAGGGCGAGCACGACGGCGGCGCCGACGCCGATCTCCGCCCACAGCGCCCGGTGGGTGCCCGCGGTGACCAGCAGGCCCGCGGTCGCCGGGACGGCGAAGCGCAGCAGCCGGCGGCCGTGCTGGCGGGCCAGCAGGCGGGGCGGGGCGGCGGTCAGGCGCAGCCCGGAGGCGTCGATGTTCCGGGTCAGGAACGGCAGCGTGCGGCTGCGGCGCACGAGGATCGCGGTGGCCTGGCAGGCCAGGTGCGCGGCGTAGAAGAGCACCAGCCCGGCGACGACCGGGACGTAGCCGCGCAGCGAGTCGTCGCCGTTCAGCCGCACCAGTCCGATCAGGACCAGCATGTCGCGCAGCAGCTGCCGCACCATGACGTCGAAGCGGATCTTGCCGAGGACGGCGACCAGACCGGGGTCCCGGTGCTGGAGGTAGAGGTCGAGCGCGAGCCCCGCCGCCGAGGCGGAGATCAGAAGCGGTACGAGGGGCAGCAGCGCACCGACGAGCTGTGCGGCGAAGAACACCAGCATCGCGAGCAGCGCCGCGAGCTGTACGGCTCGGCGGGAGGCTGTTCCGGCAGAAGGCACTGGGCGGGCTCCTGGCAGGAGGTCTAGGGGTAGGGGGAACCGTCGTGGGCACGTTCGGTCTCACGCGGACCCGCGGTGGACAACGGTCGACCACCGACCGTATGACGGCCGCCGGTCCAGGAGCAATCTTCCGGCATGCCAACCCTCACAAAATAGGGTCGAACGACCACAATCGTCAGGCGGTAGATTTGCGGGCCTGGACAGGCCCGGCATCGGCACGGCTCAGGCACGGCCGCCGCGGCACGGCATAGGGAACACAGGGGTGTGCGTACGGTGAGTGGGGCAGGGGAGTCGCAGCGGCTGAGGCAGGAGGTCGTGGGCGCCCGCAGGATCGTGGTCAAGGTGGGATCCTCGTCACTCACCACCGCGGGCGGCGGACTGGACGCCGACCGGGTTGACGCCCTCGTCGACACGCTCGCCAAGGCGTCCGGCGACAAGGAGATCGTGCTGGTCTCCTCCGGCGCCATCGCCGCCGGTCTCGCGCCCCTGGGGCTCGACCGGCGCCCGCGGGACCTGGCCCGCCAGCAGGCGGCCGCCAGCGTCGGCCAGGGCCTCCTGGTCGCCCGTTACACCGCGTCGTTCGCCCGTTACGGCCGCCGGGTCGGGCAGGTGCTGCTGACCACCGACGACACCAGCCGCCGCGCCCACTACCGCAACGCGCGCCGCACCCTGGACCAGCTGCTGGCCATGGGCGCCGTCCCGGTCGTCAACGAGAACGACACGGTCGCCACGGACGAGATCCGCTTCGGCGACAACGACCGGCTGGCCGCCCTCGTGGCCCACCTGGTGCGGGCCGACCTGCTGGTGCTGCTCTCGGACGTCGACGGCCTCTACGACGGCGACCCCAGCCTCCCCGGCACCTCCCGGATCGCCGAGGTCCAGGGGCCCGCGGACCTGGAGGGTGTCTCCATCGGCAGCGCGGGCAAGGCCGGCGTCGGCACCGGCGGCATGGTCACCAAGGTCGAGGCGGCCCGGATCGCGGCCGCCGCCGGCATCCCCGTGGTCCTCACCTCCGCCACCCACGCCGCGGACGCCCTGGGCGGCCGCGCCACCGGCACGCTCTTCCACCGCACCGGCCGCCGCTCCGCCGACCGGCTGCTGTGGCTCGCGCACGCCTCCACCCCGCGCGGGGCCCTCACCCTGGACGAGGGGGCCGTGCGGGCGGTGATCGAGGGGAGCGCCTCGCTGCTGCCCGCGGGCATCGCGGCGGTCGAGGGCGAGTTCAGCGCGGGCGATCCCGTGGAGCTGAGGGACACCGGGGGGCGGGCCGTGGCCCGCGGGCTCGTGGCCTTCGACGCGGCGGAGATCCCCCGGCTGCTCGGCCGCTCCACCCGGGACCTGGCCCGTGAGCTCGGGCCCGGCTACGAGCGCGAGGTCGTGCACCGCGACGACCTGGTCGTGCTGCGTGGCTGACGAGCGTTAACCCCGGACGAGAGGCGCGGTAAGGCCAGCCTTTCCATGGGGCCTTTCGGTAAAACCGCCACGCGGCCGCCCGCATGCTGGTCAACTTTGATGCGGGGGCCGTCGCGGACGGAGGGCGCCCCGCAGCACCAACGGCTCCGCCGCGCGCGCGGGGCCAGCGAGCAACAGGAGGCCGCCGGTGAGACGAGGTCGCCCAGGGGCGCTGCCTCGAGGTGGGGGCACCCCCCACGCCCGCAGGGCGATGGGCGAGGAGCGCACCCTGACCAGCGTCGGGCCAGTCGACACGGGGGAGCGGACGGGGGAGGAGGACGCCTCGCGGCTGTGGCACATCACCTTGAGCGTCTCGGGCGCGGAGGCGCCGCTGAAGGAGGTCCGGCGGGGCCTCGAACAGCTCGCCCACGACCACCCCTTCCTGCTGACCAGCCGCTACGCCAACGACCACGCCGAGATCCGGTACTGGGAGGAGGCCCGCGACCTGCACGACGCCGCGGCCGTGGCGCTGCGGCTGTGGGGCGAGCACCGGTCCACGGCGCAGCTCCCGCCGTGGGAGATCGTGGGCCTGGAGGTCATCGACCGTGAGACCTACCACCAGCGCATCGCCGAGGGCTACGGCCCGCTCCCGGCCAGCCCGGTGGGGGTCCATCCCTTCTGAAGCCGGGCGCGCCGGGCCGCGCAGGCGTCCGCCCGCCGTCCCGCAGAGTGGAATACCGGGTGGCCGCGGCCTGCCTCAGGGCTAGGCTGCGGCCATGAGCAGTGTCTTCCCCTCCCCCCTCGCCGATCCCATGCCGCAGTCCCCGGTGCTGCGCGCCGCCTACCGCGCCCGCGCCGCGGCCGCCGACCTGGCGCCGCTGCCACGCTCGGCGAAGGACGAGGCGCTGCTGGCGATCGCCGACGCGCTGGAGGTCCGCACCCGCGAGATCCTCGCGGCCAACGCCGAGGACGTCGAGAAGGCGCTGGCCGCGGGCACCGCCGAGAGCGTCGTCGACCGGCTGACCCTCACGCCCGAGCGGGTGCGGGCCATCGCGGCGGACGTCCGCGACGTGGCCGCCCTGCCGGACCCGGTGGGCGAGGTCGTGCGCGGCTCCACCCTGCCCAACGGCCTGGACCTGCGGCAGGTGCGGGTGCCGCTGGGCGTCGTCGGCATCATCTACGAGGCCCGGCCCAACGTGACCGTCGACGCCGCCGCCCTGTGCCTGAAATCCGGCAACGCCGTCCTGCTGCGCGGCTCGTCCTCCGCGTACGCCTCCAACACCGCGCTGGTGCGCGTCATCCGGGACGCCGTGGGCGGCGCCGGCCTGCCGGCGGACGCCGTGCAGCTGGTGCCCGGCGAGAGCCGGGAGTCGGTGCGCGAGCTGATGCGCGCCCGCGGCATGGTCGACGTGCTGATCCCGCGCGGCGGCGCCTCGCTGATCCGCACGGTCGTCCAGGAGTCCACCGTCCCCGTGATCGAGACGGGCACCGGCAACTGCCACGTGTACGTGGACGCCGAGGCCGACCTGGACATGGCCGTGGAGATCCTCGTCAACTCCAAGACCAGCCGGGTGAGCGTGTGCAACGCCGCCGAGACCCTCCTGGTGCACCAGGACATCGCCGAGCGCTTCCTGCCGCTCGCCCTGCGGGCGCTGGCCGAGTCGGGCGTGACGGTCCACGGCGACGAGCGGGTGGTGGAGCTGGCGGAGACGGCGCGCACGGGCGCCACCGTCGTGCCCGCGACGGCCGAGGACTGGGAGACGGAGTACCTGTCGTACGACATCGCCGCCGCGGTCGTCGAGGACCTGGACGCGGCCGTGCGCCACATCCGGCTGTGGACCTCGGGGCACACC
Organism: Streptomyces cinnamoneus; assembly: GCF_002939475.1. NCBI lineage: Bacteria > Bacillati > Actinomycetota > Actinomycetes > Kitasatosporales > Streptomycetaceae > Streptomyces > Streptomyces cinnamoneus. The sequence goes on along the minus strand of NZ_PKFQ01000001.1, from coordinate 2,313,118 downwards.
GAGGCGATCGTCACCACCTCGCAAGCGGCCGCCCGCCGGTTCACCCAGCTGGTGGATTCGACGACCGTCTCGGTCAACGCCTCGACGCGGTTCACCGACGGCGGGCAGTTCGGTTTCGGCGCCGAGATCGGGATCTCCACGCAGAAGCTGCACGCGCGCGGGCCGATGGGACTGCCGGAGCTGACGTCGACGAAGTACATCCTCACCGGCGACGGTCATCTGCGGTAGACCCGGAGGGTGTCCGACGCGACGGCACGGCCCGTCGGGCACCCTCTAATTCCCGTACTGCCCGCGCGGATTGACCGGTTCGGGTCTACGCTGGACGGGTGCCGGACGACGTGGGGGGCAGGCCGTTCCCGGACGGCGAGGAGCCCGACAGCGACCGCCACGGAGGCGCGGACGATCCGTTCGCCTCCGTGGTCTTCGACGAGGAGTTCGTGCGGTCCGCCGCGATCCACGAGCCCTCCGCCGCCGAGCGGAGGCTCGCCGCCGAGCGGGCCCGCGCGGAGGCCGACGCCGCGCGGGCCCGGCCGGGCGGCCATCCCGCCGACGACGAGCCCTACGAGGCCGTCCCCGGGGGCCCCGCCGGGTACCACCCCGGCCGGTTCGGCGAGCCGCTCGGCCTCGCCCGGAACCTGGACCCGGACGACGCCTACGGCCCGTACGGGCGCTACGGCACCGCCCGCGGCCCGTACCGCGGTCACGCCCGCTGGCACCGGCCGGTGGCCTGGGTGCTCGCGGTGGTCATGGGCATCGGGGTGATCGCCCTCGCCCTCACCGCCGTCTACCGCGGCACCTCCTCCGGCAACCGCCAGAGCCCCGCGCCGCCGCCCGCCACGACGGGCGTGGACGCCCCGGCGGGGGCGCGGCAGGGCCCGCTGCCCTCGGTCTCGGCCGACTCGGAGCCCCCGGTGGCCACGGCCGTGACGGCCGCGCCGTCGGGTCCCTGAAACCCCTCCCGTACAGTCACCCAGCGTGACGAGGGGCCGATCGGGTGACGTACGGCCAGGGCCTTGGCCAGGGTTCACGGCCCCCGTCGGGCGGCCGCCGACTTCCGCGGAACTTGTCGCGTACCAGGGCGTTTACCTGGGGCCTTCCGGACCTACTCTTGAGATATGAACGGGCCTGGAGACCCGCCTGAGGGCACGCCCGAAGGTGCCCCGGGGGGTGGCGACGAAGAGTACCGATCCGTCGTCTTCGACGAATCGTTCGTCAGGGCTGCCCGGCTCCAGGAGTTCTCCGCGCGCGAGCGCATGGACGACCACGCGCCCGCCGTCCGCACCCGGCACGCCTGGGCGCGCGTCAGCGCCTCGCGCCAGGTGCTGCTGCTGGTGATACTGATCGCCCTCGCCTTCGGCACGGCCGTCTACATGGGCCTGCGCCACCCCTACAAGGAGCCCAGGCCGCCCGCCGCCGAGCCACTGCACAGCGCCGTGATCCCGCTCGCCCCGCGCGACCCGGTGCCCGGCGCGCCCGCGAAGGACCTCTTCGACCACAGCCCGGCGGCCCAGTTCCGCGACGGCAGCGAAGGCGTCAACCTGCCGGCCGCCCGGCGCACCCAGAACTTCTCCGAGAGCCTCGTCATGGCCGCCCTGGCCACGGCCAAGGAGTACACCGTCAAGTCCGCCCTCGACCCCGGCGTCCTCGCGGGCGACAAGCAGCGGACGGTCCGGCTGCTGCTGGCGCCCTCGCAGCTCGACCAGTTCGACCGCAGCATGGCCCACCCCGCCGCCGACGGGCGGCACGCGGCGACCGGCTGGATGGTCCGCTTCGACCCCGGCCAGGTCGCCCTCGCCGACCCGACGGTCCGCACCCAGGGCACCTTCTCGCTCACCGAGGTGTCCCCGGCGGCGCTGGAGGTCCAGGCCGACCACACCTTCGTCTACGCCGTCCGCGCGGCCACGGGCCCCGGTGACGTGTCGCTGTTCGTCGTGCGGCGCACGATGCGCTTCCGCTTCGACCGCGACGACCTCCAGGACCACCACCTCCAGGTGATCCAGAGTTCGGTGCAGGCGGGCCCGGAGTCCTGCTCCGCCGACGCCTCGGCCTATCTGCGGCCCCTGCTGGCCGGCCAGAAGGCCGGCACGGAGGGCCCGGCCGACACGGACCCGTACGGCACCGGCCCCACCACGGCGGCCCTGTGCGGCACCCTGGCCCCCGGCGCCCAGCCGAGCCCGCCGCGGCACTGAGCGGGCCCGCGGCGCCCTGCCTACGGCAACGGTGAGCCGTCCGCCCCGCCGGGTCCGCCGGGGCCCTCCTTGCCGTCTCCGGGCGGCGACGGCCGGCGCCCCGTGAAGGTGTCCCGCAGCCGGCCCCCCAGGTCCCCGGCCCCGCCCGCGATGTCCCGCACCAGGCCCATCAGCGGGTCCTTGCTCGCGCGCACCGACTCGGCGTAGTGGCTCGCCGACTCCCGGAAGGAGTCGGACACGGAGGCGTCCTTGTCCTCGGACCGGCGCGGGTAGTGGCCGTCCATGAGCCGCTGGTAGTCGCGGCTCTCGGCCCACTTCTTCAGCTCCGCCGCGCGGACCGCCGCGAACGGGTGGCTGCGCGGCAGCACGTTCATGATCTTCAGGACGGAGTCCCGCAGGTCGCCGGCCCGCTCGTACTCCTCGGCCTGGGCGAGGAAGGCGTCCACGTTCATCTCGTGGAGGTGGTTGCCGCCCGCGATCTTCATCAGGCCCCGCATCGAGGCCCGCAGGTCCTGGCAGGCCAGCAGCCCCGCCCGGTCCGCCGACAGCTCCGACTTGCGGAACCACTCGCGCAGCGCCGTCACCAGCGCCGTCACCGCGATGTTGCCCAGCGGGATCCAGGCGACCTTCAGCGCGACGTTGCTCAGGAACAGCAATATCGTGCGGTAGACGGCGTGCCCCGACAGGGCGTGGCCCACCTCGTGGCCCACGACCGCCCGCATCTCCTCGTCGTCCAGCAGCTCCACCAGACCGGTGCTGACGACGATGAGCGGCTCGTCCAGCCCGATGCACATGGCGTTCGGCTGGGGGTTCTGCGTGACGTACATCGCCGGGACCCGCTCCAGGTCCAGGACGTAGCAGGCGTCCAGCAGCATCGTGTGCAGGTGCGGGAACTGCTGCTCGCTCACCCGGACGGAGTCGGACAGGTAGAGCAGTCGCAGACTGCGCTCCGGCAGCAGCCCGCTCAGCGCCTTGAACACCGTGTCGAAGCCGCTCAGCTTGCGCAGGGCCACCAGGGCGGACCGGTCCGCGGGGTGCTCGTACGCACGCGAGGAGATCCCCGGGAAGCGCCTGCGGCTCCCGGCCCGCTCCCGCTCGCCGCCGTCGCTCGTGCTCTCGGTCATCGCGACCCCCTCCATGGGCTGGATCATGGCCCGTCCCCCGGCTGCCGGCCCCCAGCCTAGGTGCTGGCGACGGCATGGCTACCGTGGAGGCATGCCCGACATCACCGCACTCGCCGCCCAGCCCGCCGTCATCGACGTCCTCGCCGTGTCCAAAGGCGACCAGGGGCCGGGCGCGCTGCTGCGCACGGTCCTGATCGTGGGCGTCGTGGGCATCGTCCTCGTGGCGTGGTTCCTGCTGCGCGGCTACCGCAAGAACGACTAGCCGGCGGCCTCCCGCGGAGTCGGCGTGAGCTCGGTGACGCCCCCCGCATACGATGTGGCAGAAGTCTCCACCCGATCCCATCCCGGATAGGTCCTGCCGTGATCATCGCCTCCGCCCACAGCGCCCTCGTCAGCCTCGCCTCCGAGGGCGAGCACGTGGACACCCACGAGAGCATCAGCCCCTTCATGACCGGTGGCGCCGCCCTCGTCATCCTGCTGCTCCTGCTCTGGGTCACCACCCGCTTCAACCGCGACCGCTGACCTCAGGGGTCCCTGAGGGTCAGGCGTGACGGCGCGCCCAGTAGGGTCTGCACGCATGGGAGAGCAGACAGGGCCCGTGAAGCGGCGGCTCGGAGTGATGGGCGGGACGTTCGACCCGATCCATCACGGACACCTGGTCGCCGCGAGCGAGGTGGCCTCGCAGTTCCACCTGGACGAGGTGGTCTTCGTGCCGACCGGGCAGCCGTGGCAGAAGAGCCACAAGCAGGTGTCCCCGGCCGAGGACCGCTACCTGATGACGGTGATCGCCACTGCGTCCAACCCGCAGTTCTCGGTCAGCCGCATCGACATCGACCGCGGCGGTCCCACCTACACGACCGACACCCTGCGCGAGCTGCGGTCGCTCAACGAGAACGCGGACCTGTTCTTCATCACCGGCGCCGACGCGCTGGCGCAGATCCTGACCTGGCGGGACACCGACGAGCTGTTCTCGCTCGCCCACTTCATCGGCGTCACCCGGCCGGGCCACATACTGGCCAACCCCGGGCTGCCCGAGGACCGGGTCTCCTTCGTGGAGGTCCCCGCCCTCGCCATCTCCTCCTCGGACTGCCGCGCCCGCGTGGCGCAGGGGGAGCCCGTCTGGTACCTGGTGCCCGACGGTGTGGTGCGCTACATCGACAAGCGCAGGCTGTACCGTCACGACGGCTGACTTTCCGGCGCCGCGTCGAACCGGCTCCGGCGTGACGCCCGACTTCCGGCACGAGGCCCGACCGCGGGCTTGAGGGGCACCGAGGGGTACTGGTGAACGACCGACAGGACCCGTACGCGCACGACCCGTACGCACGACCGCAGGTGTACGGCTACGACGCGTACGGACAGCCGGTGTACCGGCCGGACGCCCCCGACCTGGCGTACGACGCGTACGGCCGGCCCCTCCAGCAGGCGCAGCCCCAGCAGCAGACGCAGCCGTACGAGCAGTACGACGCCTACGGCCAGAGCCCCCAGCCCCAGCAGCAGACGCAGCAGGAGTGGATCCCCCGCCAGGCCGGCCCGCCGGTCCACGAGGAGCCGCCCCGTCAGGCCGCGCCGCACGAGCAGATCCCCGAACCGCGCGCCGCCTCGGACCAGGCCGCGCAGGATCCCGCACCGGAGGCGTACCGCACCGAGCAGTTCTCCTTCATCGAGGAGCCGGACGAGGACTCCGAAGACGTCATCGACTGGCTGAAGTTCACCGAGAGCCGCACCGAGCGCCGCGACGAGCGCAAGCGCAAGGGGCGCAACCGCGTGATCGCCCTCGCCGTCGTGCTCGTCCTCGCCGTGGGCGGCGGAGTCGGCTGGTTCCTGCTCTCCGGCGGCGACGCCGGCAAGGGCGCGGCCAAGGCGGGCGCCGGGCAGAAGCGCGACGTGATCGTGGTGCACCTGCGGGAGACCCGCGGCGGGGGCAGTTCCACGGCCCTGCTGGTCGACAACGAGACCACCAAGAAGGGCACCACGGTGCTCCTGCCGAACACCCTCGCCGTCGCCAAGGACGGTGGCGCGGCCACCACGCTCGGCAAGTCCGTCCAGGAGGCGGGCACCGGCGACACCCGGGACGCCCTGAACACGCTCCTCGGCGCCGACATCAAGGGCAGCTGGCGGCTGGACACCCCCTACCTGGAGAACCTCGTGGAGCTGGTCGGCGGGATCTCCGTCGACACCGACGTCACCGTCCCCGGCGCCAAGGCCGGTGACCGGCCGCTGGTGACCCAGGGCAAGGGCCAGACGCTCGGCGGCCAGGCGGCCGTGGCCTACGCCACCCACCGGGCGCCCGGCGAGGCCCCGGACAAGCAGCTGACACGCTTCGGGCAGGTCATGCAGGGCGTGCTGCGGAAGCTGTCCACCGATCCCGCGACGGCGACGACCACGGTGGAGTCGCTCGCCCAGATCCCCGACCCCTCGCTGTCGGTGCCCCAGCTGGGCGCCTCGCTGGCCCACCTGGCGGCCAAGGCCAAGCAGGGTTCGTACGACACCTCCGTGCTGCCCGTGCGGGCGGACGGGACGCTCGGCGAGCAGGCCGCGGACACGATGGTCAAGGACGTGCTGGGCGGCACGGTGAAGAACACCGACAAGAACGCGCCGCCGCGGGTGAGCGTGAAGAACGCCACGGGCGGGGCCGCTGCCGCGGGGGCCGCCCAGGTCACCCTGGTCAACGGCGGCTACACCTACGTGGACGCCGGCAGCGCCTCCTCGGCCGAGGCCGCCTCCGCGGTGGTCTACGCGGACGACGCCCGGGCGGCCGAGGCCAAGGAGGTCGCCAAGACCCTGGGCCTGCCCGAGCGGGCGGTGAAGAAGGGCCAGGCCGCGGGCAACGCCGACGTCACCGTGGTGCTGGGCAAGGACTACAAGGGCTGAGAGGGGCGGATCACACGGGCGGGGAGGGCCGTGCACGCGCGCGTGCACGGGGCGTGGATAACCCCAGGAAGGCCGTCGGCGGGTCGTGAGACCCTTGAGGTGTACTGACCCTCTTTACGAAAGCATGGCTTGTGACCGCCACCGACCGCTCCATCGAGCTCATCCAGGCCGCCGCCCAGGCCGCCGCCGACAAGCTCGCGCACGATGTCATCGCCTACGACGTCAGCGACGTCCTGTCGATCACCGACGCCTTCCTGCTGGCCTCGGCGCCCAACGACCGCCAGGTCAAGTCGATCGTCGACGAGATCGAGGAGCGGCTGCTGAAGGAGCTGGGCGCCAAGCCGGTCCGCCGCGAGGGCGACCGCGACGCCCGCTGGGTCCTGCTGGACTACGTCGACATCGTCGTGCACGTGCAGCACAGCGAGGAGCGCGTCTTCTACGCCCTGGAGCGGCTGTGGAAGGACTGCCCCGAGATCGAGCTGCCCGCCGACGCCGCCGCCACCCGCGGCAAGGCCGAGGAGCACGCCCGTGCGCAGGCCGGTGAGGCGGATCTGGACGGAGACCTGAGCTGAACGGCAGCGGGGGCGGCCGGGGCCGCCGGATCGTCCTGTGGCGGCACGGCCAGACGGCGTGGAACATCGAGCGCCGCTTCCAGGGCACCACGGACATCGAGCTGACCGGGACCGGTGTCGCCCAGGCACGCCGGGCGGCCCGGCTGCTGGCCGCGCTGCGGCCCGACGCCATCGTCGCCTCGGACCTGAAGCGAGCCCGGGCCACGGCCGCCGAGCTGGCGTCGGTCACCGGCCTGGAGGTCGCCGCCCACGCGGAGCTGCGCGAGACCTACGCGGGGGTGTGGCAGGGCCTCACCCACGAGGAGATCATCGAGCGCCACGGGGCCGAGTACGCGGCCTGGAAGCGCGGCGAGCCCGTGCGGCGCGGCGGCGGTGAGCTGGAGACCGAGGTCGCCGACCGGGCCGCTCCGGTCGTGCTGTCCCATGCCGAGAAGCTGCCGGACGGCGGCACGCTGGTGGTCGTCAGCCACGGCGGCACCATCCGCACCACCATCGGGCGGTTGCTGGGCCTGGAACCGTACTCCTGGGAGGCCCTGGGCGGCCTCACGAACTGCTGCTGGTCCGTGTTGGGCGAGGGTGCCCGCGGCTGGCGGCTGCTGGAGCACAACGCCGGAACGCTGCCCGAGCCGGTCCTCGGCGACGACGACTGAGCCCTTCGAGCCGGCCGCCGGGTGGCCGCCGGGGTCCGATTTCACATTCGGGCTGGTGGCAGGCTAAAGTTCTTCTTGTTCGCGGGGAACGCGGGGGGTAAACCTCCGGGAGATCCGGGAACAGCGGGGCTATAGCTCAGTTGGTAGAGCGCCTGCATGGCATGCAGGAGGTCAGGAGTTCAATTCTCCTTAGCTCCACAGTGAACACGATCCCGTCTCCCTGGTACAGGGAGGCGGGATCGTTGCTGTTCCCGCGGGGTCCCGTGGCAGAATCGGACGGTCGGGGCCGCGCGGGGCCGAAGGGGAGGGAACGGGCTGACCCATGGGTGCTCACAGCCGGAAGTGCGACTGGTGCGGCAGCGGTACGCCGATCGTCCGCGACATGGAGCCGCTCAACTCCGCCTTTCAGTACTGGTGCGTGGAGTGCGCGCGGGCGCTGATCATAAAAGGCGACCCGATCGAGACCTACCGCGAACTGGAAGGCGAACCGATCTACGGGCGCCTCCTCGACGAGCACTGCACCCTGAAGCGCTTCTACTCCTTCGTCGCGGCATAGGTCGCAACACAGGTCAAACCGGTCAAAATGGTGCGAGCTAGCCCCCGGTGGGAACCGATTTGGCAGATGGGGGGGAGGTCCGTGTAATGTATTCCGTGTCGCCAGGGGGAACCGGCAAGGGAAACCCGGCGGAAAACAAAACAAGGGGCTATAGCTCAGTTGGTAGAGCGCCTGCATGGCATGCAGGAGGTCAGGAGTTCAATTCTCCTTAGCTCCACAGGAAACGAGAGGGTCGTCCACAGGACGGCCCTCTCGTGCGTTGTCCGCGCGCGGTGTCCGGGTTTTCGGGCGCGGGGGCGTGGGCGGGCTTCGGCGATCTTCGCCGGCGGGTGGCCGCGGCTCCGGAGAAGAGCGGTGCGGAGGCCCGGCGCGTGCGCGCGCCCCGGCTGTCGTCCGTTTCTCAACGACCCATCGCTGTAGGGGTCTTGGCGGCTTCGGATTGCGAGTTCCTGGGGCCCCCTTGATCACTTCTTGGCGAACGCATGCCCCATGGATGAACGGTTCATCGAAAGAGTGACGTGGACCATTCGCATCGCATGGGGGTTTCCTTGACTTCACGTCGCTCCAGAGCGCGCGCCGGACTGTCCTTGGCGGCGGCGCTGCCCCTGGTCGCCGGGGCGCTCGCCGTCGGTACGGCCGCCCACGCCGACCCCGCTCCGCACGACCGGCAGCCGCTCGTGGGCACCAAGCCGCAGTGGGCCACCGACCGGGCCGACCGCGGCACCACCTCCGGATCGGACGCCGTCGGCGCCCGGGTCTACCTCGCCGGGCGGGACGCCGAGGGTCTCGCCGCCTACGCCCGCGCCGTCTCGGACCCGAAGTCGCCTTCCTATGGCAAGTACTTGACGGCCGAAGAGGCGAAGAATCGATTCGGCACCACCAAGGACCAGATAGCCCGGGTCACCGGCTGGCTGAAGTCCTCCGGCCTGAAGGTGACCGGCGGCAACGACCACTACGTCACGGTGAGCGGTGACGCCGCGGCCGCCAAGAAGGCCTTCGGCACCGAGCTGCACGACTACGTCAAGGACGGCAGGACGTACCACGCTCCGTCGGGGACGGCCTCCGTGCCGGCGTCCCTCGGCGGCGCCGTGCTGACCGTCGTCGGCCTGAACAACGCCCCCCGTCTGGCCCACCACGACGACACCCTGCCCGGCCCCAGCGCGGTCTTCCGCAATGCCGGGCCCTTCTCCACGTACTACGGCTCCAACGTCAACGACGGCCTGCCCTCCGCGTACGGCTCCCACGCGCCGTACGCGATCAAGGGCTACACCGGCAAGCAGCTGCGTGCCGCGTACGGGGCGAAGAACTTCACCGGCAAGGGCGTCACGGTGGCCATCACCGACGCCTACGCCTCGCCGACGATCGCCAAGGACATCGCGGAGTACGCCGAGCGCAACGGCGACAAGGCGTACCGCAAGGGCCAGTTCTCCCAGGTGCTGCCCGCCGACTACACGCACACCAAGCCCGACGAGTGCGACGCCGCCGGCTGGTACGGCGAGGAGACCCTCGACATCGAGGCCGTGCACGCTGTGGCCCCCGAGGCCGGCATCGTCTACGTGGCAGGCGCCTCCTGCCAGGACGACGACCTGATCGACTCCCTGCACAAGATCGTCGACGGCCGGCTCGCCGACATCGTCTCCAACTCCTGGGGCGACATCGAGAACAACGAGACCCCGGACGTGGCCGCCGCCTACGACCACGTCTTCCAGCAGGGTGCCGTCGAGGGCATCGGCTTCTACTTCTCCTCCGGCGACGACGGCGACAACACCGTCAAGCACGGCGTGAAGCAGGTCGACACGCCCGCCAACTCCGCGTGGGTCACCTCCGTCGGCGGCACCTCGCTCGCCGTCGGCAAGGGCGACAAGTACTTGTGGGAGACCGGCTGGGGCACCCACAAGGCGGGCCTGTCCAAGGACGGCCTGACCTGGGAGGGCTTCCCGGGCACCTTCACCGGCGGCGCCGGCGGCGGCACCAGCAAGGCCGTCGAGCAGCCCTTCTACCAGCGCGGCGTCGTCCCGGACGCGCTGGCGAAGGCGGACGGCGCGGCCAAGCCGATGCGCGTCGAGCCGGACATCTCGGCCGTCGCCGACTCCAGCACCGGCTTCCTGGTCGGCCAGACGCAGACCTTCCCCGACGGTTCGCAGAAGTACAGCGAGTACCGCATCGGCGGCACCTCGCTGGCCGCCCCCGTGATCGCGGGCGTCCAGGCCCTGGCGCAGCAGGCACGGCACGGCGTGCCGATCGGCTTCGCGAACCCGGCGATCTACGACCGCTACGGCACCGCCGCATACCACGACGTGACCGACCACCCGCTCGGCCAGGGCCGCGGCCTGGGCGTCGTACGCGTGGACTACGTCAACGGCGCCGACGAGAAGGAGGGGCTCACGACGTCGCTGCGCAGCATGGGCGGCGACACCTCACTCTCCGCGACGCCCGGTTACGACAACGTGACGGGCGTCGGCTCCCCGGCGGACGGCTACGTGACCTCGTACGTACCCCGAAACCACCGCTGACGCGGCCGCCACGGGGCCCGCACCGGCCGTCCGGCCTCAGTGCGGGTCCTGTGGGCCCTGGGGTACCCTGAGCCCATGCGTGCCGTACGCCTCCTGCTTAGCGAGCCGCGCTGATCAGCACCGGCCGGTGAGACCCGGCCGGCATCGGCGCGGCGTCCCCTCCTGTGCGAGGGGATTTTTCATTTCCGGGAAACGCCCTCCGGAGATACCGGGAGATGCCGGAACATCGCAGCCGCAGGCAGAGACGACGATCGATGGAGCTTAGAGGACGATGAGCGAGACCCCCACCGCCGCCGAGGTGGCCGCCCCGCACCGCTACACGGCCGCGCTGGCCGCCGACATCGAGGCCCGCTGGCAGGACTTCTGGGACGCGGACGGCACGTACGAGGCGCCCAACCCCGGCGGCGAGCTGGCGGGCGACGCGGAGGTCGTCGCCCGGCCCAAGAAGTTCGTCATGGACATGTTCCCGTACCCCTCGGGTGCGGGCCTGCACGTCGGTCACCCGCTCGGTTACATCGCCACCGACGTCTACGCGCGCTACCACCGCATGACGGGCCACAACGTCCTGCACACCCTCGGCTTCGACGCGTTCGGCCTGCCCGCCGAGCAGTACGCCGTGCAGACCGGCACCCACCCGCGGGTCTCCACCGAGGCCAACATCGTCAACATGAAGGCGCAGCTGCGCCGGCTGGGCCTGGGCCACGACAAGCGCCGGTCGTTCGCGACGATCGAGCCCGAGTACTACAAGTGGACCCAGTGGATCTTCCTCCAGGTCTTCAACTCCTGGTACGACGAGGAGGCGAAGAAGGCCCGCCCGATCAGCGAGCTGGTCGAGCAGTTCGAGAGCGGGCGGCGCGAGGTCCCCGGCACGCGTGCGTGGAGCGAGCTGAGCGCCGCCGAGCGCGCCGACGTCCTGGGTGACCACCGCCTGGCCTACGCCTCCGACGCGCCCGTCAACTGGTGCCCCGGTCTGGGCACCGTGCTGGCCAACGAGGAAGTCACCGCCGACGGCCGCTCCGAGCGCGGCAACTACCCGGTCTTCAAGTCCAAGCTGCGCCAGTGGAACATGCGGATCACGGCCTACGCCGACCGCCTGCTGGAGGACCTGGACGCCCTGGACTGGCCCGAGGCCATCAAGCTCCAGCAGCGCAACTGGATCGGCCGCAGCGAGGGCGCCCGCGTCGACTTCGCCGTGTCCGACGGCTCCGAGGCGAAGGTCACCGTCTTCACCACCCGCCCCGACACGATCTTCGGCGCCACCTACATGGTGCTGGCCCCCGAGCACGACCTGATCGACTCCATCGTGCCCGCCGAGTGGCCCGAGGGCACCAAGGAGGTCTGGACCGGCGGTGCGGGCACCCCCGGCGAGGCCGTCGCCGCCTACCGCAAGCAGGCCCAGGCGAAGACCGACGTCGAGCGGCAGACCGAGGGCAAGGACAAGACCGGCGTCTTCACCGGCGCGTACGCCCTCAACCCGCTGACCGGCGAGAAGATCCCCGTCTTCGTCGGCGACTACGTGCTGATGGGCTACGGCACCGGCGCGATCATGGCCGTGCCCGGACAGGACGAGCGCGACTGGGAGTTCGCCACCGCCTTCGAGCTGCCCATCGTCCGCACCGTCCAGCCGCCCGAGGGCTGGGAGGGCGAGGCCTTCACCGGCCAGGGCCCGGCGATCAACTCCGCCAACGACGAGATCGACCTCAACGGCATGGGCGTCGACGAGGCCAAGCGCACCGTCATCGCCCACCTGACCGAGCGCGGCATCGGCGAGGGCACCGTCAACTTCCGCCTGCGCGACTGGCTGTTCAGCCGCCAGCGCTACTGGGGCGAGCCCTTCCCGATCGTCTACGACGAGGACGGCGTGGCCCACGCGCTGCCCGAGTCGATGCTCCCGCTGGAGCTGCCCGAGGTCGACGACTACACCCCGCGCACCTTCGACCCGGACGACGCCGACACCTCCCCCGAGACCCCGCTGTCCCGCAACGAGGACTGGGTCGACGTCGAGCTGGACCTCGGTGACGGCCCCAAGCGCTACCGCCGCGAGACCAACACCATGCCCAACTGGGCGGGTTCCTGCTGGTACGAGCTGCGCTACCTGGACCCGCGCAACGACGAGCAGCTGGTCTCCGCCGACGCCGAGCGCTACTGGATGGGCCCCCGCGAGGGCAAGCCCCACGGCGGCGTCGACCTGTACGTCGGCGGCGCCGAGCACGCCGTGCTGCACCTGCTGTACGCGCGCTTCTGGTCGAAGGTCCTCTTCGACCTGGGCCACATCTCGTCGTGCGAGCCGTTCCACAAGCTCTACAACCAGGGCATGATCCAGGCGTACGTCTACCGCGACGCCCGCGGCATGGCCGTCCCGGCCGCCGAGGTCGAGGAGCGCGACGGCGCGTACTACTACGAGGGCCAGAAGGTCAGCCGGCTGCTCGGCAAGATGGGCAAGTCCCTGAAGAACGCCGTGACGCCGGACGAGATCTGCTCCGAGTACGGCGCCGACACCCTGCGCCTGTACGAGATGGCCATGGGCCCCCTGGACGTCTCCCGCCCGTGGGACACCCGTGCCGTCGTCGGCCAGTACCGGCTGCTCCAGCGCCTGTGGCGCAACGTGGTCGACGAGGCCACCGGCGAGGTCACCGTCGTCGACGCCGAGCCCGACGAGGCGACCCTGCGCGCCCTGCACAAGGCCGTCGACGGCGTCTCCCAGGACATGGCGAACCTGCGTTTCAACACCGCCATCGCCAAGGTCACCGAGCTGAACAACTTCGTGACCAAGCTGCGTGAGGTCCCGCGGTCCGTGGCCGAGCAGCTGGTGCTGCTCATCGCCCCGCTGGCGCCGCACATCGCCGAGGAGCTGTGGCGCAAGCTCGGCCACACCGATTCGGTCGTCCACCGTGACTTCCCCGTGGCCGACCCGGCCTACCTGGTCGACGAGACCGTGACCTGCGTCGTCCAGATCAAGGGCAAGGTCAAGGCCCGGCTGGAGGTCGCCCCGTCGATCTCCGAGGACGAGCTGGAGAAGGTCGCCCTGGGCGACCCGGCGGTCGTCGCCGCGCTGGGCGGCGCCGGCGTCCGCAAGGTGATCGTCCGGGCTCCGAAGCTGGTCAACATCGTTCCCGCATAAGGTTCCCGCACAAGGCGGCGGGCCGGCCGCGCCGCACCGCCCGAGGCGGGGGCGCGGGCCGGGCCGGGCCGGGCGTTAAGGGTTTGTCCCTACGGGCAGGTTGGGGGTTCTTCTGGAACCCTCGGCCTGCCCGCTGCGTTTACGGTGGGAGGGAGGCGGACGGATCCCGCCCATGACCGCCGACGGGCCCCTTCCACGCCGGGGGCCGACGAGGAGCGCACATGGTAGTCGCCGCCGTGACCATCGCCCTGATCTTCACGATCCTCGTCGTCTGCGCGGTGATCGCCACGGTCAAGGCGGTGCGGACGGTCAAGCGCGGCGTCGACCGTACGGTCACCCAGGCGCGCCGCACCGTCGAGGACACGCGGCTCAAGGCCAGGCAGTACACCCAGCCGGGCCCCGCGGGCGAGCTCGCCCAGCTGCGGCTGTCCCTGCGCGCGTCGATGCGCGCCACCCAGGAGGTGCTGCGCGTGAGCGTGGCCGAGGACTCGTCACTGTCCGAGTCGCTGGCCCTGTTCGAGCGGCTCAGCGCGCACGGCCGGGAGCTGGACGAGGACCTCAGGAAACTGGAGGAGGAGCCCGACAAGGCGCGCGTCGCGACGTGCCTGCCGGAGCTGCGGGAGCGCACCGAGCGGGTCAGGCACGCGGCGGACTCGCTGCGCTGGGCCGCGCAGGACCGGGCCCGGCAGTTCGCGGAGGACGACCTCTCCCTGCTGAGCGAGCAGATCCGGATGGAGACGGGCGCGCTGCGGCACTGGGAGGACGACGACGGGGCGGCCGTGCCCCCGGCCTCCGGAGCGGCCGGGAAGCCGGAGGAGCCGCGCACCGGGAGGACCGGGGCGGGAGCGGCCGCCGAGGGCGGCACCGGTGGGCCGGCGTCCGAGGAGCCCGCGCGGCCCGCGCTCGACGGACGGAACGGGTCGTGGCAGGCGGGGTACCCCTGGCAGAAGGCGAAGCGTCCCGAGGGCACAGCCTGAGCGGCTGAAACGATCACGTCGGACGGGGGCCGTACTGCCATCGGCGCGGCCCGGCGGGTAACCTCCGGGGCATGTCCCGCCATGTCGCGATCATCACTGATTCCACGGCCTACCTGCCGCAGCGGGCGATGGAGCGGCACAGCATCAGCGCCGTACCGCTGACCGTCGTCCTGGGGGGCGAGGCGCTGGAGGAGGGCACCGAGATCTCGGCCAGATCGGTCGCCGAGGCCCTGCGTAAACGCAAACCCGTCACCACCTCCCGCCCGAGCCCGGAGGTCTTCGCGGCCGCCTACCGCGCGGCGGCCGAGGCCGGCGCGGAGGGCGTCGTCTCCCTCCACCTCTCCGCCGAGATCTCCGGCACGTACGACGCGGCCGTCCTCGCGGCCCGGGAGGCGCCTGTGCCCGTACGGGTCGTGGACACGGGCATGGTCGCCATGGCCCTCGGCTTCTGCGCCCTGGCGGCCGCCGAGACCGCGCAGGCGGGCGGGACGCCCGACGAGGTGGTGGCGGCCGCCGAGAAGCGGGCCCAGGGCACGGCCGCCTACTTCTACGTCGACACCCTCGACTATCTGCGGCGCGGCGGCCGCATCGGTGCCGCCCAGGCGCTGCTGGGCTCCGCGCTGGCCGTCAAGCCGCTGCTCCAGCTGGAAGGCGGTCGCATCGAGCTGCGGGAGAAGGTACGCACGGCGTCCAAGGCGATCGCCCGCCTGGAGGAGATCGCGGTCGAGCGGGCGGGGGCCGCGCCCGTGGACGTCGCGGTGCACCATCTGGCCTCCCCGGAGCGCGCCGGGTCGCTGGCCGAGCGGCTGCGGGAACGGGTGCCGGGCCTGGTGGACCTTCACGTGAGCGAGGTGGGCGCCGTCATCGGGGCGCACACGGGGCCGGGGCTGGTGGGTGTGGTGGTGTCGCCGCGATAGGCGGTGACGGCTGTTACCCGGGTGGGTGACGCGGTTTTCCCCAAAGAGTGGCTTGTCCACGGGATATGAGCAGGTTCCCCGCGGCTGGGCGGGGCGGCCTAGGGTCCCGGCATGACTGCTTCTTCACAGACAGTAACGGTGCCGGTGATGCCGGTGGGGGTGGAGGCCGCCTCCCCGGCTTCCCCGCCCTCCCCGGCTTCCGCGGCGTCCCGGGCTTCTGCCGTGGACGTCGCCGCGCTGCGCGACCGGGTGGCGGCGCCGGCGCCCGCTCCCGGGCGGGTGCCGGGCGCCTGGCGGCACGCCGTGGGGGAGCGGCTGCCGGTATGGGTGCGGCTGCGATGCGGCATCGAGCCCAGAACGCTTGCCGCGCTGGCCCTGGTGCTGGTGGCGGCCGGCCTCTTCGCCGGGTACCGCTTCTGGGCCGGGCGCCCGCAGACGGTGCGGGCGCCGGTGCGGGACGCCCCGGTCGCGGCGGCGGTGCCCTCGCCGGCGACGCCCTCGGCGCTGAGTCCGGCGCTGAGCGCGGCAGCCGGTGCGCCCGCGCCGGAGGCGCGGACGGCCGCCCGGGGCGTGGTGGTGGACGTGGCGGGCAAGGTGCGGCATCCCGGCGTCCGGCACCTGCCGCCCGGCTCGCGCGTCGCCGACGCGCTGGAGGCGGCGGGCGGCGCCAGGCCGGGGGTGGACACGAGCGGGCTCAACCGCGCCCGGCTGCTGATGGACGGCGAGCAGATCCTGGTCGGCGGCGGTGCGACGGCGGCCGGGGTGCCCGGTGCGGGCGGGGCAGCGGGAGCCGCCGGGGCCGGACCGGGCAGCCCGGGCGGCCCCGGCGGCCCGGCGGGCCCGGGCGGGGTGAGCGGGCCGGTGAGCCTGAACTCGGCGACCCTCGAACAGCTCGACGCCCTCCCCGGCGTCGGCCCCGTCCTGGCCCAGCACATCCTCGACTACCGCGCCCAGCACGGGGGTTTCCGCTCCGTCGCCGACCTTCGCCACGTCAACGGCATCGGCTCACGACGCTTCACCGACCTCAAGCCCCTGGTCCAGCCATGACCGGCACGGCCGGCGCCCCCGGCGGCGCGGCGGACGCCGGCGCCGGACCGGGGGAGCACCGAGTGGGCGTGCCCGACCTGCGGCTGGCTGCGCTCGCGCTCGCGGTGTGGGGTGCTGCGGCGGTGGCGCTCACGGCGGACGCCGGCATGGTGGCCGCGGGCTGCGCCGGGGCCGTGCTCGCGGCGGGCGGACTGCTGGTCGCGGTGCGCCGCTCCGGGGCAGGCGCAGCGAGGACGGCGGTCGCGGCGGTGCTGCTGTGTGCCTCCGCCGGCGCGGCGGTGGGGAGCGTGGCCGGTGCCGACAGCCGCAGGGGGCCCCTGCCCCAGCTGGCGCGGAGCTACGGCACGGTCGAGATCGAGGCCGTGGTCACCGCGGAGGCCCGTGCCGCCCGGCCGCGCGTACGCGGCTCCCACCGGACGGCACCGGCGGTCCTCGTCGAGGCCGAGGCCACCCGCGTCCTCGGGGCCGGGGACGCCGGGACGGGCCCGGCGGGGACCGGGCGGACGCGCGGTACGGGGCCCGCGACCGCCGTCCGCACCCCGGTCCTGCTGATCGCCCCCCGGTCCTGGGCGGGCCTGCTCCCCTCCACGCGACTGAGGGTGGAAGGACGCCTCGCACCGCCCTCGCGGGAGGGCGACCGGATCGCCGCCGTCCTCCGTGTCGGCGATCAGGGCCCGCCCCAGGTCGTCGCGCCGCCTTCCGCCACGCAGCGCGCGGCGGCCCGGCTGCGCGCGGGCCTGCGGTCGGCGACGGACGGTCTCTCCCCGGACGTCCGGGCGCTGCTGCCGGGCCTGGTGGTCGGTGACACCTCACGGGTTCCACCGGAGCTGGAGGAGGACTTCCGCGCGACAGGCCTGACACACCTTCTGGCGGTCTCCGGAGGCAACCTCGCGGTGCTGCTCTCGCTGCTCGTCGGCCCCTCCCATCTCGCCTCGCGCGCTGAACGGCGCGGCCTGGCCGCGAGACTGGGGATTCCGCTGCGACTGACGGCCGCGCTCGGGGGCGGCCTCGCGCTGGGCTTCGTGGTCCTGTGCCGCCCCGATCCCAGCGTGCTCAGGGCGGCCGCCTGCGGGCTGATCACCCTGCTGGCCATCGGCACGGGCCGGCGTCGCAGCCTGCTCCCCGCACTCGCGGCGGCGGTGCTGCTGCTGGTGCTCCACGACCCGTGGCTGGCCCGCAGCTACGGCTTCGCCCTCTCCGTGCTCGCCACGGGGGCGCTCCTGACGCTGGCACCGCGCTGGAGCGCGGCCCTGCGCCGGCGCGGTGTGCCGCCCCGGATCGCGGAGGCCCTGGCGGCCGCCGGCGCGGCGCAGGCCGTGTGCGCACCGGTGATCGTGGTGCTGGCGGCGCGGGTGAGCCTGGTGGCGGTGCCGTGCAACCTCCTGGCCGAGCCGGCCGTCGCGCCGGCCACGGTGCTGGGCTTCGCCGCCCTCGCCCTCGCGCCGCTCGCCCCGCCGCTCGCCCAGTGCTGTGCCTGGCTGGCCGGCTGGCCCGTCGCCTGGACGGCCGGTGTGGCCCGCGCGGGGGCCGGGTTGCCGGGTGCGGAGTTGTCCTGGCCCGGCGGCTGGGGCGGCGCCCTGCTGCTGGCCGCGCTCACGGTGCCCGCGGCGTGGGTGGCCCGCAGGATGCCGCGGCGCCCCTGGGCCCGCGCCGGATGCGCCGTGCTCCTGCTGCTCGCGGTGCTGCGGCCGGTCCCGCTGACGAGGGGCGTCACGGGCTGGCCGCCGCCCGGCTGGCGGCTCGTGGCCTGCGACGTGGGCCAGGGGGACGCGCTGGCGCTCGCCGCGGGGGACGGCGCGGCGGTGGTCGTGGACGCCGGGCCGGAGCCGCGTGCCGTCGACGGCTGCCTGCGGGGGCTGGGCGTCGACACCGTGCCGCTGCTGGTGCTCAGTCACTTTCACGCGGACCACGTCGACGGGCTGCCGGGGGTGCTGCGCGGCCGGAGCGTCGGGCTCATCGAGACGTCGCCGTTCGGCCGGCCGCCCGCCCAGGCCGCGTTCGTGCGCCGCGAGGCGCGGCGGGCGCATGTGCCGGTCGTCGAGGCGGTTGCGGGGGAGCGGCGGCATCTGGGCGGGCTGTCCTGGGAGGTGCTGTGGCCGCCGCCCCCGGGCCTGTCCGCCGTGGCGGAGGACGGGCCCAACGACGCCAGCATCGCCCTGCTCGTGCGCACCGCGGGGCTGACCCTCCTGCTGCTGGGCGACCTGGAGCCGCCGGCCCAGCAGGAGTTGTGGCGGAGCCACCCCGGGCTGCCGCCGGTGGACGTCCTCAAGGTGGCCCATCACGGCTCGGCCCACCAGGATCCGGAGCTGTTGCACGGCCTCCGGCCCCGGCTGGCGGTGATCTCCGCGGGTGCCGGCAACCCCTACGGCCATCCCGCCGCCCGCACGGTCACCGCACTCCGCTCCCAGGGGGCGGCGGTGCTGCGGACCGACACCGACGGCCCCGTCGCCGTGACCGGCGCGGCGACGGCCGTCACGGCACGGCGGACCGGGAGACGGGGGACCGGAGACGTAGGGCGCGTCCTACGCCCGGATGTAGGTCCAGGGCCCGATGTCACGGGTGTGTCCCGTGCGTCATAACTGACCCATGGATTCCACCGAGACCGACGCCTACCTCCACCGCATCGGCGCCGCCCGCCCGGCCGCCGCCGACGCCGCGGCCCTGCGGGACCTGCACCTGCGCCACCTGAAGACCGTGCCCTTCGAGAACCTCTCCATCCATTTGGGGGAGGAGATCGTGCTCGACCCCGGGGCCCTGCTGGACAAGGTCGTGCGGGGCGGGCGGGGCGGCTTCTGCTACGAGCTCAACGGGCTGTTCGCCGAGCTGCTGACGGCGCTCGGGTACCGGGTGACCCTGCTGGCGGGGCGGGTCGTGGGACCTGACGGTGAGTTCGGGATCCCCTTCGACCACCTGGCGTTGCGGGTGGAGACGGCGGGGGCGGGGGCGCCGGAGGCGTGGCTCGTGGACGTCGGCTTCGGCCGGAACAGCCACCACCCTCTGAAGCTGGCGGAGCGCGGCGAGCAGTCCGACCCGGCGGGGCTGTTCAGGATCGCCGAGACGGAGGAAGGAGACCTGGACGTCATCAAGGACGGCGCGGTGCAGTACCGGCTGGAGCAGCGCCGCCGGGAGCTCGGCGACTTCGAGGCGGGTGCCTGGTGGCACCGCACCTCGGAGAAGTCCCCCTTCACCCGCTCGCCGCTGTGCTCCCTCCTCACCGGCACCGGCCGGGTCACCATCAGCGGCCGCACCCTCGTGACGACCGCGGCCGGCGGGCGGGGCCGCCAGGAGCGCACGCTGGCGGACGACGAGTTGCTGCCCGCCTACCGGGAGCACTTCGGCATCGTCATCGACCGCCTTCCGGGGCGGACGGAAGGCGGCCCCGCGGCGGGGTGAGTTACTCCGTCTCCAGCCAGCCGTCGTACTCCTCGGCCAGGACGCGCAGGTCGGCGGCGCTCAGCGCGGCGTCCGGGTCCTCGACGACCACGAGCCACTGGGCGTCCTCGGCGTCGTCCTCGCCGGCGAGGGCCTCGCGGACGACCTGCGGGTCGTCGTCCAGGGGGAAGCGCCGGGCGGCTTCCTCGGCCACCTCCTCGGCTGCGTCACGGTCGGGCAGCACCAGCAGGTGCCGCACGGGATCAGAAGGAACGGAGTAGGAGAAAGCGCTGGTCACCCGCATATTGTGCGGCATGCCTCCCGGCGGCCCGCAGGGGAGTGTCACTGCCGCATGGGATGCTGGACGCGATGGCCAGGAAGACAGCAACCGACGACCTGCTCGCCCCCGTCACGCTCGCCGTGGGCCAGGAGGACCTCCTCCTCGACCGCGCCGTGCAGGAGGTGGTGGCGGCCGCCCGCGCGGCCGACGCGGACACCGACGTGCGCGACCTCGCGCCCGACGCCCTCCAGCCCGGCACGCTGGCGGAGCTGACCAGCCCCTCGCTGTTCGCGGAGCGCAAGGTGGTGATCGTCCGCAACGCCCAGGACCTGTCCGCGGACACGGTCAAGGACGTGAAGGCCTACCTGACCGCCCCCGCCGAGGAGATCACCCTCGTCCTCCTGCACGCGGGCGGGGCCAAGGGCAAGGGTCTGCTGGACGCGGCCCGCAAGGCCGGCGCCCGGGAGGTCGCCTGCCCGAAGATGACCAAGCCGGCCGACCGGCTCGCGTTCGTCCGGTCCGAGTTCCGGGCCACCGGCCGTTCCGCGACGCCGGAGGCCTGCCAGTCGCTGGTCGACGCGATCGGCAGCGATCTGCGCGAGCTGGCGAGCGCCTGCGCGCAGCTCGTCGCCGACATCGAGGGTGTCATCGACGAGTCCGTCGTCGCCCGCTACTACACGGGCCGTGCCGAGGCGTCCAGCTTCACCGTCGCCGACCGCGCCGTCGAGGGCCGGGCCGCCGAGGCGCTGGAGGCGCTGCGCTGGGCCCTGTCCACGGGCGTCGCCCCCGTGCTGATCACCAGCGCCCTCGCCCAGGGCGTCCGCTCCGTCGGCAAGCTCGCCTCCGCCCCCCGGGGCGCCCGTCCGGGCGACCTGGCCCGTGAGCTCGGCATGCCGCCGTGGAAGATCGACCGCGTGCGCCAGCAGATGCGCGGTTGGTCGGCGGACGGCGTGGCCGTGGCGCTCACGGCCGTCGCCGAGGCCGACGCGGGCGTCAAGGGTGGCGGGGACGACCCGGAGTACGCCCTGGAGAAGGCGGTCGTGGCCGTGGCCCGCGCCGCCCGCAGTCGCGGCTGAGGGGTCCGCCCCTCTGGGGGCGCCCCCCGGGGCGCCTTCGCCGGCCGCCGCCCGGAAGCACCGCCACCACCGGGGCGGCACCGGAGGGTGAGCACCAGAAGCAGAACGCGCCGGAGGCCCCGGGCCCGTCCTGGGGAAGGACGGGCCCGGGGCCTCCGGGATCGTTCAGTGAGCCGTCAGGCTCGTGCCGCACCCGCGTGGCGAACGACCGAGTACGGCGAGGGGTGCCGGGCTGGAGCGGTTGAGAGGGTCCGCTTGGTCCGTGCCGGCGGGGGACCGGGGCACTCAGGCCCCGGAACGGCTTCAGCCCTTGAGGGCCGCAGCCTGCTTGGCCAGCGCCGACTTCTTGTTGGCGGCGGCGTTCTTGTGCAGGACACCCTTGCTGGCGGCCTTGTCGAGCTTCTTACCGGCCAGCGCAACGGCGGCGGCGGCCTTGGCGGTGTCGCCACCGGCAAGGGCCTCGCGGGCCGCGCGGACGAAGGTCTTGACCTCGGACTTGACGGCCTTGTTACGCAGGCGCGCCTTCTCGTTGGTCTTGTTCCGCTTCATCTGGGACTTGATGTTCGCCACGAAAAGAGCCTTTTCAGGTTCGTTGGATTTCGATCAGTGTGCCGTGTACGTGGGAGAGGCCACGACAGACACAGTGCACCAGGCTACCAGTACGCCCTCCGGCGTCCCAAACCGGACCGAGGCCGCCGGTCATGGGAGCATGGAGGAGCCGTATACCCGACTCCCGCCGAGACTGGCGCGCAAGCGCCGAAGTCACCGAATGGATCCTGCGTGCCCGCGACCCCTACCAACGTGCCCGAGCCGAGCCGTACCGACCCGGCTCTGATCCGTAACTTCTGCATCATCGCGCACATCGACCACGGCAAGTCGACGCTCGCCGACCGGATGCTTCAGCTGACCGGCGTGGTCGACCAGCGGCAGATGCGCGCGCAGTACCTCGACCGGATGGACATCGAGCGCGAGCGCGGCATCACGATCAAGTCCCAGGCCGTCCGGCTGCCGTGGGCGCCCACCGAGGACCCGGGCAACACCCACATCCTCAACATGATCGACACGCCGGGCCACGTGGACTTCACCTACGAGGTCTCCCGCTCCCTCGCCGCGTGCGAGGGCTGCATCCTCCTGGTGGACGCGGCCCAGGGCATCGAGGCCCAGACCCTCGCCAACCTCTACCTGGCGATGGAGAACGACCTCACGATCATCCCGGTCCTCAACAAGATCGACTTGCCGGCCGCCCAGCCCGAGAAGTTCGCCGCCGAACTGGCCAACCTCGTCGGCTGCGACCCGCAGGACGTGCTGCGGGTCTCCGCCAAGACCGGCGTCGGCGTGGACGCGCTGCTGGACAAGGTCGTCCGCGAGGTCCCGGCGCCGGTCGGCGTCAAGGACGCCCCCGCCCGCGCGATGATCTTCGACTCGGTCTACGACGCCTACCGGGGCGTCGTGACGTACGTCAAGGTCGTCGACGGCACCCTCAGCAAGCGCGAGCGCATCAAGATGATGTCGACCGGCGCCGCCCACGAGCTGCTGGAGATCGGCACCAACTCGCCGGAGATGACCGCGGCCGACGGCCTGTCCGTCGGCGAGGTGGGCTATCTGATCACCGGTGTGAAGGACGTCCGCCAGTCCAAGGTCGGCGACACGATCACCACGCTGAGCAAGGGCGCCACCGAGGCCCTGGGCGGCTACAAGGACCCCAAGCCGATGGTGTTCTCGGGCCTGTACCCGCTGGACGGCTCGGACTACCCCGAGCTGCGCGAGGCCCTCGACAAGCTCCAGCTCAACGACGCCGCGCTGGTGTACGAGCCGGAGACCTCGGCCGCGCTCGGCTTCGGCTTCCGCGTGGGCTTCCTCGGCCTGCTCCACCTGGAGGTCGTCCGCGAGCGCCTGGAGCGCGAGTTCGGCCTGGACCTGATCGCCACCGCGCCGAACGTCGTCTACCGCGTGGACATGGAGGACGGCACCGAGCACACCGTCACCAACCCCAGCGAGTTCCCGACCGGCAAGATCGACAAGGTTCACGAGCCGGTCGTCCGGGCCACGATCCTCGCGCCCAGCGAGTTCATCGGCGCGATCATGGAGCTGTGCCAGACCCGGCGCGGCGTCCTGCTCGGCATGGACTACCTCTCCGAGGACCGCGTCGAGATCCGCTACACCCTGCCGCTCGCCGAGGTCGTCTTCGACTTCTTCGACCAGCTGAAGTCCAAGACCCGCGGCTACGCCTCGCTCGACTACGAGCCCACCGGCGAGCAGACCGCGGACCTGGTCAAGGTGGACATCCTGCTGCACGGCGACAAGGTCGACGCGTTCTCGGCGATCACCCACAAGGACAAGGCGTACGCCTACGGCGTCCGCCTCGTCGCCAAGCTGCGCGAGCTCATCCCCCGGCAGAACTTCGAGGTGCCGATCCAGGCCGCCATCGGCGCCCGGGTCATCGCCCGTGAGACCGTCCGCGCCATCCGCAAGGACGTCCTGGCCAAGTGCTACGGCGGTGACATCTCCCGCAAGCGGAAGCTGCTGGAGAAGCAGAAGGAGGGCAAGAAGCGGATGAAGATGGTCGGCAGCGTGGAGGTCCCGCAGGAGGCCTTCATCGCGGTGCTGTCCAGCGACGAGGGTGACAAGAGCAAGAAGTAGCCCTTCGCCCGCCCGCGAACGCCCCCGGCCCCCGGCCGGAACCGGTCCAAAAGGTGCCCGTCCCCGTCCGGGGGCGGGCACCTCGGCGCACGGGCCCGACACTGGCTCTTACGCGACGGCCGTCTCCGCTCTAGTCTGATCACTGCTCGAAAGGTTACTCACGAGTCACCAGCAGTCCAGCAACGAAGCGGGCCCCGGAGGATGCCGTGACCGAGACACAGGCTTTGATCGAGAACCGGCCGCCTTCCGTGGCGGCCCTCTTCCTCGACCGGGTCGAGGCCACACCCGACGCGGAGGCCTACCGCCATCCCGTGCCGTCCCCCTCCGGCCAGGGCCCCGACGGCTGGGCCTCGCTCACCTGGCGCGAGGCCGCCGACCGGGTCTTCGCCCTCGCCGCCGGCCTCATCGACCTCGGCATACTCCCCGAGGAGCGCGTCGCCCTCGCCTCCGCCACCCGTGTGGACTGGATCCTGGCCGACCTCGGGATCATGTGCTCGGGCGCCGCCACCACTCCCGTCTACCCGAGCACCAACGCCGAGGAGACGGCGTTCATGCTCGCCGACGCCGAGTGCCGGGTGCTCGTCGCCGAGGACGCCGCCCAGCTCGCCAAGGCCCGCCGGCACCGCGCCGAGCTGCCGCACCTGGCTCACGTCGTCGTCATCGAGGCCGCCGACGCCGTCGTCGAGGAGGGCGACCCGGAGGGCTGGGTGCTCTCCCTCGCGGACCTCGAGAAGCGGGGCGCCGCCCGCCTCCAGCAGGACCCCGGCCTGGTCCGCGAGCGCATCGCCGACCTGCGCCCCGACCAGCTCGCCACCCTCATCTACACCTCCGGCACCACGGGCCGCCCCAAGGGCGTGCGCCTGCTGCACGACTCCTGGGCGTACATGGCCCGGGCGATCGAGGCGACCGGGCTGGTGCGCCCCGACGACCTGCAGTACCTGTGGCTGCCCCTCGCCCACGTCTTCGGCAAGGTGCTGACCGCCGGGCAGATCGCCGTCGGGCACGTCACCGCCGTGGACGGCCGCGTCGACAAGATCATCGAAAACCTGCCCGTCGTCCGGCCCACCTACATGGCCGCCGTGCCCCGCATCTTCGAGAAGGTCTACAACGGCGTGGCCGCCAAGGCCCGCGAGGGCGGCGGTGCCAAGTACAAGATCTTCCGCTGGGCCGCGGAGGTCGCCCGCGAGTACGCCAAGACCTCACAGGACAACTTCCGCCGCACGGGCAGCGCGTCCGTGCCCTTCGGGCTCGCCGCCCGCCACCGCGTCGCCGACGCGCTCGTCTACGCCAAGCTCCGCGACGCCTTCGGCGGGCGGCTGCGCGCCTGCGTCTCCGGCGCCTCCGCCCTCTCCCCGGACATCGGCTTCTTCTTCTCCGGCGCCGGCATCCACATCCTGGAGGGCTACGGCCTGACCGAGACCAGCGCCGCCAACCTCGTCAACCCCGGGGAGGCCTACCGCACCGGTACGGTCGGCAAGCCGCTGCCCGGCACGGAGGTCCGCATCGCGGACGACGGCGAGGTGCTGCTGCGCAGCCCCGGCGTCATGGCCGGCTACCACGGCCAGCCCGAGAAGACCGCCGAGGTCCTGGAGAGCGACGGCTGGTTCCACACCGGCGACATCGGTGAGCTCTCGCCCGACGGCTACCTGCGCATCACCGACCGCAAGAAGGACCTGATCAAGACCTCTGGTGGCAAGTACATCGCGCCCGCCGAGGTCGAGGGCCGCTTCAAGGCCGTGTGCCCGTTCGTCTCCAACATCCTGGTGCACGGCGCGGACCGGAACTTCTGCACCGCCCTCATCGCCCTGGACGGCCCGGCCATCCTCACCTGGGCGAAGGAGCACGGCGTGGCGGGCGACAGCTACGCCGAGGTGATCGCCGCCAAGGAGACCGAGGAGCTGATCCAGGGGTACGTCAAGCGGCTCAACGAGGGACTGCAGAGCTGGCAGACGATCAAGAAGTTCCGGCTGCTGCCCCGCGATCTGGACATCGAGCACGGCGAGTTGACGCCCAGCCTCAAGCTCAAGCGGCCGGTCGTCGAGCGCACGTACAAGAACCTGATCGAGGAGATGTACGAGGGCACGCGCGAGGCCTGAGGGACCGACGGCGCGGCACCCGGTGCCTCCGGGAGCGAACGGCCCGGTCACCGGGCCGGTGCCGCCCCCGGCACGCCGTGCCGCGCCGCCGCCCGAACAGCCGTCCGCCCACTCGTAGCGGCGCACTTACGCGACTCGCCGCACCTGACCCCGATGGTTCTGCCAGGCTGTCGGTGGCGAAATCCGCACGATGCCGCAAGCGGTCAGGAGCGTCAGCGTGACGACACGGCCAACTTCCGGGAACCGCAGGTCGGTTGCCGAAACATCCACCCACGGCTCCGGTCCGCCGCCCGACGCGCCACCCGGTCCGCGGACCGGGCACCCGCAGGAGGCGCGGCCCGACCCGCCGCCGTGTCCGCTGTCCGGCCCGGGAGTGCCCGCCGGGCCGCCGCCCCGCCCGCCGGCCGGCTCTCCGCCCGGCCCGCCCACGGCCCGTACGCGCCTGCCCGGCGACGTCCGCGCCCCCTCCGCCGCCCGCAGGTTCGTCCGCAGCGTGCTCGCGGGCTGGAACGCCCACGCCAAGGTGACCGACGACGCGACGCTGCTGGTCAGCGAGCTGGTCACCAACGCCGTCGTGCACGCGGGAACCTCCGTGGACCTCGAGTGCAGGATCGACGCGGCGCGCGGCGGCGACGGCGGCAACCTCGTCGTCGAGGTCACCGACCACCACCCCGCCCGCCAGTTCCGGGCCCGTCCCTGCCGGCGCTCCGCCGACCGCGAGGGGGCCGCCCAGGCCGGCCACGCCGGACACGGGCTGCGGCTCCTCGCCGAACTGGCCGAGACCTGGGGCACCGCCTACCGCCGCACCGACAAGACCGTCTGGTTCCACCTGCCCACGAGCCCGGCCGCCGGGCCGGCCGCCCCCGCCGGCCCCCTCTCCGAACAGACCCTGCTGGGCGACCTGGGCGTCGCCGAGGTCCTCGCCCCCGGCGCCGGCTCCGCGCCGCCCGGCCGGCGCCTCGGCGACCACGGCCATCCGCGCGCCCTGTCCTTCCTCGCCGAGGCCTCCGAGCTGCTCTCCGGCCAGTTCGACGAGGACACCGTGGCATCCCTGGCCACCCAGCTCGCCGTCCCGCGCCTGGCCGACTGGTGCGCCGTCTGGCTCGACGCCGACAGCGCGCCCGGCGCGATCCGCCCCGCCCCGCGCCTCTCCCGCGTCTGGCACGCCCGGGAGAGCCGCGTCGAGCCCCTGCGGCTCGCCCTCCAGCGCACCCCGCCCGCCCTGCCCGCCGCCGGCTGCGCGGTCCCCTGGCCGTACGGGCCCGACGGGCCCGCGCTCGCCTGCCGCCTCGTCGCCGGCCGCAGCGGTCTGGGCACCCTCCTCCTCGGCCGGACCGGGACGGCCGCCATGGCCGGCGACGTCGTCTCCCTCACCGAGGACTTCGCCCGCCGCGTGGCCCAGGCCCTGGCCTCCGCCCGCCGGTACACCCACCAGGCCACCATCAGCAGCATCCTCCAGCGCGGACTGCTGCCCCGCGGCGTCGCCCGCATCCCCGGCGTCGACCGGGCCGTGGTCTACGAACCCCGCGGCGACGCCTCCGCCGGCGGCGACTTCTACGACGTCTTCACCGCCGGCCGGGGCCGCTGGTGCTTCGTCCTGGGCGACGTCTGCGGCAGCGGCCCCGAGGCGGCCGTCACGACCGGGCTCGTCCGCCCCTGGCTGCGGCTGCTGGGAAAGGAGGGGTACGGCGTCGGGGAGGTGCTCGACCGGCTCAACCGGATGCTGGCGGACGAGACGGCCGAGGCGGAGCCGGGGGCCGCCCCGCGCTTCCTGTCCCTGCTCTACGGCGAGCTGGTCCCGCACGGGGCGGGAGGCGGTGCCCGCTGCACGCTCGCCAGCGCCGGGCACCCGCTTCCGCTGCTCCTGCGCCCCGACGGCTCCGTCCGCGCCGCGGCCGGACCGCAGATGCTCCTGGGCGTCGTCGAGGACGTCGGCTACCGCGCCGAGACCTTCGACCTCGCCCCCGGGGACACCCTGCTGTGCGTCACGGACGGCGTCACCGAGCGCAAGTGCGGCCATCGTCTCTTCGACGACGGCGACGGCCTCGCCACGGCCCTCGCGGGCTGCGCGGGCCTCAGCGCGCAGGACGTCGCCGCCCGCATCCGCCGCACCGTCCACGGCTTCTCGCCCACCCCGCCGGACGACGACCTGGCCCTGCTGGTGCTGCGGGCCGAGTAATCCGCGGCATGCCGGACAATGGGCGGTATGCCTTCCGTACTGCCCGATGGCGAGCCCATGCCCGAGGACGGGGCACTGCCCCGCCGCGCCCTCGACGGCTCGGGGCAGCGGCCCCTCGGCTTCTACCTGCACGTCCCCTACTGCGCCACGCGCTGCGGGTACTGCGACTTCAACACCTACACGGCGAGCGAGCTGCGCGGCTCCGGCGGCGCCCTGGCCTCCCGCGACAACTACGCCGACACCGTCGCCGAGGAGATCCGCCTGGCCCGCAAGGTGCTGGGGGACGACCCGCGCCCCGTCGAGACGGTCTTCGTCGGCGGCGGCACGCCCACGCTCCTGCCCGCCGCGGACCTGGGGCGGATGCTGGCCGCGATCCGTGACGAGTTCGGGCTGGCGGACGGCGCCGAGGTGACCACCGAGGCCAACCCGGAGTCGGTCGACCCGCGCTATCTGGAGGAACTGCGCGCCGCCGGCTTCAACCGCGTCTCCTTCGGCATGCAGAGCGCCCGGCAGCACGTCCTGAAGGTCCTCGACCGCACCCACACGCCGGGCCGCCCCGAGGCCTGCGTCGCCGAGGCGCGGGCGGCGGGCTTCGAGCACGTCAACCTCGACCTGATCTACGGGACCCCGGGCGAGAGCGACGACGACTGGCGCGCCTCGCTGGACGCGGTGGTCGGCGCCGGCCCCGACCACGTCTCGGCCTACGCCCTGATCGTCGAGGAGGGCACCCAGCTCGCCCGGCGCATCCGGCGCGGCGAGGTGCCGATGACCGACGACGACGTGCACGCCGACCGCTACCTCATCGCCGAGGAGACGCTCTCGGGGGCGGGATTCTCCTGGTACGAGGTCTCGAACTGGGCGACGACCGAGGCGGGCCGCTGCCGCCACAACGAGCTCTACTGGCGCGGCGCCGACTGGTGGGGCGCGGGCCCCGGCGCACACTCCCACGTGGGGGGCGTGCGGTGGTGGAACGTCAAGCACCCGGGCGCCTACGCGCAGGCTCTCAGCGAGGGGCGCTCCCCGGGTGCGGGCCGTGAGGTGCTGGCGGACGAGGACCGCCGGGTCGAGCGGATCCTGCTGGAGCTGCGGCTGGTGGACGGCTGCCCGCTGTCCCTGCTGAAGCCGGCGGGCGCGGCGGCGGCCGCGCGGGCGCTCGCCGACGGGCTGCTCCAGCCCGGCCCGTACGAGGCGGGACGCGCGGTGCTGACCCTGCGGGGGCGGCTGCTGGCCGACGCCGTGGTGCGGGACCTGGTGGACTGACGCCCCGGCCCCGCCCACCCGCCGTCTCCCGGGGGCTCCGCCCCCGGGTCCCCGGTCCGCACCCGCGGGACGGGCTGAAGGCCGGCGCGCCCTAGGTGCCCGCCGTCACGAAGTCGATCAGCTCCTCCACCCGCCCCAGCAGCGCCGGCTCCAGGTCCTTGTACGAGCGCACGCGCGAGAGGATCCGCTGCCACGCGGCCCCCGTGTTCGCCGGCCAGCCCAGGGCCTCGCACACCCCCGTCTTCCAGTCCAGCCCCCGCGGCACCCGGGGCCACTCCGGGATCCCCACGGACGACGGCTTCACGGCCTCCCACACGTCCACGTACGGGTGGCCCACCACCAGCACGTGCTCGCCCGTCACCTCCGCCGCGATCCGGGACTCCTTCGAGCCCGGCACGAGGTGGTCCACCAGCACCCCCAGCCGGGCGTCGGGCCCGGGGCCGAAGAAGCGCACGAGGGCCGGCAGGTCGTCGACGCCCTCCAGGTACTCGACGACCACGCCCTCGATCCGCAGGTCGTCGCCCCACACCCGCTCCACCAGTTCCGCGTCGTGGCGCCCCTCGACGTAGATGCGGCCCGCCCGGGCCACCCGCGCCCGCGCCCCCGGCACCGCGATCGAGCCGGAGGCCGTGCGCACGGGCCCGGCCGGCGCGGAGGACGCCGCCGGGCGCACAAGGGTGACCACGCGCCCCTCCAGCAGGAAGCCGCGCGGCTCCATGGGGAAGACACGGCACTTCCCGAAGCGGTCCTCCAGCGTGACCGTCGGTCCCTGCGCCGTCTTCTCGCAGCGGACCACCGCCCCGCAGAAGCCCGTCGTGGTCTCCTCCACCACCAGACCGGCCTCGGCCGGCACCTCCGGAACGGGTGCGCTCCGCTTCCACGGAGGGGTCAGGTCCGGGCCGTACTCTCTGCTGCGCATGGGCGCAATTGTGGATCACCCGCACGGCGCGGGTCACGACACGCCGAAACGCTCCGCGAGGGCGTCACGCTGCCTCCGCACGAACTCCGCGTCCACGACCGCCCCGTGGCCCGGCACGTACACCGCGTCGTCCCCGCCCAGCGCCAGCAGCCGGTCCAGCGCGGCCGGCCAGGCGTGCGGCAGGGCGTCCGGCCCCGCCTGCGGCTCGCCGGACTCCTCGACGACGTCGCCGCAGAAGACCACCTCCGGCCCGCCGGGCACCGCCACGAGCACCGCCAGGTCGTGCGCCGTGTGCCCGGGACCGACGTTGGCCAGCAGCACCCGCACCTCGCCGCCCAGGTCCACCGTCAGCTCCCCCGACACCGGGTGGTGCGGCAGCACGAGCAGCTCCACGGCCTCCGCCGCGACGTCCGGGGCCACCCCGTGCCGCACCGCGTCGTGCCGCAGCTCGTCGCGGTCCCGGCGCAGCAGGTCGGCGGCGCCCACCGCCCCGTACACCTGGACGCCCGCGAAGGCCGCCGTGCCCAGCACGTGGTCGAAGTGCGGGTGCGTGAGTGCGATATGCGTCACGGGCGGCCCGAACAGCTCCTGCACCTCACGGCGGATCTCCACCCCCTCGTGCAGCGAGGAGCCCGTGTCGACGACGAGCACCCCGCCCTCCCCGGCGATCGCTCCGACGGTCGCGTCCCAGCCCGGCAGCCTGCGGCGTACGACACCCGGCGCGAGCCGCTCCCAGCGTGCTTCCGCACCACCGGAATCCCCTTGCATCTCCATGCCGCGACGCTATCCGCAGAGCGGTAGCGTTGCCTGCCCGGAACGCCCCCGTCCGGCAGCCGGGAGGCTCGCGACGAGGACGGCCCTTGCCCTGGCCGTGGTGCCCGGCCGTACACTGGCTGGAGGGGTTTGGCACTCGTGACCATTGAGTGCCAGGGGTGAGACCACCCAAAGGCCCCCGCAAGACGGCTGGACCATTGGACTGGAGGTGCGCGCGATGCTGAGTGAACGCAGGCTCGAGGTGTTGCGCGCGATCGTCCAGGACTATGTGGGCACCGAGGAGCCCGTCGGCTCCAAGGCCCTCACCGAGCGACACCGGCTGGGCGTCTCCCCGGCCACCGTGCGCAACGACATGGCCGCGCTGGAGGACGAGGGCTTCATCGCCCAGCCCCACACGAGCGCGGGCCGCATCCCGACCGACAAGGGCTACCGCCTTTTCGTCGACAAGCTGGCGGGCGTCAAGCCCCTGTCGACCCCCGAGCGGCGCGCCATCCAGAACTTCCTGGACGGCGCCGTCGACCTGGACGACGTCGTCGCGCGCACGGTCCGGCTGCTGGCGCAGCTGACCCGGCAGGTCGCGGTGGTGCAGTACCCCTCGCTGAGCCGTTCGACCGTGCGGCACGTGGAGCTGCTCGCGCTGGCTCCCGCCCGCATCATGCTCGTCCTGATCACCGACACCGGGCGGGTCGAGCAGCGGATGGTCGACTGCCCCGCGCCGGTCGGCGAGACCTCTCTGGCGGACCTGCGCGCCCGGCTCAACAGCCGGGTCGTGGGGCGGCGCTTCACGGACGTGCCGCAGCTGGTGCAGGACCTCCCCGAGTCCTTCGAGCAGGACGACCGCGGAACCGTTTCCACGGTCCTCGCGACCCTGCTGGAGACCCTGGTCGAGGAGACCGAGGAACGGCTGATGATCGGCGGCACCGCCAATCTCACTCGTTTCGGTCATGACTTCCCGCTGACCATCCGGCCGGTGCTGGAGGCGTTGGAGGAGCAGGTCGTGCTGCTCAAGCTGCTCGGCGAGACCAAGGGCGCGGAGATGACCGTGCGCATCGGCCATGAGAACGCCCACGAGGGGCTGAACTCCACATCGGTCGTCGCCGTCGGCTACGGTTCGGGCGACGAGGCAGTCGCCAAACTCGGCGTGGTCGGACCGACCCGCATGGACTACCCCGGAACGATGGGAGCGGTACGCGCAGTGGCACGTTACGTCGGACAGATCCTGGCGGAGTCGTAAGTGGCCACGGACTACTACGCGGTCCTGGGCGTACGGCGTGATGCCTCGCAGGACGAGATCAAGAAGGCCTTCCGCCGTCTCGCGCGCGAGCTGCACCCGGATGTGAACCCGGACCCCAAGACGCAGGAGCGGTTCAAGGAGATCAACGCCGCTTACGAGGTGCTCTCCGACCCGCAGAAGAAGCAGGTCTACGACCTCGGTGGCGACCCCCTCTCCGCCTCGGGCGGCGCGGGCGCCGGCGCCGGCTTCGGTGCCGGTTTCGGCAACTTCTCCGACATCATGGACGCGTTCTTCGGCCAGACGTCGCAGCGCGGGCCCCGCTCGCGCACGCGCCGCGGCCAGGACGCCATGATCCGGCTCGAAGTCAGCCTCAACGAGGCCGCCTTCGGCACCACCAAGGACATCCAGGTCGACACGGCCGTCGTCTGCACCACGTGCAGCGGCGAGGGGGCGGCCCCCGGCACCTCCGCGCAGACCTGTGACATGTGCCGCGGCCGCGGCGAGGTCTCCCAGGTCACGAGGTCCTTCCTCGGCCAGGTCATGACCTCCCGCCCGTGCCCCCAGTGCCAGGGCTTCGGCACGGTCGTGCCGACCCCGTGCCCGGAGTGCGCCGGCGACGGCCGCGTCCGTTCGCGCCGCACCCTGACCGTCAAGATCCCCGCCGGTGTCGACAACGGCACCCGCATCCAGCTGGCGGGCGAGGGCGAGGTCGGCCCGGGCGGCGGTCCCCCCGGCGACCTGTACGTGGAGATCCACGAATCCAAGCACCCGGTCTTCCAGCGCCGCGGCGACGACCTGCACTGCACCGTCACCATCCCGATGACGGCGGCGGCGCTGGGCACCAAGGTTCCCCTGGAGACCCTGGACGGCGTCGAGGAGATCGACATCCGCCCGGGCACCCAGTCCGGCCAGTCCATCCCGCTCCACCAGCGCGGCGTCACCCACCTGCGCGGCGGCGGCCGGGGTGACCTCGTCGTGCACGTCGAGGTGACGACTCCGGCCAAGCTGGACCCGCAGCAGGAGGACCTGCTGCGCCAGCTCGCGAAGCTGCGCGGCGAGGAGCGCCCGATGGGCGAGTTCAAGCCGGGCCAGCAGGGCCTGTTCTCGCGGCTGAAGGACGCCTTCAACGGTCGCTGAGGCTGGTCGCTGGTCGCTGTGTCGTCGGTGCCGGGTGGGCTGGGAATCCCCAGCCCACCCGGCATCCGGCGTTCGGGGGCCGGGGGCGGGGTGGGACGGGGCCTTCTGGGGGCTGCGTTCTTTGCGGCTCCTGGTTCCGTGCCGAGCGTGCCCGGCACGCCCGCAAAGAACGCCTTACGCCCCCTGCCAGGCCCCGTCCCACCCCGCCCCCTCCCGCCGTTCGGATTCCGGGCCCGCGTCCGGGGTTCCGCGTACGGGGCCGGGGCCACGGTCCGCACGGGTCTCCCGCTTCCCTTATGACACGATGAGCCCATGGCTCCGTTGACCGGACTCTTCGAGCACCCGATCGTGCAGGCCCCCATGGCCGGCGCCTCCTCACCCGTCCTCGCCGCGGCCGTCAGCGACGCCGGCGGCCTCGGATTCCTCGCCGCCGGATACCGGACCCCGGCCGCGATGCGGGAGCAGATCACCCGGCTCCGCGCCCTGACGGCCCGCCCCTTCGGCGTCAACCTGTTCATGCCGCAGCCACCCGTCACCGACCCGGCCGCCGTCGACGCCTACGCCGGGCGGCTGGCGGACGAGTCCGCGCGGTACGCGACGCCGCTGGGCGACTGGGACCAGAGCACCGACGACGCGTACGACGCCAAGCTCGCTGTCCTCCTCGACGACCCCGTCCCGGTCGTCTCCTTCCACTTCGGCTGCCCCGACCGCGACGTCCTCCACGCGCTGGCCGCGGCCGGCACCGTCACGATGGTGACCGCGACCTCGGCCACCGAGGCGCTCGCCGCGCAGGAGGCCGGCGCGGCCGCCGTGTGCGTCCAGGGCGTGGAGGCCGGCGGGCACCAGGGCACGCACCGCGACGACCCGCGGGCGGACGGCACCGGCCGGGGCCTCCTGGAGCTCCTCGCCGAGGTCCGCGCCAGTGTGACGATCCCGCTCGTCGCCGCCGGCGGCCTGATGCGCGGCGACCACATAGCGACCGCCCTCGCGGCGGGCGCCTGCGCGGCGCAGCTCGGCACGGCCTTCCTGCCCTGCCCGGAGTCGGACGCGAACCCGCTCCACAAACGGGCCCTGACCGACCCCGCGTTCGCCCGCACGGAACTGACCCGGGCCTTCACCGGCCGCCCGGCACGCGGCCTGGTGAACCGGTTCATCCGTGAGCACGGCCCGGCTGCCCCGGCGGCGTACCCCCAGCTCCACCACCTGACGTCCGGCCTCCGCAAGGCGGCCGCCGCGGCCGGCGACCCGCAGGCCATGGCCCTGTGGGCGGGCGAGGGCCACCGCCTGGCGCGGGCGCTTCCGGCCGGGGAACTGGTGGCGGTGCTGGCCGCCGAGCTGGACAGGGCGCGGAAGTCGTCGAGTTGATCGGCCCCGAGGGGCCGGAAATGTTGATCCGAGAGAGCGAGTACGTCATGACAGCGCCGGTCTTCCTGGTCGAAGAGGACGCCCTCACCGGTGTCTTCCCCGGCACCGTCTTCCCCCTGGACGGCCCCGAGGGCCGTCACGCGGTCTCGGTGCGCCGGCTGCGCGTGGGCGAGGAGATCGTGCTGACGGACGGCGCGGGCACGGGCGTGCACGGCACGGTGACGGCGGTGGAGGGCAAGGACCACCTTGAGGTCACCGTCACCTCCGTGCGCTCCGAGCCGCTGCCGCAGCCGCGCATCACGGTCGTCCAGGCCCTGCCCAAGGGCGACCGCGGCGAGCTGGCCGTGGAGACCATGACCGAGACCGGCGTGGACGCGGTCGTCCCGTGGACGGCCTCGCGCTGCGTCACCCAGTGGAAGGGCGACCGGGGGCTGAAGTCCCTGGGCAAGTGGCGGGCCACGGCCCGCGAGGCGGGCAAGCAGTCGCGCCGGCTGCGCTTCCCCTCGGTGGCCGAGGCGATGACGACCCGCCAGGTGGCGGCGCTGCTGGCCGACGCCGACTTCGCGGCGGTCCTGCACGAGGAGGGCAGCACTCCGCTCGCCACGGCGGAGCTGCCGGAGACGGGCGACATCGTCCTGGTCGTCGGCCCGGAGGGCGGCGTCTCCCCGGAGGAGCTGACCGCCTTCGCGGAGGCGGGCGCCCATCCGTACCGCCTGGGGCCCAGCGTGCTGCGCACGTCGACGGCCGGCACGGCGGCGGCCGCGCTGCTGCTGGGCCGGACGGGACGCTGGGGCTGAGGGAACCGACCGGGGGCCGGGGAGCTGGGAGATGGCGGAGGGGGCGGCGCTGCTCGGCGCCAGGGACTACGAGCGCATGCTCGACCTCGTCGTGGAGGTCCTGGGGAATGACGGGACGGCGGGCGGCGGCGGGACGGTGGGGATCGGCGGCGGTGCGCCGGCGGACGCCCGCGGGGTCGGGGGCGACGCCGGCGCCGGCACGGACACCGACCACTCCTGGCACCTGGTCACCCGCCACCTCCTCGACGCGCTCGACTGCGGCTCCGCGACGTTCTCGGAGGTGAACCTCGCGGAGGGCACCGGGCGCATCGAGGGCTGGGCGCCGGACCGGCTCGGCCGGTACGTCGGCGGTCTCGTCCAGCGGCGCATCCGGCAGCACCACCCGCTCATCTCCTACGCCCAGAGCGGCGACCTCGCACCGGTCGACGTCGGCGAGATCTGCGACGGCTGGCGCCGCACCCAGTGGTACAGCGAGGCGCGGCGGGACTTCGGCGTCACCCAGCAGGTGGGCCTGCCGCTCACGGCCGGCCCCGGCGTCGTCCGCCTGGTCATCGTGGGCCGCGACGGCAGGTTCGGCTCCCGTGAGCTGGCCTTCGCGGCCCGCGTCCGACCGCTGCTGGAGGCGGTGGGCGGCCATGTGCGGGAGCGGCGCCGGCTGCGCGCCATGACGCCCGCCCTCCCGGCCGGCCGGTTGACGGGCCACGGCCTGACCCCGCGTGAGCTGACGGTTCTGGGCCTGCTGGCGGAGGGTCTGACGGCGGAGGCCATCGGCCGGCGGCTGGCCATCTCCCCGCACACGGTCAACCGGCACCTGGAGAAGGTCTACCGCAAGCTGGGCACCAACAACCGGGTCCGCACGGTGCTGCTGGCGCGACAGGCCGGGCTTGTGCCCTGACCTGGGGTGCGTGATTGACTCTCTCCCGCGGGGGGCCGGTGGAACTGACGAAGAAGCCGAGCCGTTGGGAGAACGTACCGGCCATGGCGCTGCTCCGTGCAAGCGATTACGAGCGCATGCTCGACCTTGTGGTGGAGGTCCTGGAGACCGACGCCCCGGAATCCGTGTGGCCGCTCATGGCCGCGCACCTGCGGGAAGCCTTCGCCTGCGACACGGTCATCTTCGCCGAGTTGTTCCTGCCGAGGCAGAGCGGACGGGCCGAGGGCTGGGCGCCGGAAAACCTCGGGGATTCGGTGCGGGACATCGTCGAAAGGCGAATGCGTCAGCGCCACCCCCTGATCGCCTACCTTGAGGCGAATCAACAGCGCCCGGTCACCATGACGCAGATCTGTGAACACTGGCGCCATTCCCTGTGGCGCAGCGAAGCGCGCCGGGATTTCGGGACGACGCATCAGATGGGTCTTCCGATGCCGGGTGTGCCGGGTGCGGTACGCGCGGTGTCGCTGGGCCGCAAGGGCGATTTCACCGACCACGAACTCGCGCTGGCGACGCGCATTCAGCCGCTGTTGCTGAGCGCGGACAAACACATCCGCGAACTGCGCCGCGTGCGGGAGGAGCGGGAGCGGCGATCGGGGGTTCCGGCCCTGCCGCACCACGACTTGACCCCGCGTGAGCTGACGGTTCTGGGCCTGCTGGCGGAGGGTCTGACGACGGAGGCCATCGGCCGGCGGCTGGCCATCTCTCCGCACACGGTCAACCGGCACCTGGAGAAGGTCTACCGCAAGCTCGGCACCAACAACCGGGTCTCCACCGTGCTGCTGGCCAGGGGAACCGGCCTGGTCGCGGGCTAGGGGGACCTCGGAAGAGGCCCGGGGCGGCCCTCGGGAAGCCGGTCGCGGGGGCGTAGGAAGTTCTTCCCATGGCAGACCCCCCGGGGCGTCCGCCATGCTTTCTCCCACGGGGGAGAGGCGCCGCCGACGCCGGCCACGGGGGATTCGGCGTCGGCGTGGCGCACCCCGGGGCGGGGCCACGGGTGGCGTGCCGAGCGGCGAGCCCTGGTGTGCCGGGCATCACACCGCACATATCGTTCTTTGTTCGCTATTCGCCGTTGAATGATCGAGGACTGATCGACAACTCCTTAGTCTTGATGGTCCCATCACGGGGCATCGAACGGGGAGGCAATGCCGTGAGTGAGGCCGGCAGCGGAAAGGTCCTGGACATCAAGGCGGAGGACCTGAAGTCCTCAGCGCCGACGTTCAGTGAACAGAGTGGAAAGCTTCGCGAGGCGCTGACCACTTTGACCACGACTCTGGACGGCCTCGGGGCGCCGTGGGGTGAGGACGAACAGGGCAAGCAATTCGCGAAGGGCTACACGCCGGCGCGCAAGAAGATCGAGAACGCCACGAAGATCCTCATCGGCGGACTCGCCAGCATTCACGAGGCGATGGCGGACATGTCGGACGGCCACGTCGACAACGACAAGCTGATCGGCTCGATGTTCAGCAAGAAGGGCGTCAAGGACGGCGGCCGGCAGGATGCGGGCAAGGCCGGCGAATGAGTCTCAAGCACAAGGTCCAGAGCTTCCTCGTCCACCACATGGGCCTGTACTGGCCGGACGGGGACGCGGCGAAGCTGCGTAAGGCCGCGAAGGCGTGGCGGGCGTTCGCGGAGAGCGTCGACGACGTCCGCGGCCCGGTCAACAACACGGCGGGCGCCCTCATCCACAACAACAAGGGTGAGGCGATCGAGGCGTTCGAGACCTTCTGGGGTCGCTACGCCAAGGGCAAGGACGCCGGATGGCTCAGTGACGTCTCCGACTCCGCCAAGGAGATGGCGAAGGCCTGCGACAAGATGGCCGCCGCGATCGACCACGCCATGGAAGAGCTGTGGGAGAAGATCGCCGTCGACCTGGCGGTGCTGGCGGCGGGCGTCACCCTGGCGATAGCCACCGGCGGTGCCCTGTCGGGCGCGGCCGCTGCCGCCGCCGAGGCGATCATCGCCGGCGGCGCGTCCGTGGGCATCGCGGTGACCGCGACGGTGGCCGAGATCGCCGGGTTCACGCTGGCCGGGGCCGCGTTCGGCGGGCTGGAAGCGGTGACCGTGGACCTCGCGGTGGCCCAGCCGATGAAGATATCCCTGGGCCTGCAGAAGGACTTCGACTGGGGCGAGGCCGACAAGTCGATCAAAGACGGCATGTTCTTCGGCGGGGCGTTCGGCGGTGCCGGAGCCTTCGCGAAGAACGCGGCGGAGGCGGGAGGCGTCCGCAACCTGCTCAACGGCGTCCGGCCGGGCCTTGCGGAGGAGTTCGGCGCGGCGGCCCGTCTCCCCTCGCAGATCAAGTGCGAACTCGACCCCATCGACGTCGCCACCGGCGCGATGCTGCTGCCGCAGACCGACGTCACCCTGCCGGGCGCCCTGCCGCTCGTCGTCGAGCGCACGCACCTGTCGTCGTACCGGGCCGGCAACTGGTTCGGCCCGACCTGGGCCTCCACGCTCGACGAGCGCGTCCAGCTGGACCCCGAAGGCGTGGTGTTCGCGGCCGCGGACGGCATGCGCCTCGTCTACCCCGTACCCGTGCCCGGCGAGCCGGTGCTGCCGGTCAAGGGCCCGCGCTGGCCGCTGGAGTGGGACGGCACGCCGGACGGCGTGATGACCGTCACCGACCCGTACAGCGGCCTCGTCCGCACCTTCGCCCACCCCGCGCCCTGCGCGGTCCCGGGCGCGGCCCAGCTGCCGCTGGAGAGCGTGCAGGACCGCAACGGGATGCGCGTCGACATCGAGCGCACCCTGAGCGGCACCCCGACCGCCATCCGGCACTCGGGCGGCTACTACGTGGCGGTCGACACCGACGGCCCGCGCGTCACCGCCCTGCGGCTGCTCGACGAGGCACCGTCGCAGTACGAGCCCCAGCAGACGCCCGGCGGCGGCACGCTCCTGGTCCGCTACGGCTACGACGACGCGGGCAACCTCACCGAGGTCGTCAACTCCAGCGGCAAGCCGCTGCGGTTCACGTACGACGCCGAGGGCCGCGTCACGTCGTGGACCGACCGCAACGGCACGTCGTACGGCTACGTCTACGACGAGCGCGGGCGCGTCGTGCGCACGGAGGGCAGCGACGGCTTCCTCTCGGGAACGCTGGAGTACGAGGACGGGTCGCGGACGACGACGGTCACGGACGCGCTGGGACGGCGGAGCGTCTTCCAGTACGACGCCGACGCCCTGGTCGTCAGCGAGACGGACCCCCTGGGGCACGTCACGCTCACCGAATGGGACGCGAGGGGCGAGAACCCCCTGTCGGTGACGGACGCGGGCGGCCGCACCACGCACTACGCGTACGACGACTCCGGCAACCTGACGAAGGTCACCCTGCCGGACGGCACGGCGGGCACAGCCGTCTTCGATGACCGGTGCAGGCCGGTCGAGGTGACCCAGCCGGGCGGGGCGGTATGGCGCCACACCTACGACGAGCGGGGCAACCTGCTCACGAGCGAGGACCCCACCGGCGCGGAGACGCGCTACGGCTACGACGAACGGGGCGGGCTGACCTCCGTCACCGACGCCCTGGGCCACACGCAGCGCATCGAATGCGACGCGGCGGGCCTGCCCGTGACGCTCACCGACCCCCTGGGCCGGTCGACGACCGTCCGCCGTGACACCTTCGGCCGCGTCGTCGAGGTCGTCGACCCCCTCGGCCACACGACCCGGATGGGCTGGACCACCGAGGGCAAGCCGAGCTGGCGCGAGTCTCCGGACGGCCGCCGGGAGACCTGGACGTGGGACGGCGAGGGCAACCTCCTCACCCACACCGACCCCGGCGGGGGCGAGACCAGGCACGCCTACACCCACTTCGACCTCCCGGCCTCGCGGACGGAGTCCGACGGCACGACGTACGCCTTCGCCTACGACAAGAACCTGCGGCTGGTCGAGGTGACCAACCCGCAGGGGCTGAGCTGGTCGTACGACTACGACGAGGCGGGCCGCCTGGCGTCCGAGACGGACTTCAACGGCCGGACGCTCACCTACGCCCACAACCCGGCGGGCGACCTGGTGTCGCGGACGAACGGCGCCGGAGAAACGCTTCACTTCACCCGTGACGAGCTGGGACGCGTCGTCGAACAACGTGTGGCGGACTCGGGTGAGACCACGACGTACGCGTACGACGAAGCCGGCTACCTGAACCGCACGGCCAACGCGGACGCGGAGGTCGTCTTCGCCTACGACGCACTCGGCCGACCGCTGTCGGAAGCGGTCAACGGCAGGGTCCTCACGCGCGCGTACGACACCCTCGGGCAGTGCGTCGAGCGGACCACGCCGTCGGGACTGCGGTCACAGTGGACGTACGACGCGGCGGGCCGGCCGGTGGAGCTGCGCGGTGACGCGGGCACGCTGGCGTTCTCCTACGACGCGGCGGGACGCGAGACGGAACGACGCCTGGGGGAGGGCGCGACCCTCGGCCAGACCTGGGACGAGGCCGACCGCCTCACCGCCCAGTCGATCACGGCCAAGCGGGGCCCGGAGACCGACCGGCTGCGGCAACACCGCGCCTACACCTATCGCGCCGACGGCTACCTGACCGAGATCCGCGAGCTCACGTCCGGCACCCGCCGGTTCGACGTGGACCGGACGGGTCGTGTGACGGGCGTCAGGGCCCACGGCTGGACCGAGACGTACGCCTACGACGCGGCGGGCAACCTCACCCACGCCACGGCCCCGGCCCACGACGCGCCCGGCAAGCGCGAGTTCGAGGGCACGCTGCTGCGGCGCGCGGGCCGGACGACGTACGAGCACGACGCGCAGGGACGCGTCGTGCGTAAGACGCGCAAGCTGCTGAACGGGCAGACGCGGACGTGGACGTTCACGTGGGACGCCGAGGACCGCCTGACGGGCACCACGACGCCTGACGGTCACTGCTGGCGGTATGCGTACGACCCGCTGGGCCGCCGAATATCCAAGCGACGGCTGACGGATGACGGGGCGGTCGCGGAGTCGGTGTCGTTCGCGTGGGACGGCACGCGCCTGGTCGAGCAGACGACGGCAGAGGGCGCGATCACGACCTGGGACCATGCCCCGGGCACGCACCGCCCGATAGCCCAGACGGATCACAGGACGACGCCGGCCGGTCCGGCGGAGACGTCGCTGATCAAGCAGTTCGCGGACGCTGATCGCACGCCGCGCTTCCACGCCGTCGTCACGGACCTGGTCGGCACGCCGACGGAGCTTGTGACGCCGGACGGCGAGCTGGCCTGGCAACAGCGAACCTCGCTGTGGGGCACGCGCTTGCCGGCACCGGACGCGGGTGTCGACTGCCCGCTGCGCTTCCCGGGGCAGTACGCGGATGCTGAGACGGGGCTCGCCTACAACTATTTCCGGTACTACGACCCGGAAACGGCTTCGTACATCGCCCTTGATCCACTGGGCTTGGCTGCTGCTCCGAACCCGTCCAGGTATGTGAGCAACCCGTACGGGCTTGCCGACCCACTCGGTCTCGCACCCTGCACGCCTCTGGAACTGGAGGCGCCCAAGACATCGACCACCATGCGCAACACGCCAGGGTCGGTAACGGGCGGATCGGGCCTCAGAGATGTCGACGGCAAATGGCTCAGGGGTAGCGCCGGTAATGCTGGCAAGATTCCCGGGCAGATTGCCCGCGCGCTTCAGGGAAGGCAGTTCAGGAACTTCGACGAATTCCGTCAAGCGTTTTGGACCGAGGTTTCCAAGGACCCGAATCTCGCATCTCAGTTCACCAAGTCGGACCGGACGCTCATGGCGGATGGGAAGGCGCCGTGGACTGTGAAGAATCAAGCCCTCGGGAAAAATGGGCGCTATGTCCTCCATCATGTGGTGCCCATTCAGCGTGGCGGAGGCGTGTATGACCTGGATAACCTCATCGTGGCCACGCCGCGGTACCATAAGGAAGTGCTGGAGCCCGGGTATCACATGGGTTGAACCGGACTCTGAGATGGACCTTTAGGTAAGGGGTGAACATGACGCGAGAAGAGCTGATTCAGCTCGTGGAGAGGATCATGGCCGGTGAAGGGGAGACGGAGGCTGAGCATGACGAGCTCGTCCATACCCTTGAGCGGAACGTAATTCATCCCGCGGTCACGGACCTGATCTACCACACCAGGCCTGAGCTGACTGCTGAAGAGGTCGTGGACCGGGCGCTCGCCTACAAGCCCATCGCCTTGTAGGCGGGTCCGGTGTGAGCGTCCCCTTGGGCAAGGATCGTGCCTGACGGTTTGAGGATTTTTGAGCCCGCCTTCCATGAAGGCGGGCTCAGTGTCGTCCGTCGTGTGTTTCCTGGCTCCTTATTCATTCCTGGTGGAAAAGCGGAGCCGGGTCGGCGGTCTATAACCGGGCCCTGCCGGGGCGCCCCCTCAAGCTCGCACCGACAGCGTGAAACTGACCTCGAAGCCCGCTCGTTCCACGGGTCCCGCCTCGAACGCGCCCCATGCATCCGCACCCGCTCCGCATGTCGATCAGCCCGTGCCCGCCTCCTGGCATGTCGGGGCGGGCCTCGCCGGGGCACGGGGCGGACCGGGCCGTCATCTGCCCCCATGAGAAGATCATTTGGCAGATTTCGAACGTGGAGGGGGACCATGTACGCGATATCCCTGGGCGACGACGGCGCGGAGCTGCGGCCGCTTGAGCCCTGGCAGGCCGAGGAGTTCCTCGCCCACGTGCGGCGAGGGCGGGACTTCGTCGGGCGGTTCCTCCCGCTCTCCGAGGTCGTCTGGGACCTGGAGTCCAGCCGGGCGTACCTCCGCTCGTACGCGCAGAAAGCCGCCACCGACACCGGGCGGATCCACGGCATCTGGGCGGACGGCCAGCTGGTCGGCGTGGTCCTGATCCGGTCGATGGACGTCGGACAGGGCGTCGCCGAGGTGGGCTGCTGGCTGGAGCCGTCAGCGGTGGGCAAGGGCCTGATCACCCGCGCCGCCCGCTCGGTCATCGACTGGGCCGTCGAGCAGCGCGGCATCCACCGCGTGGAGTGGCAGGCCGCGACCGCCAACACGGCCAGCATCGCGGTCGCCCGACGGCTCGGGATGACGAAGGAAGGCGTGCAGCGGGAGAGCTTCCCCCTGCGGGGCGAGCGGTACGACATGGAGCTGTGGTCGGTGCTCGCGCCGGAATGGCGGGCGGCCCGGGCGGCGGCCGCGACCGCGGCCGTGGCCGCGTCCATGCCCTGACGTGGCTCAGAGTTCGACGTACGCCGGCGTCGGCGACCACGTGGGCGGCAGGTGGTCCTCGCGCCGGGTGCCGGACACGCGCTGCGGGTAGCGATGCCGCCACCAGCGCTCCGGGTTCGCCACCGCGCCCGCTCCGTGGGGCCGTATCGGCGCCGTCGCCGCGAGGAAACGGTCATCCAACGCGTCCAGTTCGCCCTGGTAGTGCGCCCGGATGCGCTCCGTCAGGATCGGCCAGGCGTCGTGCAACCAGTCTCGGCAGCGTATGTCCTGGTCGTACTCCCACACCCACGTGGTGTCGAAGCCCTCCTCGACCTCGCTGACGAACCACTCCCAGCGCCGGACGCGTTCGTCCAGCGTCGGGCCCTCGCCGTGGCCGGCCGACAACAAACGTGTCGCCCGGCGGACGGACTCGTGGTCCTCGTCCTGCCAGTGATCTTGCGCCATGAGCAGCAGTTTTGCTCTGGCCGGGGCACGTGTCGAGCCCGGTGGGCCCGGAAATCCGGTGGCTTCACTGATGTGCGGTGTGCCCATACTGCCGTCTATGACTGCTGCTGAGGTGAATGTTC
This sequence comes from Streptomyces cinnamoneus, assembly GCF_002939475.1. Taxonomy (NCBI): domain Bacteria; kingdom Bacillati; phylum Actinomycetota; class Actinomycetes; order Kitasatosporales; family Streptomycetaceae; genus Streptomyces; species Streptomyces cinnamoneus. The sequence goes on along the minus strand of NZ_PKFQ01000001.1, from coordinate 2,268,801 downwards.
TGACCGTCGGCGCGGAGGACGCCGGGCTCACCGACCGTTTGGAGAACGAGCTCGACGCCTTCAACGACGCGGCTACGGGCAAAGCCGAACGAGGTGACTTCTCGGTGCGCGTGGACGACGCGGACGGCCACCTGGTCGGCGGCCTGACCGCCTGGACCTGGGGCGGCCTCTGCGGCATCGAACTGCTCTGGGTGCGCGAGGACAGCCGCGCGGGCGGCTGGGGCAGCAAACTGCTGCTCGCCGCGGAAGCGGAGGCTGTGCGGCGGGGGTGCGACCGCGTGATGGTGTCGTCCTACACGTTCCAGGCGCCGGGCTTCTACGAGCGGCACGGGTACGGGGAAGTGGGCCGCGTGCCCGGGGTGCCGGGTGGGCACGCGGACGTCTACTTGTTCAAGTCGCTAGCGGGTGGGGCGGTCCAGGGCTCCTGACTTGATGCTGGATATGAGGCGGCGCAGTCTTCGGGGGGTGGCGGTGATGATGATGTTGGGGGCGTCGCTTTCGCGGAGGTGGATCGCTTCGGTTGCGGCGAGGTAGAGGCAGGCATTGCCTTCGCCGCTGAACGATGACTTCTGCCAGCCATATCGCGTGGCCACGTAGATGCAAGACGACCCGTATTCGCTGTACGTCGACTTTTGCCAATTGAGCGTGCTCACTTGTTCCTCTCAGACGTTCTGGGCAATGCCGTGGATGAGGTCGCGTGACAGGTCAGGCTTGAGTGCGACGCTCTCCATGCGGTCCAGCACGAGGCGGCACCGGTCGAGCTGTGCGCTGGCATCGATGAAGGTGCCGTTATGGGCTGTGTCGAGGAGAACGGTGTCCAGCTGCGGAACGGTCCCGCGAAAGCAATCGATGCCATGGCCTGCGCTGGGGAACGACGTGCCGTCGAAGGGGATGACGACCACAGTGATGTTCTCCCTCTCGCTCATGGCGAGGAGGTGCTTGAGCTGGGACTTGGTGACGGCTGTGCCGCCGAACTGCATGCGGAGAGCCGCCTCGTGGATGATTGCCGTGTAAGCCGGCTGGGTCTTACGGTAGAGGACTGCCTGTCGCTTGATGCGGTGGGAGATGCGGTGCTCGACTTCGTGAGGAACAAGCTCTGGCACCGCCTCGCGGAAGATCGCACGGGCATAGTCGGTGGTCTGAAGCAGACCAGGGATATTGATGACCTGGGAAACGCGGATCGCAGTGGCGTGATGCTCTACCTCGGCGAGGTCGAGGAGGCTGGCGGGGAGCAGCTCGCGGTACTCCTCCCACCACCCGCGTTTGCGCTCCCCCGTCATTCCGGCCAGCGCTTCGATCAGCGCCTGGTCCGAACAGTCGTAGATCCGGGCCAACGCGCGCACCCTGTCGGCGCTGACTCCGTACCTTCCTGCCTCGATGTTGCTGATGCGCGATTGAGTGGCCCCGAGCAGCGCGCCGGCTTCGGTGGCGGACATGTCCGCCCGCTCGCGAAGTCTCCGCAGCTCCGCGCCCAGGCGCCGACGCCGGATCGTTGGTAGGGGCGTGCTCGGCGGCATCGTGCTCCTCGTTTTGTTCGCACACGGTGTCCTGATGTCACTCAGACGGGTCTAGATGGGCTACGGTCCGCGAAGTTCATGGAATGTAGTCCATAGGCGGCGCTACGGTGTGAGTCAAGCCACTCGCCCCACCTGAGTGCTCCAACTCCACCTCCCGCCAGGAGACTTCCATGGCCACCGTATCGCCGTCACAGCCCTGGTCGTACACCCTCGAACTGCCGCGCGATCTGCGCTCTCCCGCCATCGCCAGGACCACCCTCCGCGCAGTCCTCGGCAGTCACGGAATGACAGAACTGATCGATAACGCCCAACTGTTGACCAGTGAACTGGTCACCAACGCCTGTCTGCACACCAGCGGCCCCTGCACCCTGCGGTTGCGCGGGCGTGAAGGCGGGCGGCTTCGGGTGACCGTGTGGGACACGAGCCCCTTCGTTCCGGCGCCGTTCGCGACCGGAACACTCAGGCGGCGGTCCTGGCGTGACGGGCGGGGCGCCGAGTCCGGGCGCGGGCTGACGCTCGTACGGCAGTGTGCCAGCACATGGGGGAGCCACACGTACGACAAGCGGCGCTTCGGCAAGGCGCTGTGGTTCGAGTTGCTGCCTCCGGGGGCGGCGGGATGCGTTGAGTGTGGCGACCTGGGGGCCGTGCAGCGCGCGGCAGTCGATCGCGGGGACCGGGCGCAGGCGGTCGCGGCGACGGTCGCCGTACGCGGACATTGGCGGGAGGCGCATCCGTCGCAGGCCGGTGATCCCTGGTGACCCTCACGGGTGAACACGGCTACGGCCCGGTGGGGCAGTGAATTCGGTCCTGCCGGGTGCGGCTTTCGTCTCGCGCCTTCGGCGCAAGGCGCCGGCAGCGGAGGGGAGGGGGACGGGCCGGGGTCCGGTTGTCGGTCGGGCGGGCCGGTGGCCGGCCGGGGTCACCGAAGCCTCCGCTGCGCTCCGGAGCGGGCTGCTGCCGCGATCCTTCCGCCGGTCCGTCGTCGTCTGCGGCCGCGTGGCCGGTGTGCGGAGTGCCGGGCTGCGCCCGGAGGCCGCCCCGCTTCGCGGAGCGGACGTGCGTCAGAGCAGGGGCTCTTCCTCGTCAGCGTTCACTCAAGGGCCGTGTACTCCACCGGTGGATGGACCAGTTCGGGATGCTCCACCGTGTACCGCTCGCCGTGAAGGTCCAGCATCGCCCAGTGCCATGGCTCGTCGTGGAAGACAAGGCCGCGATGCGGTGTGCCGTCCGGCTCGTAGGGGTAGGCGGCCAGGGCCGCCGCCCAGGATTCCGGCAGCGTCAGGTTGCCGTGGCGCCGCATCACCCACGCGTACAGACGCCGCTCGCTCTGCAAGTATTCGACATACTCGGCCTCGCTCCAGGTCACGGCCTCACCCTAGGAGCCGCCGGGGAATCCCGCGCATCCGCACCGCTGGAGCAACCCAGTGGTGACGGCGCCCCTCACGCCCGGAACGGCTTCACCCAGCGCCGCCAGTGGTCCTCGCGCTCGTAGCCGGCGGCGGCCCACGCGTGCTGCGCCCGCTCGTTCGCTTCCAGCACCATCGCGTCCCCGCGCCGTCCGCCCACCGCCCTGAACCGTTCCTCCGCCGCCGTCAGGAGCGCCGTCGCGATGCCCTGGCGGCGGTGGGACGGGCGTACCGCCAGGCGGTAGAGGGAGCACCGCCAGCCGTCGTAGCCCGCGATCACCGAGCCCACGAGCAGCCCCTCCGACTCCGCGAGGATCAGCGCCTCGGGGTCGCGCTCGATCAGCCGGGTCACCCCGTCGGTGTCGTCCGTGATGGACGTGCCCTCCGCCGCCTCCTTCCAGAAGGTCAGCACGTTCTCGGCGTCGGCCTGGACAGCGGTCCGTATCTTGATCACGGACCCAGCCCAGCACGACGCATGGCGGCGTGCCAGTGACTTTCCACCTTGTGAGACGCACGAAAGAAGTTCCGATGCACCCCGCAATCAGTCGGCTCGTCGACATCGTCCCGCCTGCCGCGCCCCCGCGTCCCCGCGATTGGACGACCGTCGAGGCCGCCCTGGGCACCCCGCTGCCCGACGATTTCAAGCAGCTCGTCGACGTGTACGGCGGCGGTCTCTTCGACGAGACCATCTGGCTCCTCGACCCCGGCTGCGCCGACCCCGGCTACGAGCTGCTCGCCATCGCGGCCGAGCGCGACGAGATCCTCGCCGACCTCTGGGACGGAGGCGAGCCGAAACCCGCCGAACTCCTCGACGGCGAGGCACGGGTGATTCCCTGGGCGTACGTCGAGGGGAGCGGCCACTACCTGTACTGGCTCGTCCGGCCCGGGCAGCACCCCGACTCCTGGACCGTGATGCTCAACGAGGGACGCGGGCCGGAATGGGAGCACCACCAGCAGACCTGCGCCGGGTTCCTCGCCGGAGTGATGACCGGGGACGTGGAGTCGTTCTACTTCGACGATCTCCCCGGCATGGACCACACGTTTGTGCCCAACGACGAGATCCTGACGGCCACGTGAGCGACTGAGCCACGGGCCCGCCCCACCGCACAGGGCGCGGGCGGGCCTCCAGCCGTCACCTCCTGCACGCCCACCCCGTCGCCTTCGGGTCCAGCCTCAGCGGGTCGTCCCGTCCGTTCACCTTCAGCGGCCCGTAGCCGTGGTCCTTCAGCCACGCGCAGCGGGCCCGCGTCGTCTCGGCGACCGTCTTCGGGAAGACGGTGGGCACGCACACGTTCTCCGCGCCGTAGTGGCGGTCGCAGCCCGCTATCCCGGGGGAGACCGGGTGGGAGGCCCGGGGCTGCTCCGGGCGCTTCGGCGTCTTCTCCATCGTCTCCGCGAAGCCGTGCACCATCGGGGCCGCCATCGCCTCCGGGCCGCCCAGGTGGACCCACGAGGCCACCGAGGGGACGCCGTCGGCGTCCACGGCGAAGAGCATGTACCAGCCCGGGGGTGCCATGTTGGGGTTGCTGGTGACGTTGAGGTCGATCGTCCTCCCGTCCTCGCCGACCGTCATCGGCAGGTCCACGAAGCGCTGGTTCGGGTCCGAGGAGTGGGTGACGGCCGCCGGGCGGATCAGTTCGGCCTTGACCACCGGGCGGTCCACCGTGACGCGCTGCGTGCTGGCGTACTGCCACCTGTCGTTCGCCACGGACGTGATCTGCGGCCGCGGGCCCTTGTAGAGGTACGGGGGCGTGTACACCGAGACGTGGTCGTCGAAGGTGCCGTTGCCCGGGTTGTCGCCGACCGCCATCACCCGGCCGTCCGGGAGCAGGAAGGCCGACGAGTGGTACGTCCGCGGGATCGGGTCCGTCGGCAGGCCCGCCTGGAAGGTGTTGCTCACCGGGTTGAAGAAGCTCGCCTCGTACACCGGGTCCGCCCGGTCGTGCAGGCCACCGCCCGTCTCCAGGACCTTGCCGTCGGGCAGCAGGACCGCCGACACGTACATCTTGCCCTGCGCGCCCGTCTCCGGTTTCCGGCCCTGGCCCTGGTCGACCGTGCCCTGCGGCAACAGCGGGCCCGGCACGTAGCGGGGGCTGGGCTGCTTGAGGTCGATGATGTCGGTCAGGCGGCTCGCCTCGGGGTTGCTGTTGACGTTGCCGCCGCCCATCGTCAGCACCCGCTGGTCCTGCGCCGGCGGGAGCAGCACGCTCATCGACTGGTCGCGGTGGTCCTTGTCCTGGAGGCCCGGGACGTCGGTGACCTTGTTGGCGTCGTAGTCGTAGACCGAGGCGCCCGTCCCCGGTGTTCCGTTGCCGAAGACGTGGCTGCCGGAGTAGAAGAGCCGCCCGTCCTGCATGAGGATCATCGACGGGTACAGGCCCCAGTACGACCAGGTCTGGTTGACCTCGGTGCGAGGCAGCCACTTCTGTTGTGCCTGGGAGAACTTCTCGGCGGTGACGCTGCCCGTCGAGTCCTCCTTCAGCCCGCCCAAGGAGATCACGTCGCCGTTGCCGAGGAGGGTGGCCGAGGGGTACCAGTGGCCCTCGTTCATGTCGTTCGTCTTGACGTACGACTCGCCGGCCGGGTCGAAGACGTAGCTGTCCTTGAAGCCCTCGTACCCGTGGCTGCCGTCCGCCGCCGGGTAGGCCTTGTTGCCGCTCATGATGAGCACCCGGCCGTCCGAGAGCTGCACGTGGCCGGCGCAGAACATGTCGACCGGTGTGGGGATCGTCTTCATGGCGCCGGTCCTCGGGTCGTACAGCGCCGAGGTGAACGTGCCGGCTTTGAACAGGTCCGGGTCGTTGCCGGAGCCGGCGACCAGCAGCACCTTGCCGTTGTGCAGGACGACCGAGTGCATGCTGCGGACCGGGTTCCTGAACGGCATGACCGCCCAGCTGCCCTTGGTGCAGGCCTTCCCGGCGGTGCAGTCGTCGTCGGGCGGTGCCTGCGTGACGTCCTGCATGTCGTAGTCGTCGGTGGTGACCGTGCCCGTGCCGTAGACGGAGACACCCCAGGTGATCTGGTCGGTGCCGGGCGGGACGACGGGCGTACGGACCTCCACGCGCGCGTACTGCTCGCTGACCGGCAGGGACTTGAGGTCGGTCCAGTACTGCCAGCCCGCCTTGGCGTCGTGGCGGAAGACGGTGATGGACGCGTCCGGCGTGGTGCTCTTGTACCAGAGGGACAGGTCGTACTGGTGGGACGGCGCCACACCGGGCGCACAGGCCGGGTCCTCGGCCATCAGCGCCTTGCGGTCGCCGGTCACCCGGCGCGTGACCGAGACGGTCAGCGCCCTGGTGCCGCTGTGGGCCTGGCCGGTGGTGGTGACGGTCGCGTCGTTGTCGCCCCAGCCGGAGCTCTCCCAGCAGGTGGGCAGCGTGTCCGTGGCCCGTACGGCCTCGAAACCCGGGTTGTTCACCAGGTTCGTGCCCGCCCGTGCCGGGCCGGGCGTGGCCAGCAGCAGGCCGAAGGAGGCGCCGGAGGCGAGGAGGAGGGCCGTGGCGGCCGACAGACGCCGTCGGTGTCTCTCCCGGCGGGCCCTCCGGCGGGGCGGGGTCACGTTCAGGGTCATGCTTCCCCCTTCGTCTTCGTGAGGGACCGCCCGGCCCCCGCCACGCGGCGGATCTCGATCCGGTCCTCGCCCTCGCCGAAGGAGGCCACCGCCTCCGAGTGCTCCAGCGCCGCCCGCACCAGCGGCAGCGTCGCCGCGTCCCGCCGCACCGTTGGCGAGGCGACCACGTAGTCGACGTCCCGCCAGCCGCGCGGCAGGGTCGCGGCGACCGCCGGGTCGAGGTCGGCCTTGTAGAACCAGATGGCCCCCGTGCCGGGGCGGTAGCCGGCGTGAACCAGATCGAGCCAGATCGCGTCGTCGGCCAGCACGCGGGTGCCGGCCGGGTCGGCGACGTGGTCACGGTCGCGCAGCCAGTGCGCGGCCCCGCGGTAGGGGGCGTTGGCGTCGGTCGTCATGGCGGTGCGGTCGCCGTCGTACCAGCGGGGTACGACGAGCGCGGCGGCCGTCGCCGCGAGCACGCCGACCGCCCCCCAGCGCACCGCCCGCCAGCGCGGGCCGCCCTCCGGCCGGGTCCGCAGCAGGGCGCCGGTCGCCGCGGTCGCCGCGGCCGCCAACGCCAGGGCCAGGAACGGCAGCGCCTGGACGACGTACATCGCCGGCAGGTAGCCCGACGGCCGCAACGCGACGAGCGCGAGGATCACCGCGGCGAGCGCGGGGCCGGCCAGGGCGCGGCCGGTGCGGGAGCAGCGGGCGGCGACCAGGAGCAGCACGGCGGCCGCCAGGCCGCACAGCGGCAGCACCCGGTCGTAGTACAGCCAGGAGCGCAGCACCGCGTGCGCGCTCGAACCGGAGTCGAGGAGGAAGCCCGAACCCGCGCGGCTCATCTGGTACCTGACGCCCTCGATCAGCGACACGTGGCCGGGCCCGGGGAAGAGCTCGTGGTTGAGCAGTGCGAAGAGCGGATAGGCGAGCCCCACCAGCCCGCAGGCGGTCACCGCGCCCGTCACCGCGAACTTCCGGGTGTCGCGGTGGCTGTGCCGCCACATCGTCACCAGCAGCGCGGGCAGGACGACCAGCATGGTCTCCTTCGACAGCACGGCCACCGCGGCCGCGAGTCCCGCCCCGAAGTGGTGCCACAGGTGGCGGCGGGGGGAGGCGGCCAGGCAGAAGGCCAGCAGGATCCACATCACGGCGATGTTGTCGAGGAAGATCTCCCGCTGGAGCACCACGGCCAGCGGGGACAGCCCGAAGAGCAGCATGCCCAGCCCCGCCGCCCAGGGCGCGAGCCCCAGCCGCCGCCCGAGCACGTACACCAGCACCGCGCTCGCCGCCGTCACCAGCAGCATGGCGCCGCGCATCGGGGCGACCGTCAGGGTGCCGGGGGAGAACAGCGAGGCCGGCCAGGTGAGCGCGGCCAGCTGGATCCAGCCCAGCGGCGGGTGGTCGTACCAGTAGGTGTAGTGGGCGAGCCCCTCGCCCTGCTGCACGGCCCAGGCCTGGGCGAGGTAGGTGCCCTCGTCGTCGCTGAGCGCGGGGAAGCCGGGGGTGTTCCAGCCCTGGACGAGCAGGACCGCGGCCAGCAGCGCCCCGCACAGCAGCAGGTCCGGGCGGGAGCGGCGCAGTCGCAGGACGGGTCTGAGGGGGGTTGGGGCGGTGGGGGGCGCCGCCGCGGGCGCCGCGGCGGTCGGGAGGGTGGTGGTCACGACGTGACGTCCTCTCGGGCGAGGTGTGCGCCGACGTGTCGGGTCAGCTCCCAGTCGCTGCGGCCCCGGTGCTCCCGCCAGACCGCGCGGATCGCGGCACCGGCGAGGAGGAGCTGGTAGAAGGGGCCGCCGACGACGAGCTTGAGGTAGTGGACGAAGCGCACGCGCAGCCCGTACTGGACGCCGAAGTCGTGCAGTCCGACGATCTCGAAGACGAAGGTCACCAGCGCGGTGACGGCCGGCAGGAAGGTCACCACGGCGACGCCGACGGGGACGTCGAGGAAGAGCGCGACGGCGACGTTGATCGGGACGATCACGCCCGTGAACGCCTGGAAGAAGGGCGTCATCAGGGTGTAGCGGGCGAGCATCCGCTGGGCGACGGTGGGCAGCCGGCGCCAGTCCCGCTTCCTGTACACCTGGAGGAATCCCTGGTTCCAGCGGGTGCGCTGCTTGAGCAGGCACATCAGGGTGCCGGGCGTCTCCTCGCGGGTGACCATCTCGGAGTCGTACGCGACCACGACCTTCTTGCCCTTGCTGGACAGCCGCACGCCCAGGTCGCAGTCCTCGGCCAGACACCCGGGGTCCCAGCCGCCGGCCTCGCGCAGGACCTCCGTCCGCACGAAGACGGTGTTGCCGCCCAGCGGGATGAAACCTTTCTCCGCGTGGAGGTGCAGCCGGCTGCGGAACCAGAAGAAGTACTCCAGGCAGTTGCGCAGGCTGTACCAGCTGGAGTGGAAGTCGATGAGCTGCACGCCGCCCTGCACCACGTCCGCGCCGGTCGCCCGGAAGGCGTGGTCGACGTGGGCGAGCAGCTCGGGATGGACCTGGTCCTCGGCGTCGAAGACGCCGACGACGTCGCCGAGGCAGTGCGGGAGCGCGGTGTTGAGCGCCTTGGGCTTGTTCTTCTCCGGATGGGTGTCCACGATCACGCGCACCCGGTGGGGCGCGGTCGCGGCCACCCGCTCGGCGACCTCCGTGGTCCCCGGGTCGTCGTGGCCCACGATGACCAGCACCTCGAAGCGGGCATGGGTGGAGCGCAGCAGCCGGGTGACGGTGTGCTCCAGGACGGCCTGTTCGTGCCGCGCGGGCACGAGCAGGGAGAAGGACAGGGCGCCCTCGCCGCTGGGCCGGGCGAAGCGCGTGGCCGCGAGCGTCTCGGGCGTGCGCCAGGCGTGCATCTGCCACCAGAGCGTGAAGGCGGCCATCTGGAAGAGGGCCAGTGACACCACGCAGACGAGCATGGAAACGAGCAAGGAATTCCCCCCTAGAGAGCATCACGGAAGCGCTGCGACGTTGCCGGAGCCCTGGACGCGCTCGAACGCGCGCTTCCGGATCTCCCCCCTCACGCGCCTCCCCGAGCAACGCGTGTTTCTCCCCTTCGGGAGAGAGTAAGGGGGGAAGGTGAAACTCAGGTGCGGAAACGATAAATCCTGTGTTTCCCAACGAACTCCACTTCCATCACGCCAAGTTGGCATAGGCCCTCGCGTGCCGGGGAAGCCGCTGGGGGTGACCAGTCATGGCCGAAGGGCGTTCTTCCGTACGGAACGGGCCAGTGGGACACTCCACCCCATGGGTGCGTTCGGGCGCATACGCATGCGCGTCCCCCTGCCGAGGCCGCTGCCGGCCCGCCGCCTGGGGTACGCCTCGGGTGCCGCGGTGCTGACGGCCGCGGCCGTCGTGGGACTCACCGGCTGCGATCCCACCGGCGGCCTCGACTCGGCGACCGTCGCGCTCACGACCCAGCGACAGGCCTCCCTCGCGCTCCGCCACGCGGACGTCGACGTCAACTGGCTGAGCTGCCGGGGCAAGGCGGAGAACGGCGGCAAGGACGACTCCGGCGCCACCCAGCCCGTCACGATCGTCGGCGTGGACTGCGAGGGGCGCACCGGCGCCGGCAAGAAGATCATCGTCTACGGCAAGGTGACCGGCATGGACACCGACGCCTGCGTCCGCGGGCTGCTGACCGCCAAGGTCGACGGGAAGACGGTGTTCTCGCTCAGCGTGCTCGGCGACTGCTCCAAGGGGAGCGGTGGCAGCGGGGCCAGCGGAGGTCCGCCGCCCCCGCCCAGCCGGCCTCCGTCCGCGAGCCCCGACTGCCCCGCCGCGTCGCACGGGCCGGGCTCCACCGGCCATCCGCAGGGGAAGTAGCGGGCCGGGTGCCCCAGGTCGCACGGACGGCCCGGTAACATCCGGGCTGTACGAGCCGACGACCCGTGAGGAGCCCACCGGTGGCGGGAGAACCGCAGGCGGACTGCCTGTTCTGCAAAATCGTCAAGGGGGACGTGCCCGCGACCGTCGTCAAGGAGACCGAGACGACCGTCGCGTTCCGTGACATCAACCCCCAGGCGCCCGTCCACGTCCTGGTGATCCCCAAGGTGCACTACCCCGACGCCGCCTCCCTGGCCGCCGCTGAGCCGGCCGTCGCCGCCGACGTGCTGCGCGAGGCGGGCGAGGTCGCCCTCCAGGAGAACGGGGACAGCGGCTTCCGTATCGTCTTCAACACCGGGGCCGGCGCCGGGCAGACCGTCTTCCACGCCCACGCCCACGTCCTGGGCGGCCGCGGCTTCAACTGGCCTCCGGGCTAAGCCTTGTCCGTACGCGAACTCGTCGTGCTCGGCACCGCCAGCCAGGTGCCGACGCGCCACCGCAACCACAACGGCTACGTCCTGCTCTGGGACGGCGAGGGCATCCTCTTCGACCCGGGCGAGGGCACCCAGCGGCAGATGCTGCGCGCCGGGGTGGCCGCCCACGACCTCAACCGGATCTGCGTCACCCACTTCCACGGTGACCACTCCCTGGGCGTCGCCGGCGTGGTCCAGCGCATCAACCTCGACCGGGTGCCCCACCCGGTCACCGCGCACTACCCCGCCAGCGGCCGGCGCTTCTTCGAACGGCTGCGGTACGCCACGGCGTACAAGGAGACGGTGAAGCTCACCGAGGAGCCCGTCGCCGGCACGGGCGCCGTGCTCGCCCGGACGGGCTCGTACGTCCTTGAGGCCCGCAGGCTCTCGCACCCCGTGGAGTCCTACGGCTACCGCCTCGTCGAGCCCGACGGCCGGCGCATGCTGCCCGAGCGGCTGGCCGAGCGCGGCGTCAGCGGCCCCGACGTGGGCCGGCTCCAGCGCGAGGGCTCCGTCGGCGGGGTCACCCTGGACGAGGTGAGCGAGGTGCGGCGCGGCCAGCGCTTCGCGTTCGTGATGGACACCCGCCTGTGCGCGGGCGTCCACGAGCTGGCCGAGGGCTGCGACATGCTGGTCATCGAGTCGACGTTCGTCGACGAGGACGAGACCCTGGCCGGCGAGCACGGCCACCTCACGGCGGGCCAGGCCGCCCGCGTCGCCGTGGAAGCGGGCGTGCGGCACCTGGTGCTGACGCACTTCTCCCAGCGCTACGACGACCCGGCCGTCTTCGAGCGGCAGGCCCGGGCGGCGGGCTTCGAGGGCGAGCTGACCGTCGCCCGCGACCTGATGCGGGTGCCGGTGCCGAAGCGGCGGTGACGCCGGCGGGCGGCACGTACGGCGGGAGCCGGGGCCCGGAGCCCTTCGCCGGGTCCCGCTGTGACGGAAGACCGGGATTGCGGACCCACGGGTAGCTGCCGAGCATGTGCCCATGGCCGAGCCCGGGGGACCGGATCCGACACAGGCGCGTGACGCGGCAGCTCTGGTGGCCCTCATGCGGGAGCTGAGGGAACGCTCCGGGCTCACCTACCGCCGCTTGCAGCAGCGCGCCGCCGAGCAGGGGATGGCGCTGCCGCGCAGCACCGTCTCCGCCGTGCTCGCCCGGGACGCGGTGCCGCGGGCCGAGGTCCTGAAGGCGTTCGTGGTGGCGTGCGGTGACGGGGCGCGGCTGGGGGCGTGGCTGGAGGCCCGGGAGCGGGCCGCCGCGGCCGGCCCGGTGCCGGACGACGCCGGGCGCGCGGCGCCGCGAGCGGGGGCACGGTCCCGGCTGCTGTGGCTGCCCGCGCTGGCAGCCGTGCTGGGGCTGGCCTGCTGGGGCTTCGCCGTGGCCGCCCACCGGGCGGGCGGCGGTGAACGCTCCCGGGGCGCGAGCCCGGCGGCGAGTGCCACACCGGGCCGCGCCGGCGGGTTCAGCCTCTTCGAGGGCAGAAGCACCAAGGGCGCGACGATCGCCAGCGTCGGGTACCGGTACTGGGACACCGGGGACGGCTGGTACGGCGTCGAGTACGTGATGCCGTACTCCCGCGACGACCGCGAGGCCTACGACGACGGCTGGGGCGGGCGGCTGCTCATGCACTACGAGGACCGCCACGGCCGGCACACGGCCGTCCTGGCCGACCACCCGGACCGGGGACAGCGCGCCGGCCGGGACGCCGTCCACTACGGCGTCAAGAACGTGTGGTTCGAGGTGTGCGACTGCGACGGTGACGCACTGCGGGGGTGCCAGCGGCTGCGGAAGGCCCGCACCTGAAGCGGGCCGAGGGGGCGGAACCGCCGGACGCGGTCCCGCCCGGTGCGCCCTACGGCAGGTAGTACATGGGGTTCGGCATCTTGTAGGTGCGGTCGGCGTGACCGCCCTGCAGGTCGCTGTACTGGTCGCCGAAGTTGGCGACGATGTCGAAGCCCTTGGACTCGATGTACTTGCGGGTGCCCGCCTTGTACTCGACGGTGGTGCACTTCGCGCCGCACGGCAGGTACGCCGGCGGGTTCTGCTTGTTCTTCAGGAAGAAGTGCGTGGTGTCGGCGACGGGCTTGTAGCCGACGTTCTTGAGGTTGCGGGCGCTCCACTCGCGCTGGTGCTCGCCGCGGCCGGTGACGTAGAAGACCTCGATGCCCTTGGACTGGGCCCAGTTGACGAGCGTGGGCATGCCGAAGACGGGGGCCATGTCGGTGGACTTCAGGTACGCGTCCTGCGACTCGGGCGTGAAGTGGAAGCCCTGCTGGAGCTCGTAGTTGTAGGTGAGCAGGGTGGTGTCGTCCAGGTCGAGGACGATGGCGGGCTTGCCGCCCTTGTGGTTCTTGCTCTTGACGACCTTCTCGAGCTGGGCCTTGGCCTTCTTCTCGATGCCGGCGACCTGCTTGGCGTAGTTGCCGTCCGCCGAGGCGTAGTGCTGGCCGGACGCGTCCACGGTGTCGCCGTAGTACGCCTTGATCTTGTCCTGGACCTGGGTGAGGTTCGGGATCTCCTTGTCCGAGCGCGGCACCGAGTGCTCGGCGGTGGCGGCGCCCGCCGTGTAGAGACCGGCACCGGCGGCGACGGCGGCCACGGCCGCGGCCACGCGGAGACGCTTGGACTTCGGGGAGGGGGACGACACGTTATGACTCCTGGGTAACAAGGAAGGTGCCTCGCGAAGCTAAGCCCTTGACCGTGCCTGGTCAAGGGACCTCTACGCGCGCAGAAGCCACCCCGGGCGTACGGTGGGTGGGCAGACCAGCGACACGAAGGGTGGGGCGCGAAGCATGGCGCAGGAAGTACGCGGAGTCATCGCACCGGGGAAGAACCAGCCGGTCCGGGTGGAGACGATCGTCATCCCGGACCCGGGACCGGGCGAGGCCGTGGTGAAGGTCCAGGCGTGCGGCGTGTGCCACACCGACCTGCACTACAAGCAGGGCGGCATCAACGACGACTTCCCCTTCCTCCTCGGCCACGAGGCGGCGGGCGTCGTCGAGGCCGTCGGCGAGGGCGTGAGCGAGGTGGCGCCCGGCGACTTCGTCGTCCTGAACTGGCGCGCCGTCTGCGGCCAGTGCCGGGCCTGCAAGCGGGGGCGTCCGCAGTACTGCTTCGACACCCACAACGCCCGGCAGAAGATGACGCTCAAGGACGGCACGGAGCTGTCCCCGGCCCTGGGCATCGGCGCCTTCGCGGAGAAGACCCTCGTCGCGGCCGGCCAGTGCACCAAGGTCGACCCCGGGGTCTCCCCGGCCGTCGCGGGCCTGCTCGGCTGCGGTGTGATGGCCGGCATCGGCGCCGCGATCAACACCGGCGGGGTGGGGCGCGGCGACTCCGTCGCCGTCATCGGCTGCGGCGGTGTCGGCGACGCGGCCATCGCCGGCTCCCGGCTGGCGGGCGCGGCCCGGATCGTCGCCGTCGACATCGACGACCGCAAGCTGGAGACCGCGCTGCGGATGGGCGCGACCCACACCGTCAACTCCCGCACGACCGACCCGGTCGAGGCGATCCGCGAGCTGACCGGCGGCTTCGGCGCGGACGTCGTCATCGAGGCGGTCGGCCGGCCGGAGACGTACAAGCAGGCGTTCTACGCCCGCGACCTGGCCGGCACGGTCGTCCTGGTCGGCGTCCCGACGCCGGAGATGACGCTGGAGCTGCCGCTGCTGGACGTCTTCGGGCGGGGCGGCGCGCTGAAGTCCTCCTGGTACGGCGACTGCCTGCCCTCGCGCGACTTCCCGATGCTGATCGACCTGCACCAGCAGGGGCGGCTGGACCTGGGCGCGTTCGTGACGGAGACCATCGGCCTCGGGGACGTCGAGAAGGCGTTCGAGCGCATGCACGCGGGTGACGTGCTGCGGTCGGTGGTGGTCTTCTAGGGGGCCTCTCGGGCGGCCGGGCCGTCAGTGCCCGGCCCGCTCCAGGATGCGGGCCGCCACCGCCGGGGAGTCCACCAGCGGGTGCAGGGCCAGGGCCCGCAGGGCCGCGTCGGAGCCGGGCCGGAGCGCCGCCTCGATCGTCGCCCGCTCGACGGCCTTGAGCTGGAGCATCAGCCCCAGCTGGTCCTCCCGCAGCGGAGCGCACGGCACCGGGTGCGCACCCTTCGCGCTCACGTCGCAGACCGTCTCGACGATCGTCTCGGGCGCCAGCGCCGGGACGGTCGTGCCGTTGGGCACGTTGAGGATCAGGCGCGTGCTCTCGTCACCGGCGATCGCCCGCATCAGGGCGACCGCCACCCGGTCGTAGCCGCCGCCCTCCAGGTCGCAGGAGTCCCGCTCCCAGCCGCCGCTGGCCGCCCGGCTCTCGGCCATGTACGTCTCCTCGCGGCGCAGCCGCGCCCGCTCCCACAGCTCGGACGCCCGGTGGGGCTCGGCGGTGGCGCCCGTGAAGAAGTCGCCCTGCTGCCGGTCGAGGAACTCGCCGCGGGTCTGCGCGGCCTCCCGCACCGACGCCAGCGTCTCGCGCCGGAAGTAGTAGTAGTGCAGGTATTCGTTCGGCAGGGCGCCCAACGCCCGCAGCCACCGCGCGCCGAAGAGCTTGCCCTCCTCGAAGGAGGCGAGGGCCCCGTCGTCCGCCAGCAGCCCCGGCAGCAGCTCGCGCCCGTCGACCGACAGGCCGCGCAGCCAGCCCAGGTGGTTGAGGCCCACGTAGTCGTAGCCGACCCGCTCGGGGTCCGCGCCCGCCGCCCGCGCGGCGCGGCGGACCAGCCCGACGGGTGAGTCGCAGATGCCGATCACCCGTTCACCCAGTGCGGCGGACATCGCCTCGGTGACCAGGCCGGCCGGGTTGGTGAAGTTGATGACCCAGGCCTCGGGGGCCAGTTCCGCGATCCGCTCCGCGATGCGCAGCGCCACCGGGACGGTCCGCAGCCCGTAGAGCACGCCGCCCGCGCCGACCGTCTCCTGGCCCAACACGCCCTCGGCGAGCGGAACGCGCTCGTCCAGCACGCGTCCGGCCGTGCCGCCCACACGGATCGCGGAGAAGACGAAGTCCGCGCCGCGCACGGCGTCGTCCAGGTCGTCGGTCATCCGTACGGAGGGGGCGCCCGGCACCCCGGCCGCCCGGGCCTCGAGCACGGCGGCGATCACTCTCATGCGCGCCGAATCGGTGTCGTGCAGCACCAGTTCGGTGCACCGGCCCGGCGCGCCGCGCCGGGCGTCCTCCAACAGGGCCCGGTGCACCAGAGGCACCCTAAACCCGCCACCGCCCAGAATCGTCAGCCTCATGGGCGGAACGTACCGCAGCATCGGGCACACTGTCCGGACCCGCACCCGTGCATCCCCGAGAGGAGCAACGAGCGAGCATGACGGTCCCTTCGCCCCACCCGGCCGGCAGCCCCGAAGAGCGCTTCGAGGGGGCGGCCCCCGTGCTCGACCCGCTCGCCGAGGTCCGTTCCGAGAGCGACCCGCTGACGGACGTCTATCTGACCGGGACCGTCTTCCTCGACATCATCTTCACGGGCCTGGACTCCGCCCCGGTGCGCGGCACCGAGTCGTGGGCGCGCGGCATGGGCTCCAGCCCCGGCGGCATCGCCAACATGGCCACCGCGCTGGCGCGGCTGGGCCTGCGCACCTCGCTCGCGGCGGCCTTCGGCGACGACATGTACGGCGAGTACTGCTGGGAGTCCCTCTCGCGCGGCGAGGGCATCGACCTCAGCCTCTCGCGCACGGTCCCCGGCTGGCACTCGCCGGTCACCGTGTCCATGGCGTACGAGGGGGAGCGCACGATGGTCTCCCACGGCCACGAGGCCCCGCCGCCCGAGGAGCCCGCCCCCGAGTGCCCGCCGCCGGCGCGCGGCTGCGTGGCGCTGCTCGTGCCCGGCCGGCAGGAGGAGTGGATCGCGACGGCGGCCCGCCGGGGCAGCCGGGTCTTCGCCGACGTGGGCTGGGACGAGACCGGCCGCTGGGACCCGGCGGACCTCGCCGACCTGGAGCACTGCGAGGCGTTCCTGCCCAACGCCGAGGAGGCCATGCGCTACACCCGCACCGACGACCCGCGCGCCGCGGCCCGCGCCCTCGCGGACAAGGTGCCGGTCGCCGTGGTGACGATGGGGGAGCGCGGCGCCTACGCGGTGGACGGGGGCACGGGCGAGAGCGCCGAGGTGCCGGCCATCGCGGTGGAGGCGCTGGACCCGACCGGCGCCGGGGACGTGTTCGTGGCCGGCTTCGTCACCGGCACCCTCGCCGGCTGGCCGCTCGCGGACCGGCTGGCCTTCGCCGGGCTGACCGCCGCCCTGTCCGTACAGGAGTTCGGCGGGTCGCTCTCGGCACCCGGGTGGGTGGAGATCGCCGCCTGGTGGCAGCACGTGCGGTCCTTCGACGACCAGACCCGCTCGACCCTGCGCCGCTACGCCTTCCTCGACGGCGTCCTGCCCGCCGCGGCCCGGCCCTGGCCGCTGCGCCGGGCGGTGCCCACGCTGGGCTTCCGCTGCCCGTAGCCGACGGTGACGCCCGGCGGCCGGCCCGTAAAACCCCTCGGGCCCGCCGGGGCACCGTCGTACCCTTGGTATTCCAAGGTTCCCGGACACGGGAACGCAGGAAAGAAGGGGATGAGCAGGCCTTCAGTGCCGGCCCATGACTCAGACACCGACACGAGCGCAGGCGACAGCACACTTCACCGTCCCGGCCAAGCACCCCATGGTGACGGTCCTGGGCTCCGGGGACGCCCTCCTGCGCGTCATTGAGAACGCCTTCCCGTCGACGGACATCCACGTACGGGGGAACGAGATCAGCGTCGCCGGGGGAGCGCGGGAAGTCGCCCTCGTCCAGCGGCTGTTCGCAGAGATGATGCTGGTGCTCCGCACCGGGCAGCCGATGACGGAGGACGCGGTGGAACGCTCGATCGCCATGCTCAGGGACGAGGCGAAGGGGGTCGAGACCCCCGCCGAGGTCCTCACCCAGAACATCCTCTCCAGCCGGGGCCGCACCATCCGCCCCAAGACGCTCAACCAGAAGCGCTACGTCGACGCGATCGACAAGCACACGGTCGTCTTCGGCATCGGCCCCGCCGGCACCGGCAAGACCTACCTGGCCATGGCCAAGGCCGTCCAGGCCCTTCAGTCCAAGCAGGTCAACCGGATCATCCTCACCCGCCCGGCCGTCGAGGCGGGCGAGCGCCTGGGCTTCCTGCCCGGCACGCTCTACGAGAAGATCGATCCCTATCTGCGGCCGCTCTACGACGCCCTGCACGACATGCTGGACCCGGACTCGATCCCGCGGCTGATGGCGGCGGGGACGATCGAGGTCGCGCCGCTGGCGTACATGCGTGGAAGGGCGCAGCCTGTCTTCACGAACGTCCTGACCCCGGATGGCTGGCGTCCCATCGGCGACCTCCAGGTCGGTGACCTGGTCATTGGCTCGAACGGTGAGCCGACCCCGGTCCTGGGCGTGTACCCGCAAGGCGAGAAGGACATCTACCGTGTCACCGCCCAGGACGGTTCCTGGACCCTGTGCTGCGGCGAGCATCTGTGGACGGTCCGTACAGCCGCGGACAAGCGCCGCGACAAGCCGTGGCGGGTCCTGGAGACCCAGGAGATGATCGGCAAACTGCGTGCCGCGCACGCCCGGCGGTACGAGCTGCCGATGCTCACGGCGCCGGTGTGCTTCCCGGAGCGCGAGGTCCCAATGGACCCCTACGCCCTGGGGCTTCTGCTGGGTGACGGTTGCCTCACGGGCCGTACGACCCCTGCCTTCTCCACGGAAGACCCGGAGCTTGCCTCCGCCCTGGAAGCGGCCCTGCCGGGCATCCAGGTGCGTTGGAAGAGCGGGGCCGACTACACCCTGAACCGAGTGAAGGCGCCGGGTGACGTGGTCACTCTGGAGAACCCGGTCACCGGACTGCTGCGAACCATGGACCTGGTCGGCACACGGTCGCACTCGAAATTCATCCCGGACGAGTACCTCCGCAACTCTGCCGAGGTTCGCCTGGGTGTTCTCCAAGGGCTGCTGGACTCCGACGGCGGTCCGATCGCGCAAGCCGGCCGTACATGCCGCATCCAGTACACGACCACGTCGATCATGCTGCGGGACGATGTGATCTCACTGGTCCGATCGCTGGGCGGTGTCGCGTACACCCGTCGCCGGGCGGCCGAGGGCAGGACCCCGGGAAGGGCGAGGGGCCGCGACGTCCACCACCGCCACGACGCCCACATCGTCGACATCCGGCTTCCCGAGGGCCTCGAGCCGTTCCGCCTCGCCCGCAAGGCCGAGAAATACCGTGCGTCCGGAGGCGGCGGGCGCCCGATGCGCTTCATCGACAGCATCGAGCCCGCGGGCCGTGAGGAGGCTGTCTGCATCCAGGTCGCGGCGGAGGACTCGCTGTACGTCACGCAGGACTACCTGCTCACACACAACACCCTCAACGACGCGTTCATCATCCTCGACGAGGCCCAGAACACGAGCCCCGAGCAGATGAAGATGTTCCTCACCCGGCTCGGCTTCGACTCCAAGATCGTGATCACGGGTGACGTCACCCAGATCGACCTGCCCGGCGGCACCAAGAGCGGTCTGCGCCAGGTACGGGAGATCCTCGACGGCGTTCCCGACGTGCACTTCTCCATGCTGACCAGCCAGGACGTGGTCCGGCACAAGCTCGTGGGACGTATTGTCGACGCGTACGAGCAGTACGACAGCCGCAACGGAAAGTAAATCGCGAGACCCATGGCTATCGACGTCAACAACGAATCCGGCACGGAGGTCGACGAGCAGGCGATCCTCGACGTCGCCCGCTACGCCCTCGCGCGGATGCGCATCCACCCGCTCTCCGAACTCTCGGTCATCGTCGTCGACGCCGAAGCCATGGAGCAGCTCCACATCCAGTGGATGGACCTCCCCGGGCCCACCGACGTGATGTCCTTCCCGATGGACGAGCTGCGTCCGCCGGCCAAGGACGACGACGAGCCGCCGCAGGGCCTCCTCGGCGACATCGTGCTGTGTCCCGAGGTCGCCAGGAAGCAGGGCGAGGAGGCGCCGACCGGGCACTCGATGGACGAGGAGCTCCAGCTGCTCACCGTCCACGGCGTCCTGCACCTCCTCGGCTACGACCACGAGGAGCCCGACGAGAAGGCCGAGATGTTCGGTCTCCAGGCCGCGATCGTCGACGGCTGGCGCGCGGAGCACGGCATCGAGGGCCCCTCCCCGGCGCCCACGTTCACGTGACCGGCCAGCTGATCACCGCGGCGGTCCTGCTGCTCGTCGTCGCCTGGCTGGCCGCCTGCGCGGAGGCCGGCCTGGCGCGGACCACCCGGTTCCGCGCCGAGGAGGCCGTCCGGTCCGGCCGGCGCGGCGGCGCCCGGCTGATGGCCGTCGCCGCCGACCCGACCCGCTACCTCAACCTGGCGCTGCTCGTCCGCGTCGCGTGCGAGATGGCGGCGGGCGTCTTCGTCACCTACGTGTGCCTGGAGGAGTTCGACGCCACCTGGCAGGCGCTGACCGTCGCCGTCGCCGTGATGGTCCTCGTCTCGTACGTGGCCGTCGGCGTCTCGCCGCGCACGATCGGCCGGCAGCACCCCCTGGGCACGGCCACCGCCGCCGCGTACGTCCTCCTGCCGCTCGCCCGGGTCCTGGGCCCGGTGCCCCGGCTGCTGATCCTCATCGGCAACGCCCTCACCCCCGGCAAGGGCTTCCGCATGGGCCCGTTCGCCTCCGAGGCGGAGCTGCGGGCCATGGTCGACCTGGCCGAGAAGGAGTCGCTCATCGAGGACGACGAGCGTCGCATGGTGCACTCCGTCTTCGAGCTGGGCGACACGCTCGTGCGCGAGGTGATGGTCCCGCGCACGGACCTGGTCGTCATCGAGCGGGGCAAGACCATCCGGCAGGCCCTCACGCTGGCGCTGCGCTCGGGCTTCTCCCGCATCCCCGTCACCGGCGAGAACGAGGACGACATCGTCGGCGTCGTCTACCTCAAGGACCTCGCCCGCAAGACCCACATCAGCCGGGACGCGGAGGCCGAGCTGGTCTCCACGGCCATGCGGCCCGCGGTGTTCGTGCCCGACACCAAGAACGCCGGCGACCTGCTGCGCGAGATGCAGCAGCAGCGCAACCACTGCGCGGTCGTCATCGACGAGTACGGCGGCACGGCCGGCATCGTCACCATCGAGGACATCCTCGAGGAGATCGTCGGCGAGATCACCGACGAGTACGACCGGGAGCTGCCGCCCGTCGAGGAGCTGGGCGAGGGCCGCTACCGCGTCACGGCCCGGCTCGACCTGGGCGACCTCGGCGAGCTGTACGGCCTGGAGCTGGACGACGAGGACGTGGAGACCGTCGGCGGCCTCCTCGCCAAGTCCCTGGGCCGGGTGCCCATCGCCGGCGCGATGGCGGAGGTCCCGGTCCCGCTGGTGGACCAGGGCGGTCCGGCCCCGTCGCCGGCGACGCTGCGGCTGACGGCCGAGTCCGCGGCGGGACGCCGCAACCGCATCGTCACGGTGCTGGTGGAGCCCGTCGACGGGCCGGGGGACGAGGCGTAGCGGAAGACGGCCGGTCGGGGGAATCGCCCGGCGCGCGGCTTTGAGGCGGGACGCGGACGGGGATGCTCGCGGAGTGCCGGTACTCAGAAGACTCGCCCGTCCCCTGCTGGCCTCGGCGTTCGTGACGAGCGGCGTGCAGACGCTCCAGCACCCGGAGGCGGTGGCGCCGATGGCCGAGCGCGTCGCCCTCGCCATCGCCGACCACGTCCCCGGGCTGCCGCACGACGCCGTCGCGCTGGTGCGCGTGAACGGCGCCGTCCACGTGGGGGCCGGCGTGCTGCTGGCCCTCGGGGCCTTCCCCCGGCTGGCGGCGCTGGCCCTGGCGGGCAGCCTCGTGCCGACGACGCTGGCCGGGCACGCCTACTGGCAGGAGGACGACCCGGCGAAGCGGATGCAGCAGCGCATCCACTTCTTCAAGAACCTCTCGATGCTGGGCGGTCTCCTGATCGCCGCCGCGGACACGGCGGGACGCCCGTCGCTGGGCTACCGCGCCAAGCAGGCGGTGCCGGCCCGCTGACGGTTCCTCGTGCGCCGGACGGGCCGCCTTCAAGCGGCCCGTCCGGCGCACGAGGAACACGGGAGTGCCTCAGCGTCCCGCCACCCTCCGCAGCCCGGCCGCCACGAGCACCGCCACCGCCGCCACCACGGCGGCGTCCAGGCCCAGGGCCAGCTTGATGCCGCCGAGCGTCGCCGAAGCGAACCCCTCGCCGCCGTCGCCCAGGGCGGCGACCCGCGCCGAGGACACGGCGCTCAGCAGGGGGATGCCGATCGTGATGCCGATCTGCTGGGAGCTGGTCACCAGGCCCGTGGCCAGGCCCTGCTCGGCGTCCGGCAGGCCCGACGTCGCCGTCACGCCGTACGCCACGATGGCCCAGAGGTGGCCGACGCAGCCCAGCGACACCCCCGCCAGGGCCAGCCAGGCGCCGGAGGAGACGCCCAGGCCCAGCAGCGACGCCGTGAACCCGGCCTGCACCAGCAGCCCCGCCACCAGCGTGGTGCGCGCCCCGAAGCGGGCTATGACCCTGGGTGCGACCATCCCGGACGCCGCCGCCAGCAGGCCCTGCACACCGAAGACCAGGCCGGTGCGGAACGCCGACAGCTCCAGGACCTCCTGGAGGTACAGGGTCAGCAGGAAGATCACCGTGCTCATCATCGCGAACGTGACGAGCCCGGCCAGGTTCCCCCAGGCCACGGTCCGCCGCCGCAGCATCGGCAGCGAGACCAGCGGTTCCGCGGCCCGGGCCTCGACCACGACGAAGGCCACGAGCAGCAGAACGCCCGCGATCAGCGTCACCAGGACGTCCACGCCGCCGAAGCCGTGCTGGGCCGCGGTCGACAGCGCGTAGATGACCGCCAGCAGACCGCCCGTCACCGTCACCGCGCCCGGCACGTCCAGCCGGGGCCGCGTGGCGAGCCGGGACTCGGTCAGCAGGCCGGGCGCCGCCAGCAGCACGCCCACACCCGCCACGGCGAGCAGGCCCATCGTGGAGCGCCAGCCCAGCGCGTCGGTCAGCACGCCGCCCAGCACCATGCCGATGGTGAAGCCCAGGGACATCAGCGTGCCGCTGATGCCCAGTGCCCGCTCCCGCTGCGGGCCCTCGGCGAAGGTGGTGGTCAGCAGGGACATGCCGGTCGGCACGATGACGGCCGCCCCCAGGCCCTGCAGCGCCCGTCCCGCGAGGAACGACGCCGGGTCCCAGGCGAGGGTGGCCAGCACGGAGGCCGCGGTGAAGAGCGCCAGCCCGGCGAGGAACAGCTTGCGGCGCCCGTACAGGTCGGCTGTGCGGCCGAAGAACAGCAGGAAGCCGCCGGACGGCAGGGCGAACGCGGTGACCGCCCACTGGAGGTCGGCCTGGCCCATGCCGAGGTCGTCGCCCAGGACGGGCAGCGCCACGTTCAGGATGGAGAAGTCGAGCGCGACGATGAACTGGGCGGCGCACAGGAGCAGCAGGACGAGCTTGTCGCGGGTCGCCATGCCGGGTGAGGCGGGGGGAGCGGAGGTCAGGGGAGGGGTTTCGATCGCCATGCGATCAGCCTGGTGGCCGGGGAATACCCGTGGGGAGAGGGTGTTTATGGTGGTGGCCGCACCACCAGGCAGGGGGACAGGGGGAGCCGTTGACCACCGCGACACACGCGGCCGCCGCGAGGCCGCGCCGCCGTACGGAGCTGCGCGAGTTCCTGATGAGCAGGCGCGCCCGGGTGAGTCCGGCCGAGGCCGGGCTGCCGGACGGCGGGGCCCGCCGCCGCACGCCGGGGCTGCGCCGGGAGGAGGTCGCCGTCCTCGCCGGAGTGGGCGCCTCCTGGTACCAGTGGCTGGAGCAGGGCCGGGACATCACCGTCTCCCCGCAGGTGCTCGACGCCGTGGCGGGCGTGCTGAGGCTGAGCGGCCCCGAGCGGCGGCACCTGTACGTCCTGGCCGGGCTGAACCCGCCGCTGCCCGAGTCCGAGTACGAGACGGGCTACGTGTGCGACAGCCTCAAGCGGCTGATCGACGGCTGGGCGCCGTTCCCGGCGCACATCATGGACCCGTACTGGAACCTGGTCGCCTACAACGAGCCGGCCGGCCTCGTCATGGGCTTCCGGCCGAAGGCCCGGCAGAACTGCCTGGTCGACTTCTTCACCGACCCGGTCTACCGCTCCCGGGCCGCCAACTGGGAGCAGAACGCGCCCCGCGTCGTCGCCCAGTACCGGGCCGCGTGCTCGGAGCACCGGGGCGGCGACGAGGGGTTCGAGGAGATCGTCGAGGAACTGGCCGCCGTCAGCCCCGAATTCGTCCGGCTGTGGGCCCGCCGTGACGTGCAGCCCGCGGGCATGCTGGTCAAGGAGTTCCAGCACCCCCTGGTCGGCACGCTCCACATGGAGAGCACCTCTCTGTCCGTGCCCGCCCGCCCGGACCTGCGGCTCTGCCTCCACAACCCCGTCCAGGGCACGGGCACGGCGGAGAAGCTCCAGTGGCTCGACTCGCCGGAGGGGCGGCGCGGGGGCATGTCCTCGGTGGCCGGCTGAGGGCCCGGGCCGGGCCGCCCCTATGCTCCCGGGTATGACGGAGACGCTGGATCCCGAAGACCGCAAGCTCATCACCCTCGCCCGCGCCACCCGCGCCCGCAACGCCGTCGCCGAGGGCGCGGCCGTCCGCGACGAGACGGGACGCACGTACGTCGCCGGCACCGTCGCCCTGGACTCGCTGCGGCTGAGCGCGCTCCGGACGGCCGTGGCCATGGCCGTGGCCAGCGGTGCGAGGTCCCTGGAGGCCGCGGTGGTCGTCTCGGAGGCGGCGGCCGCTTCGGACGAGGACCGCGCGGCCGTCCGCGACCTGGGCGGGGCGGACACCCCGGTGCTGCTGGCGGGCCCCGACGGCACCGTGCGCACCGTGACCGCCGCGGGCTGAGCGGGTGGCACGCCCCCGGACCTCGCCGCGTGGTTCGCCCTGGGGGGTGTCCGCCCCGCGGGCCGGGCCCGCTGGTCGGCGGGGCGTGGACGATCGGGGAGAATGTGAGGCATGGACAACGCCTCCGCTCCCTCCCAGGCCCCCCACCGCGCGGGCTTCGCGTGCTTCGTCGGCCGGCCCAACGCGGGCAAGTCGACCCTGACCAACGCACTGGTGGGGACGAAGGTCGCGATCACCTCGAACCGCCCGCAGACCACCCGGCACACCGTGCGCGGCATCGTGCACCGCCCGGAGGCCCAGCTCGTCCTGGTCGACACCCCCGGCCTGCACAAGCCGCGCACCCTGCTGGGCGAGCGGCTCAACGACGTGGTGCGGACCACCTGGGCCGAGGTCGACGTGATCGGCTTCTGCCTGCCGGCCGACCAGAAGCTCGGCCCCGGCGACAAATTCATCGCCAAGGAGCTCGCGGGGATCAAGAAGACCCCGAAGATCGCGATCGTCACCAAGACGGACCTGGTCGACTCCAAGCAGCTCGCCGAGCAGCTGATCGCCATCCAGCAACTGGGCGAGGAGCTGGGCATCCAGTGGGCGCAGATCGTCCCGGTCTCGGCCGTCGGCGACAAGCAGGTCTCCCTGCTGGCCGACCTGATCGCCCCGCTGCTGCCGGAGAGCCCGCCGCTCTACCCCGAGGGCGACCTCACCGACGAGCCCGAGCAGGTCATGGTCGCCGAGCTGATCCGCGAGGCCGCCCTGGAGGGCGTCCGGGACGAGCTGCCGCACTCCATCGCCGTCGTGGTCGAGGAGATGCTGCCGCGCGAGGACCGGCCCAAGGACAAGCCGCTGCTGGACATCCACGCCAACGTCTACATCGAGCGGCCCAGCCAGAAGGGCATCATCATCGGCCCCAAGGGCGCTCGTCTGAAGGAGGTCGGCATGAAGTCCCGCAAGCACATCGAGGCCCTGCTGGGCACGCCGGTCTACCTGGACCTGCACGTCAAGGTCGCCAAGGACTGGCAGCGGGACCCGAAGCAGCTGCGGAAGCTGGGGTTCTGACCTCCGTCAGGCTCCCTCCTTCAGCACCGTGCGGATCAGTTCGCGCTGTTCCTCGGTGAGGTGCGGGTCGGCGAGGTGGACCGAACGGCCGTCCACGTTGATCTCGTAGTGGAAGCCGTCCGGTACGCCCCTCGTCGGTGCCTCCCGGCCCGGCGCGAGGGCGCGGTGGGCCAGGGCCTCCAGGTGCGTGGCGTCGGACCGGCCGCAGGTGTCCAGCTCGGCCCGGCGCTCGATGCCTGCAAAACCGCCGGTTCGGGTGATGACGATACGCATACGGTCACCCCTACCCCGGGAACGGCCTTCTAGCGGTTCAGCCGTCCGTGGGCACCCCCACCTGGCTCCACGCCTTGAGCACCGCCCGCGTCACGTCTCCCTCGCCGAACAGCGAGCGGGCCGAGGCCACGGTCAGCCGCGCGAAGTCCTTGAACTGCGCTCCGGAGGCCAGCTCGCCGCCGGTCAGCGTGGCGTACCAGACCTTGCCGGCACGCTCCCAGGCGTTGCCGCCGAGGTCGCTGGCCAGCAGGTAGAAGGCGTGGTTGGGGATGCCGGAGTTGATGTGCACCCCGCCGTTGTCGCGGCTGGTGCGGACGTAGTCCTCCATGGTGGCGGGCTGCGGGTCCTTGCCGAGGACGTCGTCGTCGTAGGCGGTGCCCGGGGCCTTCATGGAGCGCAGGGCGGTGCCCCGGTCGACGCCCGGGCCCAGCAGCCCCTGGCCGATCAGCCAGTCGGCCTGGGCGGCGGACTGCCCGAGCGCGTACTGCTTGATCAGCGAGCCGAACACGTCGGAGACCGACTCGTTGAGCGCTCCGGACTGGCCGTAGTAGTCCAGGTTGGCCGTGTGCTGGGTCACTCCGTGCGTCAGCTCGTGGCCGATGACGTCCACGGGGATGGTGAAGTCGAGGAAGAGGTCGCCGTCGCCGTCCCCGAAGACCATCTGCTCGCCGTCCCAGAAGGCGTTGTCGTACTTCTCGCCGTAGTGGACGGTGGCGTTCAATGGCATTCCGGCGCCGTCGATGGACTGCCGGCCGTAGACCTTCGCGAAGAGGTCGAAGGTGGCGCCGAGCCCGGCGTGGGCCCGGTTGACGGTGGCGTCCTTGGCCGGCGGCTCGCCCTCGGCGTGCACCTTCCTGCCGGGCGTGACCTCGCGGTGGGCCGCGTCGAAGATCGTGCGCTGGGCGGTGCCGGCCTGGGGGGCGGGGCCGGAGGCGTCCGTCGCGGTGCGCACGGCGGTGATGCGGCGGCGGGTGCGCAGGACGCCGTCGTGTTCGAGGGTGCGGCGTGCCGGCTCGTAGTGCCGGGGGTCCTCGGCCTGGGCCAGCCGGTCGAGCACGTGCGGCGGCACGATGCCGCAGAAGACCTTGCTCTCGGTGGGGTTCATGGCCTGCAATCTGGCACCGGCCCCCGGCCTTGTCACTCCTCGGGACGGCGATTCCCGCAATCGAGTGGTCGCGTTCCGCGTCCCGCATGCTGGACCTCCCCTTCCCTTCCCGCAGAGCTCGGCTACTGTGCTGTGCACCATGCGTGACGTGCTGCTTCTCCTTAGCTGCCGCGGCGAGGGCCTGTAGTCGAAGGCCGACCCCCTCCCCGCGGAGTTCGGTGTTGCGGTCACCCCGTCGTGATCAGCCCGTCGGCCCTCCCGCGCGGATCCCCGAGGAGCCCTCCGCAGATGCCCGAGATTTCGCCCTCCGTCGGCCGTCCCACCCCTGTCACCGCGGCCACCGTGCGCCAGCGCCCCTCCGGGATGCCGGTGCACCGCTACCGCCCGTACGAGGCCGTGGCCATCCCCGACCGCACCTGGCCGGACAACCGGATCACCACCGCTCCCCGCTGGCTCTCCACCGACCTGCGGGACGGCAACCAGGCCCTGATCGACCCCATGTCGCCCGCCCGCAAGCGCGAGATGTTCGACCTGCTGGTGCGCATGGGCTACAAGGAGATCGAGGTCGGCTTCCCCTCCTCCGGGGCGACGGACTTCGAGTTCGTCCGTTCGATCATCGAAGAGGGCGCCATCCCCGAGGACGTGACGATCTCCGTCCTGACCCAGGCCCGCGAAGAGCTGATCGAGCGCACGGTGGAGTCGCTGCGCGGCGCGCACCGCGCCACCGTCCACCTCTACAACGCCACCGCCCCCGTCTTCCGGCGGGTGGTCTTCCGCGGCTCGCGCGAGCAGGTCAAGCAGATCGCGGTCGACGGCACCCGGCTGGTCGTGGAGTACGCCGACAAGATCCTCGGCGACGGCACGGTCTTCGGCTACCAGTACAGCCCGGAGATCTTCACCGACACCGAGCTGGACTTCGCCCTGGAGGTCTGCGAGGGCGTCATGGACGTCTGGCAGCCCGAGGCGGGGCGCGAGATCATCCTGAACCTGCCGGCGACCGTCGAGCGGTCCACGCCCTCCACCCACGCCGACCGCTTCGAGTGGATGTCGCGGCACCTGTCCCGGCGCGAGCACATCTGCCTGTCCGTGCACCCGCACAACGACCGGGGCACCGCCGTCGCCGCCGCCGAGCTGGCGATCATGGCCGGGGCCGACCGCATCGAGGGCTGCCTGTTCGGCCAGGGCGAGCGCACGGGCAACGTCGACCTGGTCACCCTGGGCATGAACCTCTTCTCCCAGGGCGTCGACCCGCAGATCGACTTCTCGCAGATCGACGAGGTCCGCCGCACCGCCGAGTACTGCAACCAGATGGAGGTCCACCCGCGCCACCCCTACGCGGGCGACCTGGTCTACACCGCCTTCTCCGGCTCCCACCAGGACGCCATCAAGAAGGGCTTCGAGGTGATGGCGGCCGACGCGGCCGCCGCAGGCCGCAGCGTGGACGACATCGAGTGGGCCGTCCCGTACCTGCCCATCGACCCCAAGGACGTCGGCCGGTCGTACGAGGCCGTCATCCGCGTCAACTCGCAGTCGGGCAAGGGCGGCATCGCCTACGTCCTGAAGAACGACCACAAGCTGGACCTGCCGCGCCGGATGCAGATCGAGTTCTCGAAGATCATCCAGACCAAGACCGACGCGGAGGGCGGCGAGGTGACCCCGCAGGAGATCTGGTCCGTCTTCCAGGACGAGTACCTGCCCACGCCGGACAACGCCTGGGGCCGCATCGCCCTGCGCGGCACCCACACCTCCACCACGAGCGAGGGCCGCGACGCGCTGACCGTCGAGGCCGTCGTGGACGGCCGGGAGACGGTGCTGACCGGTACGGGCAACGGCCCCATCTCCGCGTTCTTCGACGCGCTCACCGCGACCGGGGTCGACGCCCGGCTGCTGGACTACACCGAGCACACGATGAGCGAGGGCGCGAGCGCCCAGGCGGCCTCGTACATCGAGTGTGTGATCGACGGCACGGTGCTGTGGGGCATCGGCATCGACGCCAACACCACGCGCGCGTCCATCAAGGCGGTCGTCTCCGCGGTCAACCGGGCGCACCGCGGCTGAGGGGCGTACCACCGGCCCGGGACCGGGGGCTCGCGCGGCCGGCGCCGCGTCAACGCGGCGCCGCCGAAAACACCGCATCCGGTGGGCTCGGCGGCGACTTCGGCCAGCAGCCGCCCCGAACTCCGGGCCGGGGGTACTGACGCCACATCATGGATGTGGCTAACATCACGTCAACGCGGCGACCAGGCCGTGGCGTTATGGAGGTGCGCCGTGAGGGACGCGCAAGGCCGACACAGCCCGGACCGGTGTGTGGTGGGCGTACGCACCGTCTGGCGCACTGTCGGAGACGGCGAATTCTTCTGCCCCGGTTGCGGCGGCGACCGAAATTTCCACCGCCGTACGGGGCGCCGCCGCCTTGTGGCGTTCGGGGTGCCCCTGTTGCCGCGGGGACCGGTGGGTCCCATCGTCGAATGCACGGCCTGCCGGGGCCGGTTCGCCATGGATGTCCTGGACCACCCCACGACGACGCGCTTCTCCGCGATGCTCCGCGACGCCGTGCACACGGTGGCCCTCGCGGTCCTGGCCGCGGGCGGCACCGAGGCCCGTACGGTCCGGCGCGCCGCGGTCGGGGCGGTCCGGGCGGCCGGTTTCGCGGACTGCAGCGAGGAACAGCTGGTCACGCTGATCGAGGCCCTCGCGGCGGACACGGGCCGGCTCCCCGGCCGGTACCCCACCCCGCCGGGCGGGGCCAGCCGCCACGGCTTCGACCCGTGCGGCACCGCCCTGGCCATCGAGCTGCACGAGGCCCTGGAGCCCCTGGCCCCCCACCTGGCGCCGGCGGGCCGGGAGTCCATCCTGCTCCAGGGCGCCCGCATCGCCCTGGCGGACGGGCCGTACCGGCCGGCGGAGCGGGAGGTGCTCGCCACGGTGGGGCGGGCCCTGCTGCTCTGTCCCGAGGACACGGACCGCCTGCTGGAGGCGGCGCGCACGCCGTCGTAGGGGACGGTCAGGCGGCGCGCCTGACCGTTCCGAGGAGGTAGAGGCCGGTGCCCGACGGGATCGCCAGCAGCAGGAGGGCCGCCAGCACCGACCCGCCCTGGCCCAGGTCCCGGGGGAGCAGCCCGTACAGCCACAGGACGGCGCCCACGGGGAAGACACCGGTGGCCAGGGTCGCGATCCCCTTCTGCCGGGTGCGCCAGTACGGCGCCCGCCACAGCAGCGCCAGCCCCACGAGCCACAGCAGGGCGGCCGGGTCGGAGGGCCACAGCCAGGTGCTGGCCACCAGCGGCACGACGGCGCCTGCGACGTATGCCACGGCCTTCACGAGCGGTCTCCAGTCGGTGCGCGGGGCGGTCACGAGGTGATCACCTTAGCCAGTGCCCGAGCGGCCCCCGGGGTACGGGACAATGACCCCATGAGCCTTTTCCGCGACGACGGCATCGTCCTCCGGACGCAGAAGCTGGGCGAAGCGGACCGGATCATCACCCTCCTCACGCGAGGCCACGGCCGGGTGCGGGCGGTGGCCCGGGGGGTGCGGCGCACCAAGTCGAAGTTCGGGGCGCGGCTGGAGCCGTTCTCGCACGTCGACGTGCAGTTCTTCGCGCGCGGCAGCGAGCTGGTCGGGCGCGGGCTCCCGCTGTGCACCCAGAGCGAGACCATCGCCCCGTACGGCGGCGGCATCGTCACCGACTACGCCCGCTACACCGCCGGCACCGCCATGCTGGAGACCGCCGAGCGCTTCACCGACCACGAGGGCGAGCCCGCCGTGCAGCAGTACCTGCTGCTCGTCGGCGGTCTGCGCACCCTCGCCGCGGGCGAGCACGCCCCGCACCTCATCCTCGACGCGTTCCTGCTGCGCTCCCTCGCCGTCAACGGCTACGCGCCCAGCTTCGGCGCCTGCGCGAAGTGCGGGATGCCGGGGCCCAACCGGTTCTTCTCGGCGGCCGCCGGCGGGGTGGTGTGCGGGGAGTGCCGGGTGCCCGGAAGCGTCGTACCCTCCTCGGAGTCGATCGAGCTCCTGGGCGCGCTGCTGACCGGGGACTGGGCGACGGCGGACGCGTGCGAGGCGCGGTACGTCCGGGAGGGCAGCGGGCTGGTGGCGTCCTACCTGCAGTGGCATCTGGAGCGGGGGCTCCGTTCCCTCCGCTACGTCGAGCAATAAGCGAACACAGGCATCAAGGAGAAGTGGCACCCATGGCACGACGCGGGATTCTGGGCCGTTCCCGACGCGAGTACCGCACCCCCGAGCCCCACCCGTCGGGCGCGCGGCCGCCGAAGATCCCCGGCGAGCTGGTGCCCGAGCACGTGGCGATCGTCATGGACGGCAACGGCCGCTGGGCCAAGGAGCGCGGCCTGCCCCGCACCGAGGGCCACAAGGTCGGTGCCGAGCGGGTCCTGGACGTGCTCCAGGGCGGGATCGAGATGGGCGTCGGGGCCATCTCCCTGTACGCCTTCTCCACCGAGAACTGGCGGCGCTCGCCCGACGAGGTGCGCTTCCTGATGAACTTCAACCGCGACTTCATCCGCAAGACCCGGGACCAGCTCGACGAGCTCGGCATCCGGGTGCGCTGGGTCGGCCGGATGCCCAAGCTGTGGAAGTCGGTGGCCAAGGAGCTCCAGGTCGCCCAGGAGCAGACCAAGGACAACGACCGGCTCACGCTGTACTTCTGCATGAACTACGGCGGCCGTGCGGAGATCGCGGACGCGGCGCAGGCCATGGCGGAGGACGTGAAGGCGGGCCGGCTCGACCCCTCGAAGGTCAGCGAGAAGACCCTCCAGAAGTACATGTACTACCCGGACATGCCGGACGTGGACCTGTTCCTGCGGCCGAGCGGCGAGCAGCGCACCTCCAACTACCTGATCTGGCAGAGCGCCTACGCCGAGATGGTCTTCCAGGACGTCCTGTGGCCCGACTTCGACCGCCGCGACCTGTGGCGCGCCTGCCTGGAGTACGCCCAGCGCGACCGCCGCTTCGGCGGTGCCCTGCCGAACGAGGACCAGCTCGTGAAGGAGCCGTCGGCCGGTGAGTGAGGCAGTGGCGGCGCCGGTTCCGGCGCACGCCGACTCCCTGACGTTCGACTACGAGCTCACGGTCGCCGACATGCGGTCGGCGCTGCGTGCCCGCGCCCGGGTGGTGCGCAGTGCGCGTCTGCAGAAGGTGCTGCTGCCGCTGTGCTACGCGGTGTTCGCGGCCGGCATCCTCGTCAAGGGGCCCGAGGCGCGGGACTGGCCCCCGCTGGTGATCTGCGGCCTGGTGGCCGTGTTCGCGCTGGTGGGAGGCCCGGTCCTGCAGGCCCGTTCCTTGCACAAGGCCCTCCAGGGGCAGGGGCCGAGGCATACGACGGTGGCGGCCGGCGGCATGGCCGCCTCGTGGGCGCACGGCAGTCAGTCGATGGCGTGGTCGGCCTTCGGCCGCTACACCGAGACGAAGGACCACTTCGTGCTGCTCAGCCCCGACAAGCGCGGCGCCTGCCTGGTGATCCTGCCCAAGCGGGCGCTGGCCGCCCCCGGTGACGCCGACCGGCTGCGGGCCCTGCTGGACGCCGGTCTGCCCCGCGCGTGACGCGTGCGCGACGCGAACGGCCCCGGACGTCGGATGACGTCCGGGGCCGTTCGCCTGCGGTTCAGCCCTTCGCGGCGCACTCCCCGCACGTGCCGAAGATCTCGATCGTGTGGGCGACGTCCACGAAGCCGTGCTCCTCGGCGATCGAGTCGGCCCACTTCTCCACGGCCGGCCCCTCGACCTCCACGGCCTTGCCGCACATCCGGCAGACCAGGTGGTGGTGGTGCCCGCTGGAGCAACGGCGGTAGACCGCCTCGCCCTCGCTGGTGCGCAGGACGTCGACCTCGCCGGCGTCGGCGAGGGACTGCAGCGTGCGGTACACCGTGGTCAGGCCCACCGAGGCGCCGCGGTGCCTGAGCATGTCGTGGAGTTCCTGCGCGCTGCGGAATTCGTCCACCTCGTCGAGCGCGGCCGCGACCGCGGCCCGCTGCTTGGTGGCTCGGCCGCGTACCGGGGGACCGGCGGTCGCCACAGTTGCCTCCTCAAGCTCGCCTGAACACCTGTCGCACGTTTTGCCACGACAATTGTGCCAGGCCCGCCGGGTGCACCCGGCAAGCAGTCGAAGCCCCCGGCGCCCGCGGTGCTCAGACGTGGACGTCGTCGGCGGGCGCGCCCGGGGCCTCCGGCTCCAGCGTGCAGTGCTCGGCCCGCGCCGTCCTGGCCGCCCGCTTCCTCGCCAGCGGCGTCGCCAGCGCGGTCAGGGCGACGAAGACGCCGATGGCCATCAGGACGATCGTGGCGCCGGACGGCACGTCCACGTAATACGAGGTGACGGTGCCCGAAAGGGTCACCAGCACCCCAGTGGCGACTGCCATCGCGAAGGTCGTGGCGAAGCTGCGGGCGATCTGCTGCGAGGCGGCCACGGGGATCACCATCAGGGCGCTGACCAGCAGCAGGCCCACCACGCGCATCGCGACGGTCACGGTCACGGCGGCGGTGACGGCCACCAGCAGGTTCAGCAGCCGCACCGGCAGCCCCGTCACCCGGGCGAACTCCTCGTCCTGGCAGACGGCGAACAACTGCCTGCGCAGCCCGACCGTGGTGAGCACGACGAAGGCCGCCAGCAGGCAGATGGCGACGATGTCCTCCTGCGAGACCGTGGCGATCGAGCCGAACAGGTAGCTGGTCAGGTTGGCGCTGGAGCCGTTGGAGGACAGGCTCATCAGCATCACGCCGCCCGCCATGCCGCCGTAGAACAGCATGGCGAGCGCGATGTCGCCGCGCGCCTTGCCGTAGGAGCGGATCAGCTCCATCACCACGGCGCCGACGATGCAGACGGCGGTGGCCACCCACACGGGGCTGGTGTTGAGCAGGAAGCCCAGGCCCACGCCGGTGAGGGCGACGTGACCGATGCCGTCGCCCATCAGCGCCTGCCGGCGCTGGACGAGGTAGATGCCGATCGCGGGGGCGGTGACGCCCACGAGGAGGGCGGCCAGCAGCGCCCGCTGCATGAAGGCGAGTTCGAGGATTTCCATCAGGTCAGCAGCCCTGTCCGGATCGGTTCCGCGGCCGGGTCGGCGTGCGGGTGTACGTGGTCGTGGCCGGGGAGGGCGTGCTGGCCCACGGCCTTGGGCGGGGGGCCGTCGTGGACGACGCAGCCGTCGCGGAGCACCACCGCGCGGTCGATGAGCGGCTCCAGCGGGCCCAGCTCGTGCAGCACGAGCAGGACGGTGGTGCCCCGGGAGACCTGCTCGCGCACGGCGCTCGCGAGGACCTCCTGGCTGGCGAGGTCCACGCCGGCCATCGGCTCGTCCATGATCAGCAGGTCCGGCTCGCCGACCAGCGCCCGGGCGATCAGCACCCGCTGGTGCTGGCCGCCGGAGAGCGCGTTCACCGAGTCCTTGATCCGGTCGGCCATGCCCACCAGCTCCAGCGCCCGGGCCACGGCCTCCCGGTCGGCCTTGCGCGTCGGGCCCAGCTTGGTCCGGGCCAGCCGCCCGGCGGCGACGACCTCGCGGACGGTCGCCGGCACGCCACTGGCCGCGGTGGTGCGCTGGGGTACGTAGCCGACCCGGGCCCAGTCGCGGAAGCGGCGGCGCGGGGTGCCGAACAGCTCCAGCTCGCCGCCGGTGAGCGGCACCTGTCCGACGATGGCCCGGACGGCCGTGGACTTGCCGGAGCCGTTGGCGCCGAGCAGGGCGACGACCTCGCCGCGGCGCACGGTCAGGTCGACCCCGCGCAGCACCGGGCGTGAGCCCAGTGCCGCCGTGGCGCCGCGCACGGATATGACGGGCTGCTCCATGTTTGCCTCCTCGGGCGCGTTCACTTGGTGCCGAGCGCCTTCTGCAGGGCGGTGAGGTTGGCCTCCATGACCCCGAAGTAGTCGCGGCCCCTGGAGTCCTTGGTGATCCCCTCAAGGGGATCGAGGACGTCGGTCTTCAGGCCGAGGTCCTGGGCGAACGTCTTGGCGGTGCCGGGGTTGGCGAGGGTCTCGAAGAAGACCGTGCCGACGTGGTGCTCCCCGGCGAGCTTGTGCAGGTCCTTCATCCGGGCGGCGCTGGGCTCGGACTCCGGGTCGAGGCCGCTGATGGCCTCTTCGACCAGTCCGTAGCGGTCCGCGAGGTAGCCGAAGGCGGCGTGGGTGGTGATGAAGGTGTCCGAGCCGCGGTTCTTCAGGGTATCGGCGAACTTCGTGTTCAGCGCGCCCAGCTTCTCGATGAGCGCGTGGGCGTTGGTCTCGTAGTCCGCCGCGTGGCCGGGGTCCGCGTCGGCGAGGGCCTTGCCGACGCCCCTGGCGACCTCGGCGTACTTCACGGGGTCGAGCCATATGTGGGGGTCGGCGCCGCCCTCCTCGTGCTCGTGGCCGCCGTGCTCCTCGTCCTCGTCGTGGCCGTCCCCGGCGCCGTTGTCGCCGGTGGTGTGGTGGCGGCCGTCGACCTCGCCGC
This sequence comes from Streptomyces cinnamoneus, assembly GCF_002939475.1. NCBI lineage: Bacteria > Bacillati > Actinomycetota > Actinomycetes > Kitasatosporales > Streptomycetaceae > Streptomyces > Streptomyces cinnamoneus. The sequence goes on along the minus strand of NZ_PKFQ01000001.1, from coordinate 2,233,310 downwards.
CGTGCTTGGTCAGCGCGGTGAGGGAGGCCGCGTCCACGGCGTGCTTGTTTCCGGACTGTTTGACGGCCTTGTCGACGGCGGGCTGGACGCCCTTGAGGTAGAGGATCGTGCCCGCGTCGGCGAGGGAGCCGGTCTGGCGGGCGGTGAGCTCCATGTCGTGCGGCTCGACGCCGGGCTTGGTCAGACCGGTGACGGCGACGTGCTCGCCGCCGATCTCCTTCGCCAGGAACTCCATGGGGTAGAACGACGCCACGACCCGCAGCTTCCCGTCCTTGTCGCGGCCGGAGCCCCCGTCGACCGCGCAGGCGGACAGCGTGACCAGGCCGAGGACGGCGGCCAGGGCGGTGGCGGCGGCGGGTGTCCGGCGGGAGCGGATCGGTCGTACGTTCATGACACTCATTTTCAACAAAAGTGGAAACGATTGTCAACAAGGAGGGGGGCGGGGAACGAGTCAGGCCAAGGCCAGAGCCGATTTGCTGAGGAGGGTGTAGGCGCCGGTAACCTGAATCATTCGCTGTTCGTCGTCGCAATGAAGAGAGCACCGTGGCCGCCGACAAGATCGACACCATCGTCAGCCTGAGCAAGCGCCGTGGCTTCGTCTATCCGTGCAGTGAGATCTACGGCGGCCAGCGCGCCGCCTGGGATTACGGGCCGCTCGGTGTGGAGCTCAAGGAGAACCTCAAGCGCCAGTGGTGGCGCTACATGGTCACCTCGCGCGAGGACGTCGTCGGTATCGACTCGTCGGTGATCCTGGCCTCCGAGGTGTGGGTGGCTTCCGGTCACGTCGCCACCTTCAGCGACCCGCTCACCGAGTGCACCTCCTGCCACAAGCGCTACCGCGCCGACCACCTGGAGGAGGCGTACGAGGCCAAGCACGGCAAGCTCCCCGAGAACGGCCTCGCCGACGTCAACTGCCCCAACTGCGGCAACAAGGGCCAGTTCACCGAGCCCAAGCAGTTCTCCGGCCTGCTCTCCACCCACCTCGGCCCGACCCAGGACACCGGCTCGGTCGCCTACCTGCGCCCCGAGACCGCCCAGGGCATCTTCACCAACTTCGCCCAGGTCCAGCAGACCTCGCGGAAGAAGCCGCCCTTCGGCATCGCGCAGATGGGCAAGTCCTTCCGCAACGAGATCACGCCCGGCAACTTCATCTTCCGCACCCGCGAGTTCGAGCAGATGGAGATGGAGTTCTTCGTCAAGCCGGGCGAGGACGAGCAGTGGCAGGAGTACTGGATGGAGCAGCGCTGGAACTGGTACACCGGTCTCGGCCTGCGCGAGGAGAACATGCGGTGGTACGAGCACCCGAAGGAGAAGCTCTCCCACTACTCCAAGCGCACCGCTGACATCGAGTACCGCTTCCAGTTCGGCGGCAACGAGTGGGGCGAGCTCGAGGGCGTCGCCAACCGCACCGACTACGACCTCGGCGCCCACGCCAAGGCGTCCGGCCAGGACCTGTCGTTCTTCGACCAGGAGGCCGGCGAGCGCTGGACCCCGTACGTCATCGAGCCCGCCGCCGGTGTCGGCCGCGCCATGCTCGCCTTCCTGCTCGACGCGTACGTCGAGGACGAGGCCCCCAACGCCAAGGGCGTGATGGAGAAGCGCACCGTCATGCGCCTCGACCCCCGCCTGGCCCCGGTCAAGGTCGCCGTCCTGCCGCTGTCCCGCAACCCGCAGCTCTCCCCGAAGGCCAAGGGCCTGGCGGCGGACCTGCGCAAGAACTGGAACATCGAGTTCGACGACGCCGGCGCCATCGGCCGCCGTTACCGTCGCCAGGACGAGATCGGCACGCCGTTCTGCGTCACCGTCGACTTCGACACGCTGGACGACAACGCCGTCACCGTGCGCGAGCGCGACACGATGAAGCAGGAGCGCGTCTCCCTCGACCAGATCGAGGGCTACCTGGCCAGCCGCCTGCTGGGCTGCTGATCCCGGACGCTTCACGGGCCGAGGGCCCCGGTTCCCGCCGCGCGGGGCCGGGGCCCTCGGTCTGGGTCGGGCCTTCCCCTCCGGGGCGTCGGGTCCGCGCGTACCGCGCCAGGGGTGGCACTGCTTGCAGCCCCGCTCCGGGCACCACCGCCATCGACCCCTCCCACCTGGGTGCCTACCGTTTCGTCCATGCGAATCACTCCCCTTCTGCGCCCCTTCGACGGGGCCGGCCGCACGGCCGCCTTCCTCGCCGCCGGCGTCCTCGTCCAGCTCGCCGCGGCCCTCGTGCTGGCGGTGCCGTGGCTGGACGGGGGGCCGACCCGGGCGCTCAGCTGCCTGCTGGCCCTGCTGGCGGGGTTCGCGGTGCTCGGGGCGGCCACGCCGGTGCTGACCCGGATGCAGCGGGCGCGGTTCCTCGGCCGCCGGGGCGTGGGGATACCGGCGCCGGGACGCCGTTGGTCCTGGCGGCAGGTCTCGTACCACCTGCTGTTCGGGCCGCTGCTGGCGCTGGGCGGCGCGTGCGTGCTGACGCTGTGGGCGGCGGCGGGCGCGGCCGCCAGCGTCTACGTCTGGATCTGGGTGCTGCCGCCCGAGACGCGACTGGGGCAGGCCGGCTACACCACCCAGGCCGCCTACGCCACCGTCGCCGGCGCCGCCGGGCTGTACGCGGCGGCGTGGCTGTCGAGCGCGCTCCAGGAGCTGGACGTGCGGGTCGCCGGGGCGAGGCTCGGGCCCAGCCGCACCGAACAGCTCGCGCGGCGCGTCGAGGACCTCACCGCCCGGCGCTCGGAGGTCGTCGCCGCGACCGACGCCGAACGGCGCCGCATCGAGCGGGACCTGCACGACGGCGCGCAGCAGCGGCTGGTGTCGCTGGCGGTGAACCTCGGCCTGGCGAAGGTGACGCTGGGCGACCTGCCCGACGACGCGCGCAAGGTGATCGACGACGCGCACCGGGAGGCCAAGGAGGCGATCGAGGAGCTGAGCGACCTCGTGCGCGGCCTGCACCCCGCCGTGCTGGAGGACCGCGGCCTGGACGCGGCGCTGTCGGGACTCGCGGACCGGGCGCCGCTGCCGGTCGGCGTACGCGTGGACCTGCCCGCCCGGCCCGCGCCCGCCATCGAGGCCGTCGCCTACTTCGTGGTCTCCGAGGCGCTCGCCAACGTGGTCAAGCACGCGGAGGCGGCGAGGGCGGACGTCAGCGTCGAACGCCGGGGAGGCATACTGCTCGTCGTCGTCTCCGACGACGGCGTGGGCGGGGCCGACTTCACGGGGGGCACCGGGCTGGCCGGGCTGGCCAAGCGCGTCGCGTCGGTCGACGGCACGTTCTCGATCAGCAGCCCCGCGGGGGGCCCGACCGTTGTGACCGTGGAGCTGCCGTGCGCGCTGTGATCGCCGAGGATTCCGTCCTGCTCCGGGTGGGCCTGGTGAAGGTCCTGGAGGCGGCCGGATTCGAGGTGGTCGCCGAGACCGGCGACGCGGAGGCCGTCCTGGCGGCGGCCCGCCTGCACGAGCCGGACCTGGCGGTGCTCGACGTGCGCATGCCGCCGAGCTTCACGGACGAAGGCGTCCGCGCGGCCCTCGCCCTCCGCGCGAGCCACCCGGCGACGGCGGTACTGCTGCTGTCGCAGTACGTGGAGGAGCGGTACGCCACCGACCTGCTGACCGGGGAGACGGCCGGCTTCGGCTACCTCCTCAAGCAACGGGTCGCCGACGTCGAGGAGTTCATCGACGCGGTGCGCCGCGTGGCGGCGGGCGGCACGGCACTGGACCCGCAGGTGGTCTCCCAGCTCCTGACGCGCCGGCACAGCGACCCGCTGGACCGCCTGACGCCGCGCGAGCGCGAGGTGCTCGCCTCCATGGCGGAGGGCCGCTCCAACGCGGGCATCGCGGAGCAACTGGTCGTCAGCGAGAGCGCGGTGGCGAAGCACATCAACAACATCCTGGCGAAGCTCGACCTGCCGAAGGCGGAGGCGGACCACCGCCGGGTGCTGGCGGTGCTGCGGTTCCTGGGCGTCAGCGGCTAGGAGCGTTTCGGCCAGGAGCGGTTCAAAGGGCGAGCCGCAACAGCACGCACCCGGCGAGAAGGCCGGCGGCCGGCCACAGGAGCCCCTTGACCAGGCGCCGCTGGATCGCCCGTCCACGCTCGTACCTCTCCGTCCGCCACGTGGCACCGCGGACCACCCCCGGTCCGCCGAGGCACACCATCGCCAGGGCGGCGAGGAATCCGGCGAACCAGCCGCTCGCGTTGACACGGTCGATCTCGTAGCAGGTGTCGGCGAAAGCGCACGAGACGTCGACGCGCCGCCCCGCCTCGTACTCGCGGTCGACGCTGAGCCCCTGCCGCGCCCCGCCGCCGCCCGCCGGGCGGAAGGAGCCGGTGCAGTCGACGCCGTCCGCGCCCCGCCCGCCGCCGCGCTGCGTCGTCGACCGGTGCTCGCACCGCTCGACGGTGAAGGTCCCGCGCGTCCCCAACGCCCCGGACGAGTAGGCGGAGACGCCCGCTCCGAACGTCCCGAGCACCAGCCCGCCCAGGACGAGCAGGGCACCGCCGAACCGCATGGCCGCACCCGGGGCTCCCTTCCCGGGCGGTGCGGCGGGTGTCACGTGAACGCGCTGTGGGCGCGAGCGATGAGCCATGTCGGAGATCCAGCCCTGTCGGTTCTCAGGCGCTCAGCCCGGCGCGCCGGCGTTCGTAGCGCTCGCCCACGGAGTAGCGGCCGAAGCTGCGGATGAAGAAGGGCAGAACAGCGCCGAGCGCGAGAGGGATGGCGAGGACCATGAACACCGGGGTCAGGGCAGTGGCCGCCCTCGCGACCACACTCCTGCGCCCGTCGAGGCCGGCCTGCTCCCTGCTCCCGGCTCCTGTGGTGCCGAACCGGTCGACGGTGTGGATGTGCCTGGTGACGATGCAGGCCGCGCCGCCACAGAGCAGGGCGTACACACCCAGGGCGACGGCCAGGACAGTGGTCCCGTCCGGGATGGACGTCACGATGACGGCCACGGCCATCGCGCCTGTCACTGCTGCGGCGAGGAACCAGAAGAGCGTCGTCCCGGCTCGGCGCAGCCAGTAGGCCGGGCCCCGGTCCACCCACGTGAGTCCCACGAATTGCAGGGGCCGCGGCGGCAAGGCGTGTGGCGGGTGCTCCTTGAAGCGCTGCCTAGTCAAAGAGGCCATGCCACACGTTCTCGGCACCGCTCTTGATGCCGCTCCCCACCTTTTTTGCCGTTTCCACGCCCCTATCCTTCATACCTTCAAGGTCGTTCTTCACCCATTCTCCGCCTGCCTGAGCAAGACTGTGCCCGATGCCATCGACAACACCGTACTTGTGGATATTGCTACCCCAATGAGCGTTATGGGTGAGCTCGTAGCCGAGGGTGCCCACACCGTAGCCGACGACGACACCACTCACGACCCCGAGTGCGACAACGGGGTTGGCCGCCGACGCCCCGACGATCCCGCCCTCCACAGCCGTGCCGATTGCCATGCCCGCCGCCGCGGGCGCCGCGTCGCGTGTAAACGCCTCACCGTACGACCACCCCCTCGTCCTGCGGTCGTCGTACATCTGCAAGCCGACCATGGCCCCGGTCAGACCTGCGCTGGCCGCGCCCAGCTTGCCCACCGCTCCCACCCCCCGGACGCGGTAGTCCTCCGCGATGTCCCCGATGGTGACCCGCGCCGCGCCGCTGCCTTTCACCCTGCTCCGCCATCCCTCGACGGAGGCGGTTCGGAGGCGCTGTTCGCTCAATGCGGCCCGGGCCGCGCGACGCTGCTGCAGCCGCTCGTTCCACGCGTCACTGCCCCGGGGCAGCTTGTTGTGACCGCGCTTCAGGTCCTTGGCGCCTTGTCGCAGCCGGGCCAGCTTCTTCGCGCTCTCCTGGCTGAGCGCGGCGGGCGTGGTGTAGAGCCCCCGCAGCACCTCGGCGAGCGTGCATGCGTCCGCACCGTTGTAAACCTTCGCGTCGCCCTTGTTGAGGATCTGGTCGAGAACCGAGTTCAGACTCCGCGTCGCCAACTCGCGGGCGTTCTGCGCCCGCCCCAGCGCCGCGTCCCGACCCTTCCGGTACGCGTCCAATGCTGCCTGCCGGTCGGCCTTGCCCTCAGCACCACCTTGGCTGTCGAGGGTAAGGCCGGCCGCGCGGGCGGTGTCCTGGGCGTCGCCCAGATCCCCCCTGGCAGCGGCCAGCTCTTCCGCCAGGACGCTGACGATGTCGGAGACCTGCGACATCGCTTCCGAAATCGCCGCCGCGACCGTGCCGTCGTTCGCCCACACCGTCTGGAAGGCTTCGGCTCCTTCACCGCTCCAGCCCGCCTCGTGAACGACGGCGTTCACTTTCCTGTTGAGGGCCCGGGAGGTGGAGTCGTACTTCCCGACGGCCGATGTGTAATCCGTGGCGACAGCGTTGAGGCCTGCTACGTCGTCGTCGATCACTTGGCCTTGCCCATCATGTCCCGGAACAGGGTCTCGATGTCCACGTCCTGGTCCTGGTAGTCGGCCGCCGCGCCCCGCAGACTGGTGCCGTGGCGGTCCACCAGGCCGGTGAGCAGCTCGTGGGCGATGCCGAACGCGTCGCTGAGCTGTACCAGGGCCGAGCTCAACGCGAGATCCCCCACGCCGGGAGTCGCCGGCGAGGCGAGGTGCTTGAACTCGCCGAGGTGGATCGCCTCGCGGTGGAATCCCTTGCCCGCGTCGTCGATGTGCTCCACCGTGGTCCTGAGCTCGTCGCTCATGGCGTTTCCGCCGGGATGTACGGGTCCACGGCGACGACGGATATGCCCGTCTCTCCGAGCAGGTGCCGTAATGCGCCGATGGGCAGTGCCACCCACGGCTGGTCCGGGCCGAGGCGGGACACGAGCGCCTCGGTGGAAGTGAACGCGAGCCCGCACCGTTCCCCGGTGGCCGAGCGACTGGTCTCGAAGACGACGCCGTCCTCGGCGCCTTCGTGGCCGCCCCGATGGGGACGCGCGGGCGCCAGGACGATATGACCGTCGCTAAGGATGGGGCTGGTCAAGGGAACTGACCCTCCTGCCGGGCCGGTGAAGCGGAACAGGAGATCAGCCTAGGAACGCCCTTGGGGGCGGTCCAGCGAAAACGGGCCGTTCCGCCGTCAAGGATCCGTCAGGCGCTCAGCCCGCGCAGCACCAGCTCGCAGACCGTCTCGAAGGCCGTGTCGATGCCCGGTTGTGCCCAATCCGCCGCGTACGCCGGGTCGTGGAAGCGGCTGGTGGCGTCCCAGACGGCGCGGGCCGTCGTCGCCGGGTCGGTGGTGGCGAACTCGCCCCGGGTGACGCCCGCTTCGACGATGCCCGCGATCTGCTCGATCATCGTGGCGATGTGGCGGTCGACCGTCGCGCTGTTCTCGCCGACGAGGACCATGTAGGTGGCGAACAGCTCGGGGTCGCCGCCCGCCTTGCGGCGCTTCGCGGCGAAGAGCGCGGACAGCCAGGCGCGCAGCCGGGGGCCCGCCGGACCCTCCGTGCCGGCGACGGCGGACAGTTCGGCGTGGGACTGGTCGAGCCAGCGGTCGGTGACCGCCTCGCGCAGGGCCGCCTTGCTGCCGAAGTGGCGGTACACGCTGCCGTGGCTGACGCCCAGCGCCCGTGCGACGTCGACCACGGTGGCCTTGGCGGGGCCGTAGCGGCGCAGCACGTCCTCGGTGGCTTCGAGGATGCGGTCGGGGGTCAGGGTCTCGGGCGGCATGGGGGTGCGGGTCCCTTCGGGGTGCGGAGGCTCTTACGACCGTACCCGGCGGGGGCGGAGGGGGCTGATCCGCCTCCCGCGGCGGCCGCCGGGCGACGGCCCTCCCGTCAGTGCTCGCTGTCCAGGTGGGCCATCTGCTCCGCCGGGTAGCGCTCGCCCGCGGCGGCGTCGGCCGGGACGGCCTGCTCGATGGCGGCCAGGTCGTCGGCGTCCAGCGCCACGTCCAGGGCGCCCAGCGCCTCGGTGAGGCGGTCGCGGCGGCGGGCCCCGACCAGGGGGACGATGTCCTCGCCGCGCGAGAGCACCCACGCGATCGCGATCTGCGCCACGCTGGCCTCGCGCTCCTCGGCGACCTTGCGCAGCGCGTCGACGAGGTCGAGGTTGCGCTGGAGGTTCTCGCCCTGGAAGCGCGGGCTCATGCCCCGGAAGTCGTTCGCGGGGAGCTGCCGGTCGCGGGAGAAGTGGCCGCTGATCAGGCCGCGCGAGAGCACGCCGTACGCGGTCACGCCGATGCCCAGCTCGCGGCAGGCGGGCAGGATCCGCTCCTCGATGCCACGGGTGATCAGGGCGTACTCGATCTGGAGGTCCGCGATGGGCGCGACGGCCGCCGCGCGGCGGATCGTGTCGGCGCCGACCTCCGAGAGGCCGATGTGGCGGACGTGGCCGGCCTCGACGAGCTCGGCGATGGCGCCGACGGTCTCCTCGATCGGGACGTCGGGGTCGACGCGGGCGATCCGGTAGATGTCGATGTGGTCGACGCCGAGTCGCTGGAGGGAGTAGGCGGCGAAGTTCTTCACGGCGGCGGGCCGGCCGTCGTAGCCGGACCAGTCGCCGTCCGGGCCGCGCAGGGCGCCGAACTTGACGCTGGTGAGCGCCCGCTCGCGGGCCGCCGCGGGGGCGGAGCGCAGGGCCTCGCCGATGAGCATCTCGTTGTGGCCCATGCCGTAGAAGTCGCCGGTGTCGAGAAGCGTGACGCCGGCGTCGAGGGCGGCGTGGATCGTGGCGATCGACTCGGTGCGGTCGGCGTCGCCGTACAGGGCGGACATGCCCATGCAACCGAGCCCGAGGGCGGAGACCTGGGGGCCGGTCGTGCCGAGAGTGCGCTGCTGCACGGGGGGCTCCTTGGGGGAAGAGGACGTGCGGGTACCCCTGAAGAGTGACACATGGAATGACAGATTTCAATATCTGTCATTCCATGTCCGTTCCCCCGGTTCCTCAGCTCACCGACCTCGGCAGCCGCAGCGTCAGCAGCACCGTCACCACCACGGTCACCAGCTGCACCCCCCACGTGATCGCCAGCGCCTCCCGCATCCCCGTATGGGGCGTGAGCGACAGGAACAGCGAGCCGAGCGTCGCCACGCCCAGCGCCATGAACGCCTGCTGCGTGGTCACCAGCACCCCGCTGCCGACCCCCGCCTTGTCCACCGGCACCTCGCTCAGCACCAGCCGCATCGTCATCGGCATCAGCAGGCCCTGGCCCAGCCCCTGGACCGCCAGCCCCGGCGCCGTGCCGAGCGCGTCCAGCCCGTCCCAGCCGAACCAGAACGTCCCGGCCACCATCAGCAGCCCGGCCGCCTGGATCAGCGCACCGGCCGTGGCCAGCCGCCGCCCGTACCGCGCCGCCAGCCGCGGGCCCGCCAGCGAGCCCACGAAGAACGTCACGCACATCGGCACCAGCGCCAGCCCCGCCGCCAGCGGTCCGAGCCGCAGCCCCTCCTGGAGCGCCACCGCCAGGACGAACATGAAGCCGCCCCAGCCGATCGAGAACGGCGTGATCAGCGCCAGCCCGCTGCGCACCGCGTGCACCCGCAACAGCGACGGCGGCACCAGCGGGGTCCGGCCGGCCCGCTCCTCGCGGCGCTCGACCACCACGAACGCCACCGCCGCCACGGGGAAGACCGCCAGCAGCACCCACGACCACACCGGCCAGCCCGTCGAACGGCCCTCGGTCAGTGGCAGCAGCAGCGACACCAGCGTCACGGACAGCAGCACCGTGCCCCAGCCGTCCACGCCCGTCGGGCGGTCGGAGCGGGTCTCGGGCACCGCGCGCAGGGCGAGCACGAACGCCACCACCGCGATCGGCGCGTTGATCAGGAAGATCGACCGCCAGCCCGTGCCCGCGAGGTCGACGGAGACCAGCACGCCGCCGAGCACCTGCCCGACCGCGCTCACCACCCCGGCCGTGCCGCTGTACAGGCTCAGCGCCTTGGTGCGCCGGTGGCCGGCGGTGGTGGCCTGGATGGTCGCCAGCACCTGCGGCAGCATCAGCGCGGCCGCCGCGCCCTGCGCGACCCGGGCCGCCACCAGCGTCCACGCGTCCGGCGCCAGCCCGCAGGCCACGGACGTCACGCCGAAGGCGGCCGTGCCCCACAGGAACAGGCGCCGGCGGCCCACCATGTCGCCCAGCCGCCCGCCGAGCACGAGCAGCACGGCATAGGCGACGCCGTAGCCGCCCACCACCATCTCCAGCAGGGCCGGGCCCGCGTCCAGGTCGTGGTCGATCGTCGGCAGGGCGACGTTGACGATGAAGAAGTCCAGGAACGGCAGCGCCGCCCCCAGCAGCACGGTCGCGAGCCCCAGCGGGCTCAGGGCCGGCGTGGGGGAGGCGGAGGAACGGGAGGTCGTCGAAGGGGCCGGAGTCGTCGGGGAGGGGGCGTCGCTCGCTATTCGGGGTTCACTCACGGATACGACGATGACGGCCTCCCCAGCCGGGTACCAGAGTGTCCTTATCCTGGTACAAGGACTACCTGGCAACAGGCTGGGAGGGCGCGCACCCTGGAGACATGACGACGATGACGCTCGACACCCCCGCCGTGGCCACCCCGCCCGCGAAGGCCCCGGCCGTCGACACCGCCGACGGCATACGGCGCAGGGAGCTGGCCCTCTTCCTGAGGTCCCGGCGCGAGCGCATCACCCCGGAACAGGTGGGCCTGCCGCGCGGCCCGCGGCGCCGCACCCCGGGCCTGCGCCGGGAGGAGGTGGCGCAGCTCGCCGCCGTCGGCGTCACCTGGTACACGTGGCTGGAGCAGGCCCGCGACATCCAGGTGTCCGTCCAGGTCCTGGACTCCGTGGCCCGCGCCCTGCTGCTCGACCGGGGCGAGCGCGCCCACCTCTTCGCCCTGGCGGGCGTCGTCGACCCGCAGCCCGGCACGGACAGCCCGAGCGTCACCCCGGAGCTGCGCGCGATGCTGCGGGCGCTGGAGCCGCTGCCGGCCTCCGTGCAGAACGCCCGCTACGACATCCTGGCCTACAACCGCACCTACGGCCGGCTGATGTGCGACCTCGACGCCCTGCCGCCGGAGAACCGCAACTGCCTGTGGCTGCACTTCACCGACCCCGTGTGGCTGGCCAACGCGCTCAACGGCGCGGAGGCGCGGCGGTCCATGGCCGCCAAGTTCCGCGCCTCCATGGCCGAGCACATCGCCGAGCCCGCCTGGAAGTGCCTGCTCAAGCGGCTGCTCGACGCCTCGCCGGAGTTCCGCGAGCTGTGGGCGCGGCACGAGGTGATCCCGGTCGACGACCAGAAGGCAGCCATCCTGCGCCACCCCCGCGTGGGCCTGCTGCGCCTGGACCACACCAGCCTGTGGACGGGGCCGGTCCCCGGCACCCGTCTGATCACCTTCACCCCCGCCGACGAGGACACCCGCGCGGGCCTGGAGCGGCTCCACGCCCTGGCGCTCGCCGAGCAGCACGCGTCCGCCGCCCCACAGAGCGGCCCCCGCCCGGCGGGGGACCTCCGCCCGATGAAGGGCCTGGGCCGGATGGGGGACAATGGACGGTCCGCCCAACCGCCCCGATGACTTCGAGGAAGCTCCCTCCATGACGCTCCAGATCGGTCCGCACTCCGTGCAGCCGCCGGTGGTCCTGGCCCCGATGGCGGGGATCACCAACGCTCCCTTCCGTACGCTGTGCCGCGAGTTCTCGGGCGGCAAGGGGCTCTTCGTCAGCGAGATGATCACCACGCGGGCGCTCGTCGAGCGGGACGCCAAGACGATGCGGCTGATCCACTTCGACGGGACCGAGAAGCCGCGCTCGATCCAGCTCTACGGCGTCGACCCGGTGACCGTCGGCAAGGCCGTCCGCATGATCGTGGACGAGGACCTGGCCGATCACATCGACCTCAACTTCGGCTGCCCCGTCCCGAAGGTCACCCGCAAGGGCGGCGGCTCCGCGCTGCCGTACAAGCGGAACCTGCTGCGCTCGATCCTGCGCGAGGCCGTCGGCAACGCGGGGACGCTGCCGGTGACCATCAAGATGCGCAAGGGCATCGACGACGACCACATCACCTACCTCGACGCCGGACGGATCGCCGTCGAGGAGGGCGTCACGGCCGTCGCCCTGCACGGCCGCACCGCCGCCCAGCACTACGGCGGCACCGCCGACTGGGACGCCATCGCCCGGCTCAAGGAGGCGGTGCCCGAGATCCCGGTGCTGGGCAACGGCGACATCTGGTCGGCCGACGACGCGGTGCGGATGATGCGCGAGACGGGCTGCGACGGCGTGGTGGTCGGGCGCGGCTGCCTGGGCCGGCCGTGGCTCTTCGGGGACCTCGTCGGCGCCTTCGAGGAGGGCGGCCCCCGCCCGGCCGCCGCGCCCACCCTCCGGGAGGTCGCGCGGGTGATGCGCCGCCACGCCGAGCTGCTCGGGCAGTGGCTGGAGAACGAGGAGCGCGGAGTCATCGACTTCCGCAAGCACGTCGCCTGGTACACCAAGGGCTTCTCGATCGGCTCCGAGCTGCGTAAGAAGCTGGCAATCACCTCATCTCTGGATGAAATGGACGCTCTTCTGAGCGAGCTGGACCTGGATCAGCCGTGGCCCACCGGGGCCGACGGCCCCCGCGGCCGGACGTCCGGACGCAATCGCGTGGTGCTTCCGGACGGATGGCTGGACGACCCGTACGACCGCGCGACCGTGGGCGCGGACGCCGAACTGGACACTTCAGGCGGGTGAAACGCCGGCGAAGCCAGCGTGATTCTCGCCACCTCTGATAGGGGGTTCGCTCAGATGAGCGCTCTTGGCCGGGGTGCGACTCTCCAAGGGGTGGCACTGGGTGCCACCCCTTTTGGGTTCACCTCTCGACGACGGATCTGGGAAATTCTCGACGGAGAGTGATCGGCATGCCACCGCAGCGGGACCTTGTGTTCGAGAAGTGAATGAAGTGGGTGGGCCTCTCATATGAGCACGCAACTTTCGATCTGCTGGCTGACCCGCCGTTACGCCCTCAGGTTGGCGGAGTAGACCTCCTCAGAAGCCTTCGATCTGGGTACGCTCCCCGCCGTCAGGGCAGCCCTCCACCCCAACTGCGTCCGGGATGCCCCAGTGAGGAGTCGATTCCCGTGCCGGTAACAGAAGATCGCCAGAAGTTCGTCTACGACTTCACCGAGGGCAACAAGGACCTCAAGGACCTGCTCGGCGGTAAGGGCGCCAACCTCGCCGAGATGACCAACCTCGGTCTGCCCGTCCCCCCGGGCTTCACCATCACCACCGAGGCCTGCAAGGTCTACCTGGAGGGCGGCGAGGAGCCCCTGTCGATGCGCGACGAGGTCTCCGCCCACCTGGCGGCCCTCGAGGAGCGCATGGGCAAGAAGCTCGGCCAGGCCGACGACCCGCTGCTGGTCTCGGTCCGCTCGGGCGCCAAGTTCTCCATGCCCGGCATGATGGACACCGTCCTGAACATCGGCCTGTCCGACGCGTCCGTCGCGGGCCTCGCCACCCAGGCCGGCGACGAGCGGTTCGCCTGGGACTCCTACCGCCGCCTCATCCAGATGTTCGGCAAGACCGTGCTGGGCGTCGACGGCGACCTCTTCGAGGAGGCGCTGGAGGAGGCCAAGCACACCAAGGGCGTCTCCACCGACGTCGAGCTCGACGCGGCGGACCTGAAGCGCCTGGTCGAGGGCTTCAAGGCCATCGTCGCCCAGGAGACCGGCCGCGACTTCCCGCAGGACCCGCGCGAGCAGATGGACCTGGCGATCCGGGCGGTCTTCGACTCCTGGAACGGCGACCGCGCCAAGCTCTACCGCCGTCAGGAGCGCATCCCCGGCGACCTCGGCACGGCCGTCAACGTCTGCTCCATGGTCTTCGGCAACCTCGGCCCCGACTCCGGCACCGGCGTCGCCTTCACCCGTGACCCCGCCAGCGGCCACCAGGGCGTCTACGGCGACTACCTGCAGAACGCCCAGGGCGAGGACGTCGTCGCCGGCATCCGCAACACCATGCAGCTCGCCGAGCTGGAGCAGCTCGACAAGGCGTCGTACGACCAGCTGATGCAGATCATGGAGACGCTGGAGACGCACTACCGCGACCTGTGCGACATCGAGTTCACCATCGAGCGCGGCAAGCTGTGGATGCTCCAGACCCGCGTCGGCAAGCGCACCGCGGGCGCCGCCTTCCGCATCGCCACGCAGCTGGTGGACCAGGGTCTGATCGACGAGGCCGAGGCGCTCCAGCGCGTCTCGGGCGCCCAGCTCGCCCAGCTGATGTTCCCCCGCTTCGACGAGAAGGCCACCACGGAGCTGCTGGGCCGGGGCATCGCCGCCTCGCCGGGCGCCGCCGTCGGCAAGGCCGTCTTCGACTCGTACACCGCCGTCAAGTGGTCCCGCTCCGGCGAGAAGGTCATCCTGATCCGCCGCGAGACCAACCCCGACGACCTCGACGGCATGATCGCCTCCGAGGGCATCCTGACCTCGCGCGGCGGCAAGACCTCGCACGCGGCCGTCGTGGCCCGCGGCATGGGCAAGACCTGCGTCTGCGGCGCCGAGGAGCTGGAGGTCGACACCAAGCGGCGCCGGATGACGGCCCCGGGCGGCGTGGTCGTCGAGGAGGGCGACGTCGTCTCCATCGACGGCTCGACCGGCAAGGTCTACCTCGGTGAGGTCCCGGTCGTGCCGTCCCCGGTCGTCGAGTACTTCGAGGGCCGCATGCACGCGGGCGCCGACGACGCCGACGAGCTGGTGCAGGCCGTGCACCGGATGATGGCCTACGCCGACCGCACCCGCCGGCTGCGCGTGCGGGCCAACGCCGACAACGCCGAGGACGCCTCCCGCGCCCGCCGCTTCGGCGCCCAGGGCATCGGCCTGTGCCGCACCGAGCACATGTTCCTCGGCGAGCGGCGCGAGATGGTCGAGCGGCTCATCCTCGCCGACACCGAGGCCGAGCGCGACGAGGCGCTCGGGGCCCTGCTGCCCCTGCAGAAGGCCGACTTCGTCGAGCTGTTCGAGGCGATGGACGGCCTGCCCGTCACGGTCCGCCTCCTCGACCCGCCGCTGCACGAGTTCCTGCCGGACATCACCGAGCTCTCGGTGCGGGTCGCGCTCGCCGAGGCCCGCCAGGAGGCGCACGAGAACGAGCTGCGCCTGCTCCAGGCCGTGCACAAGCTGCACGAGCAGAACCCGATGCTGGGCCTGCGCGGCGTGCGCCTCGGCCTGGTCATCCCGGGCCTGTTCGCCATGCAGGTGCGGGCCATCGCCGAGGCCGCGGCCCAGCGCCTGGGCTCGGGCGGCGACCCGCGCGCGGAGATCATGATCCCGCTGGTGGGCACCGTCCAGGAGCTGGAGATCGTCCGCGAGGAGGCCGAGCGGGTCATCGCCGACGTCGAGGCCGCCACCGGCACCGACCTCAAGCTGACGCTGGGCACGATGATCGAGCTGCCCCGCGCCGCGCTGACGGCCGGTCAGATAGCGGAGGCCGCCGAGTTCTTCTCCTTCGGCACGAACGACCTGACCCAGACCGTGTGGGGCTTCTCCCGCGACGACGTCGAGGCCAGCTTCTTCACGGCGTACCTGGAGAAGGGCATCTTCGGCGTCAGCCCCTTCGAGACCATCGACCGCGACGGCGTCGGCTCGCTCGTCCGCGCGGCGGTCCAGGCCGGCCGGGCCACCCGGCCCGACCTGAAGCTCGGCGTCTGCGGTGAGCACGGCGGCGACCCGGAGTCGGTGCACTTCTTCCACGAGGTGGGCCTGGACTACGTCTCCTGCTCGCCCTTCCGCATCCCGGTGGCCCGCCTGGAGGCGGGCCGGGCGGCGGCGCTGAACGGCACGGCGAGCGACAGCCGCTAGCTCGTGCCCGGTTGAACTCCGGAGCCGCGGTATGGGATGACCTCGACCCTCAGACCCTGCGGCGGCTCCGGACCGACGGAAGGGGCGGCACCCGTGCGGGGGGCCGCCCCTTTCGCGCTGCGGGTCCCGGGCGGGGCGCGGAGCGCGGGAGAGGGCGTCGGACGGGTACGCCGTCCTCGGCGGCCCGGCGGAACGGCCCGGCGCCTCGGGGCGGTTGCCCGTGGACGGGCCGCATGGGGTAACCCCCGCGTAACCCGCGGGAGACGCCCGGATCACCGCGGGCCGGACCCCGCGGGTCCCGCGCGGCCCCCCGGGCGTCCCGGGGCATGCGAAGGGGCGGCGCCCGTGCGGGAGCGCCGCCCCTCTTTACTCCCCCACCGGGAGTTGTTGCCGCCCGCATCGGCTCGGGCGGCAACTCGCGTACTCAGCGGCCGCTTTTTCGCTCGCCACCCCCCACGGGAACGAGCGGGACGGCCCTGAGTGCGTGAATAGCATTTCGCTTCTGCGATGTTCGCCGCGAGTCCTTTCAACTGTGGCCAAAAGGACGTGGTAACACCTCGTATCGGTGTGCATACTCAGTGAGCGGGGGGTGGCCGCGGATGTCTCATGTGGGGGTTTGGTGCTGCGTGTCCATTTCACTGGACTCGATCTGGCCCGGTTGCGCCTGGCCGGCGACCCGGACGTGCTCTGGGAAACCGTATTGAGCCTGCACCGGCTCCGGGACAAACAAGGCGAGTCGATCTTCGGCGATTGGCGCTCGGAAACCCGTCCCCGGTTGAATGGTGAAACGCGGCTACTGGCCCCGCTGGTTCCGCCTCGCGGGTATTTCCCGGACTTCCTGACGCCGGCCGAAGGGTTACTCGGACTCGAGTCGGGCATGGAGGCCCTGCGGGCCACGCCCGCCGACCGGGTGCACCGTGAGCTGAGCCGGCTGTCCACCGTCCGCACCCTGCCGGCCTGGATACGATCGCTGGCCGAGGGCGACGTCCGGGCGTTCGGGAAGCTGATCGGCGCCCTGCACGCCTACCACGAGGCCGCCATAGCCCCCTACTGGTCGCACATCCAGGCCCAGATCGAGGCCGACCGGGCGGTGCGCGGCCGGGCCCTGCTGGACGGCGGCGCCGACGCGCTGCTGTCCTCGCTGCCGCCCACCATGCGCTGGCGGGCCCCGGTCCTGGAGGTCGACTACCCCGTCGACCGGGACGTGCACCTGGACGGGCGCGGGCTGGTGCTCCTGCCGTCGTTCTTCTGCCGGCGCACGCCGGTCACGCTCCAGAACCCGGAGCTCACGCCCGTGCTCGTCTACCCCGCGCGGACCATGTCGGAGTCGGCGCCCGTCGTCCCCGCCGCCCCGCGCTCGCTGGGCAAGCTGGTGGGCCACACCCGCTCGGCCGTCCTGGGGTCCATCGGCGGCGGCTGCACGACCAGCGAACTCGCCCGCAGGGTGGGGGTGTCGGCGGCCTCGGCCAGCCAGCACGCCGGTGTCCTGCGCGAGGCGGGGCTGGTGCTGACGCTGCGCAACGGCAGCGCCGTGATGCACACCCTGACGCCCCTGGGGGCGGCCCTGCTGCGCGGCGGCCACCGCAACCCGCAGTCCCGCGCGAGGGCGCGGTCGGCGACGATGTAGCACGGGAGGAACGGGCGCGGCATCCGCCGAGGCGCGGGCCGCCGGTCCGTGCCCCCCTCCGGCTCCGTCCCCCCGGCCCTCCCCCCCCGGGTCCTCGCGGAGGACTCCGTCGAAGCGATCCGGCCACGCGGCCGCCCCCGTTGATCGTCTCGAACTCCGGTGCGAGCCCTGGGGATACCCTGAAACGGCCCGTGCCGGAAACCCGGCCACCACACCGGTCGGCGACCCCGGTCAAGGGGTCATGCCCGGACCGCAGGAACGGAGTTCGCCTCATGCCCGGACCGGACGTCACGGTCGTCATCGCCGCGTACAACGCCATGCCGTACGTGACCCGCAGCGTCACGTCCGTCCTGGAGCAGACCCTGGGCGCCGACCGCATCGAGCTGTTAGCCGTCGACGACGGCTCGACCGACGGCACCGGCGCCGAGCTCGACCGCCTGGCGGCCAAGGCCCCGCTGATGCGCGTGATCCACCAGCCGAACTCCGGCGGTCCCGCCGGGCCGCGCAACACGGCCCTCGACCTGGCCACCGGCCGTTACGTGTTCTTCCTCGACGCGGACGACCACCTCGGCCCCGAGGCCCTGGAGCGCATGGTCGCCGCCGCGGACGACAACGGCTCGGACGTCGTCCTCGGGCGGATCGTCGGCGAGGGCGGGCGCCGCGCCCCACGGTCGATGTTCGGCCGGAACCAGCCCCGGACGGACGTCTTCTCCTCCCGCGTCTACTGGACGCTCAACCCGATGAAGCTCTTCCGGCGCACGTTGGTCGACCGGCTCGGCCTGCGGTTCGCCACCGGCCTGTCCATCGGCGAGGACCAGCCGTTCACCGCGACCGCCTACCTGGAGGCCGCCGCGATATCCGTCGTCGCCGACTACGACTGCCTGTACTGGGTGGCGCGCGAGGACGGCCACAACATCACCTCGCAACCGCACGGCACGCGCACCCGCATCGACCTCTTACGGCTGATGACCGCCCTCGTCGCCGAGCGCGTCGAGCCCGGCCCCGACCGGGACACCCTCATGCACCGGCACTTCGCCGTGGAGCTGCGCGACGCCGTGCTCCAGCTGTGCCGCGAGCCCCACCGCGACGTGCAGGACAAGTACCTCAAGGAGCTCGGCGACCTGATCGAGCCCTACTACCACGAGGGCCTCGCCGCCCGGCTGCCCGCCGTGGTCCGGCTGCGCTGCCACCTCGTCCGACGCGGCCTCCTCGACGAGCTGCTGACGCTCGTCCGGTGGGAGCTGGACCGGGGAGCCGCCAGCTACGGCATCACGACCCTCGCCGCCACCGCCGCCGACGGCCCGGAGGTCCTCACCGAGAACGGCCGCGCCTACGCGCTCTACCCGTACTTCCGCGACTCCACCCTGAACATCCCGGTCGACTGCTACGACATCACCGGCGAGCTGCGCGTCCGCCACCTCGTCGAGTCCGCGGACCTCGACGGCACCGGACTGCGCCTCACGGGCCACGCCTACGTGCACCGCATAGCCACGCGCGAGGTGACCACCGAGCTGATCCTGCGCAAGCGGGGCACCGGTGCCGAGCACCGCCTCCCCGTGCGCCACACCGCCACGCCGGGCCTGGGCGCCGACGAGGACGGGGGGCGCTTCGACTACGGGACGGCCGGCTTCGACGTGACCGTCGACCCCGCCACCGCCGCCGGAGGGGCGCCGCTGGACGCCGGCATGTGGGACCTGTTCCTGGCCGTGGGCGCCCAGGGCGTCGTCAAGGAGGCGCGCCTCGGCAGCCGCCGCGCGGACTCCGTCACCGTCGCCACCACCACCGTCGTGACCGCCGCGGGCACGGCGGCCGCCCTCTTCACCACCAAGCCCTACGGCAACCTCACCCTCGACCTCGGTGAGACGCGGCACCGGGTGCCACCCCGGCTGCGCGTCACCGGCGCCACCTGGGCCGCGGACGCACCCGCCACCCTCGTCGTCACCGGACGCTGCACGCTCGCCTCCTGGCCGGCCGGCGCGCTGACCGTACGGGCCGTGTGCGCCGACGGCACGACGCTGACCGTCCCCGTCGAGACGGCGGCCGACGGCTCCTTCGCGGCGCGGGTCCCCTGCACGACCGCCGGCGAGTGGCGGATCGACGGCTGCCTGGCGGCCGGCGACAAGAAGTGGACGGTGCCCGTCCCGGTCAAGTCGCCGCTGCGAGCCGCCCGTTGGCAGCGCCTCGGCCTGCCCTGGTACGCCAAGCCGGTGGCCGGAGGGGAGACGCTCACCCTGCGCGTCGGCCGGGTGGAGCTGCTCAAGGCGGTCAAGGGACGGCTGACCCGCAGGGCCTCCTGAGGGGCGGCGGGGCCGGCGCTCAGGCCGTGCCGGCCCCGACGCGGAAGCGCAGCCGGCAGATCACCGCGTCGGTGTCGCGCCGCACGGCGTGGGCGACGACCGCGCCGCGCTGGTTCTGCAGCAGGCGCTGCCAGACGTGCGCGGGCTCGACCTCCGGTATCAGCACGGTGACGCGGTTGTCGGGGTGACGGCCGGACAGCTCGCGGACGTAGTCCACGATGGGGCGGCCCAGGGCGCGGGTGGCCGCGGGCAGTTCGACCAGGTCGACGCCCGGGTTCCACAGCTCCCAGTCGCGGCGCAGCGACTCCGCCGCCCGCCGCCCCTCCTGGTCGGGCTGCGTCACGGTGACGGCCACGACCTCGTCGCCGAGCGAGACGGCGGCGGTCAGCGCCTTGCTGGTCAGCCGGGAGAGCGAGGACACGGGAACGACCACCACCGAGTGGCAGCGGCGCGGGGCCTCGGGCACCCGGCCCAGCTCCAGGCGCTCGCCGATGCGCCCGTAGGCCCGGTGGACGGTCTCGAAGGCGAGCACCAGCACGGGCAGCGCGAAGACGATCAGCCAGGTGCCCTCGGTGAACTTGGTGGCGGTGACGACGACCGCGGACACACCGGTGAGCACGGCCCCGAAGCCGTTGAGGAGTGCCTTGCCACGCCACCCGGCGGAACGTTCCCGCCGCCAGTGCCGGACCATGCCCACCTGGCAGACGGTGAACCCGACGAACACCCCGATCGCGAAGAGCGGCACCAGTGTGTTGACGTCGCCGCCGGAGAAGACGAGCAGCAGCGCGGAGACGGCGGCCAGGGCGAGCACGCCGTGGCGGTGCACCTGCCGGTCGGCCTTCAGGGCGAAGACGTGCGGGAGGTAGTTGTCCCGGGCCAGCAGGCTCATCAGCACGGGAAGGCCGCCGAACGAGGTGTTCGCGGCGAGGGCCAGCAGGACGACGGTCGCGCACTGCACGACGTAGAAGCCCCAGTGGTGGCCCAGCGAGGCGTCGGCGAGCTGGGCGAGGACGGTGACGCCCTCGACCGGCTGGAGGTGGAAGCGGCCGATGAGCAACGACAGGCCGATGAGCATGGCGCCGAGCAGCGCGCCCAGCGCGACCTCCGTGCGCTGCGCCCGCCGGGTGGCCGGGGCGCGGAAGGACGGCACGGCGTTGGCCACGGCCTCGACGCCGGTGAGGGCGGAGCAGCCGGCGGCGAACGCCTTCAGCAGGAGCAGGGCGCCGACGGCGGTGGCGTCGCCGGCCAGGGCGGAGGCGTGCCCCTCCGCGGCCTGGGTGCTGACGGGGGCGTCGCGGAAGAGCCCGACCACGATCACCGTCAGGACCGAGCCGACGAAGACGGCGGTCGGCACGATGAACGCCTTGGCCGACTCGGCGATGCCGCGCAGGTTGACGCCGGTGACCAGGACCAGCACGGCCAGGCAGATCCACAGCCGGTGGCCGTAGAGGGAGGGGAAGGCCGAGGTCAGCGCCGCGACGCCGGCGGTGACGGACACGGCCACGTTCAGGACGTAGTCCAGCACGAGGGAGGCCGCGGTGACGAGGCTGGTGCGCCGCCCCAGGTGCCGCTTGGCGACGGCGTACGAGCCGCCGCCGTCCGGGAACGCCGCGATGACCTGCCGGTAGGAGGCGACGAGCACGGTCAGCAGGGCGGCGATCGCGAGCGTGACCGGCAGTGTGCACCCGAGGCCGTGGGCCCCGGCCGCCGCCAGCACGAGAACGATCGACTCGGGCCCGTACGCCACCGACGCCATCGCGTCGAGTGACAGGGCCGCCAGGCCCTGGGTGGCGGTCAGCCGGTGCCGGTCCTCCGCGGTGGTCCGCGCGGCGCCGGTATCCGGCGGTTCCCCTCCGGCTGCCGCGGGTGCCCCCACGCCGGTGCCGGCGGCGTGCTCCGAATCGGCCAGCTTGGACATCTTTTGTCGTACCTCCGTTGGGTCGGAGGCTCAGACTGCGCCCGCGTCGCCGGGACCGCGCCGTTTCTTGGCGCCGCCTTGGCGCCTTCGGGGGAGATCCCTACGCGTTCTTGACGGGCGCGGGGGAGCGGGGGCGGTGCGGTCCGACGGCATGTCAGGGCTGCGCAAGGATTGGCCAAGGCGACGTCAGCACGACGTCAACATGTCGTGGCATGCCGCCCGTTCCGCTCTAGCGTCGGCATCATGGGACGGCGACAGACATTCCGGTTGCGGGCGTGGGGACGCGAGGAGCACCACGGCCGGAAGGCCGCGACGGTACGGCCTCCGGCGGACAGGGTGCTCGCCTTCGACCGGGGCTGGCGGCGCGAGGCCAGGTCGGCCTGGTGGTGCGGCACGGCGCTCGGTGGTGCGCTCCTCCTCGTGGACCTCGCCCGGGGCGGGCTCGACTGGCCCCGCGGCTGTGCCTGGACCGTGCTGGGCGCCGCCCTGGTCGCCATCCTCTGGCCCCCGCGCGTCACCGCGGGGGAGAACTGGCTTTCGGCCCGGGGCCTGCTGCGCGAGCAGCGGGTCCGGACCGATCTGCTCACCCGGGTGCGCCGCGCGGACGGCATGGCGCCGCGCCTGATCCTCCGGGACGTCGGCGGCGGCCGGGTCGAGCTGGACCCCAGGGTCCTCGCCGACAACCCCCTGCTGTGGCACCGCCTCGACACGGGCGTCCGCCGCTCCCGCGCCAGCGGCCTGCTGCGCGACGGCACGGCGCCGCTGACGGCGCTCGCCGAGCGCGTCGACGGGGAGGGCGCGCGCCGGCTGCTGAAGTCGGCGGGCCTGGACTAGGGGGTGTCCGATGGGCCGGCGCGGCCCTCCGCCCGGACGCCGCCTAGTCCCCGTTCCAGGCGTACGTGACCCCGGTGAGCCGTTCGGAGGCGGCCCACAGCCCCGCGCTCGCCCGGTCGTCGAGCGTCCACCGCGCCCGCACGGAACGGGTGGGGGAGCCGCGCCACAACAGGACGCGGGGCCCGATGAAGTCGTCCTGCCGCACGCCCGGCGCGGTGGCCGCGTACAGCGAGGGCAGCGCCCCGTCCTCGGCGCTCTGCGCGACCGTGCGGTTGAGCAGCTCCACGGCCCGCTCGGCCACGGCCCGCTCCTCCATCCGCAGGCCGGCGGTCTGGAGGTTCGTCGCCGCGTACCCGGGGTGCGCGGCCGCCGCCACGACCGCCGAGCCCTCGGCGGTGAGCCGGCGCGACAGCTCGTGCGTGAAGAGGAGGTTGGCGCTCTTGGACCGGCCGTAGGCGATCCACCGGCGGTAGCGGTGGTCCATCTGGAGGTCCCGCGGGTCGACGGTGCCCAGGAAGTGCAGCCCGCTCGACACCGTCACCACCCGGGCCCCGGGCCCGGCCGCGCGCAGCCGGGGCAGCAACAGACCGGTGAGCGCGAAGTGGCCGAGGTGGTTCGTGGCGAACTGCATCTCGAACCCGTCGACGGTCCGGCGCTGCGGCAGCGCCATCACCCCGGCGTTGTTGACCAGCAGATCGAGCCGCTCCTCGGGCAGCTCCGCGGCGAACGCCCGTACGGACGCCAGGTCGGCCAGGTCGAGCACGGCGAGCCGCACGTCCGCGCCGGGCACCTGCTCGCGCATCAGCTCCTCGGCGGCCTTACCGCGCGTGACGTCCCGGCACCCCAGCACCACCCGGGCCCCCTGCCGGGCGAGCTCCCGGGCGGTCACGTACCCGATGCCGCTGTTGGCCCCCGTCACGACGGCGATGCGGCCGCTCTGACCTGGGATGTCGCTCACGGTCCAGCCGTTCATGGGGTGTGTGCTCCTCTGCGGTCCGGTCTGCGACGACGCGTGCGGGGATGGTTCACCGGGGTCAGGCCAAGGGAGCGGGAGATCCCATCGTGGTCATGTTCGGCTCACGGGAGGGGAGGTCTCACTCCACTCCACAAAATACCGCCGGCGCCCGTCGCTCCCCTTGCTACTGTCCCCGCCATGTCCGACACACAAGCATCGCCTACCACGGCCGACGCTCCCCGAACCCCTGTCTCCGCCGATGACGTCGAGGAGGTCGTGCGCCTCATCGTCGCCGCCTTCCAGGACGTGCCCGAGGAGACGTGGGGGCGGTCCGCCGGGGAGCTGGAGTGGGACTGCTGGGAGACCGTCGAGCACCTCGCCGACGACATGTTCTGCTACGCCCTGCAACTCTCCGCGCCCAACCCGCCGTTGGACAGCTATGTGCCGACGCTGATGACCTGTCAGCGGGACGGGGGGCCGCGGGAGACCATCCACGCCGAGCGCGAGGCCGGCGTGGCCGGGCTGATGCAGGTGCTCCAGGCGTGCACCGGCCTGCTGGCGGCCGTGGTGCGCACCCGGGGGCCGCAGACGCGGGCGCATCACTCCTACGGCGTCTCCGACCCCGAGGGCTTCGCCGCCATGGGGATCGTGGAGGCCGTCGTGCACGCGCGCGACGTCGCCGACGGGCTCGGCGTCGCCTGGGAGCCGCCCGCCGGGGTGTGCGAGCGGGTGCTGGCCCGGCTGTTCCGGAACGTTCCCGTCGGGGACGACCCCTGGCGCACGCTGCTGTGGGCGACCGGCCGGCTGGAGCTGCCCGGGCTGCCCCGGCGGGAGTCCTGGCGGTGGGACGGCACCCCGCTGGACTGACGCCCCCGGCGCGCACGTCCAGACCCACCGGCCCGTGCCCGCCGCCGAAGTGACGGGGGGTCAGAACCGGTGGCCGCGCGAACCGGGCGTCCGTCCGGTACGGTCCCGGGCCACCGGCTCCGATGTGTCCGCCGCCACTTCCCGGCACCACGGCGGGGCCCTGCCACGGCGGAAGCCCTACGATCGCGCCGGTGGCCACCGACATATCACTGACGACGCTGATCGTGCTCTGCCTCGCCGCCGCTGCCGCCGGCTGGATCGACGCCGTGGTCGGCGGCGGCGGACTGCTCCAGCTGCCGGCCCTGCTGGTGGGCCTGCCCCACACGGCACCCGCGCACATCCTCGGCACCAACAAGGCCGTGGCCATCTGCGGGACGACCGCCGCCGCCGTCGCCTACTCCCGCAAGGCCCCCCTCGACCTGCGCACCGCCGTGCGCATCGGTCTCGCCGCCCTCGGCGGCTCGCTGGCCGGGGCGTTCTTCGCCTCCGGCATCGACAGCGCCGTCCTGCGCCCCCTGATCATGGCGGTGCTGATGGTGGTGCTCGCCTTCGTGCTGCTGCGGCCGGCGTTCGGCACCACGGTCGCCGACGCCGCCCCGCCGAGCCGTCGCCGCGTCCTGACCGCCATCCTCGTCGCCGGTCTCGGCATCGGCTTCTACGACGGGCTCATCGGCCCCGGCACCGGCACCTTCCTCGTCCTCGCGCTCGCCGGGATCCTCCACATGGAGCTCGTCACGGCGTCCGGCACGGCGAAGATCGTCAACGTCTGCACGAACGTCGGCGCGCTCGTGACCTTCACCTGGCAGGGCGCCGTGCTGTGGCAGGTGGCCGCGCCCATGGCCGTCTTCAACCTGATGGGCGGCGCGCTCGGCGCGCGCATGGCGCTCCGGCGCGGCAGCGGCTTCGTCCGGGCAGTGCTGGTCGTGGTGGTGGTGTCGCTGGTGTGCAAGCTCGGCTACGACCAGTGGGGCGGCTGAGCCGGGACGCCCGGCGGAGCGGCCGCGCGCCCCGGGGCCGGGAGCGCAGTCTGAGCATTCCCTTTGAATTCGCGCATTCCCTTGCTCCTCCCTCCGCCTGGTGACAGATTCAGTCCAGATTTGTCGGTCATTCGTACTACTGACCATGCGGAAAGCAGTCCGGTGCACGGCGTACCCGGGGATTCCGGTTAGCCTGTCGACTACCTTCCTGACGTGGTGGGGGTGCATGTGCGTTTCTCCCGGTGGCGCCGGGCCCGGTGGGTCCGGGCCGTGCTCGCGGGGCTCTACGTGGTCGCGCTGGCGGCCGCCGTCCCGAAGGGGGCCGGCGGGCACGGGCGGGAGGGAAGCTGGTCCAGCGAGGAGGCCCGCCGCTTCTGGGGGCCGTCGAGGATGTCGGAGGCCACCGAGGCCCCGGCCGACGACGCCAACGCCGACCCGCAGATCGAGGCCCAGCGCATCACCGGCAGCGCCCGGCACTTCGCGGGGGTGCCCTCGGTCGGCGTGCTGTTCTACGTCGGTGACGACATGCGGAACCACTTCTGCACCGCCAGCGTCGTGCACAGCCCCAAGGGCAACATGATCATCACCGCCGGGCACTGCTCGCACGGCGACGAGGCGGCCTTCGTGCCGGACTACCGGCAGGGTTCCGGCAAGCAGCCCTTCGGCGTCTGGGCCGTCGACCGGGAGTTCGTCGATCCCCGGCGCGACAGCACCGGCGAGGACTCCGACCTCGACTTCGCCTTCGCCACCGTCAAGCCCGACGGCCGCGGCCGCCAGATCGAGCGCGTGACCGGAGCCAACAGACTGGTCCGCACGCCCGGCTACACCAACCGCACCACGGTCATCGGCTACCCCAGTTCGGACGCCGACGCCGCCGACCAGGCCATCCGCTGCACGGCCATGACCACGCGGCTGGAGGGGTACAAACAGCTGCAGATGCGCTGCGACGGCTTCTACTCCGGCACCTCCGGCAGCCCCTGGCTCATCCGCTTCGACGAGCGCACGAAGACCGGCGACCTGATCGGCGTGCTCGGCGGGCTCAACGGGGGCGGCCCCGACGGCGACGAGAGCGACAAGGTCTCCTACAGCCCCATAAACGACGACGAGATCTTCAAGCTCTACCTCGACGCCATCAACAACCGCGAGCCCAAACGCGCCTGACCGGCCCGTGGAGGACCGCCGCCCGACGCCGGCCCGCTACGGCCCCTCGTCCGCCAGCGCCCGCTCGACGCCCGGCTCGTGCGGCCCCAGGAAGGCCGGGCTGGGCCGTACGAGCGCGTCCAGCGCGGCCTTGCCCGACGCCAGGACCTCGCGGGCACCGCCCGCGTACCACGTGATGTCGTGGGGGTCGGAGGACGCCCCGACGCCGTACGCGTCGATGCCCGCCGCCCCGCACAGCGCCAGCGCCCGCCGTATGTGGAAGCCCTGACTGATCAGCACCGCCTGCTTCACGCCGAAGACGCGCCGGGCCCGGGCGCAGGAGTCCCAGGTGTCGAAGCCCGCGAAGTCGCTCACGATGCGCGCGTCGGGCACCCCGCGGTCCCGCAGGTACGCCCGCATCGCGTCCGGCTCGTCGTAGTCGTCGCGGCTGTTGTCGCCGGTCACCAGCACCACCCGGACCTTGCCCGCCCGGTACAGCCCGGCCGCCGTGTCCAGGCGGTGGGCCAGATAGGGGGACGGCCTGCCCTCCCACAGGCCCGCGCCGAAGACCATGGCCACCGGCGCGGACGGCACGTGCCCGGCGTCCCGCACCCGGGGCGTCGCCGAGACGTACACCCAGGTGGCGGGCGTCAGGGCCAGCGAGCAGACCGCCATGGCGGCCCACAGCGCACGCCGTCTGCCGGCTCTGCTCGCGGGCAGCCGCAGCCACGACCGCGGCCTCGGCGGCAGCCACAGCTTTCGCGCCGTACCCATCGTGGACCTCCCCCATCCGCCAGGAATCAACGTCACGGACACCCGCGCGGTTCCCCGGGTGACCAGAGCTTAAAGGGAAGGCAAACCGACGGCTCCGGGGGCCGCCCCCTCGGCGGCCGGGCACGTCGCCGCTGTCAGAGGCGGGGACTACCGTCGGGGTATGAACGGCAGCTCAGGCAGGACCGAAGGCAGGCCCCGGGGCGGGGCGCACGACCGGACCGAAGGCGGAGCGGAGGGCACCGCCGTCCCCGGGTACGACGCGGCCGACCTCGAGCGCTGGGCCCCCGAGCCCGACAAGCGCCCCGGCCGCACCGCCTTCCAGCGCGACCGCGCCCGCGTGCTGCACTCCGCCGCCCTGCGCCGCCTGGCCGGCAAGACCCAGGTGGTCACCCCCGGCGTCACCGGCGTCCAGGCCTGGGACGCCAGCCCCCGCACCCGCCTGACCCACTCCCTGGAGTGCGCCCAGGTGGGCCGGGAGCTGGGCGCCGCCCTCGGCTGCGACCCCGACCTCGTCGAGGTCGCCTGCCTGGCGCACGACCTCGGCCACCCGCCCTTCGGGCACAACGGCGAGCAGGCCCTGGACGAAGTCGCCCGGCCCTGCGGCGGCTTCGAGGGCAACGCCCAGTCGCTGCGCCTGCTCACCCGGCTCGAACCCAAGCGCTTCGTCGCGGGCCCCGGCCCCGGCGGCATGGTGAGCGTCGGGCTCAACCTCACGCGCGCCGCCCTGGACGCCGCCACCAAGTACCCCTGGCCGCGCGGAGGGCACCCCACCGACCCCGGCTCGCGGAAGTTCGGCGTCTACGCCGACGACGTGCCCGTCTACGCGTGGCTCCGGCAGGGCGCCCCCGGCCACCGGCAGAGCTTCGAGGCCCAGGTCATGGACTGGGCCGACGACGTGGCCTACTCGGTGCACGACGTCGAGGACGGCCTCCACGCCGGCCACCTCGACCCGAAGGCGCTGCTCGCCGGGCCCGAGCGCCGCGAGGTCTTCGCCGTCGCCGCCCGCCGCTACGCCCCCGGGGCCGCCGAACAGGAGCTGGCCGAGGCCCTCGACCGGCTCCTGGAACAGGAGTGGTGGCCGCACGGCTACGACGGCTCGGCCGTCGCCCAGGCCCGGCTCAAGGACGCCACCAGCCAGCTCATCGGCCGCTTCTGCCTCGCCGCCGAAGGGGCCACCCGGGCCGCCTGGGGGGCCGGCCGGCTCACCCGCTACCGCGCCGAACTGGTCGTGCCCCGGGGCACGCGCCTGGAGTGCGCGGTGCTCAAGGCCGTCGCCGACCGGTACGTCATACAGCGCGAGGACCAGGAGAAGCTCCGCGCCGAGCAGCGCGTGGTCATCGCCGAGCTGGGCGAGGCCCTCGTCGCCCGCGCGCCCGACGGCCTCGACCCGCAGTTCCGCTCGCTGTTCACCGAGGCCGCCGACGACGCCGGCCGGCTGCGCGCGGTCGTCGACCAGATCGCCGCCCTCACCGACAGCTCCGCCCGCTCCCTGCACGCCCGTCTCACCGGCGGGCCGGCCGGCTCCGGAACCGGTCCCGGGTGACCCCTTGCGGGCGGTGACCCGTCCGGGGTAGTCCCTCTACCGGCGGCACTCGGGGTGCGGGACGCTCGGCAGTGGCGCTTCACGACCGGGGGCGAGAAGACGCAGACGTGACCGACCGGCGTTCTGCGCGGTAGCGAGGAGGCAGCAAGTGGTGGACGCACACCAGACGTTCGTCATCGTCGGAGGGGGTCTGGCCGGAGCGAAGGCGGCCGAGACCCTCCGCAGCGAGGGCTTCACCGGCCGGGTGATCCTCATCTGTGACGAACGCGAGCACCCCTACGAGCGCCCACCGCTCTCCAAGGGGTACCTCACGGGCCGCGACGCCCGCGACAGCGTCTTCGTCCACAAGCCCGACTGGTACGCCCGGGCCGACGTCGAACTCCACCTCGGCCAGCCCGCCGTCCACCTCGACCGCGCGGCCAAGTCCGTCCGCCTCGGCGACGGCACCGTCGTGCACTACGACAAGCTGCTGCTGGCCACCGGCGCCGAACCCCGCCGCCTCGACATCCCCGGCACGGGCCTGGCCGGCGTCCACCACCTGCGCCGCCTCGCGCACGCCGAGCGGCTGCGCGGCGTGCTGTCCTCCCTCGGCCGGGACAACGGCCACCTCGTCATCGCCGGAGCCGGCTGGATCGGCCTGGAAGTGGCCGCCGCCGCCCGGGGGTACGGCGCCGAAGTGACCGTCGTCGAGCCCGAGCCCACCCCGCTGCACACCGTCCTCGGCCCCGAACTCGGCCAGCTCTTCACCGATCTGCACAGCGAGCACGGCGTCCGCTTCCACTTCGGCGCCCGCCTCACCGAGATCGCCGGCCACGACGGCATGGTCCTGGCCGCCCGCACCGACGACGGCGAGGAGCACCCCGCGCACGCCGTGCTCGCCGCCATCGGCGCGGCCTCCCGCACCGCCCTCGCCGAGGCCGCCGGGCTCGCCCTCGTCGACCGCGCCGACGGCGGCGGCGTCGCCGTCGACGCCTCCCTGCGCACGTCCGACCCCGACGTCTACGCCGCGGGCGACGTCGCCGCCGCCGAGCACCCGTGGCTGGGCACCCGGCTGCGCGTGGAGCACTGGGCCAACGCCCTGAACGAGGGCCCCGCCGCGGCCCGCGCCATGCTGGGCGCGGAGGTCTCCTACGACCGGGTGCCCTACTTCTTCTCCGACCAGTACGACGTGGGCATGGAGTACTCCGGCTACGCCCCGCCCGGCTCCTACGACCAGGTGGTGTGCCGGGGCGATGTCGGCAAGCGGGAGTTCATCGCCTTCTGGCTGAGCGAGGGACGGCTGCTGGCCGGCATGAACGTCAACGTGTGGGACGTCACCGGGCCCATCCAGCGCCTCATCCGCGCCGGTGCCCGCGTGGACCCCGAGGCCCTGGCGGACCCGGGTGTGCCGCTGGACACGCTGGCCGCCTCATGAGGCCGCCGCGCACCGCGCTGGTCCCGGCCCGGGACGTCCTCGCCCTGCGCCACGCCGTCCTGCGGCCGGGCCTGCCGGCCGAGGCCGCCGCCTTCCCCGAGGACGCCGCGCCCGCCACCTTCCACGTCGCGGCCCACGACGCGCAGGGGAGGGTGCGGGCCTGCGCCACCTTCCTCCCCCAGCCCCTGCCGGACACGGGCGAGGAGGCGTACCGCCTGCGCGGCATGGCCAGCGACCCCGCCGTGCGCGGCCTCGGCTACGGCGTCGCCGTCCTGCGGGCCGGCCTCGCCGAGGCCGCGGCCCGCGGCGCCTGCCTGGTGTGGTGCAACGGCCGCAGCGGGGCCCGCGGCTTCTACGAGCGGCAGGGCTTCGAGGTGCGGGGCGAGGAGTTCCTGGTCGAAGGGGTGGGCCCGCACTTCGTCTGCGCGATCAAGCTGCCCGCCGCCGGTGGAGGCGGGGATGTCCGACCCGGGCCGTAGACTTCTCGCGTGGCAGGCAGGATCAACGATGACGACGTGAAGGCGGTCCGGGACGCGGTCCCGATCGACGCCGTCGTGTCCGAGTACCTCCAGCTGCGCAACGCGGGCGGCGGCAATCTGAAGGGCCTCTGCCCGTTCCACGACGAGAAGTCCCCGTCCTTCCAGGTCAGCCCGGCCAAGGGGCTCTTCTACTGCTTCGGCTGCCAGACGGGCGGGGACACGGTCGACTTCGTCATGAAGATCGACCACCTCTCCTTCTCCGAGACGATCGAGCGCCTCGCCTCCCAGGCCGGCATCACCCTGCGGTACGAGGAGGGCGGCTACACCCCCGGCCGCCAGCAGGGCGAGCGGATCCGCCTGGTCGAGGCCCACAAGCACGCGGCGCGGTTCTACGCCGACCAGCTGGCGGGCCCCGAGGCGGAGATCGGCCGGAAGTTCCTGGCGGGCCGCGGCTTCGACCAGGCCGCCGCCGAGCACTTCGGCGTCGGCTACAGCCCCGCCGGCTGGGACCACCTCACCCGATTCCTGCGCGGCAAGGGCTTCAGCGACAAGGAGCTGCTCCTGTCCGGCCTCGCCCAGGACAGCCGCAGCGGCAAGCCCATCGACCGCTTCCGCGGCCGCCTCATGTGGCCCATCCGCGACATCACCGGCGAGGTCATCGGCTTCGGCGCCCGCAAGCTCCGCGACGACGACAACGGCCCCAAGTACCTCAACACCCCCGAAACGGCGATCTACAAGAAGTCGCACGTCCTCTACGGCATCGACCTCGCCAAGAAGGACATCGCCAAGACCAACCGCGCCGTGGTCGTCGAGGGCTACACCGACGTCATGGCCTGCCACCTCGCCGGCGTCACCACCGCCATCGCCACCTGCGGCACCGCCTTCGCCGGCGACCACATCAAGATCCTGCGCCGGCTGCTGATGGACAACGCCGCCTCGGAGGTCGTCTTCACCTTCGACGGCGACGCCGCCGGCCAGAAGGCCGCCCTGCGCGCCTTCGAGGACGACCAGAAGTTCGCCGCCGAGACCTCCATCGCCATCACCCCCGGCGGCATGGACCCCTGCGAGCTGCGGCTGGCCGAGGGCGACGCCGCCGTGGCCGCGCTCGTCGAGACCCGCACCCCGCTGTTCGCCTTCGCCATCCGCCAGGTCGTCGCCCGGCACAACCTGGACACCGCCGAGGGCCGCGCCGCCGCCCTGGAAGCCGCCGCGCCGATCGTCGCGAACATCAAGAACGGCGCCATCCAGCATGAGTACGCGGTCCAGCTCGCCGGCATGCTCGGCATCCTCGACACCCAGTTCGTCGTCCGCCGCGTCGGCCAGCTCGCCCGCTGGGCCCGCGACCGCGGCCAGCGCCCCGACGCCCGCACGGCGCAGCGCCAGGCCCCGCAGCAGCCGGCCCCGCAGCCGCAGGCCGCGCGCGGCCCGGCGCTCAACCTCCGCAGCCCCGCCGCCCTGACCGAGCGCGAGCTGCTCAAGCTCGCCCTCCAGCGCCCCGAGCTGGTGGCGCCCGCCTTCGACGCCTACGGCGAGGACGAGTTCACCGCACAGCCCTACGTGGCCGTCCGCCGGGCCATCGAGCAGGCCGGCGGCGTCGGCCACGCCGCCGACGGCTATCTCGCCCGGGTCCGCGAGGCCGCCCCCGACGACACCGTCCGCGCCCTGGTCACCGAGCTCGCCGTCGAGGCCATCCGCAGCAAGAACGTGGACGAGGCCTACGCCGGCGTCCAGCTCGTCCAGGTCCGCCTGCGGGCCGTCGAGCGCCGCGTCAAGGACGTCCAGGCCTCCCTGGTCCGCCTGGGCGCCCAGGCGGACCCCGCCCAGCTGGCCGCCGTGCAGAACGAACTGTGGGTCCTGGAGCAGTACGGCCGCGCCCTGAAGGACCGCGGCGCCGCCGCGCTGTAGCCCCCGCCGCCGGGCCGTCGAACCACGCCCGGCAAGCGCATCACGCCCGCCGCTCCCGTAAGCGCCCGGTCACGGTCCGGGCTCAGAAAGTGAGCGCACGCCCCTCGTGGCGGGCCCGCGTCGTGCCCCACACTGGTGGGCGGTGCCCTCACGTCCCGGAGCGCGGCATGTCCGGCCTCGCCGGACCGGGCCCCCGCGAAGCCGCTCCAGATCCCCGGCCGTGGGCGGAGGTCCCGCCGCCGCCGCGCCCGAACGCTCCGCCGCACGCTCTGCCGCCTCAGCAGCGATCACCCTGGAGGTCGCCCCCGTGCAGACCCGGACCCCGACCCTGCCCCAGGTCCCGGCCGATCCGGCACCGACCGTGCCGCAGCAGGCCGAGCCGCCCGCGTCCGAGCCCCCGGCCCTCACCGAGGAGGCGGCGCCGGAGCCGGCCGCGCGGGCCGATACCAGCGGCCCGTCCTCCGACCTCTTCCGCCAGTACCTCCGCGAGATCGGCCGGATCCCGCTGCTGACGGCGGCCGAGGAGGTGGAGCTGGCCCGCCGTGTCGAAGCCGGCCTGTTCGCCGAGGAGAAGCTCGGCAACACCCCCGACCTCGACACCCAACTCGCCCTCGACCTCGACCGGCTGGTGGTCCTGGGCCGCATGGCCAAGCGCCGCCTCATCGAGGCCAACCTGCGCCTCGTCGTCTCCGTCGCCAAGCGCTACATCGGCCGCGGGCTGACGATGCTCGACCTGGTTCAGGAGGGAAACCTGGGACTCATCCGGGCAGTTGAGAAATTCGACTACGCCCGGGGCTACAAGTTCTCGACGTACGCGACCTGGTGGATCCGGCAGGCCATGTCCCGGGCGCTCGCCGACCAGGCGCGCACCATCCGCGTCCCCGTCCACGTCGTCGAGCTGATCAACCGCGTGGTGCGGGTCCAGCGGCGCATGCTCCAGGAGCGCGGCTACGAACCCACCGCCGAGGAGGTGGCCGTCCACCTCGACCTCTCCGAGGAGCGCGTCAGCGAGGTGCTGCGGCTCGCCCAGGAGCCCGTGTCGCTGCACGCGCCTGTGGGGGAGGAGGACGACGTCGCGCTCGGCGACCTCATCGAGGACGGCGACGCCACCTCGCCCGTGGAGTCGGCCGCCTTCCTGCTGCTGCGCGAGCACCTGGAGGCCGTGCTGTCGACGCTGGGGGAGCGCGAGCGCAAGGTCGTCCAGCTGCGGTACGGGCTG
Source organism: Streptomyces cinnamoneus (assembly GCF_002939475.1). Classification (NCBI taxonomy): domain Bacteria; kingdom Bacillati; phylum Actinomycetota; class Actinomycetes; order Kitasatosporales; family Streptomycetaceae; genus Streptomyces; species Streptomyces cinnamoneus. The sequence continues at coordinate 2,199,682 of NZ_PKFQ01000001.1, read as the reverse complement.
GCCGACGGCCGGCCGCGGACGCTGGAGGAGATCGGCCGGATCTTCGGGGTGACGCGGGAGCGGATCCGGCAGATCGAGTCCAAGACCCTCAACAAGCTGCGCGACCACGCGTTCGCCGACCAGCTGCGCGGCTATCTGGACTGATCCGCCGCGCCCGGCTCACCCGGTGCCGAAGGCCCCGGGGTGGGTCTGCTCGCGCACGGTCGTGTACTGCTGGCGCACCGCGTGCCCCACGGCCAGCTCGTCGCCCGTCGGCTCGAACACCTGGGTGGCCGCGGCCGGCCACAGCGGCGGCTGCTGCGGGGACAGCACGCCCTGCTGCACGCCCAGCGACCAGGCGGCCTGCCGGGCCGCCCCCAGCGCCGCGTAGTCCGCCGGCTGCGGCACGACGACCTGGGTGCCGAACAGCGACGGCGCCGTCGCCTGCACGGCCGGCAGCTCCGCCGCGGCGCCCAGCAGGAAGACCCGGCGCACGTCCACGCCGCGGCCGCGCAGCACGTCGAGGGCGTCGGTCAGCCCGCAGAGCATGCCCTCGAAGGCCGCCCGCGCCAGGTGCTCGCGCTTCATGCTCTCGCGCCGCAGCCCGGTCAGGCTGCCCGCGGTGTGCGGCAGGTGCGGGGTGCGCTCACCCTCCAGGTACGGCAGCATCACCATCCCGTACGAGCCGGGCGAGGACGCGAGGGCGAGGTCGGACAGGCCCGGCAGGTCGGTGCCCAGCAGCTCGGCGGTGCCGCGCAGGACGCGGACGGCGTTGAGGGTGTGCACGACGGGCAGGTGCATGCCGGTGGCGTCGGCGAACGACGTGATGGTGCCGGAGGAGTCGGCGAGCGCGCTGTGGTGGACGGCGAAGACCGAGCCGGAGGCTCCCAGGGAGATCACCGCGTCGCCGAGTCCCAGGCCCAGCCCGAAGGCGGCCGCCATCGTCTCGCCCGTCCCGGCGGAGATCAGCAGTCCCTCCGGGGTGTGCCCGGCGGGCTCGGCGGGGCCCAGCACGTCGGGCAGCGACGTCTGCCGGCCCAGCGCCAGCTCGACCAGGTCCGGCCGCCAGCTCTCGGTGGCCGCCGACCAGAAGCCCGTGCCGGAGGCGTCCCCGCGGTCCGTCGTGCGCCGCAGGGGCCGGCCCAGCAGCTGCCAGACCAGCCAGTCGTGCGGCTGGAGCACCGCCGCCACACGGGCCGCGGACTCGGGTTCGTTGCGGGCCAGCCAGCGCAGCTTCGCCAGCGGCTGCGCCGCCTGCGGCACCGCCCCGACGGCCTCCGCCCAGGCGGTCCGGCCGCCGAGCGCCTCGGTGAGGTCGGCCGCGGCGGCCTGGACCCGCTTGTCGTTGCCGAGCAGGGCGGGGCGTACGAGCACACCGCCGGCGTCCAGCGTGAGCAGGCCGTGCTGCTGGGCGGAGACGCCGATGGCCTGCACGCCCTCCAGCAGACCGCCGGCGGCCGCCTCACCGAGCGAGATCAGCCACGCCTGCGGATCGCCCTCGGGGGAGGACGGGGGATGGGGCGCGTACCCCTGCCGGAGCACGGTGCCCGTGTCCGCGTCGCAGACGACGATGCGCGTGCTCTCTGAGGAACTGTCCAACCCGGCGACTATGCCCATGCCGAGATGATGCCAAACCCGCGGCGCCTTTCCCGCATCCGGGCGCGTGTTCACCGCGGGTTCGCTCAGGTGTTGCTGGTCCCCCACTCGTCCTCGTCGGCGCCGCGCTGCTCGCGCAGCGAGCGGACCCGCCCGGCCACGGAGCCCGGCAGCCGGTCGCCGGCCTTGCCCGCGGCCTTGGCGGCCAGCGCCCGGCCGTTGACGGCGGCGGACTCGGCGGTGTTGCGGACCACCGGGTTCTGCGCGATCCGCCGGGCCCCCTTGCGCAGCTCCTCGTACCGCTCGCGGCCTGCCCGCGCGCCGAGCACGTAGCCGACAGCTACCCCGGTGATGAACGTCAGCCGGTAGCGCATCGCGCCCCATCCTTCCTTCGGATCCGCTGTGCTCGCCGCCTACCCGGCCGGGCCGTAGGTCACTCCCGGAGCCTGCGGGGATACCGATTGGCGGAGCACCCCCCTGCTTGCGCTAATGTATGTGTCGCAGCGAGCGCACGCCGCCCGGGAGACCGAGCAGGCGGGCATTCGAGGCACACGCGACATTCCCCTGTAGCTCAATTGGCAGAGCAGCCGGCTGTTAACCGGCAGGTTACTGGTTCGAGTCCAGTCGGGGGAGCGCGATCCCCTGTAGCTCAATTGGCAGAGCAGCCGGCTGTTAACCGGCAGGTTACTGGTTCGAGTCCAGTCGGGGGAGCAGTAGGAAAACAGGACCTCTCCGGGGGTCCTTTTTTCATGCCGGAAGGGAACCGGACGGGCGTGATCGAAGTCCTCATGGTCAGACCGATCACACGATACGGCCCCTCCGGGGCAACAGATCGTATGAGCGGCTATGCTGCGGCAGACGGCGCGCACAGATGTGCGCGACGCGCCGTGAACGGGGCGGTAGCTCAGCCGGTTAGAGCAGCGGACTCATAATCCGTCGGCCGTGGGTTCGAGTCCCACCCGCCCCACCACGCGGCATAGGTGCAGAAACGTTCTGACCTGCGTATCGGATGCCCCGCCCGGCTTAGGCCCCGGCGGGGCGCCGTCGTATCCACGGCGGGTCCGCTCGTCGCGGGAGCACCCGGGGCCGGGCCACACTGGACGGACCAGACAACCGGGAAGCGGGTAGGCCGTCATGAGCAGCAGCACCGTGGAGCTCACCAAGGACAACTTCGACGAGATCGTCTCCGACAGCGGATTCGTCCTCATCGACTTCTGGGCCGAGTGGTGCGGGCCCTGCCGTCAGTTCGCCCCCGTGTTCGAGAAGGCGGCCGAGCGGCACCAGGACATCGTCTTCGCCAAGGTCGACACCGAGGCGCAGCCCGAGCTGGCCGTCAGCTTCGAGATCCAGTCGATCCCCACCCTGATGATCGTGCGCGACAACATCGCCGTGTTCGCCGAGCCGGGCGCCCTGCCCGAGGCCGCGCTGGAGGACCTCATCCGGCAGGCCCGCGACCTCGACATGGACGAGGTGCGGGCCTCCGTCGCCGCGGCCCGGCAGCGGGCGCAGGGGGCGTCCGGGGCCGCGCCCGGCGATGAGTGAGCTCCTGCTCGTCCGGCACGGCGAGACCGAGTGGAGCCGGGACGGCCGGCACACCAGCTGGACCGACAAACCCCTGACGGCGCGCGGCGAGCGGGAGGCCGCGTCGCTGCGGCCGGCGCTGGCGGCCCGGGACGTCGGGCTCGTCCTGGTCAGCCCCATGACCCGGGCCGCGCGGACCGCCGAGCTGGCCGGGCTCGTGGCCGCCCGTACCGAGCCCGACCTGCGGGAATGGGACTACGGCGGCTACGAGGGCGTCACCACCGCCGAGATCCGGCGCACCCGGCCCGGCTGGTCGCTGTTCGAGGACGGGGTGGTGCCCGGCCCCGAGGGGCACCCCGGGGAGACGCCGGAGCAGGTGGGCGCCCGCGCGGACCGGGTCCTGGCGCGGATCGAGGGCCGTCCCCGCGAGCCGGGAGGCGATGTGGTGCTGGTCGCCCACGCGCACTTCCTGCGTGTGCTCACGGCTCGTAGGCTCGGGCTGCCGCCGTCCGCGGGAGCGCTGTTCCGGCTGGACACCGGGACCGTCAGCGCCCTCGGCACCGAGCACGGGCGCCCGGTGCTGGTCGCCTGGAACGGGCGTGTCGGAACCGGGGGGGACCCCGCGGGGGCACGATGATCGGGGCATTGTCCTCGATCTTCATATGACACGTTCTTCTTTGGGAGGAATCACCGTGGCCACCAACCGCATCGCGACCACCGTCTGGGAAGGCGAACTGCTCAACGGCAGCGGCGTCGTCGCCCTCGAGTCCTCCGGCATCGGGAAGTACCCCGTCTCCTGGCCCTCGCGCGCCGAGCAGGCGAACGGCAAGACCAGCCCCGAGGAGCTGATCGCGGCCGCCCACTCCAGCTGCTTCTCCATGGCCCTCTCCCACGGCCTGACCGGCGCGGGCACCCCGCCCACCCGCCTGGAGACCAAGGCCGAGGTGACGTTCCAGCCCGGCGAGGGCATCACCGGCATCCACCTCACCGTCCGGGGCGAGGTGCCCGGCCTGGACGAGGAGGGCTTCGCGGCGGCCGCCGAGGACGCCAAGAAGAACTGCCCGGTCAGCCAGGCCCTGACCGGGACGACGATCACGCTGGCCGCCGAGCTCGCCTGACCCCGTCAGGCGGACGGCGGGCGGTCAGGGCTTGAGCGCGGCGTAGACGACGAGGTTCTCCGCCGCGTGGCCGTCCGCGTCCAGCTCGCCGGCGCACGTGACCAGACGCAGCGCCTTCTCCCCGGTCGGTCCGTAGACCTTCCGCGTGGGGAAGGCGTTCCTGCGCACGGTCTCGGTGCCGGTCACCGTGAAGTGCAGCACGGTGCCGTCGCCGCGCCGGACGTCGATCGCCGTGCCCTCGGTGACCTTGTGCAGGTCGTGGAAGACGCCCTTGCCGCCCCGGCCGTCGTGGTGGCCGACGATGACGGCGGCGCCGGGCTCGCCGGGCCGCGCCCCGCCGGTGTACCAGCCCGCCGTCATGACCTTCTCCGGCGGCGGCACCTGGACGTTCTCGTCCTTGCCCTTGCCCAGCCGGATCAGCGGGCTGTCCACGCCGATGGCCGGTATGAGGATGCGGGACGGCTCCTCGGCCGACGCGGGACCGCCGATGACCTTGTCCGTGCCGCCGCCCGGCGCGCAGGCGGCCAGCAGCACGGCCGGCACGAGCAGCAGCAGGGCGAGGGCGGGGAAGCGGGTGCGGCGGGAGGGGGACATGCGGTCCAACCTACGGAGCGGACCCCCGCGCACGCCTCGGCCGATCGGCCACTTCGGCCTCCTCCCGCGGGGGGACCCGTTTCCCCCGGCGGCTCAGCGCACCAGGCGCTGGAGGAGCCCCCAGGTGAATTCGGCCACATGCTCGCGCCGCCCGCCCGTGGCGTCGGGGGCCGTGAAGGCCAGCTGCCAGCGCGTGGGGGCGGTGCCCTCCATGGGCCGGGCGGGCGGGAAGGCCCGCGCCACCTCGTCGACGGTGCACGACCAGGGCCGCAGGTCCGCCACCGTCCGCAGTACGGGGCCGGGTGCCCCGGGGGCGCGCACCAGCCACTCGTTCCAGACCGCGCCGCCGGGCGCGGCCAGCACCTCGAAGCGCAGATCCGGCCAGAGCGGCACCGGCCACGTCGCGGCCTCGAAGGTCAGGTCCCCGACCCGGCGCTCGCCGGTGGTCTCGGGCGGGCCGAGCACGGACCGGTGGGGCGGGCGGGCGCCGCCCCGGCGCGGCGAGCGCAGCATGGCCTGCCAGCGGCGGTTGGCCTCGCGTATCTCGCCGCGCTGGACGCCCAGTTCGCGCAGGGCGTCCTCGACCAGGCCGGGCTGGTGGTCGGCCATCCGTCTCAGCAGGACGAGCTGGAACTGCAGGGGCCCGAAGGCGGGGCCAGAGCCCCGGGTTCCGGGGCCGGGATCCTCTCTCATGAGGTCATCGTCGCGCACCGCCGACCCGTCCGGGCCACCGGCGGGGAATCCGCGGCGAGTTGCCCCGCCGTGCGGACGGCGGGCGTCGCCGGGGTCGTACTTTCGCGCAAGCTTTACCCCCCGTCAGCCGGGAGCTGGCCGGGAGGCCGCCCACGCCGTGGTCGCGGCCGGTACGGTCTGGCCATGACGGAAATCGACCCCCAGCGCACCGCACTCGTTCTCGTCGACTTCATGGAACGCCTCCTGGCGTTGCCCCTCGCGCCGCATTCCGGCGACGAAGTGGCCGAGACGGCGGTGGAGTTGGCGCGCGGCTTCCGCAAGGCGGGCGCGCCGGTGGTGGTCGTACGGGTCGAGCGGCCCCACCTCCCCGAACAGCCGCCCGGCAGCGGGCTGCTCGCGGGTCTCGCCGAGCCCGGCGATGTCGAGATCGTCAAGCACACGGTCGGGGCGTTCCACGGCACGGACCTCCACGAGCGGCTGAGGGAGCGCGGCGTGCGGACGCTCGTGCTCGCCGGCATCGCCACCAACCTGGGCGTGGAGTCCACCGCCCGCGCCGCCGCCGACCACGGCTACGACCTGGTCTTCGTGGAGGACGCGATGAGCGCCCTGACGGCCGAGGAGCACCGGGCGTCGGTGGCGCTGGACATGCCGCGGCTGGGCACCGTGGTCACGGCGGCGGAGCTGCGTCTGCTCGGCTGAGCGGGCCCGGGCCGGCGGACCGGTCCGTACGGCCGCCTCAGTCGCCGAGCATCCGCTGGAGCAGGTCGCGCAGCGCGGTGCGCTCCCGCGTCGACAGCCCGGCCAGCGGCTCGCGGGCGAAGTGCAGGGATTCCCGCAGCCGGGCGGACGTCGCGCGGCCCTCGTCCGTGACGGCGGCGAGCTTGACGCGCCGGTCGGCGGGGTCGGGGCGGCGCTCGACCAGGGAGCGGGCCTCCAGGCGGTCGACGATCCCGGTGACGTTCGACGGCTCGCACTTCAGCTTCTGCGCTATGCGCCGCATCGGCATCGGCTCGCGCGCGAGGAGCGCCAGGACGCGGGCCTGGGCGCCGGTGAGGGAGTGCTTGGCGGCCGCCTCCTCGTACTCCTCGTGGTAGCGCGCCACGACGGTCCCGATGAGTTCGACCACCTCAAGGGTCAGGGCGTCGGTCGGAGGGGGGTGAGGAGTCATGACATCCAGGGTACCCACTTGCTTGACAACATGAAATATCGAGGAGCATGGTTGTTTCAGTTCCTGAAGCATTCGGAAGGTTGATCTCATGACGGCCCACGCCGCAGGCACCCCTGTCAAGAGCCGCGAATGGCACCTCGTCGCCCGCCCGCAGGGCTGGCCGAAGCCGGAGGACTTCGCGCTGCGCGAGGCCCAGGTGCCCGCGCCCGGCGAGGGGCAGATCCTCGTCCGCAACCGTTACTTCTCCGTGGACCCGTACATGCGCGGCCGGATGAACGACGTGAAGTCCTACGTGCCGCCCTTCCAGCTCGACCGTCCGATGGACGGCGGCGCGGTCGGCGAGGTCGTCGCCTCCCGGGCGGAGGGCTTCGCGGTCGGCGACCACGTCCTGCACGGCCTGGGCTGGCGCGAGTACGCCCTCGTGGACGCCCGGCACGCCACCAAGGCCGACCCCGGCCTCGCCCCGCTCTCCGGCTACCTCGGCGTCCTGGGTATGACGGGCATGACCGCCTACGCCGGCCTGCTGGAGGTCGCCTCCTTCAAGGAGGGCGACGCCGTCTTCGTCTCCGGCGCGGCGGGGGCGGTCGGCAGCCAGGTGGGCCAGATCGCCAAGCTCAAGGGCGCCTCGCGGGTCGTCGGCAGCGCGGGCTCCGACGAGAAGGTCAAGCTCCTGGTCGAGGAGTACGGCTTCGACGCGGCCTTCAACTACAAGAACGGCCCGGTCGCCGAGCAGCTCAAGGCCGCGGCCCCCGACGGCATCGACGTCTACTTCGACAACGTCGGCGGCGAGCACCTCGAAGCGGCCATCAGCTCCCTGAACGTCCACGGCCGGATCGCCGTCTGCGGCATGATCTCGCAGTACAACGCCACCGAGCCGCCCGCGGCGCCGCGCAACCTCGCGCTGGTGATCGGCAAGCGGCTGCGGATGCAGGGCATGCTCGTGTCGGACCACAGCGCCCTGCACCCGAAGTTCGTGGAAGAGGTCTCGGGCTGGGTGCGTTCGGGCGAGCTCCAGTACCGCGAGACGGTCGTGCAGGGCATCGACAACGCGGCGGACGCGTTCCTCGGCATGCTGCGCGGCGAGAACATCGGCAAGATGATCGTCGGCCTCGACGCCTGACCGGGTCGCCCCTTCCGGCCCCTTCCGGCCGGCCACCTCCTTTCCCCCTCGTCATCCTCAGGAGTAACCATGCCCATCCAGCCCGTCGACGTCGCCTACACCGCCGTGGCCACCGCCGAGAACGGCCGTGACGGCCGCGTCGCCAGCGACGACGGCAACCTCGACGTCGTCGTCAACCCCCCGAAGGAGCTGGGCGGCAGCGGCGCCGGCACCAACCCCGAGCAGCTCTTCGCGGCCGGTTACAGCGCCTGCTTCCAGGGCGCGCTGGGCGTCGTCGCCCGCCAGGCGAAGGCCGACATCTCCGGCTCGACCGTCACCGCCGAGGTCGGCATAGGCAAGACCCCCGACGGCGGCTTCGGCATCAAGGTCGCCCTCACCACCCGCATCCCGAACGTCGACGAGGCGACCGCCCGCGCGCTGGTGGAGAAGGCCCACCAGGTGTGCCCCTACTCCAACGCCACCCGCGGGAACATCGAGGTCACGCTGACCGTCGGCTGACGGCCCGGCGGCCGTTCCCGGCCGTGCACAGCCCGCTCCGGCGCGAGGGTCCGGCCCTCCGCCGGAGCGGCTACGCTTTCCCGCCATGCGAGATCTTGTGGCGGGCATGACGTACCTGGTCAAGGGCCAGCGGTGGGTGGGGCGCAACCGCCGGCAGTGGGGATTCGGGCTGCTGCCCGGCCTCATCACCCTGGCCGGGTACGCGGCGGCGGTCGTCGCGCTCGTCCTCTGGTCGGACGACGCCGTCGCCTGGGCCACGCCCTTCGCCGACGGCTGGGGCTCGCCCTGGCTCGGGCTCTTCCGCGGCGCGCTGACCGCCGTCTTCTTCGGCGGCTGCCTGCTGCTCGCCCTGATCTCCTTCACGGCCGTGACGCTGCTGGTCGGGCAGCCCTTCTACGAGGCCCTGTCCGAGCGGGTCGACGCGGCCGAGGGCGGCGAGGCGCCCGCATCCGGACTGCCCCTGTGGCGGGAGCTGTGGATCTCGGCACGGGAGAGCCTCGCCGTGCTGGTGCGGGTGGCCGTGTGGGGCGTGCTGCTCTTCGCGCTGGGCTTCGTGCCCGTCCTCGGCCAGACCGTCGTCCCCGCGATCGGGTTCTGCGTCTCCGGCTTCTTCCTCGCCGAGGAGCTCACCGCCGTCGCGCTCCAGCGCCGGGGCGTCCCCCTGCGCGAGCGGCTGCGGATGCTGCGCTCGCGCAAGCTCCTCACGCTGGGCTTCGGGGTGCCCCTGGCGCTGCTGTTCCTGGTGCCGCTGGTCGCCGTGTTCGTCATGCCGGGGGCGGTCGCGGGAGCGACGCTGCTGGTGCGGGACCTGACGGGGGAGGCGGAGGCGCCGCTGCCGAGGGCCGGCGCGGGGGAGCTCACCGCCCCCTGACGGCCTCACCCGGCGACGGCGCCGGGGGCCCGGACCCCCGTCCTCGCGGGCACCAGAGCGGTGTCGTCCCCCGGCCCCTCCGCCAGGACCTCGCCGTCCGGCCCCCACACCGCGCTCAGACCGCACGCGTCGTACGGGCCCGCCGGCCCGACGTGGTTGGCCAGCACCACGTACAGCCCGTTGTCCCGGGCCAGGGACGGGAAGACGGCCATCCGCTCCGCCGCGCCCCCGCCCCGCCCGTACAGAGAGCTCGCGAGCAGCACGGAGCAGCCGTCCGCCGCGGCCCGCGCCGCGAGGTCGGGGAAGTGGGCGTCGAAGCAGATGGCGAGCCCGAAGGCCACACCCCCCAGGGTGAACCGCCCGTCCCGCGTCCCCGCGACGAACCCGGCGGCTTCCTCCGCGGCCGTCACGTGCTGCTTCTCGTAGCGGGTCAGCGGCGCGCCGTCCGGGCCGTAGACGAACGAGGAGATCGTCGGGCCGGCCGGCAGCCGGCCCGCGCAGTTCACCACCGCCGCGACGCCCGCCGCGCGGCAGGCGTCGCGGAGCGGGCCGAGACGGGGGTCGTCCGGGTCCACGGCCAGCCGGTCCGGGTCCGCGGCGACGGCCGCGAGCTCGTAACCCGTGACGGCCAGTTCGGGGAAGACGACCAGCGCCGCGCCCCGCTCACCGGCCTCGGTGACGACGGCGGCCATGCGCGCCACATTGGCCGTGACGTCGAGCGGACGGGCGGTGAACTGGGCTGCTGCAATGATCATCGGGCCATCATGGCCGACCGCCGGAACCCACGGCCACCGCCAGCAGCGAGCGGATCTGGGCGGTGATCGCCAGCCGGTCCGCGACGAACGACGGGTCGGTGACCCGCCCGTTCGCCGGATCGGTGTTGCCCGCCCCGAAGGACAGCACCGGCGTGTGGAGATGCCCGCCCGGCACACGCAGTCGGACGGCGTCGCGCAGCAGCGTGGCGCGGTAGGCGATCTCGTTGGAGAGGTAGTCGCCTCCGCCGCCCGCGCGGGCCGTCGAGCCCGGCGTCGGCCCGTCGGGCCGGTCGGCCTCCTCGGTGCCGCCTGCGGGGATCTCGGTGACCGAGGTGTTGTCGCGCACGGGGAAGCGGCCCGTCGGCGTGGCCGTCAGCGCGGCGTACGGCAGGGAGGTGGTGGTCCACTGCGGCTGCGGCGTCACGGTCGGCAGGCCGCGCGGCACGGGCACCGTCCCGGTGCGCGAGAGGTTCACGTTGTCCGGGGAGCCGCCCCGCCAGGCGCCGTTGGTGCGCTCCACGTCGAAGCGGCCGGGCCGCCCCTGGCTGATGGTGGTGAACAGGTCCACCCGGCCGGGCCCCGGGGTGAAGTGCGGCAGCAGCGTCCGTTCGACCGTGCCGCCCGCGAAGTCCTCCCAGCGCACCGGGAAGACGGCGGCCTCCACCCGGGCCGGGCCCGCCGGGGTCTGGATCGTGGTGCCGTCCAGAGCGAGCGCCGCCGCCCCCGAGGGGTTGGAGCGGCGGATGTCGGAGTCGAGCTGGAACGGGTCGAAGCCGGTGATCACCACCCGCTTCACCGCCGAGCCCGTGGGCAGCTCCACGGAGTCCTGGCCCCGCGAGCCGCGCTCCAGGCGCGCCACCAGGTCCGCGCGCCGGCCCTCGTCCAGGGAGAAGGCCGGCCGCCACTCCCGCAGCGCCCGCGTCATGCCCAGCCGGGCCCAGTACAGCGGACGGTCGTCGTCCGCGCTCAGGTCGCCGCCGGCGGGCCCCCGGCCCTGCGCCCGGTCCACGGCCCGGCGCCACAGCCTCCGGCCGTCCTCGGCCGCCAGCCGCCGGGCCTGGTCCAGGGAGCGCGTGCCGGCCAGGGCGCGGGCGAAGCCGGGGGCCACGTCGTCGAACCCGCTGCGCCGCAGGATCTCCTGAGGCACGGCGCCGTCCAGCCGCTGCTCCTCGACGGTGGGCGGGGCGGCCGCCGGGGCCGCGGAGGCGGGGACGGCCGTCAGCGCGAGCGGAGCGCACGCGAGCAGGGCGGTGCCCAGGACGGCGAGACGGGTGCGCCGGGGCGCCCGGGAAACAGGGGCGGTTATGTGCGTGGGTCTCATGGGACCGAAGCCAATCACCGGGGTGGCATTGGTGCCTAGAGGGCGGCCATCTCCCTTCTAGAACCATGGATTTCGGCCACAATGGCCAGATGGACATAGTGGAGCTCCTCACGGGCCCGTTCATATCCGCCGGAAGAGTGCACGCCGCCCCGCTGTTCGATCCGGGCAACGGCCAAGGGGCCCGGCAGTACGCCGAGTTGGCCATGGCCCTGCTGCTCTCCTCGCTCATCGGCATGGAGCGCGAGTTGCAGCAGAAGAGCGCCGGTCTGCGCACCCACACGCTGGTGGGGGTCGGCAGCGCGCTGTTCATGGAGGTGTCCATCCACGGCTTCGGCGCGCTGTCCGGGGTGGCCGACGCGCGGCTGGACGGGTCGCGGGTGGCCGCGCAGATCGTGTCGGGCATCGGCTTCATCGGCGGCGGCCTGATCTTCGTCCGCCGGGACGCGGTGCGCGGCCTGACCACGGCCGCGACCATCTGGCTGACCTGCGCCATCGGCATGGCCTGCGGCGGGGGGCTGCCGCTGCTGGGCGTCGCCGCGGCCCTGGTGCACTTCCTGGTCGTGCGCGGCTTCCCGCTGGTCACCCGGCGGCTGCCGGCCGCGCCGTCCACCACCCACCGCGTGGAGCTGCGGCTGTTCTACCGGACCCGGCGGGGGCTGCTGGCCCGGGTGCTGGAGCTGTGCACCCAGCGCGGCTTCCGGGTGACGGACGTGCGGATCGACGCGCGGCCGTCGTCGGAGGAGAACCCCGAGCGCGGCAGGGGCAAGGTCAAGGAGGCCGGCCTGGTGCTCGGCCTGGAGGGCAAGGGGTCCGCGCATCCGCTGGTGGAGGAGCTGACGGACTGGGACGGCATCCTGGGCGTGGGCCTGCGTTCCCACCGCGACAGCACCGAGTGAGCCGCGTGAGAAGGGCAGTTGTCCCCGTGACGGGTGAACTCGCTTGGGGCAACGGTCGCTTCATCCGCTACCGTGCGGGGCAGAGGGCGATCGCGGATCTTCCGCGGTCCGCCCTCGGCCGAGGCCTGGCCGGCCGCCGGGAGGCGGACGGGCGCCGGCTGCCCGGGGCGAGGGTACGGGCGGCCGCGCGCGGTTCGCGTCCGCGACCGGCGGCGGGCCGGGCCGGCCGCTCCCGGGGGCGGGGCCACCTGACAGGTCCCGCCCCCGCTCCACCGGACCGCTACGCGGCGGGGTTCTCGGCGGTGATCGTGCGGTAGGCCATGGCGGCCAGCTGCCCCTGGCCCTTCTGGCTGGGGTGGAACCAGTCCCACTTGCTCAGCTCCTGGCCCGTGAAGCCGTAGCCGTGCACGGTGTCGTCGAAGCGGCACAGCTCGTCCCGCGAGCAGACGTCCTTGAGGACGGCGTTGTACTCGCGGACCCGCTGGTCGACCTGGACGCGGCGGGCCGCGCTCGCCTCGTCGGTCGACTCGGAGTCGTGCAGCATCGACGGACAGATGGAGCCCAGCTTCCAGACCTGCCGGCCGATCATGTTCTTGTGGCCCTCCGACCACAGCCGCATCAGGTCCGGCACGCCGGCCACGTACACCTGGGTCTTCGGCAGCTCCAGGCGGAGCTGGCGCATCGCGCCCTCGAAGTCCGTGCGGAAGTCGGCGACCGGCGTCATGGCGGCCACGTTCGCCCGGCAGGCGTCGTTGGCGCCGAGGAGCACGGTCACCAGCTGGGGCTTCTGGGCTATGGCCGAGCGCATCTGACCGGGCAGGTCCGCCATGCGCGCACCGGTCTTGGCGTAGTTCCAGCTGCTGGTCTGCGGGGAGGCCAGCAGCCGCCGGGCGAGGCTGTCGACCCGGGTGCCGGTGGCCCAGGACGCCTCGGGGCAGTCCTCGAGCACGGAGCAGGCGTCGAAGCCGCGCGTGATGGAGTCGCCGAGGGAGGCGATGGACCGGGGGTGGGTGTTCCAGGCCGAGCGCGGGGGGCTCGGCGCGGCCGACTTGCCCTCCGTGCCGCCGTCGTCGCAGCCCGTGGCGAGGAGTGCGAGTGCGAGCGCCGCCCCGGCCGCCCTCACGGCGGCCCGCACGCCCCCGTACGGACCGCGCCGCCTGCTCGCGCCCATGGTTCTTCCCCCTCCGGCCGGGTGATATCTCTTCCGGACCGACGGTACGTCACCCTTGCGCGGTTCCCGCACGGTAGCTTTTCTTCCGGGTGATCAGGTACGTCCGCCAAGTTTCGTACCGCGACCCCGCGAAATCACAACACGTCACATCCTGTCCTTTTTCAGGAGAATTGCTCACGATGGTGTTTACTGTTGGTAACCTCGGGAGCTGGTGCGGGAGTGGCCCTTGGGACAGAAAGTCTGCTGCTGTCCCGGGCGGGACCGGTACGGCTGCGAGGCCGCTGGGGAAGGTGAACCTCGAACCGCACTGGAGGTCCCGGTGACGACACGTGGAGTTCTGTTCGTCCACTCCGCGCCCCGCGCGCTCTGCCCCCACGTCGAATGGGCCGTGGCGGGTGTCCTCGGCGTCCGGGTCGCCCTCGACTGGATCCGGCAGCCCGCCGCGCCCGGCACCTGGCGCTCCGAGTTCTCCTGGCAGGGCCAGCCCGGCACCGCCTCCAAGCTCGCCTCCGCGCTGCGCGGCTGGCACCTGCTGCGCTTCGAAGTGACCGCCGAACCCTGCGCCACCGCCGAGGGCGAGCGCTACAGCTCCACCCCCGACCTGGGGATCTTCCACGCCGTCACCGGCATGCACGGCGACATCCTCATCCCCGAGGACCGGCTGCGGGCCGCGCTCTGCCGCGCCGACAAGGGCGAGACCGACCTCCCGGCCGAGCTCGCCAAGCTGCTCGGCAAGCCCTGGGACGACGAGCTGGAGCCCTTCCGCTACGCCGGCGAGGGCGCGCCGGTGCGATGGCTGCACCAGGTGGTCTGACCCCCGGCCCCCGGCCGCGTCTTGCCCTGGAGCGCACTCCAACACCTAGCGTCACAGCCATGTCGGAAACACGTACGACCTCAGTCGCCGTCCTCGGTACCGGGATCATGGGCGCCGCCATGGCCCGCAACCTCGCCCGCGCCGGGCTGTCCGTGCGCGCCTGGAACCGCAGCCGCGAGAAGGCCGAGCCGCTGGCCGCCCACGGCGTCGGCGTCGAGGACACGCCCGCCGCGGCGGTCCGCGACGCCGACGTCGTCGTCACGATGCTGTACGACGCGCCGGCCACCCTCGACGCCATGCGCGCCGCCGCCCCGGGCCTGCGTCCGGGCACGGTCTGGGCGCAGTCCGCCACCGCCGGCCTCGACGGCTTCGGCGACCTCGCCGCCTTCGCCCGCGAGCGGGGCCTCACCCTGGTCGACGCCCCCGTCCTGGGCACCCGGCAGCCGGCGGAGGAGGGCAGGCTCACGGTCCTCGCGGCGGGGCCCGAGGACGTCCGCACCGTCGTGGCCCCCGTCTTCGACGCCGTCGGCGCCCGGACCGTCTGGGTCGGCGACGACGCCGCGACCGGCGCCGCCACCCGCCTCAAGCTCGTCGTCAACAGCTGGATCCTGGCCGTCACCCACGGCACCGCCGAGGCCCTCGCGCTGGCCGAGGGCCTCGCGGTGCGGCCCGAGCAGTTCCTGGACGCCGTGGCGGGCGGCCCCCTCGACATGGGCTACCTGAGGGCCAAGGCCGGGCTGCTGCTGGACGGCGCCCTCACGCCGCCCTCCTTCGCCACCACCACGGCCGAGAAGGACGCCCGGCTCATCGTCGAGGCGGGGCGGGCCGCCGGGGTGCGCCTGGACGTGGCGGCGGCGGGCGCGGAGCGGTTCCGCCGGGCGGTCGAGCAGGGCCACGGCGACGAGGACATGGCGGCGTCGTACTTCGCCAGCTTCGAGGAGTAGCCCGCCGCGCGAGGCGTGAACGGACGAAGGGCCCGCCCCGGCTTCTCTCAGCCGGGGCGGGCCCTTCGCCCGTGGTACGAGGTGGGATCAGACCGTCCGCAGGGCGAGCACCACGTTGTGGCCGCCGAAGCCGAACGAGTTGTTGATCGCCGCGATGGAGCCCTCCGGGAGCTGACGGGGCTCGTCGCGCACGATGTCCGCGTCGATGTCCTCGTCCAGCTCGTCGACGTTGATCGTCGGAGGGGCGGTGCGGTGGTACAGCGCGAGCACGCTCATGACCGTCTCGATGCCGCCCGCACCGCCGAGCAGGTGGCCGGTCATCGACTTGGTCGCCGAGACCGCGACGTGGTCGAGGTCGTCGCCGAGGACCTTGCGCAGGGCCTTGATCTCGGCGGCGTCGCCCTGCGGCGTGGAGGTGGCGTGCGCGTTCAGGTGCACGACCTCCGCCGGCTTCAGGTCGGTGCTGTCGAGCAGGTTCTGCAGCGCGGCGGCGATGCCGCGGCCGGTGGGCTCGGGCTGGGCGATGTGGTGGCTGTCCGCGGACAGGCCCTGGCCCAGCACCTCGCAGTAGACGCGGGCGCCGCGCGCGGCCGCGTGCTCGGCCGACTCCAGGACGACGACACCGGCGCCCTCGCCGAGGACGAAGCCGTCGCGGCCCTTGTCGTACGGGCGGGAGGCCCTGGTGGGGTCGTCGTTGTTCTTCGACATCGCCATCATGCTGGCGAACGCCGCGACCGGCAGGGGGTGGATGGCCGCCTCGGTGCCGCCCGCGACCACGATGTCGGCGCGACCGGAACGGATCATCTCGTAGGCGTAGCCGATGGCCTCGGCGCCGGACGCGCAGGCGCTGACCGGGGTGTGCACGCCCGCCCGGGCGTTCACCTCCAGGCCGACGTTGGCGGACGGGCTGTTGGGCATCAGCATCGGCACGGTGTGCGGGGAGACGCGGCGGGCGCCCTTCTCCTTGAGCACGTCGTACTGGTCGAGCAGGGTCGTCACGCCGCCGATGCCGGAGGCGATGACCGCGCCCAGGCGCTCGGGGGCGATCGCGGAGTCGTCACCGGCCTTGCCGGTGAAGCCCGCGTCGGCCCACGCCTCACGGGCCGCGATCAGGGCGAACTGCGCCGACCGGTCCAGCTTGCGGACCAGCGGGCGGGGCAGGACGTCCTCGGGGTCGACGGCCGCGGAGGCGGCGATGCGGACCGGCAGGTCGGCGAAGCGCTCGCTCTCCAGGGGCTTCACCCCGGAGCGTCCGGCGAGCAGCCCTTCCCAGGTCGATGCGCTGTCGCCACCCAGCGGTGTGGTTGCGCCGATACCGGTGACGACCACGGTGCGATTGGTCGAGTTCACAGGAATTGTCTCCACGTGTAGAGGTGCTGGAACCGCCACCACCGGGTGGCGACGAGCGCTGGATCAGGCCTGGTGCTTGAGGATGTAGTCCGCGGCGTCGCCGACGGTCTTCAGGTTCTTGACGTCCTCGTCGGGGATCTTCACGTCGAAGCGCTCCTCGGCGGCCACGACGACCTCGACCATGGACAGCGAGTCGACGTCCAGGTCGTCGGTGAAGGACTTGTCCAGCTTGACGTCCTCGGTCGGGATGCCGGCGATCTCGTTGACGATCTCGGCGAGACCCTCGACGATCTGCTCCTGGGTGTGAGCCATGGTGGCGCTCCTTCTATGCATGTGCGATGTGCTGCTGATTAAGGGAACTGCGGTGCGGCGAGGTCCGCGACCGGCACCGGGTGCCGGCGGATCTCGCCTAGGGGAGGGTAACGACCGTGGCGGCGTACACGAGACCCGCCCCGAACCCGATGAGGAGCGCGGTGTCCCCGCTCTTCGCCGCCCCGGTGGCCAGAAGCCGCTCCATGGCCAGCGGGATGGAGGCCGCGGAGGTGTTGCCCGTGGTCTCCACGTCGCGGGCGACGGTGACGTTCTCCGGCAGTTTGAGGGTCTTCACCATCGAATCGATGATGCGCATGTTCGCCTGGTGCGGGATGAAGACGTCCAGGTCGTCAGGGTGCACCCCGGCCTCGTCCAGCGCCTGCTGGGCGATCTTCGCCATCTCGAAGACGGCCCAGCGGAAGACCGCCTGACCCTCCTGGGTGATGGCCGGGAAACGGACGTCGGTCTCCTCGCGGTAGACGTCCCAGGCGACCGTCTGCTTGATGGTCTCGGCCTTGTCGCCCTCCGAGCCCCAGACGATCGGGCCGATGGCCGGCTGGTTCGAGGGACCGACCACCACGGCACCCGCGCCGTCGCCGAACAGGAAGGCCGTCGCCCGGTCCTTCAGGTCGGTCAGGTCGGAGAGCCGTTCCACGCCGATGACCAGCGCGTACTCCGCCGAGCCGCCGGTCACCATGTCCTTGGCGAGCGTCAGGCCGTAGCCGAAGCCCGCACAGCCGGCCGAGATGTCGAAGGCGGCGGGCTTGCCCGCGCCGATCCGGTGGGCGATCTCGGTGGCGATGGCCGGGGTCTGCTTGAAGTGCGAGACCGTCGAGACGATCACGGCACCGACCTGCTCGGGAGTGATGCCCGCGTCCGCGATGGCCTTGCCGGCCGCCTCGACGGACATGGCGGCCACGGTCTCCTCCGGGCCGGCCCAGTGGCGCGTGGCGATGCCCGACCGGGAGCGGATCCACTCGTCCGAGGAGTCGATGTGCTTGAGGATCTCCTCGTTCGGCACCACCCGCGTGGGGCGGTAGCCGCCCACGCCCATGATGCGCGCGTACGGAGCGCCCTTGGCGGGCTTGATGGTCGCGGTCATGCTCTCGGGCTCCTTATTCGGCCGGGGACCCGGCGGCGTCGGAGGCGTACTCGGCGATCAGCTCGCGAGCGGCCTCGAGGTTGTCCGGGGACTTGAGCGCGAGGGTACGGACGCCCGGCAGGGCGCGCTTGGCCAGGCCCACCAGGGTGCCGCCGGGGGCGACCTCGATGATCGCGGTGACGCCGAGCTCCTTGAAGGTCTCCATGCACTGGTCCCAGCGGACCGGGTTGGCCACCTGGCCCACCAGCCGGGCGACGACCTCCCGGCCGTCGGAGACGACGCGGCCGTCCTTGTTGGAGACGTAGGCCGTGTGCGGGTCGGCGGGGCTCAGCTCGCGGACGGCGCTCTCCAGGGCGGAGACGGCCGGAGCCATGTGGTGGGTGTGGAACGCGCCCGCCACCTTCAGCGCCACGACCTTGCGGGTGCCCTCGGGCTTCTCCGCGGCGAGCGCCTCCAGCTGCTCCTTGGTGCCGGCGGCCACGATCTGGCCCGCCCCGTTGACGTTCGCCGGGGTCAGGCCGAGGCGCTCCAGGTGCGGGAGCACGACGTCCGGCTCGCCGCCGAGCAGCGCGGCCATGCCGGTCTCGGTGACGGCCGCGGCCTCGGCCATGGCCAGCCCGCGCCGGCGGACCAGCTCCATGACGGAACGCTCGGAGAGCACCCCCGTCAGCGCGGCGGCGGCCAGCTCGCCGACGCTGTGGCCGGCGGCCGCGCCCACGACGCGGGAGAAGTCGTCCGGGCCGGCGAACAGCTGACGGGCGGAGACCAGGGCGGACGCCACGAGCAGCGGCTGGGCGACCGCGGTGTCACGGATCTCGTCGTCGCCGGCGTTCGTGCCGTAGTGGACGAGGTCCAGACCGATGGCGGAGGACCACTCGGTGAGACGGTCCGAGACACCGGGGAGGTCGAGCCAGGGGGTCAGGAAGCCGGGCGTCTGAGCGCCCTGGCCGGGGGCGACGAGTACGAGCACTCTCACACTCTCTCTCGGGGACGGCATCGCCCACCCGTGGGGACAGGGACGAAGAACCGTCAGGGGAATTGTTGACCCTCAACAAAAGCGTAGGGATGTCACTCCGCGTCGGCCAGACGGCCGAGGATCAGTGCGATCCGCAGGGTGAAGGCCGACCGGACATCGGAGGGTGACCAGCCGGTGACGTCGGTCACACGTCGAAGCCGGTATCGCACGGTGTTGGGGTGGACGAACAACATGCGTGCCGCCCCCTCCAGGCTGCTCGCCTGCTCCAGGTAGACGCTCAGCGTCTCCAGGAGTGCCGAGCCCGCCTCCTCCAGCGGTCTGTAGATCTCCTCCACCAGCTGTTCCCGGGCGACCGGGTCGCCGGCCATCGCCCGCTCCGGCAGGAGGTCGTCGGCGAGCACGGGCCGGGGCGCGTCCGGCCAGGCGGCGCAGGCCTTCAGGCCCGCCGCGGCGGCGGCCGCGGACCGGGTCGCGGCCAGCAGGTCGCCCACCACCGGGCCGGCCACCACCGGGCCCGCGGCGAACGGGCCGATCAGCGCCTTCGCCGCCTGGAGGGGATTGTCCGAGCCGCCCGCGATCACCACCAGCCGGTCGCCGAGCACCCCGGTCAGGACCTGCGCCTTGGCGTGCCGCGCGGCCCGGCGGATCGCCTCGACCGTCAGCTCGCTGTCCCCGTTCGGGGCCGTGCCCAGCACGACGCACACGTGCTCGGGGGAGTTCCAGCCCAGCGCGGCCGCCCGCGACAGCGCACCCTCGTCGGCCTCGCCCGACAGCACCGCGTTGACCACCAGCGACTCCAGCCGGGCGTCCCAGGCGCCGCGGGCCTCGGCGGCCTGGGCGTAGACCTGGGCGGTGGCGAAGGCGATCTCCCGGGCGTACACCAGCAGCGCCTCGCGCAGCGCCGAGGTGTCGCCCGGGGCGGCCACCTCGTCGATCGCCGACTCCATGACCTCGATGGTGGTGCGCACCATCTCCACGGTCTGGCGCAGGGTGATCGCCCGGGTCAGCTCGCGGGGAGCCGTGCCGAACACGTCCGTGCTGATGGCCTGCGGCGTCTCCGGGTGCCGGAACCACTCCGTGAACGCGGCGATGCCGGCCTGGGCCACCAGGCCGATCCAGGAGCGGTTCTCCGGGGGCATCGCCCGGTACCACGGCAACTGGGCGTCCATCCGGGCGATGGCCGCGGCGGCCAGCGTTCCGGAGGACTTCTCCAGGTTGCGCAGGGTGGCGCTGTGCGGATGCGGGGTACGGGCAGCTGGTTCGGGCACGGGACAAGCCTGCCTTATTCGGGTGGGGTGCGGGGCCGCCGGGACCCCTGTGGGGCGCTTCGCCGGGCTACGGTGGGCCGATGACGTACGTGCAGCGGGCCGCGGAGCGCTTCCGGGGCGGTGATCCGGAGGCCGGCATCGAGACCCGGCACGCCTTCTCCTTCTCCGGCTTCTACGACCCCGACAACGTCCGCTTCGGCCCGCTCGCGGCCTGTAACGAGGAGCGGCTGGCGGGAGGCGCGGGCTTCGCCGAGCACCCGCACCGGGACGTGGAGATCGTCACCTGGGTCGTGGAGGGTGAGCTCGCCCACGAGGACTCCGCCGGCCATGTGGTCACCGTACGCCCGGGCGACCTCCAGCGGCTCAGCGCGGGTTCCGGCGTCCGTCACGTCGAGCGCAACGCCGGGTCCGTTCCCTTGCGTTTCGTCCAGATGTGGCTGACTCCATCCGAATTCGGCGGCGATCCCTCGTACGAGGTGGTGCGGGGCATCGCCGACGGCACCCCCTACGCGCTGGAGCGCGCGGACGCCGTGCTGCACGTGCGGCGCCTGCGCGACGGCGAGCGCACGGCGCTGCCGGACGCGCCGTGGCTGTACGTGCACGTGGTGCGCGGCGCCGTGCGCACGGCCGGCGAGGTGCTGCGCGAAGGGGACGCCGCACGGCTGACGGACGCCGTGGACGTGGAGGCCGAAGCGATCGGCTCCGCCGAACTGCTGGCGTGGGAGATGCACGCCGAGCCGCACTTCGGCTGAGCCCGCGCGGTTCGTCAGGCGCGGAGCTCGGCGAGCACCGCGTCCGTCAGCGGCGGCCACGCCTCGACGGCCCAGGGCCCGAACGCCCGGTCCGCGAGCGCCACGCACGCCGCCCCCGCGTCCGGGTCCACCCACAGGAACGTGCCGGACTGCCCGAAGTGGCCGTACGTCCGCGGCGAGGACGAAAGCCCCGTCCAGTGCGGGGACTTCCCGTCCCGGATCTCGAAGCCCAGCCCCCAGTCGTTCGGGCGCTGGTGGCCGTAGCCCGGCAGGACCCCGGTCAGCCCGGGGAAGACCACCGAGGTCGCCTCCGCGAGCGTGGCGCGCGACAGCAGCCGCGGCGCCTGGAGTTCGGCGGCGAAGAGCGCCAGGTCGTCCACCGTCGAGACGCCGTCCTTGGCCGGCGACCCGGGGAGGTCCGTGGCCGTCATGCCGAGCGGCTCCAGCACCGCCTCGCGCAGGTACGCGGCGAAGGGGATGTCCGTCGCCTTGGCGATGTGGTCGCCCAGCACCTCGAACCCGGCGTTGGAGTACAGCCGGCGGGTGCCCGGCGCGGCCACCGCCCGGTGCTCGTCGAAGGCCAGTCCGGCCGTGTGCGCCAGCAGGTGCCGTACGGTGGCGCCCTCGGGACCGGCCGGCTCGTCCAGCTCGACCGCGCCCTCCTCGACGGCGATCAGCGCGGCGTAGGCCGCCAGCGGCTTGGTCACGGACGCCAGCGGGAAGCGGTGTCCCGTCGGCCCGCAACGTCCCGCCACGGTGCCGTCGGCGCGCACGACTGCCGCCGCCGCGGTCTCCACCGGCCAGTTCTCGATCATCCGCAGGCTTTCCATGCCGCGAAAGCCTACTTGCTTGGAGTGCACTCCAAGTCTCTAGCGTGGGGGTCACCGCACGACGCGGGAACGTTCGCGAGGGGGGAAGTGGCATGACCGTGCTGGAGACCGCACCGGTACGCAGCTGCGCGACGCTGGACCGGCGGCGCGAGGCGCGCCCCGGGGGCCGCGACCGCTACACGATCAGTGAAGTGGCCGCCTACGCCGGGCTGTCCGCCCACACGCTGCGCTGGTACGAGCGGATCGGGCTGATGCCGCACGTCGACCGCTCCCACACCGGACAGCGCCGCTACACCGACCGCGACCTGGACTGGCTGGACCTGGTGGGCCGGCTGCGGCTGACCGGGATGACCGTGGCCGACATGGTCCGCTACGCCGAACTGGTCCGCGAGGGCGAGCACACGCTCGCCGAACGCGAACGGCTGCTGACCGCCCACCGCGAGCAGGTGCGCAAACGGATCGAAGAGCTGCGCGGCACTCTCGACGTCCTCGACTACAAGATTGAAATCTACGCCGACGCCCAACGCCGGGCGTCCGAAGGGGCATGACGTACCCATGAGCAACGACAAGATCAAGAGCGTGACGCTGGGCGACGGCGGCCCCGAGGTCGGCGTGCAGGGCCTCGGCTGCATGGGCATGAGCTTCGCCTACGGGCCGACGACCGACGTGGCGGAGGCCCGCGCGACGCTGGAGCGCGCCCTGGAACTGGGCGTCACGCTCTTCGACACCGCCGACATGTACGGCATGGGTGAGAACGAGAAGTTCCTCGCGCCCTTCGTCCGGGCCCACCGCGAACACGTGGTGCTCGCCACGAAGTTCGCCATCGCACCCGACCCCGAGGACCCCACCGACACCACGAAGCGGACCATCCGCAACGACCCCCCGTACATCCGCCAGGCCGTCGAGGCCAGCCTGCGGCGGCTGGGCGTCGACGAGATCGACCTCTACTACATGCACCGCCGCGACCCCGAGGTCCCCCTTGAGGAGTCGGTCGGCGCCATGGCCGACCTGGTGCGCGAGGGCAAGGTCAAGCACCTGGGCCTGAGCGAGGTGACGGGCAGTGAGCTGCGTGCCGCGCAGGCCGTGCACCCCATCGCCGCCGTGCAGTCGGAGTGGTCCCTCTTCAGCCGCGACATCGAGACCAGCGTCGTGGCCGCCGCCCGGGAGCTGGGCGTGGCGCTCGTGCCGTACTCGCCGCTCGGCCGCGGCTTCCTGACGGGTGCTTTCGTCAGCGCGGACAAGGAGCTGTCGAGCGACGACTGGCGCCGTACGCAGCCGCGCTTCACGGGCGACAACGCCGAGGCCAACGCCGCCCTGCTGGAGCCGGTGCGGCGCATCGCCGAGGCGCACGGCGCCACCCCGGGACAGGTGGCCCTGGCCTGGGTGCAGCAGCAGGCCCGGGTGCACGGCCTGACCGTCGTCCCCATCCCGGGCACGCGGCGGCGGGCGCGCCTGGAGGAGAACACGGCGGCGACGCGCGTCGAGCTCACGGCGGACGACCTGGCCGCCCTGGAGCCGATCGCCGGCAAGGTCGCCGGCGACCGCTACTCCGACATGTCCCACACCTCGGCGGACCGCGAGTAGCGGAGGTTCACCCCTCGCCCGGGGACACCAGCCCCGACTCGTAGGCGAAGATCACCGCTTGGGCCCGGTCCCGCAGTCCCAGCTTGGACAGCACGCGCCCGATGTGGGTCTTGACCGTCTGTTCGGCGAGGACGAGCGTCGCGGCGATCTCCTGGTTCGACAGGCCCCGCGCGATCAGCTCCAGGACCTCCGTCTCCCGCGGCGTCAGCCCGTTCAGCCGCACCGGACGGCTGCGCCGCGGCGCCGGCCGGGCGGCGAAGTCGGCGATGAGGCGGCGGGTGACCGAGGGGGCCAGCAGCGCCTCGCCGGCCGCCACCACTCGCACCGCGGAGATCAGGTCGGCCGGCGGGGCGTCCTTGAGGAGGAAGCCGGAGGCGCCCGCGCGCAGGGCCTCGTAGACGTAGTCGTCGACGTCGAAGGTCGTCAGCATCAGCACCTTGGGCCGGTGCACCACGCCGGCCGGGGGGTCGAGGAGCCGGCGCGCCGCCTCCAGACCGTCCATCTCCGGCATGCGGACGTCCATCAGCACCACGTCGGGGTGCGTGGAGCGGCTCAGCTCCACCCCCTGCCGGCCGTCCGCCGCGTCGCCGACGACGTCGATGTCGGACTGTGCGGCCAGCAGCGCGGCGAAGCCGGCACGCACCATGGCCTGGTCGTCGACGATGATCACCTTGATGGTCATGCGGGGGCGGGTTCCTCTTCGGTCGTGGTCGGGTGCGGGAACGGGAGGCGGGCCGCCACCCGGAAGCCGCCGTCCGGCAGGGGGCCGGTGTCGAGGGTGCCGCCCACCAGCCGGACCCGCTCGCGCATGCCCACCAGGCCGTGGCCGGTGCCGGAGGTCTCCAGCGGCGGCGCGTCGGGGTCGTTCGAGGCTCCGTTGACGACCAGCACCATCAGCCCCTCGCCGCCCGGGTCGGGGGAGAGGGACACCCGGGTGGCCGCGCCCGGCGCGTGCCGGACCACGTTGGCCAGGGCCTCCTGCACGATGCGGTAGGCCGACAGGTCCACGGCCTGCGGCGGCGCCGGCACGCCCTCCCCGGGCATCGAGAGCTCCACCGGCAGCCCCGCCCGTACCGTCGCCTCGACGAGCTGCGGCACGCGCGCCACGCCGGGCTGCGGCGCCCGCTCCTTCCCGTCGCCGCCCTCCTCGCTGCGCAGCACGCCCAGCAGGCGGCGCATCTCGGTCAGCGACTCCCGCGCGGTGGCGGCGATCGAGGCGAACTCCTCGCGCGCGGCGTCGGGGAGGTCCGTGAGGCGGTACGGGGCGCTGTCCGCCTGCACGGTGATGACGGACATGTGGTGGGCGACCACGTCGTGCAGCTCGCGGGCGATGCGGGTGCGCTCCTCCAGGAGCGTGCGGCGGGCGCGCTCGGCCTCGCTGATGGTCTCCTGCTCGGCCAGCGCCTGCTGGGCGCTGCTGCTCTTGCGCAGCGCGCTGCCCACCAGCATCAGCAGGCCGCCGAGGATGACGGGGATCAGCCAGCTGCCGTTGCCGCGGGGCCGGTAGCCGGCGTCGAGGAGGTAGCCGGCCACGGTGACCAGCACCCAGACGGCGGCGACCGTCCGCAGGCGTTCGCGCAGGCCGACGGCGAACATCAGCAGCAGCATCCCGATGATCGCCGTCGGAGGCCACGGCACGACGGTGGAGCCCGGCAGCGGCGGTGGCAGCGTCAGCGCGCCCGCGACGCAGGCCGTGAACGCGATCGCCCAGGCCAGCAGGGGCCTGCGCACGGCGACCAGGAACGGGGCGGTCTGGGCGAGGGCCAGCGCCATGGCGAGGTCGCTGTTCACGCCGTACTCGTGCGGGAGCAGCGTCGCGGTGACGGGCAGCAGGGCGGCGACGAACGCGCCGGCGATCAGATACGGCAGCCGCCGCACGAAGGGCCGCCGGGACCGGCCGAGGAACGGATCCGGCGGTCCGGCGGGCACGAAGAGATCGCGGAGGAGGAGGAAGGGGCTCTGGCGCATGGCCCGACCAGCGTAGATCGCCGGTCCGGCGGGGACGTCACCCCACGGTGCCGGCCGGCGGGGCCGAGGTCATACCCCGGTATCAGGCCGCCCTCGGGGGACGGCCCGTCCCGAGGCGACGTCCTACAACTCGGCCAGGAGCTCGGCCTTCTTCACGCTGAACTCGTCGTCCGTGAGCAGGCCCGCGTCGTGCAGCTCGCCCAGGTGCCGGATGCGCTCGGCGATGCCGCCGGGGTCCGGGCGGGCGGCGGCCGCGGGGACGGTCTCGCGGTCGTGGGCGGGGGCCGTGGCCCGTACGGCCTCCAGGACGGCCGCGGCGAAGGGCAGCGACTCGTGGACGAGGCCGTAGCCCATGCCGAAGACCACGGCGGCCGGGTCCTGGTCGGCCGGCTCCGGGCGCAGGCCCTCGGTCCCGCGCCGGATGAGCCGCAGATGCCCGCCGAGGGTGTCGGGGGAGCGCCAGCGCACCCCGGCGAGCTCCTCGACGGCGAATCGCTGGTCGCCCGCCTTCCACTTGGCGGAGGTCGCCCCGGTCCAGAACCAGCGGAAGGAGACGGCCCGGCCGTCGAACGACGCCTTGCCGTCGTAGGCCTTGAAGGACGGCGGCGGCGTCGGTGCCGCCACCAGATGCCGCTCGGCGGGCTCGTCCGCGTGGCGGCCGAGCCGGGCCCGTATCTGCTCGGCGTAGTACTCGGCGAGCAGCTCGCGCTCGGCGGGGAGCACCAGCCGGTAGGGGTCGCAGGCCTCCTTCAGCCGGCCGTCGGCCGCGTCCATCAGCGGGTCCGCGCCGGGTCTGGGCACGGCGCGCAGCACCACCGTCCCGTGCCTCCCGGGGGTCTGTTCGACCGCCGCGAGCGCCTCGTAGGGGATGCGCCGCTCGCCGAGCACCTGGAGCAGCCTCGGTGTGCGGATCCCCCGTTCGAAGCGGATGAGCACGGAGTCGGTGTCGAACTCCCAGACGGTGTGGAAACCGGCCAGCACATCACCCATGCCGCTCATCGTATGCGGCGGCCGCCCGGCCGTCCCCCCTCCGCGTGCTACGCGCGTCAAACCGCGGGGACGGTCTGATCCGCCCCCAGCCCCTCCGTGCAGTCACTCGCGTCACCCGCGCACCGAACGGACGTGGGTGCTCCGACTCCGATGCCGGCGAAGTTGGCGAGGCTGGTGGTGCCGGGCTCGAAGTAGCCGCCGTGGCCGCGGGCCCCCGAGGCGGACAGCAGGCGGGCGCCGAAGCCGGCGGAGACGGGGTCCGCGCCGTGGCCCAGGCCGCCGACCTCCATGTGGGGCACGCCCTGGATCCAGTCGTCCTGATCGCGCATCGCCCATATCCGGGCGCCGGTGCCCAGGTCGGAGGCGTGTTCGGCGCGCATGCCGGGGCTGCCGGCCACCGCCACGTCGGTGACGCGGGGGGAGAGCTCGCGGGCGGCGACGCCGCACACCACCGAGCCGTAGCTGTGGCAGAACAGCGAGACGCGCGAGTCCCCCGGCAGCGTCCGCACCAGCTTGCGCAGCCGCAGCGCGCCCTCGGCGGCGAGCTTGCCCGTCGCGGCGTCCATGCCGACGCCCGCGGGCGAGGTGTAGTCGGCCCAGGCGATGACGGCCGTTCTGGTGCCGGGGCGGGTCTTCCCCTCGGCGGCGTAGAGGGAACGAGCCATACCCACAGGGGCGCTGTAGGCGCGCTGGGTCTTCTCGAACGTGAGGAGGTTGGTGTCGACGCCCGGGACGACCACCGAGACCCGGTCGGCGCGCTCCAGGTCTCCGAAGACCTCGGCGACCCGACCGGGGCCGGCGGGGTCGAAGGCGAGGACCTGCCGGCCCCCGGAGAGCAGGGACTCGAAGCGGTGCATCCTGCGGCTCGCCTCGGTGCGGCCGGCGGGGGTGAGCCCGTTGTCGCGCGCGCGGCGCTCCTCGACCGCGCGGGCGACGCCCAGGGAGACCTTGTTGGCGCGGTAGCGGAGGTCCACGGGTGCGCCGGAGAGGTTGCCGACGACGAAGGGGTAGCGGTCGGCGAGCTGCTCGCGCTGCCCGGCGGAGAGCGAGCCGAAGAAGCGGGTCAGCGCGCCGGGCTCCGCCGTGGCGGAGGGCAGCGGCCGGCCGCCTATGGAGCCGTGCAGCCATGCCTTGAGCGAGGCGGCGCGCAGGTCGGTGTCCACCCGGTGGCCTCTGACCGCGGTCCAGCCGGTCGTGGCGAGCATGACGAACACCACCGCCAGCGCGAGCAGCGCGCGCCAGACCGTGGTCGCGTTCGTCCAGGGGATCGAGGAGGGGGAGCCGAGCTCAGGGAATGAAGTCACCGCGCACCACAGTAGGAGAAAGCGGTGCGCCGTCGTAAGTTCGGTGAGCTATCTCACGTTTGGGTGGTCCGTGATGGAGCGCACTCACCCGCCAACCGCTCAAGAACGCCAGTTTTCCGCCAGCGCCGGTCCGATCTGGTCCAAATACCGCGCGGTGGTGCGCCGGAGCTCGGCCATGTCCCCGTCCACCACGTCGGCCCACAGCTTGCCGGTCTCGCGCATCACCCCGCTGAACGCCGCGACCAGGATCCGCGGCCGGGGGTCGTCCGCGGGCAGGTCCTCCCGGCGGGCGATCTCCTGGGCGAGCTGGTCCTCCAGCTCGGCGAGGCGGCGCAGGTGGGCGGCGAGCAGCTGGGGGGTCTCCTGGATCATCCGGTAGGTGCGGATGTGCAGTTCCAGGGGGACGACCGCCTGGATGGCCTCCTCGATGGTGTCCCAGGAGGCGAGGACCGCGGCCCGCAGCGCGGTGAGCGGGGGCTCCTCGGCGGGGCGGTCGTACACGGCGGCGAAGAAGTGCGACTCCACCATGTGCTGGACGGCGAGGGCGACCTCCTCCTTGCCCGCGAAGTAGCGGAAGAAGGTCCGCTGGGAGACGTCCGCCGCGCCGGCGATCTCGTCGACCGTGGTGCCCTCGTAGCCCTTGAGGGAGAACAGCTCCAGGGCCGCTCTGACGAGGGCGTCCCGGGTGCGCTGCTTCTTGCGCTCGCGCAGGCCCGACGAGGGCGCCGCCGTGCGCCCCGGCGCGCTCTCGATCGCGTGCATGTTCGCCTCTTCTCGCTGTGTTTCCGCTGCTCAGAATAGCCGTGGCCGGTCTGGCAGATCATGACGGTTGAAGTGGATTGTCAATTGACAGAGACTGCCATAATCTCGGTGCATGACGTTTGAGACCACCGTCGCCGAGGCGACGCCGCCGGATGACCCCGGACCCGCCAAGGGCCTGCGGGGCCACCCCTGGCTGACACTCGTGACCGTCGCGATCGGCGTGATGATGGTCGCGCTCGACGGCACGATCGTCGCCATCGCCAACCCCGCCATCCAGAAGGACCTGGGCGCCTCGCTCGCCGACGTCCAATGGATCACCAACGCCTACCTCCTCGCCCTCGCCGTCGCCCTGATCACCGCCGGCAAGCTCGGCGACCGCTTCGGCCACCGGCCGATCTTCCTCATCGGCACCACCGGCTTCGCCCTGTCCTCCGGGCTCATCGCCCTGTCCGGCAGCGTGTCGCTGATCGTCACCTTCCGGGTGCTCCAGGGCCTGTTCGGCGCGCTCCTCATGCCCGCCGCCCTCGCCGTGCTGCGCGCCACCTTCCCGGCCGAGAAGCTCAACATGGCCATCGGCTTATGGGGCATGGTCATCGGCGCGTCGACGGCCGGCGGGCCGATCGTCGGCGGGCTGCTCGTCGAGCACGTCAACTGGCAGTCGGTGTTCTTCATCAACCTGCCGATCGGCGCCCTCGCGCTTGTCCTCGGCCTGGTGATCCTGCGTGACCACCGCGCCGAGAACGCCCCCCGCTCCTTCGACCTCCTGGGCATCGGGCTGCTCTCGGCCGCGATGTTCTGCGTCATCTGGGCACTGATCAAGGTGGCCGACTGGCACTGGGGCAGCGGGAAGACCCTGGCCTTCCTGGGCGCCTCCGCCGTGTGCTTCGTCCTCTTCGCCCTCTGGCAGGCCAGGACGCGCGAGCCGCTGCTGCCGCTCAGCCTCTTCCGGTCGCTGCCGCTGTCCGCCGGCACGGTCCTGATGGTGCTGATGGCGTTCGCCTTCATCGGCGGCGTCTTCTTCGTCACCTTCTACCTGCAGAACGTCCACGGCATGGCCCCCGTCGACGCCGGCCTCCACCTGCTGCCCCTCACCGGCATGATGATCGTGGCCTCGCCCGTCGCGGGCGCGCTCATCACCAGGTTCGGCCCGCGTGTCCCCCTGGTCGGCGGCATGGTTTCCACCGCGGTCGCCTGCTTCGGCATGGCCACCCTGGACGTGGACACGAGCACGGGGCGCATGTCCGTGTGGTTCGCGCTGCTCGGCATCGGCCTCGCGCCGGTCATGGTGGGTGCCACCGAGGTCATCGTCGGCAACGCCCCGCTGGCGCACGCCGGTGTGGCGGGCGGCCTCCAGCAGGGCGCCATGCAGGTCGGCGGCTCGCTGGGGACGGCCGTCCTCGGCGCCGTGGTGGCCTCGCGGGTGGACCACCTGCTGCCGGAGAAGTGGACGGCGGCGGGACTGCCGCCGCTCGCGCCGGAGCAACTGGACGGGGCCAAGGACGCCGTCCAGCTCGGCGTCGCCCCGGTGCCGCCGCACGCGCCGCCCCAGGTGGCCGAGAAGATCACTTCCATCGCGCACGACACCTTCATGTCCGGCATGAACCAGGCCTTCACCATCGCCGGATGCGTCGCCGTCTTCGCCGCGGTCGTCGCCCTGTTCACCAAGCGGGGTGAGAACGCGGAGGCCGGCGCCGGCGCGGCGCACCTCTGACCCTTGTCTCCCACGGCCCGACGGCGGCGGTACCTCGGTACCGCCCCCGTTTTCGGCCGCCTTCCCCTATCAGGGCATGGCCGGACCCGCGCCCTTGGCAGCGTCGATCTTGCGCGGCAAGACTCGTCGCACCGTCGGATCCACCGTCGGATCCGACGCCGGACTGGGGGAGGAACCCATATGCGTACGACCCGTACCACCGCGCTGGTCCTCGGCCTCGCCACCGTCCTGGCCTGCGCGGCCGCGCCCACGGCCAGCGCCGCCCCGGACAAACGCCGGGGCGAGTGCTCGGCGGGGCAACTGTGCGTCTGGCCCAAGGCGGGCTTCCGGGGCGAGCGGGCCACCAGCGAGCTCGCCGGCATCGAGATCGAGAGCTGCGTCACCCTGCCCGCCGGCACCACGGCGGCGTCCTTCGCCAACCGCACGGGCCGGCCCGTGACGACGTACCAGAGCGCCACCTGCGCCGAGACCGGCGAGTTCGCCACCTACCCCTCGGGGACCTGGGTCCCGGAGTCGCCCTACGTGGTGCGCGCGTACAAGGTCTGGGAGAGCTGAGCGGAAAAAGGGGCGGCCCCCCACCTCCACGAGGTGGGGGGCCGCCCCTTCGAACGGGGTGATCCGGACGGGATCAGGCGTCGCCGCCGGCCGCGCCCGGGTCGGCCGCGGCCACGTCCAGGAGCTGGTAGCGGTCGATGGCCTGCTTCAGGGCCGAACGGTCGATCTTGCCCTCCTTGGCGAGCTCGGTGAGCACGCCCAGGACGATCGACTGCGCGTCGATGTGGAAGAAGCGACGGGCCGCGCCCCGCGTGTCCGCGAAGCCGAAGCCGTCCGCACCGAGCGACTGGTACGAGCCGGGCACCCAGCGGGCGATCTGGTCCGGAACCGCGCGCATCCAGTCGGACACGGCGACCTTCGGGCCCTCGGCGCCGGCGAGCTTCTTCGTCACGTACGGGACGCGCTGCTCCTCCTCCGGGTGGAGCAGGTTGTGCTCCTCCACCTCGATGGCGTCGCGGCGCAGCTCGTTCCAGGAGGTCGCCGACCAGACGTCCGCCTTGACGTTCCACTCCTCGGCGAGGATGCGCTGGGCCTCCAGGGCCCACGGCACGGCCACGCCGGAGGCGAGGATCTGCGCCGGGACGGCGCCGGCCTCGGCCGCCTTGTAGCGGTACAGACCCTTGAGGATGCCCTCGGCGTCCACGTTCTCCGGCTCGGCCGGGTGCTGGATAGGCTCGTTGTAGACGGTGAGGTAGTAGAAGATGTCCTCCGCGTTCTCACCGTACATACGCCGCAGACCGTCCTGGACGATGTGCGCGATCTCGTAGCCGAACGCCGGGTCGTACGCGACGACGCCCGGGTTGGTCGAGGCCAGCAGGTGCGAGTGGCCGTCGGCGTGCTGCAGGCCCTCACCCGTCAGGGTGGTGCGACCGGCGGTGGCGCCGAGGACGAAGCCTCGGGCCAGCTGGTCGGCCATCTGCCAGAACTGGTCACCCGTGCGCTGGAACCCGAACATCGAGTAGAAGACGTAGATCGGGATCAGCGGCTCGCCGTGCGTGGCGTACGCGGAGCCCGCGGCGATCAGCGACGCGGTGCAGCCCGCCTCGGAGATGCCGTCGTGCAGCATCTGACCGGTCGGGGACTCCTTGTACGCGAGCAGCAGCTCGCGGTCCACGGCCTCGTACTGCTGGCCCAGCGGGTTGTAGATCTTCGCCGACGGGAACAGCGAGTCCATGCCGAAGGTGCGGTACTCGTCGGGGGCGATCGGCACGAAGCGCTTGCCGATCTCCTTGTCCCGCATGAGGTCCTTCAGCAGACGGACGAACGCCATCGTGGTGGCGATCGACTGCTGGCCGGAGCCCTTCTTGATCGGGGCGTAGGCCTTGTCGCCCGGCAGCTGCAGCGGCTTGGCGCGCACGACGCGGGTCGGCACGTAGCCGCCCAGCGACTTGCGCCGGTCGTGCATGTACTGGATCTCCTCCGAGTCGCGACCCGGGTGGTAGTACGGCGGCAGGCCGGACTCCAGCTCCTTGTCGGCGATCGGGATGTGGAGGCGGTCCCGGAAGCGCTTGAGGTCCTCGACCGTCAGCTTCTTCATCTGGTGGGTCGCGTTGCGGCCCTCGAAGTTCGGGCCGAGCGTCCAGCCCTTGACCGTCTGCGCGAGGATCACGGTCGGCTGGCCCTTGTGGGCCTTGGCCGCCGCGTAGGCCGCGAAGATCTTCTTGTGGTCGTGACCGCCACGGCCCAGGTGCAGGATCTGGTCGTCGGTCATGCCCTCGACCATCTTCCGCAGACGCTGGTCGTCGCCGAAGAAGTGCTCACGGATGTACGCGCCGGTCTCGGTGGCGTACGTCTGGAACTGGCCGTCGGGGGTGCTGTTGAGCTTGTTGACCAGGATGCCGTCGCGGTCCTGGGCCAGCAGCGGGTCCCAGGAGCGGTCCCAGACCAGCTTGATCACGTTCCAGCCGGCGCCGCGGAACTGCGACTCCAGCTCCTGCATGATCTTGCCGTTGCCGCGGACCGGGCCGTCGAGGCGCTGCAGGTTGCAGTTGACGACGAAGGTCAGGTTGTCCAGGCCCTCGCGAGCGGCCAGGGACAGCTGGCCGAGCGACTCGGGCTCGTCCATCTCGCCGTCGCCCAGGAACGCCCAAACGTGGGACTTGGAGGTGTCGGCGATGCCGCGCGCCTGCATGTAGCGGTTCATGCGGGCCTGGTAGATCGCGCCGAGGGGGCCGAGGCCCATCGAGACGGTCGGGAACTCCCAGAAGTCCGGCATCAGCCGCGGGTGCGGGTAGCTGGACAGGCCGTAGGGAGCCTTCGACTTCTCCTGGCGGAAGGCGTCCAGCTGCTGCTCGGACAGTCGGTCCAGCAGGAAGGCGCGGGCGTAGACGCCCGGCGAGGCGTGGCCCTGGAAGAAGATCTGGTCGCCGCCGTCACCCTCGTCCTTGCCCCGGAAGAAGTGGTTGAAGCCCACGTCGTACAGGGAGGCCGAGGAGGCGAAGGTGGCGATGTGGCCGCCGACGCCGATGCCCGGGCGCTGGGCGCGCGAGACCATGACGGCCGCGTTCCACCGGGTCGCGTTCAGGACCTTGCGCTCGATCTCCTCGTTGCCGGGGAAGAACGGCTCGTCCTTGGTCGCGATGGTGTTGACGTAGTCCGTGCTGCGCATCTCGGGCACGGCGACGCGCTTCTCGCGTGCCCGCTCGATCAGGCGAAGCATGAGGTAGCGGGCACGTTCCCGGCCTCGCTCATCGACAGCCGCGTCGAGCGAGTCGAGCCACTCCTGGGTCTCTTCGGGATCGAAGTCCGGGACCTGGCTGGGAAGACCGCCAATGATGATCGGGTTGCGATCGGATCCGGAAGCCACGCTGTTCCTTCGCTGTTCTGGTCGTGTCGTGCTCGCACATGATCGATGCTGTGCACGCGGGTCAATACGGTCTTTGCTTATGAGTCGCGCCGGCTCCCATCGTGGACCGCGGCGGCGGAAACGTCATCTCTACTGGGCGGTAACCCCCACCCAAGAGACAAATCGTCGGTGGTTGGTCGCCTGCGGCGGCCAAATCGCAACCTTACGCCCCCTATGAGAGTCCCCCGCGTACGGCCGTTCGGACCTGAGTCCCGTAATCGCACGGAGTAACTTCGCAAACCCGGCAGAACCCTGTGGTGTGAATCACTCGCGCTTGCTGCCTGATGGTTGGAGTTGCCATAAGACGGTCGTGTTCGTCAACGTTTCGGCGGTCTCGACGGCCGGGTACTTGCGCGATCCGTCCGGCACGTGTGGACTACGCCCAATGCCTTGCGTACGCGAGCAGCACAAGACAATTTCTCGAAAGATGACAGGAGGCAATCCGTGAGCGCGACCGCGGACCACGCGGAGGAGCGGACCCTTGCCGCCAGGCTGGGTTTCCAGCCCGGACAGGTGGTCCAGGAGCTCGGTTTCGACGAGGACACCGAGCAAGATCTCCGTGAGGCCATCGAGGAACACACCGGCACGGAGCTCGTCGACGAGGAGTACGACGATGTCGCCGACGCCGTCCTGCTGTGGTTCCGCGACGAGGACGGCGACCTCACAGACGCGCTGGTGGATGCCATCGGTCTGCTCGAAGAGGACGGCATGATCTGCCTCCTCACGCCCAAGACGGGCCGCGAGGGCTACATCGAGCCCAGCGACATCAATGAGGCGGCCCGCACCGCCGGCCTCTCCCAGACCAAGAGCATCAGCGTGGGCAAGGACTGGAACGGCAGCCGCCTCGCCACCCCCAAGGCCGCCAAGACCGGCCGCCGCTAGTCCGCGAGGACCGGCACACCCGCGACGCTCCCGCACCCCCGGCGACCTCGGTCGCCGGGGGTGCGGCGCTTTCCGTGCCGTACCGGGCGCCCCGCCGGACGCGACCGCCCCTCGCGCCGGCCGTCACCCGCCGCCCGGCGGCTGTGACGGCAGTGACAGACTGGGCCCGCCGACAGGCTCCGTCACCAGAAAGGTGTTCCCCATGGCAATCGCCGTAGGCGACAAGGCTCCGGACTTCGCGCTGAAGAACCAGCACGGCGAGACCGTCCGGCTCTCCGACTTCCGTGGTGAGAAGAACGTCGTGCTGCTCTTCTACCCCTTCGCCTTCACCGGCGTGTGCACCGGCGAGCTGTGCGCCCTGCGCGACGAGCTGCCGAAGTTCGCCAACGACGACGTGCAGCTGCTGGCCGTCTCCAACGACTCGCCGTTCTCCCTGCGCGTCTTCGCCGAGCAGGAGGGTCTGGAGTACCCCCTGCTGTCCGACTTCTGGCCGCACGGCGAGGCCAGCCGCGCCTACGGCGTCTTCGACGAGGAGAAGGGCTGCGCCCTGCGCGGCACCTTCATCATCGACAAGGAGGGTGTCGTCCGCTGGACGATCGTCAACGGACTGCCCGACGCGCGTGACCTGAACGAGTACACCAAGGCGCTCGCCGCGCTCTGAGCGCACTTCCGGGACGCCTGGGGCAACCCTGACGCCGGATCCGGGCGTCCTTCGTCGCAAGAGCCTGTAATCGGTGGGAACCGGTCACTAGGATCAAACCGTTGATCGGATGCCATCGCACAACCGGGGGCGCGGGTCGGTCACCACTGCCCGGCCCCTCGAAACCTATGGAGGACTCGTGGGAGTCAGTCTCAGCAAGGGCGGCAACGTCTCGCTGACCAAGGCGGCCCCGAACCTGACCGCGGTCGTCGTCGGTCTCGGCTGGGACGCCCGTACCACCACCGGTACGGACTTCGACCTGGACGCCAGCGCCCTGCTGACGAACGACCAGGGGAAGGTCGCCAACGACCAGAACTTCGTCTTCTTCAACAACCTCAAGAGCCCCGACGGCTCCGTCGAGCACCAGGGCGACAACCTCACCGGTGAGGGCGAGGGCGACGACGAGGTCATCAAGGTCAACCTGGCGGCCGTGCCGGCGGACGTGCAGAAGATCGTCTTCCCGGTCTCCATCTACGAGGCCGAGAGCCGCCAGCAGAGCTTCGGCCAGGTGCGCAACGCCTACATCCGCGTCGTGAACCAGGCCGACAACACCGAGCTGGCCCGCTACGACCTCAGCGAGGACGCCTCGACCGAGACCGCCATGGTCTTCGGCGAGCTCTACCGCAATGGTGCCGAGTGGAAGTTCCGGGCCATCGGCCAGGGCTACGCCTCGGGCCTGCGCGGGATCGCCCAGGACTTCGGCGTCAACGTCTGACGTCTCGAAACCGACCGGGTCCGGCGCCGTACACCCCTGGGGGGAGTGCGGCGCCGGACGCGCACCGCGCAACACCGTCATCTCGGGGAGGAAGCAACATCATGGGCGTAACGCTCGCCAAGGGAGGCAACGTCTCCCTCTCCAAGGCCGCACCGAACCTCACCAACGTCACCGTGGGCCTCGGCTGGGACGCGCGTTCCACCACGGGGGCCCCCTTCGACCTCGACGCCAGTGCGCTGCTGTGCGCCTCGGGCCGGGTCCTGGGAGACGAGTACTTCGTCTTCTACAACAACCTCAAGAGCCCCGAGGGATCCGTCGAACACACGGGCGACAACCTCACCGGTGAGGGCGACGGCGACGACGAGTCGATCCTGGTGGACCTCACCAAGGTGCCCGCCAGCTGCGACAAGATCGTCTTCCCGGTCTCCATCCACGAGGCCGACACCCGCGGTCAGAGCTTCGGCCAGGTCAGCAACGCCTACATCCGGGTCGTGAACCAGGCCGACGGCAGCGAGCTGGCCCGCTACGACCTCAGCGAGGACGCGGCCGGCGAGACGGCGATGATCTTCGGTGAGGTCTACCGGTACGGCGGCGAGTGGAAGTTCCGAGCGGTGGGGCAGGGGTACGCGTCAGGCCTGCGAGGCATCGCCCTAGACTTCGGGGTCAACGTTTCGTAAAGCCGCGTCCGCGCGGAGGGACCCGAACAGCGAAGGATTGGGTAGCCAGTGCTCCTGAAAACCTTTGGTTGGTCGTTCGCCATCACGGCGGCCGGACTGGCCTTGGCCGGCGTTCTCTGGGGGTGGCAGGGGCTGGCGATCGTCGCGATCCTCTCCGTCCTGGAGATCTCGCTCTCGTTCGACAACGCGGTCATCAACGCCGGCATCCTGCGGAAGATGAACGCGTTCTGGCAGCGGATCTTCCTGACGGTCGGCATCCTCATCGCCGTCTTCGGCATGCGGCTGGTCTTCCCGGTCGTCATCGTCGCGATCACCGCCAAGCTGGGCCCAATCGAGGCCGTCGACCTGGCGATCAACAACAAGGACCGCTACGAGGAACTGGTCACCGCGGCGCATCCGGCCATCGCCGCCTTCGGCGGGATGTTCCTGCTGATGATCTTCCTGGACTTCATCTTCGAGGACCGGGACATCAAGTGGCTGGACTGGCTGGAGAAGCCGCTGGCCAGGCTGGGCAAGCTGGACACGCTCTCCACGGTCGTCTCGCTCGTCGTCCTGCTCGTCGCCGCCACCACCCTCGCCACCGCCGTGCCGGTGCACGGCGGCGACGGCACGGTGGACAAGGCCGCGACGGTGCTGCTCGCCGGCATCGGCGGCCTGGTGACCTACCTGATCGTCGGGGGCGTGTCCGGCTTCTTCGAGGACCGTCTGGAGCAGGAGGAGGAAGAGGCCGAGGAGGAGGCCGAGAAGGCGCCCGCGAAGAGCGGCGGCGGCTCGGTCGTCGGGCTGGCCGGCAAGGCCGCGTTCTTCATGTTCCTCTACCTCGAGGTCATCGACGCGTCGTTCTCCTTCGACGGCGTCATCGGCGCCTTCGCCATCACCAACGACATCTTCATCATGGCGCTGGGCCTGGGCATCGGTGCGATGTACATCCGTTCGCTCACGGTCTTCCTCGTCCGCAAGGGCACCCTGGACGACTACGTCTACCTGGAGCACGGCGCCCACTACGCCATCGGCGCGCTGGCCGTCATCCTGCTGATCACTATCAAGTACGAGATCAAGGAGGTCGTCACCGGCCTCGTCGGCATCGTGCTGATCGGCCTGTCCTTCCTCTCCTCGGTGCGGCGCAACCGCCGCGAGGCGGAGGCGGGCGGGGACTCCGGAGCCAAGGCCGAGGTCTCCTCCGGAGTGTGACTCCGGCACATTTGAGGAACGCTCTGACCGGGGCGGTCGTGAGGATCATCCTCACGACCGCCCCGCGGCGTTTCGGATCGTCCGGTGGGGGTTTTCGCGATGACGGTATGGGACAAGCTCTTCGGCAACTGGGGGACGGCTGCCGCACGTCAATTCGACGCCGCCGGCGGAGCCAGCGGCGCGGTCGAACTGACCAAGCGCCGTCCGACGTTCTCCCTGACCAAGCAGGGTGCGGTCACGGGAAACCTGCGGGTCAACCTCTCCTGGCGGATGCGGACCTCCGACATCGCGGACAAGCCCGGTTTCGGCTCCGGCGTCCGGCATCCCTTCCGCAAGTTCACCCCGCAGATGGTCCAGGCCCAGGGACCGGCCATGGTGGACGTCGACCTCGACCTCGCCTGTCTGTACGAGCTCCAGGACGGGTCCAAGGGCGTAGTGCAGCCCCTCGGCAACATACTGGGCAGCATCAACTCGCCGCCGTATGTTCAGCTGAGCGGTGACGACCGCTTCGGGTCGGGGTCGGGCGAGACGATCTACATCAACATGGACCACCGCGACGAGTTCAAGCGTCTGCTGATCTTCGTCTACATCTATGACGGCACCCCCGCGTTCGACCGTACGCACGCGATGGTGACGCTCTACCCGGGCAACGGCCCCCGGCTGGAGGTCGAGCTCCACGAGCGCGCGCCGGAGGCCCGCTCCTGCGCCGTGCTGCTGATCGAGAACAGGGGCGGCGAGATCGTCGTGCGGCGCGAGCTGAAGTACGTGTACGGGTTCCAGGCGGAGCTGGACCGGCTGTACGGCTGGGGCCTGCAGTGGGGCCGGGGGTACAAGACCCGGGTCTGAGGAGGGCCGGCCCCGCCGCGGGGCCGGCCGGTCAGCGGCCGGGCTGGAACTGCGGGCCCTGGGGCGGCAGCCGGAAGGCCGGGTCGGGCACAGGCCGCTGCGGCGGGTAACCGTAGGACGGCTGCGGAGAGTGGTTCGACTGGTGCTGCTGGGGATAGCCGTAGGCGGGCTGGGCCGCGGGGACCGCCGGGGCCGAGGGGTAGGGGGGATAGCCGTAGGACGGCTGCGGGGGGATCACGGGCGGCATGGGGGGCGGCGGCGGGTAGCCGCCGTGCCCGGTGCCCGGGGCCGCCACGGGGGACGTGGCGACGGTCACGGGCTCGTCGGCGGGGACGGCCGGGTCGGGGACGGGCTCGGGAGCCGCGGGGGCCTCGGGGGAGGCGCTCACGCCGTCCGCGTCCCGCGCGCCGTCCGTGCCGTCGCCCTCCTCGACCGTGATGCCGAACTCCGTGGCCAGGCCGACCAGCCCCGAGGCGTAGCCCTGGCCGAGCGCGCGGAACTTCCAGCCGTCCCCGCGCCGGTAGAGCTCGCCGCAGAGCATGGCGGTCTCGTCGCCGGTCTCCGGCTGGACGTCGAAGCGGGCGAGGGGCGTGGGGCCGGCCGCCCCGGTGCCCCCGGCCACCGCGGCGGAGACCTGCTCGGCGTCGTAGAGCAGCACGCACAGGTCCCGCACGAGCCCGAAGGGGCCGCCGTCCGCCGAGGCGGCGATCACGACGCGGGCCACGGACGCGTCGAGGGCGCCCAGCTCGGCCTCGACCGTGTCGGTCATCCCCTCCAGCTGCCGTTTCTTCAGCAGGTGCCGGACGAGGCCGGAGGGGTGCCGGGGCTGGTTGTAGAAGACGAAGTCCTCGTCCGAGCGCACGCGGCCCCCGTCGCCCAGCAGCAGGGCGGAGGCGTCCACGTCGGGGATGCCAGGGCCCGGCGTCCAGCGCAGTACGGCCCGTACGGTGCGGGCGTTCAGCGGGATGTTCGACCCCTTGAGCATGGCGTGCGTCATGTCCGCAATCCTGCCTTCCCGTGCGGGCCCCGGACAACGCAGGGGGCCCCGGCCGCTCCTCGCTTACCGGATCGATCCCTGGCGGTCATGAGTTTTTAACGGCTTTGGGGAACTCTTGACCCGCCCCCGGACGTACGATAATCGGCCACGCTTTCCTGCCGGGTGGACCGGAACGAAGGCGGCCAGGCCGCGGGATTCGGGGAGAACTATGAGGCATTTCGGACACCTTGCGCCTGCGGTGCGGAGTGGGCTGTTCCACCGGGAGCCGGGTGAGTTCGACGCCGGCTCCCCCGCCCGTACGCTCGCCGTCGCCCTGGGCGCCACGCTCTACAGCCCCGCCACGCGCGGCACGCTCGCCCGGGACGTCCGCAAGCAGGCCCGGCGCGGCGTGGTCTCCATGGTGCTGTGCCTGGAGGACTCCATCAGCGACGCCGAGGTCGCCGGCGCGGAGGAGAACCTCGTCCGGCAGTTCGCCGAGCTGGCCGCGGGCGGCACGGCCGAAGGGCTCCCGCTGCTCTTCGTCAGAGTCCGCGAACCCCGCCAGATCACCGACCTCGTCCGGCGACTGGGCCCCCACGTGCGGCTCCTCTCCGGATTCGTGCTGCCCAAGTTCACCGAGGACCGCGGCCTTCCGTTCCTGGAGGCGCTGGCCGGCGCCGAAGCCGGCTGCGGACGGAGGCTCTTCGCCATGCCCGTCCTCGAATCGCCCGAACTGCTCCACCTGGAGACCCGCACCGAGACCCTGGCCGGCATCGCCCGCGCCGTCGACAAGTACCGCGACCGCGTCCTCGCCCTGCGGCTCGGCGTCACCGACTTCTGCTCCGCCTACGGGCTGCGCCGGGCGCCCGACATGACCGCCTACGACGTCAAGCTCGTCGCCTCCGTCATCGCCGACGTCGTCAACGTGCTCGGCCGCGCCGACGGCAGCGGCTTCACCGTCACCGGCCCCGTCTGGGAGTACTTCCCGCAGCCCGAGCGGATGTTCAAGCCCCAGCTGCGGCGCAGCCCCTTCGCCGGACCCGCCGAGGCGCTGCGCACCGCGCTCATCGAGCACGACCTGGACGGCCTCCTCCGTGAGATCCAGCTCGACCGCGCCAACGGCCTCCAGGGCAAGACCTGCATCCACCCCTCCCACGTCGCGCCCGTGCACGCCCTCTCGGTCGTCAGCCACGAGGAGTTCAGCGACGCGGAGGACATCCTGCGACCGGAAAGGGACGGTGGTGGAGTGCTGCGCTCCGCCTACACGAACAAGATGAACGAGGTGAAGCCGCACCGCGCCTGGGCCGAGCGGACCATGCTGCGCGCGGAGGTCTTCGGGGTGGCGCGGGAAGATGTGAGCTTCGTGGAACTGCTGGCGGCGGGGTTGCAGAACGTATGAGGAGTGGTGGAGTGGTCTGGTCGGGACAGTGGGTCGCGGACCGGCTGGGCGTGGGGCTGGAGGGTGACGCCCGCCTGACGGAGCTGCTGGGCCTGGCGCTGCGGCGCAACCCCAAGCGGGCGCACCTGCTCGTGTCCAACGTGCTGGGCAAGCACGTGCCGCAGCGGCCCTCCACGGTGTACGGGACGGGCGCGGACCTCGGCCGCCGCGTACGGGCCCTGCTCGGGGAGGGGGCCGCCGCCCGCGCCGTGGTGCTCGGCTACGCCGAGACCGCCACGGGCCTCGGCCACGCGGTCGCGGACGGCCTCGGCCTCGCGCCGTACCTCCACTCGACGCGGCGCGCCGTGGCGGGGGTCGCCCCCGTGGGCGGCTTCGAGGAGGAACACAGCCACGCCACGTCGCACCTGCTGCTGCCCGAGGACCCCGCCCTCCTGGCCGGCGACGGGCCGCTGGTCCTCGTCGACGACGAGTTCTCGACGGGCCGCACGGTCCTGAACACCATCGCCGCGCTCCACGCGCGCTTCCCGCGCGAGCGGTACGTGGTGGTGGCGCTGGTCGACATGCGCGGCGCCCGGGACCGGGGACGACTGACGGAGTTCGCGGCGGAGCTGGGCGCGCGCGTGGACCTCGTGGCGCTGGCCACGGGGACGGTGTCGCTCCCGGAGGGGGTGCTGGAGCGGGGGCGCGAGCTCGTCGCCCGGTACGAGGCGGAGGCCGGTCGCCGTCGCGGCGGGGACGGTCTCCCCGGTCCCGCCCACGGGTCCGGGGCGCAGCCCCGGGAAACGGCGACGGGCACGGACCGTCTCGGCCGCGACGGCGACCGGCCACGGTGGAGGGGCCCGGCGGTGCCGAACCGCGTGGAGCTCGACTGGCCCGCGGGCCTCCCCGACGGCGGCCGCCACGGCTTCACGCCCGCTCACCGCGCGCGACTGGACGCCGCGCTCCCGCAGATGGCGGCCCGCGTCCGCGCAGCCCTCCCGCAGGACGCCTCCCGCGTGCTCGTCCTCGGCAACGAGGAGCTGATGTACGCCCCCCTGCGCATCGCCCGGGCGCTCGAACCGGCCCTCGCCGAGGTCCGGTTCTCCACCACCACCCGTTCCCCCGTCCTCCCCGTCGACGATCCCGGCTACGCGATCCGCTCACGGATCACCTTCCCGGCGCACGACGCGCCCGCCGACGGCCCCGGCGAGCGGTACGCCTACAACGTCGCCGACGGCCGCTTCGACGCCATCGTCACCGTCGTCGACTCCACCGGCGACACCCCCGAACTGCACGCCCCCGGCGGCCTGCTGGACGTGCTCGGCGCGCACACACCCCACGTGCTGCTCGCCGTCATCCCCTCCTACGTACCCCCCGAGGCTGCTTCCCCCATGCCCGAACCGCTGCGCGGACCCGCGTTCTCCTCCTACGAGCCCGAGGACGTCGGCTGGCTGCTGCAAGACCTTTCCGCCGTGGAGCTCGAAGCGCCCACCGAGGAGCGCGAGGAGGCCATCCAGAGCGGCGGGGCGCACTACGCGGAGTCCCTGCCCGTCGAGTACCAGCCCAGCGAGCGCTACCAGCAGCTCTACCGCTCCGCCCTCGACGCGTCGGCCACCCGCATCGCCCGCGCCGTCGGCACGGTCACCGAGACCGTGCTGGCCGAGCGGTCGCCCCGCCCGGTGCTGGTCTCCCTGGCCCGCGCCGGAACGCCCGTGGGCGTGCTCATGCGCCGCTGGGCGCGCCACGCGCACGGACTGGACCTGCCGCACTACGCCGTCTCCATCGTGCGCGGCCGCGGCATCGACCGCAACGCCCTGCGCTGGCTGGCCGCCCACCACGACCCGGCCGACGTCGTCTTCGTCGACGGCTGGACGGGCAAGGGCGCCATCACCCGTGAACTGGCCGACGCCCTCGCGGACTTCGAGGGCTTCGACCCGCGCATGGCCGTCCTCGCCGACCCCGGCCACTGCGTGGAGACGTACGGCACGCGCGACGACTTCCTCATCCCCTCCGCGTGCCTCAACTCCACCGTCTCCGGCCTGATATCGCGGACGGTGCTGCGCGACGACCTGGTCGGGCCGCAGGACTTCCACGGCGCCAAGTTCTACCGCGAGCTGGCCGGCGCGGACGTCTCGCGCTCCTTCCTCGACGCCGTCACGGCCCGGTTCGCCGAGGCCGAGCCCGACGTCGCCGCCGACGTCAAGGAGCTGGCGGCGGCCGACCGCACGCCCACCTGGGCGGGCTGGGCGGCGGTCGAGCGCATCGCCGCCGCCCACGGCATCGACGACGTCAACCTCGTCAAGCCGGGCGTCGGCGAGACCACCCGCGTCCTGCTGCGGCGCGTCCCCTGGAAGATCCTCGCCCAGCGGGGCGCCGGCGCCGACCTGGCCCACGTGCGGCTGCTGGCCGAGCAGCGCGGCGTACCGGTCGAGGAGGTCGACGGGCTGCCGTACAGCTGCGTCGGCCTGATTCACCCCCGCTACACCCGCGCCGCGACGGGCGCCGACGGCAAGGCGGTGGCGTCGCGGTGACCACGGCCCCCACCCTCGTCACCAGCGACCTCGACCGCACCCTCATCTACTCCACCGCCGCGCTCGCCCTGTCGATGCCGGACGCGCAGTCCCCCCGGCTGCTGTGCGTGGAGACCTACGAGCACAAGCCGCTGTCCTACATGACGGAGGCCGCGGCGGCCGGCCTGGCCGCACTGGCCCGCACGGCCACGTTCGTGCCCACGACCACCCGCACCCCCGAGCAGTACGCCCGGGTCCGGCTGCCCGGCCCGGCGCCCCGGTTCGCGATCTGCGCCAACGGCGGCGAGCTGCTCGTCGACGGGGAGCCGGACCCGCACTGGCGGGCGGTGGTGCGCCGACGGCTGGCCGCCGAGTGCGCACCGCTGGCGGAGGTCGAGGAGCGCCTGGTGCGCACTGCCGACCCGGCGTGGCTGCTCAAGCGGCGCACGGCGGCGGACCTCTTCGCCTACCTCGTCGTCGACCGGCCGCTGCTGCCCGAGGCGTGGGTCAAGGACCTCGCCGACTGGGCCGCGGGCCGCGGCTGGACGGTCTCCCTCCAGGGCCGCAAGGTCTACGCCGTGCCCGGGCCGCTGACCAAGAGCGCGGCCGCGGCCGAGGTCGCCCGCCGCACCGGCGCCGGCCGGACGCTCGCCGCCGGCGACTCGCTGCTCGACGCCGACCTGCTGCTGGCCGCGGACCGGGCCTGGCGGCCGGGCC
This sequence comes from Streptomyces cinnamoneus, assembly GCF_002939475.1. Lineage (NCBI taxonomy): Bacteria > Bacillati > Actinomycetota > Actinomycetes > Kitasatosporales > Streptomycetaceae > Streptomyces > Streptomyces cinnamoneus. The sequence continues at coordinate 2,155,722 of NZ_PKFQ01000001.1, read as the reverse complement.
ACGGCGAGCTGGCGGACGTCGGCTGGAGCGCGCCGCACGTCACCGCCCTTCAGACCCGGGGAGTGGCGGCGGGAGAGGAGATCATCGAGGCGTTCACGGCGGCCGCGCTCTCGTAACGGGCCGTCTCCTGGACGTAGTGTCGTGCCCGCATCGTCTCTGCCGTCCTCGCTGAGGAGAACGCGTGCCCGAGATCAAGAGCGCTCCGCTCACCCCCGAGCTCTACGCGTACGTACTCGCCCACAACCCGCCCCTCGACCCCGTGCAGCGCGCCCTGGTCGCGTCGACCCGGGAGCTGTTCCCGGACCACGCGATCAAACAGGTGGCCCAGGAGCAGGCCCCGCTCCTGGCCTTCCTCGTGCGGCTCACCGGCGCCCGGCACGTGGTGGAGGTGGGCACCTTCACGGGGCTGTCCGCCCTGGCCATGGCACAGGCGCTGCCCGCCGGCGGCCGGCTGATCGCCCTGGACATCTCCGAGGAGTGGACGGCCCACGCCCGCGAGGCGTGGGCCCGGGCGGGCGTCGCCGACCGCATCGACCTGCGCATCGCCCCCGCCCTGGACTCGCTGCGGGCCCTGCCCGCCGAACCGCACGTCGACCTCGCCTTCCTCGACGCGAACAAGGACGGCTACGTCGACTACTGGGAGGAACTCGTGCCGCGGCTGCGGCCCGGCGGCCTGATCGTGGCGGACAACGTCCTCTTCATGGGCCAGGCCGCCGATCCGTCCGTGACGAGCGGCCCGGGCGCGCACGTCCGGGTGTTCAACGAGCACGTGGCCGCGGACAAGCGGATGGAGTCGGTGATGCTCACGGTCGCGGACGGCCTGACGCTGGCGCGCCGCGTGGCCTGAGGACGGGCGTGGCCGGCAGGGGCCGCCGGCTCAGCCGCAGCAACCGCCGCCGCAGCAGCCACCGCCGCCACCGCCGCCGGACCGGGGCGCGGGACCGGCGCCCGCCGTGCCGGTGACGGCGACGGTGGAGAGCAGCTTGACGGTGTCGGTGTGCCCGTCCGGGCAGGTGGCCGGGTCGGAGGACTCGGCCATGGGACGGTTCAGCTCGAAGGTGGAGCCACAGGGTGCGCAGCGGTATTCGTAACGGGGCATGGGGGCAGCTTAGGCGGTGTCCGACGGGCCGGCACGGGCGCTGCGGGGCATGGCCCAGGGGTGTCCGACGGGTCGGTGCGGGTCCTGCGGTGCCCGGTGCCGGGGGCATCTCCCGGCGGTAGTCGGGGGAGTCCCGGGGCAGGCGGGACTTCGCGGACACCTCCTAGCGCTGCGCCGCCCCGCCGCCGCGCTCCTCGCGGATGTCCTGCACCACCCGGGCCGCGGCGCCCCGCACCGCCTCGGTCTCGGTCAGGAAGTGCCACCAGTCCGGGTGCCGGCCCTCCAGGCCCGCCACAGCCCGGTCCAGGCGGGCGACCGCCTCGTCGAGCGGGCGGGCGTGGCGCGGGTCGGGGGTGCTGCGGCCGTCCATGGCCAGGCGCTGGGCGTCGCGCAGGGCGAAGCGGGTGCGTTCGACCTCCTTCTGGTGGTCGAACGACACCTCGTCCAGCCGGCGCAGCCGGTCGCCGGCGGCGGAGACGGCCTCGTCGGTGGTGTTGAGCAGCGCCCGGACCGTGGCGAGCAGCGCGGTGGCGTCCGGCCAGCGCTGTTCGTCCCGCGCGGTACGGGCCTCGCGCAGCTTCTCCTCCGCCCGGGCGACGGCGCGTTCCGCCTCCTCGGGCACCTGCTGGAGGTCCTGCCAGCAGGCCGCGCTGTAGCGGCGGCGCAGCTCGCTGAGGACCGGTGCGACGCCGCCGGCGCGGGTGGCCAGGGCTTGGGCGCGGGTGCGCAGCGAGACGAGCCGCTTGTCGGTCTCCGCCGCCTTCTCCGGCAGCCGCTCGGCCTCGCCGCGGATGGCCTCGGCCTCGCGCAGCACGCGGTCGGCGCGGTCGACGGTCGGCTGGACGCCGTGCCGGCCGGCGCCCTGGTTGAGCTTGGTCAGCTCCGGGGCGAGGGCCGCGAGGCGGGCGGCCAGGTCGTCGGCCCGCAGCCCCGTGGCCCGCGCGGCCTCCAGCGCCTCGCCGGCCGCGCGCAGCCCCTGCCGGGCCCGCTCCACGGCGGGCGCCAGCTGCGTCAGCTGGTGCTCGGCCCGGGTCAGCAGCGGCTGGAGGCTCTCGGCGAAGCGGTCCAGGTCGGCCTTGGCCCGCACCAGCTCGTCCTTGGCCTTGGTCAGGGCCGTGCGGGCGCGGGCGGCCGTGGCGGTGTCGAGGTCGTCGCGGTCCAGGTCGTGGGAGTCGACGGCGGTGATGTAGGTGCTGGAGACCTCGTCTATGCGGTGGCCGAACGCCTCGAAGTCCGCGGCGGCCTTGCGGGCGGCGGGGGAGGAGTCGACGGCGGTGATGGTCTCGATGGTGATCCGCAGGTCGCGCTGGGCGGTGTCCAGCTCGTAGAACGCCGCGGCGGCCGCGTCCTTGGCGGCCTGCGCGTCACCGCGCTGGCTCTCGCCGCGCCCCCAGCCCCAGCGGCGGGTGCCGCCGCCGGAGAACGCGCCGGGGGAGGCCGCCGCCGCGGCGGCGAGGAGGGGGAGGGGCAGCAGGACCAGTGCGAGGGTCTCACGGACCGCAGCCGTCACCGTACGCACGCAGGTCGCCGTCACTTGCCCTCTCCCCGTTGGATCGCCCCAGGCCGGTTGTCATTCTCCCACCCGGCGGAGGCGAACACACAGGCCGGGAGGTCAGCCCGCCGTGCGGATGTCGATCCTGCCGCTGCCGCTGCGGGCGGTGACCGCGTGACCGGCCGCGTCGTCGCGCGGGACGTCGACCTTGGTGCCGCCGTTGTCGCTGTGGGCGGCGACCTTGTAGCCGGCGCGGGGCAGGGTGATGCGGGTGGCGCCGTTGCCGGTGCGGGTCTCGACGTGGTCGGGCACCTGCTCGGCGCCGACCTCGACCGACCCGTTGGAGGTGGTGACCGACACCGTGCGCGAGCCGAGGCCGCGGGCCTTGACGGCGCCGTTGGAAGTCCTCAGCTCCAGGGGCCCCTTGGCGTTCCGGACGTCGATGGAGCCGTTGGAGGTGGTGATCGCCAGAGGGGTCTCCAGATCGCGCGCCGTGACCGACCCGTTGTCCTCCTTGACGGTGACGGCGACACCGCGCGGCACCTCGATCCGGTGCTTGGCCTCGCAGCCCATGCTGATCCCCTTGCACGTCAGCCTCAGCTTGAGGGTGTCGCCGCGCATCTCCCACGAGACGCCGGCCGACCCGCCGAGCGCCCAGCCGTCGAAGCGCCGGACGACCTTGACGTCCTTGCCGTCGCCGCCCGGCACGAGCTCGATGGCCGAGTTGTCCGAGTCCACGGTGAGCTCGCGCCCGCTGATCGAGAACGTCCTCTCCTCGGGCGTCGCGTCGTCCGCGTTCGAACTCCCGCATCCGCCGAGGGTCAGTCCGGCGAGCAGGACTCCGCCCACGAGGGCCGGTATGCGGACGGGGCGGGGGGTCATGGGAGTCTCCGTTTCCGGGCGGTGTCGGGCGGGCTGCGCCGACTCTACGGACGCGTGCCGGCGCCCGGGATCCGGCGACCTCCCGGATCCGGGGTGGGGATACCCCCAGGTCCTCCCCGTCGAGGGGGCCGCGGGGCCCGGCGCCGGGTTTGCCCGGACCCGGGGCGGGCCATGTAGGCTGTCGTTCCATTGCGGGCGCATAGCTCAGCGGTAGAGCGCCGCTCTTACAAAGCGGATGTCGGCGGTTCAAATCCGTCTGTGCCCACAGAGGGAACACCCGGGGCCCCGCACGCGATCGCGTGCGGGGCCCCGGTCGTACGCCCCTACGCCGTGCGCGGTCCGATGAGGTCCCAGCGGTTTCCGTACAGGTCCTGGAAGACGACGACCGTGCCGTAGGGCTCGTGGCGGGGCTCCTCCTCGAAGTGGACGCCGGCGGCGCGCATCCGCTCGTGGTCCCGCGCGAAGTCGTCGGTGGTGAGGAACAGGCCGACGCGGCCGCCCGTCTGGTCGCCGACGCGGGCCTGCTGTGCGGGGCCGTCCGCGCGGGCGAGCAGCACCCCCGTCTCCTTCGAGCCCGGTGGGGCCACGACCACCCAGCGCTTGCCGTCGCCCAGCGGGGTGTCCTCCCGCAGTTCGAAGCCTGCGGCGTCCGTGTAGAAGGCGAGTGCTTCGTCGTAGTCGCGTACGACGACCGTCACGAGTCCGAGATAAGCCATCCCCGCATCATGCCGCACGCCCGTCCCCCCGCTGCCGTCAGTGGCTCCCCACCGACGGCAGCAGCGGGCTCCCGCTGCGGTCCAGCCAGGCCCGGTACGTGGTGTCGGCCGCGGCCAGGTCCACGTACGAGGCCATCAAGTCCGCGAAGAGCGCGTCCAGTTGCGGCAGAGGCAGCGAGCCGGGGCGGGAGGCCAGGGACAGCTGGGCCGTCAGCGGGTCGCCGTGCAGGGGGCGGATCACCGTGCCCGGTGCCGGGGCGGCCGTCGGCTGGGCGGGGCGGACCGCCTCGCCGGAGGCGACCAGTTCGGCGGCCGTGGTGGCGTCCCGGACGTGGACGAGGCGGGGGTCGAGGCCGGCGGCGGTGAAGACCCGGCGCAGGGCCGTCACCTCGTCGTCGGCGGTGGGGTCGACGATCCAGGCGTCGTGGGCCAGTTCGCGCAGCCGCACCGCCGGCCGGCCGGCCGCCCGGTGCCGGTCGGACAGGCACACGAAACGGGGCTCGCAGGCGATCAGCACACGGCGCTCGACCCCCGGCGGCACGGCCAGGGGCAGCCCGGGGGTCTCCTGCACGAAGGCCACGTCCAGCTGGTTGGTGGCGAGCAGCTGGAGCAGCGTGTTGGACGAGACGTCTATGTGGATCGTCGTGTCGGTGTCCGGCAGCCGCTGGTGGATGCGGCGCAGCCAGCCCGTCACCGCGCGGCTGCCGATGCTCCCGATGCGCAGGCGCAGACCTCCCACGCCCCCGGCCGCGTCCCGCGCCGCGGAGACCAGCGCGGTCATCTCGGCGATGATCGGCCGCGCGCGGGAGAGCACCGAGTGCCCCAGCGGCGTGGGGCGACTGCCGGTCTGGCCGCGGGTGAACAGCATGCCGCCGAGGGACGTCTCGATGCGGCGGAGCTGGGTCGTCAGCGAGGGCTGGGTCATGCCCAGTTGCAGGGCGGCCTTCCGCACGCTGCCGGTGTCCGCGATGGCGCAAAGTGCACGGAGGTGCCTGACCTCAAGCTCCACGCGGAGAGCATAACGGCGCCCCGTGCGTCACACCAGGCACATCCCGGACGGTGGACGCCAAGGGGTGGCGCAGGATAGGCGATTGGATGGTGTTATGGCCAACTGGCATCATCCGTACCAGTGATAACCCGTCAGAGACTCAAGGGGAACAGGAGTTCACCCGTGAGCCCCGGCCTTCGCGACCCACCGCGCGGCGCGCCGAAGCGGCTCCGGAACGAATGGAGTCCCCCACATGAAACGCTCCACGATGGTGCTGTCGGCTGCCCTCGGCCTCGGGCTGGCGGCCTCGCTGACCGCCGTGCCCGCCTCCGCCGCCACCCAGGCGCCGGCCGGCACCTCCTCGGCGCGGACCGTGTCCTCGTACGTCGGCTCGGCGGCCGAAGAGGCCAACAACAAGGCCTTCTTCGACGCCGTGATGAAGTCCGTGAAGGCCAAGCAGGCCGCCGCGCCCGGCGCCCAGGTCGTCACCGTCGTCTACGACGCCAGCCAGGCGCCGAGCTTCCAGACGGAGATAGCCAACAGCGCCCGGATCTGGAACAGCTCGGTCCGCAACGTCCAGTTGCGCGCGGGCTCGAACGCCGACTTCAGATACTACGAGGGCAACGACTCCCGCGGCTCGTACGCCAGCACCGACGGCCACGGCCGCGGCTACGTCTTCCTCGACTACCAGCAGAACGAGCAGTACGACTCCACCCGCGTCACCGCGCACGAGACCGGCCACGTGCTCGGCCTCCCGGACCACTACTCCGGCCCGTGCAGCGAGCTGATGTCCGGTGGCGGCCCCGGCCCGTCCTGCACCAACGCCTACCCCAACACCACCGAGCGGAGCCGGATCAACCAGCTCTGGGCGAACGGCCTGAAGGCGTTCGACAAGGACGCGTTCACCAAGGCCCGCTGACGGCGCGTACCGCACGCGCCCGCGGCCCGGACACGACGGCGGCCCGGTACCGGAAGGTACCGGGCCGCCGCCCACGTCCACCGACTACTGCGGCTGGGTCTCCGGGGCCTCCCGGCGCATCACGTACACCGCTCCGGAGCCCGCCGCGAAGAGGGCGAGGACGGAGACCGCCGTGCTCAGCCACGACGCGCCCAGCCACTGGCCGCCGAAGTAGCCCAGGCTCACGCTGTACGCGGCCCACGTCAGGCCCGCCAGCGCGGACCACGGCAGGAACTCGGCCACCCGCCGGTGCATCACCCCGGCGCCGAGGCTGACCACCGAGCGCCCGGCGGGCGCGAAGCGGGCCAGCACCACGAGCGGGCCGCCGCCGCGGAGCAGGGCCGTGCCCAGCTTGGCCTGGGCCGCGGTCAGCCGGCGGGAGCGGGCGATGGCCCGGTCGAAGCGGTCGCCGCCGCGCCAGGCGAGGCGGTAGGCGACCATGTCGCCCATGACGGACGCCGTCGCGGCGCACATCACCAGCGCGAGCATGTCGGAGAACCCCGCGTGGCCCTGGGCCGCGTCGCCCACCGCGCCGGCGGCGGACCCCGCGGCCGCGGTGGCGGCGGTGATCACCAGCACTCCGCTCGGCAGCACGGGAAGGAACACGTCCAGGAGGACGGACAAGCCGACGATCACGTATATCCACGGGGTCCCGGCCAAGGTCCCCAACTGCTCCAGCACGTCCTGATCTCCCGGTACGGTCCCCCGCCGCGACGTCGCAGGGGAGCGGCAGGGGCGGCCTTCACAACCGTACAGCGTACGCCTGGGGCTGGTGGGAAACGGGCGTGGGGGAGGTGATGTTGTTCGAATCACTTGTGCCGGATTTGGGAATATCCGGCTCCGGACACCCGCCGGCCCGCTCCGAGCGGTGGAGCGGGCCGGGGGAAGCGGCGTGTGCGGCGCAGGCCGGCGCGGGGTCAGCCCCGGCGGCCGCGCCCGAAGAAGCGGTCCAGCGACAGCGCGCCAGGACCCGTGAAGACGAGCAGCAGGAACGCCCAGCAGAACATCGCCGAGGCCTCGCCGCCGTTCTGTATCGGCCACAGGGCCATGCTCTGGTGCACGTCGAAGTAGGCGTAGGCCATCGAGCCCGAGGCGATGAGGGCCGCGGTGCGGGTGCCGGCGCCCAGCAGGACGAGGGCGCCCGCCACGAGCTGGATCGCCGCCGCGTACCAGCCGGGCCAGGTGCCCGCGGCGATCGTGCCGCCGTTGCTGCCGGGCGCGCCGCCGAGCACGCCGAAGAGCGACGCGGCGCCGTGGCAGAGGAAGAGCAGGCCCACGACGGCGCGGAACAGGGACAGGACGTACGGGCGGGCCTCGTCCAGGCGCTGGGTGAGCGCGGAACCGGCGGCGCTCGCGGAGGACCGCGCCGAGGCCGGCGAGGGAGCGGGCGCGGTGGGCGTCGGGGGCATGGTCGGGCTCCTCGTGTCAGGGGACGGGTGCGACGAGGGGACCAGGTTAGGGGTGCCTAACGAATAGTTGCAAGTTCAAGTTTCTTGGTTTCTCGCCGACGGCACGGGTTCTCCGCGGCACCGGTGGAGCAGGTGGGGCGGGAGCGGCGGCCGGGCCGGCCAGCCGGGGCGGCCGAGGCCGCCCCGGCCGCCGGTGAAGCGGCGTCCGCCCGCCTCAGCAGCCGCCGAGGACGCGCGTGAGCGCGTCCTTCTCCGCGGAGTCGACGGTCAGGGCGTACTCGTGCTTGACGCTCACCCACATCTGGGCGTACGTGCAGGCGTAGGACTTCAGCGGCGGCATCCACTGCGCCGGGTCCTTGTCGCCCTTCGCCTGGTTGACGCGGTCGGTGACCGCGATCAGCTGCGAGTGGGTCAGGTCGTTGGCGAACGCCTGGCGCTGCGCGGTGGTCCAGGTGTTCGCGCCCGAGCGCCAGGCCTGGGCGAGCGGCACGATGTGGTCGATGTCGACGTCCTGGGCGTCGTGCCAGGTGGCCCCGTCGTAGGGGGAGAACCAGGTGCCCGAGACGGCCGCGCACTTGGCGTCCTGCTGCACGTCCTGCCCGTCGCGCTTGAGGACCACCTCGCGGGTGTTGCACTGGCCGGACTGCGTGATCCAGTGCGGGAACCTGGCGCGGCTGTAGCCGTCCATCGAACCCTCGGGCTTGACGGTCAGCTGGCTCAGGTACGTACGGGCCGTCGCGGCGTCCGGCGGGGTGGGGGGCGCGGCCTGGGCCGCCGGGCCGCTCAGGACGAGCGTGCCGACGAGGGCGGCGAGCCCCGCGGCGACGGCGGTACGACGCGCGTAGACGCTGGACATGGAGACTCCCTAGGGGTGGAGGGTGGGGGCGACCTGTGCGGGAAGGGCGCGGCCAGGATCGTGGCGACGGGTATCCGGGGGGTGGTCGCCAGGTGACAGAATGACGACGCGGTCATGTCAAAGCAAGGGTTTCGGGGCGTGAGATCGACTGATCGGCCGGTTTCTGACGCGCCAACAGGTCTACGCCCTGGTATGGACTTTCACGGCCCTTAGGGTGGCGGCGTGCCCCTCGCCGCGGCCCTGCTGCCCGTCAACGCCACGCTGGGCGTGGTGCTCGCCGTGCTGCTCGTCGTCGCGGTGGGCGTGGCCGCCCTCGCCCGGCTGGAGGACGCCCGGGGGCACGGCTACGCCCGGGCGATCGCGCTGGCCGGGGTGCGGGCCGCTGTTCAACTGGCCGTCGTCTCCGTGCTGATCGGCTGGGTCGTCCGGGCGGTTCCGCTGCTCCTCGCCTTCCTCGTCCTGATGTTCGCCGTCGCGGCGCGCACGGCCGGGCGGCGCGTCACGGACAACCGCACGTGGTGGTGGGCGGCCGCACCCCTCGCGGCCGGCGTGCTGCCGACCGTCCTCGCGCTGCTGCTGACCGGGCTCGTCCCGCTCAAGGGCGTCGCCCTCGTCCCCGTCACCGGCATCCTCATCGGCGGCGCCCTGACCGGCACCGTCCTGGCCGGCCGCCGCGCCCTCGACGAGCTGCGCACGCGGCACGGCGAGGTCGAGGCGGGCCTGGCCCTCGGCCTGCTGCCCCGCGAGGCCCGCCTGGAGATCGCCCGCCCGGCCGCCTCGGACGCCCTGCTGCCGGGCCTGGACCAGACGCGCACCGTGGGGCTCGTCACGCTGCCGGGCGCCTTCGTCGGCATGCTGCTGGGCGGCGCGTCGCCGGTGCTGGCGGGGGCGGTGCAGCTGTTCGTGCTGGTCGCGCTGATGACGGTGCAGGCGGTGGCGGTGGCGGTCACGCTGGAGCTCGTGGCGCGGGGGATGCTGCACCGGTCGCGTACTCCTCTGGGGGAAGCAGAAGGGGATTGACCTCCTCCCCGCGTGGACGCGAGGATTTCCTCCCTGGCGACCTCATGAGCGGTTGCCTTGAGCTGGGTTCCTGGTTCTTCCCCAACGTAAGTGGGGGTTGTGCACTCCGCCGGGGCCAGGCCCGGTCTGACATGTGCTCCGCAGGCGTTTACTCGCGCCGTCACCGGCGTGAGGCCCCCGGTCCGGGGGTCGGTGGTGCTGTCTCAGGAAGTAGCCGCTCGTAGGCGGCGTCCTTCCAGCCTGATGTTCTTGGCCGCATTGTGGTCCCGGTCGTGCCGAGTGCCGCATGCTGGGCAGGTCCAAGCCCGTACGCGCAGGGGCTTGGGGCCGTCTCGGCGGCCGCAAGCGGAGCACGCTTGGGACGAGGGGAAGCGCCGACCCACGGCGGTGAAGGAACGGCCGTGTTTGACCGCCTTGTATTCCAGCATGGCGATGAACGCGGACCATCCGGCGTCGTGCACGGACTTGGCGAGGTGGCCGTGTGCCGGGCCTTTCACATTCAGGCTCTCCGTGCTGACCGCTTGGTTCTCGCGGATCAGCTTCGTGGACAGCTTGTGATGGAAGTCCTTGCGTGCGTCGCTGATTTTCGCGTGTACGCGTGCCACCTTCGCTCTGGCCTTTTCCCTGTTCTTTGAACCTTTCGTCTTCCGGGAGAGACGACGTTGCTCTCTGCGGAGCTTTTTCTCCATCGTGCGCAGGAAACGCGGTGACTCGACACGGGAGCCGTCCGCCATGACGGCGAAGTGCGTCAGGCCGAGATCCACCCCCTGTTCTCTCGTCTGAGGGGGAGGGCGTCGGCGGCCGGGTCGGTTTCCACGACGAAGCTGGCCCAGTAGCGGTCGGCCGCGTCCTTGGTGATGGTCACAGTCGAGGGCGCGGAGGGCAGGGCACGGGACCAGCGGACCCGCACGGCCCCGATTTTGGGGAGGCTCAACCTGTCGTCCGCTGTGATCGACCAACGAGCGTTGGCGGTGAACCTGACGGCTTGCCTGCCGTCCCGCTTCGACTTCATGCGTGGCTCGCCCATCTTCGGGCCTTTGCGGGCACCCTTGGTGCTGGCGGATAAATTGGAATATGTCGCGATCAAATCCCGTAGTGACTGCTGCAGCACCACTGCTGAAACCTCACTGAGCCAGGCCCGTTCCGAGGTCTTCTTCGCTTCGGTGATAAATCGCTTCGACAGCTCCGCCGGAGTCGGATAGGGAATGCCTGCGGCTTGCGCGTCCTTGCGTGCCCGCAGGCAGTCGTTCCAGACTGTCCGGGCGCAGCCGAACGCCCGGCTCAGCACAATACGCTGAGCCGGGCTCGGCTCGATGCGGAAGGAGTAACGGAGCTGCATGCCAATTACCGTAATGCTCCGGCCGCGCCCGAGACAGCAGAGATCGGAAATGACGGAATCTGCTCATGCTCGTGTCGCATGTGCGCATGGTTTCGCGAGAGCGGTGACGTAGGGCGGTCCATAGGCTTGTGGATCCTTGCTTACCAGTCGGCGATACTTCGGTGTAGTGCCCATGCGTCACGTGGGACTGTCGTTCGTCCGGGCCTCCTGATCCGGTGCGACGCTCACCGATCAGAAGGAAAATGCGTGTTCAGCCTCACCGTCGCCGCCGTGGCCTTCGGAGTCGTCTTCCTGGCCGAGCTGCCCGACAAGACCGCCCTCGCCGGCCTGATGCTCGGCACCCGCTACCGCGCCTCTTACGTCTTCGCGGGTGTCGCGGCCGCCTTCCTGGTCCACGTCTGCCTCGCCATCGCCGCGGGCAGCGTGCTGACCCTCCTCCCGCACCGCCTGGTCCAGGCCGTGGTGGGCGTGCTCTTCCTGGCGGGCGCGACGGTGCTGCTGCTGAAGAAGGACGACGACGAGGAAGAGATCAAGAAGCCCGCCGACCAGTCCTTCTGGAAGGTCTCGGGGGCGGGCTTCATGCTGATCCTCGTCGCGGAGTTCGGCGACCTCACACAGATCATGACCGCCAACCTCGCGGCCCGCTACGACGACCCGCTCTCCGTCGGCACCGGCGCCGTCCTGGCGCTGTGGGCCGTCGCCGGCCTGGGCATCGTGGGCGGACGGACGCTGATGCGGTACGTGCCGCTGAAGCTGATCACGAAGGTGGCGGCGCTGGTGATGCTGGCGCTGGCGGGCTTCAGCCTCTACGAGGCGGTGACGGGGTAGGGGCTGGACCTCAACCATGGTTGAGGGGGCAGGCTTCGATCATGGACATCGAGAGCATGGACGCCGAAGAGGTGCAGCGCCGGCTGCGGGCCCTGACCGACCGCGCCGAGATCGCCGACCTGATGAGCCGCTACCTGCGGTCCCTGGACGAGCGGGTGTTCGACGAGGCGTGGGTCCGCGCGTTCCACACCGAGGACGTCGTCGCGGAGATGCCGATCGGTACGGTGCGCGGTCAGGACGCCCTGCTGGACCACATACGGCGCGGCATGGCGCTGTTCGACCGGACCGTGCACCTGGGCACCGACACGGTCATCGAGATCGACGGCGACCGGGCCACCGCCCGCGGCGCCCAGCTGAGCACGCACGTCCTGGCCGAGCGCCCCGAGGACGGCTCGGAGAACGTCTTCGTCTCCGGCGGCCACACCCACACGGAACTGGTGAGGACACCGGCCGGCTGGCGGATCCGCGCCACGGCGCTGCGGGTGGTGTGGACGCAGGGCACGCCGCCGCGGCTGCCGGCCTGAGGCCGGCAGGGGCTCAGCGCGCCGGACCGTCGAGCAGGTTGGTGATCAGCTTCCGCAGCCGCCCCTCGCGGACCGTCTCCACGCCGTGCACGAGCTGCGCGCCGTAGACGACGGCGGTCCCTGCGGGGGGCGCGCTGGTCCAGCGGGTGCGCGGGATGCCGGCGAGCGCGGCGAGGTCCTCGGGCCGCCCCTCGTGCGAGACCTCCCGGGCGAAGCGCGTGCCGGGCACGAAGGCGCTGCCCGAACCGGCGACGCGTGAGGTCCACAGGTCCTCGGCGGAGCAGGTGTCGACGTAGAACTCGCCACCGCGCGACGCCTCCTGGAGGTGGAACGCCACCCGCGCCACGCGCTGCGGCCGCGCGTCGGGCTCTCCGACGCCGTGCAGGTGCGCGTCGATCCGGTCACCGGGCCCGAGGTCGTGGTAGTCCCACGGGGTGGCCGCGGCGACGGAGGGGAACACCCGCCGGATGGCGGGCAGCGCCCGCGCGATGCCGGCCGCGAGGATCTCCTGCACGGCCTCGGGCGGGACCGTCCCCTCGCTGGGCCGCGCGGGCACCCAGCGGGTCGCTTCGAGGTGCTCGTCCAGCAGTTTCGTCACCTGGGCGGTCTCCTCGGGGGTGAGGAAGCCCTCCAGGGTGTGGACGGCGAGGGTTTCGGTCATGTGGATCACGAGCGGACTCCTCTCGCGGGGCGGGAGCGCTGCGGTTCGGCGTCACGCATGCTAGGTGCGGTGGCGTGGCCCCGGAAGTACGAGGTGAGCCATGGTCGTGATGGCGGTCGGGGCTACGGCCTGCCCCTCCGGCTCCGGAGATTGACCTCGCGGAGTCTGCGAAGGAGCTCCCGCCGACGAGCGGGGTCGGCGGGGCCGCCCATGGGGCCGGTGCACGTGGCCGTCGCCGCGAAGAGGGCTGTCCGCTCGGGCGGTTCGAGGGCTTGGGCGAGCGCGCGGTAGTCGGTGACGCGCCGGGTCGCGCAGCGGACGCAGGTGGCGATGCCGCCGGTGGTGGCCCAGGCGGGGTGGGGGCAGGGCTTGGCCGCCGGACGGGTGCTGGTGAGTCCCTGGACGGTGCTGTCTGTGGCTGCCCGAACCGCCGCCATCAGTGCGCAGCCCGTAGGTGTCGCCCCATAGCCGCGGTCATGGCTTCGGCGGTTTGGACGTCGCTTTGGCGGGCGGCTTCGTAGTAGGTCGCTTTGATCGCTGTGCAGCGCACACATGACTGCTGGGAGCGAAGCTGATTTGTCCTCTGGCGCGCCGCATCGGGGTCGGGGCCACTGAGTGGATCCTGCATCGAGACTCCTGGTGTGAGGCAAGAGGGCGACACATGCACTCATGTATATGAGTGCATGTGTCGAGGGTGGCTCAGCTCCTGCATATGAGTCAAGGGTGCCGGCCTGGCCGCGTCGCTGCGTTGACCCGGGATCAGTCCACTGAGGGGATGCGGTATTCGAGGACGAAGCGGTCGGCGGCCATGATCGTGTCGCAGACCTCAACGACCCGGCCGTCACGGGTCACCGCATTCCGCACAAGGTGGATGACCGGAGATCCCGGACTGAGTCTCAGTGCTGAGACCTCCTGTTTGGTGGCCAGTCGTGCCCGCACGGTCTCCACGTACTCGCCGAGGGTGAGTCCGTGTTCTTCCAGGCGGGCGTAGATGCCACCGCTTCCGGGGTTCTCGCTCAGCAGCTGGGGGATGGCCGTCGCAAGCGGCCAGGGTAGGTATGAAGTCGCTTCCTCGGTGGGCGTGTTGTCGCTGAAGTAGCGACGACGCCGGGCCAGCACTTTGTCCCCCGCGGCCACTCCGAGACGGTCAGCGATCTCGGCCGGCGCGTCCGTGGGGCCGACGTAGAGCACCTGAACGCGCGGCTTCTGACCCGCCTGCTCTGCTTCGGCGAGGTAGGCGCCCTTACCGTCCCTGCGGTGGGAGCGACGAAACCTGTCCGAGGACTTCCTCCGCACGGGAGGCAGGCTCTTCACATACGAGCCACGCCCGTGATGCGTCTCCACAAGCCCTGAGGTTCGCAGCTCGGCCATCGCCTTGCGCACTGTCCCCTGGGAGACGCCGTAGCGCTCCATGACCTCGGACTCGCTGGGCACCTGGCTGCCCGGCTCCAGGATCCCCGCTCGGATCTGCTCGGCGAGATCGTGCGCGATTTGCAGATATCGCGGCTTTCCCGAGTCCTGCGAGACCTCGTTCCCCATGGGCCTGCCCGCCCTCCTATGCTCATCCGCATGAGTACAGCGGCCCAGTCTCCCAGGTCCACCCCGCTCCACTCGGTTTCGGTGGCGGGAGCCGTCGTACGCGACGACGGGCGTGTTCTCGCCATCCGCCGGGCCGACAACGGCAACTGGGAGCTCCCGGGCGGGGTGCTGGAGATCGAGGAGTCGCCAGAGGCGGGCGCTCGCCGGGAAGTGCTGGAGGAGACGGGCATCGAGGTCAGCGTGGACCGGCTGACCGGCGTCTACAAGAACATGACCCGCGGCATCGTGGCTCTCGTCTTCCGATGCCGGCCGGTGGGGGGATCGGAGCGGACCTCCGACGAATCCGCTGCGGTCTCATGGCTCACTCCCGAGGAAGTGACCGCCGCCATGGCGGAGGCGTACGCCGTGCGCTTGCTCGACGCGCTCAGCGACGATGCCCCGCACGTGCGCGTCCACGACGGTCGCCGGCTGATGCCCGCTGCGTGAGAACCGGAGAGGGTGAGGGCGTGCAGTCTGACCAGAGAGTTTCCATCCGCCGCCGCGGCGTCCAGCGCCTGGCCGAGGAAACCTGGGGTTCTGGGCGGTCGATCTGGTCGTCCGACGTCGGGGACCGCGTACTGATCGTGGACCGGATCGAGGTCGGTGAGCGACCGGCGCCCCAGTGGGTGGCCGAAGCCCTGGGCCTGGAGCCGGGCGCGGCCGTCTGCGTCAGGAGCCGGCGCTTCGTCCTGGACGGCAAGCCGGTCCAGCTCTCCACCTCGTACCTGCCCGCCGAGCTCGTGGCCGGGTCCGCCATCACGCGGGCGGACAGCGGGCCCGGCGGTACCTACGCGCGCCTCGCGGAGCTCGGGCACAAGCCTGTCCGGTTCCGCGAGGAGATCCGCACCCGGATGCCCACCGCCGAGGAGGCGGAGCAGCTCGAACTGCCGTCGGGCACGCCCGTTGTGCACATCTGCCGCACCGCATGCGCGGGTGGCGGCAGGGCGGTCGAGGTCTGTGAGATGACGCTGGACTCCGCGTCGTACGTGCTGGAGTACGAGTTCGACGCCTAGTCGAGTGAAGGCCATCCCCTGTCGGCCGCCGCGTGAGAACCTTGGCGCGACGAGAGGGGAGAGCGCCCATGACCTCGGGCTTCGGACTTGTCGTGCGCTTCACGCTTCGTGACGCCGCTGCCGCGCTGGCCTTCGACGAGTTGGTCTCCCAGACCCTGGACGGGATCAGGAAGCACGAGGCGGGCACGGTCGCCTACCTCGTTCACCGGGTGCCGGACGAGCCGGACGTGCGCGTTTTCTACGAGCTGTACGAGAGCCGCACCGCCTTCGACGCGCACGAGCAGCAACCGCACACCTGCCACTTCCTGGCAGAGCGTGAGAAGTTCGTCCTCAGCACCGACGTGACCTTCCTGGAGCTTGCCGACGGCAAGCGCGGCCGGACCGGAGTGGATACTGGCCCTGCGTACAGGCGCGGATGAGGAGCACGACCAGTGACCAGCGATCAACGCGTGGGACCGCCCAGCTTCGGCAGCGAACGCGACATGCTGCGGGCATTCCTCGATTACCACCGCGCGACCCTCGCCATGAAGTGCGAAGGGCTCACCGACGAGGAGCTGCGGCGGCAGTCGATGCCGCCGTCCACGCTGTCGCTGCTCGGCCTGGTGCGGCACATGGCGGAGGTGGAACGTGCCTGGTTCCGCCGGGTGTTCGAGGACAACGACGCACCCATGGTCTGGTCGGACGAGATCGACTTCCAGGCGGCGTACGACGCGGGCGCGTCGACCAGACACGAGGCGTTCGCAGCCTGGGAGGCCGAGGTGGAGACCTCGCGCCGGATCGAGCGGGAGGCCCGGTCCCTGGACCAGGCCGGGCACCAGCCGCGCTGGGGCGAGGACGTGTCACTGCGCATGGTGATGGTGCACGTGCTCCTGGAGTACGGCCGTCACAACGGACACGCGGACTTTCTGCGTGAGGGCGTCGACGGGGCCGTGGGCGCCTGAGTCCGCAGGAGCCGACGATCTCCACCCGGGAGTCCAACGTCAGTGTCTGAAGGCAGAGTTGGCCCGGACGATCTACTGAAGGATTCGCCGCAGCGGCCCCGTGGCGGCCGGCCGAGGGCATCGCGCCGTGGCTCGCCGACGGCAAGCGCTGACGGCTCACGGTAAGCGGCCCTACGGCACCTCCCGCCGCAGCAGCGCCTGCGCGAACGGCTCTCCCGAGCGCCGGGCGTACGTCATCCGCTCCCGCACCTCGCTGAGGGTGCGGGGGCGGTAGCCCGGGCCGCCGAAGCAGCAGTCCTTGCGGAAGCGGATGCCCGCGTGCAGCAGGACCGAGAGGGTTCGCCAGGCGGCGGTGTCGCGGCGGCGCGGGGGTGCGAAGGCCGAGCCCACGTGGATCAGGGGACCGGCGCAGCGCGGGCACACGCGGACGTCGTCGCCCGGTGAGGGGTGGCGCTGCTTGTACGAGGCACGGCAGGGCAGGCAGACGTAGGCGGTCTTCGCGGGCGGCATCCGGCCAGCGTAGGGGCGGCCGGCGTTCAGACGAACCGGATATGCCGCGCCCCCGTCCACGCCCGCCGCAGGCGGCCCCGTAGCGCGCCGTCCCTGTCCGGTGCCAGCCTCAGGCCCGCCGACTCGGCGATGTGGTCGGCCACTTGCGGGACCGTGAGCCGGTCCGTCCACACGTGGTCCGCGAACTCCTCCTCGCGCAGCCTCTCCAGGCACACGTCCAATCTCGCGACCGCGAAGCTCTCCCCCCGTGGCGGGGCGTTCCGTCCCATGGCCCGCTGGACGGCGTGGACCGGGTTCCGTTCGCCCAGCCGGCGCAGCACCGTCTCCCGCCGCGCCAGCAGCGCGAAGTGGCGGACGCCGTGGCCGCGCTCGCGCAGGCGGCCCACCGTCTCCCGGAAGTACGCCGGCTCCGTGATCGTCATGGGGGCGATGACCACCCCCTCGTGCCGGGTCAGGACCAGGTCCAGGACCTCGTAGACGCCCTGGCGCCAGGCCGTGAGGTCCTGGAAGTCGCCGCGCAGGCGCGGTGGGGTCATGCGGTGCAGGCCGAAGCCCACCTCTTCGGGGTCGCAGACCACGCTTCCGGGCAGACGGCGGCGGATCTCGTGGGCGGTCTGGGTTTTGCCGGCACCGAACGGGCCGTTGATCCACAAGAGCATGTCCGGACCCTACGGCCTATCGTGAGAAGAGAGGAACGAAGCGGAAAGGGAGTGGCCACCATGGCCGGCCGTAGCCGCGCTGAGATCGAAGCCGACATCAAGGAAACGCTCGGGCTCGTTCCCCATTTCCTCGCCGGCATCCCCGATGACCTGCTGGAAAGCGAGTGGGAGATCTTCAAGAAGCTCGAACTCGGCGAGACCCTCATTCCCAACAAGTACAAGGAACTGATGGGCATCGCCCTGCACTCCGAGACCAAGTGCCGCTACTGCACGCTCTTCCACACCGAGGCCGCGAGGCTCTACGGGGCCACGGACGAGGAGATCCAGGAAGCCGTGCACTACGCCAAGAACAGTCTCGGCTGGAGCGCCTACCTCAACGGCATGCGTGAGGACTACGACGACTTCGCCAAGGAGCTGGAGCAGATCAAGGACTACCTGAACGCCAAGGCGTGAGCCGGTGGAACTCGAGTGGGTCCGCCCCGGCGTGCTGCGCGTGACGTCGCACGCCTACGAGTTCGCCGCGCTCGTCGCCGCCGCCCGGTACGTCACCGAGTCGGCCCCCGCGGAGATCCCGGAGGAGGCGCTGGAGCAGATGCGCGGGGTGCTGGCCGACTACGACACGCGGCTGCGTGAGGCGACCGCGAGAAGCGAGGAGGAGCCATGACGTCGACGACCCGTGAGCAGACGCCGGTCACCGTCGAGGGCGAGGGCCTCGAAGTGCGGACGCAGGACATCGGCGGCGGCATGAGCGTGATGTTCATGCGCGCCGCCGCGGGCACGGACCTCGGTCCTGCTCTCAAGGGGCTGCCCGACGACCTGTGCCAGTGCCCGCACTGGGGCTTCCTGGCCAAGGGCCGGGTCCGGATTCGGACGAAGGACGGCGAGGAGATGTACGAGTCCGGTCAGGCCTTCTACTGGGGGCCGGGGCACGCCCCGTCGATGGTGGAGGACACCGAGTTCGTGGACTTCTCGCCCACGGAGAAGGTCAACGAGGTGGTCTCGCACGTCAAGGCGCAGATGGGGTGACCCCGGCCGGGGCCCGTCTCAGGCCGCCGCGATCCGCAGGGTGATCGCGCCGTCCGGACCGGCCTCGACCCGCACCTGCTCCAGCGTCATGACATGGGCGTCCGGCGCGTGCGCCGCCGCGCGCGGGCCCACGCCCACCACGCGCATGCCCGCCGCCTTGCCGGCCGCGATGCCGGCCTCGGAGTCCTCGAAGACCACGCAGTCCTCCGGGGCGAAGCCCAGCTCCGCCGCGCCCTTGAGGAAGCCCTCCGGGTCCGGCTTGCTGGCGCTGACGCACTCGGCCGTGACCCGCACGGCGGGCATCGGCAGTGCCGCGGCCCCCATGCGGGCCTCGGCGAGCTTGCGGTCGGCCGAGGTCACCAGGGCGTGCGGCAGGGCGGCCAGCGCGGCCATGAAGGCGGGGGCGCCCGGCACGGGCACGACGCCGTCCATGTCGGCCGTCTCGGCGGCCAGCATCCGGCGGTTGTCCTCGTGGTTGAGCTCCATGGGGCGGTCCGGCAGGAGGACGGCCATGGTGGCGTAGCCCTGGCGGCCGTGGACGACCTTCAGCGCCTCGTCGGCGTCGAGCCCGTGCTCCTCGGCCCAGCGGCGCCAGCAGCGCTCGACCACCGCGTCGGAGTTGACGATGGTCCCGTCCATGTCCAGGAGCAGGGCACGAGCCGTAAGCGTGGTCATCGGGTGGACTCCAAGCGCGCGGAAAAAAGACAAGCGGCTCCACCCGCCGGTCAGGGAGTGCGGGCGGAGCCACTTTGTTTCTCAAAGATACAAAACGAATCACCCAAAACGCCAGCGCCCCAGGTCGCAGGCCCGCGCGGGGTGCCGGCCGGGCCCCCGAGGGCCCGCCCGCGCCCGCCCCCGGCACCGCCCCGGGCTGCCAATGGCGTACCCCGGCAGGCCGAACGGCGGAATCCGGCCGACCATGGAGGCAGCGGACCGGAACGCACCCCCGAAACCCGAGGAGCGCCCATGGCCCAGGACACCCCGGGCCCCGCCGTGACCGAGGCCCCCGCGCCCGTCCCCGGTGCGGGGCAGCCCCGCAGCACCGTGCGGGTCGCCATCGGCGCGCTGTTGCTGGGCATGCTGCTGGCCGCACTCGACCAGACCATCGTCTCCACCGCCCTGCCCACGATCGTCAGCGACCTCGGCGGGCTGGAGCACCTGTCGTGGGTGGTCACCGCCTATCTGCTGGCCTCCACGGCCGCCACCCCGCTGTGGGGCAAGCTCGGCGACCAGTACGGCCGCAAGAAGCTCTTCCAGACCGCCATCGTGATCTTCCTGGTCGGTTCCGCGCTGTGCGGCCTCTCCCGCAACATGCCCGAGCTGATCGGCTTCCGGGCCCTCCAGGGCCTGGGCGGCGGCGGGCTGATCTCCCTGTCCATGGCGATCGTCGGCGACATCGTGCCGCCCCGCGAGCGCGGCCGCTACCAGGGGCTCTTCGGTGCCGTCTTCGGCGGTACGAGTGTCCTGGGCCCCCTGCTCGGCGGCCTGTTCGTGGACCACCTGAGCTGGCGCTGGGTGTTCTACGTCAACCTGCCCGTCGGCGTCGTGGCCCTGCTGGTCATCGCCGCCGTCCTGCACATCCCCGCCGACCGCACCCCGCACCGCATCGACTACCTCGGCACGTTCCTCATCGCCGCGGTCGCCACCTGCCTGGTGCTGATGACCTCGCTCGGCGGCACCACCTACCCCTGGTCCTCCTGGCAGATCATCGGCCTGGGCGTGCTCGGCGTGGCACTCCTCGTGCCCTTCGCGCGCGTCGAGCGGCGCGCCGCCGAGCCCGTCCTGCCGCTCGGCCTCTTCCGGAACCACACCTTCGCGCTGTGTTCGGTGATCGGCTTCGTCGTCGGCTTCGCGATGTTCGGCTCGATGACCTACCTGCCGACGTTCCTGCAGGTGGTGCAGGGCGTGTCGCCCACGATGTCCGGCGTGCACATGCTGCCGATGGTGGCCGGCATGCTGATCTCGTCGACCGCCTCCGGCCAGATCGTCAGCCGCACGGGCCGCTACAAGGTCTTCCCCGTCGCCGGCACGGCCGTCATGACCGTCGGCCTGCTGCTGCTCCACCGGCTCGACCCGGCCGTCGGCACCACCGAGATGAGCGCGTACTTCTTCGTCTTCGGCTTCGGGCTCGGCCTGGTCATGCAGGTCCTCGTGCTGATCGTGCAGAACTCCGTGGGCTACGAGAACCTCGGCGTCGCCACCTCCGGCGCCACCTTCTTCCGCTCCATCGGCGCCTCGTTCGGCGTCTCCATCTTCGGCACGATCTTCACCAACCAGCTGGGGCCGCGCGTCGAGCGCGCCCTCGCCGGGGTCCCGCTGCCGCCCGGCGTCACCCCCGCCGCGCTCCAGGCGGACCCGCGGGCCGTGGACCGCCTTCCCGCCGCCCAGCGCGCCGGCGTCCTCGACGCCTACTCGCTGTCGATCACCGACGTCTTCCTCTACGCCGTCCCGCCCGCGCTGCTCGCCTTCGTCCTCGCCTGGCTGCTGCGTGAGGAGCCGCTGCGGGGCAGCGTCACCGCCCCCGACACCAGCGAGGTCATCTCCAGCAACCCCGTCGAGCGCTCCTCCCGCGAGGAGTGCGCCCGCGCGCTGTCCCTGCTCGGCAGCCGCGAGGGCCGCCGCAAGGTCTACGAGAAGATCACCGAACGGGCCGGGCTCGACCTCAGACCGGCCGCCAGCTGGATGCTGCTGCGCATGAAACGCGACGGCCACGTCGAGCCGTCGTTCCTCGCCGAACGCGTGGACGTGCCACTGCGGGTCGTCACCGACGCGGCGGCGCAGCTGGAGACGCGCGGCCTGGCGGAGCGTCAGGGGCTGCGGCTCGTGCCCACCGAGGAGGGCCGGCAGGAGGCCGACCGGCTGTTCCGGGTCCGGGAGGAGATGCTGGCGGAGCTGCTGGGCGACTGGTGGACGGCCGAGGACCGGCCCCACGACCTCCAGGCCCTCGTGCGCCGTCTGACGGAGGAGCTGTCTGGCTCGGACGAGGAGCAGCCGCGCGACGGCGGCTCGGCGGAGATCAAACCCGACCACCGGCGGTGAGCGCGGGCCGCCCCCTGGTGGCGCATCGTCAGTCCAGCTCCTTGCCGAGCCACACCTCCGCGTACTCGTCGCCCGTCTTGTAGGGCGCGATCTCCGTGAAGCCGTGGCGCGCGTACAGCGCCCGGGCCTCGCGCAGGTCCCGGCGGGTCTCCAGGACGACCCGCCGCGCGCCCCACTCGCGGGCGACCGCCTCCGCCGCCCCGACCAGCGCCGCCGCCCCGCCCGTCCCGCGCAGCGAGGCCCGTACGAACATGCGGGTCAGCTCCGCCGTCCGCCCGTCCAGCCGCCGCAGGCCCACGCAGCCGGCCGGGGCGCCGCCGTGGCGGCCCATCAGGAACACGCCGTGCGGCGGTGCGAGGTCGTCGCTGGGCATCTCGGCGAGGTGCCGCTCGACCTCCTCGGGTGTCGTGCGGCTGCCGCGGTGCAGCAGGTACCAGCGGTCGGCGACGTCCACCAGGAACGCGCGCAGCAGCGCGGCCGACTCGGGCGAGCCGACCGGCTGCGGGGCGATGGTCCAGGAGGGTGCGGATCCCGTCATGCGCGGATGGTCGCACGCCGGGCGGCGGGCGCTCAGCTGGTTTTCGGCGCCGCCTGCTGGACGACCTCGAAGGACCACAGCGTGGAGCCCGAGGCCGCCGGACGCTGCTGGGGCGCGCCCTGGCCGCCGCCCTGGTGCGCGGCCTTCATCGGGCCCTCCATCCACGCCTGGAAGTCCTCCTCGCTGCGCCAGCGGGTGTAGACGAGGTACTGGTCGGTTCCCTCGACCGGACGCAGCAGTTCGAACCACTCGAAGCCGTCGGAGCTCTCCACGGAGCCGGCGCGGGCGGCGAAGCGCTGTTCGAGGACGGCGCGCTGCTCGTCGGGGACGGTCAGGACGTTGATCTTCACGATGCTCATGGCCCCCATCCTGCCGCAGTCCCCCCGCCCGGCCCCCCACCCCCACCGGAGTCTCCGACCGCACCCTAATCGGCCCTAGAAGCGTTGCATTCAGGCCACCTGTGGAAGGTTGTCAGGTGACCTGGGGGTGACCTGCGTCCGTTCCTTAGGACTCAGTAAGGTCTCAAACAGCCCTACGAGGGTGACCGAGCTGGGCGACTTGGAGGAGCGGCGAAGCGTGGCGGATGCAGAGCGGCGCGGACTGGGGAGTCCGCCGAGGGCGGGCTCGCGGACCGGCATGGCCCTGGCGGCGCTGTGGTTGCTCGCCGGACTGCTGGCGGTGCGTCAGGCGGCGGTGGTGCTGCGGCTGCCCCCGGAGCGCCGGTTCAGCGACCTGGAGACGTGGATCGGTGAGAACGGGGTCCTGCACGTGCGGGGCTCCCTCTACGACACCGACCGGTTCACCGGCACGCCCTTCTCCGGACTGGCCCTCAAACCCCTCACCAAGGCGGCGGAACACGCGCTGGGGATCTTCTGGACCTTCGGCACGCTCCTGCTCGTCGTCGCCGTCGCCCTCGTGGCGGCGCGGGCCCTGCCCGGCCCCCTCACCCGCCGCGCCAAGCTGCTGGCGCCCCCCGTCGCCGTCATCCTGACGGTCCTTTCGCTGCCCGTGCGCAACACCTTCACCCTCGGGCAGACCAGCATCATCCCCGTGCTCCTGGTGCTCCTCGGCTGCTGCCTGCCGGCGATCGCGCGGGGGCCCGGCCGGGCGAGCGGGATCCTCGTGGGCGTCGCGGCGGCCCTCCAGCCCGCCGTCCTGCTCTTCGCACCGCTCCTGTGGCTGACCGGCCGGCGCCGTGCCGCCGTCACCACCGGCGTGACGTTCGCCGCGTGCACCGCCCTGGCGTGGGCGGCCATGCCGGACGACTCCTGGACGTACTGGGTGCACCACCTCGCCGGGGCGGGCCTCGGCGAGAAGCCCGACGGGCTGGCCAACCAGTCCCTGCACGGCCTGCTGTTGCGCGTCGGCCTGCGCGGCCCCCTGGAACTGGCGCTCTACGCCCCGCTGGCCCTCGCCGTCACCGTGGTGGGCCTGCGCCGCGCCGCGCGCTACGCCAAGGACGGGCAGCCGCTGCTCGCCACGGCCATCACCGGCTGTGTGGCGGTCGCCGTCTCGCCCACCGCCTGGCAGCACCAGCAGTTGTGGATCCTGCTCGCCGTCGCCGGCCGGGTCGGCAAGCGTCGCGCGGACCGGCTCGTCTGGCCGGTGCTCGTCGTGCTCGTCATGACGCTGCCCAGCACGATCCTCGTACCGGCCAACCCCGTCCTCGGCCCCCTCGGCGAGAACGCCCCGCTGCTGGCCGCCCTCGCCGCCGGCTGCGTGGTGCCCTTCCTCTCACGGGACTCCGCGCTGTGGGACGAGCCCCTGCCGACCCCCGTCGCCGAGCCGCAGCGCGGCCGCTTCTCCTGGGTCCCGCTGCTGGGCTTCTTCAAGCGCTCACTCAACCGGCCGAACCTGTTGCTGGAGCTGATGCTGATACGGGTCTTCTACTGGGCCTACTCCTTCGTGCGCGCCCAGGCCCCGGACTCGCGCACCCTCGCCGAGTCCCACGGCCGGCAGATCATCGGCATCGAGGAGTTCCTGCACATAGACGTCGAGCACGGCTTCAACCACTTCGTGGCGGGCACGGGCTGGCTGGCGGACAGCATGGACTACTACTACGGCACCTTCCACTTCCTGGTGCCGCTGTCCCTGCTGGGCTTCCTGTACCTGCGCCGTCCGGCCACCTACCGCTGGGCGCGCACGGCGCTGGGCTTCGCGACGCTGATGGCGCTCGTGGGCTTCTGGGTCTACCCGCTGGCTCCGCCGCGGCTGATGCCGGGGCGTGGCTTCATCGACACCGCCAACGGTCCGCAGGACCTGTCCAACCCCGACTTCGGGGCGCTGACCGAGCTGTCCAACCAGTACGCGGCGATGCCCTCGTTGCACATCGGGTGGTCGCTGTGGTGCGGGGTCGTGATCGCGATCGTGGCGCCGAAGCTGTGGATGAAGGCGCTCGGCATGCTCTACCCGGTGCTGACCTTCTCGGTCATCATCGGCACGGCCAACCACTACGTGCTGGACGCCCTGGGCGGCGCGTTCGTGGTGGCCTCCGGCTTCGCCATCCAGTACGCCCTGACGGGCCCGGGCCGGGGGACCCTGGCGGTGATCCCGGGGGCGCGGGGCGAGAGCGACGCCCTCAAGCCCGAGCCGGTACGGGCCGGAGGCTAGGGGACGTCCCCCGCTCCGGCCCGTCCTGTGGACGCGGCGGTCAGCTCCCGACCGTGATCCGCGCCGCCGGGTCGGTGACGTCCGTGACGTCGTAGACCGCGTTGAACACCGAGGTCGTGGCGGCGGTCGGGCACCCGAAGCCGCCCGTGACCTTCACCGCGACCTCGGCGTCGGCGACGGTGATCCGCGAGGGGGTGCCGCCCGAGCCGTTGGTGAAGGTGGCCGGGAACGTCACGGGCCCGTCGGGGGCCGCGGTGATGGTGCAGTTCGCCAGACCGCTGCTCTTGAGCACGAAGCCCCCGGTGGGGATCGTCAGCGAGGCCGTGATGGGCGAGCCGTTCTGCATCGAGACGGTCCACGTGCCCGAGGTGGTGACGCTGACGTCCACCGGCAGGCTGGACGTGCAGTCGGAGTAGGTGGGCGCGTTGATGCCGCTGCTCACCGGCCCCGAGGCGTTGGTGTTGCCCGGCGCGTCGGGCACCTTGTTGTTGCCGCTGCCGGCCGAGGGCGCCGAGGCGGAGACCTCACAACTGGCGCTGACCGAGCCGGCCTTGAAGGACGCCGCGCCGTTGAGGGTGGCCGCGAAGGAGTGGCCCGCCGGCTGGACCGTGGTGGACGCCGCGTCCGCGGTCCCGGCCGATGCGGTGCCCGTGCCGCTCAGGGACAGCGCGACGGTGACGGCCAGGCCGGCGCCTGCGGCCAGCAGGGCGCGGTGGCGACGGGGCGTGCTGGGGGAGGTCACGGTGACTCCTTGGGTGGGAGGTGACGTGGTGGTGCCGGTGCCTCTGCCTGCGTCCGTGCCGGGTGCGGCTGTGTCCGACCTGGCTGCGTCGGCGCCTGCGCGTGCGCTTGAGGCGTCGGTACGGGGGGCTCGGCGAGCGGGGCCCCGGCCGGCTCCGGCGCCGGTTCCAGGGGCGTCCAGGCGAAGATCATGGCGCCGCCGACGACGCCGACGACGGTGCCGAAGAGGAAGCCGCCGAGGTTGGACATCACCAGGGTGGCGGTGGCGACGAGAACGGTGAGGACGCCGGCCAGGCCGCGGTACTGCGGGGCGAACCACGCGGACAGGCCC
The DNA here is from genome assembly GCF_002939475.1 of Streptomyces cinnamoneus. Lineage (NCBI taxonomy): Bacteria > Bacillati > Actinomycetota > Actinomycetes > Kitasatosporales > Streptomycetaceae > Streptomyces > Streptomyces cinnamoneus. The sequence goes on along the minus strand of NZ_PKFQ01000001.1, from coordinate 2,129,964 downwards.
ATCACGATCATCACCAGGCCCATGAGGACGCCGGGGATCCCCGCGATGCCCTGCTCCAGCATGATCTTCAGCGGCGCCAGCGGGATGGCGCAGATCTCGGCGCCCGCGACGACGGCGGCCAGGCCGCCCCAGAACGGACGGCTCCTGCGCCACCGGCGCCACGCGGCCCAGAAGCCGGGCCGTGCGGCCGCCGGCGGACGTACGGACCCGGTGCCGCCGCCCGGCATGTCAGAAGCACTCATCCTTGCCGAGCTTGATGTTCATGTCGAGGCCGGAGAGCTTGAACCGGCCGGCGTTGGTCGCCCAGGCGGTCTGGCGCAGGTCCGTCATCTTGATGGACTTGGCCTGCTGGCCGAAGGCGTCCTGCAGGCCCTGCGCGGAGGCGGGTCCCTTGTTGAGGGTCGACGCGTCCCGGCCGATCTCGATGTTCTCGAACTCGGCGTCGCCGGACATCCGGGTGGCGTCGATGAAGAGGTCGGACGCCTCGACGACCTTGCCGCCCGTGCCGGCACGGAGCTTCAGCGAGATGTCGCCGATCAGCGGCAGGGTGGTGACCACGGACTGGCACAGGTCGTGGATCTCGGCGTTCTTGATGGCGGTGACGGCGACGGGCAGCAGCTTGCCGCGCGCGTTCTTGTCGATGCCGCCGTACTGGGCGAAGCCGGTGCCCGACAGGCTCGACGCCCCCACCTTGAACTCCTGGCCGGACACGGCGAACGAGGCGGCGAGGGCCCCGTCGGCGAGCGCTATGGCCAGCGCGGCGGTGACGGCGAAACCGGGGACGGACAGCACGGCGAACTTCCGCCACCTGACGCGTCCTGTCACCTGTCTTCCCTGAGCGTCCTTCATCCTGATGTCCCTCGTCCCTCGAAAGGAGTGGTGGGCAGGCGCACCGCTGCCCGTGCCGTCGGCATACGTGGGGGTGCGGTGATGATTCCGTGGCGATCTGGGGTCACCGCGGGGTGTACCCGAGAGTAAGTCCGCCCCGTGCACCTGACAAGGGTTCAGGTATGGACCGATTCCCGTCATGCCAGGGGCAGTTGTGGTTGACGTGTCGAGTGTGGGGATCAGGCCCCGTACTCCACTCTCAGCTCCTTGATCCCGTTCAGCCAGGCCGAGCGCAGCCGCCGGGGCTCGCCCGCCAGGCGGATGCCGGGCAGGACGTCGGCGATGGCGTCGAAGATCAGACCGATCTCCAGCACGGCGAGGGACTTGCCCAGGCAGAAGTGGGGGCCGCCGCCCCCGAAGCCGAGGTGGGGGTTGGGGTCGCGGGTGATGTCGAAGGTCCCGGGCGCGTCGAAGACCTCGGGGTCGTGGTTGGCCGACGCGTAGAAGAGCCCGACGCGCTGGCCCTCGGCGATGTCCGCGCCGCCCAGCCGGGTGTCCCGCGTGGCGGTGCGCTGGAAGGAGGTCACGGGGGTCGCCCACCGCACGACCTCCTCCGCCGCGGTGGCGGGGCGCTCCCTCTTGTACAGATCCCACTGCTCGGGGTGGGTGAGGAAGGCGTGCATGCCGTGGCTGATGGCGTTGCGCGTGGTCTCGTTCCCGGCGACGGCCAGCATCAGGACGAACAGCCCGAACTCGTCGGAGCGCAGGTTCCCCTCGTCCTCCGCGGCCACGAGCCGGCTGACGATGTCCCGCGCGGGACACGCGGCGCGGGCGGCCGCCAGGCCCATGGCGTACGAGATGAGTTCCAGCGCGGAACGGGCGCCGGTCTCCTCGGTGGCGGCCAGCTCGGGATCGTCGTAGGCGATCATCTTGTTGGTCCAGTCGAAGATCTTCGCCCGGTCCTCCTGGGGGACACCGATCAGCTCGGCGATGGCCTGGAGGGGCAGTTCGCAGGCGACGTCCGTGACGAAGTCCCCGCTCCCGCGCTCCCGTGCCGCCGTCACGATGGCGCGCGCCCGCCGCCGGAGGGCGCCCTCCAGGGCCCGCACCGCGCGCGGGGTGAAGCCGCGCTGCACGATCTGGCGGACCCGGGTGTGCTCGGGCGGGTCCATGTTGAGCATCATCAGCCGCTGGTGGTCGAGATGTTCGGACGGGATCCCCGGGCGGAAGCGGATGACCGAGGTGTTGCGGTGGGAGGAGAAGACCTCCGGCCGGGTGGAGACCTCCCGGACGTCCGCGTGCCGGGTGACGACCCAGTAGCCGTCGTCGCCGAAGCCGGCGGAGCCGTACGGCTGGGCGTTCCACCAGACCGGGGCGGTGCGCCGGAGCAGGGCGAACTCCGGCAGCGGCACGCGCCGTCGGTAGAGGTCGGGGTCGGTGAAGTCGAAGCCCTCGGGCAGCGCGGGGCAGGGCGGCATGGCGACCACTCCCTTTCGGCCGGAGACCCTGACGACGGACCCGCCGACGGCCGGGGCCGGCCGGCAATGGGTCTGACGGTCAGTCAGAAGTCCCCCCTTGAGTCGACGGTAATGACGGCACCCTGGAGCGGCAAGGGACGTGACGCCATCTGTTGCGCGGGCGGGGGGTGCGCGACCCTTGCGTACCGGGGGCGGGGGTCGGAAGACTGCCGAAGTCGAACAGGACTAGAACGCGTACCAGTTCTGGCTGGCCGTGGGCGCCGGGAAGCCCTGCGGACCGAGGAGAGGACGAGTCAGTCATGGCCGCGGAACCCGTCATCGTCGAAGCCGTACGCACCCCCATCGGCAAGCGCGGAGGAGCGCTCGCCAACCTCCATCCCGCCTATCTGCTGGGGGAGACCTACCGGGAGGTCCTCGCCCGCACCGGCATCCAGCCCGACTGCGTCGAGCAGATCGTCGGCGGCACGGTCACCCATGCCGGCGAGCAGTCGATGAACCCCGCGCGCACCGCCTGGCTCGCCATGGGCCTGCCCTACGAGACCGCCGCCACCACCGTGGACTGCCAGTGCGGCTCCTCCCAGCAGGCCAACCACCTGGTCGCCAACATGATCGCCGGCGGCGTCATCGACATCGGCATCGGCTGCGGCGTCGAGGCCATGTCCCGCGTGCCCATCGGCAGCGGCTCCAAGCACGGCCCGGGCAAGCCGTTCCCCGACGAGTGGAACGTCGACCTCCCCAACCAGTTCGAGGCCGCCGAGCGCATCGCCCGCAAGCGCGGCCTCACCCGCGAGCGCGTCGACGAACTGGGCCTGCGGTCGCAGGAGCGGGCGGCTCGCGCCTGGGCCGAGGAGCGCTTCAAGCGGGAGACCTTCGCGGTGCAGGTGCCCACGACGGAGGAGGAGCAGATCGCCGGGCAGGGCATGTGGCGCCTGGTCGACCGCGACGAGGGGCTGCGCGACACGAGCATGGAGGCCCTGGCCGGCCTCAAGCCCGTCATGCCCACCGCCGTCCACACCGCCGGGAACTCCTCCCAGATCTCCGACGGCGCCGCCGTCCTGCTGTGGGCCTCCAAACGCATGGCCCGCGCCCTGCGGCTGCGCCCCCGGGCCCGCATCGTCGCCCAGGCCCTCGTGGGCGCCGACCCGCACTTCCACCTGGACGGGCCCGTCGACGCCACGCGGGCCGTCCTGGGCAGAGCGGGCATGTCGCTGCGCGACATCGACCTGGTGGAGATCAACGAGGCGTTCGCGTCGGTGGTGCTGTCCTGGGCGCAGGTCTTCGAGCAGGACCTGGAGAAGGTCAACGTCAACGGCGGTGCGATAGCGCTGGGCCACCCCATCGGGGCGACGGGGGCCCGGCTGCTCACGACCGCGCTGCACGAGCTGGAACGGCGCGACGGGGAGTTCGCGCTGATCACGATGTGCGCGGGCGGGGCGCTGGCCACGGGGACGATCATCCAGCGGCTGTAGGGGCGGGCCCGCATGCGAAGCGGCCGGCACCCCGTGGAGGGGTGCCGGCCGCATTCGCGTGCGCGGGGCCGTCCGGCCGGTCCGGTCAGTACCAGTGGTGGGCGGACCAGAAGGACCAGGCGCCACAGGGGCTGCCGTAGCGGTCCTTCATGTAGTCCATGCCCCACTTGATCTGGGTGGCCGGGTTGGTCTGCCAGTCGGCACCGGCGGAGGCCATCTTCGAGCCGGGCAGGGCCTGGACCAGGCCGTAGGCACCGCTGGAGGCGTTGGTGGCGGTGTGCTTCCAGCCGCTCTCATGCTCGACGATCTTGCTGAAGCACTGGAACTGCGCCTCGTCGCCGATCATCTTCCGCGCGATGTCCTGCGTGGCGGTCGTCGACGGGGCCGCGGCGTGGGCCGGAACGGCGGTCAGCACGGCGCCCGCGGTGCCGAGCACCAGGGCGGCGCCGGCGGCGGCGACGAGCTTGCGGGAGGCCTTGCGGTTGATGGTTCGGAACGTCACGAAGGAGAACCTTCCGTCGGGGGCAGAGGCGTGCCGCCGGAGCGACGTGCTCCCTGGCGGCTCAACCAACCTGGCCGACGCTCGGGGGACCTGGCAAAGACCCCCGTGCACGGGGGTCTTTCGGAGGACGGACCCGCCTACCCCTCCCGAGTTGGGCGGACGCCTACGAGGAGGCATCGGATGTGAACGGGGCCACGTGCCCCGGCTCACCGGATGCGTAAGCCTCCCAAGTCGCTGGGGTCCTTACGGGGGTGGCCGGCTGTGGCCCCGGTCACGGGCCGTGCGGGTCGTGGAAGGCCACCGGCGCGTCGAAGGCCGCCCGGCGGGTGGCCCGGCGCAGGGCCTTGAGCAGGGTGGGCCCCAGGGCGAGCGTGGCGAGGACCGTGACCAGCGCGCGCGGCAGGTCCCAGCCCAGGGAGGTCGCCAGGCAGTAGGCGACGAAGCGGCCGAGGTTGTCCGCCAGCGGGTCGCCGGGCACGAAGGAGACACCGGAGACGAGCGAGCCGATGTAGGGCCAGCCCTGGAGGTTCATGACCGTCCCGTAGCCCACGGAGGCGACGGCCCCGTACGCCGCGAGCATCGCGAGCTCCCCGCGCCCCCGCAGGCGGTCCGGGCCGGGCAGCAGGCCCGCGCCCATGCTCACCCAGCCCATGGCCAGCATCTGGAACGGCATCCACGGCCCGACCCCGCCGGTCAGCAGCGCGGACGCGAACATCGACAGGGAGCCCAGCACGAACCCGAAGCCGGGCCCCAGGACGCGGCCGGACAGCACCATCAGGAAGAACATCGGCTCGATGCCGGCCGTCCCCGCGCCGAGCGGCCGCAGCGCGGCCCCGGTCGCGGCCAGCACGCCCAGCATGGCGACGGCCTTGGCGTCCAGACCGGAGTCCGCGATCGTCGCCACGGCCACCGCCAGCAGCAGCGGCAGCAGCGCCGCGAACAGCCACGGCGCGTCCTTGGAGTGCGCCAGCCCGGACGAGGAGGCGGCGAGCAGGGGCCAGCCGAAGGCGGCGACGCCGATGGCGCTGACCAGCGCCAGGGCGGCGACGGACCGCGGTCCGAGGCGCACCGCGCGGACCTGCCGGTCCGGCCCCCTGCCGGAGAGGGAGGCGCGCCCGAGGTCCCGCGGGGAGCCGGCGACGGCACCCCCGGCTCCGGGCAGGGCCCGGACCGGGACCTCTCCCCGCTGCGACGGCGCGACCTTCGAGGTGCCTGCCGGGCGGTGCCGGAGGGGCCACCGACGGCCGGTGCCCGCGGTCGCGGCCGGCTCCGCGTCGCCGGTCACCGCGGCGGAGCCCCGCCGGGCCCGGGAGAGCGGGGAAGAACGTCGCCCGGACCTCATGACCCGCCCTCCAGGGCGTCCCGCACCTGCGGGACCGTGAGCCACGGCTGCGGCGCCAGCACCTTCGCCACCTGCGGGGCGAACGCCGGCGACGAGACCACGACCTCCGCCGTGGGGCCGTCCGCCACGACCTCGCCCTCCGCGAGGACCACGACCCGGTGGGCCAGCTCCGCCGCCAGCTCCACGTCGTGGGTGGCCAGCACGATCGCGTGGCCCTCGCCGGCCAGTCCGCGCAGGATCTCCACCAGGCGGCCCTTCGCGGCGTAGTCCAGCCCCCGCGTCGGCTCGTCCAGGAGGATCAGCGGCGGCCGGGAGGTGAGCACCACGGCGAGCGCGAGCGCCAGCCGCTGCCCCTCCGACAGGTCGCGCGGATGGGTGTCGCCGGCCACGTCCGGCAGCAGCCCGGAGACCAGCGCGCGGCAGGTGCCGGGCGCGGCCTCCGCGTCGTGGTCCGCGGCCGCGCACTCGGCGGCGACCGTGTCCGCGTACAGCAGGTCGCGGGGATCCTGCGGTACGAGGCCGACGTGCCGCAGCAGCTCGCGGGGGCCCGTGCGGTGCGGCTCGGCGCCGCCGACGCGTACCGCCCCCCGCGCCGGCTCGTGCAGCCCGACGAGCGTGCCCAGCAGCGTGGACTTGCCGGCGCCGTTGCGGCCCATGAGCGCGACCGTCTCACCGGCACGGACCGTGAGACCGACGTCGCGCAGCGCGTCGACGCGACCCCGGCGCACGCCCAGGCGCGTGACCTCGGCGGCGGAGCCGGCCGGGGCGGGCTCGGCCACCCGGGCCCTGCGCAGCAGACCGGTGCGCCGCGGCCGTGGTGCGGCCCCGGCGTGGGTGCCCGCGCCGCCGCTCTCCCCGGCCGCCGGGACCAGCGGCGCCAGCCGCTCCCGCAGCGGTGCCGCCTTGCGGCGCGCGTCCCGTACGGACAGCGGCGGCGGCGACCAGCCGGCCAGCCGGCCGAGGGCCACGACCGGTGGGTGGACGGGGGAGACCGCCATGATCTCGGCGGGGTCGCCGATCCGGGGGGCCTGGCCGGGACCGGGCAGCAGGATCACCTGGTCCGCGTACTGCACGACGCGCTCCAGCCGGTGCTCGGCGAGCAGCACCGTGGTGCCCAGGTCGTGCACCAGGCGCTGGAGCACGGCCAGCACCTCCTCGGCCGCCGCCGGGTCCAGCGCGGACGTCGGCTCGTCGAGCACCAGCACCTCGGGGTGCGTGGTCAGCACCGAGCCGATCGCGACGCGCTGCTGCTGCCCGCCGGAGAGCGTGGCGATCGGGCGGTCGCGCAGGGTCGCCAGGCCCAGCAGGTCGAGGGTCTCCTCGACGCGCCGCCGCATGGTGTGCGGCGGGACGCCGAGGGACTCCATGCCGTAGGCGAGCTCGTCCTCGACGGTGTCGGTGACGAAGTGGGCGAGCGGGTCCTGCCCGACGGTGCCGACGACGTCGGCCAGCTCGCGCGGCTTGTGCGTGCGGGTGTCGCGGCCGGCGACGGTGACGCGGCCGTGCAGGGTGCCGCCGGTGAAGTGCGGGACGAGGCCGCTGACGGTGCCGAGGAGGGTGGACTTGCCGACGCCGGACGGGCCGACGAGGAGGCAGAGCTCGCCCTCGGGGACGGTGAGGTCCACGCCTCGGAGCGAGGGGGCTTCGGCGTCGTCGTAGGTGACGGACACGTTCTCGAAGCGGATCACTTGGGCTCCTGGGGGTGGGGGATGTCGAGCGGTGCGGCACCGCCGGGCTCCCCGGTGGGGGTCGCGCGCCGCGGCGGCGGGACGGAGGGCCCCGGAGGTGGAGCGGTCGAGGCAGCGCCCCGGGCCTCACGGGACCGGGTGGTGGCGGCCGTCCCCGCCGGCGCGGCGAACGCGGGCAGCAGCCCCAGCAGCACCGCGGCCGCCGGCCACAGCGGCAGCGCCGGAGCCGTCAGCGGCACGGCCGGCGAATGGAGGGCCGTCGGGGCGTGGTCGCCCGCCCAGATCATCAGTGCCGCCACGGCCACGCCCGAGGCCGACACCAGCCACGCCCGTCCGTCCCACCGGTCCGGCCGGTAGCGCGTGCGCACCGAGCGGCGGCCGCCCAGCCACAGGCCCGCCACGGCCAGGGCCAGGCCGGCGAGCAGGAGCGGCAGGCCGTAACCCGCGCCGACATCGGCCAGCAGCCCATACGTCCCCGCGCACACGCCCAGCAGACCGCCCAGGGTCAGCGCGTTCGTCGTGAGCCGGACCGGGCGCGGGACGCGGGCGGTGCGGCCGTAGCCACGGGCGTTCATGGCCGCCGCCAACGCCACGGAACGCTCCAGTGCCCCCTCCAGTACCGGCAGCCCCACCTGGGCCAGGGCCTTCAGCCCCCGCCCGGAGCGGCCCCGCAGCCGCCGCGCCCCGCGCAGCCGCTGGACGTCCGCGACCAGGTTCGGGGCGAAGGTCATGGCGACGACGACCGCCACCCCCGCCTCGTACAGCGCGCCCGGCAGCGACTTCAGCAGCCGCGCCGGGTTGGCGAGGGCGTTCGCCGCGCCGACGCAGACCAGCAGGGCGGCCAGCTTCATCCCGTCGTACAGGGCGAAGACCAGCGCCTCCGCGGTCACCCGGCCGCCGATGCGCACCCCCCGCGCCCACGCGGGGAGCGGCACCTCCGGGAGGGTGACGACGACGTGCGTGCCGGGGATCGGCGAGCCGAGCGCGACCGCGAAGACCAGCCGGATGACGATCACGGCCAGACCGAGCCTGAGGAAGGCCCCGTACGAGCGGGCCCACGGCGCGTCCGTGCGCCGCGCCGCGACGACGTAACCGGCGACGCCGACCAGCATGCCCAGCAGCAGCGGATTGGTGGTGCGCGAGGCCGCCGTCGCGAGCCCGAGCGCCCACACCCACCACGCCCCGGCGTGCAACGCCGGCGCGCGCCCGCCGGCCGGGCCCACCCGGCTTGCCCCGCTCATCCGCACCATCCGGCTCGTACAGCTCTTCCGGTCTCGACTCTCGTGACTCTTCTCGTGACGCCGACGGGTCACCCGTGACGGCGTCGCCGGGCCTGCCACAGGCCCGCGGCACCGAGGGCGACCACGACGGCGACGCCGCCGACCAGCCCGGCCGACGGGCCACCGTCGTCCTTCTTCCCGGAGGCCGTCCCCTCCTCGGCCGCGGCGGTGCTCTTCCTCTCCCCGACCCGCTCGCCGCACCCGGTCCGCGGGTACCCCGCGATCGCGCACAGCAGCGCCGAGGAGTCGTAGCGCAGCGGCTCGGCCACCGCGGCCAGCACCTCGCCGGCACTCGCGTCCGCGGCCACCTGCGCGCAGGCGGTACGGGCCGCCGGCGGGGCGTCGCCGGAGGGGGCGTCGGCCGGGGTGCCGAAGTCGAGGACCACGGCGACGCGCTTGCGGCCCTCCTTCGCGGGGGTGCCCGCGCACACCGCGCCGAAGCCGGCGGCCGCCCGCGGCTTCGCGGCGTGCGCCGAGTCCTCGCTGACGGCGAAGCGGAAGCCCACGGCCTGGCCGTCGCCGGGCCGCAGCGTGGCGGGCCCCTGCGTGGCGTACGTCCACTCCTGCCCCGCGCCCTGCCAGAACGACCAGTAGCGGTAGCCGTCCGCGTGGGCGGGCGCCGCGCCGAGCACGGCGGTCAGCGCGGCGAGGAGAGGGGCGAGGAGCAGCGCGCGGACCGCGCGCGGACCGCGCGCCGGCCTCACAGCTTGTTCTTCTTGCGGCCGCTGAGCAGGAAGCCCACGCCCACGCTCGCGACGAAGAAGAGCCCGAAGAACCACCAGACGCCGAAGCCGCCGCCGTCGTCCTTCTTCTCCTCGTCCTTCTTCTCCGGCGAGGCGGAGGCCTTCTCCGGGGCGGGGCCGGTCTCGTTCAGCTGCTTCACCAGGTCGGTGCCGCCGAAGTCCCGGGGGTCGGCGCCGGCGGCGTGGGCGGTGAGGACGAGCTTGGCGAGGCGGCCCGGGTCGCCCTGGGCCCACTCGACGGCCTTGTTGTCCTTGGCCTGGAGCCACGTCAGCGGCTTGGCGGCGGCGTTGCGGTGGCCGCCCGTCGCGAGGGCCAGGGTGGCGTCGGCGGTGGTGCCGAAGTCGGGGCCCGCGGGGGCGCCCGGCATGGAGGACTTCAGGTGGTTGTCGCCGGCGTCGAGCTTCTTCGCCAGGTAGGCGGCCACGGCCTCGGCGCCCGCCGCCGCGTCCTTCGGCTTCGCCTTCTCGTCACCCGCGCAGTCCAGCGGCGCCACCGGCCGGTCCGCGCCCTTGGCGGCGGGCCCGGTCAGGAAGCCCTTGCCGAGCGCGGCCTGCGCGGCGGCGGCCGAGGCCAGGTCGTTGGGCAGCAGCTCGCCGTTCTGCGGCATGTAGGCGAAGGCGCCGCGCTCGTCCTCCTTCTTGTCGCAGCCGAGCTGGAAGGACAGCAGCGCGTCGTACGGGCTCTTGCCGCCCTTGACCGCGGCCTTCGCCGGGTCCTGGCCCGCGGCGACGAAGGCGCCCACGGCGATGGAGGTGGAGTTGGCGTCGGTGGCGCCGCCCGGGGTCATGCCCCAGCCGCCGTCCTCGTGCTGGTGGGTCTTGAGCCACTCCAGGCCCTTCTGCACGGCGCCGGCCCGCCCGCCGACGGCCGCCAAGGCCTGCACGGCCGCCGACGTGGCGTCGGTGAACTCCCCCGCGTTCGCGTCGCACGCCTTGCCGGTGTCGGCCCGGTAGCCGGCGAAGCCGCCGTCCGCGCACTGCTGCCCGGCCAGCCAGTCGACGGCCTTCGGGGCCGGCGAGACACCCACCGCGTCCTGCGCCAGGAAGGCCAGCGACTGCCGGAAGACGCCGTCGAACTGCGGGTCCTTCGCGCCGTACAGCCCCGACGCCGCCGGGGAGGGGGAGCCGTCGGCGAAGGCGGCGGGGGCGGCGCCCGCGCCGAGGGCGGCGGCGGTGGCCAGGGCCGCGGCGCCGCGGCGCGCGTGGACGGCGAAGGAGGGGGCCATGGAAGGGTGCCTCTCGGTGATTGCCCGGCTCGCACCGGGGACCTTCGGAGTGACGCTTTGGTGGGAGCTGAACACTTTATCCGGCCGCGCGCGGGCGGCTCCGGCCGCCATGGGCCGCGGTGCGGCCGGGGAACGGCGGCCTGTGCCCCCGTCGGGCCGGGGACCGGGTTTCCGCCGGGCCGGGGTCCTGTGCCCCGTCGGGCCGGGGTCCTGTGCCCCCGTCGGGCCGGGGATCGGTTTCCGGGGCGGGGGCGGGGCGTGGAGTCCCCTTCTGGGGGCTGCGATTTCGCGGGTCCGCCCTCTGTTCCTCCGCTTGCCCCGCACCGCCCGCGAAACCGCTCTACGCCCCCTGCCAGGGGTCTCCCCGCCCCGCCCCCTCGTGGGTGGGGCGCCTTCCCCTCTCCCCGGTCGCACTCTCCGTTGCGGGCCCGGTGGCTGGCCCACCGTCCCCTTGCACGGGTGGAGCGCCTTCCCGTCGTCCTCCGGCCCTCGTACATTGCTGATGCACCGTCAGATGCTACCGATGCGAGGGGACCCCCCGTCATGGCCGAACTCGTCGAGCACGGACAGCTCTTCATCGGCGGCAGACTCGCCGACCCGGCCGCCGGAGACGGCGGCGCGGTCATCGACGTGGTCTCGCCGCACAGCGAAGAGGTCATCGGACGCGTCCCGCACGCCTCGCGCGCCGACGTGGACCGCGCCGTGGCCGCCGCCCGGGCGGCCTTCGACTCCGGGGTGTGGGCCGGCCTGCCGCTGGCGGAGCGGCTCGCGGTCGTCACCCGGATCAAGGACGGCCTCGCCGCCCGCCACGAGGAGATCGCGAGGACCGTCTCCGCCCAGAACGGCTCCCCCTACTCCTGGAGCGTCCTCGCCCAGGCCCTCGGCGCCGTCATGGTGTGGGACTCCGCCATCGCCGTCGCCCGCGGCTTCCCCTACGAGGAGCGGCGCGCCGGAGCCCTCGGTCCGCTGCTCGTGCGGCGCGAGCCGGTCGGCGTGGTGGCGGCGGTGGTGCCCTGGAACGTGCCGCAGTTCGTGGCGGCGGCCAAGGTCGCGCCGGCGCTGCTGGCGGGCTGCTCGGTGGTGCTCAAGCCGGCGCCGGAGACGCCCCTGGACTCCTACGTCCTCGCCGAGGTCGCGGCCGCGGCGGGGCTGCCCGAGGGGGTGCTGTCGATCCTGCCCGCGGGCCGTGAGACCGGGGAGTACCTCGTCGGCCACCCCGGGGTCGACAAGGTGTCCTTCACCGGCTCCGTCGCGGCGGGCAAACGCGTCATGGAGGTCGCCGCCGGCCACCTCGCCCGCGTCACCCTGGAACTGGGCGGCAAGTCCGCCGCGATCGTCCTGCCCGACGCGGACCTGGACGCGGCCGTCGCCGGCATCGTGCCCAGCGCCTGGATGAACAACGGACAGGCCTGCGTCGCCCAGACCCGCGTCCTCGCGCCCCGCTCGCACTACGCCGAGCTCGCCGAGCGCCTCGCCGCCGCGGCCACCGCCCTGACCGTCGGCGACCCCCTCGACCCCGCCACCGAGGTCGGCCCCCTGGTGACCCGGCGCCAGCGCCAGCGGTCGCTGGACTACATCGCGCTCGGCCGGCGCGAGGGCGCCGCCCTGCTGGCGGGCGGCGGCACCCCGGCGGGCGCGGACCGCGGCTGGTACGTGGAGCCGACGCTCTTCGGCGAGGTCACCAACGCCATGCGGATCGCCCGCGAGGAGATCTTCGGCCCGGTGGTGTGCCTGCTGCCCTACGAGGACGAGGAGGAGGCCGTCGCGATCGCCGACGACTCCGACTACGGGCTCTCCGGCAGCGTCTGGACCGGCGACGTCGAGCACGGCATCGGCATCGCGCGCCGCGTGCGCACCGGCACGTACTCCGTCAACACCTTCAGCCTGGACATGCTCGCGCCCTTCGGCGGCTACAAGGACTCCGGGCTCGGCAGGGAGGGCGGCCCCGAGGGCTACGCCGAGTACCTGGAGCAGAAGACCATCCACCTGCCGGCGGGTTACGGGCGGGACGGGGCCGGCCGGTGAGCGGGGCACCGCGCTGGCGGGTGGCGGTCGACCGGGGCGTGTGCGTCGGCTCGGGGCTGTGCGCGGCCGTGGCGCCCGGGGCGTTCCGGCTCGACGCGACGCGCCGGTCGCGGCCGGTGGCAGAGGAGACGGAGGCGTCGCCGGCGGTGCTGGAGGCGGCCGAGGGCTGCCCCGTGGAGGCCGTGGCCCTCCATGTGGCCGGTACGGGGGAGGCGGTGTTCCCCCCGGAGGAGTAGGGTCGGCCCTCTGTTCGGATTCTGGTCCGTACATTACTTAACTCATGCGTTCCGCACGGGATGTTCGTGACACGCGTGACTGTCCCGGCCCTCTGCGGCGTGGAAATCTCTTCCCGTCGCCGCCAAGGGGGGTCCGATGGAGAAGCGGTACGAGGTCTACTGCCTGGCCGACAGGCACTTCTACGAGATCCCGGACCGGTTGTCGGCCCCCGCCGGAACCGGCGCCGGGACCGCCCTCTTCGAGACGGCGCGGCGGCCCGTCCCCGACGGCTGGAAGAGCACCCGCAGCGGCGACTGGCTCCAGCTCACGCCCGTCGACGCCACCGGCGCCCCGCGCCCCGGACAGCCCGCACAGGGCTGGAAGATCCACGTGTCCGCCACCGCGGAGAGCGCCGACAAGACGGCGGCCGCGGTCTGGGACTACTGCGTCCCCCGGGGCATCCCCTTCAAGTTCGTCCCCGCGCCGCACCTGTTGCACCTGCGCAACAGCAAGTACGCGGCCCGCGACGCCAGCGGGAAGTTCGTCACCGTCTACCCGGCCGACGAGGACCAGCTGCACACGGTCCTCACCGAGCTGCACGAGACGGTCGGCGGCGCTCCCGGCCCCTACGTCCTCACCGACCTGCGCTGGCACGAGGGCCCGCTCTACGTACGCTACGGCGCGTTCGCGCGCCGCTACTGCACCGACGCGCACGGCGCCCTCGTCCCCGCCGTCGAGGACCCCGACGGCACGCTCGTGCCCGACCTGCGCAACCCGGCGTTCCAGACCCCCGCGTGGGTCCGCCTCCCCGCCTTCCTCGAACCCCACCTGGCCGCCCGCAACGCCACCACCGTCGGCGAGCTGCCCTACAGCATCGAGAAGGCCCTGCACTTCTCCAACGGCGGCGGCGTCTACCGCGGCACCGACACCCGCGACGGCAGCGCCGTCGTCCTCAAGGAGGGCCGCCCCCACGCCGGCCTCGCCGCCGACGGCGCCGACGCGATCGCCCGCCTGGAGCGGGAGAGGGACGCACTGGAGAAGCTCGCGGGGCTCGGCGTCGCGCCCGGCTTCCGCGACTGGTTCGCCGTCGGCGACCACCGCTTCCTCGTCATGGACTTCGTCGAGGGCCGGCCGCTGAACTCCTTCTTCGCCGAGCGGCACCCGCTGCTCGCCCCCGACGCCGACCCCGGCGCGGTCGCCGACTACACCGCCTGGGCGCTGCGGATCCACCGCGCGGTGGAGGACGCGGTGGAGCGCGTGCACGCCAGGGGCGTGGTCTTCAACGACCTGCACATGTTCAACATCATGGTCGCCCCGGACGAACGGTCCGTGACGCTGATCGACTTCGAGGCCGCGGCACCGGCCTCCGAGAGCGGCCGGCAGGTCGTCGCCCACCCCGGCTTCGTCGCCCCGCCGGACCGCACGGGCACCGACGTGGACCGCTACGCCCTGGCCTGCCTGCGCCTCGCCCTGTTCCTGCCCGTCACCACGCTTCTCGCCGTCGACCGGTCCAAGGCCGCGCACCTCGCCGGCGTCATCGCCGAACGCTTCCCCGTGCCCCGGGAGTTCCTCGACGAGGCCGTCACCGAGATCACCCGCGACACGGGGACGAGCGGCCGCCCGGCCCGCGCCGCCGGCGGGACGGCCGCGCGCGGCACCCCTCCGGCCGGCGGCGGCGCCGCGGCCCTGCCCGAACCGGGCGACTGGCCGGCCGCCCGCGACTCCATGGTCCGCGCGATCCTCGCCTCCGCCACGCCCGACCGCGACGACCGGCTCTTCCCGGGCGACATCGCGCAGTTCTCCGACGGCGGCGGACTCGGGCTCGCCCACGGCGCCGCCGGGGTCCTCCACGCCCTCGCCGAGACCGGCGCCGAGCGCTACGAACAGGGCGAGCAGTGGCTGCTCGACCACACCCGCTCCGCGCCGCCCGGCACCCCGCTCGGCCTCTACGACGGCCTCGCCGGCGTCGCCCACGTCCTCCACGGCCTCGGCCACGTCGAGCGGGCCATGGACCTCACCGGCGCGCTGCTCGCGGAGAAGTGGCAGCGCCTGTCGTCCGGACTGCGCGGCGGCCTGGCCGGCGTGGGCCTGGCCCTCGACCACCTCGCCGAGGCCACCGGCGACCTGTCCCTGCGGGACCACGCCGTCCAGGCCGCCCAAGTGCTGGCCGACCGACTCGCCGCCGACCAGGCGGCCCCCTCCGGGCGCCGGCGCGCGGGCCTGATGCACGGCGCCACCGGCCCCGCGCTGCTCTTCCTCAGGCTCCACGAACGCTCGGGCGCACCCGCCCTCCTCGACCTGGCCGGCGCCGCCCTGCGGGCCGACCTCGCCCAGTGCGTCCGCACCCCCATCGGCTCCCTCGACGTCAACGAGGGCTGGCGCACCATGCCCTACCTCGGTGACGGCAGCGTCGGCATCGGCGCGGTGCTGGACGACTACCTCGCCCACCGCGCCGACGAGGACCTCCAGGAGGCCCGAAGCGGCATCCTCCTCGCCGCGCGGTCCGGGTTCTACGCCCAGCCCGGCCTCTTCCAGGGCCGTGCCGGGATGATCTGGCACCTCGCCCGCACCACGGCGCCGGACGCGACCGCCGGGCACCTGGCCGCCCAGATCTCGGCCCTGTCCTGGTACGCCATGCCGTACGAAGGCGAACTGGCCTTCCCCGGCCATCAGATGATGCGGCTGTCGATGGACCTCGCCACCGGAACGGCCGGCTGTCTGCTCGCGCTCGGTGCCGCCCTCGGCGGCGACCAGCCGGCCCGGCTGCCGTTCCTGCCGCCCCTCGGGGCGCCCCAGAGCCGGCTCCGCCTCGCGGCGGAGTCGTGACCAGCAAGTCCCACGTATTCCGTCCCCACGAAAGGAAAGAACCATGGCGCTTCTCGACCTGCAGAGCCTGGAGTCCGACGAGTCCTACAGCGGCGGTGGCCACGGCGGCGGCAGCAACGCGAGCCTGCTCCTGTGCTGGAGCACCGCCAGCACCGTGCTGTGTCTGTGACACGTGGTGACTCGCGGTCGCTGATACGCGCTCGCGGATGACCGCCCCGGGTGGGCCCTCCCTCAACGGAAGGGCCCACCCGTCCGTCTTCACCCCGGCTCGCCCGACCGGCCGGCCACTCGCACCCCAAGGGGGCAGCCCATGGCCGTCACGGCCCCGCACGAGGCGGGCGAGGACGCCCGCGCAGGCGACCGGATCCTGGCCGGCGCGGTCCGGCACAGCGCCGCCCGCACCCTCGTCCTCGCCCTGATCGCCACCGCCGGCACCGGCGCCGCCCTCCTGTCGCCCGCCGTCCTCGGCCACACGCTCGACCTGCTGCTCGCCCGGCGCGGCGACACCACCCGCTGGGTCCTGCTGTGCGCCGGGCTCGTGTGCGCACCCGCCGCCCTGGACGCGCTCGACGAGCTGCTCGGCGCCACCACGACCGCCCGCACCACGGCCTGGCTGCGGCACCGCGCGCTCGGCCACGTCCTCGCGGCCGGCCCGGCGGCCACCGCCGCGGTGCCCCCCGGCGACCTGGTCTCACGCGTCGTCGGCAACGCCGCCCACGCCGCCGCCGCGCCCGCCTCCCTCGCCGGCACCGTCACCGCCGTCGTGGGCCCCCTCGGCGGCGTGGTCGCCCTGGGCCTCATCGACCCCTGGCTCGTCGTCGTCTTCCTCGCCGGCGCGCCCCTTCTCGCCCTGCTGCTGCGGGCCTTCGCCCGTGCCTCCACCGACAGCCTCACCGCGTACCAGCGGCTCCAGGGCGACCTCGCCGGGCGCCTGCTCGAAGCGGTGGGGGGCGCCCGGACCATCGCCGCCGCCGGGACGGCCGGCCGCGAGCGGGCCCGCGTCCTCGCGCCGCTGCCCGGCCTCTCCCGGCACGGCCACCGCATGTGGCGGGTGCAGGGCCGCTCCACGGCCCAGGCCGTGACGCTCGTCCCGCTGCTGCAGATCGCCGTCCTGGCCGTCGCCGGACTGGAGCTGCACCGCGGCCGGCTGAGCGTCGGCGACGTGCTGGCCGCCTCCCGCTACGCCGCGCTGGCCACCGGCGTCGGCATGATCGTCGGGCACGTCAACACCCTCGTGCACAGCCGCACCGCCGCCCGGCGGCTGGCCGGCGTCCACGCCCTGCCCGCCGTCCGGCACGGCTCGCGGCGCCTGCCGCCCGGCGACGGCACCCTGCGGCTGCGCGGCGTGAGCGCACGGCGCGGCGGGCGGCAGGTGCTGAGCGACGTCGACCTGGTCGTGCCCGGCGGCACCACCCTGGCCGTCGTCGGCCGCTCGGGCACCGGCAAGTCGGTGCTCGCCGAACTCGCCGGACGGCTCGCCGACCCGGACACCGGCGAGGTCACCCTCGACGGCGTGCCCCTGCCCGACCTCGCCCACGACGAGCTGCGCCGAGAGGTCGGCTACGCCTTCGCCCGCCCCGCCCTGCTGGGCGGCACCATCGGCGGCACGATCGGCTTCGGGTCCCGCACCCCAGCCCCCCACGAGCTGACGGCGGCGGCCCGCGCCGCCTGCGCGGACGGGTTCATCCGCAAGCTCCCCGCCGGCTACGCCACGCCGTGCGCCGCCGCGCCGCTGTCGGGCGGCGAGGCCCAACGCCTGGGCCTGGCGCGGGCCTTCGCCCACGCGGGCCGGCTGCTCGTCCTCGACGACGCCACCTCCAGCCTGGACTCCGTCACCGAACACGAGGTGGCGCGGGCGCTGGTCGACGACGTCACCGCCGGCACGCGCGTGATCGTCGCCCACCGCGCGACGACGGCCGCCCGGGCCGACCGCGTCGCCTGGCTGGACGCGGGCCGCGTCAGAGCGGTCGGCACGCACGGGGAACTGTGGCGACTGCCCGCGTACCGGGCGGTGTTCGGAGAATGAGCGCACGCCGCACGCCGAGGCGTCCCCCGGTGCCGCAGGGCCCCTCGCCCGCCGGCTTCCGCCAGGGGCTGGCCTTCCTCGCGCGCCGTCGGCGCGTGCTCGCCGGCCTCGCCGCGTGGTCGGCCGTCGAGGCGGCGCAGACCTTCGCCGCCGGCTACGCGCTGGCCCGCGCGCTCGACGCCGGGTTCCTCGCCGGGCGCCCCGGCACCGGACTGGGCTGGCTCGCGGCCGCGGCCCTCGCCGTGGTCGTCGGCGCCTACGGCACGGGGCGGACCTACCGGGGCGTGGCCGCGATCGTGGAGCCGTTCCGGGACGCCCTCGTGCGGCGCGTGGTCGACCGGGCCCTGGTCGACGGGGACGCCGCCGCCGTCTCCCGGCTCACCCACCAGGTGGAGATCGCCCGCGACGCCCTCGCCGGCCTGGTGATGGTGACGCGGTCCTTCGTCTTCACCGCCGCCGGGGCCCTGGTGGGCCTGGTCGTGCTGGCGCCCGTCCTCCTCGCGGTCGTCGTGCCGCCCCTCCTGCTGGGCCTGGCGCTGTTCCTGGCGACGCTGCGGCCGCTGGCCCGCCGCCAGGAGGCGTGCCTGGCCGCCGACGAGGCCGTGGCCCAGTCGCTGGGGGAGGTCTGCGACGGCCTGCGCGACATCACCGCGGGCGGCGCGGAGCGGGGGGTGCGGGCGCAGACGGGCGCCCTCGTCGACGCCGGGCTGCGCACCTCCAACGCACTCGCCCGCTGGTCCGTCGCCCGCGTGGTGGCCCTGGCGGTCGCCGGGCGCCTGCCCGTCGTGCCGCTGCTCGCCGCCACGCCGTGGCTGCTGGACCACGGGGTGTCGGCGGGCGCGATCGTCGGCGCCCTGGCCTATCTGACGCAGTCCCTGCTGCCCGCCCTCCAGAGCCTCGTCCACGGGCTGGGCACGAGCGGCTCCCGGCTGGTCGTGGTGGTGCGCCGCCTGACGGCACCGCCGCCGCCGCGGCCCGCCCCGGCCCCGGCGGCGGACCCCGTGCCGGGGGCGCCCGCCGTGGAGCTGCGAGGGGTGACCTTCGGCTACGGCGAGCACGCCGACCCGGTCCTCCACGGGCTCGACCTGAGTCTTCCCGTGGGCTCCCGCCTCGTGGTGGTCGGGCCGAGCGGCGTGGGCAAGTCGACGCTGGCCGCCCTCGTGGCGGGCCTGCTCCGGCCGTGGTCCGGGGAGGTGCGCGTGGGGGGCGTCGACGCCGGGGCCGAGGGGGCGGCGGCCCGGCGGGTGCTGATCCCGCAGGAGGCGTACGTCCACTCCGGCACGCTCGGCGAGAACCTGCGCTACCTGCGCGAGGACGCGGGCGACGACGAGGTGGTGGCGGCCGTCCGGGCCGTCGGCGCGGACGGGCTCGTGGCCAGGCTGGGGGGCCTCGCGGCGGCCGTGGTGCCGGGGGAGTTGTCGGCGGGGGAGCGGCAACTGGTCGCGCTGGTGCGCGCGTACCTCTCCCCGGCGCCGGTGGCGCTGCTCGACGAGGCCGCCTGCCACCTCGACCCGGCGGCCGAGGCGCGCGCCGAGCGCGCCTTCGCGGCGCGGCCCGGCGGCACGGTCGTTGTCGTCGCCCACCGCGCGGACTCGGCCCGCCGCGCGGATCGCGTGCTGGTCATGGACGGTCCCCGCACCATGGTGGGTACGCACCGGGACCTGCTGGCGCGTTCGCAGCTCTACCGTGACCTGATGGGTGCTGCGGGAGGGGACGGCCGGGACTCACACCCAGCCGGCCCCGCGGGAGATGCGGATGGCGTCGACCCGGTTGCGGGCCCCGGTCTTGCGGGTGATCGCGGCCATGTAGTTGCGCACGGTCCCGTTCGACAGGTGCAGGCTCCGGGCGATCTCGCCGACGGAGGCGCCCTCGGCGGCGAGGGACAGCACGCTTAACTCCCGGCGGGTCAGCGGCATCTCGGCGGCCTGGAGGAAGCCGTAGCCCAGTGTCTCGTCGATGTAGCGCTCGCCTTTGGCCACATGCCGTATCCCCTCGACCAAGCGATCAGGTGAAGCGTTTTTGCTCAAGTATCCCAAGGCCCCCACCTCATAGGCCCGGCGCAGTGGCCCCGGCCGCCCCGCGGTCGCCAGGGCGAGCAGCGCACCGCCTTCGTCCCCCTCGCCGCACCGGGCGGCCAGGGATCTGACGCCCCCGCACTCCTCACTCGCGCCGGGGCTGTCCATGTCGATCACGCACACATCGGGGCGCAGCGCCCGGGAGGTGGCAAGGGCGCCGTGCCACGACGCCGAGGACACGTCGAGGTCCGGTTCCCTGCCGATGAGCACCGCAAGGGCCGTGCGCAGCAAATAGGTGTCGAGTATCAGAAGCACTCGGGTCACGTTCCGCCTCTCCCGCTCCGTGTAGCGAACCACCTCGGTCACGTCGATAAATTCATACCGGCGCGTGTCGCTATCCCGGGTGCAGTTACCCGCTCCCCGGGGGGCGTAAGGGCGTAGAGGCCCCGGCGGACCCGCCCCGACTGCGAGGATCGTGCGCCTACCGCGAGCGGCGGGGGCCTGGTCGGTCGGCTGAGGGGCCGATGAGACGGCATACCGTCTCAATGTCGATCTTCACTTGGGCGATAGACGCTCGTCCCGACAGCCAGGTGATCAGCGCCGAGTGCCAGGTGTGCTCGATGACGCGGACGACGGACAGCTGGGCGGGGGTGGGCGGGCCGGTGAGGCCCATCGCGTCCAGGATGATCGTCGTGGTCAGCCGGGAGACCGTGTCCACCTCGGCGCTCACCGAGCGGTCGGCGAAGGTGAGGGCGCGCACCATGGCGTCGGCCAGGTGCGGTTCGCGCTGCATCGCGCGGAAGGCGCGCATCAGGGTCTGCGCGACGCGGGCCGCGGGGTCCTCCTCGGTGGGCGGACGCTCGCGCAGGGTCTCGTGCAGGTGCTCCAGCTGGTCCCGCATCGTGGCCACCAGCAGATGGACCTTGGAGGGGAAGTAGCGGTAGAGCGTGCCGAGCGCGACGCTCGACAGCTCGGCCACCTCCCGCATCTGCACCGCGTCGAAGCCGCCCCGGCTCGCCAGCCGGGTGGTCGCCTGGAGGATCCGGCGGCGCCGGGCCTCCTGACGCTCGGTCAGGGGGGCGGGGGCCGCCGTGGCCGCCGCCGGGGCGGTCGTCGGGGACGCGCCGGCCGGCTGGGGGGGTGGCGTAGTCATGTGTCCCATTCCGTGGCAATCCATCCAGCGGTGTCTGTGCGGCCCGGACGGCACAGCATGGCAGGGGTCGGGCCGTGGCGCGAATCACCCGGTCCGCATCTTTCGGCGCCCTGACATCCCGGTAGATTCAAGGCCCTGACGACCCAGTCTGAAACTTGTTCTAGATTAGCGCGACCCGTTACGCTCCGGCGGAACAGCCAGCGAGAAGGAGGCCGGAGTGACCGCTGAGGCCACGGAGGCATCGCTCACTCGGGCCCACGGCCTCCCGACCGGTGACGGCGACGACGGCGACAGCCCGCTGCGCATCGCGCTGCTCACGTACAAGGGCAACCCCTTCTGCGGCGGCCAGGGCGTGTACGTGCGCCACCTCTCCCGCGAGCTTGCCCGCCTCGGCCACTCCGTCGAGGTCATCGGCGCCCAGCCCTACCCCGTGCTCGACGCCCAGGACGACGGCGCGCCGGGCCGGCTCGCCCTCACCGAGCTGCCCAGCCTCGACCTCTACCGCCAGCCCGACCCCTTCCGCACCCCCGGCCGCGACGAGTACCGCGACTGGATCGACGCGCTGGAGGTCGGCACGATGTGGAGCGGCGGCTTCCCCGAGCCGCTCACGTTCTCGCTGCGCGCCCGCCGCCACCTCGCCGCCCGGCGGGGCGAGTTCGACGTTATCCACGACAACCAGACCCTCGGCTACGGCCTCCTCGGCGGCCCCGCCGCCCTCGGCGCCCCGCTGGTCACCACGATCCACCACCCCATCACCGTCGACCGGCGGCTGGAGCTGGACGCCGCCCAGGACTGGAAGCGCCGCGCCTCCGTGCGCCGCTGGTACGGCTTCACGCGCATGCAGAAGCGCGTCGCCCGGCGCCTGCCGTCCGTGCTCACCGTCTCCGGTTCCTCCCGGCAGGAGATCGTCGACCACCTCGGGGTGCGGCGCGACCGCGTCCACGTCGTCCACATCGGCGCCGACACCGCGCTGTTCTCGCCCGACCCGTCCGTCCCCGAGGTCCCCGGCCGGATCGTCACCACCTCCAGCGCCGACGTCCCCCTCAAGGGCCTGGTCCACCTCGTGGAGGCGCTCGCCAAGGTCCGCGCCGGCGATCCCGCCGCCCACCTCGTCGTCGTCGGCAAGCGCGCCGAGGACGGACCGGTCGCCTCCGCGATCAGACGGCACGGCCTCGAAGGCGCCGTCGAGTTCGTCAAGGGCATCACCGACGCCGAACTGGTCGACCTGGTGCGCTCGGCGCAGGTCGCCTGCGTGCCCTCGCTCTACGAGGGCTTCTCCCTGCCCGCCGCGGAGGCCATGGCCACGGGCACGCCGCTGGTGGCGACCACCGGCGGCGCCATCCCCGAGGTCGCCGGCCCCGACGGCGAGACCTGCCTGGCCGTGCCGCCCGGCGACGCCGACGCCCTGGCCGGCGCGCTGGCGCGGCTGCTGGGCGACGCGGACCTGCGCCGCCGCCTCGGGGCCGCGGGCCGGGACCGGGTCCTCGCCAGGTTCACCTGGCGGCAGGCCGCCATCGGCACGGCCGAGCACTACCGCCGGGCCGTCGCCCGCGCGAGAGCCGTACGGGCGACGGGCGGGCGCGGCCCGTGGTCCGCGTGAGCCCCGGCCGGACCGCACCGCCCCCTCGGACCTCCCCCCGCCCCGGACCGCGCCGTGCGCGGTGTCCGCGACCCGACCTGACCCGCCGGACGAAAGCAAAAACGTGCTGACCGTCGATTTCTCCCGCTTCCCGCTCGCCCCGGGCGACCGCGTCCTCGATCTCGGCTGCGGCGCCGGCCGGCACGCCTTCGAGTGCTACCGGCGCGGGGCGCGCGTCGTCGCGCTGGACCGCAACGGCGAGGAGATCCGCGAGGTCGCCAGGTGGTTCGCCGCCATGAAGGAGGCCGGCGAGGCGCCCGAGGGGGCCACCGCCACCGCCATGGAGGGCGACGCGCTGGCCCTGCCCTTCCCCGACGACAGCTTCGACGTCGTCATCATCTCCGAGGTCATGGAGCACATCCCGGACGACAAGGGCGTGCTCGCCGAGATGGTCCGCGTCCTGCGACCGGGCGGCCGCATAGCGGTCACCGTGCCGCGCTACGGCCCGGAGAAGGTCTGCTGGGCGCTCAGCGACGCCTACCACGAGGTCGAGGGCGGCCACATCCGCATCTACAAGGCCGACGAGCTGCTGGAGAAGATGCGCGAGGCCGGCCTCAAGCCGTACGGCACCCACCACGCCCACGGCCTGCACAGCCCGTACTGGTGGCTCAAGTGCGCCTTCGGCGTCGACAACGACAAGGCGCTGCCCGTCCGCGCCTACCACAAGCTGCTGGTCTGGGACATCATGAAGAAGCCCGCGGCCACGCGCGTCGCCGAGCAGCTCCTCAACCCCGTCATCGGCAAGAGCTTCGTCGCCTACGCGACCAAGCCGCACCTGCCCGCCGACGCGGTGGCCGGGGAGCGCGCGTGACCACCGCCGGCAGCAGGCCGGACCGCACCGAGCGCCTCGTCCTGCCGGGCGTCCTCACCGCCGAGCAGGCCGCCCGCACCGTCGCCGGCATCGCCGCCGGGCAGCGCGAGGACGGCGCCATACCGTGGTTCAGGGGCCACCACCTCGACCCCTGGGACCACGTCGAGGCCGCCATGGCCCTGGACGCGGCGGGTGAACACGAGCGCGCCGAGGCCGCCTACCTCTGGCTGGCCCGGCACCAGAACCCCGACGGCTCCTGGTACGCGGCCTACGCCGACGGCGACGCCGAGGCGCCCACCGACCGCTCCCGCGAGAGCAACTTCGTCGCCTACGTCGCCGTGGGCGTCTGGCACCACTACCTCTCCACCGGCGACGACGCCTTCCTCGACCGCATGTGGCCGACGGTCTTCGCCGCCGTGGAGTTCGTCCTCGGCCTGGCGCAGCCGGGCGGCCAGATCGGCTGGAAGAAGGAGGACGACGGCACGGAGCGCACCGAGGCGCTGCTCACCGGCTGCTCCTCCGTCCACCAGGCGCTGCGCTGCGCCCTGGCCATCGCCGAGCACCGCGAGGAGCCGCAGCCCGACTGGGAGCTGGCGGCCGGCCTGCTGGCGCACGCCATACGGCACCACCCCGAGCGGTTCCTGGACAAGAGCCGCTACTCCATGGACTGGTACTACCCGGTCCTGGGCGGGGCCGTCACCGGCGCGGCCGCCAAGGAGCGCATCGAGGAGCGCTGGGACGACTTCGTCGTGACCGGCCTCGGCGTGCGCTGCGTGCTGCCCAACCCCTGGGTGACCGGCGGGGAGAGCTGCGAACTGGCCCTGGCGCTGTGGGTGATGGGCGAGTCGGACCGCGCGGTGTCGATCCTCCAGTGGATCCAGCACCTGCGGGCCGAGAACGGCATGTACTGGACCGGGTACGTCTTCGCCGACGACGCCGTGTGGCCGGAGGAGCAGACCACCTGGACCGCCGGTTCGCTGCTGCTGGCCGTGGCCGCGCTGGGCGGCGACGAGGCGACCACCGCCGTCTTCGGGGGCGAGCGCCTGCCGTCGGGCCTGGAACCGGACTGCTGCGGGTAGGGCGGGCGGAGGGTCGCCCGCGCGAACTCACCCCCTGCTCAGGTGGATTGTCAGTGGCTCGCCCTACAGTGACGTCATGAGCCTTCTCAGTCATGAGCGTTACTGCGGCGAGGTCATCGCCGAGACCGAACTGCTGTGTACGGCCCTGCGGGACGCCGACGTCTCCACCCCCGTACCCACCTGCCCCGACTGGACCCTCGCCCAGCTCGTCCTGCACCTCGGCGGCGCGCACCGCGCCGTCGAGGCCGTCGTGCGGACCCGGGCCACCGAATTCGCCGTGCCGGACGTGTCGCAGGAGGCCGGCGGCCCGGCCCCGGCCGACGCGGCCGCGCTCGCGGCGTGGCTGACCGAGGGCGCCGCCACGCTGGTGGCGGCCCTGCGGGAGGCCGGCCCCGACGCCCGGGTCTGGACGTTCGGCGGCGAGCAGCCCGCCGCCTTCTGGTTCCGCCGCATGGCGCACGAGACGGTGATCCACCGCGCCGACGCCTTCGCCGCGGTCGGCTCCCCCTTCGCCGTCGCCCCGGAGGTGGCCGCCGACTGCCTCGACGAGTGGCTGGACATCCTCGCCTTCCTCCACAGGCTCGGCCGCCTCCCGGAGCTGAGCGACGTCACCGGCCCCGACCGCACCCTTCACCTGCACGCGACGGACGCCGCGCCCGAGCTGGACGCGGAATGGGTCATCGACGGCACGCAGGAGCACATAGCGTGGCGGCGCGCCCACGAGAAGGCCGCCGTGGCCGTGCGGGGCCCGCTGGCCGACCTGCTGTGCCTCGTCTACCGCCGCCTGCCGCTGAAGGACGCGGACCGGATCGAGGTCGTCGGCGACCGCGAGCTGCTCGAAGCCTGGCTGGAACGAGCCAAGTTCTGACGGGTCGCCCCCGCTTCCGGCCGGTCAGGAGTTCAGCTCCGCCAGCACCCTGAGGGTCTCCTCGTCCGGCGTGATGACGAGGAGGTCGGTGACCGGGCCCGCCCGCCACAGCTCCAGCCGTTCGGCGACGCGCTCGCGCGGGCCGACCAGCGAGATCTCGTCGGCGAAGGAGTCCGGCACCGCCTCCACGGCCTCCTCCCGCCGTCCGGAGAGGAACAGGCGCTGGACGCGGCGGGCCTCCTCCCCGTATCCCATGCGGGCCATGAGGTCGGCGTGGAAGTTGCGGGCCGCGTGGCCCATGCCGCCGATGTAGAGGGCGAGCATGGTCTTCACGGGGCGCAGTCCCTCCGTGACGTCCGCGCAGATCCTCGCCTGCGTCAGGGGGGCCACCATGAAGCCCGCGGGGGTGCCGGCGAGGGACTCGGCGTAGAGGTCCGAGCGCGCCGGCGACCAGTACAGCGGTAGCCAGCCGTCCGCGACGCGCGTGGTCTGGGCGACGTTGCGCGGGCCCTCGGCGCCCAGCAGCACGGGCAGGCCGGCCCGCAGGGGGTGGGTCACGGAGCGCAGCGGCTTGCCCAGGCCGGTGGCGCCGGGCCCGGTGTAGGGGTGGCAGTGGTAGCGCCCGGCGAGCTCCACGGGCGCCTGTCTGCGCAGCACCTGCCGGACGACGTCCACGTATTCGCGGGTGGCGGTCAGCGGGCTGTCGGGGAACGGGCGTCCGTACCAGCCCTCGACGACCTGGGGGCCCGACAGGCCGAGGCCGAGCAGGACCCGGCCGCCGGAGAGGTGGTCGAGGGTGAGGGCGTGCATGGCCGTGGCCGTCGGCGTGCGGGCGGCCATCTGGGCCACGGCCGTGCCGAGCCGGATGCGGCGGGTGTGGGCGGCGATCCAGGTCAGCGGGGTGAAGGCGTCGGATCCCCACGACTCGGAGGTCCAGACGGAGTGGTAGCCGAGCCGCTCGGCCTGCTGGGCGAGGGCGAGCTGGCGTGGGTCGGGGTGCCGGCCCCAGTAACCGAGGGCGAGACCGAGTCGCACGAGAGCCTCCTTGGGTACCCTGCCGGATCCATATCTGACGGGTCATCAGGCAATTGGGGACTCTAGGGCCGCGGGCCGCACGGGACCAGGGCGCCGCGAGGGCCGCCGGCCGGCCGTGCCGGCCACCGCCGCCCGGGCGCCGCGGACAACGCGACGGCCCGCCGGGATGAACCCGGCGGGCCGTCGTGGGAGCGGGGCGCGTCAGCCGCGCTGGATGCCCGTGGTGTCCTGGAGGACGCCGCGGCGGCCGTCCTGCGTCTGGGCGACGAGCGCCGGACCGCGCTGGTCCACCGCGAGGTACCACGTGCCGGGCGCCAGCTCGGCGATCGGCGTCTGGGAGCCGTCCTCCGGGAACAGCGGCCGGTTCACCGGCACCGCGAACCAGAACGGGGTGAAGTCACCGCCGGCCGGCGCGGCGGGCTGGCCGGCGGCCGCGGGCTGCGCGGCCTCGGGGCCCTGCTGCGGCTGGACCTGGGTCGGGCCGGCCTGCGGCGCGCCGCCGAAGGACGGCTGCTGCTGGGCGCCGTAGGGGGCGCCGGGCTGCATGCCGCCCGGGGCGGGGTAGCCGTAGCCCTGGCCGGGCTGGGCGCCGTACGGAGCCGGGGCGGGCTGCGGGGCGCTCAGCAGCGGGGCCTTCAGGGCCGGGACGCGCGGGGTGAGCGCCGAGACGGCGGCCAGCACGAGGGTGGCGATGAGGGCCAGGATCTGGCCGACGCCGGGGGAGACGCGGTCGCTGTCCGGGCCGCCGAAGATCGTCCACAGCGAGGACCACGCGGCGAAGACCGAGAGCGCGATGCCCCACTGGTCCAGGCTCAGGCCGACGAGCTTGCGGCCCTCGGGCTGGAAGCGCGCGGCGATGACGAGGGCGGCGGCGATGATTCCGGCGAGGAAGATCGACGGCAGCACGGGGAAAAGGTCGGGCTTCCAGCCGGTCGGCTCCTTGGGGCAGCCCATCGCGCCGATCGGCGAAGGCCCGCAGTCATACGAATGGAAGCTCAGGAACGAGGCGATGAACAGCAACACCGCTGCTCCGATCACCACGCCGTCGCCTCGAGTGAGGGAGCGGATGTTCACCTAAAATCCTTTGTCAGTGCTGTCAGTACGCGTCGCCGGCATGGGGATGCGGGATGCCGGAGCGCGTGAGGGCGCGGGGGTGGCGGCCACCCATCGTACGGGTGAACCTATCGCCTGGACGGCCGGGGCGTCTCCTTCGTATCACCCTCGTGACACGCCCGTGGCCTGCCGGTACGTACCCGGCGTCCGCGCGGTCCGCCCCCCGCGGGCCTACCCGCGCAGAAAGTCCGTGATGCCGTCCGCGATCCCCTGCGCCGCCTTTTCGCGCCAGCTCGCGTCGGTGAGCGAGGCGGCGTCCCGCGGGTCCTTCATGTTGCCGCACTCGATGAACACCTTGGGGATGACCGAGAGGTTGAGGCCGCCCAGGTCACCGCG
Organism: Streptomyces cinnamoneus; assembly: GCF_002939475.1. NCBI lineage: Bacteria > Bacillati > Actinomycetota > Actinomycetes > Kitasatosporales > Streptomycetaceae > Streptomyces > Streptomyces cinnamoneus. Next base: position 2,102,266 of record NZ_PKFQ01000001.1, on the reverse strand, counting down.
GGTGTCGAGGCCCGTGCCGCCGCCGACGTAGTTGGACGCCGGGGTCCCGGTCGAACGGACGAAGTTCCCCGCGATGCGGGCGCCCAGCTCCTTGGACGGGCCGACGATGGCCGAGGTGTCCGCCCGCCCCGCGTGCACCTGTGCGGGCAGGATCACATGGAAGCCCCGCTGGCCGACGGCCGCGCCGTCCGCGTGGATCGACACGGCGGCGTCCCCGTGGGCCTTGTTCCCGATGTCGGCCCGCTCGGTCACGCAGGGCCCCCACGGCCGGTCGCCGTCGTGGGTGAGGGTGACCGTGGCGCCGCGCGCCCGCAGCAGCGCCCGGAGGCGGTGCGCCACGTCGAGGCTGAAGGCGGCCTCGGCGTAACCGGCGTCGGTCTCGGTGCCGGTGGTGTCGCACTCCTTGCGGCCGTTGCCGATGTCGACCTGACGGTTGATCTCGGCGGTGTGCTCGCTGTTGTGGACGTTGTGGCCGGGGTCGACGACGACGACCTTGCCCTTGAGCGGCCCGTCGGCCGCCTGCGGGGCGTCCTGCGGCGAGGGCGCGGAGGACGGCGACTCGGCGGGCGCCGACCACGGCGGTGCGCCGGACGGCTCGGACGGCTGCGGCCGCTGGCGGGGCGGCTGCGCGGCCGGCGAGGACGCGGCGACGGGCCCCCGCGCGTCGTCCCGCCGCGCCGCCGGGCCGCCCGGCTCGCCCGAGCAGGCCGTCAGCACGCCGACGGCCAGGAACAACGCGGCCGCCCCGGCCGCCGGACGCCGGGGTGCGCGGGAGAGGACGCCGTGGAACACGCTGCCGTTGGACACGCGGGCGATGCTAGCGCCGCCGCTCAGACGCCGTGACCCGTACGCCGCAGTACGCGCAGCGAGCGCGTCACCGAGACCTCGGTGAACGCCCCGGACTCAAGGGCCCTGCGGTACACGCGGTACGGGGCCTGGCCGCCGTCCGCGGGGTCGGGGAAGACGTCGTGGATGACGAGCAGCCCGTCGGGGGCGACGTGGGGCGCCCACCCCTCGTAGTCCGCGTTCGCGTGCTCGTCGGTGTGCCCGCCGTCGATGAACACCAGTCCGAGGGGCGTCTGCCAGACCTTCGCCACCTGCGGGGAGCGTCCGACGACGGCGATGACGTGGTCCTCCAGCCCGGCCCGGTAGAGCGTCCGCCGGAAGGTGGGCAGGGTGTCCATCCGCCCGACGCCCGGCTCGTGGTCCACGACCGAGGGGTCGTGGTACTCCCACCCCGGCTGCTGCTCCTCGCTGCCCCGGTGGTGGTCGACGGTGACGGCGACGGTGCCGCCCTCGCGGGCGGCGTCGGCCAGGAGGATGGTGGACCGGCCGCAGTAGGTGCCCACTTCGAGCAGGGGGAGTCCCTGCCCGGCGGCCCGCGCGGCGGCGGAGTACAGGGCGAGCCCTTCGTCCACGGGCATGAACCCCTTGGCCGCTTCGAAGGCGGCGAGTGTCTCGGGCTTGGGCTGCGCCATGCTGTCCTGTCCTCGGGGCGGAGTGGGTGTGGGGGCCATGCTGCCGTACGCGGCTGGCGGTTCCCCGCCCACCCCGCCCCCTGGCGGGCGGGGCCGCTACAACCAGCCGTTCTGGCGTGCCGCCCGCACCGCCTCCATGCGGTTGCGCGTCTGGGTCTTGCCGATCGCGGCCGACAGGTAGTTGCGGACCGTCGCGGGCGACAGGTGCACCTTCGCCGCGATGTCGGCGACGGTCGCCCCGTCCACGGCCGCCGCCAGCACGTCGCGCTCGCGCTGGGTCAGCGGGTTCGGCCCGGCGCTGAGGGCGGCCGCGGCGAGCGCCGGGTCGATGACGCGCTCGCCGGCCAGCACCCGGCGGATCGTCGCCGCCAGTTCCTCGACCGGGCCGTCCTTGACGAGGAAGCCGCAGGCGCCCGCCTCCATGGCCCGGCGCAGATAGCCGGGCCGGCCGAAGGTGGTGAGTATCAGCACCCGGCACTCCGGCAGCCGCGCCCGCAGGTCGGCCGCGGCGTCGAGGCCGCTGCGGCCCGGGAGCTCGATGTCCAGCAGGGCGATGTCGGGGCGCAGTTCGAGGGCGCGGGGGAGGATCTCGTCACCGTCACCCACCTGGGCGACGATCTCGATGTCGTCCTCCAGGCCCAGCAGCAGCGCCAGCGCGCCGCGCATCATCCCCTGGTCCTCGGCCAGCAGTACCTTGATCACGCGGCTCACGCGGCCCGCTCCTCCTCGTTGTCGTCCACCGGGAGTTCCGCCACGAGCCGGAACCCCCGCCGCCCGTCAGGGCCCGCCGTCAGGGAGCCGCCCGCGGCGGCCAGCCGCTCGCCGAGCCCCTTGAGTCCGTTGCCGCCCGTGCCCGGGTCGCCCTGGGCCGAGCCTACGCCGCGTCCGTCGTCGCTGATCTCCAGATGGACCCGGTCCTGTTCCCCGCGCACCTCGATCAGGCACCGCCCCGCGCCGCTGTGCCGTACGACGTTGGTGACCCCCTCCCGGACGACCCAGCCCAGGAGGGCCGCCGTCTGGGGCGGCAGCGGCGGGCCCGACTGGCGGATGTCGGCGCTGACGCAGGACGCCTCCAACAGGGACCGCGCGCGGTCGAGTTCCGTGGTGAGGCTCCCCTCGCGGTAGCCGGTCACCGCCTCGCGGATCTCGGTGAGGGCCTGCCGGCCCACCGCCTCGATGTCGGCGGCCTGGCCCATCGCCGCCTCCAGGTCGCGCGGCGCCAGCCGGCGCACCGCCTCCGCCTTGACCACGATGACGGACATCGTGTGGCCCAGCAGGTCGTGCAGGTCGCGGGAGAAGCGCAGCCGTTCCCGCTCGACGGCCGAGTGGGCCAGCTCCTCGCGGGTGGCGCGCAGCTTGGCGTTGGTCTCGGAGAGGTTGAGCACCGCGGCCGCCACCATGCCCGACAGACCGGTTCCCCAGGCGACGACGAGCACGTTGTCGGTGTGGCTCTGGACGGCCATGGTGGCGCCCACCGTGATGCCGAGCGTGCCCAGCGCCGCTCCGAGCCGGGGGCCGGTGCGCAGGACGACGCCGGTGGCGAGCGAGAGCAGCGGGAAGCACAGCAGCCAGTCGCCGCCGTAGCCGATGGTCAGGGCGTAGGTGACCGCGGCCATCCCGCCGAGCAGGTAGAGCGGCCGGCGGGTGTGCCGGCGCTCCTCGTCGAGCCCGTCGAGGATCGCGGCCACGTAGAGGGCCAGGAAGGCGGCGACGCCCAGGGCGCCGAGCCAGGGGAGCGGCAGTCGGCCGCGGGCGAGGTCGACGACGTCGCTGACGATGACGAGGGGCCAGGGCATGAAGTGCCGCGGCCCCGGCGGTCCCAGCCGCTCGAACCGTTCCTCGCGCCGTCCCCGCTCCGTACAGTGCCGCATGGCTCACGACCCTACGGAAGCGCCCGAGGGCCGGTCAGAGGGGAATGTCGCAGGACACCCATGACATTTGTCTTCCCACGCCGCGGGGGATGGGCTATACATAGCCGGTTGAGAACTGGAACGCGTTCTAGTACCCCTCACGGCACCGGCGAAGGAGCAACACCTCCATGCCCATCGACCCCGCCAAGGCCACCGCCGCCGAACCGCGGACCGTCCCGCTCTCCTGGGACCACAAGGACGTCCTGCTCTACCACCTCGGCATCGGCGCCGGATCCCGCCAGGGCGCGCCCGGCGCCGCCACCGACCCCCGCGAACTGCGCTACACCCTGGAGAGCAGGCTGCACGTCCTGCCCTCCTTCGCGACCGTCGCCGGCGGCGGCATGGCCCTGGCCGGCGGGCTCACCGCGCCCGGCGTCGACGTCGACCTCGCCGCCGTGCTGCACGGCGGGCAGAGCGTCGTCCTGCACCGGCCCATCCCCCTGCGGTCCGCCGCGGGCACCCGGCAGACCAGCCGGGTGGAGGCCGTCTTCGACAAGGGCAAGGCCGCGCTCATCGTGCTCCGCGCCGACGTCGCCGACGACGACGGGCCGCTGTGGACCTGCGGCAGCGAGATCTTCGTCAAGGGGGAGGGCGGCTTCGGCGGCGAGCGCGGCTCCACCGGCCGCCTCGAAGCCCCGGCCCGCGCAGCCGACCTGACGGCCGAGCGGCACGTGCGCGAGGACCAGGCCCTGCTCTACCGCCTCTCCGGCGACTGGAACCCCCTGCACGCAGACCCCGAGTTCGCGGCCCTCGCCGGCTACGACAAGCCGATCCTGCACGGCCTGTGCTCGTACGGCATCGCCCTCAAGGCCGTCGTCGACACCGTGCTCGGCGGCGAGGTCGCCCGCGTGCGCTCCTACCGCACCCGCTTCGCCGGCGTCGTCTTCCCCGGCGAGACGCTGCGCGTGCGCATGTGGCGCGACGCCCCCCGGCCGGGCAGCGTCCAGCTCACCGCGACCGCCGTCGAACGCGAGGACGCGCCGGTCCTCACGGACACCGTCGTCGAACACGACTGAGTCACCGGCGAGGCCGGCTCGCCGCCGTCACGTTCCGTACGAAGGGAGCCCCGCATGCGCGCCGCCGTACTGCACGAGACAGGACAGGACAGGCTCGACGTCCTCGACGACGTCGAACCCGTCGCCCTCGGCCCCGGCAAGGTCAGGATCCGCGTCCGGGCCGCCGGGCTGTGCCACTCGGACCTCTCCGCGATGTCCGGCGTGCTGCCGCAGCCCGCGCCCTTCGTCCCCGGCCACGAGGGCGCGGGCGACGTCGTCGACGTCGGCGACGGCGTCACGGGCCTGGGGCCCGGCGACCGCGTCCTCGTGTGCTGGCTGCCCGCCTGCGGCGGCTGCCCGTCCTGCAAGCGCGGGCAGACCCACCTCTGCCTCGCCGGCTTCGCCAACTCCGGCACCCCCAACTTCAGGCGCCCGGCCGGCGACGTCTTCGGCTTCGCCGGCACCGGCACCTTCGCCGAGGAGACCGTCGTCGCGGCCGGCTGCGCCGTGCCCGTCCCCGACGACGTGCCCTACGAGATCGCCGCCCTCCTCGGCTGCGGCGTCACCACCGGCCTCGGCGCGGCCCTCAACACCGCCGGGGTGACCCCCGGTTCGTCGGTCGCCGTCCTCGGCTGCGGGGGCGTCGGCCTCTCCACCGTCCAGGGCGCACGGATCGCCGGCGCCGCCCAGATCCTCGCCGTCGACCCCGTCGGCTCCCGCCGCGAGGCGGCCCTGGGCTTCGGGGCGACCGAGGCCGTCGCCCCCGAGGGCCTGGCCGACGCCAAGGCCCGCATCACCGGCGGCGAGGGCTTCGACTACGTCTTCGAGGTCGTCGGCAGGTCCGCCACCGCCCGCACCGCCTACGAGGCCACCCGGCGCGGCGGCACGCTGTGCGTCGTGGGGGCGGGCGCCCTGGACGACCACTTCCACGTCAGCATGTTCGAGCTGTTCTTCGACGAGAAGAGGATCCTGCCCTCGCTCTACGGCGGGGGAGACGTGCTCCGCTCGTACGAACGCGCCATCGCCCTGTGGCGGGCCGGCCGCGTCGACCTGGAGGGCCTGATCACCCACCGGGTGCCGCTGGCCCGCATCAACGACGCCCTCGACCAGATGCGCACGGGCGAGGCGCTGCGCACATGGGTGACGATGTGACGGGCGGCCGGAGCGCCCCGCTGGCGGGCAGGACCGCCGTCGTCACCGGTGCCGGGCGCGGGCTCGGCCGCGCCGAGGCCCTGGAACTGGCCCGCCTGGGCGCCGCCGTCGTCGTCAACGACTACGGACAGCCCGCCCGCGACGGCTCCGGCGAGGCGTCCGCCGGCCCGGCGGAGGCGGTCGCGGCCGAGATCCGGGCGGCCGGCGGGCGGGCCACGGCGCACGCCGGCGACGTCGCCGACTTCGAGGAGGCCCGCGCGCTCGTGGACCTGGCCGTCGAGACCTACGGAGCCCTCGACGTCCTGGTCAACAACGCCGGCATCCTGCGCGACCGGATGGTCTTCTCGATGAGCGAGGAGGAGTGGGACGCCGTCGTCCGCGTCCATCTGAAGGGCCACTTCAACACCACCCGGTTCGCGGCCGCGCACTGGCGGGAGCGCGCCAAGGCGGCCGGCGGCGCACCGGTCGGCGGACGCATCGTCAACACCTCCTCGGAGGCGTTCCTCGCCGGCTCGGCCGGGCAGCCCAACTACGCGGCGGCCAAGGGCGGCATCGTCGGACTGACCACCTCCACAGCCGAGGCGCTGCGCAAGTACGGGGTCACGGCGAACGCGATCTGCCCCCGGGCGCGGACGCGGATGACGGAGGACGTCTTCGACGGCGTCGGGCCGCCGGCGCCGGGGCGCCCGGACCCCCTGGCCACGGGGCACGTCGCCCCGCTCGTGGCCTATCTCGCCTCGCCCGCCGCCGCCGGGATCACCGGGCAGCTGTTCGTGGTGCACGGCGGCATGGTCGCGGTCATGGAGCGGCCGAAGGTGGCCGCGCGCTTCGACACGGAGGGGGACGCCTTCACCGTCGAGGAGCTCGACAGTCTCCTGACGCCGTATTACGCGGGGCGGCCGGAGCGGGAGGGCTTCGCGGCGCCGGAGGTGCTGGCACTGCGGCACGGCTGACGCCGCGGCCCCGGAGAACGGTGCCGCCCGGGTGGGCCCGTACGCGGGGGCCCACCCGGGCGGGAAGTGCTGCCGGGACTAGTTCGTCTCGCCGGGGCGGCGGTGTTTGCCGAAGGCGGGAGCGCGGTTCTCGTCCGGCGAGGCCGGACCGCGGTGCCTGCCGGTGCCGCCGGCTGCGGCCTGGGCGGGCGCCTTGAGGGTGCGCGCCTCGGTCGTGTCGTTTCGGGCATCGGACATGGGGAAAGTCACTCCGTCGGATCTGGGTGCGTGCTGTGCGCGTCGGGGCCCACGACAGCGGCACCCGGCGTCACAGACCCCGCCCGACGACCTCGCCCGACATCAACGCACTGGTCGTGCACGGCCGTTGGGCTGCCTCGGTGCCCGCTGGTACAGCTGCGCGACCCCCGCCCGATTCTAACGGGACCTTGATCACCGAGCCACCCGCGGCAGCGGCGTGTCCACGGCAAGAAAGCACCGGGAAACGCCACAACTACGGCGTACGGGCACAGGGCGCCTGCTGGAGCGGCACGGGCCGGGCGGGGGCGGAGCCGTCCGGTTCCGCCCCCGCCGTCGCCGTGCCCGCGGTCCCCTCCACCACGGGCACGGCACGCTCGGTCTCCCCGCCCGGCTCCGGGGCCCCGGCCTCGCCGGGCATCCGCAGCCGCGCCAGCCCGCAGGGCACCCCGGCCGTGACGAACGGCAGCCGCAGCTCCCCGCAGGCCGTCCACAGCCCCGCCCCCGGCAGCCAGCCCGTGGGACCGGGGAACTGCCGCAGCCGCTTGGTGGCCGGCCGCCACACCCCGACCCAGCTGTCCGCCGCGCCGCGGTCGACCCGGAAGGCCACCGAGCACTCCTCGGGGCTCAGCCCCTGTCCCGGCTGGGCGGCGAACGGCGTGAGCGAGGCGTCCGGCAGCAGCAGGCACTCCGGGAAGCGCACCGGGCGCGACGACCCCAGCACGCCCCAGCCGAGCCGGTCGACGCCGGGCGCGTCGGACCTCACCAGCAGCAGGCCGCTGTCCGGCTCGGCGAGCAGCAGCCGGTCGTTGCTCTTGTCGGTGATCTGGAGCAGCGGGCTGGTCTCGCCGCCGCGTCCGAGGTCGACCACGACGGTCTTGGTCAGCCCCTCCAGCTCCCGGTCCAGGGCGAGCAGCCGGCCCGAGCGGTCCAGCCAGGCGCCCCCCTCGCAGCGCCCCTGGACGGTGGCGAGCAGTTCGGGGCCGCCGGCGCCGCCGTGCACCCGCCAGAGGGTGGTCGACCGCTCGCCGTGCACGAGGGCGTAGGCGGACGAGCCGTCGGGGGCGGGTGGCAGCAGGGACAGGTAGGGGCACTCGATCGTGCCCAGCGGCAGCTCGCCGGTGCCGGGCCCGGTGGGGTAGAGCAGCGAGAGCGCGTACCGCTCGGCCACCCGGCGCCGGATGAGCACCCGGCCGTCGCTGAGCGGCAGCACCTCGCTGTCGGGCTCCTCGGGCTGGCTGCCGGGCAGCGACACGGCGTAGGGCTCGGGGCCGTCGAGGGTCCAGCGTTCCGGAAACCAGCCGTCCGTGCCGCGGCCGAGAGCCAGCCACGCGGCGTACGAACCGTCCACGGTGACCGTGAATGCCGTGCGTCTCATGTCCAGCGGCGGAGCACTTCGGGGCGTGCTCTGAGGGGTGCTCTGGGTGCCTTGGGGAGCACAGACCGTCATGAGAAACGTCACCTCCGGCACTGAACGTAGTTATGGCGCCTCCGGCTCAACCCTCCGACCCCGGTCACTTCACGCGTAAGGGTGGTAGATGTCCGATTTACCGGAGGGGCGGGGGGTGGGTGTGCTGCGGGTGTTTCAGATGGGTAAGGTAAGGCGATCCTAAGTAGCCGTCATATGGCCGTCCCGGCCCCCTCGACCCGGCGCCGGCCGTCCCCTTGGAGCACCACCCATGTCTTCGCGCCGTCGCGGCACCGCCGCCGCAGCCCTGTCCGTCGCCGCCGCGCTCTCGCTCGCCGCCTGCGGCTCCTCCGGGGGCGACGGGGCGGGCAAGGACGGCGGGGCCGGCTCGAAGTCGGTCGCCCAGGGCGGCAAGGACTTCGGCAAGGCCGCCGAGGAGACCGCGAAGATGGGCACCGACGCCGCGCCCGGCCAGTTCCCGCGCACCATCACCCACGCCCTCGGCACGACGGAGATCAAGAAGCGCCCCGAGCGCGTCGTCGTCCTCGACGTCGGCGAGCTGGACAACGTCGTCTCCCTCGGCATCAAGCCGGTCGGCTGGGCCCCCAGCGAGGGCAGCCAGGAGATCCCCGCCTACCTGAAGAAGGACGCCGGCGAGCCCAAGAGCGTCGGCACCATCAACAACCTCAACCTTGAGGCGATCAACGCGCTCAAGCCCGACCTGATCCTCGGCAGCAAGCTGCGAGCGGAGAAGAACTACAAGGACCTGTCGAAGATCGCCCCCACCGTCTTCTCGGTCCGCCCCGGCTTCACGTGGAAGGAGAACTACCTCCTCAACGCCGCCGCCCTCGACAAGAGGGCCGACGCCGAGAAGCAGCTCGCCGACTACGAGGCCAAGGCCCGCAAGCTCGGCCAGGACGTCGGCGAGAAGAAGCCGACCATCAGCATGGTGCGCTACCTGCCGCAGGTCACCCGCCTGTACGCCCGGCAGTCCTTCATCGGCACCGTCCTCGCCGACGCCGGACTGCCGCGCCCGGAGAACCAGCGGGCCGACACCCTCGCCGTCGAGGTCGGCCCGGAGAGGATCGACCAGGCCGACGCCGACTGGATCTTCACCGGCGTCTACGGCGACCCGGGCAGGACGAAGCAGGACGCGGCCGAGGGCAATCCGCTGTGGAAGAACCTCACGGCGGTACGCGAGGGCCGGGCCAAGCCCGTCCAGGACGAGACCTGGTACCTGGGCCTGGGTGTCACCGCCGCCAACAGCGTCCTGGACGACCTGCGCGGCTTCCTCGTGAAGTGACGCGCCGGCATGACACGCGCGGACCGCGCGCCACGAGCCGTCCGAAGTGAGCCGTGTGAGGTCGGCGCAGTGAAGAGCGGCACGGGGGACAGGTAGCCTTTCCTCCGTGCCCGCACTGTCTGAAGTCATCGCCGCCCTCGAAGCTCTCTGGCCCCCGGAGCGGGCCGAGCAGTGGGACGCCGTCGGCACCGTCTGCGGCGACCCCGACGCCCCCGTCGGCACGGTCCTGTTCGCCGTCGACCCCGTCCAGGAGGTCGTCGACGAGGCCGTGCGGCTCGGCGCCGACCTGGTCGTCGCCCACCACCCGCTCTACCTGCGGGGCACGACGACCGTCGCCGCCCACACCTTCAAGGGCCGGGTCGTCCACACCCTGATCAAGAACGACATCGCCCTGCACGTCGCGCACACCAACGCCGACAGCGCCGACCCGGGCGTCTCCGACGCCCTCGCCGGCGCCCTCGACCTGCGCGTCACCGGCCCCCTCGTGCCGGACCCCACCGACCCGCACGGCCGTCGCGGCCTCGGCCGCCTCTGCGAGCTCGACCCGCCCATGAGCCTGGCCGACTTCGCCGAGCGGGCCGCGGGACGCCTGCCCGCCACCGCGCAGGGCATCCGCGTCGCCGGCGACCCGGCCCGCACCATCCGCACGGTCGCCGTCTGCGGCGGCTCCGGCGACTCCCTCTTCGACCAGGTCCGCGAGTCCGGCGCCGACGCCTACGTCACCGCCGACCTGCGCCACCACCCCGCGTCCGAGGCGCAGCAGCACAGCCCGCTCGCGCTGGTCGACGCCGCGCACTGGGCCACCGAGTGGCCCTGGACCGAGCAGGCCGCGGCCCAGCTCGACGAGATCTCCGACCGCCACGGCTGGGGCCTGCGCACCCACGTCTCGCGTACGGTCACCGACCCCTGGACCGCCCACGCGGCGTCGTCCGGCCACAACCACTAACCAGGAGCCCCCAAATAAACGCCGCGCCCGCCGACCAGATCCGCCTTCTCGATCTCCAGGCCCTCGACGTCCGCCTCACCCAGCTCGCGCACAAGCGCAAGAGCCTGCCCGAGCACGCCGAGATCGTCACCCTCGAAGGCGACCTCACCCAGCACCGCGACCTCCTCGTCGCCGCGCAGACCGAGGAGAGCGACTGCGCCCGCGAGCAGGCCAAGGCCGAGCAGGACGTCGACCAGGTCCGCCAGCGCGCCGCCCGCGACCAGCAGCGTCTCGACTCCGGCGCCGGCATGTCCCCCAAGGACCTGGAGAACCTCCAGCGCGAGGTCGCCTCGCTCGCCAAGCGCCAGGGCGACCTGGAGGACGTCGTCCTCGAGGTCATGGAGCGCCGCGAGACCGCCCAGGAGCGGGTGAAGGAGCTGACGAGCCGCGTCGAGTCCGTGCAGGGCAAGGTCAACGACGCCGTGGCCCGCCGCGACGCCGCCACCGAGGTCCTCGACACCGAGGCCGCGACGGTCACCAAGGAACGCGAGATCGTCGCCGGTTCCATCCCGGCGGACCTGCTGAAGCTGTACGACAAGCTGCGCGCCCAGTCCGGCGGCGTCGGCGCGGCCCGCCTCTACCAGCGCCGCTGCGAGGGCTGCCAGCTGGAGCTGAACATCACCGAGCTCAACGAGGTGCGGTCCGCCGCCCCCGACACCGTGGTGCGGTGCGAGAACTGCCGCCGCATCCTGGTCCGTACGCCCGAGTCCGGCCTGTAGCCGACGATGGCGAACCGCTTCGTCGTCGAGGCCGACGGCGGCTCCCGGGGCAACCCGGGACCCGCCGGCTACGGCGCGGTGGTGCTCGACGCGGCGACCGGTGAGGCCCTGGCCGAGGCGGCCGAGTACATCGGCACCGCGACCAACAACGTCGCCGAGTACAAGGGCCTGATCGCCGGGCTGAAGGCCGCGAAGGCCCTCGACCCGGACGCGGAGATCGCGGTCCGGATGGACTCCAAGCTCGTCGTCGAGCAGATGTCCGGACGCTGGAAGATCAAGCACCCGGACATGAAGCCGCTGGCCGCCGAGGCACAGCGGGTCTTCCCCGCCGGCCGCGTCGCGTACGAGTGGATCCCGCGCGAGAAGAACAAGCACGCGGACCGGCTGGCCAACGAGGCGATGGACGCGGGCAAGGCGGGCCGGCAGTGGGAGCCGGGACGCTCCTCGGCCGGCCTCGCGGCAGCGGCCTCCGCCCCGTCCGGTGTCGCGGCCGCCCTCCAGGTGCCCGCCGCCGAGCCGCTCGCCGAGCCGAAGGCCTCGCCGGTCGGCTGGGCCGCGCCCGCCGACCTCGGCGCACCCACCACGTTCGTCCTGCTGCGGCACGGCGAGACCGCCCTGACGCCGCAGAAGCGCTTCTCCGGCAGCGGCGGCAGCGACCCCGGACTGTCGCCCGCCGGCCGCCGCCAGGCCGAGGCGGCCGCGGCCGCGCTGGCCGCCCGCGGCACCATCCAGGCCGTGGTCACCTCGCCCCTGCTCCGCTGCCGGGAGACCGCCGGCGCCGTCGCCGCCCGGCTGGGCCTGGACGTGCGCGTCGAGGAGGGCCTGCGCGAGGCGGACTTCGGCGCCTGGGAGGGCCTGACCTTCGCCGAGGTGCGCGAGCGCCACCCCGAGGACCTCGACGCCTGGCTCGCCTCGTCGAAGGCCGCCCCCACCGGCGGCGGCGAGAGCTTCGCGGCCGTCGCCCGCCGGGTGTCCCTGACGCGCGACAGGCTCCTGGCGCGCTACGCCAGCCGCACGGTCCTGCTCGTCACGCACGTCACGCCCGTCAAGACGCTGGTGCGGCTGGCGCTGGGCGCGCCGCCCGAGTCGCTGTTCCGCATGGAGCTGTCGGCGGCGTCGCTGTCGGCGGTGGCGTACTACGCGGACGGGAACGCGTCGCTGAGACTGCTGAACGACACGTCGCACCTGCGGTAGGCCCCGCGGGAACGCGCCGAGGCCCCGTCGCGTCCGCGACGGGGGCCTCGGTCGTGGTCGTCCGGGGGCGCTAGAGGGCGAGGGTGGAGCCGACCCGGTCGCAGCCGGGGCACTCCCACCGGTCCGGAGCGCCGATGCGCGGCGGCGTCATGTCGACCTCGCACTGCGGACAGCGCATCGTGATGGGCTCCACGTGCCCGCACGTGCCGCACACCCACAACGGCCCCTCGGAGTCGTGCTGCCGCCAGGCGGTCCGCTGACAGCGCGCGCACCCGGTCGTCACGATCCCCGCGCCCCTGCTTATGACCGGCGGCTCCGGGGTCGAGTGGGCGTACTCGATGATCTGTGCCCTGATGTGGTCGTCGGTGGTGTTGGCCATCCGGAGCAGATGTGCGACTCGCGAGCGTGCTTCGTCAACGAAATCGTTCATGGCGGCAACAGGCTATCGCCTGGCGGTCAGTTGGGTTCAGATGTAGTCAACGTGCTGCTCGCGGTGTCGCCCTGGTGGAACCCTGGGCTAGACCTCCGTCACCACCACGTCGAGGGCCCACGGCCGGCCGGCCCCGGCCGGGGCGGCGCCCTCCACCGTGTAGCCGAGGTCCCGCAGGGCGTCGGCCAGTTCGGCCGGGGTGGCGGGCGCGGACCCGGTGGTCAGCAGCTCGCGCACGAGCCGGCCCTTGGTGGCCTTGTTGAAGTGGCTGACGACGGACCGTTTCTCGACCCCGTCCACCACCTTGGACTGCAGCACCCGCACCGTGGCGGTCCGCTCGGCGAGGCTGCCCTTCGGCTTCCAGGCCGAGGCGTACGCCGCCGAGCGCAGGTCCAGCACCAGACCGTCCCCGGCGGCCTCGGGCAGGGCCTCGGCCATCGGAGCGCGCCAGTGCGCGGCGAGGGCGCCCAGCCCCGGCAGCTTCACGCCCATCGAGCAGCGGTAGGAGGGGATGGCGTCGTCGACGCGCACGGCGCCCCACAGCCCGGAGAAGACCAGCAGCGAGCGGCCGGCGGCGCGGCGCGCGGGCCCGGCGAGCGTGGCCAGGCCCAGGGCGTCGTAGAGCACGCCCGTGTAGATCTCCCCGGCGGGGCGGGTGCCGGCCGTGCGCAGCCCGGCGTTCTTGGCGACCTCGCCGCGCAGCCCCGGGCTCAGGCCCAGCACCTCGGCGGCCTTCTCCTCGTCGCCCGAGCACAGCTCGACCAGCTCGTCCAGGACGCTCTCCCGCGCCCGGCCGAGCGCCGGCAGCGCCAGGCCGGCGATCTCCAGCGCGGGCCCGGTGCCACCCGTGGCCTTCCCCTCGGACGGCGGCAACAGCACGAGCACGGTCGATCTCCTTCACGGCCTTCGGGGGACCTCTGCACCCTAGGACATGTTCGCCGTGCCCCACGCCCGCACCGCCCCTAGGCTCGGTGCCATGCCCCGCCGCCCGATGCGTGTGACGGACGCGGAGCGCGCCCCGCTGGCGACCGCCCTGCGCGAGCTGCGCGCGCGCACGCACGTGCCCGGGGGGTTCCCCCCGGCGGTGCTGGAGGAGGCGGAGCGGGCCGCGCGCCGGCCGCGCATGCCCGCGTACGACGCGACGGACGTGCCGCTCTTCACGATCGACCCGCCGGGCTCCACGGACCTGGACCAGGCGATGTACCTGGCGCGCCGGGACGCCGGCGGCTTCCGCGTCTACTACGCCATCGCCGACGTGGGGGCCTTCGTCGCACCCGGGGGAGCGCTGGACCGGGAGGCGCACGAACGGGTGGTGACCCTCTACTACCCCGACCTGCGGGTGCCCCTGCACCCGCCGGTCCTCGGCGAGGGGGCCGCGAGCCTGCTGCCGGACCACGACCGGCCCGCCGTGCTCTGGCGCCTGGACCTGGACGCGGACGGGAACGTCGAGCGCACGGACGTCCGCCGCGCGGTCGTCCGCAGCCGGGCCAGGCTGGACTACGCCGGCGTCCAGCGGGCCCTCGACTCCGGGACGGCGGAGGAGCCGCTCAGCCTGCTGCGGGAGGTGGGCCGGCTTCGGGAGGGGCTGGAACGGACCCGCGGCGGCGTCTCCCTCAACGTGCCCGAGCAGGAGGTCGTCCGGCGGGCGGACGGCCGCTACGCGCTGGAGTACCGGGCCCCGCTGCCGGCGGAGGGCTGGAACGCGCAGATCTCCCTCATGACGGGGACGGCCGCGGCCCAGCTCATGCTCACCGCCGGGACGGGCGTCCTGCGCACCCTGCCCGCCGCGCCGGAGAGCGCGGTCGCGAGGCTGCGGAGGGTGGCGCGGGCCCTCGGCGTGACGTGGCCGGAGGCGATGCCGTACGCCGTGGTCGTCCGGGCCCTCGACCCCCGGCACCCCCAGCACGCGGCCTTCCTGCAGGAGTGCACGGCCCTGCTGCGGGGCGCGGGCTACGCGGCCTTCGACCGCGACCGCCCGTCCGAGCTCCCGCCCCCGGCCGCCCCGGTCCACGCCGCGCTGGCGGCCCCCTACGCCCACTGCACCGCCCCGCTGCGCCGCCTGGTCGACCGCTACACCAGCGAACTGTGCCTGGCCGCGGTCGCGGGGACGGCCGCCCCGGAGTGGGTGCGGGCGGCGCTGGACGCCCTGCCGGCCGAGATGGAACGGGGCGGGCGCCGGGCGGGCGAGGCCGAGCGGGAGTGCGTGGACCTGGTCGAGGCGGCGCTGCTGCGCGACCGGATCGGCGAGGTCTTCGACGGCTACGTGGTGGACGTGGTCGAGTCCCGCCCCACGGCGGGCCGGGTCCACCTCTACGACCCCGCCGTGATCGGCCACGTCGAGGGCGACGGCGACGGCCCGCCCCTGCCGCTGGGCCGGCGGATGAGGGTCAGGGTGATCGAGGCGAACCCCGGACGGGAGAAGGTCTGGTTCGCCCCGGCCTGAGCGGCCGGTAGCATGGTCGTCACGGCGGACGAGCCGGCCGGGCGGCCGCGTGGGATCCTCACGGATCCCCCGAGGAACGTCCGGGCTCCACACGGCAGGGTGGTGGGTAACGCCCACCCGGGGTGACCCGCGGGACAGTGCCACAGAAAACAGACCGCCGGGACCGTGAGGTCCCGGTAAGGGTGAAACGGTGGTGTAAGAGACCACCAGCGTCCGAGGTGACTCGGACGGCTAGGTAAACCCCACCCGGAGCAAGGTCAAGAGGGGCAGCCGCTTCACGGCGGCGGCCCTGCGCGGACGATCGAGGGCTGCCCGCCCGAGTCCGCGGGTAGACCGCACGAGCCTGTCGGCAACGGCAGGCCTAGATGGATGGCCGCCTCCCCGAGGACCGCGAGGACCTCGGGAGACAGAACCCGGCGTACAGGCCGACTCGTCCGCCCCTAACCCCTCTGACCTGCGGAAACGCAGAGCTGAGGGGCTTCATTTTGCCCCGTGGGGAGTATCTGGGGAGTTTCGATCGAGACACTCGCATTCCCCTCCTGCTGCACCTCCACGGCCACGCGGACGGCGAATGCGAGGAGCGCGCCGAGCGCCGCCATTCCCCGGGCTCCGGATTTCGGCATGAAGTGCACGTAGGTCCGCAGCGTGAATGCCGGGTCGCTGTGTCCGAGCCAGGCCGCGAGCTGAACGATCGTCTCACCGGCGGCCAGCACGACTGAGGCGAAGGTGTGACGAAGGACATGGAAACCCTCTTCGCGAAGCATGGCCCACACCACGTGCACCAGCGGGCGTTTCCCCGGCCGGGGGATGACCTCCACCTCCGGAGCCGGGATGACGCCGGCCTTCACGAGGGCGGGCTTCCAATGCAGCCGACAACAAGGATCGCCCTCGAATCCTGCCTTGGACCCGCGCCTGGCGCCCATCCGCCCCCGTCGCGACCGCTCGGGACGGCGCGTAGAAGCGGCGGCATGATGGCCAGGGTGTGACTCATCGCGAATCTGGGAGCTTGCGCCGAGTCCACGGGGCGCCTCGGCCCGTCGACTCATCCCCCGGGCCGGAATTGGCCCGGGGCATTATCGAACCGACGAGGCGATTGGTTGAGGGGCCGTCGTGTTGTGCGACGGCCCCTCAACCTTTTCAACAGAACTGCGCGTCCGCTGTTACACGGCAGGCAGCATGCCCGGCGTCGCCTTGTCGGCGGGGACGGAGACGATGAACCGCATGGTGGGGTCGCGAAGCGGAGTGAAGCCGAGCCAGACGACCCGGCCTCCTCGCCCTGGAGGATGAGGTCAGCCGTCTCTTCCTCGACCCACACGGTCGGCGAGCCGCCTCCGGTGGTCTCCGGGGCGATTCCGACGAACTCTAGGGGCCATGGCGCCCTCCCGTTTCAAGTCGGTTGCGGGTTCTTGCGTTGCGACGCTTCCCGAGCGGTTGTGCCAGGTCAAGGGAGCGAGGCGTCCTTCGCGTCAAGATGGCTTGTTCACGCGAACATGCAGTCCGCCGATCACTCGGCCCATGTCCGCGGTCACGCCGCCGCACCGTCCGGCGCCTCGGCCCCGCCCACGTAGTCGCAGCCGTTCAGCCAGGCCGTGAGCTTGTCCACGCCTCGTTCGAGGCGGTATCTCACTGCCTGGTCGGTCATCCCGTCGCGGGCGGCCGCGATCAGGCCGTCCGGCCGGTCCAGGGCGCACCGCAGGGACAGGGCCCGCCGCTCGCCGAGGGACAGCTCGCACGTCTTCCACGCCTGCCGTCTGGTGGTTTTGGCGCTGGGGAGAACCTGGGGGTTTCCGCCCCCCGGACCTCGCCCCGGTCCCCGCAGCCGGTGCCGGCAGGCCGGCTTTTCCCTTCCCTCGGCTGGTCCGGTTCGGTAGCGGAGTGAACCGTTTCTTGAACTGCCGTCCCCTGTGCGGCCGTTCGAACCCCTGCCACGGTTCTTGTGGCGTACCACCGAGGTACGGGGAGAGAGGGTTCTCGGGTGAACATCAAGGTGAGATCGGCACTGGCGGCCGGAGTGCTCGCAGCTGCGGTGGTGACAGGAACGGCGGGCACCGCCCACGCGAACACCTACCAGCGCAACGTGATGCTCCAGGACTACGCCACCGGCTACTGCCTCGACAGCAACGGCGGCGACGTCTACACCAATCCGTGCCAGCCGGGGAACCCGTACCAGCGGTGGGACGTGGTCTCCTACGACGGCAACGTCGGCGGCTACTACGACCGCGTGCAGATCATCCACAAGAAGGAAGGCAACTGCCTCCGGGCCCAGCACTACCACTCGCAAGTCCCGGGCGGCACCCAGGACTGGACGGCCACCCGCGGGGCCGGATGCGAGTGGACCGACTACCACCAGCAGTGGAACCTGACCTGGGTCGGCAACACCTCCGGCAACCCGCGGCAGAGCTGGCAGTTCGCCAACTACCAGAGCGGGAGGGACGGCACCGGCCACGTCTTCTGCCTGGACCGCGGCCAGGACGGCCACGAGAACCAGCTCCTGTGGGACCAGGGCACCCCCAAGGGCGCTCCGGTCGCCAAGACCACCTGCTACAACCACACCAACCGGTACCAGATGTGGAACATGGTCCATTAGCGGGAGTCCCGGCGGCTCTGGCGTCGCTGGGGCCGCCCCGGGGCCCGCTCCGCCGAGGTGCCGGCGGCTCGCCGGCCGCTCTCGCCCGGAAGAGTTCGGCGATCTCCGCCTCGTCGTGCGCCGTGCGCGGCCGGCCACCGTGACCGGGTCGAGGACGGCGACGTGGAAGCCGCAGCCGGTCACCAGGAGTCGGGCTCGGCCGGACATCGCCGGGCGCTTCTTGTGGTTGCCGCCGCCGTGGCCCATCAGGACCAGGGGTGCGCGCTCCGTGGCGCCGTGGCCACGTACCATCGCCCGGTCCCGGCGGCCACCGGTCGCTGCGGTGGCCGCGACCTCCACGTCCTCCCCTCGCAGTGGCCGACCAGCCGGCCCTACGCACTGCGCCAGCGGTTGCGGCCCCCCGTGCTCGGGGCGCAGGTCATGGGCGTGCCCTTCGTCGTGACGCCCGTGGCGCCCTGTGGGGAGCAGAACGCGCCCGGGTGGACCACGCCCACGCCTCCTCCGCCGGCGCTGCCGCCCGAGGCTCCGCCCGTGCCCGGCTTCCTGTCGGGGTCCGGGCCGGGTTCCGTCGTCGGTTTCGGGTGCAGCTCCGTGTTCTTGCTCTTGGGGCACGGTGTGCCCGGCGGGGCCACGTGGATCTTCGGTGCCGCGTGCGCCGGGGCGAGGGGTGTGCCCGCCGACGGGCTCTGGAAGCAGACCGTCCAGTCGTCGTGGTCGTTCACCAGCTCGACGTCCGTGTAAGCGCTGTACGCCTCCGTGCCGCCGTCGACCAGCTTCTTTAAGGCATCCGACGCCTTGCCGTACGGCATGTTCACCACATCCGGCATCTGTGGATCAGCGGTCGGCGTGGGGGTCGGGGGCGGCGTCGGCGAAGGTGTCTCCGAGGGCGTCGGCGAGGGCGCCGGCGACGCCGACGCCCGTCCGGCCGGCTTCGGGGCCGCTGCCTTCCCCTTGCCTTCGTGCTCGGCCTTCGAGGGGGTCGCCACGAAGAGGGCCAGCCACAGAGCCGAGAGGACGATGGCGATGGTCTTCTTACGGCGCGGCCAGTCACTTAGCCACGCCAGGACGATGCCCACGGGCGGGAGGACCACCAGCAGGGCGATGACTACTCCCGGACGCTGCCACCAGCGGGCGTGCCGCGGCGGGGAGTGCGGTGACAGGACGGACACAGGGGCGCTCCCACGAGGCAAGTCGGGCTGGGCGCCGCACTCTAACCCCGGCGTTGAGGGGTGCGGAAGAAAATCACGGAACATCTCTGTGGAAGCTTCGGGGCCGCTCATCGGCGCCACCCCGCCGCCCCGCGCACCCCGGGCGATGGCTGGATACCGTGTAGCCAGGGGCGTGGAGCGGACGGGAGGGTGCGGGGCTGAGGAGTCAGCCCGCGCCGGGGGCCGAGAGCGGGCTGCGTCGAAAGGGGCGGAAGATGTCCTTCGTCACGTCCGCGATTGCCGCTTCGATGCTGGTGGCATCTCCGACGAGCGTTCAGTGCCAAGGCGTTGCCGTGAGCGAGTGGTTCGAGCCCGCGGCCGGCGGCGGTGTCCACGCCGCCGTCACCTTCCGTGCGGACGTCGTCCCCGACGGCGCCCGCGTCACCGTCGTCGAGCGCACCGGCCACGACGGCACGCACATCGCCCTGCGTCTGCACGGCGTCGAGGCCGGCCGGACGTTCGGCGCCCACGTGCACACCAAGCCGTGCGGTGCCAAGCCCGAGGATTCCGGGCCGCATTACCAGGACCGCAAGGACCCGAAGCAGCCGTCCACCGATCCCGCCTACGCCAACCCGCGCAACGAGGTGTGGCTGGACCTCACCACCGACCGGCGCGGCGACGGCGGCGCGTCCGCCGACGTCCAGTGGCGCTTCCGGGACGGCGAGGCCCGTTCCGTCGTCGTGCACGAGCACGCCACCGAGACCGGTGCCGGGCACGCCGGCATGGCCGGTGCCCGGCTCGCCTGCGTCAACGTGCCCTTCGTCTGAGGGGGTACAGCGCTGCGGGGCGCCCGTGACCGGGCGCCCCGCAGCGTTCGTCAGGCCGGCTGATCACCAGCCGCCGGTGCCGATCTCGACGCGGCTGTCGAGGCCGCCCTTCTGGCTGTTGCCCTTGTAGAGGTAGAGCTTTCCGGTCTCGCGGGCGTCGGAGTCGACGGCCACGAGGTCGGTGATGCCGTCGCCGTTGAAGTCGGCGGCCGCGTAGTCCGAGATGCCGTTCCAGCCGCCCGTGCCGATCTCCCTCGGGGAGTCGAACATCTCGGTGCCGGACTTGCCGGTGCCGGCGTACACGAACAGCTGGCCGGTGGCCGTCTTGGTGGCGATCAGGTCGGGGCCGCCGTCGCCGTTGAAGTCGCGCGCGGCGACGACCTTGTTCATGCCGTTCCAGCCCCCGGTGCCGACGAGGGTGCGGCTGCCCAGCGTGTCCAGGCCCTTCTTGCCGGTGTTCGGGTAGAGGAACAGCTCCCCGGTCTCGGTCTTCGCGGCGATGAGGTCCGCCTTGCCGTCGCCGTTGAAGTCGGCGGCCGCCAGGTGCTTCATGCCGTTCCAGCCGCCGGTCCCGATGAGGACGCGGTCACCGAGGGCGTCCAGGCCCTTCTTGCCGGTGCCGGGGTAGAGGAACAGCTCGCCCGTCTCCTTCTTCGCGGCGACCAGGTCGTCCTTGCCGTCGCCGTTGAAGTCGCCGACGGTGAGGTCCTTCATGCCGTTCCAGCCGCCCGTGCCGATGAGGACGCGGTCGCCGAGCATGTCGAGGCCCGACTTGCCGGTGTTCGGGTAGAGGAACAGCTCGCCGGTCTCGACCTTGACGGCCACGACGTCCTTCTTGCCGTCGGCGTTGAGGTCACCCGCCGTCAGCTCGGTCATGCCCGGGTCGGTGGGGGTGGGCTTGTCCGGGTACGGGTCGGCGTGGTCGTTGCCGAGCCCGGCCCGGGCGCCGCAGCTCGGCCAGGCGCCCGGGCCCTGGCCCTTGAGCACCTTCTCGGCGATGCGTATCTGCTCTTCCTTGCTGGCGAGGTCGGCGCGGGCGGCGTACTTCTTGCCGCCGTAGGACTCCCAGGTGTCCTGCGAGAACTGGAGGCCGCCGTAGTAGCCGTTGCCGGTGTTGATGTGCCAGTTGCCGCTGCTCTCGCACTGGGCGACCTTGTCCCAGGTGGCGACCGAGGCGGCCGAGGCCGTGCCGGAGCCGAAGAGGGAGAGGGCGGCGACGGGCGCCACGACCAGGGGGAGGAGGCGTCTGGCGATGCGGGACGAGGAAGACATGGATGACCTCTTGGTGAAGTTCACGGAACGTTCGCTGACGAGCTGAGAAGCCGGCGAGCTGAGAAGCTCGGAAGGTGAGGGGACCGGGGAGAGGGGCGGGAACTACCAGCCGCCGGTGCCGATTTCGGTGCGGCTGTCGAGGCCCTTGCCGTTGCCCTTGTAGAGGTAGAGCTTTCCGGTCTCGCCGCGGTCGGAGTCGACGGCGGCGAGGTCGGCGATGCCGTCGCCGGTGAAGTCGGCTGCGGCGTAGTCGGAGATGCCGTTCCAGCCGCCGGTGCCGATCTGGGTGCGGTCGCCGAGGGTGTCCAGGCCCTTCTTGCCGGTGCCGGGGTAGAGGAACAGCTCCCCGGTCTCGGTCTTGGTGGCGACGAGGTCGGGCTTGCCGTCCTTGTTGAAGTCGCCGGCGGCCAGCTTGTTCATGCCGTTCCAGCCGCCCGTGCCGATGAGGACGCGGTCGTCGAGAGCCTCCAGGCTCTTCTTGCCGGTGCCGGGGTAGAGGAACAGCTCGCCTGTCTCGCTCTTGACCGCACCCAGGTCCGTCTTGCCGTCGCCGTTGAAGTCACCGGCGAACAGGCCCTTCATGCCGTTCCAGCCGCCGGTCCCGATGAGGGCGCGGTCGTCGAGGGCCTCCAGGCTCTTCTTGCCGGTGCCCGGGTAGAGGAACAGCTCGCCTGTCTCGGCCTTGGTCGCGACGAGGTCGTCCTTGCCGTCGCCGTTGAAGTCGCCGACGGTGAGGTCCTTCATGCCGTTCCAGCCGCCCGTGCCGATCAGGACGCGGTCGCCGAGCATGTCGAGGCCCGACTTTCCGGTGTTGGGGTAGAGGAACAGCTCGCCGGTCTCGACCTTGACGGCCACGACGTCCTTCTTGCCGTCGGCGTTGAGGTCACCGGCGGTCAGCTGCGTCATGCCCGGGTCGCCGAGGGACGGGGCGACGTCGACGTAGTCGCGGTCGATGTTCAGCTGCGTGCCGCCGTGCGACTCGCTGACCTCACCCGCGTACTGGTGGACGCGCTGGTGGTGGGACCAGTAGCCGTCGGGGATGTAGCTGTCGTCGGTGTCGGCCTTGCTGTTCCAGTTCGCCGACCACACCACGTCCGGGCGGTGGTAGGAGTCGTTGTTGTAGACCGAGGAGAGGTCCTTCATGGCGCTGGACGCCGAGCCGTAGACGCCCGAGCGGAAGCCCAGCTCGCGGATCCGGTCGGACCAGCCGGACAGGTAGTTGAGGACGTTGGCGCGGTAGCCGGGGGAGTAGTTCTCCATGTCGACGTACAGCACCGTGCCCGGCGCGAAGCCCAGGTCCTTCGCCAGCTCGACGGCCTTCTCCGCGGCCGCGCGGCCCTGCCCCGTGGCGTTGCCGGAGGAGATGCCGGCGGCCTGCGTACCGGCGTAGATCGGCAGCATGTGCCAGCCGGCCCGGGTCTGGGTCTGCACCCAGGAGGAGGTCAGGTTGGGCTGGGCGCACACCCGTGTCGGGCCGCCGATGTAGATGCCGACGCCGCGGTAGGGCGAGTCGGCCCAGTCCGACATCGTGGAGTTGGAGGGGGCGGCGCAGGCGTCGAAGGCCTTGCCGGTGAACCCGGTGCTCGGCGTCACCGCGGCGGCGGCCGCGGCCAGGGGGGCCCGCGACGGCTTGGGCGCGGCGGCGGGCTTCGCCGACTTGTCGAGCTTCGCGGAGGAGAGGATCTTCTGGACGGCGGCGGTGGAGCCCTCGTAGCTGGCCGTGGCGAACAGGCCCGCGCCCTCGAACGCCACCCGCACCTCCCGCCCGTCGTCGGTGGGCAGCGTGCCGGGGACCTGCTGGCCTGCCGCGACGTTCACCGTCGGGACGTCCGGCCGGGGGGCGGCGCCGGAGACCGGCTCGACGACCAGCGCGTCGGTCTTCTGGCCGACCAGGTGGGTCGGGCAGTTCTGGTTGGCC
Source organism: Streptomyces cinnamoneus (assembly GCF_002939475.1). Classification (NCBI taxonomy): domain Bacteria; kingdom Bacillati; phylum Actinomycetota; class Actinomycetes; order Kitasatosporales; family Streptomycetaceae; genus Streptomyces; species Streptomyces cinnamoneus. The sequence continues at coordinate 2,079,310 of NZ_PKFQ01000001.1, read as the reverse complement.
CCGGGGTGACCGAGGTAGAGGGTCTTCTGGTCCAGCCGGACGCAGGTGTCCGGGTGGTCGTCGAGGTTCACCACGTTCCAGCCGGCGGGTACGTCCAGGGACAGTCCCTGGTACGAGACCGGGGCGCCGCCCTGGCCGGCCGGGGTGGCGGCGAGGGCCGAACCGGCGGACACCAGCGGGGCGGCGAGGACGGCGGCGGCCGCCACGAGCGTGGCCAGGCCGCGCACGTGCTTGGAGCTCATCATTTTCTCCACAAAGAGCGTCTGCAGGCGGGCGCGAGCCGGCCTGGGCTGGGCGGGAAGGGCGAAGGAGGGGGCGGGGTGGGCCCGGGCGGGGCGCGGGCCCACCCCTGGGAGGCGGCGCGCCGGCCGGTGTCATCCCCCGGCGGGGGCGGGAGCCGGAGGGCTCACCGGCGCGGCGCGTCGCGGGCTACCAGCCGCCGGTGCCGATTTCGGTGCGGCCGTCGAGGCCCTTGCCGTTGCCCTTGTAGAGGTAGAGCTTTCCGGTCTCGCCGCGGTCGGAGTCGACGGCGGCGAGGTCGGCGATGCCGTCGCCGGTGAAGTCGGCTGCGGCGTAGTCGGAGATGCCGTTCCAGCCGCCGGTGCCGATCTGGGTGCGGTCGCCGAGGGTGTCCAGCCCGGCCTTGCCGGTGCCGGGGTAGAGGAACAACTCGCCGGTCTCGGTCTTGGTGGCGACGAGGTCGGGCTTGCCGTCCTTGTTGAAGTCGCCGGCGGCCAGCTTGTTCATGCCGTTCCAGCCGCCCGTGCCGATGAGGGTGCGGCTGCCCAGGGTGTCGAGGCCCTTGTTGGCGGTGCCGGGGTAGAGGAACAGCTCGCCGGTCTCGTTCTTCGACGCGATGATGTCGGCCTTGCCGTCGCCGTTGAAGTCACCGGCGCTGAGGTTGTTCATGCCGTTCCAGCCGCCCGTGCCGATGAGGACGCGGTCGCCGAGGGCCTCCAGGCTCTTCTTGCCGGTGCCGGGGTAGAGGAACAGCTCGCCGGTCTCGGTCTTGGAGGCGACCAGGTCGTCCTTGCCGTCGCCGTTGAAGTCGCCGACCGTCAGGTTCTTCATGCCGTTCCAGCCGCCGCTGCCGATCTCGACGCGGTCGCCGAGCATGTCGAGGCCCGACTTGCCGGTGCCCGGGTAGAGGAACAGCTCGCCGGTCTCGACCTTGACGGCCACGACGTCCTTCTTGCCGTCGGCGTTGAGGTCACCGGCGGTCAGCTGCGTCATGCCGGGGTCGGACGGCCCGTCGTCCACGACGGACTTGTTGCGGACCGGGTAGTAGCTGCCCGCGTCGTAGCCCGAGAAGTAGGTGTAGGGGATCTCGCGGTAGTGGACGCCGCTGCCCGTGAACTCGTAGCCCCAGTAGGCGGAGTGGTCCGAGTTGGCCCACTTCTCGAAGAGCACGATGTGGCCGTAGTTGCCCGGCTTGGGGTTCAGCAGGGCGTCGCCCGCCTTGAGCTCGTTCTTGCTGATCTTCTCGGTCACGCCCTCGGGGCCGAACTCGGGGGTGGCCAGCGAGTCGCTGAGGTTCCAGGCCATGGACACGTAGCCGGAGCAGTCGGTGCGGTAACCCTTGTACGAGCCGCCCTGGTTGTAGGAGAGGCCGATGCCCACCCAGGACTTGGCGCGTTTGATCGCCTCACTGCGGGTGATCTTCGGGGCCAGCTTGGTGGCGCCGGCCACCAGGGAACTTCTGGGATGCGCCGGGGTGCGCGGGCCCTGACCCGCGCCACCCTTGTCGTTGTCCGCGGCCGGCGTGGCGGTGGCCGAAGCGGCGGGGGCGGGCGCCGGGGCGGCGAAGGCGGCGGTCGCGGTGGCGACCGTGCCACCGGTGATGGCGCACACCAGTGCGATGCCGATGGCGGACTTGCGCAGGTAGGCGTTCTCAGCCATGGAAATCTCCGTAGGAAGTGGTGTCAGGCAATGCGGTGCCGTCAGGCCGGCCGGAATGCCTGGTCGAGTCGTGGGGAACCGGTTCGGAAGGCGGCTGCCGCGGCGTTTCGGGCGGCGCTCGCTACGAGCCGGAAAGTCTGGGAAAGCCGGGCGGAGTTAATGCGTGGCGCCCGTGGAGTTCGGCGCCGGTAATGCCCGGAGTTTCGGATATCGGCGAGAGCCGGAAGCGGCCTCGGTGGTGTCTGCGGGCCGTCCGCCGCGGGCCGGCCCCGCCGTTTACTGCCAGCCCATGGACTGCCAGCCCATGGAGGGAAGGACCACCTTCTGCGCCTTGGCGTCCGCGGCGGCCGCCGGAGTGGCGCCGGTGGCGGCTTGCGTGAGGACGGCGGAGCCGAGCGCGAGGGCGACGACCGCGGCGGCCTTGGCGATTCGGGTGCGAAGCATCTCAGGTGGTCCCTTCGGGTGTGGACTTCGGGCGGCGAGCCGGCGGTCCAAGGGCATCCCGCGGTGATGCCTCTTTGGTCCAGCCGGTGCGTTCTCCGGTGCTCGCCGCCGGTGTTCCGTGCTGATGGGTAATAGCTTCGTCCCAGGTCAGACGGTGCGGAAGAGCTTTCCGGTGGCCCGAAGGGGCCCTGGACGGATCAGTCCACGAGGGGTGAGAGCTCCAGGGGGCCGTGCAGATCCAGCAGGGGGACCTGGGCCGTGGCGAGTTCCCATTCGGCGAGTTCGGGGCGGTGCGCGATCGTGCGCCGGCAAGCCTGTGCCGCGTGCAGTTCGGCCTGCTCCAGCCGCTCGGCGAGCAGGTATACCCCGAGTACGGGGTGCGGCTCGGCGTGCGCATGGACCGCGACGTGTTCGACGCGTTCCCTGGGCAGGGCGTGGGAACGGACCAATTCGCCGGTTCCGGGCGGAAGCGCCGCATTGTCCGGGCCCCGGAGGCTTACGTGCACGAGATACATGGCGCCAATCTCCCAAGCCGGGGCGGGGGGTGGCCAGGCATTCAAGCGGAACTTTTCAGTCCATGGCCTAAAGCGGCCACGGGATAGGGGCGGACAGGCCTACAAATATTCGTACATACATGCAATGATCTTGAAAGTATTGGGGAGACATCTCGTCTTTTCGGGGGTTGGGAATGCTGGACACGCTGGGACTCGATCCCAGATCCGAGCAGGTGTACCGGGGGCTGCTCGCCCTGCCGGGGGCGGGGGTCGCCGCCCTGGCGGACCATGTGGGACTGTCCGACGCCGACGTGCGTCACGGACTGGACGTGCTGAGCGAACTGTCGCTCGTGCGGCCGTCGGCTGAGCTGGGGGGCTTGCCGCGGGCCGTGTCGCCGGACATCGGACTCGACATCCTGATGTCACGTCAGCAGGCGCAGCTCGCCGAGCAGCAGAAGCGCCTGGAGGAGTCCCGGGTGGCCGCAGCCCAGCTCATCGCCGAGTTCGCCGACCAGCGGTCGGCGTCGGCGGGCTTCGGCGGCGAGCAGCTGGTCGGTATCGACGCCATCAGGGACCGCCTGAACGGGCTGACGCGCGACGTCCGTGAGGAGGTGCTGGCCTTCAGCCCCGACGGGGCGCAGACCAAGGAGAACCTCCAGGCGTCCCGCCCGCTGGACCGGCACCTGCTCGGACGGGGCGTGCGGATGCGCACGGTCTATCTCGACAGCGTGCGCAACAGCACCCACTCTGTGGCGTACGCGCAGTGGCTGACGGAGCTGGGCGGCCAGGTGCGCACGGCGCCCTCGCTGCCCACCCGGATGATCATCATCGACCGCACGACCGCGGTCATCCCCGTGAACAGCGAGGACTCGGCGGCCCGGGCCGTCGTCCTGACCGGCCAGGGCATGCTCACCGCCCTGTGCGCGCTCTTCGACGCCATCTGGTCCGCGGCGCAGCCGCTGGGTGAGGCGCCGGCCCGTGACGACCGGGGCCTGACCGCCCAGGAGGCGGCCACCATCCAACTGCTGGCCGAGGGACGCACCGACGAGGCCATCGCCAAGCGCCTGGGCGTCTCGCAGCGCACGGCCCGGCGCATCGCCACGGGCCTGATGGAGCGCCTCGGCGCACGCAGCCGGTTCGAGGCCGGGGTGCTGGCGGTGCAGGCGGGATGGCTGCCGAGCCGGGTGGCGGTGGGCCCGGCGGTGTGACACCCGCCGTGCGACACCCGCCGCGGACCGGCTCAGCGGAACGCGAAGTCCGAGTGCCCCGACGCCAGTTTCCGGCCGTCGGGGCCGTACGCCGTCACCCGCAGCTGCCAGGGCACCGGGGGTGTGGGGACGGTGAGCGTCGGCTTCCAGTCGGTGGTGCGCCAGGCCAGCACCGGGGAGCCGAGGGTGCTCTCCTCGCTCATGGGCAGCTCGGTGACGTCGTTGTACAGGTGCCACCGGAGGGAGCCCGCCCGGCCCTTGAGGCCGGTGAAGGTCACCTTCACCCGCACCCTGGTGACGGCCGGGTCACCCGTGCCCAGGGGGACGACGGCGGCGACGCGCGCCGAGACGCGGGGTTCCGGGCGGGGGTGCGGGGGAGCGGCGGCCCGCCCGACGAGGACGAAAGCGGCCACGGCCAGGGCCGAGGCCAGGCCGCACGCCACTCCGTACGCCAGGACGCGCCCTCGCGGTGTCGCCTCTCGCATGGGGGGAAGCTACACCCCGAATCGGCCATTGCGGGGCGAGACGGTCACCGTTCCCCCTCGTCATGGAACGTTCAGTACCACGGGCCTTCACAGTCACCCCAGCCACGCGCAATCTGAACGTATGACCCCCCTCCAGGCCCTGAACGCCGACCCCTTCACCCTCGGCGTCGCCTCCGGCGACCCCCTGCCAGGATCCGTCGTCCTGTGGACCAGACTCGCCCCCCGGCCCTTCGAGCCGGGCAGCGGCTTACCCGCCGACGGCGCCCTCGACGTCCAGTGGGAGCTGGCCTCCGACGAGTCGTTCCGCCACCTCCACCGCAGCGGCACCACCTCCGCGCCGGCCGAGGACGACCACACCGTCCACCTGGACGTGTGCGGCCTCGAACCCGACACCGTCTACTGGTACCGCTTCCGCGTCGGCAGATGGATCAGCCCCGTCGGCCGCACCCGCACCGCACCGGCCCCCGACGCGGACGTCGACGGCGTCCGCTTCGGGCTCGTCTCCTGCCAGCAGTACGACGAGGGCTACTACACCGCCCTCGCCCACCTCGCCGCGGAGGACCTGCACGCCGTCTTCTTCGTCGGCGACTACATCTACGAGAACGCCATCAACGCGCAGGCCGGCGCCCGCAACTACACCGACCACCCCCTGCCGGAGTTCTTCGACCACTGGACCTGGAACCTCACGGACTACCGCCTGCGCTACGCCCTGGGGAAGTCCGACCCCGACCTCCAGGCCGCCCACGCCGCCCACCCCTGGTTCGTCACCTGGGACGACCACGAGGTCGAGAACAACTACGCGGGCGACGTCTCGCAGAACAACGACCCCGTCGACGTCTTCCGCGCCCGCCGGGCCGCCGCCTACCGGGCGTACTGGGAGAACATGCCGCTGCGGGCCGGCCTCCGGCCCACGGGGCCGGACATGCGGCTCTACCGCCGCTTCCGCTACGGGCGGCTGGCGCAGTTCGACATCCTGGACACCCGCCAGTACCGCTCCGACCAGGCGTACGGCGACGGCTGGCAGTACCCCGGACCCGAGTCCGAGGACCCGGCGCGCACGCTCACCGGCGAGGCCCAGGAGCGCTGGCTGCTCGACGGCTTCCACGACTCCACCGCCCTGTGGAACGTCGTCGTCCAGCAGGTCGCCTTCTGCCGCCGCAAGAACACCACCGCGGACCGGTCCCGGCTCTCCATGGACGCCTGGGACGGCTACCCCGCGTCCCGGCAGCGCGTGCTCGACGGGGTGGAGCGGGCCGGCGTCGAGAACCTCGTCGTCCTCTCGGGGGACGTCCACGTCCACTACGCGATGGACGTCAAGAAGGACTTCGACGACCCCGGCTCCCGCACCCTGGGCGTCGAGGTGGTCGGGACCTCCGTCTCCAGCGGCTTCGACGGGGAGGAGCGGCCCGACGACTGGAACCTCCAGCTGGCCGCCAACCCCCACATGAAGTACTACGACGGCCGCCGCGGCTATGTGGTCGTCTCGCTCGACGCCACCCGGATGCAGGCCGACTTCCGCACCCTCTCCGGCGTGCTCACGCCGGGCGCCCCCGTCCAGACCTCCGCGCGCTTCGTCTCGGAGGCCGGTGCCCCGGGCTTCAGTGCGGCGTAGGACACATCGCACACGTAAGGGTCGGGGACCGTCCGCGCTCATGACACCATGGGTTCGCTTGAAGTTTCATCAATCGGCGCAGACCCATGGAGCCCCGCATGACGGACCCCGGCCCCGGCAAGGCCGTCCACGAACACACCCCCGCCCCGCCGGCGGCCGGCACGTCCCCGGCCGCGACGGCCGCCCGCCGCGCGAGCCTGATCGTCACCCTCGTCCTCGGCGGCCTGACGGCCCTGCCACCGCTCTCCATGGACATGTACCTCCCGGCCCTGCCCGAGGTCACCGACTCCCTGTACAGCCCGGCGGCCACCGTCCAGCTCACCCTCACCGCCTGCCTCATGGGCATGGCCCTCGGCCAGCTCGTCGTCGGCCCGCTCAGCGACCGGTGGGGCCGCCGCCGCCCGCTGCTCGCCGGCATGCTCGTCTACGTCGTGGCCACGGCGGTCTGCGCCTTCGCCTCCTCCGTCGAACTGCTCGTCGCCTTCCGCCTGGTCCAGGGCCTGGCCGGAGCGGCCGGCATCGTCATCGCGCGCGCCATGGTCCGCGACCTCTACGACGGCGACGCCATGGCCCGCTTCTTCTCCACCCTCATGCTGATCTCCGGTGTGGCCCCCGTCGTGGCTCCGCTCATCGGCGGCCAGATCCTCCGCCTGACCGACTGGCGGGGCGTCTTCGTCGTCCTCGCCGTCATCGGCGCCGTCCTGACCGTGGTCGTCTGGCGGCGGCTCGGGGAGACCCTGCCGCCGGACCGCCGCCACTCCGGCGGGCTCGGGGAGGCCCTGCGCACGATGCGCGGCCTGCTCGCAGACCGCGTCTTCACCGGCTACACCCTCGCCGGCGGCTTCGCCTTCGCCGCGCTCTTCGCCTACATCTCCGCCTCGCCCTTCGTCGTCCAGGACATCTACGGCGCCTCGCCGCAGACCTTCAGCCTGCTCTTCGGCCTCAACTCCGTCGGCCTGGTCGCCGTGGGCCAGGTCAACGGCAAGGTGCTCGTCGGGCGGGTGAGCCTCGACAAGGCGCTCGGCGCCGGCCTCGCCGTGATCACGCTGGCCTCGGCGGCCCTGCTGCTCATGACCTCCGGCGTCCTCGGCCACGTGGGCCTGGTCCCGGTGGCGGCCGGGCTCTTCGTCCTGATGTCCGCGATGGGCCTGGCCATGCCCAACACCAACACCCTCGCCCTGATGCGCTCCCGCGACGCCGCCGGCTCGGCGTCCGCCCTCCTGGGGACCTCCACGTTCCTGCTCGGGGCCGTCGCCTCGCCCCTGGTCGGCATAGCCGGCGAGCACACGGCCGTACCGATGGCGGCCGTGCAGCTCGGCTGCGCCCTCGCGGCCGTCCTGTGCTTCGTCGTCCTGTGCAGGCCGGGGCGGAGGGCCACCGCCACGGCGGACCCCGCCTGAGCGGCCGCCTAGAATTCACCAAATGCACGCCCCCGTGAACCCGCCGACCGGCGAGAACCTGCGCACCGTCCTCGCCGGACTCCTCGACGGGCTGCCGCCCAGCCAGGCCGCCAAGGCCGTCGAGCGGCTGATCGCCAACTACCGGGGGCGCACCCCGACCCACACCCCCGTGCTGCGCGACCGCTCCGACGTCGTCGCGTACGCGGCCTACCGCATGCCCGCCACCTTCGAGGCCGTACGGTCCGCGCTGGAGGCCTTCCGGGACCGGCTGCCGGCGTGGGAGCCCGCCTCCCACACCGACATCGGTGGCGGCACCGGCGCCGCCACCTGGGCCGTCGCCGCGGCCTGGCCCGGCGCCGAGCGGACGACGACGGTCCTGGACTGGGCGGAGCCCGCCCTGGCCCTCGGCGCCGAGCTGGCCCGGGCCGCCGCCGACCCCGCCCTGCGCGCCGCGCGGTGGCAGCGGCAGACGATCGGCACCGGGCTGGCCCTCGACGCCGGCACCGACCTGGTCACCGTCTCGTACGTGCTGGGCGAGCTGACGGAGGCCGACCGGCGGGCCGTGACCGAGGCGGCGGCCCGCGCCGCGCGGACCGTCGTCGTCGTCGAACCCGGCACCCCCGAGGGCTACCTGCGCGTCATCGAGGCGCGCGACCGCCTGATCGCGGCCGGCTTCCGCGTCGTCGCCCCCTGCCCGCACAGCGCGGCGTGCCCCATAGAACCGGGCGCCGACTGGTGCCACTTCGCGGCGCGCGTGAGCCGCTCGTCGCTGCACCGGCAGGTCAAGGGCGGCTCGCTGGCCTACGAGGACGAGAAGTTCTCGTACGTGGCGGCCGTCCGCGACGAGGACCCGCCGGCCGCCCCCGCCCGCGTCGTCCGCAAGCCGCAGATCCGCAAGGGCCAGGTCCTGCTCGACCTGTGCACCCCCGAGGACGGCCTGACCCGCGAGACGGTGACCAAGCGGCACGGGCCCCGGTACCGGGACGCGCGCGACGCGGACTGGGGCGACGCGTGGCCGCCCCGGTCCGGCTGACGCGGAGCCGTCAGAGCCCGGCGGTCCCCGTCCCGCCGGGCCCGGCGGGATCCCCGCGCAGCTCCTGGGTGCAGCACTTCACGCTGCCGCCCCCCTTCAGGAGCTCGCCGAGGTCCATCCCGACCGGCTCGTACCCCCGCGCCCGCAACGGCTCGAAGAGCCCCACCGCGCCCTGCGGCAGCAGCACGTGTCTGCCGTCGGACACCGCGTTGAGCCCCAGCGCCATCGCGTCCTCCTCGCTCGCGACGAGCGCGTCGGGGAACAGCCGCTCCAGGACCGCCCGGCTGCCGGGTGAGAAGGCGCCCGGGTAGTACATGATCTCGCCGTCGGTCGAGTCGTCGAGCACGCACAGCGCGGTGTCGAGGTGGTAGTAGCGCGGGTCGACCAGGTCGAGCCCGATGACCGGGCGCCCGAAGAACTCCTGCGCCTCGGGGTGCGAGAGCGGGCTGCTGCGGAAGCCCCGCCCGGCCAGCAGCCAGGAGGCGGTGACGGCGAAGTCGCCCTCGCCCTCGTTGATGTGCTGGGGCTCGCGCACACGGGCGTACCCGTGGGAGCGGAACCACGCCAGGTGGGCCGCGGCCTCCTCCCACCGCTCGGGGTGGGTGAAGCGGGCGCCCAGCACCCGGCCGTCGACGACGGTGGCCCCGTTGGCGGCGAAGACCATGTCGGGCAGGCCGGGGCGGGGTACCAGCTCCTCGACGGTGTGGCCGAGGGAGCGGTAGCGGTCGCGCAGCTCCTCCCACTGGGCGAGGGCGAGCGGCAGGTCGACCGGCTTGCCCGGGTCCATCCAGGGGTTGATCGAGTATGTGACCCGGAAGTACGTGGGCGGGCACATCAGATAGCGACGCGGGGTGGATGCACGCGGGGCGGTGATCAAGTCGCGCTCCTCACGGTGGTGTTGGGCACGCACGCCGTTGTCGTGCGTGCCCAAATGGTCCACGGTGGGAGACCTTCGCGCATGAACCGTACGGGTGGTTTACAAACCGCCCGCTCACGCTCCCGTGCCGCCGGACCGTCCCTCCCGCAACGCCCGCAGCAGCTCGCGCTTCTGTGCGAGCGCGTCGGTGCCGCTCCCGGCTCCCCGGCCGCCGCGGCCGCCGCCGCGGAGCGCCGTGCGGGAGAGGTTGCTGCGCGTGCCGCCGACTCCGAGCATGGCGCCGTTGTTGCCCCGGGTCATGGGGTTCCCCTCTCGTCCAGACTTGCGATTCAGTGAGACGCTCCGTCTCGTTGCGCCTCTAGGGTGAACGAGACGGTTCGTCTTGTCAACCTGTTCGAAGACGATACGGTTCGGATCGGCTCTCGCTAGACTCCCGTCATGGCCACCCCCAGGACCCCCGACTCCACCCGCCGCAGCGAGCGTTCCCGCCGGGCGATCTTCGACGCCGCCCTCGAACTCGTCGGCGAGGTCGGCTACGACAAGCTCACCATCGAGGGCATCGCCGCCCGGGCGGGCGTCGGCAAGCAGACGATCTACCGCTGGTGGCCGTCCAAGGCCGCCGTGCTGCTCGACGCCTTCACCGCGGACGCGGGCGACTACGAGGCCGGCCTCCCCGACACCGGCGACCTGGCCGCCGACCTCCGCTTCGTCCTCCGCGCCAGCGTGGACGAATTCAACGACCCGAAGTTCCAGGCCCCCTACCGCGCCCTCGCCGCCGCGGGCGCGAACGACGCCGAACTGTCCGCCGACTTCGTCGCCCGGCTCATGGAGCCCGGCATCAAGGTCTACACCGACCGGCTGCGCGCCGCCCGCGACCAGGGCCAGGTGGCCGAGGACGCCGATCTGCGCGTGGCCGCCGAGATGCTCCTCGGCCCCTTCAGCCAGCGCTGGCTCATGCGTACGGGTCCTCTCACGTACGAGTTCACCGACACCCTCGTGGACTTGGTCGTCCGGGCCGTCGCCAGGCGCTGAGGCCCCGGACGGCCCGTACGGGCGGCCCGGCACGCGGCCGGTCTCACACCCCCCGGATGCGTCCGGCGGTCACACCGGGAGCAGGATGGTGGCAGCATTGACCGGAGACCGCGGTCGAAGTGAGGGGATAGATGGAACGCAAGGGCAGGTTCTCCCAATGGCTGCGCCGCCCCAGGAGCGGAGCGGGCGGCGATACGGGCACGGGGGCGGCCGACGGGGCCGCCCGCGAGGAACTGCTCCTGGCCGCGGCCGCCGCGGGATTCCCGCTGGCCCCCGCCGCCCACCCCTCCGGGTACGGCTGTTCCTGTGAGCGCATCGGCTGTCCCACCCCCGGCCGCCACCCCGTCTCCTTCGCCTGGCAGACGCTGGCCACCACCGACCCCGAGAAGGTCACCAAGTGGCTGCGCGGCCAGCCCGAGGCCAACTTCGTCACCGCCACCGGCATCGCCCACGACGTGCTGGACGTGCCGGCCGAGGCCGGCCGGGCGGCCCTGGAGCGGCTGACGGCGGCCGGCGTCGAGGTGGGTCCCGTCGCCACCGTCGCCCCCGACCGCATGCTGTTCTTCACCGCCACCCGCGGCACCCCGGACGACGAGGACGAGTGGTGGCCCTGCGAGCTGGACTGTCACCCCGAGACGATGGACGAACATCCCGGCCTGCGCTGGCACTGCCGGGGCAGCTACGTGCTGCTGCCGCCCTCGCTGCCGCCGGGCGACGTGCGGGTGGCGTGGCTGCGCGGCCCCGAGCGGCCGCTGCCCGACCCGCTGACCCTGCTCGAAGCGCTCACGGACGCCTGCGCCCAGTACGCCGGCGACCGGCAGGACCACGAACAGCCCCACCCCTGGCCGATCGGCCGCTGAAGTCCCGCCCGTCCCGCGCGGTCACTCGCCCTTGGCGGCGGTCAGCGACTCGATCCGGTTGAGGAAGACCACCTGGCCGCCCGCCGTCCTCGGCGGCACGGCCACGGCCGACTCCGACACCCGGGTGTACGTCACCGCGTGCCTGAGGTCCCCGGAGAGCAGGGCCTTCGTCCGCGGATCGGTGACCGTGGGCCGCACGCCCTCGGCCATCGTGCGCTTCTCCCGGTGGTGCGCGGTGAAGAAGACCAGCGCGCCGCCGTCCGCCGTGCGCAGGCCGAAGGCGGGGAAGTCCGGCTCCTTCTCGGGGCTGTCGATGTAGTCGGTCCAGAAGTTGGGGGTCCGCGCCAGCCTGGCGCGCTCCTCCCGGAGCAGGGTCGTGGACCCGCCGGGAGCGAAAACGTTTCCGTCGCCGGTGCGCAGGTAGTCCGTGTACCTGCCGCTCACCGCGCCGGGCGCGAGCACCGGCGCCGGCTTCGAGGCGCCGCCCTTCGCGCCGCCCTTCGCACCGGACGCCGTCCCGGTGACCCCGGCCGCCGGCACCGCCTCCGCGTGTCCGTCCCCGTCCAGGGCGAAGGCCGGCACCTTCCCCTCGCCCAGCAGCGACAGGTACGCCGCCTTCCAGGGCTTCCCAGCGCCGGCCCGGGTGAAGACCACGAGCCAGCGGTTGCGGTCCCGGTTGCTGCGGGTGTCGGCGAGGAAGAACTTCGGCCAGCCGGCCATCGCGGGGACGGTGAACCGGGCGTCGTCCAGCTTCAGCGCCGGGTAGCCGGGGTTGCCCCCGGGCGTCGCCGCGCGCTGGGCGGCCAGGTCGGCCCGGCCGATCTCCGCGAGCGCGCCGGTCTCGACCCGGTCCACGAGGGCCGGGTCGAGCCTGCGGTACGCCTCGGTGTAGCCGTCCGTGAAGCGGCCGAGTGCCTTGGCGGCCTCAGCCCTGGTCACCGCCGGGACGACCGCCCGTTCGCCGTGCACCGTCACGCAGCCCGTCGCCGTCAGCAGTGCCGCCGCCGTCAGCGCCGCTGCCGGGAACACTCGACGTGGCGACCGGCGTCTCATCGCGCTTCGACTCCTCGGTGACTGCTGGGGACGGCGACACCCTACCGGCACGCCCCGGCGCGAAGAACAGCACCAGGGTCGGCACCACGTACAGCGCCCACACCCCGACCTGCACCCACGTCGGGTCGGGCTGGAAGTTGAAGACGCCCTTCAGCAGCGTGCCGTACCAGCTGTCGACGGGGATCTGCTCGCTGACGTCGAAGGCCCTGTCGCCCAGCCCCGGCAGGACGTCGGCCTCCTGGAGGTCGTGGAAGCCGTAGGCGAGGACGCCCGCCGCGACGACGATGAGCATGCCGCCGGTCCAGGTGAAGAACTTCGCCAGGTTGATCTTCAGCGCGCCGCGGTAGAACAGCCAGCCCAGCAGCACGGCGGTCAGCAGGCCGAGCAGCGCGCCGACCAGCGGCCGCACGCCGTCGTCGGTGGCCTGCACGGCCGTCCAGATGAACAGCGCGGTCTCCAGGCCCTCCCGGCCCACGGCCAGGAAGGCGGTGACGACCAGCGCGGTCGTGCCCATCGCGAGCGCCGCGTCCAGCTTGCCGTGCAGCTCCTTCTTCAGGTGCCGCGCGGTGCGCCGCATCCAGAAGACCATCCACGTCACGAGGCCGACCGCGACGACCGACAGCGAGCCGCCGAGCATCTCCTGCGCCTCGAACGTCATCGTCTGCGAGCCGTACTGGAGCAGGGCGCCGAAGCCCATGCTCAGCAGGACGGCCACGGCGATGCCGAGCCAGACCGGGCGCAGGGCGTCCCGCCGCCCGGTCTTGACGAGGTAGGCGACGAGGATGCAGACGACCAGGCTGGCCTCCAGGCCCTCGCGCAGGCCGATCAGGTAGTTGCCGAACACGCGGCCTCCCCTTCCGTGGTGCGTCCGTGGATCACGCGAACAGGGCCTTGCCCCACCAGTCGCCCTTGTCCCGGACGCCCGGCGGCACGGCGAAGACCGCCGAACCCACGTGCTGGATGTACTCGTTCAGCGCGTCGTTGCGGGCGAGGTTCGTCTGGAGCGGCACGAAGCCGTCCCGGACGTCACGCTGGTAGGCGATGAAGAACAGGCCCGCGTCCAGCCGGCCCAGCCCGTCGGTGCCGTCGGTGAAGGAGTAGCCGCGGCGCAGGATGGTCACGCCGTTGTTGCTGTCGGGGTGGGCGAGGCGCACGTGCGCGTCCGGCTTCATGGCCTTCAGCAGCGGCTCGTCGTGCTCGCGCTCCCTGCCGACCGGGGCGCCCTCGGCCTTGTCGCGGCCGAAGACGTCCTCCTGCTCCCGGAGCGAGGTGCGGTCCCAGGTCTCGATGTGCATGCGGATGCGGCGGGCGACGAGGTACGAGCCGCCGGTCATCCAGTCCGGGCCGTCCTTCTCGCCGACCCACACGTGCTTGTCGAGCCGGGCGGTCTCGGTGCCGGCGATGTTCCGCGTGCCGTCCTTGAAGCCCATCATGTTGCGCGGGGTCTGGGCGTCCGGCGTCGTGGACGAGGTCTTGCCGAAGCCGAGCTGCGACCAGCGGATGGCGACCTTGCCCATGCCGATGCGGGCCAGGTTGCGGATCGCGTGCACCGCGACCTGCGGGTCGTCGGCACAGGCCTGGACGCACAGGTCGCCGCCGCTGCGGGCCGGGTCGAGGTTGTCGCCGGGGAAGGCGGGCAGGTCGATCAGGGCCTTGGGGCGGCGGGCGCGGAGCCCGAAGCGGTCCTTGCCGTCCTTCTCGAACAGGCCGGGGCCGACGCCGAAGGTCAGGGTCAGCCGGGACGGCTTGAGGCCGAGCGCCTCGCCGGTGTCGTCCGGGGGCAGTTCCTCGTTGTCGCTGATCGCGCCGTCGCCGACCTCGTGGCCGGCCGTCATGCGGGCCGCGGCGGCCGTCCAGTCCTGGAGCAGCTTGACCAGCGCGGCACGGTCGGTCGTGGTCACGTCGAAGGACGCGAAGTGCAGCCGGTCCTGGACGGGCGTCGCGATGCCGGCCTGGTGGGCGCCGTGGAAGGGCACGGCGTCGCCTCCGGAGGCGACGGGCTGGGCGTCGGCGCCGGTCCGCAGGGCGGCGGCGGTGCCGCCGGCCGCGGCGGCGCCGAGCGCGAGGCCGGCGCCGCCCCAGCCGAGCAGGGCGCGGCGGGAGGGACGCGGGGACGCGGTGTCCGCGGCGGGCCCGGCGTTCCGTTCGGAGCCGGTGGTGGTGTTCGCTTCAGTCATCGTCCGAACCCTTACTTGGCGACGGCGCCGGCGAGCTTGGACAGCGGCTCGGACAGGGCGTTGACCGCGTCCGAGAGCTTCTTGCGGTCGTCCTTGCCGACCGCGTCGTACGACTTGAAGCCGTCGCCGTCGCGGTAGTCGCCGAGCAGCTTCTTCAGGTTCGCGAACTGGGTGTCGAGTTCCTTGGCGAGCGCGGCGTCGTTCTTGGCGGCGACGGGCTTCAGCAGCTCGTAGGCCTTCTCGGCGCCCTCGACGTTGGCCTGGAAGTCGGTCAGGTCGGTGTGGCTGTAGCGCTCCTCCTCACCGGTCACCTTGCGGGTGGCCACCTCGTCGAGCAGCTCCTTGGCGCCGTTGGCCATGCTGGTCGGGGTGATCTCGGCGGTGCCGACGCGCTTCTGCCAGTCCTTGAGGTCCGTCATCAGCTGGTCGGCGAGCTTCTTGTCGTCGTCGCCGATCTGCTTGGTCTCCCACAGCGACTTCTCGAGCTTGTGCCAGCCGGTCCACTGCTGGTCCTTCTCCAGGCCGTCCTCGCGGACGTCGACCTTCGGGTCGATGTCGCCGAAGGACTCCGCCACCGGCTCGGTGCGCTCCCAGCCGACGCGGGAGAGGGCGTAGTTCTTCTGCGCCTCCTCCAGGTCGCCGTTCTTGACGGCGTCGGCGAACTTCTGGGCGGCCGAGACGGTCTCGTCGGCCTGCTGCTGCACGTAGGCGCGGTATGCGGCGACGGCCTTGTCCAGCTCCGGGTCCGTCTTCTTCGCGGCGCCGCCACCACCGGTCACGGTGATCTTCTGCCGGATGCCGTCGCCCTTCATTCCGGGCTTGCAGGCGATCTCGTAGGAACCGGCCTTGATGGTGGCGGTGATCTCGGTCTTGGTGCCCGGGCCTATGTTCTCCCGCTCCGTGACGATCCGGTCGCCCTCGCCGTAGACGTACACCTCGGTGACCTTGGAGCCCTTGTTCTCCACGGCGATCTTCACGTGACCCGAGGGGAACGTGGTCTTCGAGACCTCGCACTTGTCGTCGGAGGCGGCGACCTTGATCGCGTCCGATCCCTTGCCGTCCGACTTCTCGGCACAACCGGACACGACGGTCAGAGCCGCGGCCGCCGCGACGGCGGTGACGGCGGAGGAGCGGAGGACTCGCATGGGGGCTCCCAGGCTCTCGGATAGGGCGGAACAGGACATGGCCAAAAAGCACCGGCCGAATAAGGTCGCCCTAACTTATCTGAGGCTTGCCTACCCTGTTCCCCGATCGGTGCGTGATTCTGCTCTCACGAGGCAAAATTTCTTCCAGTACGGCCCCAGAGGCATCACGTGTCCCACGGCGCGCCTCTCCGTGGAGAGGCTCCCTCGCATTCGGGGTCCGGGAATGGACACGGCCCGACAACGCCGCGCCGACGGCCCCCGATACGGGCCCGCCCGTGCCGGGGTTCCGCCGGCCGGGGCGGCGGGGCGCGCGGGCGGGGGGCGGATCCGGCCATCCCGGCGGTCGCCGCCGTACGCGCTCCACGGTCTTCCCGATCCGGGTGCGGCATCCTCCGCCCCCGCGCGTCTTCACGGGGTGAGCGGGCCTGGCGGATTGTGCGATTCCGATTCCGTTTTCCATTCCGCTTGCGATTTCGCCTACGGTCATTGCGATCTGACGCCGCGTCGGCCGTGACGCACCCCTCACCGGGCTCGACCGACGCGGCTCTTCCCCGGCCCGCGCCGCACTGCTGAGATGGGCAGCGTGTTCACCTCATTCACCTCAAGCCCCACTAGGAGATATGGAAGATGACCGTCACCGCACGTCGTGCCGCGCTGACCGCGCTGGCCACGGCGACTGCCCTCGGTGCCGCCGCGCTGACCGTTCCCGCGCACGCGGCCGTGGCCGGGGCGCAGACCGACGGGCCGCCGTCCGGCGCCGCGCTGAAGGACGCCACCTTGGAATGGGGGGTCTCCAAGGCGTTCCGTGAGTACGTGGCCGGCGTCGGACAGGGCAGGATCGAGGCCGGGGACGGTGTGCGGCAGGCCGACGGCAACGGCGCCCTGACGTTCCCCGGCGGCACCGGCGCGCCCGCCGCCGCGTACCCGGCCACGACCACGTTCAAGGGCAGCGTGCGCTTCCTCGCGCGCCCCGTGGACGCCGGGAAGTGGCAGTTCGACCTCACGTTCACCGACGTGAAGTTCGTGGCCGACCCCAAGGGCGGCACGGCCGGCAGCATCACCGCCGACGTCACCACCGCGGACGGCAGGCTCCAGGACGACGTGGCCCTCGCCTCGGTCGACCTCGCGGGGCTCACCCCGAAGCCCGGCGAGGGCGGCGCGCGCGTCTACGCCGGCATACCCGCGAAGCTGACCGGCAAGGGCGCGGAAGTCCTGTCGTACGACGGCACGCCCCTGCGGCAGGGGGCCGAGATCGATCCGGTCACCCTCGCCCTGCCAGCGGCGCCGAACGGACAGCAGCAGCGGCCGGCCGACCCCGCGCACCCCGAGGGCAGCGCCGGCGACCCGTCGAAGGGCGGCGCCACCCGGCCCACGGGAGGTGTCACCCAGCCCACGGGCACCACGCCCCAGCCGGCAGGCGGCACCACGCAGCCCACGGGCGACACCACGCAGCAGAAGAACAACGGCACGCCGACGGGCACGACCGCCTCGGGCAAGGTCTACGACGGCCGCCTGGACTGGGGCCTCCTGAAGTCCTTCCGCGACTACGTCACCGGCCCCGCCAAGGGCAAGGCCGAACTCTCCGGCGACGCCGTGAAGTCCGGCGACGGCTACCGCTTCACCAAGGGCACCGGCACGTACGACGCGGCCAGGCCCTCGCTCTCCGACGTCACCTTCAGCGGCCAGCTGCTCTTCACCGGCCGGGACGGCGAGCTGGACCTGCGCTTCGGCAACTTCAAGGTGCAGGCGGCGGGCGTCAGCGGCAAGATCACCGCGGACGTCGCCACCAAGAACAAGGCCACCGGCACCACCACGAAGGTTCAGGACATGCCGCTCGCGGAGCTGGCACTGGGCACGGCCGACGCCCTGAAGGCGAAGGACGGCCTCGTGTCCCTCTCGGCCGTTCCGGCGACGCTGACCAAGGAGGGCGCGGAGCTGCTCACCCAGCAGGGGAAGGCGTCCTACAAGGAGAAGGCGGCTCTCGACCCGGTGTCCCTCGCCCTCACCGTGGACGAGAAGGTCAAGCTGCCCGACGGCTCGGGCACCTCCGGCACCGGCACGACCACCACCACGACGACCAGCACGGACACCGGCGGCAGCGCGGACACCGGTACGGGCACCACCGGTCCGGCCTCCGGCACCGGCTCGGGCGGCGACGCCACCCTCGCGGCGACGGGCGCCACCACGCCCACCGGCCCGCTCCTGGGCACCGCGGCGGCCCTCATGGCGGCGGGCGGCACCGCGGTCTACGGCGCCCGCCGGCGCCGCGCCCGCGACTGACCCCCTCCCCGCGACCCCCGCGCCCGCCGGTACGGCTCACCGGCGGGCGCGGGCCTGTCCGCCGTCCGTCAGGCGCTGAGCGGGAACTGCCGCCCCAGTTCGTGGAAGACCGCGGTGTTCAGCGCGAAGGCGCGCCTGCACTCCTCGACCACCCGCTGCTTCTCCAGCTCGTCCACCGGCAGCGCGTCCAGCAGTGCCCGGTACTCGCGCTTGAAGGCTGCGGGGTTGCCGATCCGCTCGAAGACGTAGAAGCGCACGCCGTCGCCCTTGCGGGCGAAGCCCCAGGTCCTCTCCGCGGTGCCCCGGATGATCTGACCGCCGGAGAGGTCGCCGAGGTAGCGGGTGTAGTGGTGGGCGACGTAGCCGGCGGGCCAGGTGCGGGCGCACTCCGCGATCCGGGCCGCGTAGGTCGCGGTCGCGGGCAGCGGCTCCAGGCCCGCGTCCCAGCGGGGGCCGCCGAGGTGGGCCAGGTCGCGCGCGAGCTGGGGGGTGCGCGCCAGCTCGGGGCGTATGAAGGGGCCGGCGACGGGGTCGGCGGCCAGGGCCCCGGAGGCCGACTCCAAGGCGCGGTAGACGAACCAGAGCTGCTCGGTGTAGCGGCGGTAGGCCGCCACACCCAGTCGCCCGCCGAGCATGTCGCTCATGAACGACGAGTTCTCGGCCTCCGCGTGCTGCTCGTGGGAGGCCGTGCGGATCAGCGTGGAGAACGGAGCCGGGGCGGACGCGTCCAAGGAGGACCTCCGGAAGCCGGGGGGACGGGAAAGCCTCATCCTCTCCACTTAGGTTCACCTAAGTCAATCGCTTCCCGACTGGACGTCGGTAAAAAGACCCTAGCGCCCGTCCCCGCGCCCCGCAGGGCCTACGGGAGCGTGAGGATCTCCGCGCCCGTGTCCGTCACGACCAGCGTGTGTTCGAACTGCGCCGTCCGCTTGCGGTCCTTCGTCACGACCGTCCAGCCGTCCTCCCACATGTCGTAGTCGTGGGTGCCCAGCGTGAGCATCGGCTCGATCGTGAACGTCATGCCCGGCTCGATGAGCGTGTCGTGGTACGGGCTGTCGTAGTGCGGGACGATCAGGCCGGAGTGGAAGGAGGAGTTGATGCCGTGGCCGGTGAAGTCGCGGACGACGCCGTAGCCGAAGCGCTTGGCGTACGACTCGATGACCCGCCCGATGACGTTGACCCGGCGGCCGGGCTTGACCGCCTTGATGGCCCGGTTCAGCGCCTCGCGCGTCCGCTCCACCAGCAGGCGCGACTCCTCGTCCACCTCGCCGCAGAGGTAGGTGGCGTTGTTGTCGCCGTGCACCCCGCCGATGTAGGCCGTCACGTCGAGGTTCACGATGTCGCCGTCGCGCAGCACGGTCGAGTCCGGGATGCCGTGGCAGATGACCTCGTTGACCGAGGCGCACAGCGACTTGGGGAAGCCGCGGTAGCCGAGCGTCGAGGGGTAGGCGCCGTGGTCGCACATGTACTCGTGCGCGACGCGGTCCAGCTCGTCCGTCGTCACGCCCGGGGCGATGTGCTTGGCGGCCTCCGCCATGGCGCGGGCGGCGATGCCGCCCGCGATCCGCATCCGCTCGATCGTTTCGGCGTCCTGCACCTCGGGCCCGTCGTACGGGGTGGGCGCGGGCTTGCCGACGTACTCGGGGCGCGCGATGGAGGAGGGGACGGGGCGGGCGGGGGAGAGGGTCCCCGGAACAAGAAGCGACTGGCCAGACATGTCAGCGAGTGTAGTCAGGGCCCATCGGGGAGCATGTGGGCGAGAGCACGGCGTGAGGAGACGGTGATGGCACTGTTCAAGAGGCGCCCGGCCGGCAGGGCCGGCGAGTGGTACTACTGCCTCAAGCACGGCACGGTCGAGGAGGGGCCGGAATGCCGGGCCGCCGACCGCATGGGGCCCTACGGGACCCGTGAGGAGGCGGCCCACGCGATGGAGACGGCGCGTGAGCGCGACGAGGAGTGGCGCAACGATCCGCGCTGGCGCGACGAGGGCGAGGGCGGCAAGACCGCCGACTGAGGCGGTCCGGCGCCGCCGGGCGCCTCGGTGGGGGTCCGCCCACCGCGAGGTGCCCGGCGGCGCCGGACCGGCCGGGAGGAGGATGCCCCCCAAGCCGACTCGGCCAGTTCCGCTAAGCCGCCTCGGTCACCTCCGCGGCCTTCCGTTCCCGCATCCGCACCGCGTGCTCGTCCGTGCGCTGGTCGTACGCCATCAGCTTCGGCAGCGACACCGCCAGCAGGCCCACCGAGGCCACGCAGGCCAGGCCGCCCGCCCACACCGACGTGCGGACGTTCGTCAGCGAGGCCATGCCGCCGGCGCGGACCTGGCCCAGCTGCGGGCCCACCGAGTACGACAGCATCTCGATGCCGGCCAGGCGGCCGCGCAGCTCGTCGGGGATCGTCTGGTCCCAGATCGCCGAACGGAAGAGGCCGCTCACCGTGTCGCAGGCGCCGGCCGCGGCCAGGAACAGCAGCACCAGCCAGAGGTTGTGCAGCCAGCCCGCCACGGCCATGGCCAGGCCCCAGCCCAGCGCGGCGCCGGCCACCATCCGGCCGTGGCGGTGGACCCGTGCGATCCAGCCGCTGGTCAGCGTCACCGCCAGCGAGCCGACCGCCCCGGCGCCGTAGAGCAGGCCCAGCGCCCAGGGCGCGCCCAGGTCGTCGGCCAGGAACGGGAAGATCGCGGTGGGGTAGGCGAAGAACATCGCCGCCAGGTCCACGGCGTACGTCCCCAGCAACTCCTTGCGGCTCCACGCGTAGCGGGCGCCGTCCAGGATGCCGCGCAGCGACGGCTTCTCGGCGTCCTTCGAGGCGGGGGAGGGGGCGAGGCCCACCACCAAGGCCAGGGACAGCGCGTACGAGACGATGTCCAGGAGATACGCCAGCGGCAGCCCCGCGAAGGCGATGACCACGCCGGCCAGGGACGGGCCGATGATGGCGCCCGCCTGCCAGCGCAGGGAGTTCAGCGCGATGGCGGCGGGCAGCTGCTCATGCGGCACGATGCGGGGCACGATGGCGTGCAGCGCCGGGCGCTGGAGCCCCGTCAACGCGCTGACCAGGGCGGCGACCAAGTACAGCGGCCAGACCATCGGGTGCGGGAGCAGGGTGTTGAGCAGCAGCAGGCCGCTCAGGACGCCCAGTCCCGCCTCGGTCCACAGGATCAGCTTGCGGCGGTCGAGGGCGTCGGCGAGGGCGCCGCCGTAGAGACCGAAGACGATCAGAGGGACGAGCTCGACCGCGCCGATCGCACCGACCGCCAGCGCCGAACCCGTCAGCTCCTTGAGCTGCAAGGGCACGGCGACGAAGGTCAGGAAGCTGCCGAAGACCGTGACGAAGCCCGCGAGCCACATCCGGCGGAAGTCGGGCGAGGAACGCCACGGGGACAGGTCCGGGAGCAGGGCTTTGAGGCGGCGGACGGGGCCGGGGGAAGGGGGATGGGGCTCGGTCACGGGGAAACATGGTCCGCTGCGGGGGTGCGGTGGGGCAAACGAATATCGGGGCGCCGGGCCCGCCGGCCGCCCCTCACCAGCGCTGCGGCGGCGGTGCCGTCAGCTGGTCCGCGAGCCGGGACAGCCGGTCGCGGAAGCGGCGGCCGCGCGGGGACGGCAGGCCGTTCTCCCCGGCCGCGGCGCTGACGAGGTGCTGCACGGTGTCGAGGTCGAGCGCCGCGGAGTCCGGCACGCTGAGCGCGTCGTGGGCGAGCGCGAGCATCTCCGCGTGCGCGGTGGTGTCCCCGGGGCCGGGCCCCGGCGCGTCCCTGGCCGGGGCGCCCTCCAGGGCGAGGACGGTCGCCCCGCCGCGCCGGGCGTCGTGCACCCGCTCCAGCAGCCCCTCGCCGGGCCGCCCCGCGGCCACGACCAGCAGCGTCTCCCCCCGCCGCGCCGCCTCCAGCCGGCCGAGCCCCACCGACAGGTGCGCCGGGGCGCCGGCCGGCACCCGGTGACGCACCAGCGTGGGGGTCAGCTCGGGCAGGCCGGCCCAGGCGGCCTCGTCCTCCAGGTGCGCGGCCAGGTGCCAGGGCTCGTACTCCCTGGTGCCCACCAGCAGCAGCCCCCCGCCGTGCGCCCCGACGGAGGCCCGCAGCGTCCCCGCGAAGCGTCGGGTGGCCTGCAGCCACTCCGTTCCGGCGAGCATGTCTCGCAGCGTTGCGACCCGTACGGCGTCCATGCGCCGGATCCTGCCCCAACGGCCGCGTGCGAACGTGCAGTTGCACCCCTTCTCACCCGTTCGGGCCCGGGGCCCCGGCGTGCTGGCCGCACCGGCCCGCCGGTGGGGAAACGGGCGTGACAGTATCGCTGTCATGACTACTTCTGAAGAGCCGAAGAAGGCCCCCGCGAAGGACCCTTGGGACCTTCCCGACGTTTCCGGTCTGGTGGTCGGCGTCCTCGGTGGCACGGGCGACCAGGGCCGGGGCCTGGCCTACCGGCTGGCCAAGGCCGGCCAGCGGGTGATCATCGGCTCGCGGGCCGCCGGGCGCGCGCAGGCCGCGGCCGACGAGCTGGGCCTGGGCGTCGAGGGCGCCGACAACGCCGAGTGCGCCCGGCGCAGCGACATCGTGATCGTCGCCGTGCCGTGGGACGGCCACGCCGAGACCCTCCGGTCGCTGCGCGAGGAGCTCGCCGGCAAGCTCGTCGTCGACTGCGTCAACCCGCTCGGCTTCGACAAGCAGGGCGCCTACGCGCTGAAACCGGAGGAGGGCAGCGCCGCCGAGCAGGCCGCCGCCCTGCTGCCCGGCTCGCGCGTCACCGCCGCCTTCCACCACCTGTCGGCCGTGCTGCTCTCCGACCCGGAGATCGCCGAGATCGACACCGACGTGATGGTGCTGGGCGAGAAGCGGGCCGACACCGACGTCGTGCAGGCCCTGGCCGGCCGCATCCCCGGCATGCGCGGCGTCTTCGCGGGCCGGCTGCGCAACGCCCACCAGGTGGAGTCGATGGTCGCCAACCTGATCTCCATGAACCGGCGCTACAAGGCGCACGCGGGTCTGCGCGTCACCGACGTGTAGCCCCGGCGGGGGCATGGGGGACAATGACCGGGATCGTACGCACATGCGCCCCCGGACACCGGACAGGAGCCGCTCCCATGCCCCGCCTCGCCCTCTATGCCCTCGCCGTCTGCGCCCTCTCGCTCGCGGCGGCCGTCGTCTCCTTCGCGCGGGGCAGCTGGCTCGGCGTCGTCTGGATCCTGCTGCTCGGCGTCTCGTCCAACATCGCCTGGTACTACGTGCGCAAGGCGAAGAACGACAAGGCCGCCGAGGAGGGCCTCCGTCTCGGCTAGCCGAAGTCGACCGTGTGCAGCGGCGGTATCTCGGGCGTGCCCTGCCAGAAGCGGAACAGCTCCTGGCCCCAGTAGGTGTCCCACTCCGTCACGCCGAGGGTCCGCAGCACCGCGTCGATCATGTCGAAGAAGGCGTGGTTGACCTCGGGGATCCACAGGAAGCCGAAGACCGCCAGCAGGCCGAACGGCGCGAACGGCTCCACCTGGCGCCGCACCTTGTACGACAGCCAGGGCTGGATGACGCCGAAGCCGTCCAGGCCCGGCACGGGCAGGAAGTTGAGGATCACCGCGGTCACGTGCAGCTGGATCATGAAGGCGAGGGCGTAGCGGACGTTGTCCGGTGCCCCGTCCAGCGCCCCCAGCAGGAAGGGGAGGCCGACGGCGAGGGCGAAGACGGCGTCCATCAGCGGGCCGGCCGCCGAGACCAGGCTCTGCTTCCAGCGGCTGCGGATGCGGTGCTGCTCGATGAAGACCGCGCCGCCCGGCAGGCCGATGCCGCCCATGACGACGAAGACCACCGGCAGCACGATGCTGAGTACGGCGTGGGTGTAGAGGAGGGGGTTGAGGGTCAGATAGCCCTTGGCCCCGACGGATATGTCACCGCCGTGCAGGGCGGTGCGGGCGTGGGAGTACTCGTGCAGGCACAGCGACACGATCCAGCCCGAGAGGATGAACAGGAACACGGCGAAGCCGGGGCTCGCCGAGAAGCCGGTCCACACCGCCCACAGGGAGACCGCCATGATGGCGACGAGGGCGAGGAAGACGGGGCTCACGCGCCGTTCGCCACGGGTCGCGGTGGATGCCATTTCTGAGTGCTCCTGGGTGTCTACGGGGCTGCCGGGACGATCCCGGGCGTACGAACGTACCGGGCGACGGTACTTCGTCGGCGCACCGGCCTCGCGGCGGGAGGTAGCGGGGCCGGGTCCGGGCCGGGGGAGAATGGGCCCGTGCGCTACGGCATCCTCGGCACCACCCAGGCATTCTCCGACGACGGCTCGCCCTTGGCTGTCGGCGGGGTCCGGCTGCGCGCGCTGCTGGCGGCGCTCGCCCTGCACCCCGGGCGGGTCCGCGGCGCGGACGCGCTGATCGACGACGTATGGGACGGCGAGCCGCCCGCCGACGCGACGGGCGCGCTGCAGGCGCTGGTCGGCCGGCTGCGGCGGGCCCTCGGCCATGAGACGGTGGCCTCCGAGGCGGGCGGCTACCGGCTGTGCGCCGAGCCGGACGACGTCGACCTCCACCGTTTCGAACGGCTCGCGGGCGAGGGCGAACGGGCGCTCGCCGACGGTGACGCGGAGAAGGCCGCCGTCCTCCTCGACGACGCGCTCGCCCTCTGGCGCGGCCGCCCGCTGGCGGACCTCCCCGGCGGGGCCTTCCACGCCGTCCGCCACGAGGCCCGCCACCTCGCCGCCCGCCGCGCCCGGCTGGCCGCCTCCGTGGCCCTCGGCCAGGCCGCCCGCTCCCTCCCCGAACTGGCCGAGCTCAGCGAGGCCCACCCCCTCGACGAGCCCCTCCAGGCCCTGCACCTGCGGGCCCTGCGCGACTCGGGCCGCCCGGCCGAGGCGCTCGCCGCGTACGGGCGGGTCCGCGCGGTGATAGCCGGCCGCCTCGGCACCGAGCCGGGACCGGAACTGCGGGCCCTCCACGCGGAACTGCTCAACCCGGAGCCGGCGGGCGCCCCGGCCGGCCCCGGAAGGGACACCGCGGCACCGTCCGCCCCGCGGCCCGGCGCGGACGCGCCGCGGGACAC
This sequence comes from Streptomyces cinnamoneus, assembly GCF_002939475.1. Taxonomy (NCBI): domain Bacteria; kingdom Bacillati; phylum Actinomycetota; class Actinomycetes; order Kitasatosporales; family Streptomycetaceae; genus Streptomyces; species Streptomyces cinnamoneus. The sequence continues at coordinate 2,054,290 of NZ_PKFQ01000001.1, read as the reverse complement.
CGGCGCGGAGCCCGCGGCGGGACCGACCGCCGCCCGGGCGGGCGGCGCGGACACGGCCGCCGCCCAGGCCCCCGCCTCCTCGGCGGCGCCGGCTGCCGCCCCGCCGCGCGGCAACCTCCGGGCCCGGCTCACCTCCTTCGTGGGGCGCGAGGACGACCTCGCGCGCATCCGCGCCGACCTCGCGGGGCACCGGCTCGTGACGCTGCTCGGCCCCGGCGGCGCCGGCAAGACGCGGCTGTCGCAGGAGGCCGCGGAGAGCGCGGCGACGGCCGGGGGGCACTGGCCGGACGGCGTGTGGCTCGCCGAGCTCGCCCCCGTCGACGACCCCCAGAACGTGCCCGAGGCCGTACTCACCGCCCTGGGCGCGCGCGAGACCGTCGTGCGGGCGACCGCCGCGGAAGGGCTGCGCGCGGCGGGCGACGTCGCCGGCGCCGACCCGCTGACACGCCTGGCCGAGCACTGCGCACCGCGCCGCATGCTGCTCGTCCTCGACAACTGCGAGCACGTGATCGACGCCGCCGCCCGCCTGGCCGAGACGCTCCTGGCGGGCTGCCCCGGCGTCACCGTGCTCGCCACGAGCCGTGAACCGCTCGCGGTGCCCGGCGAGTTGGTGCGTCCCGTGGAGCCGCTGCCCGACCCCGTCGCGCTGCGTCTGCTCGCCGACCGGGGCGCGGCCGCCCGGCCCGGCTTCCGCGTGGACGACGACCCCGAAGCCTGCGCCGAGATCTGCCGCCGGCTGGACGGCCTGCCGCTGGCCATCGAGCTGGCCGCGGCCCGCCTGCGGCTGCTCACGCCGCGGGGCCTCGCCGACCGCCTCGACGACCGCTTCCGGCTGCTGACCTCCGGCAGCCGCACCGTCCTGCCGCGCCAGCAGACCCTGCGGGCGGTCGTCGACTGGTCGTGGGACCTGCTCGACGCGTCCGAACGCGCCGTCCTGCGCCGGCTGTCCGTCTTCTCCGGCGGCTGCGACCTGGCCGCCGCCGAGGACGTCTGCGCGGACGGAGCGGACGGGGCCGGCGACGTCGGGTCGTGGGACGTCGCCGCGCTGCTCGGCTCCCTGGTCGACAAGTCGCTCGTGGTCGCCGCCCCCGCCGGCGACGGGCAGATGCGCTACCGCCTGCTGGAGACCGTCGGCGAGTACGCCGGGGAACAGCTGGACGCCGCCGGCGAGCGGGCCGCGGTCGAACGCCGCCACCTGGTGGCCTACCGGGAACTGGCCCGTACCGCCGATCCGCTGCTGCGCGGCCCCGAGCAGCGCGTGTGGCTGGACCGGCTGGAGCTGGAGCACGACAACCTCCGCTCCGCCCTGCGCCGCGCCGTCGCGGCCGGCGACGAGCAGGAGGTCCTGTGCCTGGTGCTGTCGCTGAACTGGTTCTGGCAGCTGCGCGACCACGTGCCCGACGGCCGGGCCTGGTCGAAGGCCGCCGCGGCGCTCGGCCCCGACCCCTTCGCGGAGCCCGTCGTCCCGGCCCCGCCGCTGCTCGGCGCGTGCACGGACACGCCCCCGCCGATGACCCCGGAGGTCCTGGAGGAGGCACGGCGCCAGGTGCGCCTGGTGATGCTCTCCCACCTGGAGTCCGACATGCGGATGGTCGAGAGCCCCGAGATGCAGCGCATGCTGCACGGCATCGTCACCGCCTACGGGGACGGGCAGCCGCAGAACTGCCGGGTCCCCGGAATGATGTGGTTCTACGCGCGTATGCTGACGGCCGCCCTCGACGAGCTGCACAGGGCCGTCGACATGGCCGTGGAGCGCTGCCGCCGGCTCGGCTACACCTGGGAGCTGGCCAACGCGCTCCAGCTGCGCGCCAAGCTGCTCAACGACAGTCTGGACCGGGCGGACCAGGGGATCCTGGACGCCGACGAGAGCCTGGAGATCTTCCGCCGGCTCGGCGACTCGTGGGGTGTGGCCGAGGCGCTCTCCGGCCGTGCCGAGGCACGGGAGAAGCGGGGGCAGTTCGCCAGCGCCGCCGAGGACTACCGGGAGGCCATCGAACGGGTCCGCGAGCTGGGCTCCAACGGCCAGGTGCCGTTGCTGCGGTCCCGCCTGGTCGAGGTGCTCCAGGAGAGCGGGGAGATCGACCTTGCCGAGGCCGAGCGCATGCTCCGCGAGGCGCTCGCCGACGCCGAACGGCTGCCCCCCGACGCCGCCATCTTCCCCCGCCTCCAACTCGGCGTCTGCCTGGGCCGGTCCGGCGACCTCCGTCAGGCGAGAGAGATCTTCGAGGGGCTCCTCGACGACTTCGCGGGCCGGGCCATCGCCCTCTTCGACGGCTTGATGAACGGGCTCGGCGCCTGGGTGGACGTCCTGGAGGGGCGGCCGCAGGAGGCCCTGCCGAAGATCCGCGTCGCCCTGGAAATGGGCCGGCACCCCGTCTCCCTGATGGTGGCGCCGCAGATGGTGGCGGCCCAGCTGCTCCAGGGCGCCCATGCCTACGCCGTGCTGAGCTGCGACGGAGCCGGGGACGGGCGGGGCGCGGAGCACGCGCGGACCGCCGCCGTGCTGCTCGGCGCCTACGCGGCGCTGCGCCCGGCCGGCTTCCACGCCAGCACTCTGGAGCGGGAGGTCCGCGAGCAGGCGGAGACCCGGGCCCGGGCGCTGCTCGGCCGGGGGGACTTCGAGCAGGCGTGCGCCGAGGGCGCCCGCCTCTCCCTCGTGGAGGCGAGCGCCCTCGTCTGACGCGAGGCCGGGGCCGGCCGGAGCCGGCCCGTCAGGTCTTCTTGCGGAACTTGGCGATGGCCAGCGGCGCGGTCACCACGGTGATGGCCACCGACCAGCCCAGCGTCATCCACACCGCGTGGGCCACGGGGCCGCCGTTGATGAGGTTGCGCGCGGCGTCGGCCAGGTTGGACAGGGGGTTGTACTTGGTGAACGTCTCCAGCCAGCCCGGCATGTTCGAGGGCGAGGAGAAGATCGAGCTGCCGAACTGCAGGGGCATCAGGACGATCATGGCCATTCCCTGCACCGCCTGGGCGTTCTTCAAGGTCAGCCCCAGCAGGATGAAGATCCACATCAGCGAGGCGCCGAAGGCCATGGACAGCGCGACGGCTCCGAGCAGGTGGAAGACGGAGGTGCTGATGTGCAGGCCCATGCACAGGCCCATGACGAGCAGGATCGTGGTCGCGACGAGCATCCGGCCGATCTCGACGACGATCTTCGCGATGAGGACGGAGGACCGGGCTATCGGCATGGTGCGGAAGCGGTCCATCACCCCCTTCTTGAAGTCGTCGTTGATGCCCTGGCCGACGGCCATGGAGATGTTCAGGCCCATCATCGCCATGAGGCCCGGCACCAGGTAGTTGACGTACTGCTCCTCCTGTCCCTTGCCGACGATCGAGCCGCCGAAGACATAGGTGAACAGCAGGATGAAGATCACCGGCATCAGCACGGCGTCGTACATCGACTCCGGGTCCGCCTTGATCTGAAGGGCGTTGCGGCGCGCGAGGGCGCCGATGTGCCGCAGGTTGGCCCGCAGCCCGATCCGGCCCTCGCCGGTCCGGGGGCGCGCCTTCGGCGGCGCGGCCGTCGTCGTCGCGCTCATGCCGCGACCTCCTCTAGTGCGTCGGTGCGGGAAGCGGTGGCCGTCGTCCGGGTCGGCTGGCCGGTGACGGCCAGGAAGACCTCGTCGAGGCTGGGCAGGTGGGTGTCGATCCCGGCGAGCTTGAAGCCGCGCTCGCCCAGCAGCCCCACCACGGCGGTCAGCTGCTCGTCGCTGACGATCGGGACCCTGACCACGCCCTCCGCCTCGTCGGCGCTGGCACCGGCGACGCCGTCCAGCCCGGCCTGGGCGAGGGCGCCGACCATGCGGGCCAGCTCGGCGGGGTCCGCCGGACGGATCTGCAGGGTGCGCCCGCCGACCTTGGCCTTCAGCTCCTCGACCCGGCCCCGGGCGATCACACGGCCCCGGTCGATCACGGTCAGCTCGTCGGCCAGCTGCTCGGCCTCCTCCATGTACTGCGTGGTGAGCAGGACCGTGCTGCCCTCGCCGACCATGCGCTGGACCTCGGTCCAGACCTCGTTCCGGGTGCGGGGGTCGAGGCCCGTGGTGGGCTCGTCCAGATAGAGCACCGCGGGGCGGCCGATCATGGAGGCGGCCAGGTCGAGCCGGCGGCGCATGCCGCCGGAGTACTGCCCGGCGGGCCGCTTGGCGGCGTCGGTGAGCGAGAAGCGCTCCAGCATCTCGTCCGCACGCCGCCAGGCCTCCTTGCGGGAGAGGTCCAGCAGCCGGCCGATCATGTAGAGGTTCTCGCGCCCGGCCAGCTTCTCGTCGACGGAGGCGTACTGCCCGGTGAGGCCGATCACCCGGCGCAGCTGCCGGGGCTGGGCCACCACGTCGTAGCCGGCGACGACGGCGGTGCCCGCGTCCGGCCGCAGCAGGGTGGACAGGCACCTCACCAGCGTGGTCTTGCCCGCGCCGTTGGGGCCGAGGACTCCGAGGACCGTGCCCTCGCGCACGTCCAGGTCGACCCCGTCGAGGGCCTTGGTCTTGCCGAAGTGCTTGACCAGCCCCCGGACCTCGACGGCGTTCCCGTCGTCTGTGGGGATGTCGATTCGCGTCATGCCGATGACGGTGCCAGACGGCACTGACAGCGGGCCGACAGACGGCCGACGGCGACCTGTCGGCGTCCCCGGGGACGCCGACAGGTCACCGACACGGCACCGACGGGCGGTTCGCGCCGGACGTCCGGCCTAGTGGAAGGAGTGCTCCTCCGCCGGGTACGCCCCGCCCACGACCTCGTCCGCGAAGGCCTTCGCGGCGTCGCCGAGGGTCTCGCGCAGCCGGGCGTACTGCTTGACGAAGCGCGGCAGCCGGCCGGCGGTCATGCCCGCCATGTCGGTCCACACCAGCACCTGGGCGTCGCACTCGGCGCCGGCGCCGATGCCCACGGTCGGGATGTGCAGGATGCGGGTGACCTCGGCGGCGAGCTCCGCCGGGACCAGCTCCAGGACGACCGCGAAGGCGCCCGCGTCCTGAACGGCCTTGGCGTCGCGGAGCAGCTGCTGGGCCGCCTCCTCGCCCCGGCCCTGCACCGGGTAGCCGCCGTAGGCGTTGACGGACTGGGGGGTGAGGCCGACGTGGGCCATGACCGGGATGCCGGCCTGGACCAGCAGCTCGATCTGGTGCGCCGAACGCTCGCCGCCCTCCAGCTTGACCGCGCCGACGCCGGCCTCCTTCACCAGCCGGGTGGCGTTGCGCAGGGCCTGGACCGCGCCCTCCTGGTACGAACCGAAGGGCAGGTCGCCGACGACCAGGGCGCGCTTGGTGCCGCGGACGACCGCGGCCGAGAGGACGGCGATCTCGTCCATGGTGACCGGCACCGTGGACTCGTAGCCGAGGTGACAGTTCCCCATCGAGTCGCCCACGAGCAGCACGGGGATGCCGGCCTCGTCGAAGACGGAGGCGGTCATCGCGTCGTAGGCGGTGAGCATGGGCCACTTCTCGCCGCGCTCCTTGGCGGCGGCGACGTCTCGGACGGTGATGCGGCGGGAGGTCGTGCCGCCGTACAGCGCCTTGCTGCTCTTCTGGCCGCTGTCGGGCGTCTTCAAGGCATGCGTCATTGCCATGGCTCCTGTGTTCTGTCGTCTCGAGGCGCCCTGACGGCGTCCCCGGATCACCTCCATGCTGACACGGCCCGCGCGGGCGGGGAAGTGAGGGGACCGAACCCTGGGGTGCCCCCTGGCCACCCCTTCCCCCGGAGCCCCGGCGGCGGACCGCAGCCGGGGAATTTCTTTCCAATACGAGACGGGATCGTATCGATATCGCTTTATGCTGGGCTCATGACAACTGAGGAGACAGTCGCGCCGCGCAAGGTTCCCGAGGCTGTCCACCGCAGGCGGTGGGCGATCCTGGCCGTGCTCCTGTTCAGCCTGCTCGTCGTCGTCCTGGACAACTCGATCCTGAACGTGGCGATGAAGACGATCGCCTCGCCCGCGCCCAGGGGGCTCGGGGCCACCCAGAGCGAGCTGGAGTGGGCGGTCAACTCCTACACGCTCGTCTTCGCCGGGATACTGTTCACCGCCGGCCTGCTGGGCGACCGGCTGGGCCGCAAGAAGGTCCTGCTCTTCGGCATGGTCGTCTTCGGCGTCGGCTCGGTGTTCTCCGCCCTGGCCGGCTCGCCCACCGAACTGATCACCTTCCGGGCGCTGATGGGCTTCGGCGGCGCCTTCGTGATGCCCACGACGCTGGCCATCATCATGAACGTCTTCGAGCGCGACGAGCAGCCCAAGGCCATCGGCATCTGGGCGGGCGCGGTCGGGCTCGCGATCGCCATCGGCCCGATCACCGGCGGCGTCCTGCTGGAGCACTTCTGGTGGGGCTCGGTCTTCCTCGTCAACGTGCCCGTCGTGATCACCGCCGTGACCGCCATGGTGATCCTCATCCCCGACTCCCGGGACCCCCGGCCCGGCCGCCTCGACCCCTTCGGCGTGGTGCTCTCCGTCGTCGGCCTCGTCCTGCTGGTCTACGGCATCATCAAGGGCGGCCAGCTCGCCGACTTCACCGACCCCGAGGTCTACGGCACCGTCGGCGGCGGCCTGCTGGTGCTGACCCTGTTCGTCGTGCACGAGCGGCGCAGCGACCACCCCTCGCTCGACGTGCGCTACTTCCGCAACCCCGCCTTCTCCGCGGCCGTCACCTCCATCGCGCTGGTCTTCTTCGCGCTCATGGGCGTGACCTTCTTCATCGTCTTCTACACCCAGAGCGTGCGCGGCTACACCCCCCTGCAGAGCGGCATGCTGATGCTGCCGGTCGCCGCCTCCCAGATGTTCTTCGCGCCCCGCGCCCGGCTCGTCGTCGAGCGCTTCGGCGCCCGCGCCGTGTGCACGTGCGGCATGTTGCTGATCGCCACCACCATGGCCGGCCTGGGCCTGCTCGGCCGGGACACCCCGATCTGGGTGCTGGAGGTGCTGTTCTTCTTCCAGGGCGCCGCGATGGCGCACATCATGCCGCCCGCCACCGTCTCGATCATGCAGTCGCTGCCGCGGGAGAAGGCCGGTTCCGGGTCCGCCGTGAACAACACCTTCCGGCAGGTCGGCGGCGCGCTGGGCGTCGCCGTGCTCGGCTCCGTGCTCTCCACCACCTACCGCGACGGCATCTCCGACAGGATCGACGCCGTCCCCGGCCTGCCCGACGAGGCCCGGCACGCCGCGGGCGAGTCCATCGAGGCCACCCTGTCCGTCGCCGACCGGCTCGGACCGGCGGGCAAGGACCTCGTCGGGCCGGCCCAGGACGCCTTCGTCCACGCCATGCACGTCACCGTCCTCGGCGCCTCCGGCATGGCCGTGCTGGGCGCCCTGGTCGTCGGGCTCTTCCTGCCGGGCAGGGGCGCGACGGCGAAGGGAGCGGGCCCGGCCCGGCCGGGCGCCGAGCGGGAACCCGCAGCGGGGGCGGGCAAGTGAGCGGCACCGGGACCGGGGCCGCCCCCGGCGGGCGGCCCGCGGAGCGGCGCGGCCGGCCGCGCAGCGCCGCCGTGGACACCACCGTCGTCGAGACCGTGCTGCGGCTGCTCGAGGAGGGCGTCACCGTGGGCGAGCTGTCCATGGAGCGGATAGCCCGCGAGGCGGGCGTCGGCAAGGCCACCGTCTACCGCCGCTGGGCGGACAAGGAGGCGCTCCTGCTCGACGTGCTGCGCTCCCTGGACGACGCCTGTCCCGAGCTCGCGGGGGCGTCGGTGCGCGACGACCTCGTCGCCCTGCTGGAGTTCCTGCGCCGCCGGGTGCTGGCCAAGCGCTCGTCCGCCGTCATGCGGGCCGTCATCGCCCACGTGCAGACGCAGCCGAAGCTCTGGCGCGAGTACCACGACACCGTCGTCGCGGCCCGCCGCCAGGCCTTCCACGCCGTGCTGCTGCGCGGCGCGGCCACCGGCGAGATCCGCCCCGGCCTGGACGCCGAGCTGCTCACGGACCTGTTCGTGAGCCCGATGCTTTCGCGGGTCATGCTCCACGAGTGGCGGGAGCTGCCCGACGGGCTGGCCGAGCAGATCGTCGACACCGTGCTCCAGGGCGTACGGCCGCAGGAGGGCACGGCCGCGCGCGGGGGCCCGTCGCGGGGGAACGCGCCGGGTCCTGCGTGACGCTCGCGGGGAAGTCCGCGCCGGCCCGTCGGGCACCCCGCGCCGGGGGGCCGCGCCGGGGGCGGTGCCCGGCCCGGGCGGAATGTGCCCGTTGTGTCACAGCAGGCCGCCCCGGCCGCCCGGGAGGAACCCGCGCCCGCCGGAGCCTCGTCCTCCTCCCCGACGCCCCCGCCAGGGGCGTCCGGTAAGCCCCGTACCCAGTGGTGATCACTTTCTTCCGTGATCACCTATCGTCTGGTGCGGGGGCGGAGCAGACGAAGCAGTGAGGACAGCGGATGCCGCAGGCGTATGTGGAGGAGACGGGCCGTGAGGGAGCCGGTCCGGAGCGGACCGGATCCGGAGCCCCGACCTTCCCGGGTCGGTGGCGGGGACTCGGCGCGTGGCTCGGGAAGTGGAAGGGCCCCGGCCTGTGGCGGCGGGGCCTCGTCCTCGCCGTGCTCGCGGCACTGCTGGGCCTGCTGATGCTGCTGCACACCCACCTCCCCAACCGCGTCGGCAACCTCGGCAGTCTCACAGAGACGTTTCTGCCGTGGCTGGGCCTCTTCGTCCCGGTGTTGCTCGTGCTGGCCCTGGTGCGCCGCTCGGCGACCGCCCTGATCGCCCTGCTGCTGCCCGCCGTCGCCTGGGTCAACCTCTTCGGCGGCCTGCTCAGCGACAAGACCGGCAAGGGCGGCGACTTCACGGTGGCCACCCACAACGTCAACGCCGGCAACCCCGACCCCGCCGCCACCGCCAAGGCCGTCGCCGCCTCGGGCGCGGACGTCGTCGCCCTGGAGGAGCTCAGCGACGCCTCCCGCTACGAGCGGGCGATGGCCGGCACGTACCGGTACCACTCCGTGCAGGGCACCGTCGGCGTGTGGAGCAGGTACCCGCTGAGCGACGCCCGGCCCGTCGACATCAAGATGGGCTGGACCCGGGCGCTGCGCGCCACCGTCCACGCCCCCAAGGGCCCCGTCGCCGTGTACGTCGCCCACCTGCCGTCGGTGCGCGTGAAGTTCAACGCCGGCTTCACCGCCGGCCAGCGCGACAACAGCGCCGAGGCCCTCGGCCAGGCCATCTCCCACGAGCCGGTGAAGAAGGTCGTCCTCCTCGGCGACCTCAACGGCACCATGAACGACCGCTCGCTCGCGCCCGTCACCTCCCAGCTCCGCTCGGCGCAGGGCGCGGCCGGCAACGGCTTCGGCTTCACCTGGCCGGCCGGCTTCCCGATGGCCCGCATCGACCAGATCATGGTCCGCGGCCTGGACCCCGTCTCGGCCTGGACGCTGCCCGCCACGGACAGCGACCACCTGCCGGTGGCGGCTCGTGTGAAGACCTGACCGGGCGGCCCGTAGGGTGGAGGGCTTGCCCCACCGCACCTCCACCCGAAAGGCCCCCCATGCCCCTGGCGCTGCTCGCCCTCGCGGTCTCCGCCTTCGGCATCGGAACGACCGAGTTCGTGATGATGGGCCTCCTGCCCAACGTCGCCGACGACCTCCACACCTCCGTCCCCACGGCCGGATACCTGGTCTCGGCCTACGCGCTCGGCGTCGTCGTCGGTGCCCCGCTGCTCACGGCCCTGGGCGCGCGCATCCCGCGCAAGCGCATGCTCGTCCTGCTCATGGGCCTCTTCACGATCGGCAACCTGGCCTCCGCGCTGGCCCCCTCCTTCGGGCCGCTCGTCGCGGCCCGGGTCCTGGCCGGCCTGCCGCACGGGGCGTTCTTCGGCGTCGGCTCGGTGGTCGCGGCCCGGCTGGTGAGCCAGGGCCGGCAGGCGCGGGCCGTCGCCACGATGTTCCTCGGTCTGACCGTCGCCAACGTCGTCGGCGTGCCCACCGCCACGCTGCTCGGCCAGCACCTCGGCTGGCGCGCCACGTTCCTGGTGGTCACGGGCATCGGCCTGCTGGCCATGGCCGCCCTCGCGGCCCTCGTCCCGCAGCTGCCCCGCGAGGAGCACGGCGGCCTGGCCCGGGAGCTGCGCGCCCTCGGCGGCCGGCAGGTCCTGCTCGGCCTGCTCACCGCCGTCTTCGGCTTCGCGGGCGTCTTCGCCGTCTACAGCTACCTCGCCTCGATGAGCACGGAGGTCACCGGCTTCTCCGAGACCTCGGTCACCGTGGTGCTGGCCCTCTTCGGCACCGGGATGACCCTCGGCGCCCTCGCCGCGGGCCCCCTCACCGACCGGGCGCTGCGCCCCACGCTGTACGGCTCGCTGGCGGCGCTGGCGGCGGTGCTCGTGCTCTTCGACTTCACGGTGCACGTGAAGTGGGCGGCGCTGGTGACGGTGGTGCTGCTCGGCGCGGTCGGCTTCATGACGACGACGCCGCTGCAGATGCTGGTGATGCTGGGGGCCCGCCAGGCCCCCACGCTGGCCGCGGCCTCCAACCACTCGGCGTTCAACCTCGCCAACGCCGGCGGCGCCTGGCTGGGCGGCGCGGCCATCGCGGCGGGCTGGGGCTGGACGTCCCCCACGCTGGTGGGCGCGGCGCTGGCGGTCGTGGGCCTGGGCGTCGCGCTGCTGGCGGGACTGCTGGACCGCGGCGAGGAGGAGGGCTCGCGGGTGGTGGCGGGTGCACACTGGGAGCATGTGCCGCAGCATCAAGACGCTTAGGCCCCCGGTCACCCCCGAGCCGGGGGAGGACGACATCCGGGCGGCGGCGTTGCAGTACGTCCGCAAGGTCTCGGGCTTCCACGCCCCGGCCGCGCACAACCGCGAGGTCTTCGACGAGGCGGTGGACGCGGTGGCGGAGGCGACGGAGCGGCTGCTGGCGGGGCTGGTCGTGCGGGGACGGCGCGACGCCCCCACCGCCGGGGCGTCCCAGGGGTGAGGGCGTCGTCAGGTGGTGACGGGCTGCGTCAGCCGGTGAGCTGGACCTCGTCGTGGGTGCCGGAGGCGTCCACGTCGGCGTAGTAGCTCACGTTGCCGTCGGCCCAGCGGACGAGGAGGTCCTCCCCGTAGCCGCCGCCGAACGAGCCGGCCGTCAGGATCTGGGCGTACTTCCAGGCCGAGCCCTGCGGACGGAGGTTGACCTCCTGCCCGTAGTCGCCGTTCACCTCGAAGCCGCCGAGGGCGTCCGCCGCGCCGTTCGGCCAGCGCACGACCAGGTCGTCCCGGTCCTTGCCGGTGAACGAGCCGGCGGCGAGCTGCCCGCCGATCAGGGCTTCCGTCTTCCCGGTGATCTGGGTCTCCTTGGAGACGCCGTTGACGCCGGTGTCGGTGTACGTCGACCAGGAGCCGTCCGCCCACAGAACCGACAGGTCGTCCCGGAGGCCGTTGGCGCTGTGGCGGCCGGCCGCGATGGAGCGGGCGTTCTTCCAGCTGTTGCTGGAGGCGAGGGTCTTCTCCTCGAAGAAGCCGTACTCGTCCGCGTGCGTGTAGGTCGAGAGCTTGCCGGTGTTCCAGCGGACGGTGAGGCCGTCGGAGGCGCTGCCGCTGGAGGGGGAGTCGGTCACGCGCGTGCCGGTGATCGCCTCGGCGTTCTTCCAGTAGCTGCCCTTCGGGGCGACCTTGTGCTCCGTCGCGAAGGGGCGCTTGGCGTCCTTGTGGTAGGAGCGCTCGAAGATGCTGGCCGAGCCGTCCGCCCAGACGACGAAGAGGTCCTTGCGGCCGGTGCCGACGAGGCTGTGCCTGCGGGTGAAGTCGCCCGCGACGACGTGGACGGCGTCCTTCCAGTTCGGCCGGGCCAGGACGTCCCGGGAGGCGACGCCCTGGATCCAGTCCACGATGTCGTCGACGCGGGCCTCGGACGCGGTGTGGCGGGTCTCGGACTCGTCCGCGCCGAAGCAGCCGGCCTGACCGGAGGTGCTGTGGACGCCCATCAGGTGCCAGGCGGCATCCAGGGTGGGGCCGCCGGTGTCTCCCTGGCAGACAGCGGCGTCGGGCGACGTGCCGCTGATGCGCACGGTGCCGCCGGATACCGAGTCGACCTTGAAGTCGGCGACGTTGAGGCGGTCCGGGACCCACTCGTCCTTGGTGCGGCCGTAGCCGAGGGCCTGGACGGTCTCGCCCGCCATCGGGGCGTGGTCGGGAAGGGCGACGGTCTTGATGCCGTCGACCGGCTGTGCCAGCCGCGCCATCACCAGGTCGCGGTCCTCCCGCGGGACGAGTTCGACGACGTCGACGACCGTGCCCTTGTCCTCACGGGTGAGGTCCGTGCGGCCGATCGTGGCGGTCGTCTTCCGCTGGGGGGCACCGGAGTTGATCCTGTACCCCTTCGCCGGGTCGTCGGCGAAGCAGCTGGCGGCGGTGATCAGCCACTGTCGTTCGACGAGGGTGGCGGAGCAGCTGCGCCGCCCGTCGATGTCCAGCCGCGCCACCGAGGAGTACTTCCCCTCCGCGACGGGCTGGCCGGCGATGGCGTGCGCGGGAGCGCCGGCCAGGACGCTCGCGGTGACGGCGGACGCGAGGAGACCTGTCATCCAGGCGGCGCGCGGACGTATGGCAGTCATGATGGTGTTCCTCCGAGGGCTCGACGCGTCGCGGAGCCCGGGGTGATGAACCGTGGAGTGGAAGGTGGACGAAGAGGCGGCGTCAGCCGACCTGGAGCGCCAGCAGCGTGGCGGGGTGGTCCCAGGAGGCCTCGCCCATGGCCTTGAAGGTGTTCTTGGGCACGTGAACCGGTCCGTTCGGACCACCGGCGGAGGCCGAGACGGGGTACTTGCCGGCGTCGACCCCGATCACGTCGGGAACGTTGAGGGCGAGGTAGCCCTTCTTGCCGTTTCCGGTGACCTTGAAGCAGAAGTGGTTGCGGCCGGCGCTGTTGGCCTTCTTCGTGTAGACGACGATGTCGTCCCTGACGTCGTTGTTCAACGGCATGCAGCTGGTCAGCAGGATGTGCCCGTCACCGCTCTCGAGCGTGAGGCCCTGTTCCTTGAGGATCTTCGCCGCACCCGGGTACTCGAAGGTCTCCACGGCGGAGGGCAGCTTGTCGTCCGCCGGGTCGGGCGTGCCCGCGGCGAGGCCCGGAGCGGAGGCTCCCAGGACGACGACGGCGGCGCCGGCCGCGGTGATCAATGTTTTGCGCGCGCGAGAAAACAACGCGAATCCCCCGATTCAGAAAGGCAAAAGAAAAGCGCCATGCGAGATGGCGATCTTTCGGCAAACCTACCACGGAGTAGTGCTTTGTGCTTCTGATGATGTGATGAGCTTCGGATTCCGGAGTGTGTCGGATGTCCGTTGAGTCGGGCCCGGGGGCCTGGCCGGGGCCGGAGACGACGAACGGGCCGCCCGGAGGCGGCCCGTTCACCTGGGTCCGTCAGACCGCTTCCCGCCACCGGTTCGTGATCGGCAGCCGGCGGTCCTTGCCGAAGCCCTTCGCCGAGATCTTCGTGCCCGGCGGGTACTGCCGGCGCTTGTACTCCGCCGTGTCGACCATGCGCAGCACCCGCGTCACCAGCTCCGCGTCGAAGCCCTCCGCGACGATCGCCGCCCGGCCCTGGTCGCGGTCGACGTACAGCTCCAGGAGCCGGTCGAGCACGTCGTAGTCCGGCAGGGAGTCCGTGTCGACCTGGCCCGGGCGCAGTTCGGCGCTCGGGGGCTTGGTGATGGAGTTCTCCGGGATGGGCGGCGTCTCGCCGCGTTCGACCGCCGCCCGGTTGCGCCACCTGGCGAGGCGGAAGATGCCGGTCTTGTAGACGTCCTTGATGGGGCCGTACGCGCCGACCGAGTCGCCGTAGAGCGTCGAGTAGCCGCACGCCAGCTCGGACTTGTTGCCCGGGGCCAGCACGATGTGGCCCTCCTGGTTGGAGATCGCCATCAGCATCGTGCCGCGCAGGCGCGACTGGAGGTTCTCCTCGGCCAGGCCCGTCAGGCCCAGCGCCCCCATGTACGCGTCGAACATCGGCGCGATCGGCACGGTGCGGAAGTGGAGGCCGGTGCGGCGGGCCAGGTCCTCCGCGTCGGCGATGGAGTGGTCGGAGGAGTAGCGGGACGGCATGGCCACGCCGTACACGTGCTCCGCGCCCACCGCGTCGCAGGCGACGGCCGCCACGAGCGCCGAGTCGATGCCGCCGGACAGGCCGATGAGGACGCTGCGGAAGCCGTTCTTCGTCACGTAGGCCCGAAGGCCCGTCACCAGCGCCTCGTAGACCTCCTCGTCGTCGTCGAGGGCCTCGGTCACGACGCCGGGGAACCGCGGCTCGTAGGCCGGCAGCGGCTCGGCGGAGAGGGTGACGTGGTCGATGCGCAGGCCGTCGGCGACGACGCCGGACGGCGCCTTCGCCGGCGCGGCCGGCAGGTCGAGGTCGAGGACCACGCAGGTCTCCCGGAACTGCGGGGCCCGGGCGACGACGGAGCCGTCGGCGCCGACGACGATGGAGTCGCCGTCGAAGACCAGCTCGTCCTGGCCCCCGGTCATCGCCAGGTACGCGGTGGTGCAGCCGGCCTCCTGGGCGCGCTTGCGCACCAGTTCCAGCCGGGTGTCGTCCTTCTCGCGCTCGTACGGGGAGGCGTTGACCGTCAGCAGCAGCCCGGCCCCGGCCTCGCGGGCGCCGGGCACCCGGCCGCCCTCCTGCCAGAGGTCCTCGCAGATGGCCAGCGCCACGTCCACGCCGCGCACCCGGACCACCGGCATCGTCTCGCCCGGCACGAAGTACCGGAACTCGTCGAAGACGCCGTAGTTCGGCAGGTGGTGCTTGGCGAAGGTCAGCACGGCGGCGCCGCGGTGCAGCACGGCCGCGGCGTTGCGCGGGGCGCCGGCGGGCCGGCCCAGACGCGGGCGCGCCTCCTCGCTGCGGTCGAGGTAGCCGACGACCACGGGCAGCTCCCCGAGGCCCTCCTCCCGCAGCCGGGCGGCGAGCGCGTGCAGCGCCTCCCGGCTGGCCTCGACGAAGGAGGAGCGCAGCGCCAGGTCCTCGACGGGGTAGCCGGTGAGCGCCATCTCCGGGAAGGCCACCAGATGGGCACCCTGCTCGGCCGAGTGCCGGGTCCAGCGGACGATCGACTCGGCGTTCCCGGCGATGTCGCCGACGGTGGAGTCGATCTGGTTCAGGGCGAGACGAAGTTGAGCCACCCGGCCAGTGTAATCGTCTGACTGACGCAATGTGCTGTGAGGGCGGACACGCGGCGGCCCTTCCCCGCCCGTCCGGCGCCGCCGCGTGGTGACCTTCGCGGGCGTGCCCGCGGGGGTGTGCCGGGTGTGTGGATCGTCACGGTGCCCGGCACCGGCGCGCCGCACGGCGGCGGCCGGCCCCCGGGCGGTGGCCGTCCGCTGTCCTTGCCCCGCCTGCCTCCCGGGCCTTCCGGTCGTCCCGCCCCCGCCCCCGGCGGGTATCCCCGCTCCGGGGAGGCGGCGGGGGACGGATGTGCGCGCACCCGTACGAAGGCCCGATCATGGGGCGGAACGCACCACGCACGGCCCGAAGGACGCTCTCCCCCCATGACCCTCACGGAACCGGTTCGGGACGAACGTCCCGCCGCCGCTGCCGCCACCGCCCCGGCACCCGCACCCGGCGGCACCCCCCGGGCACAGTTCCTGTCCTGGACCACTCTCGCGATGATGACGACCGCCTCCGTGGCGAACCTGCGTCCCTCGCCCTCCATGGCCCTCTACGGCCTGGCCGCCGTCTTCCTCTACCTCCTGCCCGCCGTGGTGTTCCTGCTGCCGACCGCCCTGGTCTCGGCCGAGCTGGCCTCCGGCTGGCCCGGCGGCGTCTACCGGTGGGTGAGCGAGGGCCTGTCCAAGCCGCTGGGCTTCCTCGCCGTGTGGTGCCAGTTCGCGATGACCATCGCGTACTACCCGAGCCTGCTGGCGTACGTGGCGAGCACGTTCGCGTACGTCGTCGACCCGTCGCTCGCCGACAACGGCCTCTACATCGCGATCGTCATCGTCGTCATCTACTGGGCGGGCGTGCTGGTCTCCTCGCGCGGCACCAAGGCGGTGGCGGGGCTCTCCAGCGCCGGCCTGGTCGTCGGCACGCTGGTGCCGGGCGTCGTGCTCGTCGTCCTCGGCCTGGTCTTCCTCGGTCAGGGCAACCCGTCCGCCGCGCCCATGGACGGTGCCCACGTCCTGCCGCAGTGGACCGGGATCGCCAGCCTCGTGCTGATCGTCAACAACTTCCTGTCCTACGCGGGCATGGAGATGAACGGCGTGCACGTCTCCTCGCTGCGCGACCCCGCGAAGCAGTACCCGCGCGCCATGTTCGCCGCTACCGGCCTCGTCCTGCTGATCTTCATCCTGCCCGCCCTGGCCATCAGCTGGGTGATGCCGGGCGAGGACCTGAGCCTGACGGCCGGCGTGATGCAGGCGTTCCAGGGCTTCTTCGACCACTTCCACGTCGGCTGGCTCACCAAGGTCGTCGGCGTCCTGCTGGTCGCGGCCGCGCTCGGCGGCATGCTCACCTGGCTGGCCGGCCCGTCCAAGGGGCTGCTGATGGTCTCCCGGCAGGAGGGCTACCTCCCGCCCGTCCTGCAGAAGCTCAACAAGAACGGCGTCCCGCGCAACATCATGGTCGCCCAGGGCGTGCTGACGACGCTGATCGCCCTGCTCTACGCCTTCCTCCCCGATGTCTCCAGCGCCTACTGGATCTTCTCGGTCGTCACCACGCAGATCTATCTCGTCGTCTACGTGCTGATGTTCGCCGCCGTCGTCCGGCTCCGGGTCACCCGGCCCGGCCAGCCGCGCGGCTTCCGCGTCCCGGCCGTGCGCCTGGTCGCCGGCGTCGGCCTCGCCGCCTCCCTCGGGGCGATGTGCATCGGCTTCATGCCGCCGGAGCAGTTCGGCGGCCAGCCGCTGTGGCGCTACCTGCTCATCGTCGGCGGCGGGCTCGTCACGCTCGGCTTCGTCGCGCCCTTCGCCTTCCTGAGGTTCCGCAAGCCGCACTGGGTGACGGCCGCGGACGGGGAGGGCGCCGGCGTCGAGTAGCTTGGCGGTGCTCCCGGGCGCACGACCCCGGCGCGTGTGCCGGGCGTGTGCTTTCCGGGTGGTGCTCGTGGGCAGTGCTCTGCGGTGACGGACCGGACGATGGGGGAGCGCGTGAGCGATACGCAACGGCCACCGGGGCGGATGCTGAGGGTCGGCGGAGTCGCGCTGCACGTCGTGCGCGAGGGCTCGGGGCCCGTGTGCGTGCTGAGCGCCGGGCTGGGCATGGGCTGGTTCGACTGGGAGCCCGTCGTACCGCTCCTCACCCCCCACCGCACGGTCGTCCGCTTCGACCGGCCCGGACTGGGGTTCAGCGCCCCCGCCCTCGAACCCCCCACCGCCACCGCGGAGGCCGACCGGATAGCGGGCGTCCTCGACGCCCTGGGGCTGCCGGGCCAGGCCACCGTCGTCGGGCACTCGCTCGCCGCGTTCCACGCCGAGGCGTTCGCCCGGCTCCACCCCGACCGCACGGCCGGCCTCGTCCTGGCCGACCCCGGGGTCCTGGAGGAGGACGCCCGCCCCGTACCGGGCCTGGGCCTGCGCACCGCCGCCGCGCAGGCGCGCGGCGCGGCCTTCGCCGCCGCCGGGCTGCCCCGGGCGCTCGGCCCGGCCCTGCGCCGGCTGAGCGCCCGCTCCGCCTCGCTCGCCCGCCGCGATCCCGCCCCCGCCGAGCTGGTGCGCCGCGTCTACGGCAGCGGGCGCGTCGCCCGCGCCGTGCTGATGGAGAACGCCCGCTACCGCGACGTGGCCGCGGAGCTGGCGGACCTGCGCGGCCGGCACGCGCTGCCGCCTGTCCCGGTCACCGTCCTCGCCGCCTCCACCGGCACCGGCTCCTGGCTGGAGCGGCGCTGGCTGACGCGCCAGCGCGCCCTCGCCGAGCGGCTCGACGGCCGCTTCGAGGCGGTCGCCCCGGCCGGCCACCTGCTGATGTACGACCGGCCGCAGGCCGTCGCCGCCGCCGTGCTCGCGACCCCGTTCCTGCGGGGCCGCGGCGGCTGAGGGCGCGGCGGCCGCCCCGGCGTCACCCGCTCGGTCGCCGCCGGTGGGTGCCGCGCCCGCCGTTGCGTCAGTGTGAGCAGCGGACGGGGCGGGCCGGATCGCAGGCGAGGAGCGGGCGCGTGAGCACGGAAGGGACCTACACGCCGTTCGGCGGCGAGCTCGAACGGGGCGTGAAGTACGCCGTCCAGTGGCGGGCGGATCCCCGCTACGTCCTGTGCGGCGACCTCACGCACGGCGTCGTCGACGTCCGCGACCGCGCCACGGCGGCCGAGCGCGACTACGCCTGGCACATCGACGCGGCCACCGGGACCGTCACCCTGGCCGCCGCCGCGGACGAGCACACCCCCCGGGTGCTCACCCTGCTCCTCGGCCGCACCGGCCTGCGCCCCGTCCTGCGCCGCCTGGTCTCGCCCCGCGTCAGCACCCAGCGCTGGAACTGGACCGGCAGGGCCCTGATGAGCCACAACCAGCCGGCCGACGACAAGCTCGCCGTCCACGTCGGCGACCGGTCCGCCGACGGCGGCTACGGCCTGCGGATGGTCCTCCCCACGGGTGGCGTCCCCGCCCACGAGTGGCAGCTGCTGCGGTCCGCGGCCTGAGCCCCCGGCGGGCCGGTGGCACCCGGCCGGAGCCCCATGCCGCGGCGTCCCACGGCAGCCGGGGCGGCCCGACAGGTGACGTTCTGGAAGCGCTCATCAGTACGATGCACCCAGAAGGCGCAACAGTGCGGCGGCCGACGGAAACCCCCCGGTAACCACGGGACGTGATACTCAAGGTCCAGCCCGTGCCCGTATCCGGTGAAACGAGCCGTCTGACCTGCAAGGATAGGTAGCTATGGATAAGCAGCAGGAGTTCGTGCTCCGCACGCTCGAAGAGCGCGACATCCGGTTCGTCCGGCTGTGGTTCACCGATGTCCTCGGCTACCTGAAGTCCGTGGCCGTCGCCCCCGCCGAACTTGAGCAGGCCTTCGACGAGGGCATCGGCTTCGACGGCTCCGCGATCGAGGGCTTCGCGCGGGTCTACGAGTCGGACATGATCGCCAAGCCGGATCCGGGGACCTTCCAGATCCTTCCCTGGCGGGCCGAGGCCCCCGGCACCGCCCGGATGTTCTGCGACATCCTCATGCCGGACGGCTCGCCCTCCTACGCCGACCCGCGCTACGTCCTCAAGCGCATCCTGGCCAAGACCTCCGACCTCGGCTTCACCTTCTACACCCACCCCGAGATCGAGTTCTTCCTGCTCAAGGACAAGCCCGTCGACGGCACCCGCCCGGTGCCCGCCGACTCCTCCGGCTACTTCGACCACACCCCGCAGAACGTCGGCATGGACTTCCGCCGGCAGGCCATCACCATGCTCGAATCCATGGGCATCTCCGTGGAGTTCAGCCACCACGAGGGCGCCCCCGGCCAGCAGGAGATCGACCTGCGCTACGCCGACGCGCTGTCGACCGCCGACAACATCATGACCTTCCGGCTGGTCATGAAGCAGGTGGCGCTGGAACAGGGCGTGCACGCCACGTTCATGCCGAAGCCGTTCTCCGAGTACCCCGGCTCCGGCATGCACACCCACCTCTCGCTCTTCGAGGGCGACCGCAACGCCTTCCACGAGTCCGGCGCCGAGTACCAGCTGTCCAAGGTCGGCCGGTCCTTCATCGCGGGCCTGCTGCGGCACGCCGCCGAGACCTCGGCCGTCACCAACCAGTGGGTCAACTCCTACAAGCGCATCTGGGGCGGCTCCCAGCGCACCGCCGGCGCCGGCGGCGAGGCCCCCTCCTACATCTGCTGGGGCCACAACAACCGCTCCGCGCTCATCCGGGTGCCGATGTACAAGCCCGGCAAGACCGGCTCCACCCGCGTCGAGGTCCGCTCCATCGACTCCGGCGCCAACCCCTACCTGACCTACGCCGTGCTGCTGGCGGCGGGACTCAAGGGCATCGAGGAGGGGTACGAACTCCCCGCGGGCGCCGACGACGACGTGTGGGCGCTGTCCGACGCCGAGCGCCGCGCCATGGGCATCGAACCGCTGCCCCAGAACCTGGGCGAGGCCATCGAGTTGATGGAACGCAGCGAACTGGTCGCCGAGACCCTCGGCGAGCACGTCTTCGACTTCTTCCTGCGCAACAAGAAGCAGGAATGGGAGGAGTACCGGTCGGAAGTGACGGCGTTCGAGCTGCGCAAGATGCTGCCGGTGCTGTGAGGCGGCCGTGAGCGCCGGCCGCAGCGGTTGCCGCGCGTGAGCGGCCCCGACCGCGTCTGGTACGCGGCCTTCGGGTCCAACATGCACGGCCGGCGCCTTCGCTGCTACCTCTCCGGCGGCAGGCCGCCCGGGGGCACGCGGACGTATCCCGGCTGCCGGGACCCGCGCCCGCCCGAGCGGTCGGTGCCGGTCATGCTGCCCGGAGTCCTGTACTTCGCCACCGAGTCGCCCGTCTGGACCGGCGGGCGGGCGTTCTACGACCCCGACGGCGCGGGCGAGACCGCCGCCCGCGCCCATCTGCTCACGGCGGCCCAGTTCTCCGACATCGCGGCACAGGAGATGTACCGGGAGCCGGGCCGGGACGTCGACCTGACGCGGGCCGTCCCGGACTCCCGCACGCGACTGGGCCCGGGGCGCTACGAGACGCTGGTGTGCCCCGGCCGGCTGGACGGCCACCCCGTCCTCACCCTCACCGCCCCGTGGAGCCACCGCGACGTGCCCGGCAATCCGCCCTCGGCCGCCTACCTGCGGCACCTCGCGGCCGGCCTCGTCGAATCGCACGGCTGGAGCGCCGAGCACGTCGCCGCCTACCTGGCCGGATGCCCGGGCGCCGAAGGGCACTGGAGCCCCGGGGCGGTCGCGGCGCTGCTGCGGACGCCCGCGGCCGGCCCCCCGGCCGGGGGCCGCACCGTGCCGGGAACACCCCCCACGCCGCCGCGGCCCGGTACGACTAGGCTCGGCCGTGGTTCGGACCGAGCCTGTCGGGAGCCAGGGACGGGAGGCATGCGATGACGGTGCCGGAGGGGCGTCGCAGCAGCACGTACACACGGCTGCTGAGGTACGGCTTCACCGACGCGGCCGCCGCCGAGCGACTGCTCGACGGCCCCGGACTGGAGGGCGTGCGGGCCGACCCGGTGTTCCTCGACGCGCTCGGCGCCACCGCCGACCCCGACCTCGCGCTGCGCGGGCTCACCCACCTCGTGGACGCGCTGGACCGCCGGGGCGAGGACGGCGAACGCCGGGCGCTGCTGGACACCCTGGCCCGCGCCAAACCGCTGCGCGACCGGCTGCTGGGCGTGCTGGGCGCCTCCGAGGCCCTTGGCGACCACCTCGCCCGGCACCCCCGGGACTGGCACGCCCTGGACGCCTTCGAACCGGCCGACCTCAACCCCACCGTCGCGGACTTCGAACGGGCCCTCGCCGAGGGGATCCGCGGGGAACGCGGCGCCGGGCTCACGCCCCCCGACGCGCTGCGCGCCGCCTACCGTCGCTGCCTGCTGGTCATCGCCGCCCGCGACGTCGGCGGCAGCGTGGACGTCGCCCGGACCGCGGCCGAACTGGCCGACCTGGCCACCGCCACCCTCCGCGCCGCCCTGGCGATCGCCGGGGAGGAGCAGCCCGCCGACGCCGCGGCCTGCCGGCTGGCCGTCATCGGCATGGGCAAGTGCGGCGGCCAGGAGCTGAACTACGTCTCCGACGTCGACGTCATCTTCGTGGCCGAGGCCACGGACGGCACCCCCGAGGGCCCCGCCCTCCAGGCCGCCACCCGCCTCGCCTCCCGCATGATGCGCGTCTGCTCCGACGTCACCCCCGAGGGGACCATCTGGCCCGTCGACGCCAACCTCCGCCCCGAGGGCCGCAACGGCCCCCTGGTGCGCAGCCTCTCCAGCCACCTCGCCTACTACCAGCGCTGGGCCAAGACCTGGGAGTTCCAGGCCCTCCTCAAGGCCCGCCCCGTCGCCGGCGACGCCGCCCTCGGCCGTGCCTATCTGGACGCCGTCTCCCCGCTGGTCTGGCAGGCCGCCGAGCGCGAGAACTTCGTCGCCGACGTCCAGCAGATGCGCCGCCGCGTCATCGAGTCGATCCCCGCGACCCAGCTCGAGAGGGAACTCAAGCTCGGCCCCGGCGGGCTGCGCGACGTGGAATTCGCCGTGCAGCTCCTCCAGTTGGTGCACGGCCGCAGCGACGCCTCGCTCCGCGCCGGCAGCACCCTCGACGCGCTGGCCGCCCTCGCCGCGGGCGGCTACGTGGGCCGCGCCGACGCGGCGTCCCTCGACGCCGCCTACCGCTTCCTGCGGGCCATGGAGCACCGCATCCAGCTCTACCGGCTGCGCCGCACCCACCTGGTGCCCGAGGGGGAGGACGACCTGCGCCGCCTCGGCCGCTCCCTGGCCCGCACCTGCGGCTGGCCGGGCGGCAAGGAACCCGTCGCCGAACTCGGCAGGCAGTGGCGGCTGCACACCCGCGAGGTCCGCCGGCTGCACGAGAAGCTCTTCTACCGCCCCCTGCTGGACGCCGTCGCCCAGCTGGAGCCCGGTGAGGCCCGGCTCAGCCCCGAGGCCGCCGGCCAGCGCCTGGAGGCCCTCGGCTACGCCGACCCCGCCGCCGCCCTGCGCCACCTGGAGGCCCTCGCCTCCGGCGTGACCCGCAAGGCCGCCATCCAGCGCACCCTGCTGCCCGTCCTCCTGGGCTGGTTCGCCGACTCGGCCGACCCCGACGCCGGGCTGCTGAACTTCCACAAGGTCTCCGACGCGCTCGGCCGGACCCCCTGGTACCTGCGGCTGCTGCGCGACGAGGGCGCCGCCGCCGAGAACCTCGCCCGGGTGCTCTCCGCCGGCCGCCTCGCCCCCGACCTGCTGCTGCGCGCCCCCGAAGCCGTCGCCCTGCTCGGCGACCCCGGGGGCCTGCGCCCCCGCAGCCGGGAGGCCCTGGAACAGGAGGTGCTGGCCGCCGTCGGCCGCGCCGAGGACGCCGAGGCGGCGATCGTCGCGGTGCGCGGCGTGCGCCGCCGCGAGCTGTTCCGCACCTCGGCCGCCGACATCATCGGCGCCTACGGCCGCGGCGGCACCCCCGCCGAGGCCCACGCCTCCGGCGAGCGCGGCACGGGCTCGCGCGGCGCCGCCGAGACGGCCGGCGGCGACCACGCCGCCCGCGCCGACCTCGTCGGCGAGGCCGTCTCCGACATCAACGCCGCCACCATCGCCGGCGCCCTGCGCGCGGCCGTACGGGCCGAGTGGGGCGACACCCTGCCCACCCGCTTCGCCGTCATCGGCATGGGCCGCTTCGGGGGCCGCGAGCAGGGCTACGGCTCCGACGCGGACGTCCTGTTCGTCCACGAGCCGCGCGAGGGCGTCAGCGACGAGGAGGCGGCCAAGGCCGCCTTCGCCGTCGCCGGGGAGATGCGCCGCCTGCTGCAACTGCCCACCACCGACCCGCCGCTGCTCGTCGACGCCGACCTGCGCCCCGAGGGCAAGTCCGGCCCGATCGTGCGCAGCCTCGCCTCGTACGCCGCCTACTACCGGCGCTGGTCGCTGGTGTGGGAGAGCCAGGCGCTGCTGCGCGCCGAAGCCGTCGCGGGCGACGCGGAGCTGGGCCGGCGCTTCATCGACCTGGTCGACCCGCTGCGCTACCCCGCCGAGGGGCTCGGCGAGGACGCGGTGCGCGAGATCCGCCGGCTCAAGGCCCGGATGGAGACCGAGCGGCTGCCGCGCGGCGCGGACCCCACCACCCACACCAAGCTGGGGCGGGGCGGGCTGTCGGACGTGGAGTGGACGGTGCAGCTGTTGCAGATGCGGCACGGCTGGGCGGAGCCGGGGCTGCGCACCACGCGGACGCGCGAGGCGCTGGCCGCGGCCTGCGCCGCGGAGTTGATCTCCACCGAGGACGCCCGGATCCTGGACGAGGCCTGGGTCCTGGCGACCAGCGTGCGCAACGCCGTGATGCTCGTGCGCGGCCGGCCCGGGGACACCTTCCCCGGCGACGGCCGCGAGCTGGCCGCCGTGGGCCGCTACCTCGGCTACGAACCGGGGCACGTCGGGGAGATGCTGGACGACTACCGCCGCACCACGCGGCGGGCCCGGGCCGTGGTGGAGGAACTGTTCTACGGGGCCTGACGGACACGGCCCGCCCGGCCGCTTCCAGCATGCCGCCGGCTCCCCACATCCGCCACTTCGAGCGTTCTAGACGCCCCTGACCGCGACGTGCCGGGCCAGCCGGAAGGGGAACGCGCCGTACCAGAGGCGGGAGAGGGCACCGCCGAGGGTCAGGCACAGCAGGCCGCCCACCGCGTCCAGCCAGAAGTGGTTGGCGGTGGACACGATCACCACCAGCGTCGCGAGCGGGTACAGCGCCCCCAGCGCCTTCGCCCACGCCCGCCGGGCCAGCATCGCGATGGTGACCCCGCACCACGTCGACCAGCCGATGTGCATCGACGGCATCGCCGCGTACTGGTTGGACATGTCGGCGAGATTGCCCGAGGCCATCGAACCCCAGGTGTGGTGCACGACGACGGTGTCGACGAAGCCGGGGCCGGTCATCAGCCGCGGTGGCGCCAGGGGATACAGGTAGTAACCGATCAGTGCCACGCCGGTGGTGGCGAAGAGGACCAGCCGCGCGGCGGCGTAGCGCCCGGGATGCCAGCGGTAGAGCCAGACCAGCACGCCGATCGTCAGCACGAAATGCAGCGTGGCGTAGTAGTAGTTCATGCCCACGACCAGCCACGTCACCGAGTTCACGGCGTTGTTGACCGTGTGCTCGACCGCGATGTGCAAGGTGTGCTCGGTCTGCCAGATCCAGTCGGCGTTCCGCAGGGCGGCCGCCCGCTGCTCGGGCACGGCATTGCGGATCAGCGAGTACATCCAGTAACTCACCGCGATCAGCAGTACCTCGACCCACAGGCGCGGATGCCGTGGGGAACGCAGTCTGCCCAGGAGGCGCGGCGCCCGGGGACGGGGGCGGCCCGCCGGCGGCCGGTCCCCTCGCTCCTCGGTGGGTGGCGGGGCGGCCGTCCGGCCTTCCAGGGTCCTTGCAGTCGCTTCACCCATAGGGAAACAGTCTGCCAGAAAGCCCCTGGGCGCAGATCAACCCGAAGTCGGCCCTTCGTCGTTTTCAGCCAGCTCCGCCGCCGCCCCGCGGGGGCTCGTGCGGGCCTCCGCCCGCACGGCCGGAGCCGACGCCGTGGAGCCCCTGACCACGAGTTCGGGGAGGAAGACGAACTCGCTGTGCGGCGCCGGGGTGCCCCCGACCTCCTCCAGCAACGCGCGCACCGCGGCCTGCCCCATCGCCTGCACGGGCTGGCGGATCGTGGTCAGCGGCGGGTCCGTGAACGCGATGAGCGGGGAGTCGTCGAAGCCCACCACCGAGACGTCGCGCGGCACTTCGAGGCCGCGCTGGCGCACCGCCCGCACCACGCCCAGCGCCATCATGTCGCTCGCGCACACCACGGCCGTGCACCCGCGTTCGATGAGCGCGGAGGCCGCCGCCTGACCACCCTCAAGAGTGAACAGGGAATGCTGGACCAGCTCGTCCGCCCCGGCCCCGCTCACCCCGAGCCGCTCCCGCATGCTCGACAGGAAGCCCTCGATCTTCCGCTGCACCGGCACGTACCGCCGTGGGCCCACGGCCAGCCCGATCCTGCGGTGCCCCAGTGCGGCCAAATGGGTGACGGCCAGGTCCATGGCCGCGCGGTCGTCCGGCGAGACGAAGGGCGCCCGCACCTCCGCGGAGAAGCCGTTGATCAGCACGAACGGCACGCCCTGGGCGCGCAGCCGCTCGTAGCGCTGCATGTCCGCCGAGGTGTCGGCGTGGAGCCCGGAGACGAAGATGATCCCGGCCACCCCCCGGTCGACCAGCATCTCGGTCAGCTCGTCCTCCGTGGAGCCGCCCGGCGTCTGCGTGGCCAGCACCGGGGTGTACCCCTGGCGGGTCAGCGCCTGCCCTATCACCTGGGCGAAGGCCGGAAATATGGGGTTCTCCAGCTCCGGGGTGATCAGCCCGACCAGCCCGGCGCTGCGCTGCCGCAGCCGCACCGGGCGTTCGTAGCCCAGCACGTCGAGCGCGGCCAGCACCAACTGGCGGGTGGAGGCGGCGACCCCCGGCTTTCCGTTGAGGACGCGGCTGACGGTTGCTTCGCTGACACCCGCCTGGGCTGCGATGTCGGAGAGCCGGGCGGTCACAGGAGGTGACTGTACCCGTCGCATCTCAGACTGCCCACCACACGCACGTATCCGAAGGAATCCGCACGGTTCCACCGGAGAATTCCAGGGCGGCGGACGACAGCAGGGGCCGGCCGGGCACCGGAACCGCCACCTCGTCGCCGAGCGTGTTCAGCGTGCACACGAATCCCGGCCGCCCGAAGGCCAGTACGCCCTCCGGTGCCTCCAGCCACGTCATCTCCCCGTCACCGAGACCGGGCAGCTCGTGGCGGAGCGTCAGCGCCGAGCGGTACAGCTCCAGCGTCGAGCGCGGGTCGCCCGACTGCGCCTCCACCGACAGCGCCCGCCACGACGAGGGCTGAGGCAGCCAGCTGCCGCCCGGCCCGAAGCCGTACGGGGCCGCCTCGCCGGACCACGGCAGCGGCACCCGGCAGCCGTCGCGGGTGCCGTCCTGGCCGTCGCCCCGGAAGAACGCCGGGTCCTGGCGCACCTCGTCCGGCAGGTCCACGACCTCGGGGAGCCCCAGCTCCTCGCCCTGGTAGACGTAGGCCGAGCCGGGCAGCGCCAGCATCAGCAGCGCCGCGGCGCGCGCCCGCGCGAGGCCCAGCCGCTCGTCCCCGCCGCCGTAGCGGGTGGCGTGCCGCACCACGTCGTGGTTGGACAGCACCCAGGTCGTCGGCGCCCCGACCGACAGCGTGGCCGCCAGCGACGCGTCGATGACCTCCCGCAGCGCCTCGGCACCCCAGTCGCAGGTCAGGAACTGGAAGTTGAACGCCTGGTGCAGTTCGTCCGGGCGCACGTACAGCGCCAGCCGCTCGGACGTCGGCGCCCACGCCTCGGCCACGCCGATCCGCTCACCGGGGTAGGAGTCCAGCAGCTGCCGCCAGCCGCGGTGGATCTCGTGCACCCCGTCCTGGTCGAAGAACGGCAGCACCTGCGCGCCGATCAGCTTCGCCTGCTCGCTCAGCCCGATGTCCGGCAGCCCCGCGGCCTTGACCATGCCGTGCGCCACGTCGATCCGGAAGCCGTCCACGCCCAGGTCCAGCCAGAACCGCAGCACCGAATCGAACTCGGCCCGCACCTCGGGGTTGTCCCAGTTGAGGTCCGGCTGCTCGGGCGCGAACAGGTGCAGGTACCACTCGCCCGGGGTGCCGTCCGGGCCGGCCGTCCGGGTCCAGGCCGGACCGCCGAAGACCGACTCCCAGTCGTTGGGCGGGAGTTCGCCGTGCTCGCCCTTGCCGGGACGGAAGTGGTAGCGCGCGCGGGCCGTCCCCCCCGGACGGTCCGCGAGCGCCGCGCGGAACCACACGTGCTGGTCGGAGGTGTGGTTGGGCACGATGTCCACGATCACCTTCAGGCCCTGCCGGTGGGCCTCCCGCACCAGGTCGTCCGCGTCCGAGAGCTCCCCGAACAGCGGGTCCACCGCGCGGTAGTCCGCGACGTCGTAGCCGCCGTCCGCCTGCGGCGAGGCGTAGAACGGCGTCAGCCACAGCGCGTCCACGCCCAGCTCCGCCAGGTACGGCAGCCGCTCGCGGATCCCGCGCAGGTCCCCGATGCCGTCACCGTCGCTGTCGGCGAACGAGCGCACGTACACCTGGTAGATGACGGCGCTGCGCCACCAGCCGTCCGCCCGCGCGGGGGCGGCGCCGTGGGCCGGGCGGACGGAGGGCGCGAGATCCTGGGTCATGTACTTCCTATCGGCTCGTAGTCTCGGTGGTGGGCGTGCGAACGGCTCAACGACGGGCGGGGCGCAAGGTCAGCCCTTGGTGCCGCCCGCGGTCAGCCCGGCGACCAGGTGCCGCTGGGCGAGGAAGAAGACGAGTCCGGCCGGGACGGTGATCAGCACGGCCGCCGCCGTCATCAGGCCCCACTCGGCCTTCTGCTGGCCCACGAAGGTCTGCAGGCCCACGGCCAGCGTGTAGTGGTCCTCGCTGCTCATGAACTGGCTGGCGAAGGCCACTTCCCCCCAGGCGGTGATGAAGGAGTAGAAGCCGGTGACGGCCAGTCCCGGCCGGGCCAGCGGCACGATCAGCCGCCAGAACGTGCCGAACGGCGTCAGCCCGTCCACCCGGCCCGCCTCGTCGATCTCGGCCGGTATCGAGTCGAAGTACCCCTTGAGCATCCACGCGCAGAACGGCACCGACACCGAGCAGTAGGTGAGGACCAGACCCGCGTAGGAGTCCAGCAGCTCCAGCTCGCCGAGGATGTTGTACAGCGGCACGATGAGCACCGCCATGGGGAACATCTGCACCACCAGGAACGTCCACATCAGCGGCCGGTGCCCGGGGAAACGCATCCGCGACACGGCGTAGCCGGCGGTCGCCGCGATGAGCACGCCCAGCACGGTCGCGCCCAGCGCCACGATCACCGAGTTGCCGAACCAGGTCAGGAACTTGGTCTCGCTCAGGATGTGCGTGTAGTTCGAGAAGTCGAACCCGACGAAGCGGGTGGGTTCCTGCCAGCCGTCCCGCCCGCGCAGCGAGACGAAGACGATGAACAGGACGGGGAAGAGGGAGATCGCGGAGGCGCAGATCAGCGCCGTGTGCAGGGCTACGGAGGCCCCGCGCGAGCGCTGTCCCCGCTCGCGCGGCCTGCGAGTGGTGCCGCTCATCGCGTCGCGGCCTCCTG
Source organism: Streptomyces cinnamoneus (assembly GCF_002939475.1). NCBI lineage: Bacteria > Bacillati > Actinomycetota > Actinomycetes > Kitasatosporales > Streptomycetaceae > Streptomyces > Streptomyces cinnamoneus. The sequence continues at coordinate 2,025,627 of NZ_PKFQ01000001.1, read as the reverse complement.
TCGGGTGAGCAACCGGCGGTAGAAGACGGCGAAGACCAGCAGCAGCGAGAGGATGAGGATGCCGTACGTCGCCGAGCCCGCGTAGTCGCGGACGCCCTGGAAGGCGAGGCGGTAGGAGTACGTCACGAGGATCTCGCTCTCCGAGCTCGCCCCCTGCCCGATCAGCAGGTAGATGACCTGGAACATGTTGAACGTCCAGATGACGCCCAGCAGGATCACCGTCCCGCTCACCGGACGCAGCCCCGGCAGGGTCACGTGCCGGAACCGCTGCCACGGCGAGGCGCCGTCCATCTCGGCCGCCTCGTGCAGCTCGGCGGGGATGGACTGCAGGCCGCCGAGGATGGCCACCATCATGAACGGCACGCCGAGCCAGACGTTGACGGCCACGGCCGACACCTTCTGCAAGGTGGCGTCACCGAGCCAGTCCACGGGGTCCATGCCCACCTGGGTGAGGAGGGCGTTGAGGACTCCGTACTTCTCGTTGAACATCAGCCGCCACGAGAACGTGGCGACGAACGCCGGCACCGCCCACGGAAGGATCAGCAGCACCCGGTAGAGCGCCCGAAACCGCACCTTCCGGTTGAGCAGCAGCGCCAGGCCCAGGCCGAGCGCGTAGTGCAGGAGGACGCAGGACGCCGTCCAGAGGACCGTCCAGGTGAGCCGGGAGTAGAAGTGGCCCTCCTGGCCGGAGAGCACCTTCCAGTAGTTGTCGAGGCCGACGAACTGGTACGTGGCGGGGATGCGGTTGACGCCGATGGTGCGGCCGACGTTGGCCTCGTTGGCGTCCGTGAAGGAGAGGTAGACGCCCCTCCCCAGCGGATAGCCGACGAGAACGGCCAGCACGATGACGACCGGCAGCACCATCGCCCACGCGTACCAGTGGGTGGAGAAGGAGCGCCTGACCCGGGTGACGACTGTGGCCATGAGATGGGACCTACTCCTCGACGCCGTAGTCCTTGAGGAGCGCGGACTGCCAGGCCTTGGCCGTGGCGTCCACACCCGCCTTGGGGTCTTCCTTCAGCGTGAGGATCTTGGTGTAGTGCTGGAGCCACTCGGTGAACAGGTCGCCGCCCTGCGGGATCGGCACCCGCGGGTGCGCCTTGGCCAGCGCGTCGTGGAAGGCGCTGCGCACCGGGTCGGCCAGGACGGTCTGCGAGTAGGCCGACTTGCGGGTCGGCAGCACGCCGACGGCGTTGGAGACGCTCTCCTGCTGCGCGCTCTCGGTCATGAACCGGGCGAAGAGGTAGGAGGCGTCGAAGTTCTTCGAGCCCGCGTAGAGGACGAGGTTGTGGCCGCCCACCGGGGCGCCCGCGGTGCCGGTGGAACCGGCCGGGATCGGTGCGATGCCCAGGTTCTCGCGGGACTTGTAGGCGTCGCCGCCGAAGATCTCCTTGGTCGCCCAGGGGCCGTCGATCAGCATGCCCAGCTTGCCGTTCTTGAAGTCCGTCTTGAGGGCGTTGTAGCCGTCGGTGCCGGCCGGCTTGGGGGCGGCGCCGGACTTGACGAGGTCGACGGCGGTCTCGACGCCCTTGAGGGAGGCGGCGCTGGAGATCGTGATCTTCTTCTTCGCGGCGTCGACCATGTCGCTGTTCTCGCCGTAGAGGAAGGGCAGGGAGTAGTAGCTGTCGGGGCTGAGGCCGATGCCGTCGGCGCCCGTCTTCTCCTTGATCTTCAGGGCGGCGTCCTTCACCTCCTGCCAGGTGGCCGGGGCCTTGTCGAGGCCCGCCTTCTGGAACAGCTCCTTGTTGTAGAGGAGGCCGAGGGTGTCGGTGACCTGCGGGACGCCGTAGGTCTTGCCCTGGTACGCCGCGTTCTTCAGCGGCCCCTCCAGGAAGTCCTCGGACTTGTCGAGGGCGGGGGTGCCGGTGAGGTCCTTGAGGTATCCGAGCTGGGCGAAGCCGGGGGTCCAGCCGACGTCGGAGCGCAGGACGTCGGGGGCGCCCTTGCCGGTGGAGGCGGCGGTCTTGAACTTCTGCTGCGCCTGGTCGAAGGGGACGTTGACGTAGTCGACCTTGATCTTCGGGTACTTCGCCTCGAAGTCCTTGACCAGCTTCTTGAACGCCGGCGCCTCGTTGGTGGCGTCGGAGGTGTCCCACCAGGTGATGGTCCCGCTGACGCTGCCCGGGTCCTCGGCCGCCTTGGAACCGTCGTTCCCGCTGTCGCCGCCACCGCCGCACGCGGTCGCGGTCAGGGCCAGCACGCCGACGACGGCGGCGACCGATATGCCTCTTCGCATAGGGACTCCTCTTTCGGAAGGCCGCCTGGGGGGCAGGGCGGCCCGAGCTGAGGAGGAAGTTAACAGGCTGCAATCCCTTGCGAAAGACTTTGCAAGAAGGGATTCGTGAGATTTCAGGGTTGTAACCGTCCCGTGTCCAAAGGGTTGACCGGGAGGGAAGCGGCTCGTACGGTCTCGTGCGGCAAGCCGTTGCATTGTGCGAGCAACCTTGCTGAAAGAACCTTCAGCGGCCTTACGGGCACGGCGCGTTGCCGTACGGGTCCGCACCCCTCTCCCCCCACCCCCAGGAGAACCCATGCCTTCCCTCGGTGTGTCCGGATTCGCCCGAAGAGGCCTGGTCCTCGCCCTCGCCCTGGGGGGCGCCGCCGCCCTCCCGGCACCGCAGGCCCATGCGAGCCCGCCCGGCGCGAAGGACACCACCGCGGTCCTCTTCGAGTGGACGTACGCCTCCGTGGCCAGGGAGTGCAAGGAGACCCTGGGCCCCGCCGGCTACGGACACGTCCAGGTCTCCCCGCCCCAGGAACACGTCCCAGGCCCCCAGTGGTGGACCTCCTACCAGCCCGTCGGCTACCGCGTCGCCGGCCGCCTCGGCGACCGGGCGGCCTTCGCGGGCATGGTGACCGCCTGCCACGGCGCCGGGGTGAAGGTCGTCGTCGACACCGTCATCAACCACATGGCGGCCAAGCCCGGCACCGGCACCGGCGGGACGTCGTATACGAAGTACTCCTACCCCGGCCTGTACCAGGACGGCGACTTCCACACCTGCCGCAAGGACGTCACCGACTACACCAGCCGCTCCGAGGTCCAGAACTGCGAACTCGTCGGCCTGGCGGACCTCGACACCGGCAGCGACCGCGTCCGTTCGGCCGTCGCCGGCTACCTCAACGACCTGCTGTCCCTGGGTGTCGACGGCTTCCGCATCGACGCCGCCAAGCACGTCGCCGCCGGCGACCTCGCCGCGATCAAGGCCAAGCTCGGCAAGCCGGACGTCTACTGGAAGCAGGAGACCATCCAGGGCGCCGGCGAGGCCGTTCAGCCGGAGGAGTACCTGGGCAACGGCGACGCGCAGGAGTTCCGCTACGCCTGGGACCTCAAGCGGGTCTTCCAGCGGGAACGGCTGGCGTACCTGCGCGACTACGGCGAGGGCTGGGGCTATCTGCCCGGCGGCCGGGCGTCCGTCTTCGTCGACAACCACGACACCGAGCGGGACGGCGTCACGCTCACCTACAAGGACGGCGCCGCCTACACGCTGGCCCACGTCTTCATGCTCGCCTGGCCGTACGGCTCGCCGGACGTCCACTCCGGCTACGCGTTCACCGACCGCGACGCGGGACCTCCGAACGGCGGCGCGGTGAACGCGTGTTGGCAGGACGGCTGGAAGTGCCAGCACAAGTGGCCCGAGGTCAACGCCATGGTGGGCTTCCGCAACGCCGTCGCGGACACGGAGGTGACGAACTGGTGGGACAACGGCTACCAGGCGATCGCCTTCGGTCGCGGCACCAAGGGCTACGTGGTGATCAACCACGAGACCTTCGCGGTCGGGCGGACGTTTCAGACCTCGCTGCCGGGCGGTGACTACTGCGACGTGCAGAGCGGCCGCCGCGTGACAGTCGGCGCGGACGGCCGCTTCACGGCGAGCGTGGCGCCGAACACGGCGCTGGCGCTGCACGCGGGCGCGCGCACGTGCGGCTAGCCGTCTGCTTTCCCCGGCCCCGCCCCTTCCCGTAACCGGAACTCCGCCCTGGGCCCCGCGCCGCACACGCCGGCGGGGCTTGGTTCCAAGCCCGTCCGGCGATGGAGGACACCGCGCGGCAGCGCGGTCCGGGGCCCGGGGCCTGCCCCCGGTCACGGGAAGGGGCGGGGCCGGGGTCTCTTCCGTTCCGACCGCAACCGAAGGAGACCCACGCGTGAAACGCCTGGCCGCGATCGCCGCAGCGATAGGCACCCTGCTGCCCCTGGCAGCGGCGACGTCCCCCGTCCACGCGGACCCGCAGCCCCCCGCAGGGGCCCGCGTCCAATGGATCGACGCCCACACCGTCGCCTGGCCCAGAAACCTGGGAAACCCCACCCACCCCCACCGCCTCGTCCACGAGCACGGCAGCTTCCCCCTCACCCCCCAGCCCGGAGGACTGACCCCCGCCCAGCAGGCGAAGTACCCGTTCCTGGCCACCGGCGCCTACGACGCCTTCCGCGTCCACGCGAGCGAGAAGGACGAGCGCACCGCGCTCAGAGGGCGGCTCGTCGCCGAGACGGACGGCGTCACCACCGGCGTCCAGATCCCCGGCGTCCTCGACGCCCTCTACGCCTCCGCCGCCACCACGGCCCACCTGGGCCCCACCTTCCGCAACGGCCGCCCCACCCTCTCCGTCTGGGCCCCCACGGCCAAGAACGTCGCCCTCGAACTCGACGGCCGCACCGTCCCGATGAGGCGCGACGACGCCGCCGGCGTGTGGAGCGCGACCGGCGGCCGCGACTGGGCCGGCAAGCCCTACCGCTACGCCGTCACCGTCTACGCCCCCACCGTCGGCAAGACCGTCACCAACCACGTCACCGACCCGTACTCCACCGCCCTCACCGCCGACTCCGCCCGCAGCCTGGTCACCGACCTCGCCGACCCGGCCCTCGCCCCGCCCGGCTGGCAGCGGCTGCGCAAGCCGGCCGCCGTGCCGCTGCGCGACGCGCAGATCCAGGAACTGCACATCCGCGACTTCTCCGGCGACGGCGGCTACCTCGCCTTCACCGACCGCGCCTCCGCCGGCATGCGGCACCTGAGGGACCTCGCCGACGCCGGCACCTCCTACGTCCACCTCCTGCCGGCCTTCGACTTCGCCACCGTCCCCGAGCGCCGCGCCGACCAGGCCGCGCCGCCCTGTGACCTGACCGCGCCGCCCGCCGACTCCGAGGCGCAGCAGGCCTGCGTCGCCAGGACCGCCGCCCGCGACGCCTACAACTGGGGCTACGACCCGCTGCACTACACCGTCCCCGAGGGCTCGTACGCCTCCGACCCGGACGGCCCCCGCCGGACCGTGGAGTTCCGGCAGATGGTGCAGGGCCTGGCGGGCGCCGGGCTGCGGACCGTCATGGACGTCGTCTACAACCACACCGCCGCCTCCGGGCAGGACGAGAAGTCCGTCCTCGACCGCATCGTGCCCGGCTACTACCAGCGCCTCCTCGACGACGGCACCGTCGCCACCTCCACCTGCTGCTCCAACACGGCACCCGAGCACGCCATGATGGGCAAGCTCGTCGTCGACTCCGTCGTCACCTGGGCGAAGCAGTACAAGGTCGACGGCTTCCGCTTCGACCTCATGGGGCACCACCCCAAGGACAACATCCTCGCCGTCCGCAAGGCCCTCGACGCCCTCACCCCCGCCAAGGACGGCGTCGACGGCAAGGCGGTCGTCCTCTACGGCGAGGGCTGGAACTTCGGCGAGGTCGCGAACGACGCCCGCTTCGTGCAGGCCACACAGAAGAACATGGCCGGCACCGGCGTCGCCACCTTCTCCGACCGCTCACGTGACGCGATCCGCGGCGGAGGCCCCTTCGACGCCGACCCCCGCGTCCAGGGCTTCGCCTCCGGCCTGTTCACGGACCCCAACGACTCGCCCGCGAACGGTTCCCCCGCCGAACAGCGGGCCCGCCTCCTGCACGCCCAGGACCTCATCAAGGTCGGCCTGACCGGCAACCTCGCCGGCTACCGCTTCACCGACACCACCGGCCGCACCGTGCGCGGCGCCGACGTCGACTACAACGGCTCACCCGCCGGCTACGCCGCCGCCCCCGGCGACGCCCTGTCCTACGCCGACGCCCACGACAACGAGTCGTTGTACGACGCCCTCGCCTACAAGCTGCCGGCCGCCACGGCGCCCGCCGACCGGGCCAGGGCCCAGGTCCTCGCCATGGCCACCGCCGCGCTCTCCCAGGGCCCGGTCCTCTCCCAGGCCGGCACCGACCTGCTCCGCTCGAAGTCCCTGGACCGCAACTCCTACGACAGCGGCGACTGGTTCAACGCCATCCACTGGAACTGCGCCGAGGGCAACGGCTTCGGCCGCGGCCTGCCGCCCGCGACCGACAACGCGGGCAAGTGGCCCTCCGCGCGGCCGCTGCTGGCCGACCCCGCGCTGAAGGCCGGGTGCGCCCAGATCACCGCCGCCTCGGCCGCCTACCGGGACCTGCTGCGGATCCGTACCACCGAGAAGGCCTTCGGCCAGCCGACCGCCGGAGCCGTCCAGGCGGCGCTGTCCTTCCCGCTGTCCGGCCCGGACGAGACGCCCGGCGTCATCACCATGCGCCTCGGCGACCTCGTCGTGGTCCTCAACGCCGCCCCCGGCCGGCACACCCAGCGCGTCGCCGGCCTCGCCGGCCGGGACTACACCCTGCACCCGGTGCAGGCTCGGGGAGCGGACCCCGTCGTCAAGTCCGCCTCGTACGAGGCCGCTTCCGGTACGTTCACCGTCCCCGGCCGCACGGTCGCGGTCTTCCGCCGGGCCTGACCCTCCCTCAGCGCAGCTGGGACAGCTTCCCGCCGTCCGGCAGCCGCGCCGTCAGCTCGGCCTGGGCGCCCTGCCGGGCCGGTACGGCCAGGAGGTGGCCCGCGGCGCTGCCGCGAACCCCGCCCGTGGCGGCGACGGACGTGACGTCGCCGTCGCCGGCGGCGAGCGCGTACCACGTGCCGCCCTGGGACTTCCACAGCACGCCCGCCAGGACGTGGGGCTCGGGGGTGCCGCAGGCGGGGGAGTCCTCGGCCCGGGCGACCACCGACGCGGGGGCGGCGGCGCGGGTGCCGGGCGGCAGGAACTGGGCGAGCACCCGGCTGCCGGCGCCCCGCCAGGTCTCGGCGCGGGTGCAGGACCAGGCCGCGCTGCCGGCGCCCCCGGGCAGCGGCTGGGTGGCGAACTGCCAGTTGTTCACCGCGCGCACGCCCTGCCCCCGGATCGTCGCGAGGTGGCAGGCGGTGTGCGCCCAGTCGGCGCGCTCGGCGGGGCCGCCCACGTCGTGCGGGGCGGTGGGCGCGCCGGCGGTGAGCCGGGCCGGGACCAGCTCCGCGAGGTCCGTCACCAGATGCGCGCCCAGCTGCAGCGCGGTCCAGTCGTGGCAGTCGTTCGTGGCACCCGGGCTGGGCACGGCGTCGGTGACGCCGTCCGCGTCCCGGTGCAGCGGCTTGACGGGGGCGGTCGGCTCCAGCAGGTTCCGCACGCCGGCGCTGGTCAGCCAGGGGGCCGTCAGATACCGGACGTTGCCGTCGGTGCGGCCCAGCACCAGCGCCGTCGCGGACGCCGCCTCCGCAGCGTCCGCGCGGGCGAAGTCCAGGGCGGCGGAGCCGGTGGCCCCGTTCTTGGCCTCGGCGTAGCGCACCACGCGCAGGCCGTCGTGGAACAGCACGACGGCCGCCGCGTCGACCTCGCCCGCGTACAGCAGCTGCGGCGGTCCGGCGGCGGGCCCCGTCGCGGTGCCGGGCGTGGCCGTGACCTGCACCGTGTGCCCGGGGCGGGCCCACACGGCGAGGGCCCGGCGCAGCAGTGCCCGGTCGCCGGTGCGGTTGCCGCGCGCGGGCCAGGAGGCGAATCCGGGGTGGTCGGCGCGCTTCCAGGCGGTGGCGGGGACCCGGGTCAGCCGGGCGGGGTCCAGGGCCTGCTGCGCCGCGGGGTTCTGCGCGTACGGCGGGGCGGCCGCGCCGTCCCGGCCCCAGCCGTCGCCCGGCAGGCCCAGGAGCGTCCCGCACACGACCACGGCCGCCAGCGCCGCGAGGGCCGCGCGGGTGTGCTGGCGGCGGCGCATCAGATCCGTGGGGCGGGCCTGGAGGGAGCAGGGGTCGAACTCCACCGACTCCAGCAGCGACGCGTCCCGGCTGCCGGCCGGCGTGCGCGCCCGGTCCGCCTCGGTCAGCGCCGCGTCGGGGTCCTCCACCCCCGCGGCGGCCAGCAGCAGGCGCACGTCGTGGTCGGTGGGCAGCTCCAGGGCGCGCAGGACGTACGCGGCCCGGGCGGGACCGGACAGGGTGGCGAGCGCCTGGTCCAGGGCGAGCTCGTCGGCGCCCCCGGAGCGGGGGAACAGCCGCAGCCCCCACACCTGCGGCAGCAGCGGGGGCAGCTGCCCGGGGCGGGGCAGGCCCCAGCGGCCGCGGGGCCGCCCGGCCTCCAGCGCCGCCTGGAGGACCCGCCGGCGCACGTAGGCGTACCCGGGGTCGCCCGGGGACGTCTCCGCGCCGCGCGGCTGGGGCACGGCCGGCTCCCGCACCTCCGCGCGGTGGCGCGGGAGGGCGCGCTGGACCAGGGCGTGCGCCGTGAGGACCCGGCGGTTGCGGCCGAGGGCCGGCGGCAGCACCAGATACCCGAGCCGCACCAGGCGGGGGTAGTGCTCGATGAGCGCGGCCTCGGCCTGCTCGACGTCGACGGGGGCCGGGGCGAACGGCCGGGGGGCTGTAGCTTGCTGCTCCACATCCGTAGAACGAGTGAATCGTGGGATGGTCACCTCACCCATGTGGGCGCATGGCCGGGTCCGGGCGCCCCGCCCGTACCCCGCACGCCCGGGGGCGCGTCACCCGCGGTGCGCGCCCGCCGGACGCGCCGCCGACGGGGGCCGGCCGCGGCTCAGGCGACGCAGCGGGCGCGGATGCGGTCGACGGCCGCGTCGGAGATGCCGAGCCCGTCGCGCACGTACCCCTCCACGGACCCGTACGCCCAGCGCATCGCCTCCAGGGCGGCCGCGAGGTAGGCCGGGCGCACGCCGAGGATCGCGCCGGCGATCTCCGGGTCGCCGCCCACGGCCGTGAAGCCGTCGATGAGCGGCGCGAAGGCCGCCCGCACGGCCGGGGCGACGGCCAGGTACTCCCGCCCGGCCGTCTCCTCGTCCGCGCCGAGCAGCAGCAGGACCACGGTGGCCGCCCAGCCGGTGCGGTCCTTGCCCGCCGTGCAGTGGAAGAGCACCGGGCCGCAGTCCGGCTCGGCGAGCGTGGTCAGCAGCAGCCCGTAGGCCTGGCAGGCGGACTCCGAGGTCACGAACGTGCGGTAGGTGTCGCACATCAGCTTCTCCGCCTTGCCGCCGCCCAGGTACTCGTCGGCGACCGCCGGGTTGCCCAGCACGTCCTCCAGCCTCGCGGGCACCTCGCCGCCGGCCGGGGCGTCGCCCGCGCGGTGCCGCGAGAACGCGCCCGCCAGCACGTCCGCGACGATCAGGCGGGCCCCCTCCGGCAGCCGGTCGGGGCGCTCCCGGCGCTCCTTCTCGGTGCGCAGGTCCACGACGGTGTGGATGCCGAGGGCCGCCACGGACGGGTCGGCGGCCGGGTCCAGCCGGTCGAGCTGGCCGGAGCGCAGCAGCAGGCCGGGGCGGACGGCGGAGTTGCCGACGAGCGCGATGCCGCCGAGGTCGCGGAGATTGGTGATCGTCGAGGCATCGAACTGCTGCGGCATGGGCCGTCTCCCTTGTCCGCCGTTCCGGCTGTCGCGCGGTCGGGCCTGTCGCGTGGGGTTCTGTTTGTTGCGATTTCTCGTTTTATTGTGGGGAACGGTAGCGGACTCCGCGACGGAAGGGCCGCCCGCCGGCCCGGCTCCGCCCGCGTACGCCCGCCCCCGCGCCCGCCGGGCAGGCCCCGGCCGCGCTCAGCCGTGGTCGAGGTAGGCCAGCACGGCCAGCACCCGGCGGTTGTCGTCGTCGGAGGGCGGCAGCCCGAGCTTGCCGAAGATGTTGGAGGTGTGCTTGGCCACGGCCCGCTCCGTCACCAGCAGTTGCGTGGCGATCGCCGTGTTGGACCGGCCCTGCGCCACCAGCTCCATCACCTCGCGCTCACGGGGGGTGAGCCGGCCGATGGGCCGGTCCTGCGACCGCCGCGTGAGCAGCTGGGAGATGACCTGCGGGTCCATCGCGGTGCCGCCCGCCGCCACCCTCCGCACGGCGTCGACGAACTGCTCCGCGTCGAAGACCCGGTCCTTCAGCAGGTACCCCACCCCGCCGGCGCCGTCGGCGAGCAGTTCGCGGGCGTACAGCTGCTCCACGTGCTGCGAGAGCACCAGCACCGGCAGGCCCGGCCGTGCCCGCCGGGCGGCGAGGGCGCACTGCAGGCCCTCGTCGGTGAAGGACGGCGGCAGCCGGACGTCCACGACGGCCACGTCCGGCTTGAGCTCCGCGAGCGCCGTGGTGAGTTCCGGTCCGCTGGCCACCGCGGCCGCGATCTCGAAGCCGAACGCCTCCAGGAGCCGCACCAGCCCGTCCCGCAGCAGGAAGAGATCCTCGGCGAGGACTACGCGCACGGTTCCCCCGCGAGCGTGAAGTCCTCGTAGTGGAAGCCCGGTGCGACGACGCAGGTGACCAACGCCGGTTCGGTGCCGACCGGTTCGGCGGACTGCCAGACCCCGCCCGGGACCAGCACCTGGGGGCGCTCCCCGCGCTCGACGCCGGAGCCGAGGACGACGTCGGCCGCCCCGGCCTCGTCGGGCCGTTCGCCCGTCCCGCCCAGCCGTAGCCGCAGTGGGCCGCCCCGGTGCCACAGCCACATCTCGTCCGAGCGCACCCGGTGCCAGCGGGACACCTCGCCGGGGTGCAGCAGGAAGTAGATGCCGGTCGCGTACGCGCGGGGTCCGGCGTAACCGTCGGGGACGGTGGCGCCGGCGGTCTGCCAGGTCTCCCTGAACCAGCCACCCTCCACATGGGGTTGGAGGTCGAGGAGCCGGACGAGCTCGCAGGGTTCGGTCATGCCCGCAAGCTTCTCACTCACCCACCGGCGGCGAGTGCGCAGGGGATCTCCACGGTGATCATCGTCGGCCCGCCGCGGGGGCTGCTGACGGCCAGGACGCCGTCGAAGGCGCCCAGGCGTCGCTCCAGGCCGGCCAGCCCGCTGCCGCCCGCCGGGTCGGCGCCGCCGCGGCCGTCGTCGGTCACCGCGATGCGGAGCGTGCCCCGGGCGTGGTGGACGTCCACCCACACCCGTTCGGCCCCGGCGTGCTTGGCCGCGTTGGTGAGCAGTTCGCTGACCGCGAAGTACGCGGCCGACTCCACCGGCTCCGCGGCGCGCCCCGCCAGGTCGACGTCCACCTCCACCGGCAGCGGCATCCGCAGGGCCAGGGCCCGCACCGCGTCGCCCAGGCCGCGCTCGGCCAGCACGGGCGGGTGGATGCCGCGCACCAGGTCGCGCAGCTCGGTCAGGGCCTCGGCGGAGGTCGCGCGGGCCGCCGCGACGAGCTTCCTGGCCTGCTGCGGGTCCTTCTCGATCAGCGCCTCGACGGCGCCCAGGCTCATGCCCACCGCGACCAGCCGGGCCTGCGCCCCGTCGTGCAGGTCCCGCTCGATGCGGCGCAGCTCGGCGGCGGAGCTGTCCAGCGCGTCGTGCCGGGTCTCGGTGAGCCGGTCGACGCGCAGCGCCAGCTCGCGCTCGCGGGTCGGCCGCAGGAAGTGCCGGGTGAGGTGGAAGTTGGTGCGCAGCAGCCCCGGATTGACGAACAGGCCGAGGACGCCGTAGGCGAGGCCGAGGACGGCGGCCGAGTCGGCGCTTTCCTGACCGGTGACGTGCACGAAGGTGAACCACTCGTTGCCGCCCGCCTCGACGATCGGCTTCCAGACGCCGAGGGCCAGCACGGGCCCCCAGACCGCGTAGAGGAGCAGGCACGGTGCCAGGATCGCCAGGACGAAGCCCGCGGTCATGTCCACGAGAAGCCACTGGAGGTCGCGCCAGGTCGCCGGGTCCTTCAGCAGTGCCACGCAGCCCTCGACCTGGCCGGCCAGCCCGCCGCGCCGCCCGCCTGCGGGGACCGGGGGCCGGTAGGGGGAGGGGATCCGCACCCCCGACCACTCGTGGGCCAGGACGCGGCGCTGGTCGGCGAAGGCCCGCAGGGCCTTGATCATGACGGGGGTGGTGAAGAACCCGATCCCCAGCACGACCAGGACGATCGAGACCACGGTGAGCGTGAACAGCAGGACGGACCCGATCAGGCCGAACAGGGCGAGCCACAGCCCCTGCGCCCCTGCCAGCAAACCCCCGCGGACCCTCATCCGGCCTGTCCCCACGCTCTTCCCCACCCTTTTCCTCCCGCGGCCGCCGTCCGGCCGTCACCATTGTGCGGCCTGGGAGGGGTGAAGATCACGGGGCCTGGGCCGCCGGACGGGGGTGGTGCTGGCCCCACCCTCCGGCCGGGGGCGCGGGGGTCGGCCGGAGAACGGGCGGGGACGCCGGGGTCAGAGGCCGGCCGGGGGTGCGTACTTGTAGCCGACCCGGCGGACGGTCACGATCGACGACCGGTGCTCGGCCCCCATCTTGCGGCGGAGCCGCGCCACGTGGACGTCGACGGTGCGGCCGTCGCCCACGTGCCCGTAGCCCCACACGGTGGTCACCAGCTGGTCGCGGGTGTGGACGCGGTGGGGGTGGGCGACGAGGTGGGCCAGCAGCTCGAACTCCAGGTAGGTGAGGTCCAGCGGCTTCCCCGCGATGTGCGCCGTCCGCTGCTCGGGGTCGATGCGCACCAGGGCGTCCCCCTCGGTGAGCGTGCGCGGGGCGGCCGGCCCGGGGACGTCCGGGCCCTGCGCGCCCGGAGCACGGGGGGCGGGCACGGGGGCGGGGAGGCCGGGCGCGGCGGACAGCGCCTGGTCGGCCGGTACGAGCACCAGATATCCGATCATCGGCGGCTGGCCCGGCAGGTCGGGCAGGGTGTGCTGCGGCGCCGGCATCCAGGTCGCGCCCGGGTGCAGCAGCTCGGCGACGGGGGGCACCTCGTCCGGGGCCACGGCCCGCAGCCGGTGGCGGTGGGCGGGGGAGGGCAGGGTGGGGGCGGCCGGCGAGGACGCGGTGACGGTGCGGAGGTTCGTCATGGGGAGCTCAGCTCTTTCGCACGGGAGGCCGTCGAGAGGACGTGCGTGCGCGGGCCGCTTGGCCGGAAGGGTCGCCGGCGGCTGACTTCGACGTGGGTCAGCGAGAGGAGTGGGCCCGCGTAAAGGACGCGCGACAACACACTCGGTCGAAGTCGTGGTGCTGGCGAGAAGGCCAGAAGGGCTCGAGGTCGTCGCGACCCGTCGAGGTGTTCTGGTAGCCGGCCATGTCCCCTATTGAAGCACGGCCGGCGACGGGAGAGCAGCCCCCACCTGGTACTTGACCGGATTCCCGCTGGTCAGCCGACGGCCCGGGGGCCGCCGGTGTGAGGGCGGTCACCCGCGGGCCACCGGCGTGGGGCCCGGGCCGGTCAGGAGCCGGTCAGAAGCCGGTCAGGATCGGATCCGGATCGGCTCCGGATCAGATCAAAATCGGGTCAGGATCCGGTCAGGGGGTAGTGGTCGCTGAGGTTCGTGTACGTGTACTCCTTGCCCCAACTGGAGACCTTCCACGGCGCGGACTGCTCCTTGACCACCGTGTTGGTCCAGCCCTGTGGACGCGCGTGCCCGTTGCGGTGGAGGACGTGGTCGAGGTCCTCGCGCGGGTCGGTGGGGTAGCGGTAGGCCGCGATCGAGTTCTCCTTCGTGTCGAAGGAGTACGGGTGGCCGGTGCGGTGGTCCGCCGGTGCCACGTCGGCGTCGGCCAGCAGGGAGCGGTATTCGTCGCTGCGCGAGTCCACGTTCAGGTCGCCGGCCAGCAGGACCTGCTCGCCGGCCGGGATGTTCTTGCCGTCCAGGAACGCGTCGATCTGCCGCAACTGCCGGGAGCGGTCGGCTGCCGCCTCGCCCGCGGCGCAGCCGCCGTCGGTCGACTGGGTGTGGGTGCCCACGACGTGCACCTTCGTGCCGGCCACGTTCAGCACGACGTAGGCGAAGCCCTTGTTGGACCACCGGTCGGCGCCGCACGCGTCCTTGAAGACGACCTGCTCCTTGCGGACGATCGGCCACTTGCTCAGGACCGTCACCCCGCCGTCCTCCGGCGTGGTCGACGCGTAGGCGCCCCCGGTGGCGTCCCAGCCGCTCGTGCTCCGCCCGACCACGGGCGTCTGGTACGGGTACTGGCCGGCCGCCCGCGCCTTCAGAGCGTCGGAGGCGGAGTTGTCGAAGGCCTCCTGCAGCACCACGACGTCGTTGCCCTGGAAGAAGCCGGCGGACGGTATCTCCCGTGCCCGGTGCTCCTGCCCCCAGTTGGGGTAGAGGTTCGTGCTCATGAGGAAGACGTTGTACGACAGCACCTTCAGCCGGAGTGTCGTCGCGGCCGGCGAGGCGTCGGCCGCCCGGGCCGTCTGCGGCAGGGCGGCCATGGTGAGGGCGGTGGCGGCGAGGACGGCGGCCTTGGTGGTTCCGGCGAACGGCACGGGCAACTCCCTGAAGGGGTGGGGTTCCTGGGCGCGATGGTGCGGAACGAGCGTTCCACATCAGATCAGTCGCCGTTAGCCGTGGATGACGATCAGTTGACCGGCGGGGGTCGGGAGCGGGAACCCTGCCGCGCGCCGTGCCTCCTCAGCGGGTGCGCTGCCGCCGGCGGGACGCCTCGACCAGGACGACGGTGACGCTGATCAGCAGGGCCCAGGCACCGAACTTTTCGACGGAGACGGGCTGCCAGCCGTGCAGCTGGGAGGGGTAGCGCCAGGCGCCCGCGTAGGTGGCGATGTTCTCGGCCAGCCAGAGGAAGAAACCGATCAGCGCGAAGGAGAGGGCCAGCGGCATGCGGTAGCGCCGGGAGCCCACGGTGTAGTGGACCCACGTCCCCGTGGTGACCGCCACCAGCAGCGCGGCCAGGGGCCAGCGCAGGTCGGGCAGCCAGTGGTGGCTGAAGAAGTTCGCGTAGACCGCCGCCGCCACGGCCGCCGTCAGGCGCCGGCGGTAGCCGGTGAGCTCCAGGTCCAGCACCCGCCAGGCGCTGCACACGTAGCTGCCGACGGCCGCGTAGAGGAAGCCGCCGTACAGCGGCACGCCCGCCTCCTTGAAGAGGGCGGGCTCCGGATAGCTCCACGAGCCGAGCGAGACCTTCACCAGCTCGAAGGCCAGCCCGACGGCGTGGCACACGGCGATCACGGCCAGGTCCCGCGTCGTCTCCCAGCCGCACAGCCGGAAGAGCAGGGTCAGCAGCAGCCCGTAGCCCAGGAGCAGGTCGTACCTGGCCACGGGCAGCTGCGGCGCGAGGGAGGACGACAGGGCCACCCCCGCGAGCAGGGCGATGGCGAACGCGCAGCTGCGCGTCTACAACCGCGCGAAGAGCAGCAGCTGCTGTGCGGGAAGCATGATCGCGGACATGGCAGGGGAGACGTGGCCGGAGGTGGGGGCGGTTCCCTATGATCTGCTGTGACCTGCGCGTTCCGCCCCGCCGGCACGCCTGACCGGCCCGGGCGGCCACCCGGGCGTCACCCCTTGGACCGCGCCAGCGCCTCCCGCACCGCCTCGTCCGATCGCGCCACCAGGGCGGAGCCGTCGTCGGCCGTGATGATGGGCCGCTGGATCAGCTTCGGGTGCCCGGCCAGCGCCTCGACCCAGCGGTCCCGCGACGCCGCATCGCGCGGCCAGTCCCCCAGGCCGAGCTCCTTGGCCTCCGCCTCCTGGGTGCGGGTGATGTCCCACGGCTCCAGCCCGAGCCGGCCGAGGACGGCACGGATCTCGTCGGCGCTGGGCACGTCGTCGAGGTAGCGGCGGACGGTGTAGCCGGCGCCCTCCGCGTCGAGCAGCGTGAGGGCGCCGCGGCACTTGGAACAGGCGGGATTGATCCAGATCTCCATGCCCCAACGGTAGCGCGTCACCCCGGCCGAAGCCTGTTTGACCAGGGCCGATTGTCAGTGGTCGGCAGTAAAATGGGGGGAGTTGAGCAAGGGTGCACGACCCCTTCAGGAGGACGCCGATGGCAGTAGCCGCAACACCTCGACCCGACCTGCCGAGCATTCCGACCCTGCCCGTGAAGCGCCTGCCCGCCGGCCGCCCGCGGGAGTGGTACGAGGCCCACAACCGCCAGCTGAAGGCCATGCGCCTGGCCATCGCGCTGCTGCACGCCGGTGTGTGCCGGGCGGAGCAGGCGAACAACCGCAGGATACGCACCACGGCGGTCCGCATCGGTGTGCACCGCCCGTCCAACACCACCTGCCGGCTGGTGCGCTCCCTCATCCCCGCCGACGCCTGACCCCCGGCGCCGTGTGGAAGAGCCCCGTCCGAGGACGGGGCTCGCTCACGTCGCGGCCGGCCGCGGCTTCGGCCGCCCGCGGGAGAGCAGCCTCACGCCGGGCTTCTCCACGTACCGGTGCAGGAGGGCCGCGCCGGCCAGGGAGACGCCCAGCACCAGGAGGGTGTCCAGCCAGAGGGCGGGGGAGAGGTGGTGGGTGAAGAAGAAGTGGTTGGTGCCGAAGATGACCATTTCGTGCACCAGGTAGAAGGAGAAGGAGATCTCACCGAGGTACACCAGGACCCGGTTCCGGAACGGTGAGCGGGACCCCCGCGCGTCGGCGTGCGCGGCCGCGGCGATGGTGAGCGTGTACGGGACGATCGTGCAGGCGCTCCAGTGGAAGTCGTACGGCACGAGGTGGACGAGCCACAGGGCGGCGGCGCAGGACAACCCGAGGCTCACGCCGAGCCCGGGGCCGCGCCAGGAACCGTTCCTCACCAGCAGCGCCAGCGCGATGCCGACGACGAACTCGGCCAGCCGCACCGGCGGCAGCAGGTAGAGCAGGAACTTCGGGTGCCAGCCGGCCGCGTACGCGAGGTCCCGCCCGTACAGCGGAAAGAGCACGACGAACAGGTTCCCGGCCGCGACCACCGCCCACAGCCCGCGGGACCGCAGCCGCCGGAGGGGCCCGATCAGGAACGGGAACGCGAAGTAGAAGAAGAACTCACAACTCAACGACCACGAGACGCCGTTGTAGCCGAACCACACCTCGGGGTCGGGGACCCACGCCTGGGTCAGGGTGAGGTTCGCGAGGCCGGTGAGGGGATCGAGCGTCAGCCCCATCCACAGGAGCATCACGACGGCGACGCAGAAGGTGACGGCGTGGCTCGGGTAGATGCGGGCGAAGCGCCGCCGCCAGAACCCGCCGGCCGTGTCGGCCGTCCGGGCCGACCACGCGAGCACGAAGCCGGAGAGGACGAAGAAGAAGGAGACCGCCGAGGGCCCGGCGAGGGTGAGGTGTCTCAGCTGCCCCACGTGCTGCCCGCTGCCGGCGGCGGACTCCTCGAAGGAGAAGTGGTAACAGAAGATCAACGCGGCCGCGCACCAGCGGAGTCCCGTGAGCGAGTCCAGGCGTATGGACCGGGGAACGGCGGGGCGGGGCGGAGCTTTCGGAGCGGTGGAGGTTATGAGGCTCACAGGCTGGCATCCGTCGACGAGCTGGCAGAGGGGTGCTGCGTCAGCCGCTGCGCCGAAGCCCTACCCCCCCGACGCGGCCACCACCCGGCGCCCCCGCGCCCCGTCGCGCACCCGGCGACGGGCCGGGCGGGACGGACAGGCCCGCGGCTGGGTGCTGGAATCTACCATTCAGCTTCCTTCCGCCCGCCCGTGGTGCGAGGTCGCGCGGACACACCGGAGCCCCGCCGCCGCCGGGGGCGGTGACGGGGCTCGGTGTTGCCGCCGGCGAGCGGCGGACGCGGTCTAGATGTCGAAGAAGTGATGAGGCGGCTTTCTGACCTGCGGTCGTCTAGTGGATCAACCTGCTGACCTGCGGCTGAGCCGTCATCCGTTGCCGTTGTCGGTCACCCTTGAGCGCCCTTTCACGGCCCCACCACGGCCCAGGAGCGCTTTTGGGTCCTAGCAGGAACCACAGCGGTCCCCGGCTCCCATCCCGTCTGCCGTCGACCCACACGCATGTGGAGCGGGCGTGGTCCCTGGCGTCCAGGTGGAGCGCGCCACTGTACGAACGACCTGGACGCCAGGGGCCGCGTCTGCTCGGCTTCGCCTGGGTTGATGGCAGGCGGGATGGGAGCCCCCACGCACGCCACGACGGGCCCGCAGCCGCACGCGGAGCCCCCGCCATCCCGGAGCCTGAGCGCCCCCGCCGGAGGCATTTTCGGTGAGAGACGGATCCAGCGGCCCGTATGGGCTCGGCTCATGCCTTCGGGCCTGTCCCGCCGTAGGGGCGGGCGTCGGCGCAGCCCGCGCGGAGCGGGCCGAAGGCAGGAGCGTCGCGCGGAGCGGAGCCGGGAAGCCCGCCCGGCGGAGCGGAGCGCAGCCGGGTGCTTGATGAAGTAGAGAAACTCTTATCGCACCGCATGCGCTGCCGGTGATGAGGCCGAAGATCGAGCGGGGCGCCTGTCGTGCGTTGGGTCAGATGGCCTCTGTGAGTTCGCCCATGTCCTGAATAACCGTGGTGGCGCCTTCGTGTTTCAGGGTTTCAGCCTTCCCCGGCTTATTGGCATACCCGATACATGGCACGCCAGCAGCGTGGGCGGCCTGAATATCGGTCACAGAGTCGCCGACCACCACGGCGCGGTGTGGCGCTGTCCCGTGCGCCTTCAAGGCCAGCAGGACCATGTGTGGGTCCGGCTTCATTCGCGTCAGGTGCTCCGGCTCTCGACCGATCAGCGGAGAGACGTACCGATCAAGGCTATGTTCCGAGAAGTACTGGACCAGTGCAGCGGTGCTGTTGTTGCTCACTGCGGCCAGCTTTCGAGAGCTGGCATGAACCGCCTGGATGGCCTCCCTGGCATGCGGGGTGGGCTCTCCAGCGTTGACGGCCTCCAGCTCCAAGGCGGTCAGCATGGCCTCTAGCCTCCGAGCGCCGGGCAACTTCTTCGTGCCCGCCCGTCTCACCAGCTCCAAGGGGTCATCTGTCTGCCCCAAGCGTGAAGCGGCGGCCTTGCCGTGCGTCTCTGTGTAACTCTCGCGCAGACGCTGAGCCACGCTCGGCGCTGGCAGACCTGCGAAGACATGGCAGATCGGGCCATCAAAGTCCAGGAGGACCGAGTCCGCCCGGGAAAGCACTTCTTTGACTGCGTCCGCTCCAGTCACGGTGTGAAGTCCTCGCCTAGGTTGTCCCATACGCTGTCGAACCACAGCTGACTCTGTTCGACCCACTGCGTTTCGTTGCCGTTGCGGTCGTCTCCCTGAGAGAACGGAAACAGAGTGGCGTCCAGCCCCAAAACGTCCAGAATTTTTACTGGCTCTCCGCCGATGGGCACCGTATTAGGTGTTACGGGGTAGAACCCGAAGAACACGTCACGCTGGTTGAGGATGTAGAGCTTGAACGACGGCGTGAAGCCGTGAACGCGAACGCTAACGCGGGCCTGCTCGATCAACCCTAGAATCTCAAGTTCGGTCACGGCATCGACGATCCCCTGAGTGCTCCGGAGCATGATGCGGTGGGCCCGCTCTCGAACCTGTTCTGCCGTGACTGACGGATCGAGGGATGCCGGAAGTGCTTGCGGCTTCCTGGTATCCGGAACCAAAACGCGCAGATTGATGCTCTGCGGCCGGAGGCGTCCGGTTCGGATCCGGTCAATCGGCTCCCGGATTGCCCCATACAGGGTTTCACCCGAAAACCCAGCGAAGTCGATCGTCACCTCGTCGGCCGCGAACGCTTGCTCGATGTGCGGACGAAGCGCCATCGGGCGCTCGGTCTTGCTGCGCACGAAGACTCCACTGCCCTGGCGGGCGACGATGAGTCCTTCGTCTTGGAGGTCGCGCAAGGCGCGCTGCACTGTGGCGCGCGAGACCTGGTAGCGCTTGGTCAGCTCGTTCTGAGAGGGAAGCCGCTCGCCAGGCGTGAGCGTCTTCGTGAGGATCGCGGCGCGCAACGCGTTCGTGATCTGCACGTATGGCGGTCGCGGGTCATCTGGATCGAGGCTCATACCGGGACATGGTGTCACAGCTGGCACAGCTTGCCTAATCAACCGTTGACCTGACTAGCCAAGCTGGTCTAACGTACTGGCATAGCCAAGTTGGCCAACCTGGCCATCTGTGAGCCTAGGAGTGCGCTATGCGTCAGATCCCCGTCGACACTTCCGCCGCCTCTGTGATGGTGGCTAAGCCTCCGCAGCCCAAGTTGAAGGACCGTCGTACTGGTGAGCGTGCGGTGGACGCTGAGACCGGTGCACCGCTGTCGGTCGTGGACGTGATGTTCGCGGCGAACGATGAGGTGGAGATCCTGTCCGTAGCCGTTCCGGAGACAGGTGTCTCTGGTGAGCTGGTGATGGGCACCCCGGTGGCGCTGACTGGGCTGGTGGCCCGGCCGTGGGAGAACGAGTTCAACGGTCAGAAGCGCCATGGGATCAGCTTCCGAGCAGTGGCTGTGACATCGCTTGTCGCCGGTGCCACGAAGCCTAAGGCGGCCTGACCATGAGCGGCTTAGTGGTCACGCTGCTGGTGGTCTTCGCCGTCGCTGGTCTCCTGCGGTGGTGGCGTCCCACCTGGTACTGGCTGACCTTCGGGGCGACCTTCGCCGCGCTGCGGGTCCTGGTTCGGTACAGCTCGGTGATGGATGCGTGCAGGCTGACGGTTCCGCCGTCGCGCTGGCGCATGGCTCTCGCCAGGTTCGCTAACCGCCCTATCTCGCAGCCACGGGTTCCGCGCCTGCTGCGCCTGCGGCCGACAAGGACTGGCCTTGTCCTACGGCTCAAGCTCTGCCCCGGTCAAGATGCTTTCGACGTCGCTGCGGCTACCGACCGGTTGCGTCACTCGTTCGTGATGTACCGGGTGATGTCCCAGGAGGTGCGCTCGGGGGTCGTAGAGCTGCGGATGACTGGCTACGACGTGCTCAAGCGGGTGCAGATGCCGTCCAAGGTCGACCGTGCATCGATGCGCGTCCCGGTCGCGCTGCGTGAGGACGGCTCTGTGCACTATCGCGACTACCGGGCCGTCCCCCATGCTCTGACTATCGGTGCTACGGAGTCTGGGAAGTCGGTCTATCTGCGCAACCTGGTGGCTGAGCTGGCCAAGTTGGATGTTGCCCTGGCTGGTATCGACTGCAAACAGGGAGTGGAGCTGTTCCCGCTGGCGCGTCGGTTCTCCGCGCTGGCCGACAACTCCGATACTGCCGCTGACCTGCTTGACGCACTCGTGTCCCGTATGGGAGGCGTCTATCAGCTCATTCGCGCTGAGCAGCGTATTGCGGCTGACGTGCCTGATGCGGAGATCGCCGCCGACATCTGGGACCTGCCTGACGATCTGCGGCCTACACCGGTTGTAGTCGTCGTCGATGAAGTCGCGGAACTGGCCTTGGTTGCCAGCAAGGATGAGGAGAAGCGCCGGGACCGGTGCGTTACCGCTTTGGTCCGCCTCTCTCAGCTCGGCCGCGCTGCCGGTATCTATCTGGAGATTTGCGGCCAGCGCTTCGGCTCCGAACTGGGCAAGGGCATCACGATGCTTCGCGCTCAGCTGACCGGGCGGACGGCACATCGGGTCAACGACGAGTCGAGCGCGAACATGGCCTTCGGCGACATCGCCCCCGATGCGGCACTCGCCGCGATCCACATTCCCCCCGACCGTCCCGGCGTGGCTATCGCTGGTGACTCCACCGGCGGATGGTCCCGCATCCGCGCTCCGCACATCTCGCTGCGGCAGGTCGTGAACGTCTGCAACCGGTACGCGCACCTGACCCCGGACCTGCCAGAACTGGCACCCTTCCGGCCCGCGCTGCCGCACTCGGCTAAGGCTCCGGCTCCGGCCGTCGAGACCGCCCCCACCACGGTCTGACCCACCCGCCCCAACGGTCGGCGCGACCGCCTTCGCGCCAGGTCCCTACCCCATCCATGCCCGAAACCGGGCACAAAGGAGAGATACCCGTGTCCTACCGAGACCGCCGCAGCACCAGTGACGCGGCAGAAGACCAGCGTCTGACCGGAAAGCTCCTGCACGACGCGCAGACCTACAGCTACCGCGACGACGCCGACCCGGAATTCACCTCGATCGTTATGCGGGGCTGCGGAACCTCGCAGCGCGGCGACTACCCACCCAAGGGTCACGACTACCCCCGCCGGGATCGGTGACGGTCATGGCCTACGACTACGACTACGACGCGCAGCGGGCGGACGACGAACGCCAGAACCACCTCGCCTGCCACGTGGCCGAGTACGTGTGCCACCCCCGCCATGACGCCGAGTTCGCAGCGGCCCTCTACTCCGCGACGATCGCCGAATTCGAAGCCAAGGAATGGGGCGACTACCCGCCCGAGGGCCACGGATACCCCCGAGAGGAGCGGTGATCACGGTGGCTGCTCGTAAGACCACTCGCCGCAAGGCCTCCGCGAAACCTTGCCCGGACTGCACCGCAGGCCAGACGTCCGAGACGTTCAAGGTCGGCGGCCGGAAGAAGCACGAGAGCCCGGACCGGCAAGAGGCCCTGTGCCTGACCTGCCTCGGAAGCGGCCAGATCAGCGAAACGCCCTGAACCCCGCTCGGAGCCGGGCCGCTCAAGGCTTCCGGCCCGGCCCCGGGCCTCCGCCCTGATGCTTGGAAGGAGGACCGCGCGATGAGCCGACTGCCCCGACGAGACCCCGTTCTCGTCCAGGCCGTGATCGCCGGTGCCTTGTCCTTCGCTCACCTTCACGACATCGCCCAAGCCGCCGGGCAAGACGGCTGGAAAGGCTGGGCCTACCCCGTCTCCGTCGACCTGCTCCTGGTCGCCGCATGGCGCCGCCTGCGCTCGGGCACCCGCGCACGCCTGGCCTGGGCCTGGTTCATCATCGCCCTAACAGCTTCCCTCGGCGCTAACGTCGCCACCGCCGGATTCCTCGACCTGGCCCATCCTCCGGCCTGGCTGCGCATGCTGGTCGCCGGTTGGCCCGCCGCCGCGTTCCTCGGCGGAACCCTTCTCGCTCACGTTCCTGACCCGGCCGAAGACCCGGCACCGATCACGTCGGCAAAAGTAGCCCCGGCCCCCGAACCCGAGGTGACGGGACCGGAACCCGCTGGGGAGCCAGAGACCGCACCAGTCGCCGACGTCGAAGAGGCCCCGGCCTGTCCAGCTCCTGCCGTGGAACCCGAGTCGCTGCCTGTGGTCCCGGTCGCGCTGGTCGCTCACGCCCGCAGGGTCGCTGACGACCACCACGCCCGCACCGGCGCGCAGATCGACACCGACACCCTGCGCGCCCGCCTGGGAGTGCCCGCCTCGATGGCCGACGCGATCGCAGCCCAGCTCGCCTGACACGAACGGAGAAGCACCCACATGCCCGCCTACGACCGCTTCCACTCGCTGATGCGGATCGGCCCCGTGCAGATCGGTACGCACCGTGACCGGCATGGCCGTACCAAACACGCCGCCGTGTGCACCAACGACCACTGCGGCTGGTCGGCCGACTACTCCAGCCAGACCGCCGCTCAGCTCGCCGCCCGCACCCACTGCTGCCAACCCACCTAAACGCCTACCAGACACGTTCAAGGAGGAGACCAACCATGCTTTATCCAAAAGTGCCCACGAACCCCCTGCCGACTCCCGTCGTCATTCCCGCCCGCGACATCCAGGGCGACGGGTGCCCCGAGGGCTCAGTGACACCGATCGTGTGCCAACACACCGTGCCTCCGGCTGCCCCCGCTCAGCGGGCTGTGCAGCTGTCGGCGGGTGGCACGGTCGCAGCCATCGGCCTGGGCTCCGTTGCGGTGCTCGTCGTCGGTGCGGTCCTGGTCGGCATGTTCCTGGCCATCGCCATCACCGCCACCTCGCTGGCCATCGTCGCCGTGATCGCGCGCTCCATGCTCAACGACCTCAAGCGCTGAACAGTCCCCGGGGCGGCCTCTACCGCCAAGTATCCGCCGCCCCGAGGACCCAAGCCCCCTTCACCAATCAGCAAAGGGAGATCCCCATCATGCCTCAGCACACCCATGCTTTATCCCGGCCGTGCTCTCACTGCGACGGGTTCCCCGCCGTAGCCGTCACCACCGGCCGAACCACCCCGACCGGGCACCGGGAGACCATCACCGCCACGTGCCCCGCCTGCCGTGGCACCGGCACCAGCAAGATCAGGCCCGTCCTCGTTGCGGCCGGGAGGTGAGCTGAAGTGGCTGACCTGCCTCCCACCCACGACTGGCCCGGTATGCCGTGGCACCACGTGCTTGCCCTGGTCATGTGGCTCGACTCCCACAACGGCACCGGACCGGAAGAAATCGCGCTGCGGCTTCTCAAGCTCACCGAGGAAGCAGGGGAAGCAGCGCAGGCCTACATAGGGCTGCGGGGCCAGAACCCCCGCAAGGGCATCACTCACACCCGAGAGGACGTCGCCACCGAACTGTGTGATGTGGCCCTGACCGCACTGGTCGCTTTATGCGCCTTCACCGAAGATCCGGCCGCCTTCTTCGACACTGCGATACGCACCCGCCGCGAGCGGGTCAGCCCTTCCACGCTCGGCAATCACTCCGGGGGCTGGTGACTGCCGTGGCCTTCCTCGACTGGCGCGACCACAAGCATTTCGACCACTCCGGTGACAAACCGTGCGTGTGCTGCGGGAAGCCCACCCCCCTGCGCTCGGACCGAGGCAAGCCCGTCCACAAGGTCTGCGCCGAGGCGTGGATCGACGCCCACACCCGGAAGGAGGACAACCGTTGACCGACACCGCGACCTTCGCGGGCCTGGACCCGATCACCCTGGGCGACCTGCTCAGGGTGGCCGGGGCACCCGGCTTCGACCGTTGGCAGGAGCAGGTCCGCCGCACAGGAGGCTGCGCCGACCCCATCCACCTCCGAGGCTGGGCTATCACCCAAGACCGCGTAACCGGCGAGACCCTGCACCACTACACGACCGATGGTGAGCCGGGCGGACGGCTCCGGGTCGCCTGCGGCAACCGCCGTGCCTCCCGCTGCCCCTCCTGCGCCTGGACCTACGCCGGAGACACCTACCACCTCATCCGTGCCGGGCTCGCCGGAGACGACCGCCGCGACATCCCCACCACCGTCCGCGACCACCCCCGCGTCTTCGCCACCCTCACCGCCCCCTCCTTCGGCCCCGTCCACAACCGACCCCACCACGGCACCTGCCGCTGCGGCACCCGCCACGCCTCAGACGACCCGGCCCTCGCTACCGCCCTCGCCCCGGAGACGTACGACTACGCGGGCACGGTGCTCTTCAACAACCACGCGGGCGAACTGTGGCAGCGCTTCACCACCCGGCTCCGCCGCGAGATCGCCCGACGCGCCGGACTCACGCAGCGCGAGTCCCGTGAGTTCCTTCGGGTTTCCTTCGGTAAGGTCGCCGAGTTCCAAAAGCGCGGCGCCATCCACTTTCACGCCGTGATCCGCCTCGACGGACCCGACGGGCCCCAGAGCCCGCCACCGTCCTGGGCGAGCGTCGACCTGCTGACCGACGCGATCCGCGCCGCCGCACAGCACCCGTACACCTCCGTCTCCGTCCCGGCCGCCGACGACCAACCGGCCCGCACGTTCCGCTGGGGCACCCAGCTCGATGTCCGCCCGGTCAAAGCGTTCGGCGACGGCTCCGACATCACGGAACAGGCCGTCGCCTCCTACGTGGCCAAGTACGCCACCAAATCGGCGGAGAGCACCGGCACCCTCGACCGCCGGATCGGTGAACTCGCCGAACTCGACCGCCACGGCGTCCCGGACCACGCCCGCCACCTGATCGCCGCATGCTGGACGCTCGACCCGCTCTACCCCGACCGTCGGCTGTGGGCGTGGGCCCACATGCTCGGCTTCCGAGGCCACTTCTCCAGCAAGTCCCGCCACTACTCGACCACCCTCGGCGCCCTCCGCCAGGCCCGTGCCGACTACCGAGCAGCCCAAGAACGCCAAGCCCACGGCATCGACGACCGCGACCCGGGCACCGTGCTCCTCCTCGCCGACTGGCAGTACGCCGGACACGGCCACACCCCCGGCGAATCCGCCCTCGCAGCCACCATTGCCCGCAGCCTCCAGCTGAATCGCGAAACCGCCCGCGAAGCACTGAACGACCTGGGTGACCAGGAGGTGGGCGCATGAGCCGCCTCCTTCCGACTCGCTACCTAACCCCCATCGACGTGGCCGACCTGCTCGGGGTCCCCGTGGAGACGGTCTACCAGTGGCGCCGCAAGCGCACTGGTCCCTGCGGCTTCCGAGTCGGCCGCCACCTGCGCTACGACCCCGAGGACGTACGCGTGTGGATCACCTCCCTCATCAACGGGGAGGCCGTCTGATGGCCGGACACATCCAAGACCGCTGGTACAAGACCGAACCCGGCCCCAGCGGCAAACCCGTCAAGACCAAGACCGACCGTCACGGCATCGGCCTGCGGTATCGAGCCCGCTATGTCGGCCCCGACGGCACCGAGAAGTCCAAGAGCTTCCCCGACAAGCAGAAGCGGCGGGCCGAGACGTGGTTGTCCACGATCGAGACTGACATGGCGCGCGGCCAGTACATTGACCCGACAGCTGGTCGGATCACCTTCCGGGACTTCGCTTCGGACTGGATGGCCTCACAGACGACAGATCCTGCCACCCGCCAGGCGGTGGAACTCCGGCTCCGGCTTCACGCCTTCCCGCACTTGGGTTCCCGCTCCATGTCCGCCTTCGCCCCAGGCAACATCCGGGCCTGGGCGCGTGCGCTTCAGGACTCGGGCATGGCGCCGACGTATCAGCGGGTCGTCTTCGCGAACGTCTCGTCGGTGTTCACGGCTGCGGTCGACGATGGGCTGATTGCTCGAAATCCGTGTCGCGCGCGCTCCGTTCGCGCCCCCAAGGTAGAGCGACGCAAGGTGCAGCCCTGGTCGCACGAACGTGTCCGTACGGTCCGTCTCGGGCTACCTGAGCAGTACCGCTTAACCGTAGACCTCGGCGCTGGCTGCGGTCTCCGCCAAGGGGAAGTCTTCGGCCTCGCCGTTGATGACGTGGACTTCTTGGGCGGCGTCGTCCACGTAGTGCGCCAGGTCAAGATGATCGGCGCGGAACTGGTCTTCGCTCCGCCTAAGGGCGGCAAGATTCGTGACGTACCACTTGCCGATGTGACGTCGACCGCCCTCACGCAGCACATCACGCGGCGCCCACCGCTGGAAGTGACCTTGCCCTGGAAGACTCCCGACGGGCCTCCGGTCACGGCCTCGCTGCTGCTCTACACCCGTGAACGCAAGGCGCTGAACAGGAACTACTTCAACATGTACTTGTGGAAGCCTGCTCTGGTCGCCGCCGGGGCTATCCCAGAGCGGCAACCGGGGGAGCGCTTTAAGGAGTCCCGCGAGCATGGGATGCACGCGCTGCGTCATTACTACGCCTCGGTGCTTCTCGATGCGGGTGAGAACGTCAAGGCTCTGGCCGAGTACCTGGGCCACTCAGACCCGGGCTTCACGCTCCGCACGTACACGCACCTGCTGCCCAACAGCAGCGAGCGCGCCCGCCGTGCCATTGACGCGGCCTTTGCCGCATAGCTGATCGGCAACCGCACATTCAACGACCGTGGGCCGTGCCCTCCTCCCAAGCGGGGAAGGCACGGCCCACGGCCCATGTACGGCCCAGAGCTTCATAGAGCGGCTCTGACCTGCGGGTTCCCTAGATGTCGAAGTACATCTCGAACTCGTGCGGGTGCGGGCGCAGCTGGATCGGGGCGATCTCGTTCGTGCGCTTGTAGTCGATCCAGGTCTCGATCAGGTCGGACGTGAAGACGCCGCCGGCCTGGAGGTACTCGTTGTCGGCCTCCAGGGCCTCGAGGACGGCCGGGAGGGACGTGGGGACCTGGGGGACGCCCGCGTGCTCGTCGGGGGCGAGCTCGTAGAGGTCCTTGTCGATCGGCTCGGCCGGCTCGATCTTGTTCTTCACGCCGTCCAGGCCGGCGAGGAGCAGGGCCGAGAAGGCGAGGTAGGGGTTGGACGACGGGTCCGGGGCGCGGAACTCGACGCGCTTGGCCTTGGGGTTCGCACCCGTGATCGGGATGCGCATGGCGGCCGAGCGGTTGCGCTGGGAGTAGACCAGGTTGACCGGGGCCTCGAAGCCGGGCACCAGGCGGTGGTAGGAGTTCACCGTCGGGTTGGTGAAGGCCAGCAGCGACGGGGCGTGCTTGAGGATGCCGCCGATGTAGTAGCGGGCGGTGTCCGACAGCCCGGCGTAGCCCTGCTCGTCGTAGAAGAGCGGCTCACCGTTGCTCCACAGCGACTGGTGGACGTGCATGCCGGAGCCGTTGTCACCGAAGATCGGCTTGGGCATGAAGGTGGCGGTCTTGCCGTTGCGCCAGGCGACGTTCTTCACGATGTACTTGAAGAGCATCAGGTCGTCGGCCGCGGCCAGCAGCGTGTTGAACTTGTAGTTGATCTCCGCCTGGCCGGCCGTGCCGACCTCGTGGTGCTGGCGCTCGACCTGCAGGCCGGCCTTGTCCAGCTCCAGGGAGATCTCCGCGCGCAGGTCGGCGAAGTGGTCGACCGGCGGGGCGGGGAAGTAGCCGCCCTTGTAGCGGACCTTGTAGCCGCGGTTGTCCTCCAGCGCACCGGTGTTCCAGGCGCCCGCCTCGGAGTCGATGTGGTAGAAGGACTGGTTCGCGCTGGTCTCGAAGCGGACGCTGTCGAAGACGTAGAACTCGGCCTCGGGACCGAAGTACGCCGTGTCGGCGATGCCCGTGGAGGCGAGGTAGGCCTCGGCCTTCTTGGCGATGTTGCGCGGGTCGCGGCTGTACTGCTCACCCGTGATCGGGTCGTGGATGAAGAAGTTGATGTTGAGCGTCTTGTCCCGGCGGAACGGGTCCATGCGGGCCGTGGAGAGGTCGGCGCGCAGAGCCATGTCCGACTCGTGGATGGCCTGGAAGCCGCGGATCGACGAGCCGTCGAACGCCAGCTCCTCGGTCGGGTCGAAGGCCGAGGCCGGGATCGTGAAGTGCTGCATCACGCCAGGCAGGTCGCAGAACCGGACGTCGACGAACTTGACGTCCTCGTCCGAGATGAACTTCTTGGCCTCGTCGGCGTTCTGGAACATCCAACTCCTCCTAGCCCGGCCGCACGCGGTCGGGGATTGCTTCGATGGCGCGTCCGTGTCGCGGTGCACGATGACATGCTGCTGCGACGCGCTGGGGCCGACCCTAGAGAGGCGGGATTTCTCAAGCATGACCCATTTGTTTCGCCGAGGTTAACCGGAACGAAGGTGATCTCTTCGGCCGTCCGTGCTCCCGCGGCGGGGCGTCCGTGGTCCGGCAGGGGGGTTCCGGCCGGTCCTCCGGCGGGGCGCGCCCCCGGCATCCGGGGGACGAATACGGGCGCAGTACCGTGGACGGGTGGACAACAGGCAAGCAATCGGCTCATGGCTCTCCGGCCCCCGCGCGGCGGCCGAGGACATGGGCGTCGAATTCGGCCACCAGGGTGAACGCCTGGGGCTGCCCCAGAGCGGCCCGGGCTCGATCGCCCCGGTCGGGCGGCGGGTCGTGGCCCTCCTCGTGGACTGGGCGCTGTGCATGCTCATCGCATACGGCCTCCTCGCCGGCGGCGAGCCCCAGCGGGCCGGCAACTGGGCCGTGCTGATCTTCTTCGTGCTCAGCGTGCTCACGGTCGGCACGGTCGGCTGCACCCCCGGCAAGCGGCTGCTCGGCCTGCGTGTGGCCGCCGAGGGGGGCGGGCGGCTGTCCTTGCCGCGGGTCCTGCTCCGTAGCCTGCTGATCGTCCTCGTCGTGCCCGCGGTCGTCTGGGACCGTGACACCCGCGGACTGCACGACCGGCTCACCCGCTCCGTCCAGGTGCGGATCTAGCCGTCCGCCGGTCTGGTGGGGCTCCAGCCGCCCCGCCGGCCTGGTGTGGCTCTGGCCGTCCGCCGACCGGGTGTCGATCCAGCCGCCCGGGCCGGCCAAAGCTCGGATCCCCCCCCGCTCAACTCCCCTGACCGTCCAGCCGCAGACCGGCCCCCGCCCGAGAGGCAGGACGGACGGCCCACGAGCCGGGACCGAGGCGACAACGGAAGGCGGGCCGGAACTCTCGTTCCGGCCCGCCTTCCGTTTCGTTCGGGTGCCGTGACGCGTCAGCGGCCCTTCGGCATGCGCATGCCCTTGGGCATCGGCCCCTTGGGGATCGGCATGTTGCTCATCAGGTCGCCCAGCGCCCGCAGACGGTCGTTCACGGCCGTCACCTGGGCGCCCGGCAGGACCCGCGGCAGCTTCAGCAGCGTGGTGTGCAGCTTCTTCAGCGGCACCTGGCCCTCGCCGTCACCCACCACGATGTCGTGCACCGGCACGTCCGCGACGATGCGCGCCATGCGCTTCTTCTCGGCCGCCAGCAGGGCCTTCACCCGGTTCGGGTTGCCCTCGCCGACCAGCACGATGCCCGCCTTGCCGACGGACCGGTGGACGACGTCCTGGTTGCGGTTCATCGCGACCGCGGGCGTCGTCGTCCAGCCGCCGCGCCGGATGTTCTCCAGCACCGCGGCGGCCGCTCCCGGCTGGCCCTCCATCTGCCCGAAGGCAGCGCGCTCGGCACGTCGCCCGAAGACGATCGCCATACCGAGGAATGCCAGCAGGAAGCCCAGAATGCCCAGGTAGACCGGGTGATCGATCCAGAAGCCGATGGCAAGGAGTACACCGAAGGTGACCATGCCCACAGCCGCGACGACAAGACCGACCTTCGAGTCGACCTTCTTGGTCATCTTGTAGGTCAGGGCGATCTGCTGCAGTCGCCCGGGGTTCTCGGATGTTTCCTTCCTCGCCATACGCCGAAGTTTACGTGGCTTGCGGACCGGGGGCCGCCACGGCCTCCAGGACGTGCTGGGCCTCGCGGCGGTCCTTGGCGCGGCGGCGGTCCTCCAGCACCGCCGTCCAGGCGTTCCGGCGGGCCGTGCGCTGACCGCCGCGCATCAGCAGTTCCTCCAGGGCGCGCAGGGCCCCGGTGAACGACGGGGGCCTGACGGTGAGCGTGGAAGGCGGAGCGGAAGACGCGCGTGTGGCGTTCGCGAAGACTGCGTTACCGGGCGCGGCCTGCATGTCGGTATCCCCTCGGGAGCGGAAAGAATTCGAGGCGTGGAGGGTGTCGTACTGCTGTGCGTGCTTCCATCGTTACTGAACGGTGTTACCAACGCATGACTAGTTGGTCAAACGCCTATGAAACGTTGACGCGGCCCGTACCATCTCCCGGATCCGGGTGAGAGGTGCGGGCCGCGTCGACGGCACGGGGGGCGGAGCGGGGCCTACACGGCCGCCTGGCTCCGTCGGTCCATCGCCTGCTGGTAGAGGCGGCCGGCCCGGTACGACGAGCGGACCAGGGGGCCGGACATGACACCGGCGTAGCCGATCTCCTCCGCCTCCTCCTTCAGCTCGACGAACTCCTGCGGCTTCACCCAGCGCTCCACCGGGTGGTGGCGCACGCTCGGCCGCAGGTACTGGGTGATGGTGATCAGCTCGCAGCCCGCGTCGTGCAGGTGCTGGAGCGCCTCGCTGATCTCCTCGCGGGTCTCGCCCATGCCGAGGATCAGGTTCGACTTGGTCACCAGGCCGTACGCGCGGGCCTGGGTGATGACGTCGAGGGAACGCTCGTAACGGAAACCGGGGCGGATCCGCTTGAAGATCCGCGGCACCGTCTCGACGTTGTGGGCGAAGACCTCCGGGCGGGAGGCGAAGACCTCTTCGAGCAGCTCGGGGACCGCGTTGAAGTCGGGGGCGAGCAGCTCGACCTTGGTGCGGCCGCCCTCGCGGCCGGCGGTCTGCTCGTGGATCTGGCGCACGGTCTCGGCGTACAGCCAGGCGCCGCCGTCCGGCAGGTCGTCGCGCGCGACGCCGGTGATCGTGGCGTAGTTCAGGTCCATCGCGACGACGGACTCGCCGACGCGGCGCGGCTCGTCGCGGTCCAGGGCCTGGGGCTTGCCGGTGTCGATCTGGCAGAAGTCGCAGCGCCGGGTGCACTGGTCGCCGCCGATGAGGAACGTGGCCTCGCGGTCCTCCCAGCATTCGTAGATGTTGGGACAGCCCGCCTCCTGGCACACCGTGTGCAGGCCCTCGCGCTTCACCAGGCCGTGGAGCTCCTTGTACTCGGGGCCCATCTTGGCGCGGGTCTTGATCCACTCGGGCTTGCGCTCGATGGGGGTCTGGGCGTTCCGGACCTCCAAGCGCAGCATCTTGCGTCCGTCGGGTGCGACAGCGGACACGTCCGGCTCCCTATGACTTCGATTCCTCGGCGAACACCAGGGTACGCCCGTTATTTCCTACGCTCGTACGCGTGGCTACGCGTATGCCCAAGGCAACTGATGGAGCCCTGGGCGCATTCCCCCTAGCCGGCGACCTGGGCCGGCTCGACCTCGCGGGGCAGCGGGGCCTCGGATTCCAGGATCTCCCGCAGGTGCTTCTCCACCAGCGGCACCACCTCGCCCACCGTCACCCGGCGGCCCAGCTCGTTCGAGAGCGAGGTCACGCCGGCGTCGCGGATGCCGCAGGGGACGATCCGGTCGAACCAGGTGTTGTCGGGATCACAGTTCAGCGAGAAGCCGTGCATCGTGACGCCCTTGGCGATGCGGATGCCGATGGCCGCCAGCTTGCGGTCCTCGCGGCGCTGGCCGGCGTTGGACGGGGCGTACTCCGGGCCGTTCAGCCGGGGGTCGAACTCCTCGTCGGTCAGCCGGGGGTCGAAGTCCAGGTTCAGGCCGGGGATCGCCGGGCGCTGGTCGACTGGATCGCCCAGCACCCACACGCCGCTGCGGCCCTCCACCCGGGTCGTCTCCAGTCCCAGCTCCGCACACGTGCGGATCAGCGCCTCCTCCAGGCGGCGGACGTGCGCGATGACGTCCACCGGGCGGGGCAGCTTGAGGATGGGGTAGCCGACAAGCTGGCCGGGGCCGTGCCAGGTGATCTTGCCGCCGCGGTCGACGTCGATGACCGGGGTGCCGTCCAGGGGGCGCTCGCTGTCCTCCGTGCGCCGCCCGGCCGTGTAGACCGCCGGGTGCTCCAGCAGCAGGCAGGTGTCCGGGATCTCGTCCGCGAACCGGGCCGCGTGGACCCTGCGCTGCTCCTGCCACGCCTCCTGGTACTCGACGGAGTCCGCCCCGAAGCCCAGGTGGACAAAGCGCAGCTCACTCACGGCGGCAGCTCCTCTTCGAACCGGTTCGGTGTTCCTCGGGCGTGTCCCGGTGTGCGTCCCGGTGCGTCCCCGCAGGTTCGCACGCCCTTGCCCACTGTACGGCGACTCTCCGGCGACCCCGCAGGCGGCCGCCGCCCGGGACCGCCTCCCGGGCCCATTTGATCTGTCCTCACACGATCGGATGAATGCGGGGCGAAGGTGGCGATCGGGGCGGCGGGGGCCGTTAAGTTCACGCCGTTCCAGAACAGAGATCAGGGAGACCGGCAGGCTGATGACGGAACGACCCCCACAGCGCATTCCCAACCGTCAGCTCGCCGCGCTCATCGCGGAGGCCGGGTTCTCCAACGCGGGCCTGGCGCGCCGCGTGGATCAGCTGGGACTCGAGCACGGCCTCGACCTGCGGTACGACAAAACCTCCGTCACCCGGTGGCTGCGCGGCCAGCAGCCGCGCGGCACGACACCGGCGCTGATCGCCGAGGTCTTCACCCGGCGGCTCGGCCGCCGGCTGTCCGCACAGGACCTCGGCCTGGACGCGTGCGCCCCGGTCTACGCCGGGCTCGAATTCGCCGCCTCGCCCGAGGAGGCCATTGACATCGTCAGCGGCCTGTGGCGCAAGGACTCCGGCAGCCACACCGAGCTCCGGAAGATCGCGTTCACCCCGGCCGGGCTCGTCGTGCCGAGCCGCGACTGGCTCATCGGGCGCGCGGACGAACGCGTGGCGCGCGGCACCGGCCCCGCGCCCTCCGCAGAGGGCGCGCGCCTGCCCGCTCAGGCGCGCGGCGGTGTCCAGGCTCCGCTGCCCCGGCAGCGGCTCGCCGAACGGGCGCCGGGCAGCCGGGTCTCCATGGGCGACATCGCCGCCCTGAGGTCCGTCGGCGAGCTCTTCCGCACCCTCGACGCCGCCTACGGCGGCGGGCACGCCCGCCAGGCGCTGGTGCGCTACCTGGAGCACGAGACCGAGCCGATGCTGCGCGGCACCTACGGGGAGACGACCGGGCGGCGGCTCTTCGCGGCCGCCGCCGACCTGACCCGGCTGGCCGGCTGGACGTCCTTCGACATCGCCGCCC
Source organism: Streptomyces cinnamoneus (assembly GCF_002939475.1). Lineage (NCBI taxonomy): Bacteria > Bacillati > Actinomycetota > Actinomycetes > Kitasatosporales > Streptomycetaceae > Streptomyces > Streptomyces cinnamoneus. The sequence continues at coordinate 1,991,585 of NZ_PKFQ01000001.1, read as the reverse complement.
ACGGCCTGGCCCAGCGCTACTACGTCCAGGCGCTGCGCCTGGCCCAGGCCGCCGGCGACCGCGCCTACGGCAGCTACGTCCTGGTCACCATGAGCCGGCAGGCCGTCTACCTCGGCCACGGCCGCGAGGCCGTGCAGCTGGCCCGGGTCGCCCAGCAGGGCGTGGGGTCGAGCGCCCCGCCGGTGGTGCAGTCGCTGCTGCACGCGGTGGAGGCGCGCGGGCACGGGGTGCTCGGCGAGGTACGGGCCTGCTCGGCGTCGCTGGCCCGGGCGGAGCGGGCGCTGGAGACGTCGCGGACGGGGGAGGACCTGCCCCACTGGGCCCGGTTCTTCGACGAGGCCGAGCTGGCGGACGAGTTCGCGCACTGCCACCGGGACCTCCAGCAGCACCGGGCCGCCGCCCAGCACGCGGAGCGCTCGCTCCAGCTGCGCAGCCCCGCGTACGCGCGCAGCAGGCTGTTCTGCCGCGTCGTGCTGGCCTCCGCGCGGCTGGGGCTCGGCGAGCTGGAGCAGGCCTGCGCGCTGGGCGTGGAGGCGGCGCAGCAGGCCGCCGAGATGCGCTCGGTCAGGGCGCTGGAGTACGTGCGCGACTTCGAGCGCCGGCTGGAGCCCTACCGGGACGCCGCCGCGGTCCGGGCCTACCGGGAGAAGGTGGCGGGGCTGTGAGCGGGTGCGGGGCGGACGCCCGCGCGCCCGCCCCGCACCCGGGGGCCGTCAACACATCGGACACCCCCTAGGCCGCCCGCAGCACCTGCGTGCCGTGCCCCGGCCGGATCCCCAGGTCGCGCAGGACGGCCTGGGCCGCCCGGCGGCCGGAGGACAGGGCGCCCTGGACCGTGCTCGTCTCCCGGTGGTCCCCGCAGACGTACAGGCCCGACAGCAGGCGCACCGGCCGGCGGATGTCGTGGGGGGCCGGCATGGCGGGGACCGCGTCCGGGTCGTGGTGGGCGGCCAGCAGCCGCCAGGAGGCGGTCGAGGTGTTGTAGACCCGGGCCAGCTGCGCCCGGGCCGCCCGGTCCAGCTCGGCGGTGGGCAGGGCGGCGGCGGGGCCCAGCACGGTCGACGTCACCAGGGCGCGGCCGAGGGGCGCGCGGTCGGGGTCCACCTCGCTGGCCACCGTGGTGTGGGCGACGGGGCCCCGGCGGCCCGTGGTGAGGACCAGGGAGGCGTCCCGCAGCGGCGGCTCGTCGGCGGCGTGGTGGAGGATCGTCACGGGGTGGAAGCCCGGCAGCCGCAGGCCGGGGATCAGCTCGGCGGCGGCCCGCGCGCCGGTGGCCACGATGACCGAACGGCAGGGGACGTCGCCGTGCTCGGCGGTGCCGACGGACGTCGTCGCCACGCACTTGGCGTGCACGCCCGTGTGGAGCGTGTCCGCGGGCAGCCCGCCGGCCAGCAGGTCCGCGATGGTCCCCGCGCCCCCCGCCGGGAGACACAGCCGGCCGCGCGCGAAGCCGCGCAGCACCAGGTCGGCGCACCGGCTGGACGTCGTCAGGTCCGGGTCGCACAGCAGGGAGACCAGCAGGGGGCGGAGGAAGCCCTCGACGGTGCGGCCGGGCAGGCCGCGGCCGCCCAGGGTGGCGGCCGTGGGGCGGTCCGGCCGGGCCAGCATCCGCTCGCTGGGCAGCGCGGCAAGGCGGGCCAGTGCCACGCCGAGCCGCGCTTGATCGAGGCCGGCGCTGCGCGGGGCGCGGGCGGCGGCGAAGGCGCGCGCCGTGGTGAAGGCGCGCTTGGCACCGCGGAGTTCTCCGGTGCGGTGGTTGCGGCCGTCCGCGTGGACCAGCACGCCGGGGGTGAAGGGGCGCAGTTTGAGCGCTTCGAGGCCAGGGGTGCGCGTCAGCTCGGGGAAGGACGTGTTGAGCAACTGGCCGGTGCGGTCGAGGCGGAAGCCGTCGACCTCGTCGGTCGTCATGCGGCCGCCGGGGCGGGACTCCGCCTCGAGGACCGCGACGCTCACCCCGGCGCCGGTGAGATGGTGAGCCGCCGAGAGGCCGGCGAGGCCGGCCCCCACGATGACGACGTCAGCGTGGTGTGCGGTGTCGCGTGCGCTGCTGAGCACGTGCCCTCCCGGGGTCGGTCCGCTCTCGCTCGGGGGCCTGATGCCCTCAACCGGGGGCGGCGATGCGCGAGTTCGCCTCGACCGTAGAGAGAATTCCGGTCAATAACAGTCGCGCACGAACAGAGCACGGTCGCACAGCGGTCGCACGGGCGGGGTCCGGTGCGGGGGCCGTACCCCGTCAGCTGTCGGTCAGCGCCGCGCGTACGGCGCTCTCGGCGTCCGGGTACGCGAAGGAGAAGCCGGACGCCTCCAGTCGCCGGGGCAGCACCCGCCGGCTGGCCAGCACTTCCCCGGCCATCTCGCCCAGCGCCAGTCTGAGCGCCGGAGCGGGCGCGGGCAGCAGCGTCGGACGCTTCAGCACGCGCCCCAGCGCCTCGGTCACCTCGCGGTTGGTCGCGGGCCGGGGAGCGGTGAGGTTGAAGGGACCGGAGAGGCCGGGGGAGTCCAGGAGGTGGCGCACGGCCGCGACGTGGTCGGACAGGGCGATGAAGCTCCAGTACTGCGCGCCGTCGCCGATCCGGCCGCCGAGACCGGCCCGGAACAGCGGCAGGAGACTGCCGAGGGCACCGCCCTGACGGCTCATCACCAGTCCCGTCCGGATGACGACCGTACGGACGCCCGCCTCGGCGGCCGCGCCCGTCGCCTCCTCCCAGTCCCGGCAGACGTCGCTCAGGAAGCCCCGGCCCGGCGGGGTGTCCTCGTCGATCACTGCGTCGCCGGCGTCGGGGTAGATGCCGATCGCGCCGGCGCTGACCAGCACCCGGGGCGGCTCGGCCAGCGACGCCACCGCCTCGGCGATCGTCCCGGTGCCGTGCACGCGGCTGTCGCGGATCTCCTTCTTGTAGGCGGCCGTCCAGCGGTGGTCGCCGATGCCGGCGCCGGCGAGGTGGACGACGGCGTCGCAGCCCTCCAGCGCGCCCGGCGCCACGTACTGGCGCGAGGGATCCCACCGGGCCTCGTCCTCCCCGCGCGGCGCGCGCCGCACCAGGCGCACGACTCGGTGACCGTCCGCTTCGAGGGACCGCACGAGCGCCCCGCCGATGACCCCGGACGAGCCGGTGACCGCCACCCGCATCAGGCCCTGAACCTCTCCCAGAGCCGGGGGAACCGCTCCGCCAGCGCGGCCTCGTCCTCCAGGTCGAACGGGGTGCCGAGCGGCTCGGCCGGCTGCGGCGCGAGGCCCAGGTCGGGCGTCTCCGTGCCGGTCAGCTGCTCGTACGCCTCGTCCGCCGCGTAGCCCAGGTCCTCCCCGTCCCCGTCGACCTCGTCGTCGAAGTCGTCGAGGAGCTCGGCGAGCTGGTCGGGGTCGTGGACGGCGCCCTCGAAGACCTCTCTGCCCTGCCCGATCAGCCAGCACCGGAAGTAGTCGAACACGTCGTCGCTCGCACCGTTCAGCAGCACGGCGGCCGCGCCCCACAGGTCCCAGAGGTAGGCGCGGTTGTAGCGCGACTCGAAGTGCCGGGCGAAGTCCAGCACGTCCTCCGGCTCCAACTGCGTCAGGCTCTCGACCAGGACGTCGGCCTGGTCCTCGGGGTCTCCCTCGGCGGCGTCACGTGCGGTGTCGATCAGCTCCCAGAACTCCGTCTCGTCCATCACGGCACCAGCATCGGTCCTGCCGGTGCCCCACGCACCCGGAGGGGACCGGATGCGGCCGTGTTGTTACCGGTGGCTCTGGGACGAGGTGGCGGTCATACCCGACAGGAGGTGTCCGGATTCGGTGCGAAGGTCGTCCGCGGCACCGAGGAGGACCGAGTGAGAGGACGCGTCGTCGTGACCGCATCGGAGAACGTGACCGCACCGCAGGACCCGGCGGCGAGGGAGGAGAAGGAGCCGGCCGGGGCCGGCCGGCGCACGCTCGAGGGCAGGATCGCGCTGGTCGCCGGGGCGACCCGGGGCGCGGGCCGGGCCATGGCCGTCGAGCTGGGGGCGAGGGGCGCCGTCGTCTACGTCACGGGGCGCACGACGCGCGAGCGGCGCAGCGAGGTGGGGCGGGCCGAGACCGTCGAGGAGACCGCCGAGCTGGTGACCGCCGCCGGCGGCACCGGCGTCGCCGTGCCGACCGACCACCTGGAGCCCGCGGCGGTCGAGGCCCTGGCCCGGCGCGTCGACGGGGAGCAGGGACGGCTGGACGTCCTCGTCAACGACGTGTGGGGCGGGGAACACCTGATCGAGTTCGGGAAGAAGGTGTGGGAGGCCGACCTGGCCAAGGGTCTGCGGATGCTGCGGCTGTCCATCGACACCCACGCCATCACCAGCCACTTCCTGACGCCGCTGCTGATCCGCCGGCCCGGCGGGCTGCTCGTCGAGGTCACGGACGGCACGGAGGAGTTCAACCGGACCTACCGGGAGAACCTCTTCTACGACCTCGCCAAGTGCGCGCCGATCCGGATGGCCTTCGGGCTGGCCCAGGAGCTGGAGGAGTACGGGGCCACGGCCGTGTCGCTCACTCCGGGGTTCCTGCGCTCGGAGCAGATGCTCGACCACTTCGGGGTGACGGAGGCGAACTGGCGGGACGCGGTGAGCGCGGAACCGCACTTCGCCATCGCCGAGTCGCCCGCCTACGTCGGCCGGGCCGTCGCCGCGCTCGCGGCCGATCCGCGGCGGGACCGCTGGAACGGGCGGTCGCTCTCCAGCGGGGAGCTGGCCCGGGAGTACGGCTTCACGGACGTGGACGGCTCGCGACCGGACGCCCAGGCCTACTTCCGGGACGTGGTCTTCGGGGGGAAGGAGGCGTCGGCGGAGGAGTACCGGTAGGACCGGGACGGCGTGCGCCTCCCCCCGTCCGTCAGGGGGAGGGCTCGCCGGACGCGTCCCGGTCGTAGAGCGCGGCAGCCCGCGCCGCCGCCCGGGCGAAGCGGTCCCGCAGTTCCGGCGGGTCCAGCACCTCCGCCTCGGGCCCCAGCGCCAGCAACTGGTCGTAGGCGACCTCCAGCGTCTCCACCGCCAGCGTGACGGTGACGCGCTGCCGCGCGTCGGGCCCCGGCGCCGCGGCCAGCGCCCGACGCGCCTCGGCGCGGTCGGTGACGTGCGGCAGCCGCCGCGCCCCCTCGGGGGTCAGCCGGAGCCCGACCGTCTCCCGCAGGATCGAGCGGGCGAACTCGGCGGCCCGCTCCTCCCAGAACTCCGGCAGGTCGAAGGACTCCTCGCGGTCGAAGTGCTCCTCGCCGGCCGTCGCCGCGACGAAGCGGTCCAGGCGGTAGACGCGGAAGGCACCCTCCGGCACGCGGGCCGCCAGGTACCACACGCCCCCCTTGAGCACGAGCCCGTAGGGCTCCAGCACCCGCTCGGCCTCGGTCTCGCGGCGCCGGTAGCGGGCCGTCAGACGGAGGTCGTCCCAGACCGCGCGCGCGACCGCCGGCAGCAGCGGCGGCGGGTCGGCGGACTGCCACCAGGCGGGGGCGTCGAGGTGGAAGCGCTGGGCGGCGCTCGCGGGGGCGTCGCTCAGTTCGGGCAGCAGCGCGGCCGACACCTTGAGCCTCGCTGCGGAGGCGACGTCCGCCAGGCCCATCTCGCGCAGCGCGGAGGGCACCCCGGAGAGGAAGAGGGCTTCGGCCTCGGTGCGGTCCAGGCCGGTGAGGCGGGTGCGGTAGCCGCCGACGAGGCGGTAGCCGCCGGCCCGGCCGCGATCGGCGTAGACGGGCACGCCGGCCTCGGACAGGGCGAGGACGTCCCGGGCGACCGTGCGCTCCGAGACCTCCAGCCGCCGCGCCAGCTCCGGGCCCGTCGTGGACGCCCGCGACTGGAGCAGCAGCACCAACTTGATCAACCGGGCCGCACGCATGCCCCCCATGATGCGGGAGCGGGGCGCGACGACAGGAACCCGCGTGCCAGTCAGGGCAACGAATGAACGCGCGGGGTCCTGTCGTCACCCCTGAGCCGTTCCGCGACACAGGACAGGGCGCGCGGACGGCTCCGGCGGAGACGATACGCCTCTGATCGATGATCGATCAACGCCAGATGAGGAGAAACCGGGGGGAAAACAGGGAGGAGGGGTGAAGATCGGGTGTCGGCCGAGGCCGCCGGCCGCTCGGCCGGGCCCGCCGGAGCCCTGGTCAGACCCGCGGGGCGCAGCTCAGGACGTGCGTCCTGAGCAGCTCACCGATCTTCGGGTCCCGTCGCTCGAACGCCCGGACGATCTCCGCGTGGTCCTCGGCGTGGGCGCGTGGCTGGGGGCTCAGCCAGCGGATGGACAGCGCCGTCCACACCTCGATGCCCAGCGACTCCCAGGTGTGCAGCAGCACCGCGTTGCCCGCGGCCCGGACGATCGCGCGGTGGAAGGCCACGGTGTGACGCGCCTGCGCCTCGCTGTCGCCTGCCCGGTCGGCCACCCGGAGCGCGGCCACCTCGGCCTCCAGCGCCGAGACGTCCCCCGCCAGCGCGTCCGCCGCCAGCTCGGCCGCCACCTGCTCCAGGCCCGCCCGCACCGGATAGCTCTCCTTGAGGTCCGCGGCGGTCAGCTCCCGGACCCGGACGCCCTTGTTGGGGGCGGACTCGATCAGCCGCAGCGACTCCAGCTCGCGCAGCGCCTCGCGCACCGGGGTCTGGCTCACCAGCAGCTCGGCGGCGATCCGCCGCTCCACGATCCGCTCGCCCGGCTGCCAGCGCCCGTTCACGATCCCCTCCAGGATGTGCTCGCGGATCTGGTCGCGCAGCGAGTGGACGACGGGTGGTGCCATGGGTGCTCCTCAGCGGGCGGGTTCGCCACGTCGGTGGGCGGAACAGCATTATCGCGGCAGCACAAAGGGCGCGGCCCCGGTCGTACGGATACGAACCGGGGCCGCGCCCTCAGCCTTGTGCGCGCACAGAGTGCCTGCGGATCAGAGACCGATCTCGGTCTCGAACTCCGCCGCCTCCAGGATCTGCTTGACCGCGGTCAGGTAACGGGCCGCGTCGGCGCCGTCCACCAGACGGTGGTCGTAGGAGAGCGTCAGGTAGGTCATGTCGCGGACGGCGATGACCGTGCCCTCGGCGGTCTCGACGACCACCGGGCGCTTGACCGTGGCACCGATGCCCAGGATGGCGACCTGGTTCGGGGGCACGATGACCGTGTCGAACAGCGCACCGCGCGAGCCGGTGTTGCTGATCGTGAAGGTCGCGCCGGACATCTCGTCCGGGCTGATCTTGCTGGTGCGGACCTTGCCGGCCAGCTCCGCGGTCTTCTTGGCGATGCCCGCGATGTTGAGGTCACCCGCACCCTTGATGACCGGGGTCATCAGGCCCTTCTCCGAGTCGACGGCGATGCCGACGTTCTCGGAGTCGAAGTAGGTGATGGTGTTCTCGTCCTCGTTGATCCGGGCGTTGATGACCGGGTGGGCCTTCAGCGCCTGGACGGCGGCCTTGACGAAGAACGGCATCGGGGACAGCTTGACGCCCTCACGGGCGGCGAAGGCGTCCTTGGCCTTGTTGCGCATCCGCATGATCTTGGTGATGTCCACCTCGACCACGGAGCTCAGCTGCGCCTGGCTGTGCAGCGCCTTCATCATGTTGTCGGCGATGACCTTGCGCATGCGCGGCATCTTGACCGTCTGACCGCGCAGCGGGGAGACCTCGAGGGCCGGGGCCTTCGGGGCGGCCGCGGCGGCCGGGGCGGCGGCCGGAGCCGGAGCCGCGGCCTTGGCGGCCTCGGCGGCGGCGATGACGTCCTGCTTGCGGATGCGACCACCGACACCGGTGCCCGCGACGGTGCTCAGGTCGACGCCGGACTCGGCGGCGAGCTTGCGCACCAGCGGGGTGACGTAGGCGCCGTCAGCCGCCGGGGCGGCGGCCGGAGCGGCGGCCGGGGTCACCGGCGCGGGGGCCGGGGCGGCCGGAGCCGGAGCAGCCGGGGCCGGAGCCGGGGCGGCGGCCGGGGCCGGGGCGGCGGGGGCCGGAGCCGGAGCGGCCGGAGCCGGAGCAGCCGGGGCGGCGGCGGGGGCGGGGGCGGCCGGGGCGGCGGGCGCGGCGGCGGCCGGAGCCGCACCGGCGGCGCCGATCACGGCCAGCTTGGCGCCGACCTCGGCGACGTCGTCCTCGCCGACGAGGATCTCGAGCAGCACACCGGAGGCCGGGGCCGGGATCTCGGTGTCGACCTTGTCGGTCGAGACCTCGAGCAGCGGCTCGTCCTCGGTGACCTCCTCGCCGACCTCCTTCAGCCAGCGGGTGACGGTGCCCTCGGTGACCGACTCGCCCAGGGCGGGCAGCACGACGTCGGTGCCGGAGGCGCCGCCGGCCGGGGCGGCGGGCGCCTCGGCGGCCGGAGCCGGAGCAGCGGGGGCCTCGGCCGCGGGGGCCTCGGCCGCGGGGGCCTCGGCGGGGGCCTCGGCGGCGGCCGGAGCCGCAGCCGGGGCCGGGGCGCCGGTGCCGTCGTCGATGACGGCGAGCTCGGCGCCGACCTCGACCGTCTCGTCCTCGGCCACCTTGATGTGGGCGAGGATGCCGGCCGCGGGGGCCGGGATCTCGGTGTCGACCTTGTCGGTGGAGACCTCGAGCAGCGGCTCGTCGGCCTCCACGCGCTCACCCTCGGCCTTGAGCCATCGGGTGACGGTGCCCTCGGTCACGCTCTCGCCGAGCGCCGGCAGGGTTACGGAAACCGCCATGATTGCGGTTGCTCCTTACGGTTAGTGCGGATGGTGGTGCGCTCGGGACTTAGTCGTGCGAGTGCAGCGGCTTGCCGGCCAGGGCCAGGTGGGCCTCACCGAGAGCCTCGTTCTGCGTCGGGTGCGCGTGGATGAGCTGCGCGACCTCGGCCGGCAGCGCCTCCCAGTTGTAGATCAGCTGGGCTTCGCCGACCTGCTCACCCATACGGTCGCCGACCATGTGGACGCCGACCACGGCACCGTCCCGCACCTGGACGAGCTTGATCTCGCCCGCGGTCTTCAGGATCTTGCTCTTGCCGTTGCCGGCGAGGTTGTACTTCAGAGCGACGACCTTGTCGGCGCCGTACAGCTCCTTGGCCTTCGCCTCGGTGATGCCGACCGAGGCGACCTCCGGGTGGCAGTACGTGACGCGGGGCACGCCGTCGTAGTCGACCGGCACGGGCTTGAGCCCGGCCAGACGCTCCGCAACCAGGATGCCCTCCGCGAAGCCGACGTGCGCGAGCTGGAGGGTCGGGACGAGGTCACCGACGGCCGAGATGGTCGGCACGTTGGTCTGCATGTACTCGTCGACGAGGACGTAGCCGCGGTCCATCGCGACGCCGGCCTCCTCGTAGCCCAGGCCCTGGGAGACCGGGCCGCGGCCGACGGCCACGAGCAGCAGCTCGGCCTCGAAGGTCTTGCCGTTCTCCAGCGAGACCTTCACGCCGTCGGCGGTGTACTCCACGCCGGAGAAGCGCGAACCGAGGGAGAAGTTGATGCCGCGCTTGCGGAAGGCGCGCTCCAGCAGCTTGGAGCTGTTCTCGTCCTCGACCGGGACGAGGTGGGGGAGCGCCTCGACGATGGTGACGTCGACGCCGAAGGACTTCCACGCGGAGGCGAACTCGACGCCGATGACGCCGCCGCCCAGCACGATCGCGGACTTCGGCACGCGGTCCAGGACCAGGGCGTGGTCGGAGGAGATGACGCGGTCGCCGTCGATGGTCAGGCCCGGCAGCGACTTCGGCACGGAGCCGGTGGCCAGCAGGACGTGGCGGCCGTGGACGCGCTCACCGTTCACGTCGACGGACGTGGGGGAGGACAGGCGGCCCTCACCGGTGATGTAGGTGACCTTGCGCGAGGCGACCAGGCCCTGCAGACCCTTGTACAGGCCCGAGATCACGTCGTCCTTGTACTTGTGGACGCCCGCGATGTCGATGCCCTCCAGGGAGGCCTTGACACCGAACTGCTCGGCCTCGCGAGCCTGGTCGGCGACCTCGCCCGCGTGCAGCAGAGCCTTGGTGGGGATGCAGCCGCGGTGCAGGCAGGTGCCGCCCAGCTTGTCCTTCTCGATCAGGGCGACGTCGAGACCCAGCTGCGCTCCACGCAGGGCAGCGGCGTAACCGCCGCTACCGCCTCCGAGGATCACTAGGTCGAAAACGGTGCTGGCGTCGTTCGCCACGTCACGTCCTCCATGCATGGGTACGCCGGAGCCGGTCGTCGATGACCGGGCGGCGGCTGTCTTTCGGCCGCTTTTGGTCGGCCCTGTGTTTAAGGGGGCCCTGTCCTGCCGAGACAACATCTTCGCACTTGTTGACGGGCGGCGGGACGCCGGGCCGGGCTGAGGGACGACGGATGCGTCACCTTCGAGGGTTACTCGCGCGTAGGAGCCCGCGTTGACGTTGAGGTTTCGTCGAGAGCGAACGCACGCCGTACGGACCGGGTCGCACCCCGGTCCATACGGCGCGAATCGACCTCAGCCCAGGTCGCCGGCGGCGGTGCGCTCGGCCAGCCGCACCAGCGTGCGGACCGCGGAGCCGGTGCCGCCCTTGGGGGTGTAGCCGTACGGGGCGCTCTCGTGGAAGGCCGGGCCCGCGATGTCCAGGTGGGCCCAGGTGATGCCCTCGCCCACGAACTCCTGGAGGAAGAGGCCGGCGACCAGGCCGCCGCCCATGCGCTCGCCCATGTTGGCCATGTCGGCGACCGGGGAGTCCATGCTCTTACGCAGGTCGGCGGGGAGCGGCATCGGCCAGGCCTGCTCGCCGACCTCCTCGGCGATCTCGTACAGCGAGGTGCGGAACGCGTCGTCGTTCGCCATCACACCGAAGGTGCGGTTGCCGAGCGCGAGGACCATGGCACCCGTGAGGGTGGCGACGTCCACGATCGCGTCCGGGTTCTCCTCCGAGGCGCGGGTGAGGGCGTCGGCCAGGACCAGCCGGCCCTCGGCGTCGGTGTTGAGCACCTCGACGGTCTTGCCGCTGTACATGCGCAGCACGTCGCCCGGACGGGTGGCGTTGCCGGAGGGCATGTTCTCCGCGAGGGCCAGCCAGCCCGTGACGTTGACCTCCAGGCCGAGCCGGGCGACGGCCACGACGGCGGCGAGGACGGCGGCGGCGCCGGCCATGTCGCACTTCATGGTCTCGTTGTGGCCGGCCGGCTTCAGCGAGATGCCGCCCGAGTCGTAGGTGATGCCCTTGCCGACCAGGGCCAGGGTCTTGGCCGCCTTGGGGTGGGTGTAGGCGACGCGCACCAGGCGCGGCGGGTTGTCCGAGCCCTGGCCGACGCCCATGAGGCCGCCGAAGCCGCCCTTGAGCAGCGCCTTCTCGTCCAGCACCTCGACCTTGAGGCCGAACTCCTTGGCCGCGGCCTGGGTGTGGGCGGCGAAGGCCTTGGGGTTGAGGTCGTTGGAGGGCATGTTGACGAGGTCGCGGGCGCGGTTGACCTCGGCGGCCACGGCCTGGGCCCGCTCGACGGCGGCCTTGGACGCCTTGTCGCGGGGCTTGGCGCCCAGGATCGTCGCCTCGGCGAGCGGGGCGGACTTGTCGTTCTTGGCGCCCTTCCCGCTCTTGCCCGCGGTGCCCCGGTAGGCCGTGAAGGCGTACGCGCCGAGGACGACGCCCTCGCCGACGGCCGCGACGGACTCCGCGTCCGGGACGGGCAGCGCGAACGCGGCCTTCTTGGTGCCGGTCAGCGTGCGGGCGGCGACGCCCGCGGCGCGGCGCAGCGCCTCCTCGGCGAAGCCGTCGCCGTCGGCGGGCAGGTCGCCGAGGCCGACCGCCAGCACGACCGGCGCCTTGATGCCGGCGGCGGCGGGCAGCTTGGTCACCTCGCCCTCGCCGCCGGAGGCGCCGAGGGTCTCCAGGACGGTCGCCAGCTTTCCGTCGAAGGCGTTGTCGACGGCCTCGCCGCCGGGGGCGACGACGGGTCCCTTCGGGCCCTTGGCCACGCCGACGACGACGGCGTCCGCGCGCAGCGTCGCCGCGCTGGAGGTGCTGAGAGTCAGAGCAGTCACGGTGGTGGGTGTCCCTACTTCCGTCGAGTTCCTCGGCCGCTGGGGGTGATGGGCCGGCCGCACCCTGCGCCATCGTATGCGTCATGCATCCGTCGCCCGGGGCCGGGCCGTCCGGCACGCGAGAGCGTATCCCCGCCGGGGCGCTCAGCCCAGGGTCAGGGCGAGGAGGGCGACGGTGCCGGCGGTTTCGGCCAGGGCGCCGAAGACGTCTCCGGTGACGCCGCCGAACCTGCGCCGGCAGTGACGCAGCATCAGCTCGCCGGCGCCCAGCGCGAGGAGCACGGCCACCGCGCCGTGCACCGCGCCGTACCGGCCGAGGAGCGCGCCCGCGGCCGCGGCCGCGCCGGCCGAAAGCGCCGTGGCGGTCAGCGCGGCCGGCAGGGGCACCGTTCCCGCCACGGCCGCGCCCAGCCCCTCCGGCCGGGCGGCCGGCACCCCGGCGCGGGAGGCGAGCGTCAGGGCGCAGCGGGCGGCGAGGGCGGCGGTGATGGCCCCGAGGGCCCCGGCCGTCGCGCTCCGGCCGTACAGGCTGTCGAGCGCCGCGACCTGGCCGAGGAGGGTCAGCAGGAGGGCGACGACGCCGAACGGGCCGATGTCGGACCGCTTCATGACGCGCAGCGCGTCCTCGGCGGGCTTGCCGCTGCCCAGTCCGTCGGCGACGTCGGCCAGCCCGTCCAGGTGCAGGGCCCGGGTGAGCACGGCCGGCACGGCGACGGTGGCCACGGCGGCCGGCAGCGAACCGGCGCCCAGCAACAGGAACAGCGTGCCGACGGCGGCGGCGCAGAAGCCCACGACGAGCCCGGCCAGGGGGGCCGCGAGCATCCCGCCGCGGGCGGCGGGGCGGTCCCACCGGGTCAGCCGCACCGGCAGCACCGTCAGGGTGCCGAAGGCGAAGCGCAGGGCGTCGCCGGGGGTGGGCCGGGCGGAGGTCGTGTCGGTCATCGCGGGCAGGGTATCGGGCCGGTTCCGGCAGTACGTTGGCCGGGAGGCACGACGCGGGAGCGGAACATGGGTCACTGGCTGGCACGGAACATCGTCGACCCGGGCAAGCTGCCGCTCCTGCTGGCGCTCACCTCCTTCGTGCTCACCTTTCTCGTCACCCGCGTCATCACCCGCCTCATCCGGGCCGGGCGGGGGCCCTTCCGCAACATCCGGCCGGGCGGGCTGCACGTGCACCACGTGGTGCCCGGCGTGGTGCTGATGGTGGTGGGCGGCTTCGGGGCCGTCGCCGAGGGGCAGCACGGCGTGGGGGCGGCCGTCTCGGCCGTGCTGTTCGGGGCGGGCGCCGGGCTGGTGCTGGACGAGTTCGCGCTGGTCCTGCACCTGGACGACGTGTACTGGACCGAGCAGGGCCGCAAGAGCGTGGAGATCGTGGTGCTGACGGCGGCGCTGGTGACGCTGCTGCTCGCCGGCTTCCTGCCGTTCGGCGTCAACGAGCTGACGCCGGACGAGCTGCACGACCGGGGCATCGTGGTCGCGAACGTGTCGGTCAACTTCCTGATCGCGCTGTTCGCCCTGGCGAAGGGCAAGCCGCGGATGGCCCTGATCGGGGCCGTGGTGCCGTTCGTGGCCCTGGTCGGAGCGGTGCGGCTGGCCCGGCCGGGCTCCCCGTGGGCGCGGCGCTTCTACCGCAACAGGCCCCGGGCCCGGCGCCGGTCGCGCGTGCGCGCCTACCGGCACGACGCGCGCTGGGCGGCGGTGCGGAACCGGCTTCACGACCTGGTGGCGGGCGCCCCCGACCGCTGATCCCGCTCCCGGTGGGCGTCCCGGCGGGGCTTGTGGCGCCGGCGGACCTCGTCGGCGCCGCACGCCACGAGCATCGCCGCGACGGCGGCGATGTGCTCCTTGCCGGCGAGGTTGGGCTTGACGAGCGCCTCGCCGACCATGGCCAGCACCACCAGGCCGCAGGTGAACCAGGCGCGGTAGCGCCAGGAGACGTAGACCGCGAGGCCCACGACCGCCGCCGACGGGCCGGTGTCGATCACCTTGGCGGCCTCCGGCGGCAGTCCCAGGAGGGAGGCGGGGCCGATGGCGATGGCGAGGCGGGCGTACATCGTCCCCGCCAGGGTGGCGAGGTAGCCGACGGCCAGGGTGCGCCCCATGCCCAGGCACGCCTCGGCGATCCCGAAGACGAGCAGGAGCTGCGCCAGCGCCCCCCACACCGGGAGGTCCAGTGCGGGGACGAACAGCGACAGGGGGGTGCGCAGCAGGGCGAGCCACCACGGCAGCTGGGCCTGGACCGAGCCGATCCGCTGGACGGGCTGGAAGCCCCAGGGCTGGTTCTGGACGATCTGGAAGACCGCGGTGAGGGCCACGGCCGTGAGGGTCATGGGGACCGCCCTCAGCCGTTCGCGGGCGAACGTCCCCCACACGGCCGTATAGAGCGGGCCCCATTCGGTGCGCGCGGCGCGGAGCAGCGCCGCGCGGTTCATCGCCGGCTCTCCAGGTGTTTGCGGTTGAGCCACTTGGGCAGGCCGGGGGCCTCCAGGAAGCCCTCGGCCCGGGCGCCGGCGACGCCGATCCTCAGCAGGTCACTGCTCTTCTCGAACAGCATGAAACGAGGCTCCCAGATGGGACGGTATTTCGCATTTGCTCGGTAGAGCGATTCGATCTGCCACCAGCGGGAGAAGAAGCTGAGCAGCGAGCGCCACATCCGCAGCACCGGGCCGGCGCCCAGCTTGGAGCCGCGCTCGAAGACCGAGCGGAACATCGCGAAGTTCAGCGACACCTGGGTGACGCCCAGCGACACGGCCCGCTGGAGCAGTTCGATGACCATGAACTCCATCAGGCCGTTCTCCGAGTCCCGGTCACGGCGCATCAGGTCCAGCGACAGCCCCTTGGGGCCCCACGGCACGAAGCTGAGCAGGGCCCGCAGCCGGCCCTCGGCGTCGTGGCACTCGAGCATCACGCAGCGGCCGTCGTCCGGGTCGCCGAGACGGCCCAGCGCCATGGAGAAGCCGCGCTCGGTCGCGCCGTCGCGCCAGTCGTCGGCGCGGCGCAGCAGCTCGGCCATCTCCGGCTCGGGAATGTCCTCGTGCCGCCGCACGGTGACGGTGTAACCGGCGCGCTTGACGCGGTTGTAGGCCTGGCGCACGGTGCGCATCGCCCGGCCGTCGAGGGTGAACTCGGCGGTGTCCACGATGGCCTCGTCGCCCAGCTCCAGGGCGTCCAGGCCGTGCCGGGCGTAGATCGTGCCGCCCTCCTCGCTCGCGCCCATGACGGCGGGGATCCAGCCGTGCTCGCGCGCCTGGGTCAGCCACGGCTCGATGGCCCCGGGCCAGGCCTCGGGGTCGCCGATGGGGTCGCCGGAGGCCAGGGAGACGCCGCCGAGGACGCGGTAGGTGACCGCCGCCTTGCCGGAGGGGGACCAGATGACGCTCTTCTCGCGGCGCAGCGCGAAGTAGCCGAGCGAGTCCCGGTCGCCCCACCGGTCGAGCAGGCCGCGCAGGCGCGTCTCGTCCTCGGCGGTGAGCGGGTCGGTGGCCCGGCGGGAGCGGAAGGCCGCGAAGACGACGAGGATCAGCAGGACCGTGCTCATCACGTTGATGACGACGTCGACCCAGCCGGGAGGGGCGATGCCCGCGTAGCGCGAGTCGTCGGCGGCGATCGAGATCAGCCGCATCACGCCGTAGTGCCAGCGGTCGAGGAAGGTGGACCGCTGCTCGTCGGTGGCCTCGTTGGTGACGGTGACCAGGCCGGCGGCGATCAGCGAGGTGACCAGCAGGCCGCCCGCCGCGACGGCCGAGGCCAGCTTGGGGTTGGACCGGTCCCCCTTGGCGTAGAACTCCCGCCGGCCCACCAGCAGCGCGGTCACGAACAGGGCCGTGAGCACCAGCGAGATCCAGTTCAGGCCGTGCCGCCGGAACTCGGGGAAGGCCATCACGAAGGCCAGCAGGAGCAGCAGCAGCCCGGCCAGCACCAGGTTGAGGATCCACGCGGCCCGCTTGCGCCGGCGCAGGGTGATCGCCATGAACAGCGACACCAGCGCCGGCGAGAAGCCCGCCGCCAGCAGGTAGGGGGTGAAGAACTCCTCGACGTTGTGGCGGCGGATGTCCGTCCCGAAGGACACCCAGACCGCGCCGAGCAGATTGATGAACGTGACGACGCGCAGGTACCACACGGCGAAGCCGGCGGCACGCCGCTGCCAGACGCCGTCGCGGACGCTCTCATCCGGAGTCAAACGGACTTCTCCCATGAAAATTGATCATATGGGGCCCATGTGCGGCGGGATTCCGTGCGCTCACGACGTGCCCGGCCACCGGCCGTCCGTCCGCCGTCAGGCGTGCTCGGGGAGTTCCGCCGCCAGGGCCGCGGCCGCCTGCACCAGCGGCAGAGCCAGCAGCGCCCCTGTCCCCTCGCCCACAGTGACGCCGTGATCGAGGAGAGGGTTGAGCGCCATCCGGTCCAGCGCCTTCGCCTGGGCCGGATCGCCGGCCGCCTGCCCCGCCAGCCACCAGTCCGGGGCCCGGAACGCCACCCGCTGGCCCACCAGCGCGGCCGCGGCGCAGACCACGCCGTCGAGGATCACCGGGGTGCGGCGCACGGCGCTCTGGAGCAGGAAGCCCGTCATCGCCGCGAGGTCCGCGCCGCCCACGGCCGCCAGCAGCTGGAGCTGGTCGCCCAGGACCGGGCGGGCCCGGCGCAGCGCGTCGCGGATCGCCGCGCACTTGCGCATCCACGCCAGGTCGTCGATACCGAAGCCGCCCCGCCCGGTGACCACGGAGGCGTCCGTCCCGCACAGCGCGGCGATCAGGACCCCCGCGGCGGTGGTGCCGCCGACGCTCAGGTCACCGAGGACCACGAGGTCCGTGCCCGAGTCGGCCTCCTCGTCGGCCACCGCCATCCCGGCGCGGAACGCCCGCTCCGCCTCCTCGGCGGTCAGCGCGTCCTCGACGTCGATCCGGCCCGAACCGCGCCGCACCCGGTGCCGCGTGACGTCCCCGGGCAGGTCGGCCGGGTCGCAGTCCAGCGACATGTCCACGACGCGCAGCTCCACGCCGGCCCGCCGGGCCAGGATCGCGCCGGTGCCGAGGCCGTCGAGCGCCGCGCGCACGAGCGTCCGCGCGCCCTCCGCCGGGCCGCCCGAGACACCCAGCTCCGCGACGCCGTGGTCGCCGGCGAACAGCACCGCCTTGGGGCGCGTCACCGGCTTCACCGGCACCGCCCCCTGGGCGGCGGCGAGCCACTCGCCGAGCTCGTCCAGCCGCCCCAGGGCGCCGGGCCGCGGCCCGATCCGCTCCCGCCGCTCCTCGGCGTCCCGGCGCACACCGGAGTCGGGGCGCTCGATCAGCGTGGCGAAGTCATCAAGATTCAGACCGCTCATCCGCGAAACACTACCCGCGCGAGGTGACGGTATCCCCGGTGCGGGGCGGGGCCCGTGGGGCGCCGGGGCGCTCCCGGGGCCGCCGCGTCGCGGCGGTCTCACCCGCGCAGCGGCAGCGCCTGTCCCGCGACCACCAGCACCACGTGCTCGCACTCGTCCCCGACCATGGCGTTCAGCCGCCCCAGCTCGTCCCGGAAGCGCCGCCCCGACGCCGTCGCGGGCACCACGCCCGAGCCCACCTCGTTGCTCACCAGCACCACGGTGCGCGGCGTGGCCCGTATCGCCGCCACCAGCTCCGCCACCCGCCCGGCCAGCGCCGCCGCCCCGCCGTTGTGCCAGGTGGCGTCGTCCCACGCCCCGACGGAGTCCATCGCGTCGGTCAGCCACAGCGCCAGACAGTCGATCAGCAGCGGCGGACCGTCCGCCGCCAGCAGCGGGACCAGGTCGCAGGTCTCCGCCGTGCGCCAGGAGCCGGGGCGGCGCTCGCGGTGGCGGGCCACCCGCGCCGCCCAGTCGAGGTCGCCCTCGCGGGAGCCGCTGGTGGCCACGTAGAGCACGCCGGGGAAGGCGTCCAGCCGCCGCTCGGCCTCCACCGACTTGCCCGAGCGGGCCCCGCCCAGCACCAGCGTCCGCCGCGGCACATCCGGCACGGCGTGGAAGTCGCCGACGACGAGCGTGGTGCCGTCCGGCACCGCCCGGGCCCCCACCGCGGCCAGCCGCCGGTGCAGCTCGCGGCCCGGCGGAGTGTCGTGGTCGAGGTGCACCGCGACGACGTCCGTCGTCGGCCCGGCCGCGCCCGTCTCCCGCAGGCGGGCCAGGGCGTCCGGCCGTCCCACCGCGTCGAGCAGCACCATCGCGTACGGGCCCGGCGCACCGGACATCCCGGCGGGCGCGCCGCCCGGCGGCAGGTACAGCAGCCGCTCCCCATCGGGGCCCGTCACCTCGTAGCCCGTGCCGGGCGCGTCCAGGGCCACCGCCCGCACCCGGTGCCCGCTGATCACCGACAGCTCACGCCCGTCCGGCACCCGCACCGGCGTGGGCAGCCCGGCCGGGAACTCCACGGCGGGCCCGTCGTGCGGGTGCGAGAGCAGCACCTGCCGCACCCCGGCGACGGACCGCCCGGCGCGGGCCGCGGCGAAGGCCGGCCCGGGCGTGAGGTCCAGCAGCAGGGCGTCGTCCACGAGCAGGGCGGTCGCCGCCCGCGCGTCGTCACCGGTCGCGGTGGCGCAGGAGGCGCAGGGGCAGCCGGGGCGCGGCAGCCCCTCGGGGGCCCCGGTGCCGAGGAGAGTCAGTTCCACCCACTGATCGTCTCGCGTCGGCGGGCGGCGGGCGCGCGGGGCTCACCCTTTCTCGTCCGTCACGGCCCGTTAGGCTTCGGTCGCAGGACACTCCGAACGACGCGTAGCGCGGGACGACGTGGGAACCAGCAGCCCCAGGAGGCGGACATGGTGTGGACGTGGCGGTTCGAGAAGGCCGACGGCACGGAGGTCGCCCCGGCCGTGGAGCCGGAGGAGTTCACGACGCAGGGGGACGCGGAGTCCTGGGTCGGCGAGGTGTGGCGCGCCCTCATGGACGGCGGTGTGGACCAGATCCGGCTGTTCGAGGACGACACCGAGATCTACGGCCCGATGAGCCTGCACGCCGCGGCCGAGGGCTGAGGGCCGGTGTGCCGGCCGGGTCCGTGGACGTGACGGGCCCGGCCCGCTCCGGTCAGCCGCCCCGCACCCCGCACAGGTGCAGCAGCGCCGCCACCGCGCGGTAGGGGTCGGTGCGGCCCGCCCGGTCCTCGGCGGCGAGCAGGCGCTCCAGCTCCGCGCCGGAGGGCGGCGGCGCCTCGTCGGGCGCGAGGTCGCAGAAGACGCGCACGCCGTACCAGGCGTGCAGCGGTGCCCCGATCCCGGCCAGGGTGGCCGTCAGGGTCTCCCGGCGGTCCGCCCGTACCTCCAGCCCGATCCGGTTGGTGTAGGCGGGGGAGTCGAAGGCCGCCAGGGCGGTGTCCCAGTCGCCGGCCAGGCCCGGCCGCATGGCCAGCGCGTCGGCGTTGCGCACGAGCAGCGACAGCAGCCCGCCCGGGGCGAGCACGCGCGCCAGCCCGGCGAGCATCGGGTCCGGCTCCGGCACGTACATCAGGACGCCGTGGCACAGCACGACGTCGAAGGCGCCCGGCAGGAAGTGGGCGCCGGCCTCGCGGCCGTCCCCCTCGACCAGCCGGACGCGCTCGCGGATGCCCTCGGGCTCGCCGGCCAGCGCCCCGCGCACGGCGTCCAGCATCCGCGGGTCGCTCTCCAGCCCGGTCACCTCGTGGCCGGCCCGGGCCAGCCGCAGCGCCTGCGTGCCCTGGCCGGGGCCGACGTCGAGGACGCGCAGCCGCCGGCCCACGGGGAAGCGCGCCGCTATCTGCTCGTCCACCTGCCGGGCGACCAGCTCCTGGCGGACGGTGTTCCGCAGCCCCCCGAGCCCCCTCAGCCACCCCTCGGCGCCGCCCCCGAAGCCCGGTGAGAGGGCGCTCAGGGTCGCTCCCCGCGCTTGACCTTCGGCTTGGGCAGGCGCAGACGGCGGACCTGGAGGGTGCGCATGAGCGCGTACGGGACGGCGCCCCGGACGTTCTCGCCGGGGAAGCGCTGGGCGAGGGCACGCTTGAGGGTGAGACCCGTGATCACGGAGTTGATCACGATCAGGGCGATCACGATCATCCACAGCAGCAGCACGTAGGTCTGGAACTGACCCCGGTTGACCATGCTCAGGATGAGGATCAGCACGGCCAGCGGCAGGAAGAACTCCGCCACCGAGTAACGGGAGTCGACGTAGTCCCGCGCGAAGGAGCGCACCGGGCCCTTGTCGCGGGCGGGCAGGTACCGCTCGTCCCCGCTGGCCAGGGCCTCCCGCTGACGGGCGAGGTCGGCGCGGCGCGCCTCGCGCGAACGCTTGGCCGCGTCCTTGCGGTTGGCCGGTGCGGCGGCCTGGGAACGGCGCTGCGAGTTGGCCTCGCTGCGCTTGGGGGTCGGGCGGCCCTTGGGGGCCTGCGGGTCACGGGGCTGCTTCGGCTGGTCCGGGGTCACGGCTTCGTTGACCTTGGCGGACCGCTCTTCCTTGGAACGGCTTCGGAACACGGGACCCAAGGGTACGGGCTTGGGACCTTCTGCCCCAGCCCGGCCGGGCACGATACGACAACGGCCGTCCGCCGCCCTCCGCCGCGGGGCGCCCCTGGGGTGCCTTCTACTCCTTGCGCCGGAGGGAGCGGCTTCCTGATCGTCCTGCAGGAGGAGCGCATAGGAGCCCGAACAGTGCGGTAATGGAAGCAGGGCCCGTACTGTGGGTTCTGATAGTTGTGGTGGAGCCTAAGCCCGATCTATTTCGGTCAGAAGGGGGCGCGCGAGGCCCATGAGCGGTGTCATGAAGCGGATGGGGATGATCTTCCGCGCGAAGGCCAACAAGGCCCTGGACCGGGCCGAGGACCCGCGCGAGACCCTCGACTACTCGTACCAGAAGCAGCTCGAACTGCTGCAGAAGGTGCGCCGCGGCGTCGCCGACGTGGCGACGTCCCGCAAGCGCTTGGAGCTCCAGCTCAACCAGCTCCAGAGCCAGTCGTCCAAGCTGGAGGACCAGGGCCGCAAGGCGCTGGCACTCGGCCGGGAGGACCTCGCCCGCGAGGCGCTCACCCGGCGGGCCGCGCTCCAGCAGCAGGTCAGCGATCTGGAGACCCAGCACCAGACCCTCCAGGGCGAGGAGGAGAAGCTCACGCTCGCCTCCCAGCGCCTCCAGGCGAAGGTCGACGCCTTCCGCACGAAGAAGGAGACGATCAAGGCCACGTACACGGCGGCCCAGGCCCAGACCCGGATCGGCGAGGCCTTCTCGGGCATCTCCGAGGAGATGGGCGACGTCGGCATGGCCATCCAGCGCGCCGAGGACAAGACGGCCCAGCTGCAGGCCCGCGCCGGCGCCATCGACGAGCTGCTCGCCTCGGGCGCGCTCGACGACCCGACCGGCATGGCCAAGGACGACCTCACCGCCGAGCTGGAGCGCATCTCCGGCGGTTCGGACGTGGAGCTGGAGCTCCAGCGGATGAAGGCGGAGCTGTCGGGCGGCGGCCAGAAGCCGGCCATCGAGGGCGGCGCCGCGGGGCAGGCCGGCGAGCAGCAGCACAACCAGCACCGCTTCGACAAGGGCTGACCGGCACCACGCGAGCGGGCGGCGCAGTTCCAGTGCGCCGGCCACGAGCGTCTGCCCCGAGCGCCGACCCGACGAGCAGAGCCCGACGAGCAGAGCCGACCACGAGCCTGGGAGACGTCATGATCGTACGGATCATGGGGGAGGGACAGGTGAAGCTGGCCGACAGCCACTTCACCGAGCTGAACAAGCTGGACGACGAACTGCTCGACGAGATGGAGAGCGGTGACGAGGAAGGCTTCCGCCGCACCCTGGGGGCCCTGCTGGAGGCGGTGCGCCGGCTGGGCACCCCCTTGCCCGACGACGCCCTGGAACCCTCCGAGCTGATCCTGCCCGCCCCCGACGCCTCCCTCGCGGAGGTCCGCGCGATGCTCAGCGACGACGGCCTCATCCCCGGCTGAGCCGCTCCCTTCCGGCCGGCCCGGCCGTCCGGCGCGCGTCCCGCCCCCGTCACCCTCCGTGCGGGGGCGCCGCCGCGTCGCACGGCGGCCGCCGTGCCACGCTTGCCCCGCACCCCGCCCGGCCGGACCGCCGTCGATCGGATCGCGATGACCTCCCTCGCCGCCACGGGCCTGGCCCGCCCGCACCGCTGGCTGCGCGCCCACCCGCTGGCCGCCGACACGCTGCCGGCCGCCGCCGTCCTGGCGGTCATCCTGCTGGGCGTCTACGTGAGCCCGCGCGGCGGCCCGCAGCGCCCGCCCGACGCCCTGTTCCTGCTCTCGGCCGCGGCGGCCTGCGCCGCCCTCGTGGCACGCCGCCGCGCACCGCGCGCCGTCGTCGCGATCACCTCCGCCCTCACGGTCCTCGTCACCGTCGTCCCCCGCGAGGGGCCGCCGCGCACCCACGTCGCCCTGGCCGTGGCGGTGGCCCTCTACACGGTCGCCTCCCGCACCGAGCGCCCCACCGCCTGGCGCATCGTCGCCGGCACCGTCGCCGCCCTCACCGGCACCGTCATGCTCTTCGGCCCGCCGCCCTGGTACGCGCAGGAGTACTTCGGCCTGGTCGCCTGGACCGGCATGGCCGGCGCCGCCGGGGACGCGGTCCGCAGCCGCCGGGCCTACGTCGCGGCGATCGAGGAGCGGGCCGTGCGGGCGGAGCGCACGCGCGAGGAGGAGGCCCGGCGGCGCGTGGCCGAGGAGCGGCTGCGCATCGCCCGTGAGCTGCACGACGTCGTCGCCCACCACATCGCCCTGGTCAACGTCCAGGCCGGCGTCGCCGCGCACATCATGGACAGCCGGCCCGAACAGGCCAAGGAGGCCCTGGCCCACGTCCGCGAGGCCGGCCGCTCGGCCCTGGAGGAGCTGCGCGCCACGGTCGGCCTGCTGCGCCAGTACGGCGACCCCGAGGCGCCCACCGAGCCGGCGCCGGGGCTGGGCGTGCTGGACCAGCTCGTCGATGGGTTCGCCCGGGTGGGCCTGCGCGTGGAGGTGAACGTGGCCTCCAGCCTGCCCGGCGGGCCGGGGGCCTCGGCGAGCGCCGCCGAGGCCGCGGGGGTCGTCGGGCCGCTGCCGGGGGCCGTCGACCTGACCGCCTACCGGGTGCTCCAGGAGGCGCTGACCAACGTGCACAAGCACGCGGGGCCCGGCGCCCGGGCCCAGGTCGCCGTGGTGCGCAGCCCCCGGAGCCTGGTCCTGACCGTGCTCGACGACGGCGCCGGGGGCGGGGACGGCCCGTCCGTGGACCTCATCGGCGGCCCGGCCGGCGGCCACGGGCTGATCGGCATGCGCGAGCGGGCGGTCGCGCTCGGCGGCACCTGCGAGGCGGGCCCGCGCGGCCGCGGCACGCCCGGCTTCCAGGTCCGGGCCGTGCTGCCCCTCCAGAGCCGTGCGGAGGCGGCCGTCCCGGCCCCCGGCGAACCCTAGGCTGGGCGCCATGACTGAGCCGATCACCGTTCTGCTGGCCGACGACCAGGCGTTACTGCGCAGCGCGTTCAAGGTGCTGGTGGACTCGGAGCCGGACATGCGGGTGGTGGCGGAGGCGGCGGACGGCGCCGAAGCGGTGGAGCTGGCCCGCCGCCACGTGCCGGACGTGGTGCTGATGGACATCCGGATGCCGGGCACCGACGGCCTGGCCGCGACGCGGGCCATCTGCACGGACCCGGCGCTGGCGGCGGTGCGGGTGGTGATGCTGACGACGTTCGAGGTCGACGAGTACGTGGTGCAGTCGCTGCGGGCGGGCGCCTCGGGGTTCCTCGGCAAGGGCGCCGAGCCGGACGAGCTGCTGGCGGCGATACGGGTGGCCGCGGCGGGCGAGGCGCTGCTGTCGCCGGCGGCGACGAAGGGACTGATCACCACGTTCCTCGCGCAGGGCGAGGAGCGCGGGCGCCCGGCGGGCCCGGCGGCCCGGCTGGACGCGCTCACCGTGCGCGAGCGGGAGGTGCTGGTGCACGTGGCCGGGGGCCTGTCGAACGACGAGATCGGGGAGCGGCTCGCGGTCAGCCCGCTGACCGTCAAGACGCACGTGAACCGGACGATGGCCAAGCTGGGGGCGCGGGACCGGGCCCAGCTGGTCGTCGCGGCGTACGAGTCGGGGCTGGTCCGGCCGCGGACGGACTAGGGGGTGTCCGACGGGCCGGCCCCCGTCGCGCGGACCCAAACGCGCTCGTGCCGGACGGGCCGCCTCGGCGGCCCGCCCGGCACGAGCGGGGTGTGCGGGGTGCGGGCTACGGCAGCGCCAGCATCCGCTCCAGCGCCAGCTTGGAGAAGCTCGCGACCTCGGGGTCGACCTCGATGCGGTTGACGACCTTGCCCTCGGCCAGCGACTCCAGGGCCCACACCAGGTGGGGGAGGTCGATGCGGTTCATGGTCGAGCAGAAGCAGACCGTCTTGTCGAGGAAGACGATCTCCTTGCCCTCGGAGGCGAATCGATTCGCCAGGCGGCGCACCAGGTTCAGCTCGGTGCCGATGGCCCACTTCGACCCGGCCGGCGCGGCCTCCAGGGTCTTGATGATGTACTCGGTCGAGCCGACGTAGTCCGCCGCCGCGACGACCTCGTGCTTGCACTCGGGGTGGACCAGGACGTTGACGCCCGGGATGCGCTCGCGCACGTCGTTGACCGAGTCGAGCGAGAAGCGGCCGTGCACGGAGCAGTGGCCCCGCCAGAGGATCATCTTGGCGCCGCGCAGCTCCTCGGCGGTCAGACCGCCGTTCGGCCTGTGCGGGTTGTAGACGACGCAGTCCTCCAGGGACATGCCCAGGTCGCGGACGGCGGTGTTGCGGCCCAGGTGCTGGTCGGGCAGGAAGAGCACCTTCTCGCCCTGCTCGAAGGCCCAGGTCAGCGCCCGCTCGGCGTTGGAGGAGGTGCAGATGGTGCCGCCGTGCTTGCCGGTGAAGGCCTTGATGTCGGCGGAGGAGTTCATGTAGGAGACCGGGACGGTCACCTCGGCTATGCCGGCCTCGGTCAGCACGTCCCAGCACTCGGCGACCTGCTCGGCGGTGGCCATGTCGGCCATCGAGCAGCCCGCGGCCAGGTCCGGCAGGACGACCTGCTGGTCGCCGGTGGTGAGGATGTCCGCGGACTCGGCCATGAAGTGCACGCCGCAGAAGACGATGTACTCGGCGTCCGGCCGGGCCGCCGCGTCGCGCGCCAGCTTGAACGAGTCGCCGGTGACGTCCGCGAACTCGATGACCTCGTCGCGCTGGTAGTGGTGGCCGAGGACGAAGACCTTGTCCCCGAGCTTCGCCTTGGCCGCGCGGGCGCGCTCCACCAGGTCCGGGTCGGACGCCGCCGGCAGGTCGCCGGGGCACTCCACGCCGCGCTCGCTCCGGGGGTCGGACTCGCGTCCGAGCAGCAGGAGGGCGAGGGGGGTGGGCTGGACATCCAAGGGCTGGGCGGTGGTCACGACACGCACCCTTTCTGTTTCTGCGGGCGGCCCGCGGGCCTTGTCGTCAATTTGACGCTATCTATCATAGCCCCTTCATGTCAGTTTGACGATGTTGATCGCGTCGATGTGACGCATTCCCGATCCGGCCGCGCGTGTGCGAGCATGAAAGACGGAAGTACGAGTCCGGCCCCGGAATGATTCCGGGACGACGGCGGTTGCTGGCGTAGGCAAGCAGTCCGCACCCGCA
Source organism: Streptomyces cinnamoneus (assembly GCF_002939475.1). Lineage (NCBI taxonomy): Bacteria > Bacillati > Actinomycetota > Actinomycetes > Kitasatosporales > Streptomycetaceae > Streptomyces > Streptomyces cinnamoneus. The sequence goes on along the minus strand of NZ_PKFQ01000001.1, from coordinate 1,966,127 downwards.
CCGAACCCGGGAGTGAAGCAGATGTCCGTTCAGGACGAGAAGACCACTGTGAGCGACGGCATCCTTCTGTCCGACGCCGCGGCCGCCAAGGTCAAGAGCCTGCTGGAGCAGGAAGGCCGTGACGACCTCGCCCTGCGCGTCGCCGTCCAGCCCGGCGGCTGCTCCGGTCTGCGCTACCAGCTCTTCTTCGACGAGCGCTCGCTCGACGGCGATGTCGTCAAGGACTTCGACGGCGTCAAGGTCGTCACCGACCGCATGAGCGCCCCGTACCTGGGCGGCGCCTCGATCGACTTCGTCGACACCATCGAGAAGCAGGGCTTCACGATCGACAACCCCAACGCCACGGGCTCCTGCGCCTGCGGCGACTCGTTCAGCTGACGGCTGGACGCGTGCTCGTGCGCGAGGGCGGCACCCCGTGGGGGTGCCGCCCTCGCGCGTTCCGCAGCGGCTACTTCTCCCGCAGCTGCCGCACGGGCCCGCCCGTGGTGAGGTCCACGACCTTCCGGTCGCCCAGCGGCTCGTCCAGCGCCACCGTCGTGTCGAACTGCTTGATCATCATCACGCAGTAGCGGCCCGGCTCCTTCTCGGTGGCCGTGACCTTGACCGTCACCGCCGCGCCCGACTGGTCGGCGGACGCGGCGTACTCGCTGCACACCCCGCCCCAGAAGTGCAGGGTGAGCTTCCTGCCGTCGGAGTCCAGGCGGTAGGACTCCACCGGCACCGGCCCCGACCGCGGGGGAGTGGCCGTCGGGCTCCCGCCCGGCCCGCCGGGGGACGGGTGGTGCTCGATGAACTTCGGGTCGACCGCCGGCTGGGCGACCGTGACCGTGGCACCGTCCTTGGGGGTGCCCGGGATCCGGGCCGTGAACAGCCACGACGGCACCAGCGCCGACCGCCCGGCCACGGACTGCGCCGACAGCCCGAAGACCGCGCCCTCCACCTCCACCGGCTCCGGCTTGCCGGGCTTGTCCTTGCAGGGGTCCTCGGAGCCGTCGCCGAGCGGGGCCGGCGTCGCGCAGCCGCCGATGCCGGCGTGGCCGGTGCCGCCGCCCTTGTTCAGCTCGTCCAGCGCCTGCCGCGCGGTCAGCATCGGGTACGCGGTGGCCTTCCTCGGCATCTGCAACTGACCGCTGCCACCGGTCAGTTGCGCGTCCGCACCCACCTGCAGGCTGGTCTGCCAGCCGTAGGTCGGCAGCGTGTCCAGCACCGGCTCGGCGCTCACCGTCCGCAGCGCGCCGTGCACCCCGCGCGCGTCGGTCTTCGCGCGGCCCTGGCCGAGGGCCTTGAGCACGGGGGCGGCGACGCTCTTCGCCTTCTCCTCCGACACCGGCCCGGCGGCGCCCGGATCCGGCGCGGGGGAGCCGCGGAACGACGGGCACGCCGGCACCGCCGCATCGGTCCCCGGCCCCGGCGCGGGACCGCTCTCCCGCTTCGGCCCGGCACCCGGCGGGTGCTCGCAGTGCGCGCCGCCCGGAACGCCGTAGCGCGCGTACGACCAGGTGCCCGGCCCCTGCCGGCTCACCTGCAGGGTGGGCCCGGCGGCGTCCGGCGTACCGCCCACCGTCCAAGTGTCCTGCACGAGCCGGGGCACGCCCTGCACGTTCAGGGCCTTGGCCAGGTCCGCCACCTCCTCGCGCGTCACCTCGCGCGCGGGCAGGTAGACCGCCGCCGTGCGCGGCCCGTCGGGCAGCTTCCCCGTGGCCCGGTAGCGGACGCCACCCGGATCCGGCTCGCCCACCGCGATGCCCGGCCCGGAGGAACCCGGCGCGCGCCCGTACCCGTCCAGCGCCAGCGGCGGGGGAGAGGAGTCGGCGGCGGACGTGCCCGGCTCGCCGCCACCGCCACCGCCACCGCCACCGTCCGACGCCGTCGACGCCCAGTACGCGCCGCCGCCCCCGGCGAGCAGCACCGCCGCCGCCACCGATGCCACCGCCAGCGGTGAGTGCTTCCGCCGCCGTTTGCCGGGGGTGCCGCCCGGAGTGCCGCCCTCGGTGCTCACCGCATCGCTCCTTCGCTCCGCTCAAAAAGATGTACTGCCGCATCCCCCGGGAAGGGGACGCCGCTTGGACGGAGCGCAGGAGCGGGCGGTTCCCCTGTGATGTCCGGTGCGCCTGCCGGCGCGGCCCTTCGCGGGTGAGGTCAGTCGCCGTAGTCCGACATCGCGTCCAGCAGCCGGGCCGACCGCGCGGGCACGACGACCCCGTGGATCAGGGACAGCGGTGTCCCGTGCGGCCGGGGGCGGCCGGCGGGCGCGGCGACGCCGGTCCAGTGCGGTGCCATGCGGGCGCAGTCCCTGCGCAACTCGGCCAGCGACTCCGGCTCACGGGCCGGAGTGACGTCCTTCACAGTCTTCGGCATACCCGCACCGTACGCACCGGGGGACGCCCGGCGAAAGACCTACGATTAGGTAGATTTGCCCGCTCAGTGGCGAGAACCGCACCTGGCGTGCCGTATCCGAACCGGTAACGTGGTGTGGCTCTTCTTGTTCTTGTCGTTTCAACCTCGCCCCGCAGGGAGCAGACCCGTCGTGCGTATCGCTGTCACCGGCTCCATCGCCACCGACCATCTGATGACCTTCCCCGGCCGCTTCACGGATCAGCTCGTGGCCGACCAGCTGCACACGGTCTCCCTCTCCTTCCTGGTCGACGAGCTGGACGTCCGCCGCGGCGGCGTGGGCCCCAACATCTGCTTCGGCATGGGTCTCCTCGGCCTCCGCCCGGTCCTCGTCGGCGCCGCCGGCGCGGACTTCTCCGACTACCGCGCCTGGCTCGACCGGCACGGCGTCGACACCGCCTCCGTGCACATCTCCGAGGTCCTGCACACCGCGCGCTTCGTCTGCACCACGGACACCGACCACAACCAGATCGCGTCCTTCTACACCGGTGCGATGAGCGAGGCCCGCCAGATCGAGCTCCAGCCGGTGGCCGACCGCGTCGGCGGCCTGGACCTGGTCCTCATCGGCGCCGACGACCCCGAGGCGATGCTGCGCCACACCGAGGAGTGCCGCACCCGGGGCATCCCCTTCGCCGCCGACCCCTCCCAGCAGCTCGCCCGCCTGGACGGCGACGACATCCGCCAGCTGGTCGACGGCGCGACGTACCTGTTCACCAACGAGTACGAGAAGGCGCTCATCGAGTCCAAGACGGGCTGGACGGGCGAGGAGATCCTCGCCAAGGTGGGCACCCGGGTGACCACCCTGGGCGCCCAGGGCGTGCGCATCGAGCGCGCCGGCCAGCCGGTCGTCGAGGTCGGCTGCGCCCAGGAGGAGGCCAAGGTCGACCCGACCGGCGTGGGCGACGCGTTCCGCGCCGGCTTCCTCGCGGGCGTCACCTGGGAGCTGTCCCTCGAGCGCGCGGCGCAGGTCGGCTGCATGCTGGCCACCCTCGTCATCGAGACGCTGGGCACCCAGGAGTACGAGCTGCGCCGCGGCCACTTCATGGAGCGCTTCGCGAAGGCCTACGGCCACGAGGCCGCCGCCGAGGTCCAGGCCCACCTGGCCTGACGGCCCCGCGGGGGTCCGCAAGGCCCCCCGCACCCCTTCCCCTACGAGCGGCGCCGCACCGTGTAGGCGACCCCGCGCTCGGCCGGCCGCTCGCCCACGTACTCCTGGCCGCGCATGTCGCACCACGCCGGGATGTCCAGCCGCGCCGCCTCGTCGTCGGACAGCACGGTCACCAGCCCGCCCACCGGCACGTCGCCGATGACCTTCGCCAGCTCGATCACCGGGATCGGGCACCGCTTGCCGAGCGAGTCGAGGACCAGCTCCCGCGCCTCACCCCCGGCCGCCGCCGGGGTTCCGGCGGGCGCCCCCGCCCGCTCCCGCACCGAGGCCACCACCTCCGGCAGGACGGCGAGGAAGTCCTCCACGTCCTTCGCCGCGGTCCCCATCGGCAGGGAGACGCGCACGTTCCCCTCCGACAGCACCCCCATCGCCCGCAGCACATGGCTCGGCTCCAGCGTGCTGGAGGTGCACGAGGAGCCCGACGAGACCGAGAAGCCCGCGCGGTCCAGGGCGTGCAGCAGGACCTCCCCGTCCACGTAGAGACAGGAGAAGGTGACCAGGTGCGGCAGACGGCGCACCGGATCGCCCACCACCTCCACGTCCGGCACCAGCCGGGGCACCTCGGCCCGCACGCGCGCCACCAGCTCGCGCAGCCGGGCCTCCTCGGCCACCGCCTCCGCCCGCACCGCCCGCAGCGACGCGGCGGCGGCGACGATCGCGGGGAGGTTGGGGAAGCCCGGCGCCCGGCCCGACTCCCGTTCGTCCGCCGGCCCCTGGGCCGCGAAGCGCACGCCCTTGCGCACCGCCAGCAGGCCCACCCCCGAGGGGCCGCCCCACTTGTGGGCGCTGGCCGCGAGCAGCGACCAGCCCTCCGGGGCGGGCTCCCAGGCCAGCGTCTGCGCCGCGTCCACCAGCAGCGGGACGCCCGCCGCCCGGCATTCCCGCGCCACCTCGGCCACCGGCTGCGCGGTGCCCACCTCGTGGTTGGCCGACTGAAGGACCGCCAGGGCGGTGTCCGGGCGAAGCGCTGCGGCGTAGGTGTCCGGGGCCACCCGGCCCGTGCGGTCGACCGTCACCTCGGTGACGCTGCCGCCGGCCGCGTCCAGCGCGGCGGCCGACTGGAGCACGGCGGAGTGCTCGACGGCCGACACCACCAGATGGCGGCCCACCCGGCGGCGCCCCGCGAGCGCGCCGGCGATGCCGTCGTGCAGCGCCCGGGTCCCCGATGGAGTGAAGACCAGTTCGTCGGTCCGGCACCCCACGGCCTCCGCGGCGGCCTCCCGCGCGGCGTCCAGCAGCAGCCGCGCGCGCCGGCCCTCGCGGTAGAGCCGGGCGGGATCCGCCCAGCCCTCGTCGAGGGCGGCGAGCAGTGCCTGGCGGGCGACCGGGTGCAGGGGGGCGGCGGAGGCCGCGTCGAAGTAGGGCACGTGACGAACGCTAGCGCGCCCCTTCGAACAGCGCGGGCCGCGGCCTGACGGCCGGTCGGTGGACCGGGAGTGTGCGCAGGCCAGCGGCCTGAGCCGGCCGTCTGACGGTCCTCCAGATCCTCGCCGGAGCCCTAGATTCCACCCCTTCGGGGAGTGACGCGGCGCGTTGGGCACCCTCCCCGCGCGGCCCTAAATAGCGTCCAGTAGGGTTTGGTCCGCATAAACATCCAAACCCCTGCCCGCAGCGGGCCGGCGACCGACCAGCGAGACGGCCGCAGCCGGCCGCACGGGCGAGACTCTCGGGAAGGCGCTACGTGAGTCCCAACGGCTCCGACCGCTCGTCGCGGCGCCCGGTGCGGCGGAAGCTGCTGCAGGCGCTGGCCGCGGGCGCTGTCCTTGCGACCGCCACCGGTTGCACATCGAAGGACTTCCCCCGCCTCGGAATGCCCACTCCCGTCACGGAAGAGGCGCCGCGGATCCTCTCCCTGTGGCAGGGCTCCTGGGCCGCCGCCCTCGTGGTCGGCGTTCTGGTGTGGGGCCTGATCATCTGGAGCGTGCTGTTCCACCGGCGCAGCCGGAGCAAGGTGGAGGTACCGGTCCAGACCCGGTACAACATGCCTCTTGAGGCGCTCTACACCGTGGTCCCGATCATCATCGTGTCGGTGCTCTTCTACTTCACCGCGCGTGACGAGAACAAGCTCCTGACCAACCCTGACAAGCCGCAGCACGTCGTGAACGTGGTCGGCTTCCAGTGGAGCTGGGCGTTCAACTACATGGAGAACGTCGACGGCAACGCCGCCACCCCGGCGCAGCCGCTCCGCCAGAACAAGGAGCTCGACGCGATCCCGGACCGGTTCCTGCAGAAGGCACCGGCTGGCGCCGAGGGCGTCTACGAGGTGGGCGTACCCGGCGACCGGAACCCGCAGAACGGAAACCCCGGCCCCACGCTGTGGCTGCCCAAGGGCGAGACGGTGGAGTTCATCCTCACGTCGCGGGACGTCGTCCACTCCTTCTGGGTGGTGCCGTTCCTGATGAAGCAGGACGTCTTCCCGGGGCACACCAACAGCTTCACGGTGACCCCGAGCAAGGAGGGCACCTACATGGGCAAGTGTGCCGAGCTCTGCGGCCAGGACCACTCCCGGATGCTCTTCAACGTCAAGGTCGTCTCTCCTGAGCGTTACCGGGCGCACCTGAAGGAGCTGGCGGCAAAGGGCCAGACCGGTTACCAGCCGGCGGGCATCGCGCAGACGGATCACGCGAAGAACGCGGAGACCAAGAACAAGTGAGCATCCTCAACGAACCCCAGGGTGCCGCCGCCGCATCGGCCACGGCAGCACCGCCCGTACGCCAGAAGCAACCCGGCAGTCAGGTGATCAAGTGGCTCACCACCACTGACCACAAGACGATCGGCACGCTGTACCTGGTCACGTCGTTCGCGTTCTTCTGCATCGGCGGCCTGATGGCGCTCCTCATGCGCGCCGAGCTGGCCCGTCCCGGCACGCAGATCATGTCGAACGAGCAGTTCAACCAGGCGTTCACGATGCACGGCACGATCATGCTGCTGATGTTCGCGACGCCGCTGTTCGCCGGTTTCGCGAACTGGATCATGCCGCTGCAGATCGGCGCGCCCGACGTGGCGTTCCCGCGGCTGAACATGTTCGCCTACTGGCTCTACCTCTTCGGCTCGCTGATCGCGGTGGGCGGCTTCCTCACCCCGCAGGGTGCGGCCGACTTCGGCTGGTTCGCCTACTCCCCGCTGTCCGACGCGGTGCACTCCTCGGGCGTCGGCGCCGACATGTGGATCATGGGTCTGGCCTTCTCCGGCTTCGGCACGATCCTCGGTTCGGTCAACTTCATCACCACGATCATCTGCATGCGCGCCCCGGGCATGACGATGTTCCGCATGCCGATCTTCACCTGGAACGTCCTGCTGACCGGTGTGCTGGTCCTGCTGGCCTTCCCGGTGCTGGCCGCCGCGCTGTTCGCCCTGGAGGCGGACCGCAAGTTCGGCGCCCACGTGTTCGACCCGGCCAACGGCGGTCCGCTGCTGTGGCAGCACCTCTTCTGGTTCTTCGGTCACCCCGAGGTGTACATCATCGCGCTGCCGTTCTTCGGCATCATCTCCGAGATCATTCCGGTGTTCTCCCGGAAGCCGATGTTCGGTTACATCAGCCTCATCGCCGCCACCATCGCCATCGCCGGTCTCTCGGTGACGGTGTGGGCGCACCACATGTACGTGACGGGCGGCGTGCTGTTGCCGTTCTTCTCGTTCATGACCTTCCTGATCGCGGTCCCGACCGGTGTGAAGTTCTTCAACTGGATCGGCACCATGTGGAAGGGCTCGCTGTCCTTCGAGAACCCGATGCTCTGGGCCGTCGGCTTCCTGATCACCTTCACCTTCGGTGGTCTGACCGGCGTCATCCTGGCCTCGCCCCCGATGGACTTCCACGTCTCCGACTCGTACTTCGTCGTCGCGCACTTCCACTACGTCATCTTCGGCACCGTGGTCTTCGCGATGTTCGCCGGCTTCCACTTCTGGTGGCCGAAGTTCACGGGCAAGATGCTGGACGAGCGGCTCGGCAAGATCACCTTCTGGACGCTGTTCGTGGGCTTCCACGGCACGTTCCTGGTGCAGCACTGGCTGGGTGCCGAGGGCATGCCCCGTCGTTACGCGGACTACCTGGCCGCCGACGGCTTCACCACGCTGAACACCATCTCGACCATCAGCTCGTTCCTGCTGGGCATGTCGATCCTGCCGTTCTTCTACAACGTGTGGAAGACCGCCAAGTACGGCAAGAAGGTCGAGGTCGACGACCCGTGGGGTTACGGCCGTTCGCTGGAGTGGGCGACCTCCTGCCCGCCGCCGCGGCACAACTTCCTCACCCTGCCGCGGATCCGCAGCGAATCCCCGGCGTTCGACCTGCACCACCCCGAGATCGCGGCGCTCGAGCTCGAAGAGAACCCGGAGATGGCCGCCAAGGCGGTCGCGGGTGGCAAGGAGGCCGGTAAGTGAAGATCCAAGGCCGGATGTTCATCTGGCTCTCCGTCTTCATCCTCGCCATGGCGATCGTCTATGGCGTGTGGGCGAAGGAGCCGGCCGGTGCGACCGCCCTCTTCCTGGCCTTCGGCCTGACCATCATGGTCGGCTACTACCTGGCGTTCACCGCGCGCCGGGTGGACGTCGGGGCGCAGGACGACAAGAACGCGGACGTCGCGGACGACGCCGGTGAGCTGGGCTTCTTCGCCCCGCACAGCTGGCAGCCGCTGTCCCTGGCCGTGGGCGGCGCCCTCGCCTTCATGAGCATCTGCTTCGGCTGGTGGCTCATGTACTTCTCGGCCCCGGTCATCCTGGTCGGCCTCTTCGGCTGGGTGTTCGAGTTCTACCGCGGCGAGAACCAGAACCAGTAGGTCCTCGCGGCAGCTTCCGCCGGGCCCCGCACACCCTCGGGTGTGCGGGGCCCGGCGTGCGTTTACACCCGTTTGCACCACACCAGAAGCCGTATCACCCGATTCTTCCTACGGTGTGACCATGAGTCACTCACCTCGCAGGCGCACGGCGGAAGTCCTCGCCCTGCTGCTGGTCTCCTTGGCGCTGGGGGCGTCCGCGTGCGGCGGCTCGTCGAACCCGCTGGCCGACAAGCCCTACGACGCCTCGGCGTCGGTCGGCCTCGCCGGCGCCCGGGCCGGCCACAAGGTGGATCCGAGCAAGCCCCTGGAGGTGACCGCGACCGGCGGCGACCACATCACGGACGTCACGGCCACGGACGCCGCAGGACGCTACGTCAAGGGCGAACTGGCCGCCGACGGCTCCAGCTGGCACAGCACCGCCCCACTGGCGGCCGGCGCGCACTACACCGTCCGGGTGAGCACCGAGGACGAGGAGGGCGCCCAGGGCCGCCGCACGATCGGCTTCGACACCAATCCGGCCGACCGGCTGCTGCGGGTCGCCTTCGGCCCGCAGAGCGGCAAATACGGCGTCGGCCAGCCCATCACCGCCGAACTGAGCATCCCCGTCCAGGACCCGGCCGCCCGCGCCGTCATCGAGCGCACCCTCCGGGTGGACGCCCAGCCCGCCGTCCAGGGCGCCTGGCACTGGGTGGACAACCGCACCCTGCACTACCGCCCGCAGGACTACTGGCCGGCCAACTCCGTCATCGAGGCCCACGCCACGCTCGACGGGATCAAGGTGGCCCCCGGGCTCTACGGAGGCCCCTCCAAGCCCGTGCGGCTGACCATCGGCGACCGTGTCGAGGCCGTCACCGACGCCGCCGCGCACTACATGACCGTGATGAAGAACGGCAAGACGGTCCGGACCATCCCGGTGACCACCGGCAAGCCCGGCTACGCCACCCGCAACGGGGTCAAGGTGGTCCTGGGCCAGGAATCCTTCGTACGGATGCGCGGAACCAGCATCGGCATCGCCGAGGGCAGTTCGGACTCCTACGACCTGCCCGTCTACTGGGCCACCCGGGTGACATGGAGCGGTGAATACGTGCACGCCGCCCCCTGGTCCGTCGGGTCGCAGGGAGCGGACAACGTCAGCCACGGGTGCACCGGCATGAGCACCGAGAACGCCAAGTGGTTCTTCGACAACGTCCGCGTCGGCGACGTCGTCAAGGTCGTCGGCAGCGCCGGCGCCACCATGACGCCCTTCGACAACGGCTTCGGCGACTGGAACATGCCCTGGAAGCAGTGGCGCGAGGGCAGCGCCCTGATGGCCGGCAAGCGCGAGGGCACCAGCCCCGCCGACGCCGCCCGCCTGCGCCCCCGCGTCTAGACCGCCCCGCCCCGGCCCTCAGCTGGGCTGGGGCTGCCGGTCGCCCGGGCGCAGCAGCTCCGCCAGCGACTCCGCGAAGGCCACCGGGTCCAGCGGGTGGGTCACCGCCGCGTCCGCGCGGCTCCAGGTGGCCAGCCAGGCGTCCTGGGGGCGGCCGATGAGCAGCAGCACGGGCGGGCAGCGGAACACCTCGTCCTTCAGCTGCCTGCACACCCCCATGCCGCCCGCAGGCGCCGTCTCGCCGTCCAGGACGCACACGTCCACGCGGTGCTCCTCCAAGGTCCTCAGGACCGCCGGCAGGGTCGCGCACTCCAGGTACTCCACCGGCGGCACGTCGGCCGCGGGACGCCGCCCGCCGGCCAGCCGCACCTGCTCGCGGGTGCTCGCGTCGTCGCTGTAGACCAGCACCGTAGCCGTCGGCCGCATCGTTCCTCCAGACTCGTGGACAAGCACAGCTGTGGGTCGGACCTCCCCCGGCCGCCGCCGGGAGGTGTCCCCGGCGACGCTACTCCCCACAGGGCCCTCACGAGGAGGGTTCGGGCCGGTCCCCAACTGTCCCGGAACCAGCGCTTCCTCCCTTCGGGGGACGCCTCGGGGTCCCTCGTCCGGAGCAAGGGCAGGGCCGTACGAGCAGCGCATACCGTCTTGACACACCGAACGGCACCCCCCGGAGTGAGCGCGAGATAAGCGACCGACATAATGTCGGTCGTGGCGACAGCAACAGCAACTGATACCGGGCACGCACACCCGTCGGTCAATCGACCGAACCTCACCAGCGTCGGAACCATCATCTGGTTGAGTTCCGAGCTGATGTTCTTCGCGGCCCTCTTCGCGATGTACTTCACCCTGCGATCGGTGATGGGTACCGACCACTGGAAGGAAATGGCGTCCGCGCTGAACCTTCCGTTCTCGGCCACCAACACCACGATCCTGGTGCTCTCCTCCCTCACCTGCCAGCTCGGCGTCTTCGCCGCCGAGCGCGGCGACGTGAAGAAGCTGCGCATGTGGTTCGTGGTCACCTTCGTGATGGGTGCCATCTTCATCGGCGGCCAGGTCTTCGAATACACCGATCTGGTCAAGGAGGAGGGCCTCTCGCTCTCCTCCGACCCGTACGGTTCGGTGTTCTACCTGACGACCGGCTTCCACGGCCTGCACGTGACGGGCGGTCTCATCGCCTTCCTGCTGGTCCTGGGCAGGACGTACGCGGCCAAGAGGTTCACCCACCACCAGGCGACGGCGGCCATCGTCGTGTCCTACTACTGGCACTTCGTCGACGTGGTCTGGATCGGCCTCTTCGCCACGATCTACTTGATCAAGTAATCGGTCCTGTCCCGCACCGGACCATCAGTCCAGCATCGACGCAGAAGATCCTGACACCGGGGTAATCCGTGAAAAAGCTCTCCGCACGACGACGCCATCCGCTGGCGGCGGTCGTCGTCCTACTCTTCGCGCTGGCGGTAACTGGGGGGCTGTACGCCGCGTTCGCGCCGGCGGACACGGCCAAGGCCGATGACACCGCCCAGTCCCTCGCCATCGAGGAGGGCAAGAAGCTGTATTCCGTGGGCTGCGCAAGCTGCCACGGCACCGGCGGTCAGGGCACCTCCGACGGGCCGAGCCTGGTCGGCGTGGGTTCCGCCGCCGTCGACTTCCAGGTCGCCACCGGCCGCATGCCGCTCCAGCAGCAGGGCGCCCAGGCGCCCCGCAAGAAGGCGATCTACAACCAGGCCGAGATCGACCAGCTCGCCGCGTACATCGCCTCCCTGGGCGCGGGCCCCTCGGTCCCGGCCAAGAGCCAGTACAGCCCCGAGGGTGCCGACATCGCCAAGGGCGGGGAGCTGTTCCGTACGAACTGCGCCCAGTGCCACAACTTCGTCGGCAAGGGCGGCGCGCTCTCGAACGGCAAGTTCGCCCCGACGCTCGAGGACGTCAACCCGAAGCACATCTACGAGGCCATGCAGACCGGCCCGCAGAACATGCCTTCCTTCCCGGACACCACGATGACCGAGAAGAACAAGAAGGACATCATCGCGTACCTCGACACGGTCAACAGCAGCAAGACCAAGAGCCCGGGCGGCCTCGAACTGGGCGGGCTCGGCCCGGTCAGTGAGGGTCTGTTCGCGTGGATCTTCGGTCTGGGCGCGTTGGTCGCCGTCGCCATCTGGGTCGCCGCCCACACCGCCAAGGCCAAGAAGTCATGAGTAGCCAAGACATTCCAGAAGAGACCCTGCCGAGCAAGCAGGGCGACGCGCACGAAGGTGTGGTAGCCACCGCCGGCGACCCGTTCGCCGACCCGGGGCTGCCGCCGCACGAGCCCCGCATCCAGGACATCGACGAGCAGGCCGCCAAGCGCTCCGAGCGCGTGGTCGCGTTCCTGTTCATGCTCTCGATGCTGGCCACGATCGGCTTCATCGCCGCCTACGTGACCCTGCCGATCGACAAGAGCATCTACGTGTTCCCGATCGGCCACATCAGCGCCCTGAACTTCTCCCTGGGCCTGACCCTCGGCGTGGCGCTGTTCTGCATCGGCGCGGGCGCCGTCCACTGGGCGCGCACCCTGATGTCCGACGTCGAGCACGCCGACGAGCGGCACCCGATCCAGGCCGAGCCCGAGGTCAAGGCCAAGGTCATGGCCGACTTCAAGCAGGGCGCGGAGGAGTCGACCTTCGGCCGCCGCAAGCTGCTGCGCAACACGATGTTCGGCGCGCTGGCCCTGGTGCCGCTGTCCGGCGTCGTGCTGCTGCGCGACCTCGGCCCGCTGCCCGGCACCAAGCTCCGCAAGACCGCCTGGTCCGCGGGCAAGATGCTGATCAACCAGAACACGATGCAGCCGCTGCGTCCCGAGGACATCCAGGTCGGCTCCCTCACCTTCGCCATGCCCGAGGGCATGACGGAGGAGGACCACGACTTCCAGCAGGAGATCGCCAAGGCGGCCCTGATGATCGTCCGGCTCCGTCCGGAGAACATCAAGGACAAGCGCGAGCTCGACTGGTCGGCCGACGGCATCGTCGCGTTCTCCAAGATCTGCACCCACGTCGGCTGCCCGATCAGCCTCTACGAGCAGCAGACGCACCACGTGCTGTGCCCGTGCCACCAGTCCACCTTCGACCTCTCCGACGGCGGTCGCGTGATCTTCGGCCCGGCCGGCCACGCCCTGCCGCAGCTGCGGATCAAGGTCAACGACAAGGGCTACCTCGAGGCCATGGGCGACTTCGCCGAGCCCGTCGGTCCTGCCTTCTGGGAGCGCGGATGAGTACTGCAGCTGACAACCGCCGCAAGGCGCCCGCCGGCGAGCGGGTAGCCGACTGGGCCGACGGCCGGCTGGGCATCTACAGCCTGGCCAAGGCCAACATGCGCAAGATCTTCCCGGACCACTGGTCCTTCATGCTGGGCGAGGTCTGCCTCTACAGCTTCATCATCATCATCCTCACGGGTGTGTACCTGACGCTGTTCTTCCACCCGTCCATGAACGAGGTCGTCTACCACGGCTCGTACGCCCCGCTGCAGGGCATGCGGATGTCCGAGGCGTTCAAGTCGACCCTCGACATCAGCTTCGACGTCCGTGGCGGTCTGCTCATCCGGCAGATCCACCACTGGGCCGCGCTGATCTTCCTGGCCGGCATGTTCGTGCACATGATGCGCGTGTTCTTCACCGGCGCGTTCCGCAAGCCGCGTGAGGTCAACTGGCTGTTCGGCTTCCTGCTGTTCGTCCTCGGCATGTTCACCGGCTTCACCGGTTACTCGCTGCCGGACGACCTGCTCTCCGGCACCGGTGTCCGCTTCATGGAGGGCGCGATCCTGTCGTTCCCCATCGTGGGCACGTACATCTCGATGTTCCTCTTCGGCGGCGAGTTCCCCGGCTCGGACTTCGTGCCGCGGTTCTTCTCGATCCACGTCCTGCTGCTGCCGGGCATCATGCTCGGCCTGCTGGTGGCGCACCTGATCCTGGTCTTCTACCACAAGCACACGCAGTTCCCCGGCCCCGGCCGGACGAACAAGAACGTGGTCGGCATGCCGCTGCTGCCGGTCTACATGGCCAAGGCCGGAGGCTTCTTCTTCCTGGTCTTCGGTGTGATCGCGGCCATCGCGGCCATCGCGTCGATCAACCCGATCTGGTCCATCGGCCCCTACCGGCCGGACCAGGTGTCCACCGGCGCCCAGCCCGACTGGTACATGGGCTTCGCCGAGGGCCTCATCCGAGTGATGCCGGGCTGGGAGATCAACGTCGCGGGCCACACGTTCGTCCTGGGCGTGTTCATCCCGATGATGATCTTCCCGCTGGTCCTCGCGGCCATCGCGGTCTACCCCTTCATCGAGTCGTGGGTGACCGGCGACAAGCGGGAGCACCACCTGCTGGACCGTCCGCGCAACGCCCCGACCCGCACCGCCTTCGGTGTGGCGTGGCTGACCGCGTACATGGTCATGATGGTCGGTGGTGGCAACGACCTGTGGGCCACCCACTTCCACCTGTCGATCAACGCCATCACCTGGTTCGTCCGGATCGGCTTCTTCGTCGGCCCGGTCATCGCCTTCGTCGCCACGCGCCGGATCTGCATGGGTCTCCAGCGCCGCGACAAGGACAAGGTGCTGCACGGCCGCGAGTCGGGCATCATCAAGCGCCTGCCGCACGGTGAGTTCGTCGAGGTCCACGAGCCGCTCTCGCAGCAGCAGCTGCACACCCTCACGGCGCACGAGCAGCCCCGGCCGCTCGAGCTCGAGCCCGAGGTCGACGAGAACGGTGTCGCCCGCAAGGCCGGCGCCGGCCAGCGCCTGCGCGTGAAGCTCTCGAAGGGCTTCTACGGCGAGGGGACGCACATCCCCAAGGCCACCGCGGAGGAGTACCAGGAGATCACGAGCGGCCACGGCCACCACTGATCCCCGCCCACTGATCAGTAACTGATCGCCACGGCGAGAGCCCCGTCCATCGCATGGACGGGGCTCTTCGCTGTCCGTGGAGCTGGATAGGCTGGACCCCGGGAACCAGTGGACCTCTACGCGGTCCCCCCTCGGACCGACCACCAGGAGTGTGGACCATGAACGTTGCGACCCCGGCAGGCGGCGAGCGCTCGGTGGCCCCCTCCTGGCCCGGCGTGCTCGACGCCCTGCTGAACCGGGTGGACCTCAGCGCGGACGACACCGCCTGGGCCATGGACCGCATCATGCGCGGCGAGGCGACCGACGCCCAGATCGCCGGCTTCGCCGTGGCGCTGCGGGCCAAGGGCGAGACGGTCGCCGAGATCTCCGGCCTGGTCCGCACGATGTACGCGCACGCCAACCTGATCGAGGTGCCGGGTCCCAGCGTGGACATCGTGGGCACGGGCGGCGACGGCGCCAAGACCGTCAACATCTCCACCATGTCCTCGATCGTCGTCGCCGGCACCGGGGCGAAGGTCGTCAAGCACGGCAACCGCGCCGCGTCCTCCGCCAGCGGCGCCTCGGACGTCCTGGAGAAGCTCGGCGTCAACCTGGACCTCACCCCGCGCCGCGTGGTGGAGGTGGCCGAGGAGGCCGGCATCACGTTCTGCTTCGCGGTGAAGTTCCACCCCGCGCTGCGGCACGTGGCCCCGGCCCGGCGGGAGTTGGGCATCCGGACGACCTTCAACGTGCTGGGTCCGCTGACCAACCCCGCCCGGGTGAGGGCCCAGGCGACGGGTGTCGCGGACCCCCGGATGGCGCCGATCCTGGCCGGGGTGCTCGCCGAGCGGGGCTCCTCGGCCCTGGTCTTCCGCGGCGACGACGGCCTGGACGAGCTGACCACGACGGCGACCTCGCGGGTGTGGGTCGTGCGCGACGGCCGGGTGCGCGAGGAGGCGTTCGACCCGCGGGACGTGGGGATCGAGCTGGTGCCGGTGGAGGCGCTGCGCGGCGCCGACGCCTCGTACAACGCGGACGTGGCGCGGCGGCTGCTGGGCGGCGAGACCGGTCCGGTGCGGGACGCGGTGCTGCTGAACGCCGCCGCCGCGCTGGTGGCCCTGGAGCCCACCGGGGCGCCGCTCGCCGAGCAGATCACCGCCGGGATGGCCCGGGCCGCGGAGTCGATCGACTCGGGAGCGGCCCGGCGGGCGCTCGAACGCTGGGTCACGGCGAGCAACGCCTAGCCCGGGCCGGGCGGGACTTCGCCGGCACGGCCCAGGCCCCGCATGCCGGACGGGCCGTCCGGCATGCGAGAGGGCCCCTGTGCCGAGGAGGTTGTTGTGCCATACTCCTCGGCAAGGTCACGAGTGACAGCGACACGGCCCCGGCCCGCTGTCCGGCAACCCTCCTTCCGTGGCGGGGTGCCCCGGGTGATGACCAGGTCGCAGGCAGCGAGGTCTGCGACAAGCGCGGATCCCTCGCCAGGGATCCTGGTTGTCGAGGGAGAACTTCCGTGACGCAGCGAATGCGCTAGGGCTCCACGAGCCCCTTCTCCGTACCCACTTCCCTTTTCCCGCGCCGTCGCGCGGTCGAATTCGCCTGCTCTGTACGGGAGTTCGCCATGTCTGTCGCCACCCTTGCCGCCGACCAGTCCGTTTGTCCGCCGCTGCCCGTCCTGGGCAGGGACGTCCGGGTGCCGCTCGTCACCGGGGGAGAGGTGACGTACGCGGCGCTCGACTACGCCGCCAGCGCCCCGGCCCTCCAGCGGGTCTGGGACGACGTGGCCGCGTACGCGCCCTACTACGGCAGCGTGCACCGCGGTGCCGGATACCTCTCGCAGCTGTCCACCGAGCTCTTCGAGAACAGCAGGGCCGAGGTCGCCGCCTTCCTCGGCTGCCGCCCCGGCGACCAGGTCGTCTTCACCCGCTCCACCACCGACTCGCTCAACCTGCTGGCGGCCGTACTGCCCGCCGGCTGCCGGGTGTTCGTCTTCGAGACCGAGCACCACGCGGCGCTGCTGCCCTGGCCCGCCGGCCACGTCACCGTCCTGGACGCCCCGCGCAGCCCGCGGCAGGCCGTCGAGATCCTGGAGCGCGCGCTGGCCGACCGCGACCCCCACGGTCCGGCACTCGTCTGCGTGACCGGGGCGTCCAACGTCACGGGTGAGTTGTGGCCGGTGCGGGAGCTCGCGGCGGCGGCCCACGCGCACGGGGCGCGGATCGTGGTGGACGCCGCGCAGCTGGCGCCGCACCACCCGGTGGACATCGCCGCCTGTGACGTCGACTGGGTCGCGTTCTCCGGGCACAAGCTCTACGCGCCGTTCGGCTCCGGCGTGCTGGCCGGACGGGCGGACTGGCTGACGCGGGCCCGGCCGTACCTGGCCGGCGGCGGCGCGAGCCGCACGGTCGCGCGGGGCGGGGACGGGGGCCTCGACGTCGAGTGGCACACGACCGCCGCCCGGCACGAGGCCGGTTCGCCCAACGTCATCGGCGCCTACGCGATCGCCGCCGCCTGCAAGGCGCTCACCGAGGCCGGCTTCGAGCGGCTGGTCGAGCGCGAACAGCGGCTGGTGGCGCGGGTGCGGGAGGGACTGGCCGGGGTGCCCGGGGTGCGGGTGCTGTCACTGTTCGGAGACGACGCCCCGCGCGTGGGCGTCCTGTCCTTCGTGGTCGACGGCTGGAACAGCTCGCACTTCGCGGCCGCGCTGTCGGCCGAGTACGGCATCGGGGTCCGCGACGGCCTCTTCTGCGCCCATCCGCTCGTCCGCGTCCTGCTGGGCGGCGAACGGGACGAGCCCGGTGAGTGCGGGGCCCCCGACGGGGAGCGGTCGCTGAACGCCGTCAGGGTCAGCTTCGGCGCCGGGACGCCCGACGAGCACGTCGAGCGGTTCGTCCGGGCCGTGGGGGAGCTGGTGGCGAACGGCGCCCGCTGGCTCTACCGTACCGAGGACGGGCGCTGCGTGCCCGACGGCTCCGCCTGAGGCGTCAGTTGTCGAGGCCGATGGCGAAGGCCGCCTCGAGGTCGTGCTGGGAGTAGGTGCGGAAGGCGATGTGCGTCTCGGTGGAGGCCACTCCCGGCACCTTGCTGATGCGGCCCGGGATGACGTCCGCGAGGTCGTCGTGCCGGGCCACCCGCACCAGGGCGATCAGGTCGCAGGCGCCGGTGACCGAGTAGACCTCGCTGACGCCCTCCAGGGCGGCGATGCTCTCGGCGATCTCGGGGATCCGGTCCACGTCGGTCTTGATGAGCACGATCGAAGTGATCACGTCGGTTTGTCTCCTTCGGTGGACCTGGCTGCGTTCTTCACTCTAGCCGCATGCGTTCCGAGCCCCCAGGCGAAGGCGAAGCCCAGCGCGAAGCCCAGGACGTGCGCCAGATGGGCGACCCCCGGACGTCCCGCCTCCGCGCCCGCCGCCAGCCACTGCAGGACGAACCAGAACAGCAGTACGGCCCAGGCGGGCAGGCGCAGCGGCAGGAAGAAGAGGAAGGGCAGAAGGCTGGTCACGCGCGCCCTGGGGAAGAGATAGAGGAACGCGCCGAGCACCCCGGAGATGGCGCCGGAGGCTCCGACGAGCGTGCGGTCGGAGTGGGCGTGCACGGCGGCGTAGCCGAGCAGGGCGAGCGTGCCGGTGACGAGGTAGCACAGGGCGAAGGCGCCGCGGCCCATCCGCGCCTCGGTCATGGCGCCGAAGACGTAGAGGAAGAGCATGTTGCCCAGGAGATGCAGCCAGTTGCCGTGCACGAAGAGGGCCGTGAACGGCGTGCAGAGAGCCAGGGGCGAGCCGTACCACAGCTCCTCGGGCACCACGCCCCAGCGCTGGAAGTAGGCGGTCTGGGCCGCGTGCAGCGCGTGCCCGGTGCCGTAGGCGGGGTTGAGACCGGACACCGGGCCGACGACGAAGACCGCGCAGCACAGGGCCAGGAGCGTCCACGTCACCACAGGAGTGCCGGATCCGCCCGGAGTTCCTGCCTTTTCGATCATTGCCAGATCATGGCGTACCAGGCGCAACCATCCCTAAGTGCCTCGCCGGGCGTTCCGCTCCGGCCGGTGGCACCGCCCTCGGCGACCACCAGGCCGTAGGGTTACGGAAAGCACTTCGCGGACCACTCGAGACGGACGGACGACACGATGGGCATTCCCCAGCCGAGCGCCGGCACCCGGTGGCGCTGCACGCTGTGCGGCAACCTCACGCGCTTCGACGTGACGCGGCGGACCACGGCCGTCGAGTTCGTGCACCTCGACCTGTCCGGCGAGCCGACGGTGGAGGAGCGCGAGGTGCTCAGTGAGACGATCGAATCCGTGCGCTGCCGGTGGTGCAACGCCGTCGACCAGATCGAGCTGGTGGACCGGCCGGGCGCGCATGCCTGAAGAACGGGAGCGATGAAACGGTGGTGGAGCACACAGACGGCGCGGAGGCGGCCGGTGACGCCGGCGGGGCCGACGACGGCGTCACCGAGGTGCTCGACCGGCCGTTGCCCGAGGGGATCCGGCGCCGGGTCATCGGGCTGGTCGCCGAGGCGTTCGGCGGGCTGACGGTCGCCGAACTGCCGCCCCAGCTGCGGCAGTACTCCCGGTTCACGCCGAGCCGGCGGGCCAAGTTCGCGGGGAACGCCATGGCGGCCGCCGTGGAGGGCGACCCCGCCTTCCGGCAGCGGATCTCGGCGCGGCTGCGCGAGAGCGGCTCGGAGCTGGTCGACGCGCTGGAGGCCGGGTCGCCGCCGGCGGCCGCCGACCCGGAGGACGTGGCCGCCATGGCCTTCGTGCTGCGCCCGGCCGGCTGGGTCAAGCTGGTCACGGCGGCCGGCGAGGAGGCCCAGCGGGCCAGCGCCGAGCGGGCGGGCGAGGAGGCCCAGCGCGAACTGCGCCGGCTGCGGGAGGAACTGGCCGCGGCCCGTGCGGAGACCAAGGCCGAGGCCGAGCGCGTCCGCGCGGAGCTGGACGCGGCCCGCAAGGAGACAGAGGCCCTCCAGCGCAAGCTGCGCAGCGCGCTCAGCGACGTGCGGCGCGGCGAGGCCGCGCTGCGCAAGGCGCAGGCCGAGCTGGAGTCCGTCCGGGCGGAGGCCCAGGCCGAGAAGGCGGCCGCCTCGGGCGAGACCCGGCGCGCCAAGGCGCGCCTCGCGGAGGCCGAGGCGGCGCTGGAGGCGAGCCGCCGGGCGGCACGCGAGGGGCGCAGCGTGGAGGACGTGCGGCTGCGGCTGCTGCTGGACACGGTCCTGGAGGGGGCCCAGGGGCTGCGGCGGGAGCTGGCGCTGCCGCCGGCGTCGGTGCATCCGGCGGACACCGTGGACGCGGTGCGGCCGGGCATGATGACGCCCAGGGACATCGCGACCCGGGCGCTGTCGGAGACCGATCCGGCGCTGCTGGACCAGCTGTTGGCGCTGCCCCAGGCCCACTTGGTGGTCGACGGCTACAACGTCACCAAGACCGGCTATCCGACGATGCCCCTGGACAAGCAGCGGCTGCGGCTGCTGGGCGGGCTCGCGATGCTGGCCGCGCAGTCGGGCGCGGAGGTGACGTGCGTCTTCGACGGCGCCGAGCTGGCCGCGCCGGTGCTGCTGGCGCCGCCGCGCGGGGTGCGGGTGCTGTTCAGCAAGCCGGGGGTGACGGCCGACGAGCTGATCCGGCAGCTGGTGCGGGCCGAGCCGCCGGGCCGGCCGGTCGTCGTGGTCTCCACGGACCGCGAGGTGGCGGACGGCGTGGCCAAGGCCGGGGCGCGGCCGGTGGCATCGGCTTTGCTGCTCAAGCGACTTGCACGTACCTGACCGTCAACTGTCCATTACCGACCGTGCGGACTTGGTAAAGGATGCTGTACTGACGAAGTTTTTTCGTACGAGAATTTGAAAGGATCACATTCCGCTCACTAGGGTCGGGCCTCGAACCCTTCGCACGGTGATCATCCATTCGGGGTGGCGCGAGGGGTCCCGCCGTGCGCGCGGCAGTCCGGGTGGCACGCGGTCGAGCAGAAGAAGGAGCTCGTCTCTCCGTGGCGTCCCACCGTCGTCCCAAGCAGCCGAGCCGCACTCGGGTCACCGTCCTCACCGCGACCGCCGCCGCCGCGGTCGCCCTCTCGGCCCAGGCCGCGCACGCCGACTCCCCGTCCAAGGCGGACGCCAAGACGAAGGTCGACAAGCTCTACGAAGAGGCGGAGCAGGCCACCGAGAAGTTCAACGGGGCCAAGGAGAAGCAGGAGCAGCTGGAGAAGGAGGTCGGCGACCTCCAGGACAAGGTGGCCCGCGGCCAGGAGGAGCTGAACAAGCTCCGCAACGGCCTCGGCGCGATCGCCACCGCCCAGTACCGCAGCGGCTCCGTCGACCCCACGCTGCAACTGCTGCTCTCCTCCGACCCGGACAGCTACCTGGAGAAGGCCTCCACCCTCAACCAGCTCACCGCCAAGCAGGCCGAGGCCCTCAAGCGCATCGCCGACAAGCAGCGCACCCTCAGGCAGGAGCGCCAGCAGGCCACCGGAAAGCTCGCCGACCTCGAGTCCACCCGCAAGGCGCTGGGGGAGAAGAAGCAGGAGATCCAGGGCAAGCTCTCCGACGCCCAGGACGTCCTCAACACCCTCTCCGCCAAGGAGCGCGCCGAGATCACCGGCGCGGACAAGGACAGCGGCGGCAAGAGCGGCGGCTCCGGCTCCGGCTCGGGCGCCGATACGGGTTCCGGCTCCAGCGCCTCCCGCCCCAAGGTCCCGGCCGGCTCCGGCCGCGCCGCCGCCGCCCTGGCCGCCGCCGACACCAAGGCGGGCAAGGCCCCGTACGTGTGGGGCGCCACCGGCCCCAACTCCTTCGACTGCTCCGGCCTGACCTCCTGGGCCTACGCCCAGGCCGGCGTCAACATCAGCCGCACCTCGCAGGAGCAGGCCAACGACGGCACCCGCATCTACGACCAGAGCCAGCTCAAGCCCGGCGACCTGGTCCTCTTCTACGGCGACCTGCACCACGTGGGCCTCTACGCGGGCAACGGCATGACCCTCCACGCCCCCAAGCCCGGCACGAACGTGCGCTACGAGGCGATGAGCAACATGCCCTTCCAGTTCGGCGTCCGCATCGGCTGACCCTCCGGGCCCGCGCCGCGCCACGCCACGCCGCCCGTTCGGGCGAATCGCGGCGTCGCCCACTGACACCACGCCCCGCCGGTGACCTGCGTCTCCGGCGGGGCGTCAGTTTTCCCACCGCGTACGGTCTTTGAACAGGGGGTGACCGCGCCGCTACTGTCTGGCGCGCGGCGCCCGCCGGAGACCGCCCCGTCAACCGGGCGGCAGGGCACCGCACACAGCGGAAGGAAGTGCGGCACCCAGTGGCGTCCCATCGCCGTCCCACGCAGACCGGTCGCAGCCCGGGCGTCCGGTCTGCCGTCCTCTCGGCCGCCGTGGCCACCGCCGCGGCCGCCCTCTCGGCGGCGCCGGCGACCGCCCGGCCCGGCGACACCGCCGAGGCCCCCGCGGCCCCGGGGACGGTCAAGGCCCAGCTCGACCGGCTCTACGAACAGGCGGAGCGGGCCACCGAGCGGTTCAACGCGGCGGACGAACGCGCGGGCACCCTCAAGGAACAGGTGGAACGAGCCGCCGACCGGGTCGCCCGGGGCCAGGAGAAGGTCAACCGGATGCGCAGCGCCCTCGGCATGGTCGCCGCCGCCCAGTACCGCAGCGGTGCCGTCGACCCCGCCCTCCAGCTGCTGCTGTCCTCCGACGCCGACGGCTACCTCGACCGCGCCACCACCCTCGACCGCGTCACCGGCCGTCAGGCCGGGCAGCTGCGCGCCCTGCTGGCCGCACAGCGCAGCCTGCGCCAGGAGCGCGAGGAAGCCGCGCGCACCCTCGCCGAACTGGAGGACAGCCGGCGGGCCGTCGAGCGGCACAAGCACGAGGTCGAGGGGAAGCTGGCCGCCGCCCGCCGGCTGCTGAACTCCCTGCCGGAGGCCGACCGGGCCGAGTACACCCGCTCCTCCCGCGCCGAGGACCGCCCGGCCGGCCCGCTGCGCTCCGTGCTGCCCGACCTGTCCGGCATCGGATCCGGCCGGGGAGCCGCCGCCGCGATGGCCGTCCGCTCGGCGGTCGGCTCCCCGTACGCCTGGGGGGCGACCGGGCCCGGCGCCTTCGACTGCTCCGGGCTGATGCAGTGGGCCTACGGACGCGCCGGAGTGGGCCTGCCGCGCACCTCGCAGGCCCAGCGCAACGCCGGCCGCCACGTCTCGCTGGCCGAGGCCCGCCCGGGCGACCTGGTGATCTACCGCGACGACGCCAGCCACGTGGGCATGTACGTCGGCAACGGCCAGGTCGTGCACGCCCCCTACCCGGGCGCCCGGGTGCGCTACGACCCGGCCGACATGATGCCGATCTCCTCCGTCACCCGCCCCTGAGCGTGCCCTGACGCGGCGTCCGGTCCCCCCTGCTCGTACGATGCGGGCGTGACGGGCTGGAGGCGGAGCGGGCGGCGGGCGGCGTGCTGCCTGACCGCGGTGGTGCTCGGCGTCCAGGCCCTGACCGGCTGCGACGTGAGCGGGGGCGGCGACCGCGGGGACCACGGCCGCGCGGCCGCCGAACGGCTGCTCAAGCGGTGGTCCGCCGCCGTGCGCGACCGGGACGAGAGCGCGTACCTGGCCGCCGTCGACCCGGCCGCCGAGGGCTACCGCGCCGAGCGGCGGCGGGTCTTCGCGAGCCTCGCCTCCGTGCCGCTCGCCTCCTGGGAGTACCGCCTGGTGCGGACCGGCGGCTTCGCCCCGGCCGCGGGCGACGGCCGGCGGCTCGCGGCACAGGTCGAACTGCGCTACCGGCTGGCCGGCTACGACAGCGCTCCCGTCAGCGCCGCCCTGCGGCTGACGCTGGTGCGCCGCGACGGCGGCTGGTACGTGGCCGGGCAGGACGCCGGCGGGGGCGGCGCGCAGCTGTGGGAGCAGGGCGAGGTCACGGTCGTGCGGGGGCGGCGCGGGATCGTCCTGGGGGTGGGTCAGGACCCACAGCGGCTGCGGGCGGTGGCGGACCTCGTCGACCGGGCGGTGCCGGACGTGGACGGGGCGTGGCGGGGCCCGTGGGCGGAGCGGGTGGTGGTCGAGATGCCCGCCTCCCTGGACCGCATGGCCGCGCTGCTGGGGGCGCCCGCCGCCAACTACCGGGGCATCGCCGCCGTGACCACCGGCGAGGTCGGCGGCGGGCCGGCGGCCCCCGCCGACCGCATCATCGTCAACCCCGAGGCGTACGGCGCGCTCGGCGACTTCGGGCGGCGGATCGTGCTCACGCACGAGACGGCGCACGTGGCGACCCGCGCCCGGACGTCGGCCGCCACCCCGCTGTGGCTGTCCGAGGGCTTCGCCGACTGGGCCGCCTACCGCGCCACCGGCCGCACGGCCCGCCAGGCCGCCCCCGAGCTCGCCGCCGCCCTGGAGGCCGGCTCGGCCCCGCGCGAGCTGCCCGAGGACGCGGACTTCGGTTTCACGGGCGAGGCGGGGCGGCTGGCCCGCGCCTACGAGGGCGGCTGGCTGGCGTGCCGCATGATCGCCGAGCGGTGGGGCGAGGAGAGACTGGTCGCGTTCTACGCGGCGGTGGGGGCCCGGAAGAAGCGGGCGGGCGCGGTGGACGGGGCGTTGCGCGAGGTGCTGGGGGTGAGCGCGGGGGAGTTCACCCAGCAGTGGCGGCGGTACGTGACGGACGCCTTCTGACGGCGCCCGCCCGCCGCGCCCGGGGCCGTGCGGCCCCGGTGCTCACCCCGGCACCAGCGCCGACTCCTTCTCCGCCGGCGGCTCCGGCTCCTCCTGGGAGGGGTGGTCCTCCGTCACCGTCTCCCGCCACAGCCGTGCGCAGGCCAGCACGGTCGCCGCCACCAGCAGCCCGTTGCGCAGCGTCAGCGTCGCCACCCCCAGCTTGTCGCTCGCGACGACGTGCGAGAACCAGATGGGGAACTCCAGCTGGGTGAGCGGCGTCGCCAGCAGCACCAGTACCACCGGCAGCCCCTGCCGTGGCGTCCGCATCGTCACGCACACCGCCGCCAGGCCGATCAGCCAGATCATGTACTGCGGGCTGATCACCCTGCTGGTCGTGGTGAACAGCAGCACCGCCGCGAAAGCCGCGTCGTACGGCGTGGTCGCCGTGAACCTGCGCGCCCTCACCCGCCACAGCAGCAGCCACGCGAACGCCAGCACGCTCAGCCCCAGCGCCAGGAAGCTCACCGCGTGGACGTGCCGGCCGAGGAACTCCACCGAGCCGTAGTTCAGCCGCGCCTTGCCGTGCCAGCCGAGGTGCCGCCCGAGGTGGAAGACCAGCGAGCCCAGGGACTCCACCTCCGTGCCCCGGTGCCGCTGGAAGGTCAGGAAGGCCAGCGCCCCCGGCATCGCCGCCGCGAAGAACATGGCCAGCCCCATCGCCGTGAGCAGCGCCGACCCCCACAGCGTGCGGGTGCGCGGGCCGCGCGGGGAGCCGGCGAGCAGCAGCACCGGCCAGACCTTGAGCAGGGCGCCGAAGCCCACCAGCGCCCCCGCCAGCCGGGTCCGCCGGCGGGCCGCCAGCAGGGCCGCCACGGCGACGGCGGTGACCATCACGTCGTAGCGGGCGTAGACGATGGGGCCCAGCAGCGGCACCCCCACCACCCACACCCACACGCCCCAGGCGCTGCGCCGGCCGTCGCGCACCGCGTACAGCAGCATCCCCATGACGGCGACGTCCGCCAGGAAGCACAGCACGAAGAACGCCGGGGCGTAGTCCAGGAACGGCACCAGCCCGGGCGCGAGCACGGCCAGCGCGGCCGCCGGCGGGTACTGCCAGGTCACGTCGTCGTACGGGAAGATGCCAGTGCGCAGCACCCCGTACCAGCCCTGGTAGATCACCTCGATGTCGACGGAGACGTCCGACCCCGGCAGGATCCACACCCGGAACACGCACAACAGCAGCACGGCCCGGGTGAGGGCCCACGCCACGATCGAGAGCCGCAGACCAGTGCCCGCCACCATCACTCACCACGTCCTTCCGTCGGCACCCGCAGCACTCGCCGTACCCGCGCCGTCACTGGAAGGAATGATGCCGGTCGGAGGGGCCCGCGCGCGACGACGTGGCGGGACGCGGCGCGGCCTACGCCCGATCGCACCCGGTACTGTCGGCGGCGATGCACAAGACCCTTATCGTCACCAACGACTTCCCGCCCCGTCCCGGCGGCATCCAGGCCTTCCTGCACAACATGGCGCTGCGCCTGGACCCGGAGCGGATCGTGGTCTACGCCTCCACCTGGAAGCGGGGCCGTGAGGGTGCCGAGGCCACCGCGCGGTTCGACGCCGAGCAGCCGTTCCCGGTCGTCCGCGACCGTACGACCATGCTGCTGCCGACCCCGCGGGTGACCCGGCGCGCGGCCTCGCTGCTGCGCGAGCACGGCTGTTCGTCCGTGTGGTTCGGGGCCGCTGCGCCGCTCGGGCTGATGGCCCCCGCGCTGCGCCGGGCGGGGGCGCGCCGGCTCGTCGCCACCACGCACGGCCACGAGGCGGCCTGGGCCCAGCTGCCCGGCTCCCGGCAGCTGCTGCGCAGGATCGGCGAGGGCACCGACACAATCACCTATCTGGGCGAGTACACCCGCGTCCGGATCGCCTCCGCCCTGACGGACGAGGCGGCCGCGCGGATGACGCAACTGCCGCCGGGCGTGGACGAGAAGGCCTTCCACCCGGCGTCGGGGGGCGAGGAGGTCCGCTCCCGGCTCGGGCTCGCCGACCGCCCGGTCGTGGTGTGCGTCTCCCGGCTCGTGCCGCGCAAGGGCCAGGACACCCTGATCCAGGCCATGCCGCGCGTCCTCGCGGCCCTCCCGGACGCGGTCCTGCTGATAGTCGGCGGCGGCCCCTACGCGGAGGACCTGCGGAAGCTGGCCGCCGACAGCGGGGTCGCGCACGCGGTGCGCTTCACCGGCCCGGTGGAGTGGGAGGAGCTGCCCGCGCACTACGGCGCCGGCGACGTCTTCGCGATGCCCTGCCGCACCCGCCGCGGCGGCCTGGACGTCGAGGGCCTCGGCATCGTCTACCTGGAGGCCTCCGCCACGGGACTGCCGGTGGTCGCCGGCGACTCCGGCGGAGCGCCGGACGCGGTGCTGGAGGGGGAGACGGGGTACGTGGTGCGGGGCGGATCACCGGCGGAGGCGGCCGACCGGATCGTCACGCTGCTGCGGGATCCCGGGCTGCGCCGCCGCATGGGCGAGCGGGGGCGCGCCTGGGTGGAGGAACGCTGGCGCTGGGACCTGCTGGCGGAGCGGCTGAAGGACCTTCTCTGACCAACGGGTGAGGGGCTCGCGCCACCTGGCGCGAGCCCCTCACCCGTATGCGGCGTCAGCCGTGGTAGATCGCCTCGATCTCGTCCGCGAAGTCCTTCGCCACGACGTTGCGCTTCAGCTTCAGCGACGGCGTCACGTGCCCGGACTCCTCCGTGAACTGCGCCGGCAGGATGCGGAACTTGCGCACCGACTCCGCCTTGGACACGGCGGCGTTGCCGTCGTCCACCGCCTTCTGCACGGCCGCCAGCAGGTCCGCGTCGTCGGACAGCTCGGACGCCGTCAGCCCGGCCGGCTTGCCGTGCTGTTCCAGCCAGCGGGGCAGGAAGTCCTCGTCCAGGGTGATCAGCGCGCCCACGAACGGCCGTCCGTCGCCCACGACCATGCACTCCGCGATCAGCGCGTGCGCCCGGATGCGGTCCTCGATCACCGCGGGGGCGACGTTCTTGCCGCCCGCCGTCACGATGATCTCCTTCTTGCGGCCGGTGATGCGCAGGAAGCCGTCCTCGTCCAGCGTGCCCAGGTCACCGGTGTGGAACCAGCCGTCGGACAGCGCCTCCGCCGTCGCGGCCTCGTTGTTCCAGTAGCCCGTGAACAGGTGCTCGCCGTGCAGCAGCACCTCGCCGTCGTCGGCGATGCGCACCACCGAGCCCGGCAGCGGCTGGCCGACCGAGCCGATGCGCGGCTTGTCCCAGGGGTTGAAGGCGGTCGCCGCGCACGACTCCGTCAGGCCGTAGCCCTCCAGCACCGTGAAGCCGATGCCCCGGTAGAAGTGGCCGAGCCGCTCGCCGAGCGGGGCGCCGCCGGAGATGGCGTGGGTGGCGCGGCCGCCGAGGACCGCGCGCAGCTTGCCGTAGACAAGCTTGTCGAAGACCTTGTGCTTGATCCGCAGGCCGAAGGACGGCCCCGACGGGGTGTCCAGCGCCCGGCTGTAGGCGATCGCCGTCTCCGCCGCCTTGTCGAAGACCTTGCCCTTGCCGTCCGCCTGGGCCTTGGCCCGGGCGCCGTTGTAGACCTTCTCGAAGACGCGCGGGACGCCCAGGACCAGCGTGGGCCTGAAGCCCTGGAGGTCGTCGGTCAGGTTCCGGATGTCGCTGACCAGGCCCAGGCGGATCGGGGCCAGCACCGCGGCGACCTCGACCAGCCGGCCGAAGACGTGGGCGGCGGGCAGGAAGAGCAGCACGGACGAATCGCCCGTGTTGAACAGCGGCTTGAGCCGCTCGACCGCGTTGCCGCACTCCGCGAAGAAGGCGCGGTGGGTCAGCACGCAGCCCTTGGGGCGGCCGGTGGTGCCGGAGGTGTAGACGATGGTGGCGGGCGAGTCCGCGGTGGCCAGCGCGCTGCGCTCGTCCACCTGCTCGTCCGTCAGCGACTCGCCGGCGGCCCGCAGGCGCTCGACGGCCCCGCGCTCGATCTGCCAGATGTTCGCGAGCTCGGGGAGGCGGTCGCGCACGGACTCCACGGCCGCCTCGTGGTCGGGGGTCTCCACCAGGCAGGCCACCGCGCCGGAGTCGCCCAGGATCCACTGGATCTGCTCGGGCGAGCTGGTCTCGTAGACGGGCACGGTGACCGCGCCCGCGCTCCAGATGGCGAAGTCCAGCAGCGCCCACTCGTAGCGGGTCCGCGACAGCAGGCCCACCCGGTCACCGGGGCGGATGCCCGACGCCATCAGGCCCTTGGCCGCGGCCCGGACCTCGTCGAGGAAGCCCGCCGCGGTGACGTCCTGCCAGCGGCCGTCCACCTTGCGCCCTATGACGGCGACGTCTGGGTGCAGTGCGGCGTTCCGGCGGATGAGATCCGTCAGGTTTCCGTCGGCGGGGACCTCGTAAAGGGCCGGAAGGCTGAACTCGCGCAAGACTGCTGCTCCTCGTCGGGCGCCGGCGCCGCCGCGTCTTCGAGGGGCGCTGCGTCGGCTGCGGTCCATGATCAGGCAAGGGGGGGACAGGACTGCCCGGACGTTACCCACCGGTATGCGTTTCGAATAGGGGGTCACGACCAGATGTTCGCTGCGTCACATGCCACGGAACCGCTCCCCGCACCCTAGCCCCCCGGCCGGGTAACCGGGAAGTAACCGCAGGTCGGGGCCCTTTCCGAGGCGCCTTCGCACACCCTAGGGTGATCCGTATGCGAGTCCACGTGGTCAGCGATGTGCACGGCAACGCCGAGGGCCTGGCGCGGGCGGGCGAGGGGGCGGACGCCCTGGTCTGCCTCGGCGACCTGGTCCTCTTCCTCGACTACGCCGACCACTCGCGCGGCATCTTCCCCGAGCTCTTCGGCGTCGAGGCCGCCGACCGCATCGTCGAGCTGCGCACCGCCCGCCGCTTCGAGGAGGCCCGCGCCCTCTCCCGCGGCCTGTGGGCCGGCATCGACCGCGAGAGCGCCGTGGAGCAGGCGGTCCGCAAGCAGTACGCCGAGCTCTTCGCCGCCTTCCCCACCCCCACCTACGCCACCTACGGCAACGTCGACGTCCCCCCGCTGTGGCCCGAGTACGCCCGGCCCGGCACCACCGTCCTCGACGGCGAGCGGGTGGAGATCGGCGGCCTGGTCTTCGGCTTCGTCGGCGGCGGCCTGATCTCGCCCATGCGCACGCCCTACGAGATCCCCGAGGAGGCGTACGCGGCCAAGCTCGCCGCCCTCGGCGACGTCGACGTCCTGTGCTCGCACATCCCGCCCGACGTGCCCGAGCTCTGCTACGACACCGTCGCCCGCCGCTTCGAGCGCGGCAGCTCCGCCCTGCTGGAGACCATCCGCGCCGTCCGCCCCGCGTACGCGCTCTTCGGCCACGTCCACCAGCCGCTCGCCCGCCGGATGCGCATCGGCGCCACCGAATGCGTCAACGTCGGCCACTTCGCCTCGACCGCTACACCGTGGGTGCTGGAGTGGTGACGCGCAGCGCGAGGTAGCCTTCACCGGCAGACGAATTCACAGGGTGCGGACCGGTACGGAGGAGCCACGCAGATGGCGGAACACACCAGCTCGAGCATCACGATCGAGGCAACCCCCGCCCAGGTCATGGCGGTGATCGCGGACTTCAGCCGCTACCCCGAGTGGACGGGCGAGGTCAAGCAGGCCGAGGTGCTCGACCAGGACGACCAGGGCCGCGCGCTCAAGGTGCGCCTCGTCCTGGACGCGGGCGCCATCAAGGACGACCACACCCTGAACTACAGCTGGCCCGAGCCGGGCGTCGTCGCCTGGTCCCTGGACAAGTCCCAGATGCTGCGCCAGCTCGACGGCTCCTACAGCCTGGAGCCCGTCGCCGGCGGGGCGCACACCAAGGTGACGTACCAGCTGACCGTCGACGTCAAGATCCCCATGCTCGGGATGATCAAGCGCAAGGCGGAGAAGGTCATCATCGACCGGGCCCTGGAGGGGCTCAAGACCCGCGTCGAGAGCGGCGTGACGTCCTGACCCAGGGCGTCCTGTCCGACGCCCCCACCCCTTCGCCCGGAGGCTCCACCTTGCGCACGGTCCTCGTCACCGGTCCCGGCGGCGCGGGCCGCACCACCGTCGCGGCGGCCACGGCCCTGGCCGCCGCCCGCGCCGGCCGCCGCGTCCTGCTGCTCACCTGCGACCGCGGCCCGGCCCCGGACGCCGTCCTGGGCGTGAGCCTGCCCGCGGACGGCGACGGGGAGGGCGGGGACGCCATACCCTGGGCGCCGCCCACCGAGGCGGCTCCCGGGCTGTGGGCCGCCCGCGTGGCCACCGGCGCGCACTTCCGGGCCCTCGCCCGCGACCTCCAGGACCGCGGCACCTCGGTCTTCGACCTCCTCGGCGCCAGCCCCCTCGACCCCGAGGAGCTGACCGAACTGCCCGGCGCCGAGCACCTGGCGATCCTCGCCGCGCTGCGCGCCGCGCACGCCCGGCCGGAACGCTGGGACCTCCTCGTCGCCGACATGCCGCCCGCCCACGAGACCGTGCGGCTGCTCGCCCTCCCCGAACAACTGCGCCGCTACCTGCGCCGGCTCCTGCCCGCCGAACGCCAGGCGGCCCGCGCCCTGCGGCCGATGCTCGCCCAGCTCGCCGGGGTGCCGATGCCCACGCAGCGGCTGTACGAGACGGTCGAGCGCTGGCAGGAGGAGCTGACCGCCGTCCAGCGCGTGATCGAGGCGGACGGCACGACCGTGCGCCTGGTCGCCGAGCCGGGGCCGTCCGGAGCGGACCTGCTGCGCCCCGCCCGCGCGGGGCTGTCCCTCCAGGGCTGCCGCGTCGATTCGCTCGTGGCGAACCGGCTGCTGCCCGCGGAGTCGGCCGATCCCTGGCTCGCCGGGCTGGCCCAGGAGCAGCGGGCCGCCCTCAAGGCCCTCAGCGAGGAGTACCTCGCCGACGGCATTACCGTCCGCGAGCTGCCCCACCTGGGCAGGTCCCCGCGCGGCCGGGCCGACCTCGACGCCCTGGCCCAGCGCGCCACCCTGCCCCGCGAGGACCACGCGCCCCCCGTGCCCTGGCCCGTCGACGACCGCCTCGCCGACGAGGGCATGCTGGTCTGGCGCATCCCGCTGCCCGGCGCGGAGCGCGACGGCCTCGGGCTCGTCCGCCGGGGCGACGAACTCCTCGTCTCCGTCGGACCGTTCCGCCGGGTGCTGCCCCTGCCCTCCGCGCTGCGCCGCTGCACCGTGTCCGGCGCCGGCCTGCGCGACGGCGAGCTGTGCGTGCGCTTCGTCCCCGACCCGGGACTGTGGCCGCGCGGCACCTGACCGGGCGGACCGGCGCCGGGCCCGGGGCAGGCCCGGGCCCCCTGAACGGCACCGGGTCGTTCGGGTAACGTCGGGAGAAAGCCCAGCCGCAGGAGACCGTCATGAGCGAAGCCACCGAGGGCCCCGGCCAGGCGCCCGACCCCGACGCCTGGGAGCGGGCCTGCGCCGAGGACCTCGCCGCCGAGCGGGCCCGGCGTCGCGCGGAGTACGGGCACGACAGCCCGCCCGGCAGCGCCGCCGAAGAGCTGCGCAAGCTGGTCGACGCCGTCGCCGAGAAGGTCTCCGCCCTCCACCTGCCGCTCGCCGGGGCCGCCGCCCAGGAGGCCGTGCGGCACCTGGTCACCCAGGCCAGGACCGCGGTGGAGCCGGTCATCGAGCGCAACCCCGAGGTCTTCGACCACCTGGCCTCCGCGGGCTCGGAACTGCGGGCCGCCTACCGCGCGGCCGTGCGCCGGCAGGAGGCGCGCTGGACCCGCGACGAGCCCCCGCGCGCGGCGCGCGAGCCGCGCGAAGGCGACGACGGCGGTGCGGACCAGGGCGGAACCGAGCACATCGATCTCGACTGATCCCCCGCTCGGGTACGGTGGGTCGCGGCGGGGTCAGAGCGAAAAACTGAGGGACACATGGGACTCACCATCGGCGTCGACATCGGCGGCACGAAGATCGCGGCCGGCGTGGTCGACGAAGAGGGCTCGATCCTCGCGACGTGCAAGGTGCCGACCCCGGACACCCCCGAGGGCGTCGTCGACGCCATCGCGGACGCGGTGCGCACGGTCAGTGAGGGCTTCGACGTCGAGGCCGTCGGCATCGGCGCCGCCGGATACGTGGACGACAAGCGGGCCACCGTCCTGTTCGCCCCGAACATCAACTGGCGGCACGAGGCGCTCAAGGACAAGGTCGAGCAGCGCGTGGGCCTGCCGGTCGTCGTCGAGAACGACGCCAACGCCGCCGCGTGGGGCGAGTACCGCTTCGGCGCCGGCCAGGGCCACGACGACGTCATCTGCATCACCCTGGGCACGGGCCTGGGCGGCGGCATCATCATCGGCAACAAGCTGCGCCGCGGCCGCTTCGGCGTCGCCGCCGAGTTCGGCCACATCCGGGTCGTCCCGGACGGCCTGCTGTGCGGCTGCGGCAGCCAGGGCTGCTGGGAGCAGTACGCCTCCGGCCGCGCCCTGGTCCGCTACGCCAAGCAGCGCGCCCACGCCACCCCGGAGAACGCCGAGATCCTGCTGAGCCTCGGCGACGGCACCCCCGAGGGCATCGAGGGCAAGCACATCAGCGACGCCGCCCGGCAGGGCGACCCGGTGGCCATCGACTCCTTCCGCGAGCTGGCCCGCTGGGCCGGCGCGGGCCTGGCCGACCTGGCCTCGCTCTTCGACCCGTCGGCGTTCATCGTCGGCGGCGGCGTCTCGGACGAGGGCGACCTGGTCCTTGACCCGATCCGCAAGTCCTTCCGCCGCTGGCTGGTGGGCGGCCAGTGGCGGCCCCACGCGCAGGTCCTCGCGGCCCAGCTCGGCGGCAAGGCCGGCCTGGTCGGCGCGGCCGACCTGGCCCGGCAGGGATAGCACCCGGGCGGACGGCAGCCACACCGGCCGACGGGCCGGCTGACGGATGGGAGCGGTCGGATGAGTACGGCGGTGCTGAAGGACCTTCCGGCGTCCCGGACGGAGCCCGACGGCTCCGCCGTCGTCCGCCTGCTGAGCTACAACATCCGCTCCATGCGCGACGACGTGGGGGCGCTGGCCCGGGTCATCCGGGCCTGCGCCCCCGACGTCGTCTGCGTCCAGGAGGCGCCGCGCTTCTTCCGCTGGCGCAAGAAGGCCGCACGGCTGGCCCGCGCGTCGGAGCTGGTGCACGTCACGGGCGGGGCCACCACGTCCGGGCCGATGATCCTCGCCTCGCTGCGCGCCCACGTGGAGCGCGCCGACGACGTCCTGCTGCCCCGCACCCCGGGGCTGCACCAGCGGGGCCTCGCCACCGCCGTGCTGCGGTTCGGGCGGGCCCGGCTGGGGGTCGTCAGCTGCCACCTGAGTATCGACGCGGACGAGCGCTTCGCCCAGGGCCGGCTGCTGCTCGCGAAGCTCGCCTCGCTGGAGGCGGCGCACACGGTGGTGGCCGGGGACCTCAACGACCGGCCCGACGGCCGCACGTTCGGCCTGCTGGCCGGGACGCTGCAGGACGCCTGGGCGACCGCGCCGTGGGGACGCGAGCACACGACGCGGCTCGGCGACCCGGAGCAGCGCATCGACGCGGTCTTCGCCAACCAGGGCGTGGAGGTCCTCGGGTGCGGCGTCCCGATGGGGCTGGCGGGGGTGAGGGAGGCGGACCTGCGGGCGGCCACCGATCACCTGCCGGTGCTGGCGGCCCTCCGGGTGCCGGCCCCGTAGCCGGACGGCCGGCTCAGACCACGGCTCCGCGCCCGGGGTCGCCGTCGTCGTCGTCCTCGTCCTTCATCCGCAGGACGAGCGTCGCGAAACCGCCGAGGAAGCCTCCGACGCCCAGCGTGGTGATCCACCACGTCAGCTCCTGCCGCAGCAGCACCATGACCAGCAGCAGCAACGGGCCGCCCAGCACGGCGATCCACGCGAAGCGGGAGGTGACGTCGCCGGCCGGCAGCGGCGGCGGCTCCGGCGGGACGAAGTGGCCCTCGTCCGTCTCGTCCTCGGCGGCCCCGACCGGCGGGGTGCCCCCATCGCGCGGGCCCACGCCCGGCGCGTAGACGATGAAGCTGCCGGGCCGCTCCGGCCCGTCCGCCCGCTCCGGCGACGGCGGCTTCTCGTCGCCGCCGTCCCCCGTCGCGGGCCAGCGGCCCTTCTCCGGGTCCGGCTGCTCGCCGTACGCCGCGACCAGCTCGGCCCAGGCACGGTCCTCGTCCAGCGGGTCGCGGCTCTCGTCGCGGTCGCGGTCCGCGTCGTGCTCAGCCACGGGAGGCCGTCCGCGGTGCGCCGGCGCTCTCCTCGCCGGTGCCGGCCGAGAGTCGGCCGATGAAGGCGTACGTCTCCTCGAAGACCGTCGGGGCGTCGTGGTCGAGGGTCGCCACGTGGTAACTGCGGTCCAGCAGCCGCTCGGTGACGTCCCGCGAGGAGACCCGGGCCAGGATGCGCGCCGAGTCGGCCGGGGGAACCACATGGTCGTGGGGGCTGTGCATCAGCAGCAACGGCTGGGTCACCTGGGGCAGTTCGGAGTCGAGCATCCGCAGGAAGCGACGGAAGGAGTGCGCGGCGTGCAGCGGCACCCGGTCGTAACCGGTCTCCTCCATGCCGGGCTTGGCGATGTCGCTGGCGATGCCCTTGGTCGTGCGCACCAGGTGGCGCACCACCGGCAGGGCCCGCGCGGCGAGCCCGTGCACCTTGTTGGCCGGATTCACCAGCACGGCCCCGGAGACGGCGTCGCCGTGCCGGGCCGCCAGGCGCAGGCTGAGGGCGCCGCCCATGGAGAGCCCGCACACGAAGACGCGGGAGCACCGCTCGCGCAGCGTCCACAGCTCCCGGTCGACCTCCGCGTACCAGTCCTGCCAGCCCGTGACCGCCATGTCCTGCCAGCGCGTGCCGTGCCCCGGCAGCAGCGGCAGCGACACCGTCAGACCCCGCTCCGCGAGATAATCGGCCCAGGGGCGAACGGACTGAGGGGAGCCGGTGAAGCCGTGGCACACGAGGACGCCGACCTCTCCGCCGTCGTGGCGGAACGGCTCGGCACCGGGGAGGAGCGGCACCGGGATCTCCGATCGATGGAGCGGAACAACAGGAAAGAGGCTCTCGCCCTCAGCCTACGCGGAGCGCCGCACCGCGGGTAGGCAGGTTAAGGTCTCCTCGTCACTACAGGAGGTTCTCGGTTGTTCTACGGCGCTATGAAGCTGTCCATCGGCGGGTCGCTGAAGCTTGCCTTCCGGCCGTGGGTGGAGGGCTTGGAGAACGTCCCGGCCGAGGGACCCGCCATCCTGGCGAGTAACCACCTGTCCTTCTCGGACTCGTTCTTCCTGCCCGCGGTGCTCGATCGCAAGATCACCTTCATCGCCAAGCAGGAGTACTTCACGTCCCCCGGCGTCAAGGGGAAGCTGACGGCCGCCTTCTTCAAGGGCGTCGGTCAGCTCCCGGTCGACCGGTCCGGCGCCCGCGGCGCCGGCGAGGCCGCGATCAAGAGTGGCATCGAGGTGCTGGAGCGCGGTGAGCTCTTCGGCATCTACCCCGAGGGCACCCGCTCTCCCGACGGCCGTCTCTACCGCGGCAAGCCCGGCGGGCTGGCCCGGGTGGCGCTGGCCACCGGAGCGCCCGTGATCCCGGTCGCGATGATCGACACGGAGAAGATCCAGCCGCCCGGCAAGGTCGTCCCCAAGCTGATGCGGCCGGGCATCCGGATCGGCAAGCCGCTCGATTTCAGCCGTTACCACGGCATGGACGGCGACCGCTTCATCCTCCGCTCGGTGACCGACGAGGTCATGTACGAGATCATGAAGCTCTCGGGCCAGGAGTACGTCGACATCTACGCGACCGCCGCCAAGCGGCAGATCGCGGACGAGGCGAAGCGGAAGGCCGAGGAGGAGAAGGCGGCCAAGGCCGCCGGCCTCGACAAGGAGAAGACGGAAGACACGGCGCAGGACAAGCCCGAGGCATAGCCGCCCGGGCCGGGGGGTTGGCCAATGACTCAGCGCACCGGACGCCCGCGTGCCGTGCGGATGTCGGTGGAGCTGCCGCTGTGGCGCGCCCTGACCGGCTACCGCATCCTGACGCTGGGCTACGCCCTGGCCCTGTTCTTCCTCAACTACCACGAGTACGCCCATCCGCTCGGTGCCGCGCTCTACATGGGCGTACTCACCCTGTGGATGCTGCTGACCTGGAACCGGGTCTCGGCGCCCGAGCGCTGCACCCGGGCCTTCCTGATCGCCGACCTGACCATCGCGCTCGCGGGAGTGCTGCTCAGCGCCGTCGTCGACTCCGCCCAGCGCGTCGACGGAGGCGCGGCCACCCTGCCGTCCATCTGGACCGGCGGCGCGGTCCTGGGCCTGGCCATCAAGGGCGGCTGGCGCTGGGCGGCGGCCGGCTCCACGCTGGTGGCCGCCGCCAACCTCGTCGAGCGCGGCAGCGCCGCCCGCGACACCGTGCACAACGTGGTGCTGGTGTGGGTCTCCAGCATCGCCATCGGCTACATCGTCGAGGTTGCGCGCGCCAGTGAGCGCACGCTCGCCCGCGCCCTGCAGATCGAGGCGGCCACCCGCGAGCGCGAGCGGCTGGCGCGCGACATCCACGACAGCGTCCTCCAGGTCCTGGCCATGGTCCAGCGCCGCGGCGCCGCCATCGGCGGCGAGGCCGCCGAGCTGGGCCGGATGGCCGGCGAGCAGGAGATCGCCCTGCGCAGCCTGGTCGCCGGCGGCCTGGTGCCCCCGCAGCGCTCGGCCGAGCAGCTGGCCGAGGACGCCGAGCTGGTCGAGGCCGTGACGGGCGCCCCCCGTCCGCCCGTCGGCCCCTGCGACCTGCGGGCCCTGCTCGCCCCCCACGAGGGCGCCACCGTCACCTTCTCCGCGCCCGGCACCCCCGTGCTGCTGGAGGCGGCC
Organism: Streptomyces cinnamoneus; assembly: GCF_002939475.1. Classification (NCBI taxonomy): domain Bacteria; kingdom Bacillati; phylum Actinomycetota; class Actinomycetes; order Kitasatosporales; family Streptomycetaceae; genus Streptomyces; species Streptomyces cinnamoneus. The sequence continues at coordinate 1,929,097 of NZ_PKFQ01000001.1, read as the reverse complement.
GCCGCGGCGGAGCTGGCGGCCGCCGTCAGCGCCGCCCTGGACAACGTGGCCAAGCACGCCGGAGCCGGGGCGCGGGCCTGGATCCTGGTCGAGGACGAGCCGGACGGCGTGATCGTCACCGTCCGGGACGACGGCCCGGGCATCCCCGAGGGGCGGCTCGCCGACGCGGAGCGCGAGGGGCGGATGGGAGTCGCCCTGTCCATCCGCGGCAGGCTGCGGGACCTGGGCGGAACCGCCGAGCTGGTGTCGGTGCCGGGACAGGGCACCGAGGTCGAACTGAGAGTCCCACGGGGGAGCGAGAAGACGTGACGAGTACGGAGAGCACCATGACGGCGGACGCGGTGCGGGTCATGGTCGTCGACGACCACCCGATGTGGCGCGACGCCGTCGCCCGCGACCTGGCCGCCGCCGGGTACGACGTGGTGGCCACCGCTGGCGACGGCCCGCAGGCGGTCCGCCGCGCCAGGGCCGTCGTCCCCGACGTGCTGGTGCTGGACCTCAACCTCCCCGGCCTGCCCGGCGTGGCCGTCTGCAAGGAGCTCGTCGCCGAGCAGCCTGCCCTGCGGGTCCTGGTCCTGTCCGCCAGCGGCGAGCACGCGGACGTCCTGGAGGCCGTCAAGTCCGGTGCCACCGGCTACCTCCTCAAGTCCGCCGGACCCGAGGAGCTGCTGGACGCCGTGCGCCGCACCGCCGCCGGCGACCCCGTCTTCACCCCGGGGCTGGCCGGCCTGGTCCTCGGCGAGTACCGCCGGCTGGCCGCCGACCCCGCCCCCGCCGCCGACGAGCCCAAGGCGCCGGCGCTCACCGACCGCGAGACCGAGGTCCTGCGGCTCGTCGCCAAGGGCCTGTCCTACAAACAGATCGCCGAGCGGCTGGTTATTTCCCACCGCACGGTGCAGAACCATGTGCAGAACACCTTGGGCAAGCTCCAGCTGCACAACCGCGTGGAGCTCGTCCGCTACGCGATAGAGCGAGGCCTCGACGACGCCTGACCGCCCCTTGCGGCCGGGCGCGCGTATCCGGCGGAAGGGAAGGTGTCTCATGCGGATCGGAGTGCTGACCGGTGGCGGCGACTGCCCCGGTCTCAACGCGGTCATCCGCGCCGTCGTCCGCAAGGGCGTCCAGGACTACGACCACGACTTCATCGGCTTCAGGGACGGCTGGCGCGGACCGCTGCACGGCACGGTCGTGCCGCTCGGCATCCCCGCGGTGCGGGGCATCCTGCCGCGCGGCGGGACCATCCTCGGGTCCTCGCGGACCAACCCCCTCAAGGAGGCGGACGGCGTCCGCCGGATCAAGGAGAACCTCGCCGCGCACGAGGTGGACGCCCTCATCGCCATCGGCGGCGAGGACACCCTGGGCGTCGCCGCGCGCCTGCACGACGAGCACGGCGTCCGCTGCGTCGGCGTGCCCAAGACCATCGACAACGACCTCTCCGCCACCGACTACACCTTCGGCTTCGACACCGCCGTCAACATCGCCACCGAGGCCATCGACCGCCTCCACACCACGGCCGAGTCGCACATGCGCGTCCTCGTCGTCGAGGTCATGGGCCGGCACGCCGGCTGGATCGCCCTGCACTCCGGCCTCGCCGGCGGCGCCAACGTCATCCTCGTCCCCGAGCGGCCCTTCGACCTCGACGAGGTCTGCGACTGGGTCACCTCCCGCTTCCGCGCCAGCTACGCCCCGATCGTCGTCGTCGCGGAGGGCGCCGTGCCCAAGGACGGCGACCTGGTCCTGAAGAACGCCTCCGCCCGCGACTCCTTCGGTCACGTCCGGCTGTCGGGCGTCGGCGAGTGGCTGGCGGAGGAGATCGAACGCCGCACGGGCAAGGAGGCGCGCACCACGGTGCTCGGGCACGTCCAGCGCGGGGGCACGCCCAGCGCGTTCGACCGCTGGCTGGCCACGCGGTTCGGCCTCCACGCCATCGAGGCCGTCGACGACGGCGCCTTCGGCTCGATGGTGGCCCTGCGGGGCCCGGACATCGTCCGGGTGCCGCTGGCGGAGGCGACGGCACGGATCAAGACCGTGCCGGCCGCGCTGTACGAGGAGGCGAGGGTCTTCTTCGGCTGACGCCGCCGGCCCGCCCGGTGACGGGCGGGCGGGCCGGCGCTCCCTCAGCGGACCACCACGCCCGCCAGGAGCTCGCTTACCACCGCCACGCCGTTCAGGGTCAGCACCGATTCCGGATGGAACTGCACACCGGCGAACGTGCCCGCGCGCAACGCGTGCACGTCGCCGCTCTCCGGGTCGCGGCTCAGCTCGACGCCGCGCGTCGCGAGCTCCACCGCCGTCGCCGCGTCGCACCGCGCCGTGAAGGTGTTGTAGAACCCCACCGTCTCCTGCCGTCCGAAGAAGTCGATCCGCTCCTGCGCCCCCTGGAACGGCACCCGCTTGCGCACGATCCCCAGCCCCAGCTCCGCCGCGATCAGCTCGTGCCCCAGGCACACGCCGAACAGCACGCGGCCCGCGGTGCCCTGCTGAGGGGTGGTGGCCGCGGGACCGTGCCGGTGCCCGCGCAGCAGCTCCCCCGTCAGGGAGCGCAGCATCCGCATCTTCGGGTCGGCTGTGTCCGAGGGGTCGCCGGGGCCGGGCCCCAGCACGACCGGGCCCTCGTGGGCGAGCGCCGCCTCCCGCAGGCCCGGCTCGTCGAAGCGCCGCACGGTCACCGTCAGCCCCGCGGTGCGCAGCACATGGGCGAGCATCGCCGTGAAGGTGTCCTCGCCGTCGACGACGAGCGCGTGTCCGCTCGTCGCGGCGGCCCGGGGCTCGGTCTGCATCCGCAGCCAGAAGGGGGCCAGGTCCGCGCGCCGGGCGTCCAGCGCCGCCCGTACCCGCGGGTCGTCGGCGAGCCGTACGGCCGGGGCCGCCGCCGGGCGTAGGGGACCCGGTCGCACGCCGAGGGCCGTGAGGACGCCCGCCGCCTTGGCGTGGGTCTCGGCGACCTCGGCGCGGGGGTCGGAGCGGCGCACCAGCGTGGCGCCGACCCCCAGGCGCAGCCGGCCGTCGCCGCCGATGTCGGCGGTGCGGATGAGGATGGGGGAGTCGAGGGTCTGCGCGCCGCCGGCGTCCCGGCCGAGGAGGGCGAGCGCCCCGGCGTAGTAGCCGCGTCCGCGGGGCTCGTACCGCTCGATCACCCGGCAGGCGTTCTGCACGGGCGAGCCGGTGACGGTCGCGGCGAACATCGTCTCCCGCAGGACGTCGCGGACGTCGAGCGAGGAGCGCCCGCGTAGCTCGTACTCGGTGTGGGCGAGGTGGGCCATCTCCCGCAGGCGGGGCCCGACGACCACGCCGCCCATGTCGCCCACGGTGCACATCATCTTCAGTTCCTCGTCGACGACCATGGACAGCTCCTCCACCTCCTTGGGGTCGTGGAGGAACTTGAGGAGCCCCTCGGCCGTGGGGCCTCCGGCGGGGTGGCGGTAGGTGCCGCTGATGGGGTTCATCACGACGGTGCCGCCCGCCATCCGCACGTGGACCTCGGGGCTCGCGCCCACCAGGGTGCGGCCGGGGGTGTGCACGACGTGGGTCCAGTAGGCGCCGCGCTCGCCGGCCAGCAGCCGGCGGAAGAGGGCCAGCGCGTCGGCGGCCCGGAAGCCGTGGACCTCGCCCTCGAAGGTGCGGCGGATGACGAAGTCGGCGCCCTCGCCGGTGCCGATCTCGTCCTCGACGACCCGCTGGACGACGCGCGCGTAGTCGTCGTCGCTCATGTCGAAGGCCCCGCCCTCCACCCGCACCTCGTGCCGGGGCAGGGCGGCGAGGACGTCGTCGAGCGGCAGCTCGTGGACCTCCTCGGGGCGCAGGACGAGCAGGGGGGTGCCGTCGTCGCGGACGTCGAAGCCGCGTTCGCGGATCTGCCGGAAGGGGACGAGCGCCAGCGCGTCGTGCACCGGGCGGCCGTGCGGCGGGGGCCCGTCGGGCAAGGGGATGGCGGCCAGGCGTTCGACCTCGGTGACGGGGCCGGTCAGCAGCTCGACGACGTCCTCGGGGTGGCCGGGCGTACGGCGGTGCAGCAGGGCGAACGGCGGGCAGCCGGGGTCCGTCAGGCGGGCGAGGAGGGCGGCGGTGCCGGCGGTCATGAGGGTGTTCCTTCCGTGGGGGGAGGAACGGCCGCTCGCCGCGTCCGGTCCACGGACGCCGAAGGCCGCCCCTCGGGGCGGCCTTCGCGATCGGTTCGGGAGTACGCGCGATCAGTGGGCCGCCGGAGGAGCGGTCCACCACCAGTTCTGATTCTGGGACTCGAGCACGTACACGCCCGGCACGTTACCCGACGCCCCCGGGCCGTGTCCTGGATTTCCGCGGAATCCCGTCTCAGGATTCGTCTCACAGTGCGGTCCGGCGGCTGGACGGCGGTGCCGACCCCGTACTGTTGACTGCGTGACCGTGAACGCTGAAATCCACGCCGGTGGCAACACCTGGCGCTCCCTGCCCGCGGCGCAGCAGCCTGAATGGCCGGACCAAGAGGCTCTGCGCGATGTGATCGCCGAGCTCGAGTCCTATCCGCCCCTCGTCTTCGCCGGCGAGTGCGACCAGCTGCGTCAGCGCCTGGGAGCCGTCGCGCGCGGCGAGGCGTTCCTGCTCCAGGGCGGTGACTGCGCGGAGGCGTTCGACGCCGTCGGCGCGGACCAGATCCGCAACAAGCTCAAGACCCTGCTCCAGATGGGCGCCGTGCTGACGTACGCCGGCTCCGTGCCCGTCGTGAAGGTCGGCCGCATCGCCGGCCAGTACAGCAAGCCGCGTTCCAAGCCGACCGAAACCCGCGACGGCGTGACCCTGCCGACCTACCGCGGCGACTCGGTCAACGGCTTCGCCTTCACGCCCGAGGCCCGTACGCCGGACCCGCAGCGGCTGAAGCGGATGTACCAGGCGTCGGCCTCCACGCTGAACCTGGTGCGCGCCTTCACCACCGGCGGTTACGCCGACCTGCGCCAGGTGCACGCCTGGAACCAGGACTTCGTGAAGTCCTCGCCGTCCGGTCAGCGCTACGAGCAGCTGGCCCGCGAGATCGACCGGGCGATGAACTTCATGAACGCCTGCGGGGTGGACCCGGAGGAGTTCAAGACGGTCGAGTTCTACGCCTCTCACGAGGCCCTGGTCCTCGACTACGAGTCCGCCCTGACCCGGGTCGACTCGCGCACCGGGCAGCTGTACGACGTCTCGGGCCACATGGTGTGGATCGGTGAGCGCACCCGGCAGCTGGACGGGGCGCACATCGAGTTCGCCTCCAAGATCCGCAACCCGATCGGGGTGAAGCTCGGGCCGACGACCACGGCCGACGAGGCGCTCACCCTCATCGAGCGGCTGGACCCGGACCGCGAGCCCGGCCGGCTCACCTTCATCACCCGGATGGGCGCGGGCAAGATCCGCGAGAAGCTGCCCGCCCTGGTGGAGAAGGTCACGGCGTCCGGCGCCCAGGTCGTGTGGGTCTGCGACCCCATGCACGGCAACACCTTCGAGGCGGCCTCGGGCCACAAGACCCGCCGCTTCGACGACGTGCTGGACGAGGTCAAGGGCTTCTTCGAGGTCCACAAGGGCCTCGGCACCCACCCGGGCGGCATCCACGTGGAGCTGACCGGCGATGACGTCACCGAGTGCGTGGGCGGCGGCGACGAGATCTTCGTCGACGACCTCCACCAGCGCTACGAGACGGCGTGCGACCCCCGCCTCAACCGCAGCCAGTCCCTGGACCTGGCGTTCCTGGTCGCCGAGATGTACCGCGACCAGTAGGGGGACCGTCCTTCGTGCGCCGTGGGGCGCGGATCGGAAGTGATCCGCGCCCCACGGCGTTGTTTTTCGGACGGCGGGCCGGGTAAGGTAAGGGTAACCTTATTGATCAAGTTGTTCGATCAGTTCCCCGGACCGGCAAGGCGGTGGCCGCGTGTATGTCTGCTCGTGCTTCGGCATCACGGAGCAGCAGGTGCGCGAGCACGCGGACAAGGGGGCGTGCACGCCCCGCAAGATCGCGTCCGCCTGCAAGGCCGGCACCGACTGCGGCAGCTGCGTCCGGCGCATCCAGGCGCTGCTCGGCCGCGGTGCCTGCCCGCGCCGCGAGCTGGCCGACCAGGGCGAGGGCGACGTGCTGGCCGCCGAGGTGACCCTGATGGCCCCCTCCGCGTCCGCGCCGGACGCCGCCCGGGCGGCCTAGGGGCTCAGTCGGCCCCGCCACCGTCCTGCTCGATGAACTGCGCGAGGTACAGCGGTTCGCCGAGCTTCTCGATCAGCTCCAGCTGGGTGTCGAGGTAGTCGATGTGGTCCTCCTCGTCCGCGAGGATCGACTCGAAGATGTTGGCCGAGGTGATGTCGCCCTTGGCCCGCATGACCTCCACGCCCCGCCGCAGGCGGTCGATGGCCTCGACCTCCACCTGCCGGTCGGCCTGGAACATCTCGCTGACCGACTGGCCGATCCGGACGTGGAAGAGCCGCTGGTAGTTGGGCAGTCCCTCCAGGAAGATGATCCGGTCGGTGAGGACCTCCGCGTGCCTCATCTCGTCGAAGGACTCGGCGCGGGTGTGCTGCGCGATCTTGGTCCAGCCCTTGTGCTCCTGCAGCTTCGCGTGCAGGAAGTACTGGTTGATGGCGGTCAGCTCGGCCGTCAGCTGTTCGTTCAGGAACTCGATGACCTCGGGGTCGCCCTGCATCGCAGAGGGCTCCTTCCTGGGGGCACCTCCCGTGGCCTTCGGGCCGTGGGGGAGGACGACTGGCAGGTTGCGCGCATCCTCGCACCGCCCTTCGAAACCGTCCAGTAAGTTCACACTTAGTGGGAGTTGCCCGGATAACGCAACCCCTGGTCATCAGCACCCTCGAAGGTCTGACACCATTGAGCCATGGGGCCCTCGCAGAACACCGAAAGCCGCAAAGGGGAACTCCCCCGGCTGCCGCCGGGCGGCGCCCCCACGCTCCCCCCGGGGCAGCGGCTCCAGCGCGGATGGCCGGTGACGCACTACGGCCCGGTCCCGAGGTTCAAGCCGGACCGGTGGGAGTTCCGTGTCTTCGGCGCGACCGCCGACGGTGACAAGCGCTGCTGGACGCACGACGAGTTCTCCGCCCTGCCGTACACGACCGTGGTGGCGGATCTGCACTGCGTCACGAAGTACAGCATGCTCGGCGCCGAGTGGGGTGGGGTTTCGGCCCGCACGATCCTCGAACTGGCCCCGCCCGCGCCCGAGGTCACGCACGTGATGGTGTGGGCCGAGTACGGCTTCAGCTCCAACCTCCGGCTCGCCGACTTCACCGCCGAGAAGACCATTTTCGCCACGCACAAGGACGGTGAGCCGCTCACCGCCGAGCACGGGTTCCCCGTACGCCTGGTCGTCCCGCACCTGTACGCCTGGAAGGGCCCCAAATGGGTGCGCGGTGTGGAGTACATGACCGCGGACCGGCGGGGGTTCTGGGAGGAGCGCGGCTACCACAACATCGGCGACCCCTGGCGCGAGCAGCGCTACTCCTACCAGGAACAGCCCGGCGAGGGCCCCGAGCTCTAGGGGGTGTCCCCCTGGCGGGCGCCGGTCAGCCGTCCCGCAGCGCCTTCAGCCGCGCGACGTCCGCGGCGTGTCCCTCCGCACCGCCCGGCGTCTCGATCGTCAGGGGGACCCCCGCCGTCTCCGGGTGCCGGAAGAGCTCCGCGAAGGGCTCCAGCCCGATGTGGCCGGAACCGATGTTCTCGTGCCGGTCCTTGTGGGCGCCGACGACGTCCTTGGAATCATTGGCGTGAATGAGCCCCAGCCGGCCCGTGCCCACCACCGACACCAGCTCGTCGAGCGTCTGCTTGACCCCGCCGGGCCCGGCGAGGTCGTGCCCGGCCGCGAAGAGGTGGCAGGTGTCCAGGCAGACCCCCAGCCGCGGATGGTGCTCCAGCGCGTCGAAGTACGGGCCGAGGTCCGCGACCAGCGAGCACAGTGAGGCACCCTGACCGGCCGTCGGCTCCAGCAGCAGCCGGGGGTCGTCGTCGTGCGTGAGCTCCTCCAGCAGCGGCAGCAGCCGCTCGTGGACCTGGGCCAGCGCCGCCGCCCGCGCGCGGCCACCGGTCGCCGAACCGGTGTGGACGACGACGCCGCGGGCGCCGATCTCCCGGCCCCGGCGCAGCGAGTGCCGCAGGGACTCGACGGACTTCTCGACGGTGGCCCCGGTGTGCGAGCCGAAGTTGATCAGGTACGGGGCGTGCACGTACGCGGGAATCGCCCCGGCCGCGCACCCGGCGCGGAACTCCTCGTCCTGCCGGGGGCTGCCGGGCGGGGTCGCCCAGCCGCGCGGGTTGGCGACGAAGACCTGCACGGCCTCGGCGCCCATCGCGCGGGCATAGGGCAGGCCCACCTTGGCGAGGCCGCCGGCGACGGGGATGTGGCCGCCGACGGGATTGCGCCCGGGGCCGGGCGGTGTGTCGTTCATGTGGTGCTCAGAATCCGCTCTTCATCCGGATGACGATGGTGTCGCCCTTGGCCGCCTGGTCCCCGGCGCGCACCGACTGGCCGTCGACCGAGTCCTTCGGGAAGAGGAACGGCCGGTCCACCTTGACCTGGAAGCCCGCGGCGCCCAGGATCCGCTTGGCCTCGGCCTCGCTCTTTCCGGTGACGTCCGGGACGGTGGCCATCTCCTTGCCCTTGGAGACGGCGACGGTGACGGTGTCGCCCTCGGCCACCTGGGTGCCCCGGTCCGGGGACTGCCGGGCGACCGCCCCCTTCTCCTGGGTGGAGAAGACCGGGTCGTCCGCGACCTTGGTCTCCAGCCCGGCGTCCCGCAGCGCGGCGGTCGCGGCGGCCACCGACATGCCGGTCACGTCGGGCACGTTCCGCGGCTTGCCCTTGCTGACGACCAGCGCCACGGCCGAGCCCGGCCGGCGCTCCACGCCGGGCGCCGGGTCGGTGGAGAGCACCGCGCCCTTGGGGGTCTCGCCGCTGAACTGCTCGGTGACGTCGCCGACCGTCAGCCCCAGCTCCTGGAGCTTCCGCTTGGCGTCGTCGAGCTGCACGCCGGCCAGGTTGGGCACCTCGGCCTTCTGCGGCCCGCGCGAGACGGTGATCGTCACCGTGCCGGTGTTGCGGATGCGCTTGCCCGGCTCGGGGTCGGTGGAGATGACGCGGCCGCGCTCGACGGTGTCGCTGAACGCCTGCCTGGTCTTCACCCCGAGCCCGGCCCGGTCCAGCTCCTGGGACGCCTTGTCCTGGGTCATGTCCAGCACCGCGGGGACGGCGGTGAACTGACCGGAGTTGATGTACCACACGCCCGTGCCGCCCAGGAGGAGCACCACGGCGGCGACCGCCGCGATCAGCCAGCGCCGGGGCAGCCGCTGCCAGGGCCGCGCCGGGTGCGCCGGGCGCGCCGGCGGAGGGCCGGGCGGGGAGGCCGGGGGCACCGGCGGCGCCTCGAAGCGGGTGGTGCGGTTCAGCTCGTCCTCGGCCGGCGGCAACGGGCCCGCCGTGACCGGACGGGGGATCACGCTCGTACGGTCCTCGGAGCCCACGGACGCGACGGACGCCGCGGGGACGGCGCCCGCGCCGGCCTCCGCGCCCGGCGCCGCCGCGTCCAGCTGCTCGTCGGACAGCTCCGCGCGCTCCGCGCGGACCCGGCCCAGCAGGGCGGCTGCGTCGGCCGGGCGCAGCCGCGGGTCGCGGGCGGTGGCGGCGGCCACCAGCGCGTCGAGCTCGGGTGCCAGGGACGGGACGGCGGCCGACGGCGCCGGCACGTCCTCGTGGAGGTGCTGGTAGAGCACCTGGGCGGGGGTGCCGCCGGAGTGCGGCTTGGCGCCGGTGAGCATCTCGTAGAGGACGACCCCGCAGGCGTAGACGTCCGCGCGGGTGTCGGCCGTGCCGTGCTCGATCTGCTCGGGGGCGAGGTAGGACACCGTGCCCAGCACCGCGCCGGTGCTGGTCGAGGTGTTGGTGTCCACGGCCCGCACCAGTCCGAAGTCGGCGACCTTGACCCGGCCGTCGTCCCCGATGAGCACGTTCTCCGGCTTGACGTCGCGGTGGACCAGCCCCGCCAGGTGCGCGGCGCCCAGCGCCGCCAGCATGGGTTCCAGGACGTCCAGGGCGGCGCGCGGGCGCAGGGCCCCGCGCTCGCGCAGGACGTCGCGCAGGGTGCACCCCGCCACGTACTCCATGGCGAGGTAGACGTACGGGCCGTCGGTGCCCTGGTCGTACACGCCCACCACGTTGGGGTGGTCGAGCCGGGCCACGGACTTGGCCTCGCGGATGAACCGGTCCACGAAGGCCCGGTCCGCGGCGAGCGAGGGATGCATCACCTTGAGGGCGAGCACCCGGTCGAGCCGGGTGTCCACGGCGCGGTAGACCGTGGCCATGCCGCCCACGGCGATCCGCGCCTCGACGCGGTAGCGGCTGTCGAGCAGGTGATCGACTAGGGGGTCCGGCAGGGTCGTGTCCACGGCACACGAGTCTACGAGCCGTGCCGGGCCCCCTCGTACGTCCCGCCTTCCGCGCACCCGTTCTGAAGCCGAACAGTGACAAGATCGCAGGTCGGGCCCGTCTCCCGCAGGGAGTACGGGTGCTTATGTCCCACCGGCCGCCGCCCGTCGGCCGCCCTACGGACGGGCGAAGGCCGGCCGCTCCGGGTCCAGGGCCGCCCGTCCCTCGACGGGCGAGGACGCCTCGGCGAAGTGGCGGCGCGGGATACGGCCGGCCCGGTGGGCCAGCCGCCCGGCCTCCACCGCGTGCCGCATCGCCTCCGCCATCAGCACCGGCTCCTGCGCCCGGGTCACCGCCGAGGCCAGCATCACCGCCGCGCAGCCCAGCTCCATGGCGAGCGCCGCGTCCGAGGCCGTGCCCGCGCCCGCGTCCAGGATCACCGGGACGCCGGCGCGCTCGGTGATCAGCTGGAAGTTGTGCGGGTTGCGGATGCCGAGCCCGGAGCCGATGGGTGCGCCCAGCGGCATGATCGCCGCGCAGCCCACGTCCTCCAGCTTGCGCGCCAGGACGGGGTCGTCGTTGGTGTACGGCAGGACCGTGAAGCCGTCGTCCACCAGGATCTCGGCCGCGTCCAGCAGCTCGATCGGATCGGGCAGCAGGGTGCGCTCGTCGGCGATCACCTCCAGCTTGACCCAGTCCGTGCCGAGCGCCTCGCGCGCCAGCCGGGCGGTCAGGACCGCCTCGCCCGCCGTGAAGCAGCCGGCCGTGTTGGGCAGCACCCGGATGCCGTGCTTCTCCAGCACGGACAGCACCGAGCCCCGCACGGTCGCGTCCAGCCGCCGCATCGCGACGGTCGTCAGCTCGGTGCCGGAGGCCAGCAGGGCGCGCTCCAGCACGTCCAGGCTGGGGGCGCCGCCCGTACCCATGATCAGGCGGGAGGTGAAGGGGGTCTCCGCGATGGTGAGCAGGTCGTCTGCCATCTGTGCTGATCAGCCTCCCTGGACCGCGGTGAGGACCTCGACCCGGTCGCCCTCGCCGAGCGGGGTGGCCGGCCACTGGCCGCGCGGGACGACGGCCTCGTTGACGGCGGCGGCCACGCCGCCGCGCTCGGTGGTGAGCGTCGCGACGAGCCCGTCGAGCGTGGTGCCCGCGGGCACCGTGCGGCGCTCCCCGTTGACGCTGATGGTGTGGGTGATCACTTCGCCGGCGGTCATGCGGACTGCTCCTGGAGGACGGGGGTGAAGCGCTGGGGGGAGAAGGGCAGGGCCTCGTCGGGCAGCCGCCCGGTGGTGAGCACCTCGGCCATCACGTCACCCGTGAGCGGGGCGAGCAGGACGCCGTTGCGGTGGTGCCCGGTGGCCGCCAGCAGGCCGGGCAGCCGGGTGGGGCCGAGCAGGGGGGCGTTGTCGGGCGAGCAGGGGCGCAGCCCGGCCCGGGTCTCCACCAGCGGCAGCTCGGTGATCCCGGGCACCAGCTCGTGGGCGTCGCGCAGCAGCTCGTAGACGCCGCCCGCGGTGACGGTGGTGTCCCAGCCCAGCTCCTCCGTCGTCGCCCCGACGACCAGCTCGCCGTTCTCGCGCGGCACCAGGTAGACGTGGCCGCCGCGCACCACCGCCCGCACGGTCCGCGAGAGGAAGGGCCGGTACGCCTCCGGCACGCGCAGCCGCAGGATCTGGCCCTTGACCGGGCGGACCGGCGGCAGGACGTCCGGCGGCAGGCCCTCCAGCCGGCCGCTGTGGCTGCCCGCGGCCAGCACGGTCTGCCCGGCGGCGACGCGCGTGCCGTCGGCGAGTTCGGCGCCGGCCGCCCGGTCGCCGGACAGCAGCGCCCGTACCGCCGCCGACCGGTGGAGGGCCACTCCGGCCCGCTCACAGGCCGTCAGCAGCGCCCCGGCCAGCCGGCGGGGGTCGGTCTGGTGGTCGCCGAGCGCGTGGAGCCCGCCGCGCACGCCCGGCGCGAGCATCGGCTCCAGGCGGCGGCACTCGCGCCCGGTCAGCCACTGCGAGTCCAGGCCCGAGCGCTGCTGGAGGTCGTGGAGCTCCCTCAGATGGGCCCGGTCGTCGGCGTCCAGGGCGACGGCCAGCGTGCCGCAGGCGCGGTAGCCGGTGTCCCGGCCGGTCGCCTCCTCCAGCTCGGCCGTGAACTGCGGGTAGCGGCGCGCCGAGGCCAGGTTCAGGGCCAGCAGGTCCTGCTCGCCGTAGTGCAGCTCGGTGACCGCGGCCAGCATCCCGGCCGCCACCTGCGCCGCGCCGCCGCCGGGCGCGGGGTCGGCGACGGCCGTGCGCAGCCCCCGCTGGGCGGCGCGCCAGGCCGTGACGAGGCCGATGACCCCGCCGCCGATGACGAGGACGTCGTACGTGTGGTGCGCATGGGTTGGGTGTGCCGGGGTTCGATGCGCGTGCATGGGCTTCCAGCCCCTCCCTTCGCCGGCATGACCCGGATCAGGTTCGTACGGTCGGAGGCCGTCCAGCCTCCCTCTCAGCCCGGTCCGCCCGGGCTCCCGCGAGTGCTTGCAGCGGCCACCCTAGTACGCGCCGGCGACGGCCCGGAAGGGCGGCCGGGCGCACGGAGGGCCGGACGGCGCGCCCAAACATCGTGACGCTGTGTCAGAGGTCTCCCCACGCGGTGCTCCGGCCAAGGCCGGCCGCCGCCCTACAGTGGACCGGGTGAGCGAGCAGACGAATACCTCCGGTGACCGGCGCGTCGTCATCGTCGGCGCGGGCATGGCGGGGGTGCAGACCGCCGTCGCCCTGCGCGAGCAGGGCTGGCGCGGCACGATCTCCCTGCTGGGCGAGGAACCCCATCCGCCGTACGACCGGCCACCGCTCTCCAAGGCCGTCCTGCTCGGCAAGGCGGAGGGCTCCGCCTTCGAGGTGGACTTCGCCTCGCTCGCCATCGACCTGGAGCTGGGCGTCGAGGCCACGGGGCTGCGGGCCGGCGAGCACGTGCTGGAGACCTCGCGCGGCCCCGTCCCCTACGACGTCCTGGTCGTCGCCACCGGCGCGCAGCCGGTGGCGCTGCCGGGCAGTGAGGGCGTGCCGGGCGTGCACGTGCTGCGCACCATGGACGACGCGGAGCGGCTGCGCCCGCTGCTGGCCGGGCAGCGCGACGTCGTCGCGGTCGGGGCCGGCTGGATCGGCGCCGAGTTCGCGACCGCGGCGCGCGAGGCGGGCTGCCGGGTGACCGTGGTGGAGGCCGCCGACCGGCCGCTGGCCGGCGCCCTGCCCGCCGAGGTCTCCGGCCACATGGCCGACTGGTACGCGAGCAGCGGCGCCCGGCTGCTGACGGGCGCCGCCGTGGCCGCCGTCGAACCCGGCGCGGTCGTGCTGGAGGACGGGACGCGGCTGCACACGGACGCGGTGGTCGTGGGCATCGGCGCGCGCCCCGCGACGCGCTGGCTGGACGGCTCGGGCGTCGTGCTGGCCGAGGACGGCTCCGTGGTGACCGACAACCGGCTGCGCTCCTCCCTCCCGGACGTCTACGCGGTCGGCGACTGCGCCTCCTTCCCCTCCGCCCGCTACGGGGAGCGGCTGCTGGTGCACCACTGGGACAACGCCCTCCAGGGCCCCCGGACCGTCGCGGCCAACATCGTGCACGGCCCCGCCGAGGGCGAGGTCTACGACCCGGTGCCGTACTTCTGGTCGGAGCAGTTCGGCCGCTTCGTGCAGTACGCGGGCCACCACTCCGCAGCCGACGAGCTCCTGTGGCGCGGCGACCCGGACAGCGCCGCCTGGACCGTGTGCTGGCTGCGCGCGGGCGTGCTGGTGGCGCTGCTGGCCGTGGGGCGCCCGCGCGACCTGGCCCAGGGGCGCAAGCTCATCGAGAAGGGCGCGCTCCTCGACCGCGCCAAGGCGGCGGACGCCTCCGTGCCCCTGAAGTCCGCCGTCCTGTGAGCCCGCGCGAGGCGCCGGCCGGACGGTGAAAGCGGGGGTGCGGAAGTGGTCAGGGGGCCACAGGGGTGACCTGAGGCGCGGCTCGGGGCCCGGCTCGGGTCAACCCGGCTACCGGCTGTCAGTCCCGGATGGCAGGCTTGTCCCGTGACCGAGATTGACGCAAAGATCGATGCTCTCGTCCCCGCCTGGCTCAACCTCCCCGACATCGCCGAAAAGCTCGGCGTCGAGGTGACGCGTGTCCGGCAGCTGGTCAAGGAGGGCCAGCTGATCGCCGTGCGACGTGGCGAGAACCGAGTGCTCATGGTGCCCGCCGACTTCATCGGCGAGGACAAGGTGGTCAAGGGCCTGGCCGGGACCTTGACGCTGCTGCGGGACGACGGCTTCAGCGACGAAGAGATGCTGGAGTGGCTGTTCACCGAGGACCCGACCCTGCCCGGCACGCCCGCGCAGGCCCTGCGGGAGAATCGCGGCACGGAGGTGAAGCGCCGCGCCCAGGCGCTCGCCGTCTGACCCACGGCGCGCTCGCGCCGCGAGATAAAACCATCCGGTGAGCGGGCCGGGGACGCCGACGGCGCGTCCCCGGCCCGCTGGCCGCCGACCCGGGGGAGACCCGATGCCCGACAGCGCGCGCCAGCGGCTCGCCGACGCCCGGCTGTACCTGTGCACAGACGCCCGCAAGCGCCAGGGAGACCTGCCGGAGTTCCTCGACGCGGTCCTCTCCGCCGGGGTCGACATCGTGCAGCTGCGCGACAAGGGCATGGAAGCGGGCGAGGAGCTGGAGCACCTCGCCGTCCTCGCCGAGGCCGCCCGCCGCCACGGCAGGCTCCTCGCGGTCAACGACCGCGCGGACGTCGCCCACGCCGCCGGCTCCGACGTGCTGCACCTGGGCCAGGGCGACCTGCCCGTGCCCGCCGCCCGGGCGCTCCTCGGCGACGACGTCCTGATCGGACGCTCCACCCACGCCGAGTCCGAGGTCGAGGCCGCGATCACCGAGCCCGGCGTCGACTACTTCTGCACCGGCCCCTGCTGGCCCACCCCCACCAAGCCGGGCCGCCACGCCCCGGGCCTGTCCCTCGTGCGCCACGCCGCCGCCCTCGCCCCCGCGCGCCCCTGGTTCGCGATCGGCGGGATCGACGCCGGCAACCTGGACGAGGTGCTGGACGCCGGCGCCCGGCGGGTCGTCGTGGTGCGCGCGATCACCGAGGCGGACGACCCGGGCGACGCCGCGGCCGCGCTGGCGAAGCGGATCCGCGCGTACGACGCCTGACCCGGACGGCCGTGCGCGGGACGCCGTCCGAGGAGTGAGACGGCGTGCGGACGGAGAACGGGCGAATGCCCGCAAAGGGCATGTGTGGGTTGGGGGCCCGTCCGCCCGCTGGTTAACTTGCCGGTATGGCCCTTGGCACTGCCTCCACCAGGACAGACCATGCGCTCACCGTGCGTGAGCTGCTCGCTTCCGGCGAGCGTTCCTACTCCTTCGAGTTCGCCGCCCCGAAGACGGAGAAGGGCGAACGGACGCTGTGGAACGCCATCCGGCGGATCGAAGCCGTCGGACCGACCTTCGTCTCCGTGACGTACGGCGCCGGGGGGTCCTCCCGTGAGGGCACCGTCCGGGCCACCGAGCGGATCGCGACGGACACCACCCTGACGCCCGTCGCCCACCTCACGGCGGTCGACCACTCCCTCGCCGAGCTCCGCAACGTCATCGGCCAGTACGCCGACGTCGGCATCCGCAACATGCTCGCCCTGCGCGGCGACCCGCCCGGCGACCCCATGGGCGAGTGGGTGCGGCATCCCGAGGGCGTCCGCTACGCCGCGGACCTGGTCCGGCTGATCAAGGAATCCGGGGACTTCTGCGTGGGGGTCGCGGCCTTCCCCGAGATGCACCCCCGGTCCACCGACTGGGAGACCGACATCGGTCACTTCGTCGACAAATGCCGGGCGGGCGCCGACTTCGCGATCACCCAGATGTTCTTCTACCCCGAGGACTATCTGCGGCTGCGCGACCGGGTCGCGGCGGCGGGCTGCGAGACGCCGATCATCCCGGAAATCATGCCGGTCACCAATGTCCGCCAGATCGAACGGTTCGCACAGCTCAGCAACGCCGCCTTCCCCCCGGACCTCGCCGAGCGGATCCTCGCGGTGAAGGACGATTCGGCCGCTGTACGCTCGGTCGGGATCGAGTACGCGACGGACCTGTGTGCTCGGTTGATGGCCGAGGAGATTCCCGGGTTCCACTTCATTACCCTGAACCACTCCACGGCCACGTTGGAAATCTACGAGAATCTGGGACTGCATCAGCGGTCCTGACGGCTGTCCGGCGAACGGCGGCCGACGAGAGGGGCGTTAATGGGCTGGACGGTCCTCTACATCGCTTTCGGCGTCGTCGCGCTCTGGCTGCTCGGCGAGGTGCTGCTGCAGTACAAGGCGCGGCTGCGCTGGCGGCTGCTGGCCTTCGTCGGCTTCCTCGGCGTGGTCGCGGGCGTCGTGATCCCCTCCGTCGCCGTCATCGTCGTGGGCGCCGTCGCCTTCGCGGTGGGGCAGACGTTCGTCACGCTCTCCTTCCGCCGCGGCTTCTCCCGGGGCTGGGCGATCCGCCGCGGCGAGGAGGGCGCGGCCGCGGAGCCGGGCCGGGGCTCCGGCAAGGGCGAGTCCCGGGCCGCCGGCAAGTCGCGGGCCGAGAAGTCCCGGTCGGGGCGCCGCCGCAAGGGCGGCGACCGCGCCCAGCGGTCCGCCGCCGGCGTCACCGCGCCGGTCTCCGGACCGGACGCCCCGCCCACCGCGGGGGCCGGCGAGGACGACCGCACGGAGCTGATGCCCAGCGTGCCCCAGCAGCCGACCGGAGAGTCCGCGCAGCCCGCCGGGTACGGCGGCGGCTACGGCGCGGACACGAACGCCACGGGCACGGACCAGGACGGTTTCCCCGCATACGGGAGCTACGCCGCGGCCCAGCCCGCCGAGGCCCCGGCCGCCCCGGGCGGCTACGCGGGCCAGTTCGACTACGGCCAGGGCCAGTACGCGGCCTACTCCGACCCGTACATCGGCAACCGCCCGCCGTCGTACGAGCAGTACGACGCCTACGGCCAGCAGCAGGCGTACCCCCAGCAGCAGTACGGCACGACCGCGTACCCCGGCGACACGTACGCCACCCCGCAGCAGTACGACGTCGACACCCCGCCCGGCGGCGTGTGGGTGCCGCAGCAGCGGGACACCGACCACCCGGCCGGCCAGGCCCCTCCGCCCGAGCAGTACCCCGGCCAGCAGCAGCCGCCCTACCCGCCGCAGCAGCCGGGCCAGGGCTTCGACGAGCAGCGCTACCGCTACTGACGGCGGCCGCCGCGGCCCGGGGGACGAAGCCCCCGGGCCGCGGTCACTGCGAGCCTCGCCAGTCGGCTCCCTCGACGATGAGCCCGGCGACCATCGCCCCCGACATCCCCGCGTGGGCGAGCCCGCCGCCCGGGTGCGCGAAGCCGCCCACCAGATAGAGGCCGGGCAGGCGCGTGACGTTGGCGGGCCGCAGGAACGCGCCCTCGCCGCCGGCCAGGACGGGCGCGGGCACCCCGCCCCCCTCGGCGCCGGTCGCCGCCTCCGTGTCGGCCGGCGTGCGCACCTCGCGCCACAGCACCCTCTCGCGCAGCCCCGGCACCGCCGCCTCGGCGGCCGCGACCATCCGGTCCGCGAAGTCCGCGACGGTCCGTGCGTCGTTCCAGTCGGTCCGGCCGTGCGGGGCGATCGTGGCGGTCAGCGTGACGGCCTCGTGGGCGTCGTCCGGCCGCGTGTCCGCGTCGTCGGGCCGCAGCACGGTCACCGTGGGGCGGTAACCACCCACGCCCGCCGCGCCGAAGACCGCCTCCAGCTCCGCCGTACGGTCGTCGCCGTGCACCACGGTGCGGTGCGCCGCGTCCTCGGGGCGGGAGCCGGCGACGGCGAGGAACACACTGAACCGGCCGGGCGGCACCGGCCCCCGGGACGGCCCGGCCACACCGGGGGCGAACGCTTCCAGCCGTCCGGGGGCGACCCCGGCCACCACCATGTCCGCCTCGGCGACGCCGTCGCCGGCCAGCCGCACTCCGGCCGCGCGGCCGTCCTCCTCCACCAGTCCCACGACCTCGGCGCCGAAGAAGAACTCCACGCGCCGGGCCAGGCAGCGCTCGTACAGCGCGTCGGCGAGCGCCCGTACGCCGCCGCGCACGTACCAGCTGCCGAAGGTCTGCTCCATGTACGGCAGCACCGTCGCGCTCGCGGGCGCGACGCGCGGATCGAGCCCGTGGGCCAGGGCGTGGCCCTCCAGCAGGGCGACCAGCCGGGGGTCCGCCAACTCCCGCTCGGCGACGGACGCCAGGGTCAGCGGGCCCCTCCGGCGCCGGAACAGCCCGCGGCGGGGCGGCGCCGGGTAGGGGTCGTGGCCCAGGGCGGCCGTGCGGTCCGCACGCAGCGGCTCCTCCAGCAGCGGGCGCCGGGTCGCGTCCCACACCTCGCGCGCCCGGTTGACCAGGTCGCTCCAGCGCTCGCCCGCGCCCGGCCCGGCCGCGGCGTCGAGCGCCGCCACGACACCGGCCCGCGAGGCGTTGGGCAGGCGGACGTCCGTGCCGTCCGCGAAGAGGTGGCGGCTCGCCGGGTCGACCTGGGTGAGGGTCAGGCTCTGCTCCAGCGACTCCTTGCCGGTCTTGACGAACAGGTCGCGGTAGACGGCGGGCAGGTGCAGCAGCCCCGGCCCGGTGTCGAAGGCGAACCCGTCCCGTTCGAGCCGTCCCACGCTTCCGCCGTGCGTCGCCGCGCGCTCGTACACCGCCACGCGGTGACCCGCGACGGCCAGCCGGGCGGCGGCTGCCATGGCGCCCATTCCGGCGCCGATTACCGCGATTCGTGCCATGGGGAGGACTTTATCCGCCTCCCGGGGGCCCTCCCTCCGGGCCGGGGCGGCCCCCTGCCGTCAGGCTCCGGCCGCGCCGGACAGCCTCGCCGCGCGCCGCTCGCGCCTGCGCCGCAGGAACGCCCGGACGCGTTTCCACAGGAAGGCCACCAGCGCGACGCCCAGCGCCAGGAGCGTGCCCGCGACGACGGCCGCGGCGACGGGATGGAAGAGCGCGAAGACGATGAGGGCGGCGACGCCCAGGTCCTCGCCGAGGCTCAGCGCGATGTTGCTGGCGGGCTCCGGCGAGGTGTTGACCGCCATGCGCGTGCCCGCCTTGACCAGGTGGCTCAGCAGCGCCGCCGAGCCGCCCAGCGCCCCGGCCGCGAGCTCCGGGACCGACCCCGTCTGCCCCGCCAGCAGTGCGCCGACCACGCCGCCCGCCACGGGCCGGACCACGGTGTGCACGACGTCCCAGACCGTGTCCACGTAGGGGACCTTGTCGGCGACGGCCTCGCAGAGGAAGAGCACGCCGGCCGCGATCAGGACGTCGGGGCGCTGAAGGGCCCCCGGCACGTCGTCGGAGACGCCGGTCGCGCCGAGCACGCCGAGCAGCAGGACCACGGCATAGGCGTTGATCCCGCTCGCCCAGCCGCTCGTGAACACCAGAGGAAGCACCGACACCCGCAGGATCGTAGCCAGTGGCGGCTGGTGCCGGGTGCCCAGGTCTGAGTACGCGTACTCAGAAGCCGAGATGAGTACCCGCACGGATGGGCCGCACCCGGCCGGGAGGAGAGAGTGGTGTCCGCAGAGGGGACGCGGCACCGGTACCGCCGGCACGGGGCGGCGGAACGGTGCGGCCTCCCCGACGCGACCGGGGGGACGGGGGCTCCCACGGGGGGCTCGGGGGAGCGACGGGGGAACACACGGGGGGAACGGGGGAACGCCGTGCCGGTGCGGGCCGAGGGGGAACGGTCCGCACCGGCACGGCGCCACCCACCCCCTAGACGGCCGTGCCGCCCACCCGGCCCTGCAGCAGGCGGGACAGCGCCGAGTGCACCTCGTCGATGGACCGCTCCGGCTGGAAGGACTGCCAGTCCAGGGCCGCCACCAGCACCATGCCGAACAGCGCCGACGCCGTCAGCGGAACGTCGATGTCCCCGCTCAGCTCGCCCGCGGCGACCGCTTCCCGCAACACCGACTCGATCACGGCGATCGCCTTCTGCCGCACCTGCATCAGCGTCGACTGCCACGCCCGGTTGGTGCGCCACAGCTCGGCCACGTACAGCTGGGTGAGCGAGGGGTAGCGGGTGATGAAGTCCAGCCCGGCCCGGATCATCGCGTCCAGGGCGTCGACCCGGCTGCCGCCGCGCTCGGCGCTCTCGTCGGCGGCGGCCTGGAGGGCGGCGGTGAGCAGCTCGATGCCGTGCTTCAGCAGCTCCTCGAAGAGCACGGTCTTGCTGGCGAAGTTGTAGTAGACCGTCCCCTTCGCCACTCCCGCCCGCTCGGCGATCTCGTCCACCGTGGTGGAGGAGAACCCCTGCTCGGCGATGAGGGTGACCGCCGCCTCGAAGAGCTTGCGTCTGGTGTTCTGGCGGCGCGTACTGCTGCTGTCCATGAGAGTGATTCTCCCTGTACCCCGCGTGTTCGCGCTCACAGACTCAGTTCCGGGTGCAGCCGGTCGACCGACCAGACCTGCGCGCGCCGCGCGGACCAGGCCGTCAGCGCGAGCGCGCCCGCGGTGAACGCGACCAGCACGCCGCACGCCTGCCACACGGGCCCCAGCCCGCCGCCCGTGATCAGGTGGCGCAGCCCGTCGACGACGTAGCTCATCGGCAGGAACGGATGGACGGCGTTGAAGAATCCGGGGCTCGTCTGCACCGGGTACGTGCCGCCCGCCGAGGTCAGCTGGAGCATCAGCAGGGCGAGGACGAGGATGCGGCCGGCCGGCCCGAAGCGGGCGCCCAGCCACTGCACGATCGCGGCGAAGCAGGCGGTGACCAGGCAGAGGAAACCGGCCGTGCCGGCCGTGCGGGCCATGTGGAGGCCGAGCCCCCAGTGGAGCACCGCCAGCAGCGCCCCCGTCTGCAGGACGCCGACCGCGACGACCGGCAGCCAGCCGGCGACGGCGATGCGCCAGGCGGGCGCCCCGGCGGCGAGGGCCCGCCGGTTGAGCGGCTGGATCAGCATGTAGGCGACCATGGCGCCCACCCACAGGGAGAGCGGGATGAAGTAGGGGGCGAAGCCGGTGCCGTAGTTGGGCGCCTTGTGCAGGGCCCGCGAGGCCAGCCCGACCGGGTCGGCCATGACCTCGGTGCGGGCGTCGCGGTCCTTCTTGTCGTAGTCGGGGATCCGGCCGGCGCCGTCGTGCAGCCCGCCGGCGAGTTCGGCGGAGCCGTCGGACAGCTTGAACATGCCGCCCTGGAGGGTGCCGGCCCCCTCGCGCAACTTCCCTATGCCGCCGTCGAGATCGGCCGCGCCCTCCTTGGCGGTGCCGAGCCCGGTGTGCAGCCGCCCGGCGCCGGTGTGGAGCTTGCCGGCGCCCTCGGCGAGCTTCTGGGCGCCGTCGTTGAGCGCGTTGACGTCGCGGACGGCGCCGTCGATGTCCCGCCCGAGGTGCGGGGCCTCGGCGGCGAGACGCAGGGCGTAGCCGCGCAGGGTGTCCAGCCGGCCGGGGAGCCGGTCCAGTTCGCCGTTCTTGTTCTGCATCAGCGTGTTGAGCTTCTCGGCGCCCGCGGCCGACTGCTGCGCGGCGAAGACGGCCTTCTTGAGGGTGGGGCAGAAGCCGGGCGCCCCGGCGGGTGGGCACGCCTTGGCGTAGGCGGCGGCCAGATCCTCGGCGCCGCGCCGGCTGCCGCTCGCGAGCAGGGCGGTGGTGGCGGGGGAGGGCAGGTCGTCCAGGTGCTCCCGGACGGTCTGGGCCTCCTTGGCCACGTCCCGGGCGGTGGCGCCGATCTCCCGGGCGTGCTCCTTGACGAAGGCGCCCTCCTTGCCGGCGACGCCGTTGACCTTGTCGGCCAGCCGCTGGGTGCCCGACGCCACCTTCTGCGCGCCCGAGGCGAGCTCCCCCGACGCGCTGTCCAGGGTGCCGGCGCCCGTGTGGAGTTGAGCGACCCCGCTCTCCAGGTCGCCGCTGCCGCGCTCGGCCCGGGCCAGTCCGTCCTTGAGGTCGCCGGCGCCCTTGCGGGCCTCGCCGATGCCCTCGCCGAGCCGGTCGGCGCCCTCGGCGGCCTTCTGGGTCTTGTCGTGGAGACCGGAGAAGGAGACGAAGATCCTGTCGTAGAAGGAGCGCGAGGCCTTGCGGGAGGCCGTCGCGCGGATCTCGGAGAAGACCGTGCGGGAGATCTGCCCGACGATGTAGTTGTTGGCGTCGTTCGTACGGACCTGGAGGGCGCCCGCCACCGGGGACGCACCGGAGCTGGAGGCCACCTTGTCGCTGAAGTCGGGCGGAATGGTCAGCGACAGGTAGTACTTGCCCTTCTCGACGCCCTCGCGGGCGTCGTCGGCGCTGGTCTCGTGCCACGCGAACGACTTGCTCCCGCGCAGCCCCTCGGCGATCGAGGCGCCGGCGTCGAGCCGCTGGCCGTCGACTTCGGTGCCCCGGTCGGCGTTGACCAGGGCCACCGGCACCTTGTCCAGCCGCCCGTACGGGTCCCAGAACGACCACAGGTACAGGGCGCCGTAGAGCAGCGGCAGCAGGAGCAGCGCGACGAGGGCGGCGCGCGGGAGCCTGCCCCTGCCGAACCTTCTGAGCTCAAGCGCGGCCAGCTTCGGCGAACGCATCCGCCGCTCCCTTCGTCGTGTCGGCGCCGGCGTCCCGGGCGGCCCGCGCGGTGGTGACGACGACCGCGTCGCGGGGGGCCTCACTGCACACCGCGAGCACGGTCGTCCCCGCCCGGGCGAGCGACCGCAGCAGCTCCCAGACCTGTTCGCGTTCGGCGGGGGAGAGCTTGAGATCGGTGTCGTCGACCGCGACCAGCCGCGGCTCGCCGATGAGCGCCAGGGCCACCGAGAGCCGCAGCGCCTGAAGCCGGTCCAGCCGCCGTACGGCCGTGTCCTCGCCCCCGGGCAGCGCGCCGGGATCGAGGCCCGCGGCCGCGAGCGCCGACTCGACGCGGGAGCGCCGCTCCGCGGCCCGCTCAGCCCGCGGGCGCAGGAGGGCGCGCGGCGATCCGTTGAACCGGCGTTCCAGCAGGGCGCGTTCGCGCAGGTGCTCGGCGACGGTCAGGGACGCGTCGAGCTCGGCGACGCCGGGGACGTGCGCCAGCGCGCTCACCCTCCGGACGGCCGCCATCTTGCGGGGCAGGGGCAGCCCGGCGACTTCGGCGCGGCCGGCGGCGGCACGCATGCGGCCGGTGAGAGCGAGCAGGAGACAGGTGCGGCCCGAGCCGGAGGGCCCCTGGACGGCGATGAGCGAGCCGGGTGGCGCGGCGACGTCCACGTCGCGGAAGGCCCAGCCGCGCGGGCCCTTCACGCCCAGGGCGCGGGCCGTGATCGCGGCTCCGTGCGGGGTGCTGTCCACGCCACCTCCAACGATCTTGTACTGACCAGTCAGTGCAAAAAGTATGGCGCACCGCGCCCTGCCTCCGTCAAGCGGAGCCCGCCCGCCCATTAGGCTGGGGCCCTACGTTCAAGTCACCCGTCGCCGCCGAGGCGGTGGCGGCCCGTGCCGAGGAGCCAGCCGCCGTGTCAGACCCCCTGCGTCCCCGGGCCTCCCTCCGTACCGCCGTGGTCTGGGAGGTCCTGCGCGACGCCCTGGACCGCCGGGTCAAGGCCGCCGGCCGGGACGCCCTGGAGGTCCTCGACACCGGGGGCGGCTCCGGGAAGTTCGCGGTGCCGCTGGCCCGGCTCGGGCACCGGGTCACCGTCGTCGACCCCAGCCCCAACGCGCTGTTCGCGCTGGAGCGCCGGGCCGCCGAGGCGGGCGTGGCCGACCTGGTGCGCGGCGTCCAGGGCGACGCGCACGGCCTGTTCGACGTCGTCGAGCGCGACGGCTACGACCTGGTGCTGTGCCACGGCGTCCTGGAGTACGTCGAGGACCCCGCCGAGAGCGTGCGCAACGCCGTCGCCGCGCTCCGCCCCTCCGGCACCCTCAGCCTGCTCGCGGCCGGCCTCGGCGGCGCCGTCCTCGCGCGCGCCCTCGCGGGGCACTTCACCGAGGCCCGGCAGGCCCTGGCCGACCCGGCCGGACAGTGGGGCGCGGGCGACCCGCTCACCCGCCGCTTCACCGCCGAGCAGCTGTCGGGCCTCGTCACGGACGCCGGCCTCGCGGTGACGGCCGTCCACGGCGTGCGTGTCTTCGCCGACTTGGTGCCCGGCGTGCTCGTCGACGCCGAGCCCGGCGCGATCGACGCCCTGCTGCGGCTGGAGGCCGCCGCGGCCGAGGTGCCCGCCTTCCACTCGGTGGCCACTCAGCTGCACGTCCTCGCCGAACGAGGCTGATCCCACCCGCCGCACACGGCCCACCCGGACGGGCCGTTCGCCCCGTATGATCGGGGGACACCGTCCGGCATGGCGGATCGGCGGAACGGGAATGTACGTCCCGACGGCATCGACCGCCACACCGGGGCCGGTGGCCGAATTGGCGCAGAGGGGCGGGTTTCATGGGGGCGAATCCCTGCCTATCCTGAAAGGGTCGCACCCCGGTCGCCCCCCGCGACCGACGAGTAGGAGGACTCCGTGCCGCTCTCGGAGCACGAGCAGCGCATGCTCGAGCAGATGGAGCGAGCGCTGTACGCCGAAGATCCCAAGTTCGCGACAGCGCTCGAGGGCAGCGGCCTGCGCACGTACACCCGGCGACGGGTCTACCAGGCGGTCGCGGGTTTTCTGGCGGGCATCGCGCTCCTCATGGCCGGAATGGTCGCCCAGCGCATCTGGATCAGCGTGGCGGGCTTCCTCGTCATGCTCGCGTGCGCCGTGCTCGCGGTGACGGGATGGCGCAAGGCGCCGAGGCCCGGAGCCCAGCGGGGTGCCGGCCCGGGGGGAACGCCCCGCCGCCAGGCCGGCCGACGCTCCATGATGGACCGCATCGAGCAGCGCTGGCAGCGCCGCCGTGACGAACAGGGCCACTGAGGCCCGGCTCCTCCTGACGAGGTGACCCCGCAGCGAACGCCGGGGCCAGGACTTCCCGTCCTGGCCCCGTTTCGCGTTTCCGAGCCCTGTGACCGTGTCCGGTGGCCGGGGGCGGGGCCCCCGGGCCCGGGCGTCAGGGCAGGGGGCGGGAGCGGGGCAGCAGCCGCCCGGCGGCGCGCAGCCGCGCCAGCAGCCGCTCCCGCACCGCCGACCAGCAGCGCCCCCACGCCCAGCGGACCCGCACCGCCGACCGCGGCGCCAGCTCGGCCCGCACCCGGCCCCGGCGGCCCGCCGACGCCCGCAGCCCGGCCCGCACCAGCTCCGCGTCGGCGGCCGGATCGCCCGGCGTCCGGGGACTGGGCGCGTACAGCACCTGCTCGACCGCCGACGCCAGCCGGCCGGCCGCCTCGGCCGCCGGCGCGTTAAGCCGGCCGGAGCGGACGAGCCGTGCCACCGCCGCCCGCGGGGTCAGGGACTCGTCGGGCGGGATGCCGTGGTCCCAGGCCGAGTCGGTGGTCTCGTGCCAGGCGTCCAGCACCCGCTCGCCCGCGTCCCGCGCGTCGCGGCCGTCCCGGCCCAGCCGCCGGGCCCGGAGCCGCCGCCGCCACAGCATCGGCAGCAGCGGAAGCGCGAGCGCCACGAGCGCGGCCGCCGCCGTGCCGGTCAGCTGGGCCGGCGAGGGACCGCCGCCGGAGGAACCGCCGCCCGTCTGCTGCGCGGCGCCCGGGCAGCCTTCGAGCTTCTTCTGCCGCCCTGTGCAGCCGTCGTCCACCGAGGGGGCCGTCGGCCGGGCGGTCGGGCGGCCGGGCTGCGCGCTCGGCGCACCGGGGTCGGGAACGGCGGGAGTCTGCGCGATCGTGTACTCGGGCGGGGTGCCACGGCTCGGGGTGGGCTCGAAGCGCGTCCAGCCGGCGCCCTCGAAGTACAGCTCGGGCCAGGCGTGCGCGTCCTTGGACCCGATGGACATCGCACCCTCCGTCTGCGGGCTGCCCGGCGTGAAGCCGACCGCCACGCGCGCGGGGATGCCCAGCGTCCGCGCCATGGCCGCCATGGAGAAGGAGAAGTGGATGCAAAAGCCCCGCTTCTCCTCCAGGAAGCGCGCTATGGCGTCGGGGCCGCTGCCCGAACGCACCTCGGTGTCGTAGCGGAAGCCGCCGCCCGTCGAAAACCAGTCCTGGAGCTTCACCGCCTGCTGGTACGCGTTCGCGGAGCCCGCCGTGACCTGACGGGCCGTCGCCGACACCACCTTCGGCAGCGTCGCGGGCACGCGCGTGTACTCGCGCAGCAGCTCGCCGGGCGGCGCGGGCGCGGCGGCGAGCTGCTGCGCGGTGGGCGTGACCAACAGGCTCGACACCTGGTAGCGCAGGCCCTTGGTGGTCTGCCCGTGGTCGCCCACGATCGTGCGGCCCTCGGGTTCGTACCGCCACTGGCCCGTGAAGCGCACGCTCGTCGCCGGATACGGCAGGGGGAGATACGTCTGCCCGTAGGTCTCGGCGGCGGCGACGGACGTCGTGACCTCCTCGGTGCGCACGCCCGGGGCCAGCCCGGCGGGGGCGGGCAGCGGCACCGGCACATCGGTCACCCGGCGCTCGGAGGCGCTCCACGTCGCCCCGTCGAACCGGTCGAGGGCGATGATGCGCAGGTACAGGTCCTCGGTGGTGCCCGCGGAGGTGCGGTAGCGCAGAACCTCCCGGTTCTGCGGCTGGTTGAGGCTGTTCTGCAGCGACACCAGCGGATTGACCGCCGAGATCGTCCCCCCGCCGTCGCCGCCGGGGCCGTCCCCGTGGTTGTCCGGACGCAGCAACCCGCCGCCGATGGAGGGCAGTACGGCCGGTACGGCCAGGGCGACCCCGAGGGCGAGGGCACCGATCCGCCGTCCGGTGCGCACCGGCGCGAGCGCGGGGCCGGTGCCCGCCGCGGCGAAGCCGGCGGCGGACCGCGGCCCGCCGGGCTCGCCGCCCCCGAAGACGCGGCCCCAGCGCGAGAGCCGGTCGCGCCCCTCGGCCAGGAGCAGCAGCAGATAGCCGCCGGCGGCGGCCAGGAACCACAGCCAGCCCGAGCCGCCCTGCGCCAGACCGGCGCCGATGGAATAGAGGGCCAGCAGCGGCAGCCCGGCCGGCGCGGCGGTGCGGAAGGTCGCCGCCACCGCGTCCACCACCAGGCCGACCACCAGCACCCCGCCGACCAGCAGCAGCCGGATGGCCGAGGTCGCGGGCGCGGGGATGGCGTACCGGCCGACGTCGTCGGCGCCCTCCCGCAGCAGCTGCCCGAACTCCCGCCAGACGTCGGGCCCCGGCAGGAAGCCGCCGACCGCCTGCGCCCGCGCGAACACGACGGTGAGCAGCAGCAGCGCCACCAGCGCCTGCATCGCGACCGTCAGGGGCCTGGACAGCGGCACCCTGCGGGCGACCACGCCGGCCGCCGTCTGAACGGCCAGCAGCAGCGCGGCCTGCACCAGCCAGCTGGCCTTGTCGACCAGGGGCAGCATCGCGCAGGCGGCCGCCAGGGTGGCCACCGCGCCGAACACCGCGACCCGCGTCCGCCCGCTCATGCGCCGCCCCCCGCGTGCCCGCCGACCAGCCGGCCCAGGGCGCCGGCCCCGCCGGGCGAGCCGGCGACGCGCCACAGGTCCGGCAGGGCGGCACCCGGAGTGACGAGCAGCGCCGTCCAGCCGGCCTCGCGCAGCATCCGCAGCCCCTCCTTGGCGGGGGAGGCCGGCGCGTGCTGCCCGGGGGAGCCCGCCCAGGCGTCCTGGTCCAGCAGGAAGGCGACCGCCGTGCCGCTGCGCTGCCGCATCCTGGCGGCCACCGCGGCCTGCCGCTCGTCCAGTTCCCCGAAGAACGCCACCAACAGCCCCCCGCCGCCCCCGCGCAGCACGTCGTACGCCGGGGAGAGCCCGGTCTCCTCGGAGTGGTCCACCGTCGCGAGGGTGTCCAGCAACAGCCCGGCCGCGTCCGCCGTGCCGTGGCCCATGCCGTCCGGTCCCGGCACCGGGGTCCCGGTGTCGGTCAGCAGCCGCACGGAGAAGTCGCGCTCCAGCAGGTGCACCGCCGCGGAGGCCGCCCCCGCCACCGCCCACTCGAAGGGCGAGTCGGGGCCCGCGCCGAAGTAGGCGTCGCCACGGGTGTCCAGCAGCACCGTGCAGTGAGCCCGCTGCGGCTGCTCCTCGCGGCGCACCATCAGCTCGCCGTGGCGCGCGGTGGAGCGCCAGTGCACCCGGCGCAGGTCGTCACCGTGGCGGTAGCCGCGCGGGATCACGTCGTCGTCGCCGGCGAGGGCGAGTGAGCGCCGGTGTCCGTCGCCGTGGCCCGCCGCCTCGCCGCCCAGCCGCACCGGCGGCAGCGGCTCGACGCGCGGCATGACCGTCAGGGTGTCGTACGCGCCGAAGCCGCGGGTCAGTTCGCACATGCCGAACGGGTCCGTCAGCCGAAGCTGCAGGGGCCCCAGCGGATAGCGGCCGCGCAGGTCCGAGCGGACCCGGTAGGACACCTCGCGGCGCCCGCCCGGCTCCATCCGGTCCAGCACGAAGCGGGGGCGGGGGCCCAGCACGTAGGGCACCTGGTCCTGGAGCATCAGCAGACCGGTGGGCAGCCGGGAGACGTTCTCGACGCGCAGGCTCACCCGCGCCTCCGCCGAGGCCGGCACCCGGGCCGGCGACAGCCGCCTGCTGCCGGTGACCCGGTGCCGGGTGCGGTGCAGCACGACCACGCACAGCAGGGGGAGCACGGTCAGCAGCAGCCCGACCCGCAGCAGCTCCTCCTGGCCCAGGACGTAGGCGCAGCCGGTGGCGGCCACGCCCGCGGCGAGGAACGAACGGCCCCGGGTGGTGAGCCCGCCGAGCGCCGCACCCAGACCGCCGGGGCCGGCGGGCCCCGCCCGGCCCGGCCCCCCGGCGCTCATCACGGCCTCCGCACGCCCGGCGGCTGCTGGCCGAACGGGTCGGGCAGCGGGGTGCGCTGCAGGATGTCGACGACGACCTGCTCGGCCGTGCGCCGGTTCAGCTGGGCCTGCGAGGTCGGCAGCAGGCGGTGCGCGAGCACCGACACGGCCAGCGACTGCACGTCGTCCGGCAGGGCGAACTCCCGCCCCGTCAGGGCCGCGGCGGCCTTGGCCGCCCGCAGCAGGTGCAGCGTCGCCCGCGGCGACGCGCCGAGTCTGAGCTCCGGGTGGTGGCGGGTCGCGGCGACCAGGTCCACCGCGTAGCGCCGCACGGTGTCGGAGACGTGGACCGTGCGGACCGCGTCGACCAGCTTGACGATCTCGTGGGCGTGCGCGACGGGCTGGAGGTCGTCCAGCGGGGACGTCCCGCCGTGCACGTCGAGCATCCGCAGCTCGGCCTCCGGGCTCGGATAGCCCATCGAGACCCGGGCCATGAAGCGGTCGCGCTGGGCCTCGGGCAGCGGATAGGTGCCCTCCATCTCCACCGGGTTCTGCGTGGCCACCACCATGAACGGACTGGGCAGTTCATAGGTCTGCCCGTCGATGGTGACCTGCCGCTCCTCCATCGACTCCAGCAGCGCCGACTGGGTCTTGGGGGAGGCACGGTTGATCTCGTCGCCGATGACGATCTGCGCGAAGACGGCGCCGGGCTTGAACTCGAAGTCCCGCCGCTGCTGGTCGTAGACGCTGACGCCGGTGATGTCGGACGGCAGCAGGTCCGGGGTGAACTGGATGCGCCGCACCGAGCAGTCCACCGACCGCGCCAGCGCCTTGGCGAGCATGGTCTTGCCCACGCCCGGCACGTCCTCGATCAGCAGGTGCCCCTCGGCGAGCAGCACCGTCAGCGCCAGCCGAACGACCTCCGGCTTGCCCTCGATCACACTCTCCACCGACCGGCGGACGCGCTCCACCGTCGATGTCAGATCGCTCAGGCTCGCTCGTTCGTCATAGGTCGTCACCCGGCCCTCCTCGGCCCGTTCACCAGGGCCGTGGTCCGACGGATACGGACCGGCCCACCCCAAAGCGCGGGCGCGCGCCCCGGAAGGCGGCGTCCCCTGTGCATTCTGTCCGCCCGCGCCGTGTCCCGTCACTGTCTGTGGACAACTCGCCGAGCCCGGCGCGTCAGTGCTGCGGATCGATCTCGCGCAGCCGGCCCGTCGTCACGTCGAAGACGAAGCCGCGCACGTCGTCGCGGTGGGGCAGGAAGGGAGAGGTGCGCACCCGCTGCATGGACTGCCGCACGTCCTGGTCGAGGTCCTTGAAGGCCTCCACCGCCCACGCCGGCCGCTGCCCGACCTCGGCCTCGATGTCGTGCCGGAAGTCCTCGGTGAGGTTCAGCAGACCGCAGCCGGTGTGGTGGATGAGGACGACCGAGCGGGTGCCCAGTGCGCGCTGGCTGATCGTCAGCGAGCGGATGATGTCGTCGGTGACCACGCCGCCCGCGTTGCGGATGGTGTGGCAGTCACCGAGCTCGAGGCCCAGCGCCGCGTGCAGGTCGAGACGGGCGTCCATGCAGGCCACGATCGCGACCTTCAGGACGGGCCGGGCGTCCATGCCCGGGTCGGTGAACTCTGCTGCGTACTTCGCGTTGGCGGCGACCAGACGATCGGTGACCGTGGGCTCGGTGGCGCCGGGCTCGGGGCTCTGGGGCTGGGACGCGGATATCGACATGAGTACGAAGGTAGTCGGCCGGGCGCCGGTCGGCCCGGTTTACCGGGCGACATTCACGGCCAACACGACCTCTTGTGAGGTATGCCACAACGCCCTGGTCATCCGCCATTCGGGTGACCGGGCGCCTTCACGCGCCCCTCACCACCCATCTGCCGCGCCTGATCACACCTATCGCGGGACGCGCAGGCCGGTTGGTTGACCGAGGGGACGAGTGGACTAAAGTGGCGCGAAGTGGGAGGCGTGACGCTCCCCTTGGAACCGAAGAACTCCCGTGCGCGACGCGTACGCACCCCTCGGCCTCCTCCCGCTCCCCGGTCGCCCCGGCGCCTCTTCCCCGGTGCCGGACCGGCCGCTTCCCCTTCGAGCGGGCGGGGACCCGGCGGTGTGCGCGCGCCGCGCCCCCCGCATACCTCTCTGAAGGGCGCATGAGCAGCAACGCGCGACACGTCCCCGTCATGCTCCAGCGCTGCCTGGACATGCTCGCCCCCGCACTCGCCGAGCCCGGCGCGGTCGTCGTCGACTGCACCCTCGGCGCCGGTGGGCACAGCGAGGCGCTGCTCAAGAGGTTCCCGGAGGTCCGGCTCGTCGCCCTCGACCGCGACCCCACGGCCCTGAAGCTCGCAGGCGAGCGCCTCGCCCCCTACGGCGACCGCGCCACGCTGGTGCGCGCCGTCTACCACGAGCTGCCCGAGGTCCTGGAGCGGCTGGGCATCCCCCGTGTCCAGGGCGTCCTCTTCGACCTGGGCGTCTCCTCCATGCAGCTCGACGAGGCCGACCGCGGCTTCGCCTACGCGCAGGACGCGCCGCTGGACATGCGCATGGACCAGACCACGGGCATCAGCGCCGCCGAGGTGCTCAACACCTACCCGCCCGGCGAGCTGGTGCGCATCCTGCGCGCGTACGGCGAGGAGAAGCAGGCCAAGCGCATCGTGTCGGCCGTCGTCCGCGAGCGGGAGAAGGAGCCCTTCAGCAACAGCGCCCGGCTCGTCGAGCTCATCCGCGACGCCCTGCCGCAGGCCGCCAAGCGCACCGGCGGCAACCCCGCCAAGCGCACTTTCCAGGCCCTGCGCATCGAGGTCAACGCCGAGCTCGCGAGCGTCGAGCAGGCCATCCCCGCCGCCGTCGCCGCGCTCGCGGTCGGCGGCCGCATCGCCGTGCTGTCGTACCAGTCGCTGGAGGACCGCATCGTCAAGAGCGTCTTCGCCGCGGGCGCCACGAGCACCGCACCGCCCGGGCTGCCCGTCGTCCCCGAGCAGTACCAGCCGCGCCTGAAGCTGCTGACCCGCGGCGCGGAGCTGCCCACCGAGGAGGAGGTCGCCGAGAACCGGCGCGCCGCCCCCGCCCGGCTGCGCGGCGCCGAGCGCATCCGCGAGGACATCCCGTGACGCCGGCGGCCCGCCGCGGCCCCCGGCTCGGCCGGCTGCTGCCCCCGGGCGTGGCCGGCGCCAGGCGCACCCCGTTCGTCCTCCTCGTCGTGGTGCTGCTCGGCTCCGGCCTGATCTCCCTGCTGCTGCTGAACTCCTCCCTCAACCAGGGCTCCTTCGACCTCAGCCGCCTCCAGCGCAAGACCACCGAGCTGACCGACGAGGAGCAGGCCCTGCAACAGGAGGTCGACCAGCTCGCCGCCCCGGACGCCCTGGAGCGCCGCGCCCGCGAGCTGGGCATGGTCCCCGGCGGCAGCCCCGCCTTCCTCAACCCCGACGGCACCGTCAGCGGCGTCCCCGGGCCGGCGTCCTCCGAGGTCCCGGCCGCCCCCGCCGCCTATGCCGCCCCCGAGGCGCCCGCCCCCGCGCCCGCCGTCCCGGCCGCGCCGTCCTCGCCCGCGTCCCCCCTGGTCCCCCTGGTGGCGCCCGCACCCTCCGCCGCCCCCGCGGTGCCCGTGTCCCCCCTCGCGGTGCCGTCCCCGGCGCCCCCGCCGGCCGACGGCCGCAAGCCGACGACAGTCCCCGCCGTCCCCGCCCTCCCCCCGCCACCGGCGGACGGGAACCTCCGACAGGTCAGGTAGGTGACGTCGTGACGGCGCCCAGGCAGCCCCGCCGCCCGGTCCCCGGGCCCGCGCGCCCCGCCGCGCGCCCGGCCCGCCCCCGCCCCGGCTCCCAGGCCCTCCGGCTGGGCAACCCCCGGCCCCGGCTGCGGATGATCGGGGTCGGGCTCACGCTCGTCCTGCTGGTCTTCACCGTGCGGCTGCTCCAGGTGCAGGCCGTCGACGCCGGCGCGTACGCCGCCCAGGCCAACGTCAACCGCTACATCCCCGTCACCCTGGCCGCCGAGCGCGGCGCCATCACCGACCGGACCGGCGTGGACCTGGCCACCACCGTCGACGCCTACGACATCACGGCCGCCCCCGACCTGCTCACCCCCGAGCGGGCCAAGGCCGAGGGCGCCGCCCGGCTCGCCGCCGAGCTGCTCGCCCCGGTCCTCGACGAGCAGGCCGACGTGCTGGAACAGCGGCTCACGGCCAACCCCAAGTCGAAGTACGTCGTGCTCGCCCGCCGCCAGACCCCCCAGGTCTGGAAGAAGATCACCGAGCTGAAGAAGCAGCAGCAGGAGAAGGCGAACCGGACCAAGGGCGTGAACGTCCTCGCCGGCGTCAACCGCGAGTCCCACAGCAAGCGCGTCTACCCCAACGGCGACCTCGCCGCCGGCCTGCTGGGCTTCGTCAGCGGCGACGGCCAGGGCGGCGGCGGCCTGGAGGCGCAGCTCGAGGAGACCCTCGCCGGCAAGAACGGCAAGCGCGTCTACGCCCAGTCCGGCGGCCGCCAGGTGCCCACCGGGGACGTCAAGGAACAGGCCGCCGTGCCCGGCTCCGACGTCGAGCTGACCCTCGACCGCGACATCCAGTGGGCCGCCCAGAACGCCATCAGCCGCCAGGTGACCGACTCGGCGGCGGACCGCGGCTACGTCGTCGTGCAGGACACCCGCACCGGCGAGATCCTGGCCATGGCCAACGCCCCCGGCTACAACCCCAACGACCTCGCCCACGCCGACCGCGCCGCCATGGGCAACTTCGCCCTCCAGGACGCCTACGAACCGGGCAGCGTCAGCAAGGTCATGACCATGGCCGCCGTCCTGGAGGAGGGCGTGGCGAACCCCGCCACGCACGTCGAGGTGCCCAACCGGCTGCCGCGCGCCGACCGCGCCTTCGCCGACGACATCGACCACCCCACCTGGCACCTGACCCTCAACGGCGTCCTGGCCAAGTCCAGCAACATCGGAACCATCCTGGCCAGCGAGCAGCTCGGCAAGACGCGGGAGGAGGCCAACAAGGTCCTCTACACCTACCTCCGCAGGTTCGGCGTCGGCCGCCCCACCGGCCTCGGCTTCCCGGGCGAGACCCCCGGCATCCTCGCCAAGCCGGGGGAGTGGACCGCCTCCCGGCCCTACACCATCCCCTTCGGCCAGGGCCTGTCCCTCAACGCCGTCCAGGCCGCGTCGGTGTTCTCCACCATCGCCGGTGGCGGCGAGCGCGTACAGCCCACCCTCGTGCGCGGCACCAAGGGTCCCGACCACCGCTTCACCGCGGCCCCGCCGCCGCCCCGCACACGCGTGGTCAGCGAGAAGACCGCCCGGCAGCTGTCCGAGATGCTCGAGTCGGTCGTCGACGACCAGGAGGGGACCGGCACCAAGGCGAAGATCCCCGGCTACCGCGTCGCCGGCAAGACGGGCACGTCCAACCGGGTGGATCCGCAGACCGGCCGCTACCACGGCTACACCGCCTCCTTCGCCGGCTTCGCCCCGGCCGACCAGCCCCGGATCACCGTCTACTGCGCCATCCAGAACCCCACGAGGGGCAGCTACTTCGGCGGGCAGATCTGCGGACCGGTCTTCAAGCAGGTGATGGAGTTCGCGCTCAAGACCCTCCAGGTGCCGCCGTCGGGCTCCCAGCCGCCCCGGCTGCCGGTGAGCTACGACGGCCGGCCCGCCGGCTCGCCGTGACGACGATCACTCCCGGTCCGGGGAACCACGGCCCGGCACGCCCCTCGCTTCGCGACGAGGAGGGTGCGCCCGGTACGCTCACCGCCGTGCCCCACGCTGATCAGTCCCCCAACCCTCCCAAGGACACGCCCGTCGTGACGCCGGGAGCGCCCCGCCCCACCCAGGTCCGCCCCGTGCCCCTCGCGGAGCTGGCCGGTCAGCTGGGCATTCCCGCGCCGCAGGGTGCCGAGGCCGCCGCCACCGGCATCACCCACGACTCGCGGGCCGTCCGCCCCGGCGACGTCTACGCGGCCCTGCCCGGCGCCCGCTTCCACGGCGCCGACTTCGCCGCCCAGGCCGCGGGCCTCGGCGCCGTCGCCGTGCTGACCGACCCGGCGGGCGCCGAGCGCGCCGCCGCCACCGGCCTGCCCGTGCTGGTCGTCGACGACCCGCGCGGCCACATGGGCGCCCTCGCCGCCGCCGTCTACGGCGACCCCGGCGCCGACCTGCTCCAGATCGGCATCACCGGGACCTCCGGCAAGACCACCACCGCCTACCTCATCGAGGGGGGCCTGCGGGCCCTGGCCGGACCGACGGGCCTCATCGGCACCGTCGAGTCCCGCATCGGTGACGAGGCGCTGAAGTCGGAGCGCACCACCCCCGAGGCCACGGACCTCCAGGCGCTCTTCGCCGTCATGCGCGAGCGCGGCGTCCGCTCGGTGGCCATGGAGGTCTCCAGCCACGCCCTGCGCCTCGGCCGCGTCGACGGCTGCGTCTTCGACGTCGCCGTCTTCAACAACCTCAGCCCGGAGCACATGGAGTTCCACTCGGGCATGGAGGACTACTTCGCCGCCAAGGCCGAGCTGTTCACCAAGGAGCGCAGCCGCCTGGGCGTGGTGAACCTCGACGACGAGTACGGCCGGCGCCTCGCCCGCGGCGAGTCCGAGGTCCCCGTCGTCACCTTCTCCGCCGAGGGCCGCGAGGACGCCGACTGGCGCGCGGTGGACGTGGAGATCGGCCCGTTCGACTCCACCTTCACCGTCCTGGGCCCCGAGGGCCGGTCCGTGACCGCCCGGGCGCCGCTCGCCGGCCCGTTCAACGTCGCCAACGCGCTCGCCGCCATCGTCGCGCTCGTCGCCGCGGGCGCCGACCCGCAGGCCGCCGCCGACGGCGTCGCGGCCGTCCCCGGCGTGCCCGGCCGCCTGGAGCGCGTCGACGCGGGCCAGCCCTACCTGGCCGTGGTCGACTACGCGCACAAGACGGACGCCGTCGAATCGGTTCTCCGCGCCCTGCGCGAGGTCGGCACGGGCCGGGTGCACGCCGTGCTCGGCTGCGGCGGCGACCGTGACACCACCAAGCGGGCGCCGATGGGCCGCGCCCTGGCCCGGCTGGCCGACACGGCCGTGCTGACGTCCGACAACCCCCGCTCCGAGGATCCCCTCGCGATCCTCGCCACCATGCTCTCGGGCGCCGTCGAGGTGCCCCCCGCCGAGCGCGGCACCGTCCTCCTGCTGGAGGACCGTGCCGCCGCCATCGCCGCCGCCGTCGCCCGCGCCGAACCCGGTGACACCGTCCTGGTCCTCGGCAAGGGCCACGAACAGGGCCAGGACGTCGCCGGAGTGGTACGCCCCTTCGACGACCGCCGGGTGCTGCGCGAGGCCATCGAGGCCGAGCGCGCGCGCTCGTCGACCAAGCA
Source organism: Streptomyces cinnamoneus (assembly GCF_002939475.1). Taxonomy (NCBI): domain Bacteria; kingdom Bacillati; phylum Actinomycetota; class Actinomycetes; order Kitasatosporales; family Streptomycetaceae; genus Streptomyces; species Streptomyces cinnamoneus. Next base: position 1,892,701 of record NZ_PKFQ01000001.1, on the reverse strand, counting down.
CCGGAACGACCAGGGATGACAGACCGCCATGCGCGCACAACCCTCCCCCCGGAAGCTCTCCCGAACGGCCGGAGGTGACCACCGGTGATCGCACTCTCCCTCGCCGACGTCGCCGCCATCGTCGGCGGGCAGCAGCACGACATACCGGACCCGGGGCTCACCGTCACGGGTCCGGTCGTCATCGACTCCCGTGAGGTGCGGCCCGGCAGCCTCTTCGCCGCCTTCGCCGGCGAGCACGTCGACGGCCACGACTTCGCCGAACGGGCCGTCGCCGCCGGCGCCACGGCCGTGCTGGCCTCCCGGCCCGTCGGCGTCCCCGCCGTCGTGGTGGACGACGTCGTCGCGGCCCTCGGCAAGCTCGCCCGCGCCGTCGTGGAGCGGCTCGGCACCACCGTCGTGGCGCTGACCGGCTCCGCCGGCAAGACCAGCACCAAGGACCTGGTCGCCCAGCTGCTGACCGGCATCGGCCCCACGGTGTGGACCCCCGGCTCCCTCAACAACGAGATCGGGCTGCCGCTGACCGCGCTGCGCGCCGACGCCGGCACCCGGCACCTGGTGCTGGAGATGGGCGCCCGCGGCATCGGCCACATCCGCTACCTGACCGAGCTGACCCCGCCGCGCATCGGCGTCGTGCTCAACGTCGGCACCGCCCACCTGGGCGAGTTCGGCGGCCGCGAGCAGATCGCGCAGGCCAAGGGGGAGCTCGTCGAGTCCCTCCCCGGCGAGGCCGACGGCGGCATCGCCGTGCTCAACGCCGACGACCCGCTGGTGCGCGCCATGAGCGCGCGCACCAAGGCCCGTACGGTCCTCTTCGGAGAGGCCGCCGACGCGCACGTCCGTGCCGAGGACGTCCGCCTGGACGCCCTGGGGCGGCCCTCGTTCACGCTTCACACACCCACCGGGTGCGGAAACGTGACCATGCGGTTGTACGGTGAGCACCACGTGTCGAACGCGCTCGCCGCCGCCGCCGTCGCCCATGAGCTGGGCATGCCCGTGTCGGAGATCGCCTCCGCGCTCTCCGGGGCGGGCCAGCTCTCGCGCTGGCGGATGGAGGTCACCGAGCGCGCGGACGGCGTGACGATCGTCAACGACGCCTACAACGCGAACCCCGAGTCCATGCGAGCCGCGCTGCGCGCGCTGGTCGCGATGGGCGAAGCCGCACAGGCTAGGGGCGGGCGTACGTGGGCAGTACTCGGTCGGATGGCCGAGCTGGGCGAGGAGTCACTCGCCGAGCACGACGCTGTCGGACGGCTCGCCGTCCGGCTCAACGTCAGCAAGCTCGTGGCAGTCGGGGGCAGGGAAGCGGCCTGGCTGCGGATGGGCGCCTATAACGAGGGTTCGTGGGGTGAGGAGTCGGTGCACGTGTCCGACGCGCAGGCGGCGGTCGACCTGTTGCGCAGCGAGCTGCGTCCGGGAGACGTCGTACTGGTGAAGGCGTCCAGGTCGGTGGGGCTGGAGCGGGTGGCCGAGCAGCTGCTCGCTCTCGACGGTGAGGTCGCCGGCTGATGAACCAGATCCTCTTCGCGGGTGTCATCGGTCTGTTCCTGACCCTCATCGGCACCCCGCTGCTGATCAAGTTCCTCGCCCGCAAGGGCTACGGCCAGTTCATCCGTGACGACGGCCCCCGCGGCCACGCCGGGAAGAAGGGCACGCCCACCATGGGCGGCATCGCCTTCATCCTCGCCACGCTCATCGCGTACGCGGCGACCAAGGTGATCACCAGCAGGGAGCCGACCACCTCGGGTCTGCTGGTGCTGTTCCTGACGGCGGGCATGGGCCTGGTCGGCTTCCTCGACGACTACATCAAGATCGTCAAGCAGCGGAGCCTGGGCCTGCGGGCCAAGGCGAAGATGGCCGGCCAGCTGATCGTCGGCATCGCCTTCGCCGTGCTGGCGCTCCAGTTCTCCGACACCCGGGGCCAGACCCCGGCCTCCACGCGGCTGTCCTTCACCCAGGACTTCGGCTGGTCCGTCGGCCCCGTGATCTTCGTGGTCTGGGCGCTGTTCATGATCCTCGCGATGTCGAACGGCGTGAACCTCACCGACGGCCTCGACGGCCTGGCCACCGGCGCCTCCGTGATGGTCTTCGGCGCCTACGTCTTCATCGGCACCTGGCAGCACGGCCAGTCCTGCGCCAACCCGCTGACCGCGGGCGCGGGCTGTTACGAGGTGCGGGACCCGCTCGACCTCGCCGTCGTCGCCTCGGCCCTGATGGGCTCCTGCTTCGGCTTCCTGTGGTGGAACACCTCGCCCGCCAAGATCTTCATGGGCGACACCGGCTCGCTGGCCCTCGGCGGCGCCCTCGCGGGCCTGGCGATCTGCTCCCGCACGGAGCTGCTGCTCGCGCTCCTCGGCGGCCTGTTCGTGCTGATCACCATGTCCGTGATCATCCAGGTCGGCTCCTTCCGCCTGACCGGGAAGCGCGTCTTCCGGATGGCTCCGCTCCAGCACCACTTCGAACTCAAGGGGTGGAGCGAGGTCCTGGTCGTGGTCCGGTTCTGGATCATCCAGGGTCTGTGCGTGGCCGTCGGGCTCGGAATCTTCTACGCCGGATGGTTGGCCATCAAGTGAGCCCCGCAGAGTTCCACGGCAAGCACATCACCGTCGCCGGCCTCGGGGTGAGCGGCGTCAGCGCCGCCCGCGCCCTGGCCGGCCTCGGCGCCCGGGTCACCGTCGTCGACGGCGGTGACGGCCCGGCGCTGCGGGAGCGGGCCCGGGTCCTCACGGACCAGGGGGTCGCCGTCCGCCTCGGCGACGCCGACACCCTCCCCGAGGGCACCGACCTGGTCGTCACCTCGCCCGGCTGGAAGCCGGAGAGCCCGCTCTTCGCGGCAGCCGCCGAGGCGGGCGTCGACGTCGTGGGCGACGTCGAGATCGCCTGGCGGCTGCGCGGCGAGGACGCCGCGCCCTGGCTCGCGGTCACCGGCACCAACGGCAAGACCACCACCGTGCAGATGCTCGCCTCCATCCTGGAGGCCGCCGGGCTGCGCACGGCCGCCGTGGGCAACATCGGCACGCCGATCATCGACGTGGTCCTCGGCGACCAGCCCCACGACGTGCTCGCCGTCGAGCTCTCCAGCTACCAGCTGCACTGGGCGCCCTCGCTGCGCGCCCACTCCGCGGCCGTCCTCAACGTCGCGCCCGACCACCTCGACTGGCACGGCTCCATGCGCGCGTACGCCGCCGACAAGGGCCGCATCTACGAGGGCAACACCGTCGCATGCGTCTACAACGTCGAGGACCCGCGCACCGAGCACCTGGTCCGCGAGGCCGACGTGGAGGAGGGCTGCCGCGCCATCGGCTTCACCCTCGGTGCCCCCGGCCCCTCCATGCTGGGCGTCGTCGAGGGCCTCCTCGTCGACCGGGCGTTCGTCGAGAACCGCCAGCAGCAGGCCCAGGAGCTGGCCGAGGTCGCCGACATCGCGCCCTCCGCCGGCCCGGCGGCCCCGCACAACATCGCCAACGCCCTGGCCGCGGCCGCCCTGGCCCGTGCCTTCGGCGTGCCCCCCGAGGCGGTCCGCGACGGCCTGCGCGCCTTCCGCCCGGACGCCCACCGCATCGCGCACGTCGCGGAGGTCGACGACGTCGTCTACGTGGACGACTCCAAGGCCACCAACCCCCACGCCGCCCAGGCCTCGCTCGCGACCTACGAGTCGATCGTGTGGATCGCGGGCGGCCTCGCCAAGGGCGCCACCTTCGACGAGCTGGTCACCGCCTCCGCGAAGCGGCTGCGCGGCGTCGTCCTGATCGGGGCCGACCGGGCGCTGATCAGGGAGGCGCTGGCGCGACACGCCCCGGATGTCCCGGTCGTGGACCTCGACCGGACCGACACTGGGGCGATGGCGGCGGCGGTCCGGGAGGCGGCCCGGCTCGCCGGTCCCGGGGACACCGTGCTGATGGCCCCGGCCTGCGCCTCGATGGACATGTTCACCAACTACAACAAGCGCGGCGAGGCCTTCGCCGAGGCGGTACGGGCCCTGGAAACCGGCCGCGGCGCGGACGAGTAGCCGCCGCCCCCCTCGGCGCGGGCCGGCGGCGCGGGACTCAAGCGGAGGGGACACCCGGATGCACGCGGACGAGAGCGCCTGGCCGAGCGGCGCCTGGACGGCCCTGCGCGGGTCCGTGGCCCGGTCCCGCCCCGCCCGTGCCCCCCGTCCGGCGGGCCGGGCGACCCCGGGCGGGCCCCGGCGCCCCCGCGGCGGCCCCGGCGGCCTGCGCGGCCTCCAGCTGCGCGCCAAGCGCGCCTGGGACCGCCCGCTGACCGCCTACTACCTGGTCCTGGGCGGTTCCCTGCTCATCACCGTGCTCGGCCTGGTGATGGTCTACTCCGCCTCCCAGATCAAGGCCCTCCAGAACGGGCTGGCCCCCAGCTACTTCTTCCGCAAGCAGCTGCTGGCCGCCGCGATCGGCACCGTGCTGCTGCTGGCCGCCGCCAGGACCCCCGTGCGGCTGCTGCGCGCCCTGGCCTACCCGCTGCTGGCCGGCTCGGTCTTCCTGCTGTGCCTGGTCCAGGTGCCGGGCATCGGCGAGACGATCAACGGCAACACCAACTGGATCTCCCTCGGCGGCCCCTTCCAGCTCCAGCCCAGCGAGTTCGGCAAGCTCGCCCTGGTGCTGTGGGGGGCGGACCTGCTGGCCCGCAAGCAGTCCAAGAAGCTGCTCACCCAGTGGAAGCACCTGCTGGTGCCGCTGGTGCCGGTCACCTTCCTGCTGCTGGGCCTGATCATGCTGGGCGGCGACATGGGCACCACCGTCGTCCTCACCGCCGTGCTGCTCGGCCTGCTGTGGGTGGCGGGCGCCCCCACCAGGCTGTTCTCCGGGGTGTTCGGCGTCACGGCCGTGCTCGCCGTGCTCTTCATCAAGACCAGCGCCAACCGCATGTCCCGCCTGGAGTGCATCGGCGCCACCGACCCGGGCGTGAACGACCAGTGCTGGCAGGCCGTGCACGGGATCTACGCCCTGGCCAACGGCGGCTGGTTCGGCGCCGGCCTCGGGGCGAGTGTGGAGAAATGGGGTGAACTGCCCGAACCCCACACCGACTTCATCTTCGCCATCACCGGCGAGGAACTGGGTCTGGCGGGGACGCTGTCGGTACTCGCCCTGTTCGCGGCTCTAGGCTATGCGGGTATCCGCGTGGCCGGACGCACGGAGGACCCCTTCGTGAGGTACGCCGCGGGAGGTGTGACCACCTGGATCACGGCCCAGGCCGTGGTCAACATCGGTGCGGTGCTCGGCCTGCTGCCGATCGCCGGTGTCCCGCTCCCGCTGTTCTCCTACGGAGGGTCCGCCCTGCTGCCGACCATGTTCGCCATCGGGCTGCTGATCGCCTTCGCGCGCGACGAACCCGGTGCACGGGCGGCGCTGGCCATGCGGCAGCCTGGGGTGAGATGGAAGACGATGAGACGGCGCGTCAAGAAGCGACCGTCCGGAGAGCGGTGAATTTCGGTGCATGTCGTACTCGCCGGTGGGGGGACCGCCGGCCACATCGAGCCCGCGCTCGCCCTCGCGGACGCCCTGCGCAGGCAGGACCCGACCGTGGGGATCACAGCGCTCGGCACGGAGCGGGGCCTGGAGACCCGCCTGGTGCCCGAGCGGGGCTATGAGCTGGGGCTCATCCCCGCCGTACCGCTGCCGCGCAAGCCCACCCCGGAGCTGATCACCGTCCCCGGGCGGCTGCGCGGCACCATCAAGGCCGCCGAGCAGATCCTGGAGCGCACGCAGGCGGACTGCGTGGTCGGCTTCGGCGGCTACGTGGCGCTGCCCGGCTACCTGGCCGCCAAGCGGCTCGGGGTGCCGATCATCGTCCACGAGGCCAACGCCCGCCCCGGCCTCGCCAACAAGATCGGCTCGCGTTACGCGGCGTCGGTCGCGGTGAGCACCCCGGACAGCAAGCTGCGCAACGCCCGCTACGTGGGCATCCCGCTGCGCCGCACCATCGCCACCCTGGACCGGGCCGCCATGCGCCCCCAGGCGCGGGCCGCCTTCGGGCTCGACCCCAACCTGCCCACGCTGCTGGTCTCCGGCGGCTCGCAGGGCGCCCGCCGGCTCAACGAGGTCGTCCAGGCGGTCGCCCCGCTGCTCCAGCGCTCCGGCGTCCAGATCCTGCACGCGGTCGGTCCCAAGAACGAACTGCCGCACGCGGACAACATGCCCGGAATGCCGCCCTATATCCCGGTATCGTATGTTGACCGGATGGACCTCGCGTACGCCGCGGCCGACATGATGCTCTGCCGCGCGGGCGCGATGACCGTCGCGGAGCTGTCCGCCGTCGGCCTCCCGGCGGCCTACGTCCCGCTGCCCATCGGCAACGGCGAGCAGCGGCTCAACGCCCAGCCGCTGGTCAAGGCGGGTGGCGGCCTGCTGGTCGACGACGCCGAGCTGACCCCGGAGTGGGTGCAGAGCCAGGTGCTCCCGGTGCTCTCCAACCCGCACCGGCTGTACGAGATGTCCCGCGCCGCCGCGGAGTTCGGGCGGCGGGACGCCGACGAGCTCCTGGTCGGCATGGTGTACGAGGCGATTGCCGCACGCAGAGCGGGCTGAGCGCCCGTAGAGCAGGAGGCTTGAGGAGCGTGGCCGGACCGACGACCGCCCGGCGCGGTGGCGCGAAGAACGCGAAGTCGAAGTCGTCCAAGTCGTCCAGATCGCCGAAGTCGCCCAAGGCGTCCCGGCCCGCTCTCCTGCCCTCCCGCTCCCGCCGGCCGGGCGGCAAGCCCCGCAAGGGCGCGCCGCGCGGCTCCGGCGCCCGCTCCCGGCGCGCCGGACGGCGCAGACTGCTCCTGTGGGCCGTGCTGGCCGCCCTCCTCGGCGCGGGCGTCTGCTGGGTGCTCTACGGCTCCGGCTGGCTGTGCGTCACCCGTGTGGAGGTCAGCGGCACCACGGTGCTGACGGCCGACGAGGTGCGCGAGGCGGCCGAGGTGCCCCTCGGCGACCCCCTGGCGTCGGTCGACACCGACGCCATCGAGGAGCGGCTGCGCGCCCGGCTGCGGCGCGTCGAGACGGTCGACGTCGAGCGGTCCTGGCCACACGCGATCGGTCTGAAAGTGACCGAACGACAGCCCAAGGCGCTTCTCGAGAAGGCCGGGAAGTTCATCGAAATCGACGGTTCCGGCGTGCGGTTCGCCACAGTCGATCAAGCCGTCCGGGGCGTGCCCCGGCTGGTGCTGGAGACCGAGGACTCGCCCAGCACCCGCCGGTTCGGCACCGAGCGGCTCGAACAGGAGGCCGTCCGCGTGGCGGCCGCCCTGCCTGCCGCGATCCGCGGGCAGACCCTCGTCATCCGGGTGCGCTCGTACGACTCCATCACCGTGGAACTGACGGGTGGTCGGACGGTGGTCTGGGGAAGTGGTGAACGGGGCGAGGTGAAGGCCCGTACGCTCACTGCACTGCTCAAGGCTGCGGGCGGCGCCAAGCGCTTCGACGTCAGCGCTCCGGCCGCCCCCGCGGTGTCCGGGAGTTGACGCCGATCCAGGCCGGCCAGCACCCTGGTTGGCTACGGCTATGGGTGATCACATAGGGTGAAAAGAAAAACGGGAGGTTCGGCGTGTTCGTTGAAGCCGCGCCGCTTGTCGACTTAGTGTCCTGCTTCAGAGAACCCAGGGAACAGTGACACCGGTAACCCTAAACTTCAACGTTAGGGTTCGGGTCGGCATTGAGAACCGCCCCCAGGCATACGTAACTCGAGGCGAGAGGCCTTCGACGTGGCAGCACCGCAGAACTACCTCGCAGTCATCAAGGTCGTCGGCATCGGCGGCGGTGGCGTGAACGCCATCAACCGGATGATCGAGGTCGGTCTCAAGGGCGTCGAGTTCATCGCGATCAACACCGATGCGCAGGCCCTGCTGATGAGCGACGCAGACGTCAAGCTCGACGTCGGCCGCGAGCTCACCCGCGGCCTCGGCGCCGGCGCCAACCCCGATGTCGGCCGCAAGGCCGCCGAGGACCACCGCGAGGAGATCGAGGAGGTCCTCAAGGGGGCCGACATGGTCTTCGTCACCGCGGGCGAGGGCGGCGGCACCGGCACGGGCGGCGCGCCCGTCGTGGCCAACATCGCCCGGTCCCTCGGCGCCCTGACGATCGGTGTGGTGACCCGCCCGTTCACCTTCGAGGGCCGCCGCCGCGCCAACCAGGCCGAGGACGGCATCGCCGGCCTGCGCGACGAGGTCGACACCCTCATCGTCATCCCCAACGACCGGCTGCTGTCCATCTCGGACCGTCAGGTGAGCGTGCTCGACGCGTTCAAGTCGGCCGACCAGGTGCTGCTGTCCGGCGTCCAGGGCATCACCGACCTCATCACCACCCCGGGTCTGATCAACCTCGACTTCGCCGACGTCAAGTCCGTGATGTCCGAGGCCGGCTCCGCGCTCATGGGCATCGGCTCGGCCCGCGGCGACGACCGCGCGGTGGCGGCGGCCGAGATGGCGATCTCCTCGCCGCTGCTGGAGGCGTCCATCGACGGCGCCCGCGGTGTCCTGCTGTCCATCTCCGGCGGTTCCGACCTCGGTCTCTTCGAGATCAACGAGGCCGCCCAGCTGGTCAGCGAGGCCGCCCACCCCGAGGCCAACATCATCTTCGGCGCCGTCATCGACGACGCCCTCGGCGACGAGGTCCGGGTCACGGTCATCGCCGCCGGCTTCGACGGCGGCCAGCCGCCGGCCAAGGGCAGCCGCGACAAGGTGCTCGGTGGTTCCTCCTCCTACGGCTCCGCCCGCGAGGAGAGCTCCGCGGCCACCACGCCGGCGAGCCGCCAGGCCGCCCCGTCGGCCGAGCCGGCCCGCCCGTCCTTCGGTGGTCTCGGCAGCGTGACCCCCCGCACGGAGGAGCCCGTACCGGCCGACCCGTCGCCGGTCGCCGAGGTTCCGCCGCCCCCGGTCGCCTCGCCCCAGGTCCCCCCGGCCCGTCCGTACCAGGACTCCACGGCCGAGGAACTGGACGTTCCCGACTTCTTGAAGTGACGCGGGCCGAAGTGACCTCCGTGATAGGGAATTCAGCCCCGCACACGCGGGGAGGGCCCCAGGTGGCCCACGCGAGCGGCGCCCACTTCGCCTTCACCGACCGGTGGGGCGGGGTGAGCGCCGCTCCGTATGCGGAGCTCAACCTGGGCGGCGCGGTCGGCGACGACCCGGCGGCCGTGCGGGCCAACCGCGAGCGGGCCGCCCGCACGCTGGGCCTGGACCCGGCGGCGGTGGTCTGGATGAACCAGGTGCACGGCGCGGATGTGGCCGTAGTGGACGGACCGTGGCAATCGGGTGAAACCCCCCGGGTCGACGCCCTGGTGACGGCCCGTCGGGGGCTGGCCCTCGCGGTCCTGACCGCCGACTGCACCCCGGTCCTGCTGGCCGACCCGGTCGCCGGGATCGCGGGCGCAGCCCACGCCGGCCGGCCCGGCCTGGTGGCCGGGGTCGTTCCGGCGGTCGTGGAGGAGATGCTCCGGCTCGGCGCCGACCCGGACCGGATGCTCGCCCACATCGGCCCCTCCGTCTGCGGCCTGTGCTACGAGGTGCCCGAGGCGATGCGGCTCGAGGTCGCCGAGGCGGTGCCCGAGGCGTGGGCCACCACCCGCCAGGGCACGGCGGCGGTGGACGTCGCCGCCGGGGTCGCGGCCCAGCTGGGCCGAATGGGTGTCACCATCAGCGGCAAATCTCACATTTGCACGCTGGAGTCGGCGGACCACTTCTCCTACCGGCGCGAGCGCACCACCGGACGGCTCGCGAGCTATGTGTGGCTGGACGAGCTGTGACGGACCGTAGAACCCAGTTGGCGGACAACCTCGCCCGTGTGGAGGAACGTATCTCCGCCGCTTGCGCCGCGGCCGGCCGCGAGCGCGAGGAGGTGACCCTGATCGTGGTCACCAAGACCTACCCCGCGAGCGACGTCCGCCTCCTCAGCGAGCTGGGTGTCCGTCACGTCGCCGAGAACCGCGACCAGGACGCCGCCCCCAAGGCGGCCGAGTGCTCGGACCTGCCGCTTACCTGGCACTTCGTCGGTCAGTTGCAGACAAACAAGGTCCGGTCGGTAGTGAATTACGCCGGTCTGGTGCACTCCGTTGACCGAAGCAGACTGGTCACCGCGCTGTCGGCGGCGGCCGTCCGGGCCGGCCGGGAGCTGGACTGCCTGATCCAGGTGGCGCTTGACGCGGAGTCGGGAGCCCGGGGGGAGCGAGGCGGCGTCGCTCCCGACGGGGTGTTGGACCTGGCGGATGAGATCGCGGCGGCGGAAGGTCTGCGGCCCGTCGGTCTGATGACGGTGGCTCCGCTGACCGGGCCGTTCGCGGACCGGCCGCGGGCCGCCTTCGGGCGGCTGATGGAAATCGCAACGGACCTGCGCGCGACTCATCCTGCTGCGAACATGGTGTCCGCAGGGATGAGCGCGGACCTCGAGGACGCCGTGGCGGCCGGTGCGACACATGTACGTGTCGGCTCAGCGGTACTCGGAGTCCGACCCCGGCTCGGGTAACGTCGCCAAGAAGTCGGACCACAGCAGAAAATATGGTCATTCCCGCCAAAAGGCGGGCGGACCACGTGGATCCGGGCGCCGTTGACGGAGCCGATCCACCACAGAGCGGAGGACGCAGAGAATGGCCGGCGCGATGCGCAAGATGGCGGTCTACCTCGGCCTCGTGGAGGACGATGGGTACGACGGCCCGGGGTTCGACCCCGACGACGAGTTCGAGCCCGAGCCGGAGCCGGACCGGCGCCGGCAGCACCAATCGCACCAAGCACAACAGACGCAATCGGACGAACCGGTTCGAGTCGCCCAGCCGCCCGCGCAGCGCGAACCCGCTCCGCTCGTAGCGGAAACGGGACGACCCGCCCGAATCGCCCCCGTGTCGTCCATCACACCCGAACGCCACTCTCTGGAGAAGAACGCACCGGTGATCATGCCCAAGGTTGTGTCCGAGCGGGAGCCTTACCGCATCACGACATTGCACCCCCGGACCTACAACGAGGCCCGTACCATCGGGGAACACTTCCGCGAAGGTACCCCGGTGATCATGAATCTCACCGAGATGGACGACACCGACGCGAAGCGACTTGTCGACTTTGCGGCCGGTCTGGTCTTCGGACTGCACGGCAGTATCGAGCGGGTGACGCAGAAGGTGTTCCTGCTGTCTCCTGCTAACGTCGATGTCACGGCGGAGGACAAGGCCCGCATCGCAGAGGGTGGGTTCTTCAACCAGAGCTGAGACGCAACACCGGGCAATCCGGACAACGGCCGGTCAGGCCGAGTACGAGCAAGGGGAGAGGGAAGCGCGAGATGGGCATCGCACAGCAGGTGATCTACATCGCGCTGTACTGCTTCCTGATCGTGCTGATCTTCCGGTTGGTGATGGACTACGTCTTCCAGTTCGCCCGCTCGTGGCAACCCGGTAAGGCGATGGTGGTCGTCCTGGAGGCGACCTACACTGTCACCGATCCGCCACTCAAGCTTCTGCGGCGGGTCATCCCGCCGCTGCGTCTCGGGGGCGTAGCGCTCGACCTGTCCTTCTTCGTACTGATGATCATCGTCTACATCCTGATCACCGTCGTGAGCCGGCTGTGAACGCGGCTGTGAACGATACGGTCTTGCCGATTGCCGACGACTACGTTGAGGTGAAGAAGAGATGCCGCTGAGCCCCGAGGACGTGCGGAACAAGCAGTTCACGACCGTCCGCCTCCGAGAAGGCTATGACGAGGACGAGGTCGATGCCTTCCTCGACGAGGTCGAGGCCGAACTGACCCGCCTGCTCCGGGAGAACGAGGATCTGCGCGCCAAGCTGGCCGCCGCGACGCGTGCCGCCGCGCAGAACCAGCAGCAGAACATGCGCAAGCCCGAGCCGCAGGACCAGCGACCCGGCGCTCCGGTGCCCGCCGCCATATCGGGCCCGCAGCCGGTGCCGCCGAACCAGCAGCAGATGGGCGGCCCGCCGCAGCTTCCGGGCGGTGCCCCGCAGCTGCCGGCCGGCCCCGGCGGTCACGGCCACGGTCCTCAGGGCCCGCACGGTCCCGGCCCGATGGGACAGAACGGTCCGATGGGTGGCCCGATGGGCGGCCCCATGGGACAGAACGGACCGATGGGGCAGAACCCCATGCAGCAGAACGGCCCCATGGGCCAGAACGGCATGGGTCAGAACGGCCCCATGGGCGGCCCGCAGCTGCCCCAGCCCGGACAGGGTCCGGGCGGCGACAGCGCGGCCCGCGTCCTCTCCCTCGCCCAGCAGACGGCCGACCAGGCGATCGCGGAGGCCCGTTCCGAGGCCAACAAGATCGTCGGCGAGGCCCGCAGCCGCGCCGAGGGCCTGGAGCGGGACGCCCGTGCCAAGGCCGACGCCCTGGAGCGGGACGCGCAGGAGAAGCACCGCGTGGCGATGGGCTCCCTGGAGTCCGCCCGCGCCACGCTGGAGCGCAAGGTCGAGGACCTGCGCGGCTTCGAGCGCGAGTACCGCACCCGCCTGAAGTCCTACCTGGAGAGCCAGCTGCGTCAGCTGGAGAACCAGGCGGACGACTCGCTGGCCCCGCCGCGGACGCCCGCAGCGGCGTCGCTGCCGCCGGCCCCCTCGATGAGCGGGTCGATGGCCTCGACGGGTGCCGGCATGGGCGGCCACTCCATGGGCGGCAACCAGTCCATGGGCGGTCACGGCGGCCCGTCGACGGCTGCCCCGTCGTACGGCGGCCAGCAGCAGATGTCGCCGGCGATGACCCAGCCGATGGCACCGGTGCGGCCGCAGGGCCAGCAGCCGATGCAGGCGCCGTCCCCGATGCGGGGCTTCCTGATCGACGAGGACGACAACTGACGGCCGCGTAGTCGTCGGCATCAACGGGCCGGGCCCCTGGGATCTCCCAGGGGCCCGGCCCGTTTGCGCACCCGTGTCCCGGACGGGGGGGGAAGAAGCCCCCCAGGGCAGGTGAAAGCCCCCCGGCGCACAGGCGCCGGGGGGCTTTCACCCGTCTGCTTACGCCTTACGGAGGCGGAACGTCAGTCCGAGACCCTCGTCCACGAACGGCTCACCGTAGGAGTCGTCCGCCTCACCCGTGGCGAAGTCCGTCGCCAGGACCTCGTCCGCGATGAGACCGGTGTGCTCGGTCAGAGCGGTCACCGTCTCCTCGTCCGTGGCGGTCCACCGCAGGGCGATCCGGTCGGCCACGTCCAGGCCGCTGTTCTTGCGGGCCTCCTGGATCAGCCGGATGGCGTCCCGCGCGAGACCCGCACGCCGGAGCTCCGGCGTGATCTCCAGGTCGAGGGCGACCGTGGCACCCGAGTCGGAGGCCACCGACCAGCCCTCACGCGGCGTCTCGGTGATGATCACCTCGTCCGGGGCGAGCGTGACGGTCTCACCGTCGACGACGACGGAGGCCGTTCCCTCGCGCAGCGCCAGCGACAGCGCGGCGGCGTCGGCCGCGGCGACGGCCTTGGCCACCGCCTGGACGCCCTTGCCGAAGCGCTTGCCCAGGGCACGGAAGTTGGCCTTGGCCGTGGTGTCGACGAGCGAGCCGCCGACCTCCGAGAGGGAGGCGAGCGAGGAGACGTTCAGCTCCTCGGCGATCTGCGCGCGCAGCTCCTCGCCGAGCGCCTCGAAGCCGGCCGCGGCGACCAGCGCGCGCGACAGCGGCTGACGCGTCTTGACGCCGGACTCGGCGCGCGTGGCGCGACCCAGCTCGACCAGGCGGCGGACCAGCAGCATCTGCTGGGACAGCGCCGGGTCGACGAGCGCCGTGTCGGCCTTCGGCCACGTGGCCAGGTGGACCGACTCCGGGGCCTGCGGGTCGACCGGGACGATCAGGTCCTGCCACACCCGCTCGGTGATGAACGGCACCAGGGGCGCCATCAGCCGGGTCACGGTCTCGACGACCTCGTGCAGCGTGCGCAGCGCGGCCGCGTCACCCTGCCAGAACCGGCGGCGCGAGCGGCGCACGTACCAGTTGGACAGGTCGTCGACGAAGGCCGACAGCAGCTTTCCGGCGCGCTGGGTGTCGTAGGCCTCCATGGCCTCGGTGACCTGGCCGACGAGCGTGTTGAGCTCGCCCAGCAGCCAGCGGTCCAGCAGCGGCCGCTCGGCCGGTGCCGGGTCGGACGCGCCGGGCGCCCAGCCGGAGGTGCGGGCGTACAGGGCCTGGAAGGCGACGGTGTTCCAGTAGGTGAGGAGCGTCTTGCGGACGACCTCCTGGATCGTGCCGTGACCCACGCGGCGCGCGGCCCACGGGGAGCCGCCGGCGGCCATGAACCAGCGGACGGCGTCGGCGCCGTGCTGGTCCATCAGGGGGATCGGCTGGAGGATGTTGCCCAGGTGCTTGGACATCTTCCGGCCGTCCTCGGCGAGGATGTGGCCCAGACAGACCACGTTCTCGTACGACGACTTGTCGAACACGAGCGTGCCGACGGCCATCAGGGTGTAGAACCAGCCGCGGGTCTGGTCGATGGCCTCGGAGATGAACTGCGCCGGGTAGCGCTGCTCGAACAGCTCCTTGTTCTTGTACGGGTAGCCCCACTGGGCGAACGGCATCGAGCCCGAGTCGTACCAGGCGTCGATGACCTCCGGCACGCGCACGGCCCGGTGAGAGCAGCCGTCGGCGGTGCAGGTGAAGGTGACGTCGTCGATGTAGGGGCGGTGGGGGTCCAGGCCGCTCTGGTCGGTGCCGGTCAGCTCGGAGAGCTCGGCCAGCGAGCCGACGCAGGTGAGGTGGTTCTCCTCGCAGCGCCAGATGGGCAGCGGGGTGCCCCAGTAGCGGTTGCGGGAGAGCGCCCAGTCGATGTTGTTGTTCAGCCAGTCGCCGAAGCGGCCGTGCTTGACCGAGTCGGGGAACCAGTTGGTCTTCTCGTTCTCCTCAAGGAGCCGGTCCTTGACCGCGGTCGTGCGGATGTACCAGGACGGCTGGGCGTAGTACAGCAGCGCGGTGTGGCAGCGCCAGCAGTGCGGGTAGCTGTGCTCGTACGCGACGTGCTTGAAGAGCAGGCCGCGCTCGGAGAGGTCGGCGACGAGCTTCTCGTCGGCCTTCTTGAAGAACTGGCCGCCGACCAGGCCGAGGCCCTCCTCGAAGGTGCCGTCGGGGCGGACGGGGTTGATCACGGGCAGGCCGTAGGCGCGGCAGGTCCTGAGGTCGTCCTCACCGAAGGCCGGGGCCTGGTGGACCAGACCGGTGCCGTCCTCGGTGGTGACGTAGTCGGCGTTGACGACGAAGCTGGCGTCCTCCAGCTCGACCAGGTCGAACGGGCGGCGGTAGGCCCAGCGCTCCATCTCGCGGCCGGTGAAGGACCGGCCGGTGGCGGTCCAGCCCTCGCCGAGGGCCTTCTCCAGCAGCGGCTCCGCGACGACCAGCTTCTCGTTGCCGTCGGTGGCCACGACGTAGGTGACGTCGGGGTGCGCGGCGGCGGCCGTGTTGGACACCAGCGTCCACGGGGTGGTCGTCCACACCAGCAGCGACGCCTCGCCCGCGAGCGGGCCGGACGTCAGCGGGAAGCGGACGAAGACGGAGGGGTCGACGACCGTCTCGTAGCCCTGCGCCAGCTCGTGGTCGGACAGGCCGGTGCCGCAGCGGGGGCACCAGGGGGCGACGCGGTGGTCCTGGACCAGCAGGCCCTTGGTGAAGATCTCCTTCAGCGACCACCAGACGCTCTGGACGTAGTCCGGGTCCATGGTGCGGTAGGCGCCGTCCAGGTCCGTCCAGTAGCCCATGCGGGTGGTGAGCTCGGCGAACGCGTCGGTGTGGCGGGTGACGGACTCGCGGCACTTGTCGTTGAAGGCGGCGATGCCGTACGCCTCGATGTCCTGCTTGCCGGAGAAGCCGAGCTCCTTCTCGACGGCGAGCTCGACCGGCAGGCCGTGGCAGTCCCAGCCGGCCTTGCGGGCCACGTGGTAGCCCTGCATGGTGCGGAAACGCGGGAAGACGTCCTTGAAGACCCGGGCCTCGATGTGGTGCGCGCCGGGCATGCCGTTGGCGGTCGGCGGGCCTTCGTAGAACACCCACTCGGGGCGGCCCTCGGACTGTTCGAGGGTACGGGCGAAGGTCTTCTGCTCGCGCCAGAACTCGAGCACGGCGTGCTCCAGGGCGGGCAGGTCGACCTGCGCGGGTACCTGGCGGTACTGCGTCATCGGCTTCCTCCGGCGGGACGGTTGTGCGCTGTCCGTCGGAGGGACGAGAGCGTGTGCTGCTCCCGCGGTACCACCCTCCTTGGCCGCAGGCGCGTCACGCCTCCGGCCCCCTCATTAGGGTCGCGACGCCGGTTCTACTGACCCCGGGGCGGGGGGTTCCTCCGGCGGCTCCGGGCTGATCTTCACCCCGCGCACACCCCCGGGCTCGCACCGTCCCCGGATCGCTGATGGCTGCGTGCGGCGCTACTGGTCCCATCCACGCCTTTCGCTGCGCCCAGTGTACGGGGCGCGAGGCGCGCCGGCCGACCGATTAAGGGGCCGGAGGCGGGGCACAACGGATGAGACCGGCGAGCCCCGTTGCCGCGTGCCCTGCGCCGATTTATCGTTCCCGCACGATTCGCGCGCAAGATCATAAAATGTGAAGGGATCGCGGCCATGGCGGAGAAGTCGGCGACAAAGGCCGTGCCGGCCAGGTCCGCCGTGGGGTCCGCGCGGCCGGCCAAGGCCGGTGCCGGTGGGAAGACGGCGCCGGCGAAGAAGTCCACGGCCCCCGCGGCCGCGAAGTCCGCGGCGGGCGGGAAGAAGGCGGCGACGAAGAAGTCCGTGCCGACCGGCGGAGCCGCCGGGAAGGCCACCCCCGCGAAGAAGGCGACGACCGCCAAGACCGCCGCCGGCGGCAAGGCGGCACCGGTGAAGAAGGCCGCAGCCGCCGCCAAGGCCGCCGCGGCCAAAAAGACGACAGCGGCGAAGAAGGCCGCTCCGGGCGGCAAGGCCGCGCCGGCGAAGAAGGCGACGACCACCAAGACCGCCGCCGGCGGCAAGGCCACGCCGGCCAAGAAGGCGGCGAAGGCCGCCGAGCCCGCACCCGCGAAGAAGACCGGCACCGCTGCCAGGACGGCCACCGCCGCCCCCGCCAAGGCCGCCGCCAAGAAGTCCGCCTCCGCCGGCAAGGGCGCCCCGGGCCGGAAAACCGCCCCGGTCAAGAAGTCCGCCCCGGCCAAGAAAGCCACTGCGGCAGACAAGGCCGCCGCGGCGGGGAAGACTGCCACGGTGGCCCGGGCCGCCCGGCAGGGGGAGGACGCGACCGGTGCGGCGGCCGGCACCGGGAAGGCGGCGGCGAAGGCCGCCCCCGCACGAGGAACAGCGCCGAAGGCCGGGCCGGACGGAACAGCACCACCCCGCAAGCCGGCCCGCCGGGCCGGTGCCGCATCAGATGACCGGGCCGCATCGGCCGCAAGCGCACCGGCCGGGACGGCGGTGCCCGCTAAAGAGACGGGAGCCAGGACGGTGGCTGCTAAGAAGAGCACGGACGAGGCCCAGGCCGCCAAGAAGGTGCCGGGAGCCCGCACCGGTGCGGTGCTGGCCGTGCGGCCGGGGGAGGAGCCCTGGTCGCCCGCGGAGGTGGCCGGGGCGCGCAGCGAGCTCCAGACCGACGCCGCGCGGCTGCGGGCCGAGATCGCCGCCTCCGACGCGGCGATCAGCGGGCTGATGCGGGACTCGGGCGACGGCGCCGGGGACGACCAGGCGGACACCGGGACCAAGAACATCACCCGGGAGCACGAACTGGCCCTCGCCGCGAACGCCCGCGAGATGCTGATGCAGACCGAGCGGGCGCTGGAGCGGCTGGACGCCGGTACGTACGGCCTCTGCGAGAACTGCGGCAAACCGATCGGCAAGGCCCGTATGCAGGCGTTTCCCCGCGCCACCCTGTGTGTGGAGTGCAAGCAGCGGCAGGAACGTCGCTGACCCGCCCCCCACCGCGTGCCGTACCCTCGTCCTCAGTCAGCAGGGACGAATAACCAGGGACTCACGTGACAGAGGCGGATCAGGCCGGACGGCCCACCGAGCCCACCGAGCCCGGCGGGGTGACGGATACGGCAGGCGGGAAGGGCGACCCCCGGCGCCGGCGGCGCATCGCGGTGCTGCTCGCGGTGGCCGCGTTCGCCTATCTCCTGGACCTGGGCAGCAAGCTGCTCGTGGTCGCCCACCTGGAGCACCACGACCCCGTCGAGGTGTTCGGCACCTGGCTCCAGCTCGACGTGATCCGCAACCGCGGCGCGGCCTTCGGCATCGGCGAGGCGATGACGATCGTCTTCACGGTCATCGCCGCCGCCGTGATCGTGGCGATCGCCCGCATCGCCCGCAAGCTCTACAGCCTGCCGTGGGCGATCGCGCTGGGCCTGCTGCTGGGCGGCGCCTTCGGCAACCTCACCGACCGGCTCTTCCGGTCGCCCGGCGGCTTCGAGGGCGGTGTGGTGGACTTCATCGCCACCCCGCACTTCGCGGTCTTCAACCTCGCCGACTCCGCGATCGTCTGCGGCGGCTTCCTGATCGTCGTCCTCTCCTTCCGGGGCCTGGACCCGGACGGGACGATCCACAAGGACTGAACCGGGGACGGGCGTCCCCCGCCCGTCCGTCATACTCGACTGGTGAGCACCATTCCCGAGATCCGCGCCCTTCCCGTCCCCGATGGCCTCGAAGGCGAGCGCGTCGACGCCGCCATCGCCCGTATGTTCGGTTTCTCCCGCACCAAGGCGGCCGAGCTGGCGGCCGCGGGCAAGGTCCAGCTCGACGGGGCCGAGGCCGGGAAGTCCGACCGGGTCACCGGTGGCGCCTGGCTGGAGGTCGAGCTGCCCGCGCCGCCCGCGCCGGTGCAGATCGTCGCCGAGCCGGTCGAGGGCATGGAGATCGTCCACGACGACGACGACATCGTCGTGATCGTCAAGCCGGTCGGCGTGGCCGCGCACCCCAGCCCCGGCTGGACGGGCCCCACCGTCATCGGCGGACTGGCCGCCGCCGGCTACCGCATCTCCACCTCCGGCGCCGCCGAGCGCCAGGGCATCGTGCACCGCCTGGACGTCGGCACCTCCGGCCTGATGGTCGTCGCCAAGTCCGAGCGCGCCTACACCCTGCTCAAGCAGCAGTTCCGCGAGCGCACGGTCGACAAGCGCTACCACTCCCTGGTCCAGGGCCACCCGGACCCGATGAGCGGCACCATCGACGCCCCCATCGGCCGCCACCCCAACCACGACTACAAGTGGGCCGTCACCGCCGAGGGCAAGCCGTCCGTCACCCACTACGACCTCATCGAGGCGTTCCGGGCCGCCAGCCTCCTGGACATCAAGCTGGAGACGGGCCGCACCCACCAGATCCGCGTGCACATGGCCGCCCACCGCCACCCGTGCGTCGGCGACCTCACCTACGGCGCCGACCCCACCATCGCCAAGCGCCTGGGACTCACCCGCCAGTGGCTGCACGCCGTGCGGCTCGGCTTCGAGCACCCGGGCGACGGCCGCTGGGTGGAGTTCGAGAGCGCCTACCCCGACGACCTCCAGCACGCCCTGGACACGGTGCGCGCCGAGAGCTCGTAGCACCGTCCCCCGTGGGGCGGGCCGGAGGCGGGTGAGGCAGGCTGTAGGCCTGGCCGACCGCACCGACCCGCCCGGAGGGCGTCCGTGGACCAGCTCGCCCTGCTGTTCGTCCTGCTGCTCGGGGCGCTCGTCACGGTGCCGCTGGGGGACCGGCTGGGGGTGCCCTCCCCGGTCCTGATGACGATCGGCGGGATCGTCCTCGCCCTGCTGCCGTTCGTGCCCAACGTGGCCGTCCCGCCGGAGTTCATCCTCCCGCTGGCCCTGCCGCCGCTGCTCTACGCCACCGCGCAGCGCACCTCCTGGCGGCAGTTCGCGGCCAACGTGCGGCCGATCCTGCTGCTCGCGGTCGCGCTGGTCTTCGTCACCACCGCGGCCGTCGCCGCCGTTGCCAACGCGATCATGCCCGGCATCTCGCTGGCCGCCGCCGTGGCGCTCGGCGCGCTCGTGGCCCCGCCCGACCCGGTCGCCGCCACCGCCGTCGCGGGCTCCCTCGGACTGCCGCGGCGCCTGGTCTCCATCCTGGAGGGCGAGGGGCTCTTCAACGACGTCACCGCGATCGTGCTCTACCACGTGGCCATCGCGGCCGCCGTCAGCGGCAGCTTCTCGCTGTCGCGGGCCGTCGGAGAGCTGGTGCTCTCCGCCGTGGTGGCCGTCGCGGTCGGCCTCGCGCTCGGCTGGGCCGCCAAACGGCTGATGGACGTCCTCGGCGACGCCACGCTCCAGATCGGGCTCACCCTGCTGGTGCCGTTCGTCGCCTACGTCCTCGCCGAGGAGCTCAAGGGCTCCGGCGTGCTCGCCGTGCTGACCACCGCGCTGTTCCTCGCCGAGTACGCCCACGACCCCGACGACGTCCTGGGCCGGCTGGCCGGGCACACCTTCTGGGAGGTCGTCGACACCCTCGTCACCGGCGCCGCCTTCGGGCTCGTCGGCCTGGAGCTCCACAACGCCGTCAGCACGGCCTCCGGCCGCTGGGGCGAGATGCTGGGCGTCGGCGGCACCGTCGTCGCCGTCGTGGTGGGCGTACGGCTGCTGTGGCTGCTGCCCGCCGCCTGGGTGACCAAGAAGCTGCACAAGCGCCGGGACGTCGACGAGGACGTCCTGCTGAGCTGGCGCGAGACGGTGGTGACGTGGTGGTCGGGGATGCGGGGCGTGGCCACCGTGGCGCTCGCCCTCGCGATCCCCCTCACCAAGGACGACAAGTCGCCCTTCCCGGCCCGCGACGAGATCCTCTTCGTCGCCTTCGCGGTCATCATCGCCACCCTCGTCGTCCAGGGTCTGACCCTGCCGTGGCTGGTCAAGGCCGTGGGGGTGCGCAAGGACATCGACGCGAGCCGGGAGCTGGAGCGGCAGCTGGCCACCCGGGCGGCGAAGGCCGCCCGGCACCGGCTGCTGGAGCTCGTGGAGGACGAGGACCTGTCCGAGGACATGATGGAGTCCCTGGGCCGCCGCGCCTACGACATGGGCGCCCGGATCAGCCCCGACATGGTCGACGAGGAGCGCCGCGACGCCCACGCGCAGCGCGTGGAGCGGCTGCGCGCGCTCCACCGGCTGCAGGGGGAGCTGCTGTCGGCGGCGCGGCACGAGGTGATGGCGGCGCGCAGCGAGCCGGGAATGGACCCGGAGGTGGTGGACAGCGTGCTGCGCCACCTGGACGAACGCACCCTGCGCGGGCTCTGAGCACGGCTTCCCCGGGGGCCCTCATGCCGTCCCCGGGCCCGGGGCGACGTCCTCGGAGGTCGGCGGTGTCTGCCGCCGGTCGGGGGCCTCCTCCAGGCCCGGCGCGGGCGCGGTGTTGAACCGGGGGAGGGCGTACGGGTGCTCCCGGCGCAGCCAGGACACCAGTTCCTCGCGGACCACGCAGCGCAGGGCCCATATGTCGTCGGAGTTCTGGGCGGTCATCAGGGCCCGCACCTGGATCGTGGAGGGCGTGGTGTCGGTGACCACCAGGCTCCAGGCGCGGCCGTCCCACTCCAGGGTCGCCTTGAGCACCTGGTGGAGCCGCTCGCGCAGCAGGTCGACGGGGGCGGCGTGGTCGAGGTGGAAGAAGACCGTGCCGGTCATCCGGGCGTTGCCGCGGGACCAGTTCTCGAACGGACGGCTGGTGAAGTACGACACCGGCATGGTGATGCGCCGCTCGTCCCAGGTGGCCACCACCAGATAGGTCAGGGTGATCTCCTCGACGGTGCCCCACTCGCCCCCGACCACGACCGTGTCTCCGATGCGCACCATGTCGCCGAAGGCGATCTGGAGGCCCGCGAAGAGGTTGCCCAGGGTCGACTGGGCGGCCACACCGGCCACGATGCCGATCAGGCCGGCGGAGGCCAGCAGCGAGGTCCCCACGGTCCGCATGGCGGGGAAGGTCAGCAGCATGGCCGCCACCGCGACCACCGCGACGGCCGCCGTGACGACCCGGCGGATCAGCGTGACCTGCGTCCGCACCCGGCGCATGCGGGCCGGATCGCGGGCCCCGGCGGCGTAGCGGGCGTACCCCGCCTCCACCACCGCGGTGGCCAGCCGCACCGCGAGCCACGCGCACGCCCCGATCAGCACCAGCGTGAGCCCCTGACCGATGACGGCCTCGTGCTTCTCGCCCAGCTCCGCCGAGCTGTACCCCCCGCGCAGCAGGGCCGCGCACAGCACCAGCCGCAGCGGCATTCTGCACCGGCGCAACAAGCCCCACAGCGGGTCGTCGGGGCGCCGCTCGGCGATCCCGCGCACGATGCGGTCGGCCAGCCAGCCGACCAGCAGCGTGACGAGGAGCGCCCCGCCGACGACCGCGAGGGGCCGCAGCACGTCCTCCATGGCACCAGCTCCTTCCGGCCTCCTGCCGGCGCGCGCCCCTTCCGAACGTAACTGGCACGATGGGGGCACGCGATCCAGCTGTAAGGAAGTGTCTTCAGTGGCGTCCCCTACCACGATTGTCCTTTTTCATTCGGCCTACGGGCTGCGGCCGGCGGTCCTCGCCGCGGCCGAGCGACTGCGCGCCGCGGGCCACGAGGTCCACGCGCCCGACCTCTACGAGGGCCGCACCGCCGAGTCCGTCGAGGACGGCATGGCCATCAAGGACGAGATCGGCCGCGAGGAGCTGCTGCGGCGGGCCGTGACGGCGGTGGCCCCGCTCTCCGACCGGGGGCTGGTCTACGCCGGCTTCTCGCTCGGCGGGTCGATCGCGCAGAACCTGGCGCTGGCGGACGCCAAGGCGCGGGGACTGCTGCTCCTGCACGGCACGTCCGACCTGGCGGAGGACGCGGCGGTGGACGAGCTGCCGGTCCAGCTGCACGTGGCGGACCCGGACCCCTTCGAGCCGCACGACTGGCTCAACGCGTGGTACCTGCGGATGGGGCGTGCGGGAGCGGACGTGGAGGTGCACCGGTACCACGGCGCGGGGCACCTCTTCACGGATCCCGGCCTGCCGGACTACGACGAGGAGGCGGCGGAGGCCGCCTGGCGGGTGGCGCTGGGCTTCCTGGAGGACGTCGGCCGGGGATAGGGGACGAGGCGCCCGGCCGGGCGGGCCGCCGGCCCGCCCGGCGACCGGGCGTCGTGGGCGGGCGCCCCTACCGCACGGGGTGGCCCGCGTCCCGCAGCGCGCCCTTGACCTCCGCGATGCGCAGGTCGCCGAAGTGGAAGACCGACGCGGCCAGGACCGCGTCCGCGCCCGCGTCCACCGCCGGGGCGAAGTCGGCGAGCTTGCCGGCGCCGCCGCTGGCGATGACGGGGACCGTGACGTGCCGGCGCACGGCCGCGATCATCTCCGTGTCGTAGCCGTCCTTGGTGCCGTCGGCGTCCATGGAGTTCAGCAGGATCTCTCCCGCGCCCAGCTCCGCCGCGCGGTGCGCCCACTCCACGGCGTCGACGCCGGTGCCGCGCCGGCCGCCGTGCGTGGTCACCTCGAACGATCCCGAGGCGGTGCGGCGGGCGTCGACCGACAGGACCAGCACCTGCCGGCCGAACCGCTCCGCGATCTCGCGGATCAGCTCCGGCCGCTCGATGGCCGCCGTGTTGACGCCCACCTTGTCGGCGCCGGCCCGCAGCAGCTTGTCGACGTCCTCCGCGGTGCGGACCCCGCCGCCCACGGTCAGCGGGATGAAGACCTGCTCGGCGGTGCGGCGCACCACGTCGTAGGTGGTCTCCCGGTTGCCAGAGGAGGCGGTGATGTCGAGGAAGGTCAGCTCGTCGGCGCCCTCCTGCCCGTAGACGCGGGCCATCTCGACGGGGTCGCCCGCGTCGCGCAGGTTCTGGAAGTTGACCCCCTTGACGACGCGGCCGTTGTCCACGTCCAGGCAGGGGATGACTCGGACGGCGAGGGTCACGCCGATGCTCCTCTGAAAGCTTCTACTTCTACTTCGACCAGGACGCGCGAGTCGACGAAGCCGGACACCACGACCATGGTCGCGGCGGGCCGGACGCCGTCGAAGAGCTCCTTGTGGGCGCGGCCGACCGCGTCCACGTCCCGCGCGTGGGTGAGGTACATCCGGGTGCGCACGACCGACTCGGGGCCCAGGCCGAACTCCTTCAGCGCGGCGAGCGCGTTGCCGAAGGCCGCCAGGGCCTGCTCGTACGGGTCGCCCTCGCCCTGGAGGACGCCGTTCACCAGCGGCGTCGTCCCGGCGACGTGCACCCGGTCCCCGGCCGCCACGGCGCGCGCGAAGCCGATCGACGCTTCCCAGGGATTGTCTGTCTGCACGCGCCGGGGGGCCGGGGTTTCGCTCATACGGACACTGCCTCCAGGGCCTCTTCCAAGGTGAACGCCTTGGCGTAGAGGGCCTTTCCGACGATGGCGCCTTCGACACCCTCCGGTACCAGGGTGGCGATCGCACGCAGATCGTCAAGGGAGGAGACCCCGCCGGAGGCCACGACGGGCCGGTCGGTGACCGCGCACACGTTCTTCAGCAGCTCCAGGTTGGGGCCCTGGAGGGTGCCGTCCTTGGCGATGTCGGTGACGACGTAGCGGGCGCAGCCCTCGGAGTCGAGGCGGGCGAGGGTCTCGTAGAGGTCGCCGCCGTCGCGGGTCCAGCCGCGGCCCCGCAGCGTCGTGCCGCGGACGTCCAGGCCGACGGCGATCTTGTCGCCGTGCTCGGCGATGACCCGGGCGACCCACTCGGGGGTCTCCAGGGCGGCGGTGCCGAGGTTGACGCGGGTGCAGCCGGTGGCGAGGGCCGCGGCGAGCGAGGCGTCGTCGCGGATGCCGCCCGAGAGCTCGACCTTGATGTCCATCGCGCGGACGACCTCGGCGATCCGCTCCCGGTTGTCGCCGGTGCCGAACGCCGCGTCGAGGTCCACCAGGTGCAGCCACTCGGCGCCGGCCCGCTGCCACGCCCGGGCGGCGTCGAGCGGGTCGCCGTAGGAGGTCTCCGAACCGGACTCGCCGTGGACGAGCCGGACGGCCTGCCCGTCGCGGACGTCGACGGCCGGGAGGAGTTCGAGCTTGGACGCGTTGGTCATCACAGGGTCTCGATCCAGTTGGTCAGCAGCTGGGCGCCGGCGTCGCCGGACTTCTCGGGGTGGAACTGGGTGGCCCACAGCGGTCCGTTCTCCACGGCGGCCACGAACGGCTCGCCGTGCTCGGCCCAGGTGACCTTGGGCGCGCGGATGTGGGGGTTGGTCACTTCCAGGCTCCACTCGCGCACCGCGTAGGAGTGCACGAAGTAGTAGCGGGTGCCGGCGTCGAGCCCCGCGAAGAGCTGCGAGTCCTCGGCGGGGGTGACGGTGTTCCAGCCCATGTGGGGTACGACCGGGGCCTTGAGCGGCTCGACGGTGCCGGGCCACTCGTCGAGGCCCTCGGTCTCGACGCCGTGCTCGATGCCGCGCCCGAAGAGGATCTGCATGCCGACGCAGATGCCCATGACCGGGCGGCCGCCGGCCAGCCGGCGCCCCACGATCCAGTCGCCGCGCACGGCCCGCAGGCCCTCCATGCAGGCGGCGAAGGCACCCACGCCGGGGACCAGGAGGCCGTCGGCCGCCATGGCCGCCTCGAAGTCGTGGGTGATCTCCACGTCCGCGCCGACGTGGGCCAGGGCCCGCTCGGCGGAGCGGACGTTGCCGAAGCCGTAGTCGAGGACCACGACCTTCTTCGCGGCGGCGGTCATGACCACAACCCTTCGATGCGCAGTATCCCGGCGCTCAGGCACATCACGGCGCCGAAGCCCAGCAGCACGACCACGCCCTTGGGCATGCCCTGCTTGAGGAACGAGATGATGCCGCCGACGAGGAACAGCCCCACGACGATCAGTACGGTCGAGAGGCCGTTCACAGGGCACCCTTCGTAGACGGAATGATGCCCTCCGCACGCGTGTCGCGCTCACAGGCGTAGCGCAGCGCCCGGGCCAGGGCCTTGAACTGGCACTCCACGATGTGGTGGGCGTTGCGCCCGTACGGGACGTGGACGTGCAGGGCGATCTGCGCCTGGGCCACGAAGGACTCCAGGATGTGCCGGGTCATCGTGGTGTCGTAGGCGCCGATCATCGGCGCCATGTTCTCGGGCTCGCTGTGCACGAGGTAGGGGCGGCCGGAGAGGTCGACGGTGACCTGGGCGAGGGACTCGTCCAGCGGGACCGTGCAGTTGCCGAAGCGGTAGATGCCCACCTTGTCGCCCAGGGCCTGCCGGAAGGCGGCGCCGAGCGCCAGGGCGGTGTCCTCGATGGTGTGGTGGGTGTCGATGTGCAGGTCGCCGTCGGTCTTGACCGTGAGGTCGAAGAGGCCGTGGCGGCCGAGCTGGTCGAGCATGTGGTCGAAGAAGCCGACCCCGGTCGACACGTCGACCTGTCCGGTGCCGTCGAGGTCTATCTCGACCAGGACCGAGGTCTCCTTGGTGGTGCGCTCGACGCGCCCAACGCGGCTCATGAGTTGCTCTCCTTGCGAATGGCGCGTACTGCGTCCAGGAACGCGTCGTTCTCCTCCGGGGTGCCCGCGGTCACCCGCAGCCACCCCGGTACGCCGTTGTCCCGTACCAGCACACCGTGGTCGAGGATGGCCTGCCATGCGGTGTGGCTGTCGTCGAAGCGCCCGAACTGGACGAAGTTGGCGTCGGAGTCGGTCACCTCGCAGCCCATGGCGCGCAGCTCGGTGACGATGCGGTCGCGTTCGGTCTTGAGCTGTTCGACGTAGCCGAGCAGCGTGTCGGTGTGTTCCAGCGCCGCGAGGGCCGTGGCCTGGGTGACGGCCGACAGGTGGTACGGCAGGCGGACGAGCTGCACGGCGTCGACCACGGCGGGGTGCGCGGCGAGGTAGCCGAGGCGCAGCCCGGCCGCGCCGAACGCCTTGGACATGGTGCGCGAGACGACGAGGTGCGGGCGGCCCTCCAGGAGCGGCAGCAGCGAGGGGCGGTGGCTGAACTCGCCGTACGCCTCGTCGACCACCACCATCGACGGCTTCGCCGCCTGCGCGGCCTCGTACAGCCGCAGGACGGTCTCGGCCTCGACGGCCGTGCCGGTGGGGTTGTTCGGCGAGCAGACGAAGACGACGTCGGGCCGTCGCTCGGCGATGACGCGCTCGGCGGCCTCGACGTCGATGGTGAAGTCGTCGTGGCGCGGGCCGGAGATCCAGCCCGTGCCGGTGCCGCGGGAGATCAGGGCGTGCATCGAGTAGGACGGCTCGAAGCCGACGGCCGTGCGGCCGGGACCGCCGAAGGTCTGGAGCAGCTGCTGGAGGACCTCGTTGGAGCCGTTGGCCGCCCACACCCGGGCCGCGGTGACCTCGTACCCCGTGGTGCGGGTGAGGTACGCGGCCAGCTCGGTGCGCAGCTCGACGGCGTCCCGGTCGGGGTAGCGGTTGAGGTGCCGGGCCGCCTCGGCGACGCGCTCGGCGATGCGCGCGACGAGGGGCTCGGGCAGGGGGTAGGGGTTCTCGTTGGTGTTCAGCCGGACGGGCACGTCCAGCTGGGGGGCGCCGTACGGGGACTTGCCGCGCAGTTCGTCCCGGACGGGGAGTTCGTCCCAGGGGGAGGGGGTACCGGTGCCGGTCACTTGCCTTGCGGAACCTTCCATCCGAACCGGGCCTTGAGGGCGGCCCCGTGCGCCGGCAGGTCCTCGGCCTCGGCGAGGTTGACCACGTGGTGGGTGACCTCGGCGAGCGCGTCGCGGGTGTAGTGCACGACGTGGATGCCGCGCAGGAACGACTGCACGGACAGGCCGGAGGAGTGGCAGGCGCAGCCGCCGGTGGGCAGGACGTGGTTGGAGCCGGCGCAGTAGTCGCCGAGCGAGACGGGCGCGTACGGGCCGACGAAGACCGCGCCGGCGTTGCGCACCCGGGCGGCGACGGCCTCGGCGCCGGCGGTCTGGATCTCCAGGTGCTCGGCGCCGTAGGCGTCGACGACCTTGAGCCCGGCGTCGATGTCGTCGACGAGCACGATCGCGGACTGCCGGCCCGCCAGGGCCGGGGTGATCCGCTCCTCGGCGTGCTTGGCGAGCGCGACCTGGGCCTTGAGCTCGGCCTCGGTCGCGTCGGCGAGCTCGGGCGAGTCGGTGACGAGGACGGCCGCGGCCAGCGGGTCGTGCTCGGCCTGGCTGATCATGTCGGCCGCGACGTGCACCGGGTCGGCGGTGGCGTCCGCGAGGATGGCGATCTCGGTGGGACCGGCCTCGGCGTCGATGCCGATGCGGCCCTTGAGCAGCCGCTTGGCGGCGGCGACCCAGATGTTGCCCGGGCCGGTGACCAGCCGGACCGGCCGGCACTCGTCGGTGCCGTAGGCGAACATGGCCACGGCCTGGGCGCCGCCCGCGGCGTAGACCTCCTCGACGCCCAGCAGGGCGCAGGCGGCGAGGATCGTGGGGTGCGGCAGGCCGCCGAACTCCTTCTGCGGCGGCGAGGAGACGGCCAGCGAGGGGACGCCGGCCTCCTGCGCGGGCACCACGTTCATCACGACGGACGAGGGGTAGACGGCCCGGCCGCCCGGGACGTACAGCCCCACCCGGTCGACGGGCACCCAGCGTTCGGTGACCGTGCCGCCGGGCACGACGGTGACGGTCTTGTCGGTGCGGCGCTGTGCGCGGTGGACGAGGCGGGCGCGCCGGATGGACTCCTCCAGGGCGGCCCGGACGGCCGGGTCCAGCTCCTCCAGGGCACGCGCGATGGCCTCGGCGGGCACCCGCACCCGCTCGATGCGCACGCCGTCGAACCGCTCCGCGTAGTCGATCAGGGCCGCGGTGCCGCGATGATGCACGTCGTCGCAGATGGGCCGCACCTTCTCCAGGGCGGCCTCGACGTCGAGCTCGGCACGGGGCAGCAGGTCGCGGTCGATGCCACCGTCGAGGGTGGCGTCGCCGCGCAGATCGATTCGGGAGATCACACGGCCAATTGTCTCAGACCCGCCCCGTCCCACGGCCGCCCGTACCACTCAGTGATACACCGCCAAACTGTTGATCTTTGCCTGACGGAGGACCGACAATCGTGACCTCACCGCCGGTATCCGGCCGGTCACGGGTGGGAAAGGGCCCAGCAAGCCGTAACGGCGGCGGACGAGGGTGGCGGGAGGGGAGAGCGTGAGCGAACCGCGCGGCGAGCCGCCCTCGGGGCTCGACCTCACCACGGCCGAATGGGGCATGTGGCAGGCGTTCCGCAACGGCGGCACCCACGACCTGCGCACCCCCTACCCCGAGCAGAACGACCCGGGCGGCCCCCACACCTGGGGCCCCGAGCGCAGCGTGCGCGCGGACATCGTCGCGCGGCTGCTCCTGAGCGGCCCGCCCGCCAACCCGGGCCGGGTCTGCGCCCTGAAGCTCAACGGGGTACGGATCACCGGCACCCTCGACCTCTCCGGCGGCACCGTCGTCCCCTACGTCGAGTTCCACAACTGCCGCTTCGACCAGCAGCTGCTGCTGCCCGAGAGCCACTTCACCACCCTGCGCCTGGTCGGCTGCGCCCTGCCCCGCCTGGAGGCCGCCCGCATCCGCACCGAGGGCGACCTGCACCTGCCCCGGTGCGTCGTCTCGCACGGCATCCGGCTGACCGACGCCCACATCGGCACGGACCTGCTGCTCAACCAGCTGCTGGTGCGCCGGGACCGGCGCGGGCTGTCCATAGCCGCCGACGGGATGACCGTCGGGCAGGACGTCCAGGCCGAGATGATGCGCTCCCACGGTGAGCTGAGCCTGCGCGGCGCGACGGTCGGGGCCTCCCTCAGCCTGCGCGGCTCCGTCCTCAGCAACCCCTACGGCAGACGCGCCCTCAACGCCCCCCAGCTGACCGTCGAGCGCACCCTCTACCTCACGGCCGCCGGCATCAGCGGATCCCGGCCGGGCGGCGGGGTCACGCCCCCCTACGGCATCGGCACCACGACCCCCGCCCACGGCACGCGGGTGCAGCGCTTCGAGTGCCTGGGCGGGGCGCGGCTGGACGACGGACGGTTCGGCGACGCGGTCGACCTCAGCCAGGCCCGGTTCGAGATGGAGGCCGACCAGGAGCTGTCGCTGCGCCGGGTGCAGACGCCCGAACTGCGTTTCCTCGGCGAGCGGCCCGAGGGCGGACGCGTGGTGCTGTCGGGGACCAAGGTGGCCAACCTGGTCGACCGGTACGACAGCTGGCCCGCGCCCGGCGGCCTGGTGATGGCCGGGTTCGGCTACGAGAACCTGATACCCCTGGGCCACTTCCCGCTCGCCCTGCGCCTGCAGTGGGTCGCGGCCGCCACCCCCGAGTACGCCCCGGAGCCCTACGAACGCCTGGCCGGCGCCCTGCGCGCCAGCGGCGAGGACGCGGACGCCCGGGCGGTGCTGCTGGCCAAGCAGCGCCGGCGGCGCGAGACGCTGCCGCTGGCGGGCAAGGCCTGGGGGTACCTCCAGGACTGGACCGTGGCCTACGGCTACCGGCCCGGGCGGGCGGCGGTGTGGATGGCGGTGCTGTGGGCCCTGGGGACCGTCTACTTCTCCTGGCGGCCGGTGCCGCCGCTGAAGGAGGGCGAGGGCCCGGTGTGGAACCCCGAGCTGTACACCCTGGACCTGCTGCTGCCCGTCATCGACCTGGGTCAGGGCACCGCCTGGCGGCCGACGGGGGGCACCCAGTGGGTGGTCGCCGCCCTCACCCTGCTCGGCTGGATCCTCGCCACCACGGTCGCCGCGGGCGCCTCCCGGCTGCTGCGCCGCCAGTGAACTCCCGGCGCCGCCGGCGGCGGGGCCGTTAGGCTTACCCGCCGTGACCACCGCGCGCCTTCCCCTCTTCCCGCTGAACTCGGTGCTGTTCCCGGGCCTCGTACTCCCGCTGAACGTCTTCGAGCAGCGGTACCGCGCGATGATGCGCGACCTGTCACGGCTGCCCGAGGACGCGCCGCGCCGCTTCGGAGTCGTCGCCATCCGCGACGGCCACGAGGTCGCGCCCAGCGCCCCGGGCCTGCCCGACGAGACCCGCCCCGAGCCGGGCCCCGCCGCCGGCTTCGGCACCGACCCGGCGAAGGCGTTCCACGGCGTGGGCTGCGTCGCCGACGCCGCCTCGATCCGCGAGCGCCCGAACGGCACGTTCGAGGTGCTCGCCACGGGCACCACCCGCTTCAGGCTGCGGTCCGTCGACGCCTCCGGCCCCTACCTCGTCGGCGAGGTCGAGCACGTCGAGGAGCGGCAGGGCGACGAGGCCGGCGCGCTCGCCTCCGGCGTCGTCCGGGCCTTCCGGGCGTACCAGAAGCGCCTGGCCGGGGCCGGCGAGGCGTCGCTGGCCGGGCAGTCGGAGCTGCCGGGCGAACCGCAGGTGCTGTCGTACCTGGTGGCGGCGGCCGCGGTGCTGGACACCCCCGCCAAGCAGCGGCTGCTCCAGGCCCCCGACACCGCGTCCCGGCTGGCCGACGAACTGCGGATACTGCGCGCCGAGACGGCGGTCATACGCCAGCTCCCGTCGCTGCCGGCCGTCGACCTGACCCGGCGGCCGACCAGCCCCAACTGAGGCGAGGACACCGAACCAGTGGCCAAGAAGAGCAGGAAGCAGCAGACGTCCGGCCCCACGCCCGCGATCGTCGCCCTGGAGAAGGCGGGCACCGCCTTCTCCGTCCACGCCTACGAGCACGACCCGGCCGCCGCCTCCTACGGCGAGGAGGCCGCCGAGGCGCTGGGGGTGGAGCCGGGGAAGGTCTTCAAGACGCTCGTGGCCGAGGTGGACGGCGAGCTGACCGTGGCCGTCGTGCCGGTCTCCGGGTCGCTGGACCTCAAGGCGCTGGCGGCGGCGGTCGGCGGCAAGCGGGCCGCCATGGCCGACCCCGCCGCGGCCGAGCGCACCACAGGCTACGTACGCGGCGGGATCTCCCCGCTGGGCCAGCGCAGGCGGCTGCCGACGGCGCTCGACGCGTCGGCGCGCTCGCACCCCACCATCTGCGTCTCGGCCGGCCGGAGGGGCCTGGAGGTCGAACTCGCGCCCGACGACCTGGCCCGGCTGACGGGCGCCGTCGTCGCGCCGATCGCCCGCGGCTGAGCCGCGCACTCTGGACGGCGGCCCGTACCTCCGCTACGACCGAGGGGCGGGCCGCCGTGCGTGCGTCCCGCACCAGGGAGGGACGCCCATGTCGAAGCGCACCCGCAAGCGCCGCTGGCGGCTGAAGAAGGGCCGCGCCAACCACGGCCGCCGCCCGGCGTAGGCACGCGGGCCGGCGGCCGGGGGCCCAAGGGGAACACCCCCGGGTCCTCACGCGGACTCGGGCCAGTGGGGCACCACCGGCCCGGGTTCCGGGTCACGCGGCCCGAACAGGGCCGTCAGGCCCAGGTGCACGGCCATCGCCGCCATCGGCCAGGCCAGCAGGGCGCCCTTGGCGGCCAGCTTGAGCGGCGCCTCGAAGACCACGCCCGCCCCCACGGCCCTGGCGTGCGCGGCCACGTCGGAGCCGGGCCCCAGCCAGACGCCCAGCCGCCAGCCCACCAGCGAGCCCAGCAGGGAGCCGACCGCCAGGCCGACGACCAGGGGGATGCCGCCCCGGCGGTGGAGGAGGAACACCACGGCGGCGCTCACCGCGCCGAACGCCAGGGCCAGCAGCGTGAACCAGCCGTCCGCGCCGATGGCCTGCTCGCCCTCGCTGTTCTTGAGGTAGACCGCCTTGCCGTCGGAGATCAGCGGCACGCGCGGCGCCAGCCACAGCCACAGCAGGCCCAGCAGCACTCCGCACACCGTGGTCACCGCCAGGACGACGGCTGCCTGCCGCATCTCGGTGCGCAGCTCGGCCCGCTCGTCCGGGGCCTCGGCCTGCTCGTCGGGGGCGTCGGCCTTCTCCTTCGGCGCCCCGGCCTTCCCGTCCGGGATCGGCAGGCCGGGCCCGGGGCCCGGGCCGGGGTCCGGTTCGGGTTCAGGTTCGGAGGAGGAGTTGCCCTGCGGGGTCAGCGGTGCGGTCACCCCGCCATCGTGCCAGGCCGCGCCGTCCGGCCCGGAGGCAGGACGGTCACTGCGGCGCGTCACCGCACGGCCGCCCGGCGGTAGGCCCAGGTCGCCACGGCCAGCGACACCACGCCGACAGCCGCGCAGACCCCCAGGTCGGCGAGGACCAGCAGCCAGTCGGGGCGCGCGTCGAAGCTGCGCGCCAGCGCCTCCACGC
Organism: Streptomyces cinnamoneus; assembly: GCF_002939475.1. Lineage (NCBI taxonomy): Bacteria > Bacillati > Actinomycetota > Actinomycetes > Kitasatosporales > Streptomycetaceae > Streptomyces > Streptomyces cinnamoneus. The sequence continues at coordinate 1,859,776 of NZ_PKFQ01000001.1, read as the reverse complement.
CGTAGGTCGAGGGCAGCAGGTCGCGCGCGTAGGCGATGGGCGCCGGCATGTGCGCGGCCGGCAGCACCCCCAGCAGCAGCGCCGCCGACATGCCCAACTGACCGCACAGCGTCGCCAGTTCCTGCCGCGGGGCGAGCAGGCCCAGGGCCGCGCCCAGGCCGGCCAGCGCCGCGCCGGACAGCGGGATCACCGCCGCGAGCACCCACAGGTGCCCCATCGGCAGCTGGAACAGCACGCTGCCCACCACGGCCGTCACGGCGGTGCCGGGCACGGTGAAGGAGGCGTACGCCCCGGCCGCTCCCAGCACGACGGCGGCGGGCGGCACGGGCAGCGTCGCGTAGTGGTCGAGGCCGCCGCCGGCCCGCAGCTGGCCGAAGTACTGGGCGAGCAGGTTCAGCGCGACGAACGCCACGACGAGCACGCTGGAGCCGGCCACGACCGCCCGCGCCTCGTCGCCGCCGTCCACGACGCCCCGCATGAGGATCATGATGCCGACGGACTGGAAGGTCGCCACGAACAGCAGCGGGATCCGCGCCACCCGGGCGCGGGAGAGCTGGGCGCGGTAGACGGCCGACAGTGCGGGCAGCAGCCGCGCGGCCGGCGCCAGCGGCGCACCTCGGCGAGGGGGCCTCGTCCGGTCTGCGCCCTCTGCTGCGGCGACTGCGGACACCGCCTCTGCGGACACGGCACTCACGCGGCACAGCTCCTGTTCACTCCGGACCGGAGGGTGATCGTCCTCATCCCTTCACCAGCCCCTGCGCGAGACCGCCGCCGAGCGCCAGGTAGACGTCCTCCAGGCTCGGGGTGGCGAGGGTGAAGTCGTCGAGCGCGGCGAAGGCCGGGCCGCCGGTGACGGCGGCGACGGCGGCACGGGCCTCGGCCGGCGCGAGCCGCAGCGACCAGCGGCGGCCGGTCTCCCGGGCCGCGCCCCGCAGCGCGGCCACCTCGGGCACGTCCAGCGGGGGCTCGGCCCGCCAGACGAGGTCGACGCGCACCTCGTCCCCGACGAGCTCCTTGAGCCCGGCGGGGGTGTCGCAGGCGATGATCCGCCCGCGTTCGAGGACCGCGACGCGGTCGAGGACGGTCTCGGCCTCGATGACGTTGTGGGTGACGAGCAGGACCGTGGTGCCCTTCTCGGCGCGCCGCCGGTCGACGGCGGCCCACACGGCGCGGCGGGCCGCGGGGTCCATGCCGGTGGTCGGCTCGTCGAGGACCAGCAGCGGGCGCTCGCCCACCAGCGCCGCGGCGAAGCAGGCGAGGCGGCGCTGGCCGCCGGAGAGCTTCTTCAGCGGGCGGCCGGCCAGGGGGCCGAGGCCGAGCTCGTCGAGGACGTCGTCGCGCTCGGCGCGGGCGGCGGCGAGGCTCAGGCCGCGCAGCCGGCCGGTGGTCTCGGCGGCCAGCGCCACGGTCAGCTCGTCCAGCGCGGTCGACTCCTGGCCCAGGTAGCCGACGAGCCGGGCCGCGCGCTCGGGGTGGCGGACCAGGTCGTGGCCGAGCAGGTCGACGCTGCCCTCGTCGGGCCGCAGCAGTCCGGTGAGCTGACGGACGAGCGTGGTCTTGCCGGCCCCGTTGGGGCCGAGCAGGCCGAAGATCTCGCCGCCCCGGACGTCGAGGTCGATGCCGTCGCTGGCCCGGACGTCGGCAGCGCCGCCGCCGCGCCGGCCGCGGGCGGCGGGGTAGGTCTTGACGAGGCCGCGCACGGCGCACACCACCTCGCCCGCGGTTCGCTCCGCCTGTTTCGCGCCCGTTCTCACGAGCTATGAGGGTACGCGCCCGGGGGCCTGCCGCTCGCCGCGGGGGCCTGTGGACGGCCGGGGACGGACGGGGCGCGCGCGGGCCGGCCCGGCCGGCGGTCCGCCCGGCGGCACGTCAGTCGCCCGCCTGCGTGTGCTCCGCGGCCGTGCGGGCGTCGATCTCCCGCCAGAAGCCGGCCCGGATCGCGTAGCGGTCGTGCTCGTCGATCTGGTCGTCCTTGTGGGCGAGGAGGCCGAAGCGGGCGGCGTAGCGCAGCAGCTCGCCGTCGATGCGGTGCGGGATGCGGGGGTATTCGGTGGAGAGGTGCTGGAGGTGGACGGAGTCCGTGAGGCGCTCGGCCCAGCGGCGGGCGAAGACCTGGCCCACCTCGAAGGGGTCGCCGCCGACGGTGGTGATGTCCTCCTCGCGGTCGGCCCAGCGCTGCTCGGCGCTGGTGAGCTGGGCCAGCATGGGCAGACAGGCCGTTTCGGGAGGCTCTCCGAGGCCGTTGCCCGCGCCGCGCTCGACCCACCCCTTGTCGGAGGACCAGCGCAGGGTGGCGTTGGGCGTGGCGGGCTGGACGGTCTGCGCGGTGCCGGCGCTCTGCTGGGCGGGGCCCCTGCCGAGGCCGGCCAGGTCCTTGGGGGTGGGCACACCCCGGGTGGCGGGGCCGTCCGCGCCGCGCTCGGCGGTGGTGAGGGCGGCGACGGCCGCGGGGCGGGTGCCGTTGCGCTCGGTGGTGGCGGGCTCCGGCTGGCGGTTCGCGGCGGCGGCAGCGGCGGCGGCCGTCTCGGGGAGGGGCGCGGAGAGGATCGCGGCGATCTCGGGGCGGTCGGCGGGCTGGGGGGCGCAGGCGCCGGCGAGGTCCTTGGCCCGGACGGCCCGGGTGATCCAGGTGCGGTCCAGCACCCGGCGCTCGTCCGCCTCGGCGACGAGGTCCTCGGACTGGTTGTAGTCGCCGTCGGCCGCCTGGACCGCCCACAGGTGGACGGCGACGCCGTGCTCCTTGGCCGACATCAGGCCCGGGAGCAGGTCGCCGTCACCGGTGACGAGCACGATGTCCGAGCAGGCGCGGTTGCGGGCCAGTTCGGTCAGCTCGGTGTGCATGGCCGCGTCGACGCCCTTCTGCGCCCACCGACCGTCACTGCGGGTGAGGGCACCCAGCCTGACGGTGACGCGGGGCATCACGCGCAGCCTGCGGTGCTCGGGCTGGGGCACGCGGTCGGGGGCGCCGTCGAACCAGTAGATGCGCAGCAGGGGGCGCTGGGTCTCGGACTCGGCCCTCTCCCGCAGGCCCTGGATGAGGGTCGAGTGATCGACCGTGATGCGGGACCGGGCGGGTTCCCCCGCCAGCAGGCTCGCGGCGGCGCCCAGCAGATAGCCGGCGTCCACCAGGACGACGCAGCGGTCCACGTTCCACCCTCTTTCCGTCGGTTCGGACGTGCGGTCGCCCCCCGGCACAGGCGTGCCCCGGATTCCTTGGCTTTCCCAGGAGTCTGCCCGACCGCACGGGGGTTATCAGTCCGAACTGGATCATCGGCGTGGCGGATACGGGGGAACACCGATAAGTACCCCGGTCACCCACGGTAATTACCCGAAATGCACGGTTCGGCGGGGCGTGTCAGGGTGGGCGGGGTGGGGGGCGTCACCCCGATCCGGAGGCAACAGCAGCATGGCCAAGAACAAGAAACAGGACCGGAGCCAGCAGAAGGCCAGTGCGGCCGAGCGCGGCTCGGAGCAGGCCAAGACCTCCTCGATGGAGGCTCAGGCCGAGCGGCGCCAGTCCCAGGTCACCCCGGGGGACATGGCCCGCAAGAGCAAGCAGAAGCGCTTCGGCCACAACTGACCGGCGCCTCGATGTGATTGAGGGCGCGCTCGCTTGGCGTGCGCGCCCTCTTCGATGTTTCTCCGACGCCTTCTCGGACGTTCTTAGGTGATTTACCCCTTGTATTCCCAGGGGGAGGCGTCGTGTTCCCCCGGGGTCCGGCGTCAGCCCGCCAGGCAGGACGGGCCGAGGAGCACCTTCAGGTCACCGAAGAGCGCCGGGTCGGGCGTGACCCGGTGCCGGTCCAGGCGCAGCACGGTCGTCTTGCGCGCCCCCTGGAGCTTGATGCGGACCTCGGTGGCGCCCTTGTGGTGGCTGAGCACCTGTCCGAGCTTCTCCACCAGCGGCGGGGTGACCTTCACCGTGGGGATGGTGATGACCACCGGCGCGTTGGTGCCGGCGTTGGACAGGTCGGGGACCATCAGCTCCATGGCGACCAGGCGGGGGACGTCCTCGCGCTTGTCGAGCCGGCCCTTGACGAAGACGACGGCGTCCTCGACGAGCTGGGTGGAGACCAGCTGGTAGGTGGCGGGGAAGAACATGCAGTCGATGGAGCCCGCCAGGTCCTCCACGGTGGCGATGGCCCAGGCGTTGCCCTGCTTGGTCATCTTGCGCTGGAGGCCGGAGATGATGCCGCCGATGGTCACGATCGCGCCGTCGGCGTGCTCACCACCGGTGAGCTGGGAGATCGCGGCGTCGGCCTTGTCGTTGAGCACGTGCTCGATGCCGAAGAGCGGATGGTCGGACACATAGAGCCCGAGCATCTCCCGCTCCTGGGCGAGCAGGTAGGACTTCTCCCACTCGACGTCGGAGAACTCGACGTCGAGCCCGAAGCCCGGCCCCTCGTCGGCGCTCTCGTCGTCCATGCCGCCGAAGAGGTCGAACTGCCCCTCGGCCTCCTTGCGCTTGACCTGCACCACGTTGTCGATCATCGGTTCGTAGTGCGCGGTGAGGCCCTTGCGGGTGTGGCCCATCTCGTCGAAGGCGCCGGCCTTGATCAGCGATTCGACGGTGCGCTTGTTGCAGACCACCGCCTCGACCTTGTCGAGGAAGTCGGGGAAGGAGGAGTACTTCCCCTTGGACTTGCGGCAGCGGATGATCGAGTCGACGACGTTCTGGCCGACGTTGCGCACGGCGGTGAGGCCGAAGAGGATCACGTCGTCACCCTGGGCGGCGAAGTTGGCCTCGGACTCGTTGACGTTCGGCGGGAGCACCTTGATGCCCATGCGGCGGCATTCGTTGAGGTAGATCGCCGACTTGTCCTTGTCGTCGCGCACCGAGGTGAGGAGCGCGGACATGTACTCGGCGGGGTAGTTCGCCTTGAGGTAGGCGGTCCAGTACGAGACCAGGCCGTACGCGGCCGAGTGGGCCTTGTTGAAGGCGTAGCCGGCGAAGGGCACCAGCACGTCCCACAGGGCCTGGATGGCCTCGTCGGAGAAGCCCTTCTTCTGCGCGCCCTCCTTGAAGAAGACGAAGTTCTTCGCCAGCTCGTCGGGCTTCTTCTTGCCCATGACGCGGCGGAGGATGTCGGCCTCGCCGAGCGAGTAGCCGGCGACGATCTGCGCGGCCTTCTGGACCTGCTCCTGGTAGACGATCAGACCGTAGGTGACGCCGAGGACCTCTTCGAGCGGTTCCTTCAGCTCGGGGTGGATCGGGGTGATCTCCTGCTGGCCGTTCTTGCGCAGCGCGTAGTTCGTGTGCGAGTTCATGCCCATCGGGCCCGGCCGGTACAGGGCGGACACGGCGGAGATGTCTTCGAAGTTGTCGGGCTTCATCAGCCGCAGCAGGGACCGCATGGGTCCGCCGTCGAACTGGAAGACGCCGAGGGTGTCGCCGCGCTGGAGCAGCTCGAAGGTCGTGGGGTCGTCGAGCGGCAGGCTCAGGAGATCGATGTCGATCCCCTTGTTGGCCTTCACCATCTTGACGGCGTCGTCCATGATCGTGAGGTTGCGCAGGCCCAGGAAGTCCATCTTCAGCAGGCCGAGCGACTCACAGCTCGGATAGTCCCACTGCGTGATGGTCACGCCGTCGGAGTGCCGGACCCAGACCGGGACGTGGTCGGTGATCGTCTCGCTGGACATGATCACGCCGGCCGCGTGCACACCCATCTGCCGGACCAGGCCCTCGACGCCGCGCGCGGTGTCGATGACCTTCTTCACGTCCGGCTCGTTCTCGTACATCCCCCGGACCTCACCGGCCTCGCTGTAGCGCGGGTGGTTCGGGTCGGTGATGCCGGAGAGCGGGATGCCCTTGCCGAGGACGTCGGCGGGCATGGCCTTGGTGATGCGGTCGCCCATGGCGTAGGGGTAGCCGAGGACCCGGGCCGAGTCCTTGATCGCGTTCTTGGCCTTGATGGTGCCGTAGGTGCCGATCATGGCGACCTTGTCCTGGCCGTACTTCTCGGTGACGTACCGGATCACCTCGGCGCGCCGGCGCTCGTCGAAGTCGATGTCGACGTCGGGCATCGAGATGCGCTCGGGGTTGAGGAACCGCTCGAAGATCAGGCCGTGCGGGATGGGGTCGAGGTCGGTGATGCCGAGGGCGTACGCCACGATCGAGCCGGCCGCGGAGCCTCGGCCCGGGCCGACGGCGATGCCCTGCTTCTTGGCCCACATGATGAAGTCGGCGACCACGAGGAAGTAGCCCGGGAAGCCCATCGAGATGATGGTGTCCATCTCGTACTCGACCTGGCGCATCCGGTCCTCGGGGATGCCGCCGGGGAACCGGCGGGCCATGCCGCGCATGGTCTCCTCGCGGAACCAGGTGACCTCGGTGTAGCCCTCCGGGATGTCGAACTTGGGCATCAGGTTCTTGGCCTTGAACATGCCCTCGGTGCTGACCTGCTCCGCGACCAGGCGGGTGTTCGCGCAGCCCTGCTGCCAGGCGTCCGAGGAGTCGACGGCGTACATCTCCTCCGTGGACTTGAGGTAGTAGCCGGAGCCGTCGAACTTGAAGCGGTCGGGGTCGGAGAGGTTCTTGCCGGTCTGGATGCACAGCAGGGCGTCGTGGGCCTCGGCCTCGTGCGCGTAGGTGTAGTGGGAGTCGTTGGTGACCAGCGGCGGGATGCCGAGCTTCTTGCCGATCTCCAGCAGGTCCTCGCGGACCCGGCGCTCGATCTCGATGCCGTGGTCCATCAGCTCCAGGAAGTAGCGGTCCTTGCCGAAGATGTCCTGGTACTCGGAGGCGGACTTCAGGGCCTCGTCGAACTGGCCGAGGCGCAGGCGCGTCTGGAGCTCGCCGGAGGGGCAGCCGGTGGAGGCGATCAGGCCCTCCGACCACTGGGCGATGGTCTCCTTGTCCATGCGCGGCCACTTCGTCAGCCAGCCCTCCTTGTACGCGTCGGAGGACAGCCGGAAGAGGTTGTGCAGGCCCGTCGCGTCGGCCGCCCAGATGGTCTTGTGGGTGTAACCGCCGGAGCCGGAGACGTCGTCGCGCTTCTGGTGCGGCTGGCCCCACTGGATGCGCCGCTTGTTGCGGCGGGACTCGGGCGCGACGTACGCCTCGATGCCGATGATCGGCGTGACGCCGGCCTTCTGGGCCTGGTGGAAGAAGTCGTAGGCGCCGTGGAGGTTGCCGTGGTCGGACATGGCGATGTGTGTCATGCCCATCTCATTGCAGGCATTGAACATGTCCTTGAGCCGCGCGGCACCGTCCAGCAGGGAGTACTGGGTGTGGACGTGCAGGTGCGTGAAGGGCGGCTTGGTGGCCACGGTGGGAGACCTCCGGCGGGAGTGGGCGGCGGGGCGGACGGGACTGTTTTGAAGGTTACCGGCCCCCACCGACAGCCGCGGGCACGCGCCGGTAGCCTCACGCGTTGAGGACGGCAGCACAGACGTTCGTCCCATGACCTCCCCCGGCCACCACCGGGGGTGCCCCAAGGAGGACCCCGCGATGGCGCTCGAGCACGACCGGTCCGCGCAGCGCGGCGAGGAGATCCTCGCCGTCTTCGACACCGCCTTCGGTGAGCTGCTCGCGGCCGACCCCGCCGCCTTCCGCGTCAAGTTCCGGAAGATGGCCGCCTCCGCCTTCGCCTTCTACCGGGGCACCGCCTGCCTCTTCTACGCGGACCTCCAGCACGAGCGCGACGCCGGCCCGTACCTGGACGAGCGGACCGGCCGGGTGTGGATCCACGGCGATCTGCACGCCGAGAACTTCGGCACGTACATGGACGCCAACGGCCGCCTCGTCTTCAACGTCAACGACTTCGACGAGGCCTACGTCGGGCCCTTCACCTGGGACCTCAAGCGCTTCGCCGCCTCCGTCGCCCTGATCGGCTACACCAAGGCGCTGAGCGACGAGAAGATCACGGAGCTGGTGCGGACCTACGCGGCCGCCTACCGCGAGCGGATCCACGCCCTCGCCACCGGCGCCCAGGACGACGACCTGCCGCCCTTCACCCTGGACACCGCCGACGGCCCGCTGCTGGACGCGCTGCGCGAGGCCCGCGCCCAGACCCGCTTCGGGCTGCTCGCCACGATGACGGAGATCCGGGACTTCGAGCGGCGCTTCCTGGAGGACGGCGGCGCCGTCGAGCTGGACGCGGCCACCCGCTACAAGATCCTCGCGGCCTTCGACGGCTATCTGGAGACCCTGCCCGACACCAGCCTGACCCGCCCCGACTCCTACCGCGTCAAGGACGTCGTCGGCCGCCGCGGCGTCGGCATCGGCAGCGCCGGGCTGCCCTCGTACAACATCCTCCTGGAGGGCAACAGCGACGCCCTCGAGAACGACGTCGTCATCTACATGAAGCAGGGGCAGACCCCGGCGGTCTCCCGGCACATCACCGATCCCGCCGTGCGCGGCTACTTCCAGCACGAGGGCCACCGCACGGTGATCTCCCAGCGGGCCCTCCAGGCGCACGCCGACCCGTGGCTGGGCTGGACCGAGCTGGACGGGGCCGGGCAGCTGGTCGCCGAGGTCTCGCCCTACGCCGTCGACCTGGACTGGTCGGACATCGACGACCCGGCGCAGATCGCCGCCGTCGTCGCCGACCTGGGCCGGGCCACCGCCACGATGCACGCGGCCGCCGACGACCAGAGCGGGCACTCGCTGGTGCCGTTCTCCACCGAGCGGGCCATCGACGCCGTGATCGCCGCCGACGAGGAGGGCTTCGCGGACCTGCTGGTGGACTTCGCCCACACCTACGGCGCCCGGGCCCGCGCGGACCACCAGATCTTCGTGGACCTCTTCCGCAACGGCAGGATCCCCGGCCTCTAGGGTCCCCGGACTCCGGGCGGCTCTTAGGCACGGCTTATCACGGGGCATGACAGACTCCACCCTCATGGACATATCGGCGGCACGGCTGCGGGCACTGCGCGCGGCGCTGTTCTCAGCGCTGTGCGTCCTGCTGTCCGCCGCGTCCCACGTGCTGCTGTCCGGGCGGCCCCTGCCCGGCCCCGCCGTGGCCGCCGCCTCGGCCGCCGTCTTCGTCCTCGCCTACGCCCTGGCGGGCGCCGAGCGCGGCTACGGGCGCATCGCCGCCCTGCTGGTTCCCCTGGAGCTGGCCTCCTGCGCGCTCTTCACCGCCGGGCAGGACACCTGTTACGGCTCCGGCGGCCGACCGTCCGCCGGAGCCCTGACCTGGCTGTGCAGCGGCAGCGTGGGGCAGCCCCTCGCCGGGCTCGCCGCGCCCGGCACCGCGCCGTGGCTGGTGCTCGCCGGGCACGTCGTGACCGGCCTGCTGGCCGCCCTCTGGCTGCGGCGCGGCGAGGCGGCGCTGGGCAGGCTGCTGCGCGCGGCCGCCGCCGTGGCCTTCCGGCCGCTGCTGCTGGCCGCCGCCACGCTCACGGCCGGCGGACGGGTGCGCGGGCGGGCGGCCGTACGCGTCCCGAACGGCACACGCCCGGCCCGGCCGCTGCCGCCGTTCCTGCACTCCGTGGTGCGGCGCGGCCCGCCCGCCCTGCCCGCCGCCGGCTGACGGAGGCCGGCGGGCGACGACGGACGACGACACGGAACACGCACCACGGAGAAGCACCACCATGAGCAAGCGCAACAACTGGGAGCACAAGCAGTCGGCCCGCGAGCGGCTGCGCGCCGAACGGGACCGGCAGGCGAAGAAGGAGAAGACCCGCCGCCAGCTCCTCGTCGGCGGGGCGGTCGTCGCCGTCCTCGCGGTCGTGGGCGGCATAGCCGTGGCCGCGACCCAGCTGGGCGGCGACGACGCCACCGACGCCTCCTGGAAGGCGGCGAAGGACAAGACGCTCGTCAAGCCGGCCCACACCGGCGGCGACAAGGGCCTGGAGGTCGTGGTCGGCAAGCAGGACGCCAAGCACACCCTGGAGATCTACCAGGACATGCGCTGCCCGGTCTGCTCCGTCTTCGAGCAGAACGTCGGGGACACCGTCGACAAGGACGTCAAGGACGGCAAGTACAAGGTCGCGTACCACATCGGCACGTTCCTCGACCGCAACCCGGCGATCAAGGGCAACGGCTCGAAGAACGCGCTCAGCGCCCTCGGGGCCGCCCTGAACGTCGGCCCGGACGCCTTCGCCGCCTATAACAAGGCGCTCTACGCCAAGGCGAACCACCCCGACGAGACCAAGGACACCTTCGCGAAGGACGACGTCCTGCTGAAGATCGCTCAGCAGGTCCCGGCCCTGAAGGACAACGCCGACTTCGAGAAGAACGTCAAGGACGGCACGTTCGACAAGTGGGCGCTGGAGATGTCCGACGCCTTCGACGACGCCAAGGACGTCACCGGCACCCCCACCATCAAGCTGGACGGCCAGAAGCTCACCGTCGACACCCCGAACGGCAAGGGCGCCCCGATGGTGGCGGAGCAGTTCAACACGGCCGTGGGCCAGATCCTGAAGTAACCCGGGCCACGCGGCCGGCCGGCGGGCCGGCCGGCCGCGAACCGGGACGAACCCCCGTCCCTTCGCCGATACCGAAACTTGACACGACACTCAAGGCCGGTCGTGGCACACTTCGGGCCATGGAGGGGACGGGAGTTCGGTTCAGGACGGTGCGCGCCGCGCTGTTCACCGCGCTCTGCGTCACCCTGTCCGCGGCCTCCCACGTGCTGCTCTCCCGGGCGCCGCTGCCGCTGTCCACGGTCACCGTGCTGTCGGGCGCGTTCTTCGCGCTCTCCTACGCGCTGGCCGGCCGGGAGCGCGGCTACTGGCCCATCGCCACGCTGCTCGTCCCCCTGGAACTGTCCGCCGACACCGTCTTCACCACTGGCCAGCACGCCTGTTACGGCCAGGCCGGTGGCCCGGTCGCGGGCCCGCTGCGCTCGATGGGCGTCGACCTGGTCTGCGGGGGCGGGGACTTCGGCACCCCGCTGGCCCGGATGGCCGGCCCCGCCGGCTCCGGCCACATGACGGACGGCGTCGCCGGGCACTCCGCCACCCCCTGGCTGCTGCTGGCCGCCCACGTGGCGGTCGGCCTGCTGGCCGCCGCCTGGCTGCGCCGCGGCGAGGTCGCGCTGTTCCGGCTGCTGCGCGCGGTGGCCTCGCTGGCCTTCCGGCCGCTGCTGCCGCTCGTCGCCGCGCTGGCCGCGCACGCCCGCCCCGCCCGCCCGCCCGTGCGGCCGGTGCGGGACACCCTCTCGGCCCGCGTGCTGCCCCTGCTCGTCCACTCCGTCGTACGGCGGGGACCGCCCCCGTGCCCGGCGAGCGCCTGAGCGCCCGCCCAGCACGCACCGGTCACCAGCCCTCACCTTCCTCACGCGGAGAAGACGTCATGAGCAACCGCAACAACCCGCAGAACAAGGCCGCCGCCCGCGAACGACTGCGCGCCGAGCGCGAACGGCAGGCGAAGAAGGACAAGCTCCGCCGCCAGCTCCTGGTCGGCGGAGGCGCCCTGGCCGTCCTCGCGGCCGCCGTCGGCATCGGCGTGGTCGTCTCCAACGCCACCAACGGCAGCAAGAACACCAAGGTCAGCAGCGAGGACTGGGAGGCGGCCGCCAAGAAGACGGAGTTCAAGCAGCCCGCCAACAGCACCGGCGACAAGGGCACCACGGTCGTCATGGGCAAGCAGGACGCCAAGAACACCCTTGAGGTCTTCGAGGACATGCGCTGCCCGGTCTGCTCGGACTTCGAGCAGAACGCCGGGGAAACCGTCCTCAAGGACGTCAAGGACGGCAAGTACAAGGTGCAGTACAAGATCGGCACCTTCCTCGACCGCAACCCCATGATCAAGGGTTCGGGCTCGAAGAACGCGCTGAGCGCGCTGGGCGCGGCCCTCAACGTCGGCCCGGACGCGTTCCTCGACTACAAGAAGGCGCTGTTCGCCGCCAAGAACCACCCCAACGAGCAGGACGACGCCTTCTCCGACGACGAGAAGCTCATCGGCATCGCCCAGCAGGTCAAGGCGCTCAAGGGCAACTCCGCGTTCGAGAAGGACGTGAAGGACGGCACGTTCGACAAGTGGGCGCTGGAGATGTCCGACGCCTTCGACAAGGTCGTGGGCCAGGGCAAGGACATCCAGGGCACGCCGGGCTTCAAGCTCGACGGCAAGGTGCTGGCGGACGAGCAGGGCCGCACCCCCAGGACGGGCGAGCAGTTCACCGCCCTGGTCGACAAGGCGCTGGGCAAGTGACGACCGCGGTGACCGGGAGGTAACCGGCGGGCGGCCGTCGCCGACGGCGGGCCCAAGGGCGGACGAACAGTCGGTGTCGTGTCCGCCCTGGGGCTTACCCGTGGTTTTACCGGCCAGTAAAGTGACGGCCCGTGACCTCTCACGACATATCACGCCGCACTGCCGTCACGGCCGCCGCCGCGACCGCGACCGCCGCGCTGCTCCCGCTGGCCGCACCGACCACGGCACACGCCGACTCCGTCCCGTCCGGGGCCGGTTCACCGGCCACCGGCCAGGGGACCGCCTTCCTGCACGGCGTCGCCTCCGGAGACCCGCTGCCCGACGGCGTCCTGCTGTGGACCCGCGTCACCCCGAGCCCCGACGCCGTCCCCGGCTCCGGGCTCGGGGCCGCCGTCGAGGTCGGCTGGGAGGTGGCCGAGGACGCCGCCTTCGCCCGCGTCACGGCCCGGGGCAAGGTGACGGCGACGGCGGCCGCCGACCACACCGTCAAGGCGGACGTCCGCGGACTCCGCCCGGCCACGGAGTACTTCTTCCGCTTCTCCGCCGGCGAGGCGGCGTCCCCCGTGGGCCGTACGCGCACAGCCCCCGCCCACGGCGAGGCCACCGCGGGCGTCCGCTTCGGCGTCGTCTCGTGCGCCAACTGGGAGTCGGGCTGGTTCTCCACGTACCGTCACCTCGCGGCCCGCCGCGACCTGGACGCGGTGCTGCACCTCGGCGACTACATCTACGAGTACAAGTCCGGCGAGTACCCGGCCGCCACGTACGTCGTGCGGCCCCACGCCCCCCAACACGAGATCACGACGCTGGCCGACTACCGCACCCGGCACGGCCACTACAAGACGGACGCCGACCTGCAGGCCCTGCACCACGCCCACCCCGTCATAGCCATCTGGGACGACCACGAGTTCGCCAACGACGCCTGGGCCGGGGGCGCCGAGAACCACACCCCGGGCGAGGAGGGCGACTGGTCCGCCCGCATGGCGGCGGCCAAGCAGGCCTACTTCGAGTGGATGCCCGTGCGCCCCTCCGTCGAGGGCACCACCTACCGGCGGCTGCGCTTCGGCAAGCTCGCCGACCTCCACCTCCTGGACCTCAGATCCTTCCGCTCCCAGCAGGTCAAGCCCGGCAGCGGCAAGGTGGACGACCCGGAGCGCACGATCACCGGCCGGGCCCAGCTGGACTGGCTCAAGGACGGCCTGGCGGGCTCCGACACCACCTGGCGGTTCGTCGGCACCTCGGTGATGATCTCCCCGGTGGCCTTCGGGTCCCTGCCCGCGCACCTCCTGGAGCCCCTCGCCAAGCTGCTGGGACTGCCGGCGGGCGGCATCGCGGTCAACACCGACCAGTGGGACGGCTACACGGACGACCGCCGCGAGCTGATCGGCCACCTCGTCGACCGCGGCATCCGCAACACGGTCTTCCTCACCGGCGACATCCACATGGCCTGGGCCAACGACGTGCCGAAGCAGGCCGCGACGTACCCGCTGTCGCCGTCGGTCGCCACGGAGTTCGTGGTCACCTCCGTGACCGCGGACAACCTGGACGACATCCTGCACGTGGCGCCCCACACCGTCTCGCTCGCCGCGGTGGCGGCCCTGAAGGCCGCCAACCGCCACGCGAAGTGGATCGACATGGACTCGCACGGGTACGGCGTGCTGGACGTGACCGCGGAGCGGGCGCAGATGGACTACTACGTGCTGTCGGACAAGCGGGACGCGAAGGCGACGGCGTCCTGGGCCCGCTCGTACCGGACGCTGTCGGGCACGCAGAAGGTGGAGCGGGTGGACGCCCCCGTCCGCTGACGCGGGGTCCTTCCCCCTGACCCACCCTCACGACACCCCGCCTGGTGGGCGGGTCCGGCAGCAGCCGGCCCCGCCCACCAGGCGAAGCCCGCAACCGAGCCTGTCCGCGGCCCCGCCTACGTGCGGACCAGCAGGAACACCGCCCCCACCACGCACGCCAGGGCGATCGCCGCCACCCCGTAGGCCAGCCGGTGCCCGCGCAGCCCCGGCACGAAGCGGTCCACCGCGAACTCTCCCGGCCCCGTCAGGGCCAGGGCCGCGGCGCCCACCGCGACCAGAAGGGTGAACTCGACGCCCTTGGGCAGCAGGAAGCCGCCCTCCCACGTCACGCCCAGCGCGTTGATCATCGTCCCCAGCACCGCCGCCGCGGCCAGCGGCGTCAGGAAGCCGAGGAAGAGCCCCGCCCCGCCCAGCGTCTCGCTGAGACCCGCGACGACGGCCATCGCCCGGGGCGCCGGATAGCCGTACAGCTGGAAGAACTTCGCCGTCCCGTCGAGCCCGGGCCCGTCCCACCAGCCGAACAGCTTCTGCGTGCCGTGCGCCATCATGATGACGCCGAGCATCATGCGCAGCAGCAGGAGTCCCAGGGAGCAGCCGGCCGGCAGGGTCCGGTACGCGACCCCGCCCCTCCCGGCGAGCACGTCGTTCCTGCTCCGGAAAGCCATGATCGGCACCTTCCTCCGTGTGGGCGTCCGGCCCGCCCTCCAGTGTCGCCCCGCCCGGTCCCGCCCGCCACGACAACCGGGCGCGGCCCGGTGCGCCCCGAGTGCGCCGAGACGTCCCGGGACCCGCCCTCCGGGCGCACGGCGCTCCTTCGCGAAAACGCCCCGGAGGGTGCCTGGAGGGCGTCGCCTCCCTAGATCCCCAGCTCGCCCGCCTTCAGTTTGGCGATCGCCGTGTCCTCGCCGTCCAGGTCCACCCGCGCGGTCGCCGTGCGGCCGAAGGCGAACAGCGTCAGCTCGCCCGGCTCCCCGGTGACCGTCACCACCGGCACGCCCTTGCGGGCCACGGCCGTCCGGCCGTCCGGCCGCCGCAGCACCAGGCCCACCGGCGCCCTGCGGCCGAGCAGCCGCGCGCTCCGCTCCAGCCGGCTCCACAGCGCGTCCGCGAAGACCGGGTCGATCTCGCGCGGCGTCCACTCCGGCTGTGCCCGGCGCACGTCCTCGGTGTGGACGTAGAACTCGACCGTGTTGGCCGCCTCGTCGACCTGCTTGAGGGCGAACGGCGACAGCCGCGGCGGACCGGTGCGGACGAGCCGGACCAGCTCCTCGTACGGCTTGGCCGCGAACTCCGCCTGCACGCGCTCCAGGCGGGCGGCCAGCGGCTTGAAGACGACTCCGGCGGCCGCGTCCGACCGCCTCTCCCGCACCACCACGTGGGCGGCCAGGTCCCGGGCCCGCCAGCCCTCGCAGAGTGTGGGGGCGTCCGGGCCCACCGTCTCCAACAGGTCGGCGAGAAGCAGGCGTTCGCGCTGCGCGTGGGTCGACATGCCGCCACCCTACGACCGGGGGCTCGACGGGCGCCACGGTGACCCTACGGCGGCGTGTTGGCGTACCCGGCCGCCACCGGGCGTAGCCGTGGCGCGCACCGCGCGGCGGGCGGGGAGGCAGAATGGGGGTATGACCGGCAACGCCCGACCCCTCTCCGGACTCGACCCCGCCATCGCCGCCCGGCTCAAGCGGAGCGTCGACGGACTGGTCCCCGCCATCGCCCAGCAGTACGACACCGGCGAAGTGCTCATGCTCGGCTGGATGGACGACGAGGCCCTCCACCGCACCCTCACCAGCGGCCGCTGCACCTACTGGAGCCGCAGCCGCGAGGAGTACTGGGTCAAGGGCGAGACCTCCGGCCACGCCCAGCACGTCAAGTCCGTCGCCCTCGACTGCGACGCCGACGCCCTCCTGGTCAAGGTCGACCAGGTCGGGCCCGCCTGCCACACGGGCACCCGCACCTGCTTCGACGCCGACGTGCTGCCGCTGGGCCAGTAGGCTCCGGCCATGGCTGCCACGACCGCATCTGTGCCCGCACCCCAGGGCAACCACGGGGACGTCGTCCCCGACGCCGACACCTTCCGCAGGCTCGCGAAGGACCGCAGGGTCATTCCGGTCACCCGGCGCTTCCTCGCCGACGGCGACACGCCGGTGGGCCTCTACCGCAAGCTCGCCGCCGAGCGCCCGGGCACCTTCCTCCTGGAGTCCGCGGAGAACGGCCGCACGTGGTCCCGGTACTCCTTCGTCGGCGTCCGCAGCGCCGCCGGCCTGACCGTGCGCGACGGCCAGGCCCACTGGCTCGGCACCCCGCCCGTCGGGGTCCCCACCGACGGCGACCCGCTCGCCGCCCTGCGCGCCACCGTGGCGGCCCTGCACACCCCGCGCGACCTGCTGGAGGGCGCCGGGCTGCCGCCCTTCACCGGCGGCATGGTCGGCTACCTCGGCTACGACGTCGTCCGCCGCCTGGAGAAGATCGGCGAGCACCCCGGCGGACCCGGCGACGACAGCCTGGACCTGCCCGAGCTGACGATGCTGCTCACCTCGGACCTCGCCGTCCTCGACCACTGGAACGGCACCGTCCTGCTGATCGCCAACGCGATCAACCACAACGACCTGGACACCGGCGTCGACGAGGCCTACGCCGACGCCGTCGCCCGCCTCGACGCCATGACCGCCGACCTCCGCCGGCCGGTGCCCACCGACCCCACCGCCCTGCCGCCCTCCGAGCTGCCGGAGTACACCGCCCGCTGGGGCGGGAGCGACTTCATGGCCGCCGTCGAGGACATCAAGGAGCGCATCCGCGCGGGCGAGGCCTTCCAGGTCGTGCCCTCGCAGCGCTTCGAGACGCCCTGCGCCGCCTCGGCGCTGGACGTCTACCGCGTGCTGCGGGCCACCAACCCCAGCCCGTACATGTACCTGTTCCGCTTCCCCCACGGGGAAAGCGGGGCGTTCGACGTCGTCGGCTCCAGTCCCGAGGCCCTGGTCAAGGTCGAGGACGGGCGGGCCATGGTGCACCCCATCGCCGGCACCCGGCCCCGCGGCGCCACCCCGCAGGCCGACGCCCAGCTCGCCGAGGAACTGCTCGCCGACCCCAAGGAGCGCGCCGAGCACCTGATGCTCGTCGACCTCGGCCGCAACGACCTCGGCCGGGTCTGCGAGCCCGGCAGCGTCGAGGTCGTCGACTTCATGTCCGTCGAGCGCTACAGCCACGTGATGCACATCGTCTCCACGGTCACCGGCCGGCTGGCCCCCGGACGCACCGCCTTCGACGTGCTCACCGCCTGCTTCCCCGCCGGCACCCTGTCCGGCGCGCCCAAGCCGCGCGCCATGCAGATCATCGAGGAGCTGGAGCCCGCCCGCCGGGGCCTGTACGGGGGCTGCGTCGGCTACCTCGACTTCGCCGGGGACTCCGACACGGCCATCGCCATCCGCACCGCCGTGCTGCGCGACGGCACCGCCTACGTCCAGGCGGGCGCCGGCGTCGTCGCCGACTCGGACCCGGCCGCCGAGGACGCCGAATGCCGCAACAAGGCCGCCGCCGTGCTGCGCGCGGTGCACGCGGCGGGCCGCCTCACCTCCCGGGGCTGACGCTTGCGCCGGCCGGGGGCCCCGCGGCACCCCCGGCCGCGCGGAGCACCGGCGACAAGGGATAGTGGTATCCGTGAGCGCAGCCGTACCCCACCCCCGCACCCACGCCGAGCCCACCCCCCGCGAGGACCGCGGCGGCCGGCGCAGCGTCGCCGCCGCCCTGCTCCTGGGCGCCGCCGGCGCCGCGCTCGTCCTGCTCTCCGGCGGCCGCACCTGGTCCGAGGGCACCGCCGCCGACGTCGCGCAGGCCTCCGCCGTCCAGCACGCCAGCGGACAGGACGTCACGGCCCTGCCCGGCGCCCTCGCCATCGTGGGACTCGCCGCGCTCGTCGCCGTCTTCGCCGTCCGCCGCGCCGGCCGCCTGGTCGTCGCCGGGCTGCTGGCGCTGAGCGGCGCCGGCGTCGTCGCCTCCGCCGTCACCGCCCTCTCCGACACCGCCGCGCTGGAGGAGAAGGCCGCCAAGGCCTCCGGGCTCACCCGCGCCGGCGTGGAGGGCGTCACCCACACCGCCTGGCCGTGGGTCGCCGTCGCCGGCGGCGTGCTGCTGCTGCTCGCCGGGCTGCTCGCCCTGCGCCACGGCCGCGACTGGCCCGCCATGTCCGGCCGGTACGAGCGCGACGGCGCCCCCCGCCCCCGCCCCCGCACGGCCCCCGACCCGGACCGCCCCGAGGAGCTGTGGAAGGCCCTCGACCGCGGCGAGGACCCCACCGGCGGCCCCGGCCGATGACGGCCCCCGGCGCGCCCGGCCGCGCCCCCGCGCCGCCGGCCGTGCCACGGCAGGGGCCACCGGCGACGACACCGCCGGTGACACGCCAACCCCGGGCGCACGGCGGCCCGGCAGGTCGGGGACAATGACCCGGAGATCTCCGCGCCGGCAGGCGCGATACAGCAACGAGGAGTCAACTCATGTCGGCTAACAGCCACGGACACACTCCGGCCGCCTGGACCGGTGTGACCATCGCCTTCATCGGCTTCTGCGTCGCCGGCGCGTTCGTCGTGATGGCGAAGCCCGCCGGCTTCCTGGCGGGGATGGCCGTGGTCGTCCTCGGCGGTGTCGTCGGTGGCGTCATGCGCATGATGGGCTACGGCATGGTCCCCAAGCGCGGTACGCAGCCGCAGCCCCAGAGCCAGAGCTGACCGCTCCCGCTCCCGCCCGAGGCGCGGCCCGGGCCCGTACGCACCCCGTGCGCCGGCCCTGAGCTGCGCCTTCGTGCTTTCCGGCGGAAACTGGCGACGTGAGGGACCACGTACGCGCCGAAGCCGTCGGCGGCCCGCCGCGGGCGGCGTCCACGTCCACGGCCCGCCGCCTGGCCGCGCCCCTGGGGGTGGCGGCCGGTGTGGGCGCCGCCGTGGCCTGGGTCGCCGCCGTCGACCCGGGCCGGCCCGGCCACTACCCCGTGTGCCCGCTGCTGAGCTGGACGGGTCTGTACTGCCCCGGCTGCGGCGGGCTGCGCGGCCTCCACGCGCTGGCCCACGGCGATCCGGTCGCCGCCCTGGGGGCGAACGCGCTCGCCGTCGCCGCCTACGCGGCCTTCGCCGTGCTGTGGGTCCGCTGGCTCGTCGCGGCGGTGCGGACGGGAGGGGGCATGCCCGTCGTTCCACGGGCGAGGCACTGGTGGCTGCTGGGCGGGATTCTGTTCGTCTTCACCGTCGTGCGGAACCTGCCTCTCGGGGCGGCGCTCGTCCCCTGAGCCCCGCCGGTCACCTACTCGCGGGTATGCGGGACGCGGCCCGCGTCAACCGGATGCGAAACCTTCGCCGTCCGGCAAGTACCATCGCAGGTGCCTGGTGAGGTCGTATCGTGCCGCACCAGCCCAGACCAGCCGAGTCCGGAAGGGGGCCGCTCGCGTGAGTGTGCTCGACGAGATCATCGACGGAGTCCGTGCCGACCTCGCGGAGCGGCAGGCGCGCGTCAGCCTCGACGAGCTCAAGGAGCGCGCGGCCAAGGCCCCGCAGGCCAGGGACGGGGCCGCCGCCCTGCGCGGCGAGAACGTCAGCGTGATCTGCGAGGTCAAGCGCTCCAGCCCGTCCAAGGGCGCCCTCGCCGCGATCGCCGACCCGGCCGGGCTCGCCGCCGACTACGAGGCCGGCGGCGCGGCCGTCATCAGCGTGCTGACCGAGCAGCGCCGCTTCGGCGGCTCGCTCGCCGACCTCGAAGCCGTCCGCGCCAAGGTCGACATCCCGATCCTCCGCAAGGACTTCATCGTCACGGCCTACCAGCTGTGGGAGGCCCGCGCCTACGGCGCCGACCTCGCCCTGCTGATCGTCGCCGCCCTGGAGCAGGAGGCCCTCGTCTCCCTCATCGAGCGGGCCGAGTCCATCGGGCTCACCCCCCTCGTCGAGGTGCACGACGAGGAGGAGGTCCAGCGCGCGGTGGACGCCGGCGCCCGCATCATCGGCGTCAACGCCCGCAACCTCAAGACCCTCGAAGTCGACCGGGACACCTTCGCCCGCGTCGCCCCCGAGATCCCCGACGGCATCGTCAAGATCGCCGAGTCCGGTGTGCGCGGCCCGCACGACCTCATCGCCTACGCCAACGAGGGCGCCGACGCCGTGCTGGTCGGCGAGTCCCTGGTCACCGGCCGCGACCCCAAGGGCGCCGTGGCCGACCTCGTCGCGGCGGGCGCGCACCCGGCCCTGCGGCACGGGCGGAGCTGACCCCCCCCGTGAGCGGCCGCCGCACCTCCGCCACGGAGCCGGGCGCCCGCCCGGCTCCCGCCGGGGTGCCCGCGGCCCAGGGCCCCCACGCGCGCTGGGCGCGTGGATGCCGCCCGCGTGGATGCCGCGCGCCGGCGCGGCGCGTGCGCGGCCGCCGGGTGCGGTATCACATCGGCTGTGAGCCGGGGCAGATCAACGGGCGCCGATGGCGCGGGGCGGTAGTGCTCTAGCCACGTCGCCACGACCGGGTGCGGCGCCCGTCCCGCGGGTGCCCGCGGCGGGTTCCTCCGCCGTGCGTCCACCCGGCGCCCACATCTGCATAGGAGTACGTCAGTGACCTCTGACTTCTTCGTCCCCGACCCCGAAGGCCAGGTGCCGAGCGCCGAAGGCTACTTCGGCGCGTTCGGCGGCAAGTTCATCCCCGAGGCCCTCGTCGCCGCCGTCGACGAGGTCGCGGCCGAGTACGAGAAGGCCAAGGCGGACCCCGCCTTCGCCGCCGAGCTGGGCGACCTGATGGTCAACTACACCGGGCGGCCCAGCGCCCTCACCGAGGTGTCGCGCTTCGCCGAACACGCGGGCGGAGCCCGGGTGTTCCTCAAGCGCGAGGACCTCAACCACACCGGCTCGCACAAGATCAACAACGTGCTGGGCCAGGCGCTGCTCACCAGGCGCATGGGCAAGACCCGCGTCATCGCCGAGACCGGCGCCGGCCAGCACGGCGTCGCCACGGCCACCGCCTGCGCGCTCTTCGGCCTGGAGTGCACCATCTACATGGGCGAGGTCGACACCCAGCGCCAGGCGCTCAACGTCGCCCGCATGCGCATGCTCGGCGCCGAGGTCATCGCCGTGAAGTCCGGCAGCCGCACGCTGAAGGACGCCATCAACGAGGCGTTCCGCGACTGGGTCGCCAACGTCGACCGCACCCACTACCTCTTCGGCACGGTCGCGGGCCCGCACCCCTTCCCGGCGCTCGTCCGCGACTTCCACCGCGTCATCGGCGTCGAGGCCCGCCGCCAGATCCTGGAGCGCGCCGGCCGGCTGCCGGACGCGGCGGTGGCCTGCGTCGGCGGCGGCTCCAACGCCATCGGCCTCTTCCACGCCTTCCTCCCGGACGCCGGCGTCCGGCTGGTGGGCTGCGAGCCCGGCGGCCACGGCGTCGCCAGCGGCGAGCACGCCGCCACCCTCACCGAGGGCACCCCGGGCATCCTGCACGGCTCCCGGTCGTACGTCCTCCAGGACGAGGACGGCCAGATCACCGAGCCCTACTCGATCTCGGCGGGCCTGGACTACCCCGGCATCGGCCCCGAGCACTCGTACCTGAAGGACATCGGCCGCGCCGAGTACCGGGCCGTCACCGACGACGAGGCCATGCAGGCCCTGCGGCTGCTCTCGCGCACCGAGGGCATCATCCCGGCCATCGAGAGCGCCCACGCACTCGCCGGAGCGCTTCAGGTCGGCCGGGAGCTGGGCGAGGACGGCCTGCTCCTGGTGAACCTCTCCGGGCGGGGAGACAAGGACATGGACACGGCGGCCCGCTACTTCGGGCTGTACGACAACGACACGGCGGGGGAGAAGTAATGGCGGGCAACATCGAGCTGCTCGGCTCCGTCCTGGCCGCGGCCAAGGCCGAGAACCGTGCCGCCCTCGTCGGCTACCTCCCCGCCGGCTTCCCGACCGTCGACGACGGCGTACGGGCCGTCACCGCGATGCTCGACGGCGGCTGCGACGTCGTCGAGGTCGGCCTGCCCCACAGTGACCCCGTCCTGGACGGCCCGGTCATCCAGACCGCCGACGACATCGCCCTGCGCGGCGGCGTCCGGATCGCCGACGTGATCCGCACGGTCAGGGAGGCCCACGAGATCACGGGTGCGCCCGTGCTGTGCATGACGTACTGGAACCCCGTGGACCACTACGGCGTCGAGCGGTTCGCCGCCGACCTCGCCGCCGCCGGGGGAGCGGGCTGCATCCTGCCCGACCTGCCGGTCGAGGAGTCCGAGGTGTGGCGCAAGGCCGCCGAACAGCACGGCCTGGCGACGGTGTTCGTGGTCGCGCCGAGCAGCCGCGACGAGCGCCTCGCCAAGATCACCGCGGCGGGCAGCGGCTTCGTCTACGCCGCCTCCCTGATGGGTGTGACGGGCACCCGCGAGTCGGTGGGCGACGAGGCCAAGGACCTGGTCCGCCGCACCCGCGCCGTGACGTCGCTGCCGGTGTGCGTCGGCCTCGGCGTCTCCAACGCCGTACAGGCGGCCGAGGTCGCCCAGTTCGCCGACGGCGTCATCGTCGGCTCGGCCTTCGTCAAGCGCCTGCTGGAGGCGCCCGACCTGGAGAGCGGCCTCGCCGCGGTCCGCACCCTCGCGGGTGAGCTGGCGGAGGGTGTGCGCCAGCGCGCGTAACTCTTTTGAAGGAAACGACGGCCGGGGGCGCGCTGGGGCGCGCCCCCGGTTCGTTGTACGGGGACGTGAGCCAGAAGAACAGCGAGGGAAAGCGCAGCGCCCGCGAGCGGCTGCACGAACAGCGCCAGAAGGAGGAGGCCCGCGCCAAGCGCAAGCGGACTCTGATCGCGGCCGTCGTGGTGGTGGCGGTCCTCGGTGTCGGCGGCGGAGTCGCGGCCCTGGTGGCCAGCACCAACCACGCCAAGGACAACAAGCAGCACGCCACCGGTCCGCTCGTCGCCCCCCAGGGCGCCATCGGCAAGGACAACCTCGCCGTCCCGGTGGGCGGCTCCGGAGCCAAGGCGACGCTCGTCGTCTACGAGGACTTCCGCTGCCCCGGCTGTGGCATGTTCGAAAACGGCTACCGGGACACGATCCACGACCTGGAGGACAAGGGCCAGCTCAAGGCCGAGTACCACCTGGTCACCCTGATCGACAAGAACCTCGGCGGCTCCGGCTCCGTCAACGCCGCGAACGCGGCGGCGTGCGCGCAGGACGCGGGCAAGTTCCGCGCGTACCACGACGAGCTCTACAAGAACCAGCCGCCGGAGACGGACGACGCGTTCGCCAAGAAGGACCGCCTGCTGACGCTGGCGGACAAGGTCGCCGGCCTGAACACCGCGTCCTTCAAGAAGTGCGTCGAGGAGGGCACGCACGACAGCTGGGTCCACAAGTCCCAGGAGGCGTTCAGCACGTCCGGCTACCGCGCCACACCGACGGTCCTGCTGGGCGGCAAGAGCATCTACGGCGACCCGGCGAACCCGCTGACCCCGGAGAAGTTCCGCAAGATGGTGGCGGACGCCCAGAAGGGCGGCGGCGCGGGGAAGGGCAGCGGAGCGCCGGGGGAGACGGGCGTGGGGAAGGGCGCGGCGTCGCCGAGCGGGGCCGTCCCGAGCGGACTTGTGCCGAGCGCGCCGGAGAAGGGCGCGGCGGAGAAGGGCGCAGCGGCGTCGAGCGCACCGGCGATGGGCGGTGCGCGGGAACGGGGGTGAGGGCGAGGCCGGCTGAGGCCTCGCCCTCTTCGGGGGCGGGATGGCCGAGTGCCGTCCCTGCCAACAAGGGTTGAAATGGCGATAATTCGCCTCATCGAAGCGTTTCGTGACCTACCACTGGTAATGGAAGGGTAAATTTGGCCAGCTGACGGTCCGTTATGCCCCTTATGGATTTGTGTGAAGATCGCTTAAGTAGTAAACATGGGCGATTTTTGTTCACTCCATAGGGAAATTTGTGCGTTTCACGAGATACATAGCCTTCGTCATAGCCTTCGTCATGGCCTTCGCCATGGCTCTGCTATGCGGCACCGAACAGGTGGCGCTAGCAGTCGATCAATGGAACAGGAGCTCGCCCGGAGGCCCCGGTTCCCCCGACCAGCGCTGGGGGTCGGCGGCAGGCCGTGACCACCGGACCCCCGGTGGTGCCACCGAGGCCGCGGCCGCCGGCGGCCGCCCCGGGGCCCTTGAGGCCCCCGGACAACTGCCGGCCGAACACAAGCTGACCGAGCGTGAGCTCGGCGGTAGGCCGCAACCGCCCGCGATGGGCAAGGCCGAGCGGGCCACAGCTCCTGACGGCCCGGCCCCTCAGGGTTTCTCGGAGAAGACGAGCAAGGAGCTGCCGACTGGACGCCAAGAGCGCCGGCGCACCTTCCTCAACGAGGACGGGACCTACACGACCCGCTTCTACAACGAGCCCGTCAACTTCAAGGACCGTGACGGCTCCTGGAAGCCCATCGACTCCAGTCTGGTCCGCTCCACGCGCAGCCTCCGTGCGGCGAGCGCGGCCGGACCGCTGTAGGAGACCCGCTCGACCGCGACCGCCATCAGCTTCGCGCCCACGGCGGACGCGAGTCCGGTGATGAGCATGAAGCTGAGCGACGGGCCGTCGCTGGGCTACGGCCTGTCGGGCGGCGCATCCGTGCCAGGCAAGGTCGAGGGCAGCATCATCACCTACCCGGACGCGCGGCCGGCCACGGACCTGCAGTACGTCGCCGGCAGTGACTCCGTGAAGGAGACGCTCGTCCTCAAGAGCAAGGAAGCGCCGACCGAGTGGCGGTTCCCGCTCCTGACGCAGGGCCTGACCGCCAAGCTCGACGACCAGGGCGGCGTGGTCTTCACCGACAAGGACGGCAAGCAGCGCGCCCGGATGCCGGCGGGCTGGATGGAGGACTCGCACCTGGCGGAGAACGCCAACCAGGGTGAGGTCTCC
The DNA here is from genome assembly GCF_002939475.1 of Streptomyces cinnamoneus. Classification (NCBI taxonomy): domain Bacteria; kingdom Bacillati; phylum Actinomycetota; class Actinomycetes; order Kitasatosporales; family Streptomycetaceae; genus Streptomyces; species Streptomyces cinnamoneus. Next base: position 1,835,004 of record NZ_PKFQ01000001.1, on the reverse strand, counting down.
TCGGGTGTCCGGTACGGCCTGGAGACGGAGAACGGTCATCAGGTTCTCACCGCCTCCCTCGACAAGGAGTGGCTGAGCGCGCCGGAGCGGGTCTTCCCCGTGAAAGTGGATCCCTCGCTCAAGAGCGTCGACGCCGCGTCCGGCACATACGTCCAGGCCCCGTACAACACTGACTTCTCCAGCGACACTGTACTGAAGGCGGGCACGTACGACGGCGGCACCCACAAGGCCGCGTCGTTCCTGCGCTTCGACGGCGTGGAGAGCTCGCTGAAGAACGCCTGGGTGCTCGACGCGAAGCTGGCGCTGTACAACACGTGGTCGTACTCCTGCGACGCACGGCCTGTGACCGTCCACGCCATCACGTCCGACTGGACCGAGTCGTCGACCAAGTCGTACCCCGGCCCGGCCACCGGATCCTCCCTCGCCTCCAAGAGTTTCGCCCACGGCTGGCGTCCGCCGAACACGGAGTCATGGGCCTGTGGAGCGGCCTGGGAGTCCATAGGTCTGGGATCCGAGGGACGCCAGGTCGTCGACGACTGGACGCACGGCCGCAAGAAGAACTACGGCCTCGCGGTCAAGGCGTCGGAGACGGACACCAAGGGCTGGAAGCAGTTCGGCTCCGACGACTACCCCGGCGGCAAGCCGAGCCTGGACATCACCTGGACCCGCTACGGAGCCACGTACAAGGTGGGTGACTTCACCAAGCCGGTGACCGCCACCTCCCAGGGCTCCATGAAGGTCACGGTCACCAACCAGGGCCAGGACACCTGGACCAAGGGTGGCAAGGTCCAGCTGCGCTACAACCTCTACGACGAGGCGGGCAAGGAGTACAACGACACGGCGCACGTCGCCTGGACCCCCCTGCCCCAGGACGTCGCGCCCGGTCAGAGCGTCACCCTCGACGCTGCGATCGCGGCTCTGCAGCCCGCCACCTACACCCTGGTGTGGACCATGGACGTCCTCGACGGCCCCCGGTTCACCAGTGAGGGCGTCCCGGGCGCGGCGATCAAGTTCGCCGCGGTCAACCTGCCGCCCCAGGTGACGGCCGAGTCCCCGGCCGGCGGCGCCGTGCTCAACTCCCTGACCCCGACCCTGTGGGCGTCCGGCAAGGACGAGGACCACTCCCCCTCCAGCAGCCTGCAGTACACCTTCGAGATCTGCGAAGTGGAGGGCAAGGACTCGCGCAAGAACTGCCGCAGCGGTTCCCGTGGCACCTCCCAGCAGTGGGCCGTCCCCGGCGGCTGGCTGTCCTGGAGCAGGAGCTACGCCTGGTACGCCTATGTGTACGACGGCAAGGACACCTCCGCCCGGCCCGGACCCGCGTACTTCACCACGCAGGTCCCGCAGCCCGCGGTGACCGCTCACCTCGGCGGTGACGGCGGCCGGGAGTTCGGCAGCCGGTCGGGGAACTACGCCACGGCCGCGACCGACGCGTCCTTGCCCACGGTGGGCCCGGAACTGTCGGTCGTCCGCACCTACAACTCGCTCGACCCGCGCACCGACAACGTCTTCGGCACGGGCTGGTCGACCCGGTGGGACATGCGCGCGGTCGCCGAGAGCACCGGCGACATCGTCGTGACCCAGGCCAACGGCACACGGATCCGGTTCGGCAAGAACGCGGACGGGACCTACGCCGCCCCGCCCGGCAACCCGACCACCCTCACCTCCGCCTCCGGCGGCGGCTGGGTGCTGCGGGACAAGTCCGCCACCACGCTGTCCTTCGACCCCTCCGGCCGGCTGACGAAGATCACCGACGGCTCGGGCAGGGAACAGCGCCTGACGTACACCGACGGCAAGCTGACCGAGGCCCGTGACACGCTGTCCGGACGGTCGCTCGTCTTCACCTGGAGCGGCGGCAAGGTCGCCACGGCGACGGCCCAGGGCACCGGCCCCGGCGCCGACGGCCTGACGTGGACGTACACCTACACCGGTGACCGTCTCACCAAGGTCTGCCCGCCGGGCGTCACCGACAAGTGCACGGTGTACGAGTACGGCGACGGCTCGCTCTACCGCAGCATGGTCCTCGACCAGAACCCCCTCTCCTACTGGCGTCTCGGCGAGGCCCAGGGCTCCGTCGCCGCGAGTGAGGCGCCTTCGCGCACCGGCCTCAACCAGGCCCTGTACCGGGACGTGAAGCCGGGCTCCGACGGAGCCGTGGCGGGCACGAGCGACAAGGCCGCCGCCTTCGACGGCACCAACTCGTACGTGGAGCTGCCCGAGGACACCCTCCGGACCTCGACCTCGCTGACGACCGAGCTGTGGTTCAAGACCACCAAGCCCGGTGTGCTGGTCGGCTTCCAGGACGGGCGCCTGACCGACGGCCAGCCGGGCGACTGGACCCCCGCCCTCTCCGTGAACAGCGCGGGCAAGCTGGTCGGGCAGTACTGGACCGGCAAGGTCCAGCCCCTCGTCAGCGGCAACGCCGTCACCGACGACACCTGGCACCACGCGGCGCTCACCGCCGCGGGCACCACGCAGTCGCTGTACCTCGACGGTGTCCTCGTCGGCTCCCTGACCGGACCGATCGACCACCGCAAGCAGTCCTTCACCTACCTCGGTGCCGGCTACTCCAGCGAGGGCTGGGACGGACAGGCGGCCGGCGTGCGTCACTTCACGGGCCTGATGGACGAGGTGGCGGTGTACCACCAGTCCCTCGACGCGACTACCGTGGCGGAGCACTACCGGGCTCGTGGTGTGTCGGGGCGACTGACCAAGGTGACCATGCCTTCCGGGCGTGTCCATTCCACGATCGCCTACGACGCGGGCACCGGGCGGCTCCGTGAGACCACGGACGACAAGGGCGGCATCTGGAAGGTGTCCGCTCCCGCCTATTCCTCCGGTTCGGCGGCTTACGCCGACACCGTGCGTACTTCCGGCCCTGTCGAGTACTGGCGCCTGGGGGACCGGAGCGGTTCCACCGCGGCCAACGCGGTGAACGGCGGGGCCGACGGCGCCTATCGTGACGGGGTGACGCTCGGCGCGGTCGGGGCCTTCTCCGACGGCGACGACGGCTCGGCGACGTTGGACGGCGCGCAGGGTGCCGTTCAGGTCCCCACCGACCCGCTCAAGGGTGCGGACGCCCTTTCCGTGGAGCTGTGGTTCCGCACGGCTAAGCCGGGCGTGTTGTTCGGTCTGCAGGACGCGGAGCTGGGCAAGGCGCCGACCGACTGGAACCCGAGCCTGCTGGTCGACTCCGACGGCAAGCTGCGGGGTCAGCTGTGGCATGGCACTTCGTGGAAGCCCATCGTCTCCGGGCCGAAGGTCACGGACAACGAATGGCACCATGCGGTGCTCACCGGCTCGGCGAAGGGCCAGTCGCTGTACCTCGACGGCTCGAAGGTGGGCAGCCTCGCGGATGCGGCCAAGCCGGAGACGCTGGCCTATGCCTACATCGGAGCCGGTTACTCAAGTGACAGCTGGGACGGTCAGAAGCCCGGAACCCGCTACCTCACCGGCCAGCTCGACGAGGTGGCCTTCTACACCAAGGAGCTGACGCAGGACACGGTGGCCGAGCACTACCGCTCGCGCGCCGGCCTGGTCTCCGGCGACGGCGCCCACTACCGGGGCACGGTCACCGCGGACGCCCCGTCCGGCTACTGGCGTCTCGCCGAGACCAGCGGCGACAAGGCCCGCAGCCAGACCGCGGTGTACGCCGGCGACGGCACGTACACCAAGGCGAAGCTCGGCACGACCGGCGCCTTCGGGCCCGGCGACGACGGTGCGGTGACCCTGGCCGGTGACGGCTCGGTCGAGCTGCCGTACGGCGTCATGGGCGGCACGCCGGCGATGTCGGCGGAGCTGTGGTTCCGTACCGGCAAGCCCGGCGGTGTCCTGCTGGGTCTGCAGGACGCGGAGCTGGGCAAGACGCCGACCGACTGGAACCCGAGCCTGCTGGTCGACTCCGACGGCAAGCTGCGGGGTCAGCTGTGGCACGGCGGCGCCGGAAAGCCGATCGTCTCGGGAACGGCGGTCACCGACAACCAGTGGCACCACGTGGTGATCACCGGCGGTGCGAGCAGCCAGTCCCTCTACCTCGACGGCACGAAGGTCGGCGCGCTGAACGAGCCGTCCAAGCCGGAGACCATGGCCCACACCTACCTGGGCGGTGGCTTCGCGAGCGAGGGCTGGGACGGGCAGAAGCCCGGCACCCGCTACTTCACCGGCGACCTCGACGAGGCGGCCTTCTACCCGAAGGAGCTGACCGAGGAGCAGGTGGCCGAGCACTACCGGGCCATGCGTAGCTCCGGTATGACTACGACCTGAACAACCGTCTGACGAAGAAGACCACCAGCGGAATCTCGGGTGCCGGAACGGAGGCCTACGCGTACGACAAGTCCGGCCGCATGACGTCCTGGACGAGCGACGGAAAGACCACGACCTACGCGTGGGACGACGCGGGCAACCGGGTCAAGGCCGGTGACGTCCCCGCCACCTTCGACGAGGCCAACCGCCTGCTCACGGACGGCGCCGGTCGCTACGGCTACACGCCGCGCGGCACGCTCTCGTCGGTCGACACGGGAAGCGGCAAGCGCTCGCTGACCCATGACGCCTTCGAGCGCCGCATCGCCGACGGCGACACCAGGTTCACGTACGACTCGCTCGACCGGGTGAGCCGCAACGGTGACACCGCCTTCACGTACGACGGCGGCTCCAACAACCTGGTCTCGGACGGTTCGAGCACGTACAGCCGGAGCCCCGGCGGTGCGCTGCTGGGCAGCACGGACGGCACGACCAGGCAGCGGGCGGTGACCGACCAGCACACGGACGTGGTGGCCGGCCTGTCGCCCGACGGCACGAAGGTCGTGGGCTCCACGGCCTACGACCCGTTCGGTTCGGTGCGGGCCAAGTCCGGTTCGCGCTCGTCACTGGGCTTCCAGTCCGGCTGGACGGACCCGTCGAGCGGCGACGTCAACATGGCGGCGCGCTGGTACCAGCCGGGCACGGGCCGTTTTGCCTCGCGTGACACGTGGCAGCTGGACGCTTCGCCGTCGGTTCAGGCGAACCGGTTCGTTTACGGGAACGCGTCGCCGCTGAACGGGACGGACCCCTCGGGGCACTGCTTCTGGGATGCATGTGCGGCCGAACTGATTGCTGGAGCAGCTGCATACGGCGCCTACACGACCTGCGTTCAGTACTGCGGCGGCCTGACGAGCAGTCTGAGTGACGCTGTGGACTGGACCCGGGACCGTTGGAACGATTGGGCATCCGACGACACTGATAGCGGTACGAACGAATGGACCTTCGAACTGGGCGGGAGGATCGTCGGCAGCATAGTCCGGGATTACAGCATCGTTCGCGGTATCTGGCGGTCCGTCAGGTCCATTCCTCGTTCTTGGGATGTCGATGAGGACGAAGGTGGATGGGGAGGAGGCGGATACGACGGCGGATGCATCCGGTGTGATGGCGGTTCGGGCGGGCCGGTCGGCACTCCTCTCCGCAACCCGCGGGGAACACGCAAGCGGCATGTGCAACCTCCCCGCCCCCCGCGCCCGAAGATCGACCAGAACCCCAACAACGGCAAGAACCCGAAGCCGGCCCCGAAGCGACCGGCACCGAAGCCGGACTTCGCTCCGAACGGCGGCTGGAATCCCGGCGATGTGGTCAACGCGGTCATCACTGCCGCGCACATTCTGGACCTGTTCAACGCCGACTCGTACGACCCGTCACAGGGACAGTGGGTAGACCCCAACCAGACGCAGACGGACAAGCAAGGGGGAAAGAATGGCGGTCGCTTGCGAAGTGATGGCCAGTGCGACGACGGGCCCGGAAGGAGCCCAAACGGCCACGCTACATACTTGCCGCGCGAGCGCTACTACGACGCCTTTGAGGGCAGCGAACAGTGCCGGGCTACGGGAGCTTACGGAGTGCTCGACATCAGTGACTACAACAAGGGCCGTAAGAGGCCGGGGACCAACACCAACACCTCGACCCAGCCGCCAGGTATGCGCGAGATTGATGCCCAGGGGCACGACCCGGCCAATGGTCATTTGATTCCTGCTGCCGCCACGGGTTCGGGAATCGACCTCAGGAACCTTGTTGCCGAGTACGAGAAGACTAACCACCCCTATCTCGACCATGGAGTGGAGAAGGAAGTTCGCAATGCAATCAAGTCGGGTAACCATCTGCAGATTTCTGTGGTCCCCCATTACGGAAGGGCAAAATCTGGGATTCCGACCAGCATCGAGTACAACTACTCTGTGATCGAAACAGGGGTGTCTAGGCGCTGTATCATCCATCAGTCTCCCATCGGTGGTACAACGACCGGCGACGCAGACTGCCCGAGGAGGTAGAACGTGAAGAGTGCTGATTATCTTGAAGCTGTTTTCGCCATGCTTGGTGAGGCCACCGGTCATGGGGCGAACCCGGGGGCATGGGAAAGCATCGAAAACTCGCTGGGGTTCGGGCTTCCCGCCGACTATAAGCAGGTTCTTGAAGCTTATGGACCTGTGAAGCTCAACGGTCACTTGTATGTGAACCATCCGGCTACTGTTCGATGGAATCTGGGAAAGTGGATCCGTGAGACAGTGGTGGCTTGGGGAGAGGTCCCCTGGGACGACGATATCGATGGGGACCCTCGGCCTGCACTCGGTATAAGTGAGATGAAGTTCGGTACCAGCGATGGCCTGACACCTATCGCTGGTACCGATCGCGGGGAGCTGATTTTTCTAGCCAGGGGAGCGTCTGGTCAGGAGTGGCGCATCTTCGTTGGAGACGGCGACGGGGAATTTTTCGAGTACTCCATCTGCTTCTCCGAGTGGCTTTATCGGTATCTTGTCGGCGAAGACATGGCCGGTCCGAACAGCTCTGCCTTTTACCCGGGGCCGGTGAAGTTTGAGGGCCGCCCCATGAGCTATGGCGAAGAGACGGCCGTCTGGTACGGCCCGGATCGCGGGATGTAGCGACCCGCGCTGCCGTAGCCGTGAAGCGACTGCCCGCCCCGGTTGGCCGGGGCGGGCAGTCGTGCTGTCAGGGGTGCGCCACGCGCAAGTGGACGCCCATGGTGACGGTCGCCGCTTCGGCGCCGGAGCGGTCGCCGGCTTCCAGGGCCTTGGCCCGTTGCCGCTTGATGTTCTGGCACTCAGCGCAGCGCGTCCCGGATGCGGGCCTCGGCCGGGCCGTCTTCTGGTTCGTCACCGGGCCTGCCTCCGCACGCTGCGGTGGTTGAGGTCCGCGACCTTCGCTCGCAGCTCGTCGTTCGCCGTCGCGGGCCGGACGTCGCACGACAGCGCCTCCCACTCCTCCCTGCTGGTGAGGTCGCGCAGCGACACCCGCCCGTCGCTCACCTCGACAACCTCGCCGACGCGGTCCCGTCTGACGTCGACCACCCACGTCCCGGCTTCGGGCGCGGCGTTCACCGGGTCACCTGCGCGCGGTGGGGCTGGCGGGGGATGAAGTTGATGCCGTGTGCGGAAACGACGACGGTGTAGGGGCGCTCGGTGGCCCTCGGACAGTGCGGGGGCTTGCGCCGGGGCGGTGGGGGAGTGGGAATCGGGGCGAGCAGCGCCCTTACCCGGCGGAACCAGCGGGCGATATGGTCGGTCATGTCGACGCTCCTTGTTCAGCGTTGGCCGCGCCCCGGGGCCGTTCACGCGGTCGCCGGGGCCCTGAGCGTCCATGGTCGGTAAACGCAGAGGGCCAGCGGGAGTTGACCGGCGTTGACTACGCTGGAAGTCATCAGTCAACACCCCGGAGCCCACCATGACGGAGTTCGCGTCCCGAGCCCGCGAAGCCTTGGCAGCCAGGGGCCTGAGCATGCGCGGGGCAGCGCGTGCGCTGTGCTACGACCCGGCGTACCTCTCCCGCGTTCTCAACGGGAAGCAGTGCCCGTCACCGCAGTTGGCCGGGGCGTTGGACGCGCTGGTCGGGGCGGAAGGGGCGTTGGCCGGTCTCTTGCCGCCGGGGGCGGCTCTGCGGGTGGACACTGCGCCTGAAAACACGGACAGCGACCTCGGCCATCTGCGTGCGACCGTCGCCTACTTGCTCGACCACGACAACCGGTACGGCGGAGACGCCATCGCGCCTGCGGCCGTACGGGTGTGGAAGACCGCGCAGCGCAAGCTGGACACCGGGTCCGTGCCCGACCGGCTGAAGTGTGAATACCTGACGGCGGTTGCCGAGCTCGCGCAGGTAGCGGGCTGGTTGCTGTTCGACGCGGGGCAGCAGGACGCTGCTCGCTCGGCCTTCCTCGAAGCGCGCATACTGGCCGGGCACGCCGGGGACCGGTCGAGGGAATGGTTCGTACTGGATCTGCTGGCCATGCAGGGTGTGGAGCACGGCCGCACGGGCGAGTCGCTGCGGATCGCGGATGAGCTCTTGTCCCAGCTCCGGCTTCCGCCGCGTGTCGCATTGATGGCTCGTGTACGCAAGGCGCGGGCGCTCGCAGACGCCGGCCATCGGCAGGGCGCGCTGAACGAGCTGAAGGCCGCCAGGGCCGCGCTGGAGGATTCGATCAGCCCTTGCGATCCGTCCTGGACCTGGTGGATCAACGAACTCGAGATCGCCGGGCACGAGGGCGAAGCGCTGCGTGCACTGGGCGATGACGGCGCCGCCGTCCCCCAGCTCCAGAGGGCGCACGACTTGAGCGTGGAGTTCCGGCCCAGCGGGCGGGGCGTGCTGTACTACAAGATCTCCCTGCTGTCGGCGTACACAGCGATCGAGGACTGGCCCGCGTGTGAGGCGATGCTGCACTCCCTGCCCGCCGTACTCGATGTTGTGAGCTCCGGTCGTAACCACCGCAGGCTGCGAGGTGCCCTGCAAGGCGTGACGCGCGCTCCCCACGCCCCCCACTGGCTGACCGACCTGGCCCGCGACGTCGCGAGCACACCCCAGCTGTCAGTCGCGTGAGGGGTCACCGTCTTCGTGATCTCGCCGCGGAGGCGCTCACCGCCGATGAGCGGTCGCGCATCGCGCGCTCCGTCGAGCTGCCCTCCCGGCTGGACAGAGGAACCGTGCCGACGGCGCCATGACGTCCCGGACGGACAAGTCCGGCACGTCGACGTACGGCTACGACGCCGCGGGTCGTCTGAACCGCACCGAGGACGCCGTGACCGGCGGCCAGACGACGACGGCCTACGACGCCGCCGGCCGCGTGCTGCAGGAGCAGTACGCGACCAAGCCCGCGGGCTCGACCGACTGGCAGCTCGGCGCGAAGCGGGGCTACGGCTACGACCAGCTCGGCCGCCTGACCGAGTCCAAGGTCACCAGTGCGGACGGCACCGCGCAGGTCATGTCGAACACCTATGACTACGACCTGAACAACCGTCTGACGAAGAAGACCACCAGCGGAATCTCGGGTGCCGGAACGGAGGCCTACGCGTACGACAAGTCCGGCCGCATGACGTCCTGGACGAGCGACGGAAAGACCACGACCTACGCGTGGGACGACGCGGGCAACCGGGTCAAGGCCGGTGACGTCCCCGCCACCTTCGACGAGGCCAACCGCCTGCTCACGGACGGCGCCGGTCGCTACGGCTACACGCCGCGCGGCACGCTCTCGTCGGTCGACACGGGAAGCGGCAAGCGCTCGCTGACCCATGACGCCTTCGAGCGCCGCATCGCCGACGGCGACACCAGGTTCACGTACGACTCGCTCGACCGGGTGAGCCGCAACGGTGACACCGCCTTCACGTACGACGGCGGCTCCAACAACCTGGTCTCGGACGGTTCGAGCACGTACAGCCGGAGCCCCGGCGGTGCGCTGCTGGGCAGCACGGACGGCACGACCAGGCAGCGGGCGGTGACCGACCAGCACACGGACGTGGTGGCCGGCCTGTCGCCCGACGGCACGAAGGTCGTGGGCTCCACGGCCTACGACCCGTTCGGTTCGGTGCGGGCCAAGTCCGGTTCGCGCTCGTCACTGGGCTTCCAGTCCGGCTGGACGGACCCGTCGAGCGGCGACGTCAACATGGCGGCGCGCTGGTACCAGCCGGGCACGGGCCGTTTTGCCTCGCGTGACACGTGGCAGCTGGACGCTTCGCCGTCGGTTCAGGCGAACCGGTTCGTTTACGGGAACGCGTCGCCGCTGAACGGGACGGACCCCTCGGGGCACTGCTTCTGGGATGCATGTGCGGCCGAACTGATTGCTGGAGCAGCTGCATACGGCGCCTACACGACCTGCGTTCAGTACTGCGGCGGCCTGACGAGCAGTCTGAGTGACGCTGTGGACTGGACCCGGGACCGTTGGAACGATTGGGCATCCGACGACACTGATAGCGGTACGAACGAATGGACCTTCGAACTGGGCGGGAGGATCGTCGGCAGCATAGTCCGGGATTACAGCATCGTTCGCGGTATCTGGCGGTCCGTCAGGTCCATTCCTCGTTCTTGGGATGTCGATGAGGACGAAGGTGGATGGGGAGGAGGCGGATACGACGGCGGATGCATCCGGTGTGATGGCGGTTCGGGCGGGCCGGTCGGCACTCCTCTCCGCAACCCGCGGGGAACACGCAAGCGGCATGTGCAACCTCCCCGCCCCCCGCGCCCGAAGATCGACCAGAACCCCAACAACGGCAAGAACCCGAAGCCGGCCCCGAAGCGACCGGCACCGAAGCCGGACTGGGATCCCGGCGGGGGCTGGAAGCCCGGCGACGTGGTCAACACGGTCATCACCGCCGCGAACATTCTCGACCTGTTCAACGGCGACTCGTACGATCCGGATCGGGAGCCGGGAGCTGCCCCTCGGTCGGCACCGGGCGCGGATCCCTCTCGCGGGGGTCGCCTGAACGGTGACCAGGACGACGACGATGTGGACTGCACGAAGCTCCTTGAGATGGACACCGTGTCAAAGGGTATGTCGGGGCCTGTGTGCTTCCGTGCTCCCAGCGGTGCCACGGCTGCTCAGATAGAAGAGCTGAAGGATCATATAGCCGCGATCAACGCAATTCCCGGCTACTGGTCCCCGAAGGGGCGGGTGTCCCCCCCTAAAGAGTTTGTCGGCAACAAGACGCTCAGTGCGGTCGCGACAGAATACCTGGTGAATCATAAAAAGGAACTGAAGGGAACCCCGTACGAGTATCGGACGGGGCAGGCTGCAGGGCACCTTCCAGATACGACATGGTCTGGGAAGGAGAAGCCGTACTGTTGGCACCAGCAGGATGGACGCGTTAATTCCACGGTCGGTTCGTATGCGAACAAGTATCCGGTGGGGTACAAGCCAACTGGCTTTTACTATGCGGGAGTGCGAAATGATCCCAGTACGTACACGACGGAATACGAATCCGGCTCAGTGTCCGTGGGTTCTTATGGACTCTGTAGCATCAGCAGGCTCCCCTGATGGAACGAATGTCCTTGAGTGTCCGATTTGATGGAGGTGGATGGGTTGCAGGAAATGATCGCGCAACTTGTTGAGAAGCGTGCTCGCGAGGTTGCCGAGGAGCCAGGTGCTTACAGCTTGATCCAGCTGCGTCCGTCAGCAACGGAAGAGCAGTTGGCAGAACTGCAAAGTGTAGTTGGGCAGGCGCTGGAGCCGAGATATCGGGAATTTCTCTCGGTGAGCGACGGGCTGGATAACTTCTACTTCGAGATGCCAATTCTCGGGTGTCAGGACTGGCCTGAGAGTGCGGCCCTGATTCGTGCTCAATCATTTCTTGAGCTAATCCTCGACATGGGGACGCTGGAAGATGAGGGTCTGCCGTCCACCAGCAGGCTTGTTCCCGTATCGGTCGATGAAGATGAGACCAACGGGATCTTCATGATCGACACTCTGGGTGCGACGCAGGACCGCTTTTGGTGGGTAGGTGAAGGCTCAAGCCTGCTATTCCCTGACTTCGCAGCCGTGATGGCGTACGTGATCGATCCCGCTGGCTATCTCTTGCGATAGCTCTTACATCACGCGAGTCAGTCGAATTCAGCTCGGCGTAACCAGCCGAGGACGGCCCGCCCCGGTTCGCCGGGGCGGGCAGTCGTGCTTTTAAGGGTGCGCCACGCGCAGGTGGACGCCCATTGCTACGGTCGCCGCTTCGGCGCCGGAGCGGTCGCCGGCTTCCAAGGCCTTGGCCCGTTGCCGCTTGACGTTCTGGCACTCCGCGCAGCGCGTCCCGGATGCGGGCCTCGGCCGGGCCGTCTTCTGGTTCGTCACCGGGCCTGCCTCCGCACGCTGCGGTGGTTGAGGTCCGCGACCTTCGCTCGCAGCTCGTCGTTCGCCGTGGCGGGCCGGACGTCGCATGGCGACGCCTCCCACTCCTCCCTGCTGGTGAGGTCGCGCAGCGACACCCGCCCGTCGCTCACCTCGACGACCTCGCCGACGCGGTCCCGTCTGACGTCGACCACCCACGTTCCGGCTTCGGGCGCGGCGTTCACCGGGTCACCTGCGCGCGGTGGGGCTGGCGGGGGATGAAGTTGATGCCGTGTGCGGAAACGACGACGGTGTAGGTGTAGGGGTGCTCGGTGGCCCTCGGGCAGTGCGGGGGCTTGCGCCGGGGTGGTGGGGGAGTGGGGACGGGGGCGAGCAGCGCCCTTACCCGGCGGAACCAGCGGGCGATATGGTCGGTCATGTCGACGCTCCTTGTTCAGCGTTGGCCGCGCCCCGGGGCCGTTCACGCGGTCGCCGGGGTCCTGTCTGCCGCCCATCGTCGGATTTCCCCTTGGCCACACGGGAGTTGACCGGCCTTGACTAAACTTGAAGCGACAAGTCAATGCCTAGGGGTTCACCGTGAGCGACTTCGCTGATCTGGCCCGCCGTGCCCTGCGGGACAACGGCTATTCCATGGGTGCCGCAGCTCGGGCGATCAACTACGACCTCTCCTACCTCTCCCGCGTGCTGAACGGGAAGCAACAGCCGTCCCCGAAGCTGGCTGAGGCGTTGGACCAGCTCGTAGGGGCCGGAGGTGCGCTGTCCGCAGTGGTGCTGAGCGCCGACGACCGTTCGCGGGTCTCGCGCAGCGTTGAGCGGCCATCCCGTCTGGACGCGGGAACGGTGGAGGCGCTGGGCGGTGTGCTGGCCGCCTACCGGCGCCTGGACGACGCCCTTCGCCCCGAGGCGGTCATCCCGGCCACCCTTACACACGTCAAGGACGTGACCCGCATGCTCAAGGACGCGCGCGGACCCCGCCGGGACCAGCTCACAGCCGTGGCGTCGGAGTTCGCCCAGTTCGCCGGGTGGATGCTGGCTCAGGTGCGCCGCGACGACGAAGCCGTGTCGATGCTGACCCAGGCACTGGAGCTCGCGGACTCGATCGAGGACGGCACCCTCGCCGCACAGGCGCTGAACTTCCGCGGCTATCTCGCCCGCCAGCAAGGAAGACAGCAAGGCGTCGCCAGGTGGTTCGCCGCGGCCGCCGGCACTCCGGGTGCCCACCCCGCTCAGCGCCTGGGCGATCTACTCCAGTCGGCCGCCGGGCTGGCGGCTCTCGGCGAGAGAGATCAGGCGCTGCGCGCCGTGGAGCAAGCCGAGCGGTTGTCGGACGTGGCCGCCGCCGTGCCGCCGCCTGAGACCGCCTACTGGCTCACGCCGGAGTTCAACCGACTGAACATGGGCCTGTGCACCCTTGCACTGGGGCGCTACGACGAGGCCGTCGATCACATCTCTGTGGGACTCGCGGGCCTGCCTGAGGAGCAGCGGGGCGCTGCCTGGACGCAGGAGCACCGGGACGCCCTGCGGAGAGCGCTGGCGGCTCGCTGACTTGCCCCGAGGGCCGCTGTGGCAGCGGTTACCTCAGCCGTGACCCTAGGTCGGATGGAGGATTCCGCTGGGACGGCTGTGCCGCTCCGGCGCCTGACACCGACGGGCGGTCGAGAACGCCCTCGACGGCCGTCCAACCCGCTCTGACCCGTGTCCGAGCACGCCTCTACAGTGCCCTCTGACCTGGTGATCCATTGAGAGCAGACAAGAGGGCGTGCCGTGACGGTCGAACCACCTGAGAGACCCTTGACCGACGAGGACTGGGAGCGTTTCGCCCGGGACACCGAGCAGTCGATCCGTGAGTCCGCCCCCAAGGAGCCGTCGGCGCGGGCCCGTATGGTCACCGATCGGTTGCGGCGGCAGGACGAGGCCGCCGCGAAGGCCCGGCGGAAGGGGCTGGGCGGGTTTCTCGGCCGGGGAGGCGGGAACGTTCCCCCGTCGTACCCCGAAGGCTGGCGCACCGGGCCCGCCTGGCAGGAGATGAACGGGAAGGCCGCCCGCAAGCGCCGGATCCTCGGCGGTGTCGGGGTCGTCCTGGCCGTCGCCGTGGGCGCCACGTTCGTACTCAATCCCGGCGACGTCCTCTCCCGGATACCCGGCGGCTGGGGCAAGGAGAAGGAGGCCCCGGCGTCGTCCGAGGGCACCGCGACCCTCGACCGGCCCTTCGCCGGTTCGCCGGCGGAGGAGTACGCCGATGGAGCGGCGGGGATCGTGCTGCCCGAGGCCACGGCCGTGGGCCAGGTGCCGAAGGAACGAGTCGCCTCGGCCCTGCAGCTGACCAAGGACTTCCTCGTCGCCGCCAACCTCGATCCCGCGACCCTGCGCGGCGAGCGCCCGGCCGCCGCGCTGGACCTGCTCGATCCGGAGCAGGAAGGGATGATCGCCAAGGCGAGCGCCTCCCTGCGCGAGCCCGACCGCGAGAACGATCCGCTGACTCTCTTCAGCCGCTTCGACCCGGACGAGGTCCGCGTGGTGGGCGGTGCCGTCAAGACGCAGGGCCGGATGACCTTCGCGGAGGGGAAGGGCGGCGTCGTCACCATCCACGCCGACTACACCTTCGTCTACCCGCTGACGAAGAAGGACAAGGGTTCGCGGCAGGTCGCGCGCAGCATCGTGCGCCGCGTCGTCGACACCGAGATCCTCGACCCCGCCCGCTTCAGCGTGACGCCCGGCAAGCTGGTCATCGCCCGCCACATGATGGACATCGGCAACACCACCTGCGACGTCCACGACGGGTTCATCCACCCGCGATTCCCCAGGCTCGTTCGCCACGGCGAGAAAGAGGACGAGTCCGGGCCTTCCGTCGACCCCTACGACCGCAGCCGCGAGCTGGGCGCCGAGGACGAAGTCCGTCGCGGGGAGTGCGGAAAGGTCACCCGGACATAAGTGCCACCCGTGGCGTTACGGAGCTGTTGCGCCAGGCGGGGTGCCACCTGCGCGTTCCGGCAAGGTAGCGTCGTAGCTGTCATGGAACTCGCATACATTCCCAGCCCGTCGACCGGCGTGATCCACCTCGGGCCGGTCCCGCTGCGCGGCTATGCCTTCTGCATCATCATCGGCGTCTTCGTCGCCGTCTGGCTCAGCAACAAGCGCTGGATCGCACGGGGCGGCCGGGCCGGGACGGTCGCGGACATCGCCGTGTGGGCGGTGCCGTTCGGGCTCGTCGGCGGCCGGCTGTACCACGTGATCACCGACTACGAGCTGTACTTCGGGTCGGGCCGGAACTGGGTCAACGCCTTCAAGATCTGGGAAGGCGGACTGGGCATCTGGGGGGCCGTCGCGCTCGGCGCCGTCGGTGCCTGGATCGGCTGTCGCCGTCGCGGCATCCCGCTGCCCGCGTGGGCCGACGCCGTCGCGCCCGGGCTCGCCGTCGCGCAGGCCATCGGGCGCTGGGGCAACTGGTTCAACCAGGAGCTGTACGGCAAGGCCACCGACCTCCCCTGGGCGCTGAAGATCGACGCCAACCCCGCCATCGGCCGCGTCGGGGGCACGTACCACCCCACGTTCCTGTACGAGTCGCTGTGGTGCCTCGGCGTCGCGGCGCTCGTCATCTGGGCCGACCGGCGGTTCAAGCTGGGGCACGGCCGTGCCTTCGCGGTGTACGTCGCCGCGTACACCGTGGGGCGCTTCTGGACCGAGTACCTGCGCGTCGACGAGGCCCACCACGTCCTGGGCCTGCGGCTCAACGGCTGGACGTCGATCCTGCTCTTCCTCGCCGCCGTCGCGTACATCGTGATCTCCACCAAGCGCGTCCCCGGCCGGGAGCTCGTCGTCGAGCCGGCCGCCGAGGTGGAGGTGGCCGACGGGAAGGCGAAGCCGGAAGACGCCGAGCCCGCCGCCGCGGGCGACGCGAAGCCCGGAACGGACAAGCAGGCGAAGCCCGGCACGGCGAAGCCCGCCCCCGACGCGAAGCCCGGCACCGCGAAGTCCGGCACCAAGAAGCTCTGACGCTCCGCGTCACCCCTCCGCCGTCGTGGCCGACGACCTCGGCCACGGCGGCGGATCTTTGTTTCCGGCCCCGGCCGAAATTCGCACCCCCTCTGATAAAACCGCAGGTCAGCGAGGTAAGTTCGGCCTTCCTTGCTAGCGGATCACCCCCATTCGTGCGTACCTTCGAGTCATGGGGGGTGGGGCGAAGGGCCCGTACCCCCGGGGAAGGGAGCACCCGGAGAAATGGCTGTCCTCGATACGGCAGCGGCCACGCACGTAGCCCACCGCGACAACCACACGCACCGCGATGTGAACGGCGGCTGGCTGCGACCCGCGGTGTTCGGCGCCATGGACGGGCTGGTCTCCAACGTGGCCCTGATGACCGGCGTCGCCGGGGGCACGGCCTCCGCCGACGCGATCGTCATCGCCGGTCTGGCCGGCCTCGCCGCCGGCGCCTTCTCGATGGCCGCCGGCGAGTACACCTCCGTCGCCTCGCAGCGCGAGCTCGTGCTGGCCGAGCTGGACGTGGAGCGGCGCGAGCTGCGCAAGCACCCGGCGGACGAGCTGGAGGAGCTCGCGGCGCTGTACGAGTCCCGCGGCGTCGAGCCCAAGCTGGCGCGCGAGGTCGCCCGGCAGCTGTCGAAGGATCCGGAGCAGGCGCTGGAGATCCACGCCCGTGAGGAGCTGGGCATCGACCCGGCCGACCTGCCCTCGCCCACCGTCGCGGCCGTCTCCTCCTTCGGTTCGTTCGCGCTGGGCGCCCTGCTGCCCGTGCTGCCGTACCTCCTCGGCGCCACCCAGCTGTGGCCGGCCGTCCTGCTGGCGCTGCTCGGACTGTTCGCCTGCGGGGCCGTCGTGGCCCGCGTGACGGCCCGGACGTGGTGGTTCAGCGGGCTGCGGCAGCTGCTGCTCGGCGGGGCCGCGGCGGGTGTGACGTATCTCCTCGGTATTGCCTTCGGCACCGCCGTGGGGTAATTCTTATGCGCGCTTCCGCATAACGTGTGTGTTTCCCCGCGGTTTCAGTTCCTCGGTGGCAGGGCACAATCCGGAAGCGCAGCGGGCAACGCCGCCCGTGCTGTGCTGATCTCCGGTGCGGCCGGGCCTGGCGATCCCAGGGAATCCGGAGTGCCCGCCCGACCCTCTGGTGTCCATATGGTGGACCCCCTCTTCCACTTCTTGAGAAGCGCCCCATCATGTAGCTTGCACCGACTTTCACCCAGCGAGGGCCAACGTCGTCCCTCGGCACATGCCTCTGACATGACTGCCAGACGACGACGGGAGCGCCGATGCGCCACGCATCCCACCCCGCCCCGCAGGGGATGTACGACCCTCGCAACGAGCACGACGCCTGTGGCGTGGGATTCGTAGCGACTCTCACCGGCGAGGCGAGCCACGCGCTCGTCGAGCAGGCGCTCACCGTTCTGCGCAACATGGAGCACCGCGGCGCCACCGGCTCGGACCCCGACTCGGGGGACGGCGCCGGCATCCTGATGCAGGTCCCGGACGCGTTCCTCCGCGAGAGTGTGGACTTCGCCCTCCCCGAGGCCGGCGCCTACGCCGTGGGCATCGGCTTCCTCCCGGCGGACGACCGGGAAGCGGCCGCCGCCGTCTCGCAGATCGAGACGATCGCCGCCGAAGAGGGCCTGGCCGTCCTCGGCTGGCGCGAGGTCCCCGTCGCCCCCGAGCTGCTGGGCGCCGGCGCCCGCGCCACCATGCCGGCCTTCCGGCAACTGTTCGTCGCGGACGCCGACGGCGAGGTGTCCGGCCTCGCCCTCGACCGCAAGGCCTTCGTCCTGCGCAAGCGCGCCGAGCGGGAGGCGGACACCTACTTCCCGTCCCTGTCCGGCCGGACGATCGTCTACAAGGGCATGCTGACCACCGGGCAGCTGGAGCCGTTCTTCCCGGACCTCTCCGACCGCCGGTGCGCCACCGCCATCGCGCTGGTCCACTCCCGCTTCTCCACCAACACCTTCCCCAGCTGGCCGCTGGCCCACCCGTACCGCTTCGTCGCCCACAACGGCGAGATCAACACGGTCAAGGGCAACCGCAACTGGATGCGCGCCCGCGAGTCCCAGCTGGCGAGCACGCTGTTCGGGGAGGGCGAGAACCTGGAGCGCCTCTTCCCCGTCTGCACCCCCGACGCCTCCGACTCCGCCTCCTTCGACGAGGTCCTGGAGCTGCTCCACCTCGGCGGGCGTTCCCTGCCGCACAGCGTGCTGATGATGATCCCCGAGGCATGGGAGAACCACGCCTCCATGGATCCCGCCCGGCGCGCCTTCTACCAGTACCACTCCACACTGATGGAGCCCTGGGACGGCCCCGCCTGCGTCACCTTCACCGACGGCACCCTCGTCGGCGCCGTTCTCGACCGCAACGGCCTGCGCCCCGGCCGCTACTGGGTCACCGACGACGGCCTGGTCGTGCTCTCCTCCGAGGTCGGCGTCCTGGACATCGACCCCGCCAAGGTCGTCCGCAAGGGCCGGTTGCAGCCCGGCAAGATGTTCCTCGTCGACACCGAGGGCCACCGCATCATCGAGGACGACGAGATCAAGGCCGCCCTCGCCGCCGAGCAGCCCTACCAGGAGTGGCTGGAGGCCGGGCTGATCGACCTGGCGGACCTCCCCGAGCGCGAGCACATCGTGCACACCCACGCCTCGGTCACCCGCCGCCAGCAGACCTTCGGCTACACCGAGGAGGAGCTGCGCGTCATCCTCGCCCCGATGGCGAAGTCCGGGGCCGAGCCGATCGGCTCGATGGGCACCGATTCCCCCATCGCCGCGCTCTCCGAGCGGCCCCGCCTGCTCTTCGACTACTTCACCCAGCTGTTCGCGCAGGTCACCAACCCGCCGCTGGACGCCATCCGCGAGGAGCTCGTCACCTCGCTGATCTCCTCCCTCGGCCCCCAGCGCAACCTGCTGGAGCCGACCGCCGCGTCCTGCCGCAGCGTCACCCTGCCGTTCCCGGTGATCGACAACGACGAGCTGGCCAAGCTCATCCACATCAACGCCGACGGCGACCTGCCGGGCCTGAAGGCCGTGACCCTCTCCGGCCTGTACCGGGTCGCAGGCGGCGGCGAGGCGCTCGCCGCCCGCCTCGCGGCCATGTGCGCCGAGGCCGACGCCGCCATCGAGGGCGGCGCCCGCCTCATCGTGCTCTCCGACCGGCACTCCGACGCCGAGCACGCCCCCATCCCGTCCCTGCTGCTGACCTCCGCCATCCACCACCACCTCATCCGCACCAAGCAGCGCACCCAGGTGGGGCTGCTGGTCGAGGCCGGCGACGTCCGCGAGGTCCACCACGTCGCGCTGCTCATCGGTTACGGCGCGGCCGCCGTGAACCCCTACCTCGCGATGGAGTCCGTCGAGGACCTCGTCCGCGCGGGCACGTTCCTGCCGGACACCGCCCCCGAGGACGCCATCCGCAACCTCATCAAGGCGCTCGGCAAGGGCGTCCTGAAGGTCATGTCCAAGATGGGCATCTCCACCGTCGCCTCCTACCGCGGCGCCCAGGTCTTCGAGGCCGTCGGCCTGGACGAGGGATTCGTCGCCACCTACTTCCAGGGCACCGCCACCAAGATCGGTGGCGTCGGGCTGGACGTCGTCGCCCAGGAGGTCGCGGCGCGGCACGCCAAGGCCTACCCCGCCACCGGCATCCCCGCCACCCACCGCCGCCTCGACATAGGCGGCGAGTACCAGTGGCGCCGCGAGGGCGAACCCCACCTGTTCGACCCCGACACCGTCTTCCGGCTCCAGCACTCCACCCGTGCCCGCCGCTACGACATCTTCAAGCAGTACACCCAGCGCGTCGACGAGCAGTCCGAGCGCCTGATGACGCTGCGCGGCCTGTTCTCCTTCACGAGCGACCGCCCCTCGGTCCCCCTCGACGAGGTCGAGCCCGTCAGCGAGATCGTCAAGCGCTTCTCCACCGGCGCCATGTCCTACGGGTCCATCTCGCAGGAGGCCCACGAGACCCTCGCCATCGCCATGAACCGGCTGGGCGCCAAGTCCAACACCGGTGAGGGCGGCGAGGACCCCGAGCGTCTCTACGACCCCACCCGGCGCTCCAGCATCAAGCAGGTGGCGTCCGGCCGCTTCGGCGTGACCAGCGAGTACCTGGTCAACTCCGACGACATCCAGATCAAGATGGCCCAGGGCGCCAAGCCCGGCGAAGGCGGCCAGCTGCCCGGACACAAGGTCTACCCCTGGGTCGCGAAGACCCGGCACTCCACCCCCGGCGTCGGCCTGATCTCGCCGCCCCCGCACCACGACATCTACTCCATCGAGGACCTCGCCCAGCTCATCCACGACCTCAAGAACGCCAACCCCGCGGCCCGCATCCACGTGAAGCTGGTCTCGGAGGTCGGCGTCGGCACGGTCGCGGCGGGCGTCTCCAAGGCCCACGCCGACGTCGTCCTCATCTCCGGCCACGACGGCGGCACCGGCGCCTCGCCCCTGACGTCCCTCAAGCACGCGGGCGGCCCCTGGGAGCTGGGCCTGGCCGAGACCCAGCAGACCCTGCTGCTCAACGGGCTGCGCGACCGCATCGTCGTCCAGACCGACGGTCAGCTCAAGACCGGCCGCGACGTGGTCGTCGCCGCCCTCCTCGGCGCCGAGGAGTTCGGCTTCGCCACCGCGCCCCTCGTCGTCTCGGGCTGCGTCATGATGCGCGTCTGCCACCTGGACACCTGCCCGGTCGGCATCGCCACCCAGAACCCCGTCCTGCGCGAACGCTTCAACGGCAAGGCCGAGTTCGTCGTCAACTTCTTCGAGTTCATCGCCGAGGAGGTCCGCGAGATCCTCGCCGAGCTGGGCTTCCGCACCCTCGAGGAGGCCGTCGGCCACACCGAACTCCTCGACACCGGCCGGGCCGTCGGCCACTGGAAGGCCCAGGGCCTCGACCTCGCCCCCCTGCTGCACGTGCCGGACCTGCCCGCCGGGGCCGCCCGCCACCGCACCACCGCACAGGACCACGGCCTGGCCAAGGCGCTCGACAACCAGCTGATCAAGCTCGCCGCCGACGCCCTCGACACCGTCGGCGCCGAGGAGGCCCAGCCGGTCCGCGCCCACCTGCCCATCCGCAACATCAACCGCACGGTCGGCACCATGCTCGGCCACGAGGTGACCAAGAAGTACGGCGGCGCCGGGCTCCCCGACGACACCATCGACATCACCTTCACCGGCTCCGCGGGCCAGTCCTTCGGCGCCTTCCTGCCGCACGGCGTCACCCTGCGCCTGGAGGGCGACGCCAACGACTACGTCGGCAAGGGCCTCTCCGGCGGCCGGATCGTCGTCCGCCCCGACCGCGGCGCCGACCACCTCGCCGAGTACTCCACCATCGCCGGCAACACCCTCGCCTACGGCGCCACCGGCGGCGAGATGTTCCTGCGCGGCAGCGTCGGCGAACGGTTCTGCGTCCGCAACTCCGGCGCCACCGTCGTCTCCGAGGGCGTCGGCGACCACGGCTGCGAGTACATGACCGGCGGCAAGGCCGTCGTCCTCGGCCCCACCGGCCGCAACTTCGCAGCCGGCATGTCCGGCGGCGTCGCCTACGTCGTCGACCTCGACACCGACAACGTCAACAAGGAACTGGCCGGCGCCGTCGAAGCACTCGACGACGCCGACCGGCGGTGGCTGCACGGCGTGGTGCGCCGCCACCACGAGGAGACCGCCTCCACCGTCGCGGCGGCCCTCCTCGCCGACTGGGACACGGCCGCGACCCGCTTCCGCAAGGTCATCCCGGCCACGTACAAGGCAGTGCTCGCCGCCAAGGACGCCGCCGAGCGAGCCGGTCTGACCGAGACCGAGACCCACCAGAAGATGATGGAGGCGGCGACCCATGGCTGACCC
Organism: Streptomyces cinnamoneus; assembly: GCF_002939475.1. Taxonomy (NCBI): domain Bacteria; kingdom Bacillati; phylum Actinomycetota; class Actinomycetes; order Kitasatosporales; family Streptomycetaceae; genus Streptomyces; species Streptomyces cinnamoneus. Next base: position 1,813,110 of record NZ_PKFQ01000001.1, on the reverse strand, counting down.
GAAGGGCTTTCTGACCACCGACCGCGAGGTCGCCCGCACCCGTCCCGTCGCCGAACGCGTCCGCGACTGGAACGAGGTCTACGTCCCCGGCTCCCTCCTGCCGGTCATCAGCAAGCAGGCGAGCCGCTGCATGGACTGCGGCATCCCCTTCTGCCACAACGGCTGCCCGCTGGGGAACCTCATCCCCGAGTGGAACGACTACGCCTACCGCGACGACTGGCAGGCCGCCAGCGAGCGGCTGCACGCGACCAACAACTTCCCCGAGTTCACCGGCCGCCTGTGCCCCGCTCCCTGCGAGTCCGCCTGCGTGCTCGGCATCAACCAGCAGCCCGTCACCATCAAGAACGTCGAAGTCACCATCATCGACAAGGCGTGGGACGCCGGGGACGTCACCCCCCAGCCCCCCGAGCGGCTCTCCGGCAAGACCGTCGCCGTCATCGGCTCCGGCCCCGCCGGCCTGGCCGCCGCCCAGCAGCTGACCCGGGCCGGCCACACCGTCGCCGTCTACGAGCGCGCCGACCGCATCGGCGGCCTGCTGCGCTACGGCATCCCCGAGTTCAAGATGGAGAAGCGGCACATCAACCGCCGCATCGAGCAGATGCGCGCGGAGGGCACCAAGTTCCGCACCGAGGTGGAGATCGGCCGCGACATCGACGCCGCCAAGCTGCGCAAGCGCTACGACGCCGTCGTCATCGCCGCCGGCGCCACCACCTCCCGCGACCTGCCCGTGCCCGGCCGGGACCTCAAGGGCGTCCACTTCGCCATGGAGTACCTGCCCCTGGCCAACAAGGTGCAGGAGGGCGACCTGACGGTCTCCCCGATCAGCGCCGAGGGCAAGCACGTCGTCGTCATCGGCGGCGGCGACACCGGTGCCGACTGCGTCGGCACCGCCCACCGCCAGGGCGCGGCCTCCGTCACCCAGCTGGAGATCATGCCCAGGCCGGCGGACGAGCGGGCCGCCCACCAGCCCTGGCCGACCTTCCCCATGCTCTACAAGGTCACCTCGGCGCACGAAGAGGGCGGTGAGCGGATCTACTCCGTCTCCACCACCCACTTCGAAGGCGACGCTGACGGAAACGTCCAGTGGCTGCACCTCGTCGAGGTCGAGTTCACCGGCGGCAAGCTGGAGCAGAAGCCTGGCACCGAGCGGCGCATCCCCGCCCAGCTCGTCACCCTCGCGATGGGTTTCACCGGCACGGACCGGCAGAACGGTCTCGTCGAGCAGTTCGGCCTGGAACTGGACGAGCGCGGCAACGTCGCCCGCGACGCCGACTACGCCACCAACGTCCCCGGCGTGTTCGTCGCCGGCGACGCCGGCCGCGGTCAGTCGCTCATCGTCTGGGCCATCGCCGAGGGCCGCTCCGCCGCCCGCGGAGTGGACCGCTACCTGACGGGTACGAGCACCTTGCCGGCACCCGTCCGGCCGACCGACCGGGCGCTCACCGTCTGACGGACCCGCCCCCGAACCGCGGCGCCTGCCTCACCCCCCGACCGAGGCAGGCGCCGTCGTCCGTGCGGACCCGGTCCCGCGCCCTACTCCGGCGCGCGCACGGAGAGGTCGGTGAACAGCACCCGCGCGTCCTCGGTGTAGACGCCGACGTTCCCCTTCAGGTAGGGGCGTTCCCGGTCCGCGTAGCCGACCAGTCCCCGGCCGTCCACGCTGACCTCTATCCGCGCACCGCGCTGGGCGACGCGCACGTCCGAGGTCCTGCCGATCGGGAAGTGCTCGGCCCCGGTCGCCAGGAACCGCTGGCCGCCCGGATACGCCGGGTCGCGCTTGCCCAGCTCCCAGCCGTTGGGCTTGAGGGTGATGTAGTAGAAGTGCTCCGGGTCGTTGTACGCCCACACCAGCCACGGCACCTCCCAGGGGTTGGGCTCCGGGGTGCGCAGCTGGGCGAGGGTGCGGACCTTGGCCCGGAAGTCCACGTCCTCGTACTGGCGCGTGGAGACGATCAGCCCGGCGTGGGTCTCGCCGGGCTCGCGGGCGGGTCTGGGGGAGAGGGCCAGGCCGTCGTGGCGGCCGATGTTCTCCCCGTGGCCGTCGAAGACCGACCGCCACGAGCCGTGGACCGAGCCCTCGGCCCACGGCCGCTCCGGCTCCCCGCTCTCCTCCCAGACGTTGCTCACGGCTATGGCGATACCCACTACCACGGCGGCCGCGAGCAGGGTGAGGGCGAGAAGCCGGTGAACTCTCGTCATGCCGTCGAGTATGACCCCGGACCGTCGGGCTGGGGCGCGATCAGCGTGGTGGGCGCGGGCAGCACGCCCGCGTCCGCGCCGAAGTCCTCGGCGAGCTGCGCCACGATCCGCTCGGTGGCCCGCCCGTCCCCGAAGGGGTTGCCGGCCGTCGCCATCCGTTCGTACGCGGCGGCGTCGTCCAGCAACCGGACCGCCGCGTCGAGGACGGCGTGGGGCTCGGTGCCCACCAGGGCGGCGGCTCCCGCCTCCACCGCCTCGGGCCGCTCGGTGGTGGTGCGCAGCACCAGGGCCGGCTTGCCGAGGCTGGGCGCCTCCTCCTGGATGCCGCCCGAGTCGGTCATCACCAGGTCGCAGCCGGCGAGGGTCGCGGAGAAGTCCACGTAGTCCAGCGGCTCGACGACGCGGATGCGGGCGTGGCCGGACAGCTCCGGCAGCAGCGCCTCGCGCACGGCGGGGCTCTTGTGCAGCGGCAGTACGATCTCCACGTCGCCGCGGTCGGCGAGCTGCCGCAGGGCCTTGCCCATGGCCCGCATCTTGTCGCCCTGGTTCTCGCGGCGGTGGAGGGTGACCAGGACGCGCCGCAGGTCGCTTTCGAAGAGGTTGGCGCCGGTGCCCTCCTCCAGCACCCACAGCAGGTTGTCGATGACGGTGTTGCCGGTGACGAAGACCTCCGCCGCCGGCACCCCCTCGGCGGTGAGGTGGCCGGCCGCGCGGGGCGTCGGTGCGAAGTGCCAGCGCGCGACGCGGCCGATGAGGCGGCGGTTGAGCTCCTCGGGGAACGGGTTGTCCAGCACCCCGGTGCGCAGTCCGGCCTCCACGTGGGCGACGGGGACGTGTTCGTAGAACGCGGCGAGGGCGCCCGTCAGCGCGGAGGTGGTGTCGCCCTGGACGACGACGAGGTCCGGGCGCTGCTCGCGGACGACGTCGCCCAGGCCGTCGATCAGCCGGGCCGTCAGCTTGGACAGCTCCTGGCGGTCGCGCATGACGTCGAGTTCGACGCGGGCGGGGACCTTGAGCAGGGCCAGCATCTGCTGGAGCATCTCGCGGTGCTGGCCGGTGGTGACGACGAGGGGGTCGAAGAGCGGGGACGCGGCCATGGCGCGGGCGAGGGGCGCGAGCTTGATGGCTTCGGGGCGGGTGCCCAGGACGAGCATGGCGCGTACGGGCGTGCTGATCACGTTCGGGGACATGGTGGTCTCCCTCGAAAGGTGCGTGCTGTGCTGATGGGTGGAGGAGAGGGGAGCCGGACGCCGGTGCGGCGCGGCGTCAGGTGCGCGCTGTCTTCAGCCAGGTCTGCTTGCCGGTGAGCATCCGCCACAGTCCCCACCATCCGGCGGCGAACCAGATGTAGCCGTAGAAGACGAAGACGTGGGAGAGCAGGACGGCGCGTGTGAGGCCGAGGTTCCGCTCGCGCCGGGAGTAGACCCAGCCGTAGGCGTACGCGGCCGTGAAGGACAGCACGTACGGTCCGAGGACGAACATCGGTGAGAACAGCGGCCGTCCGGCCTCCACGGAGCCGATGAGCGTGCCGGCCGTGGCGACGAGGAAGGACAGCGGGAGCAGCGAGGTGAGCAGGATCAGGACCGGGCTGGAGAGGTGGTACATGAGGTCCACCGCGGCCCGGGTGGGCACCTCGCGCAGGATGAGCGGTACGAGGTTCGCCGACTGAAGGTGTCCCTGGAACCAGCGTGAGCGCTGGCGCACCAGTCGTCCCACGTCGAGGACGGCCTGCTGGGAGACGGCGGCGGTGGTGCAGTGCTGGTTGGTCCAGCCGCGGGCGATGAGGCGCACCCCGAGGTCGAGGTCCTCGGTCAGGGAGTCGCTCCAGGGGCCCCTGCCGTCCGGGCCGCCGAGGGTGTCGAGCGCGGCCAGCCGCATGAACTGGCCGTTGCCGCCCATGCCGACGCTGCCGAAGTAGCGCCGGGCGGTTTGGAAGATGTCGCCGTAGATGACGAATTCCATGTCCTGGAGGCGGGCGAGCAGACCCTTGTGGCGGTTGTACATCCGCACGCCGATCTGGGTGGCGCCGGTGTGCGGGTCGTCGAAGTAGGGGTCGACCGCCTGGACCACGTGGGGGTCGAGCCGGCCGTCGGCGTCGACGACGCAGACGATGACGTCGCGCGGGTCCCGGCCGTCGAGGAGGCCGGATTCCCGCAGGTGCCGAATGCCGGCGTTGAGGGCGGCGCCCTTGCCCCTGCGGGCGTCGGGCAGGTGCCGCTGGAGGAGCTGGACCCGGCCCTGCGAGGAGCGGCCGGCGGCGCGCGCGATCTCGGCCGTGCCGTCGTCGGAGGCGTCGTCGATGACGAGTGCCATGAAGTTCCCCGCCGGCAGGGAGGTGATGCGGGCCAGGCTCTCGGCGAGCACCTTCTCCTCGTTCAGGCAGGCGAGGAGGAAGACGTACAGACGCTCGGCGCGGGGACCGCGGTCCCGCCGGACGCGGCGTCTGGAGAGGACGAACAGGGTGGTGTTGTAACAGCCCGCCATCACGATGATGGCGATGCTGCCCCACAGCAGAACTGCGGCGATCATGGCCGGTCACCGGAGTTCCGGAGCACGAACCAGAATTTCGCCGAAAGAAGGACGGCGGCTATCGAGCAGTAGAGCAGAAAGCCGGCGCCGGCGGCTTCCTGTAGTCCCCTGGCAAAGGGTATGCCCGGAATGACTTCTGGGGCTGCCGTCAGTCCGGCGAAGGGCAGGACTGTCCCCAGAGCGGGTTTTCCGTACATGAGTTCCCCCCGGATTCCGCCTCGTCTTGAGGCGTGCGGTGGGAAGGTATCAGACCTGGCAAGGAGTTTCCGGGGTGATGGTGAGAGTTGTTCGATCGGAACTGTTAATTCTTTAAACCAACCGGTTGTTATGCCTGTTCGAGTAGGGCGTGTGACGGGTGTGACGTTTGGTCTGTGCCAATGAGGGTGACGGTAATTGCCCGTTCCAGACCGCAATTGTCTATTGACACCCTTCTCAGGCGGCACAAGAATCAGCCAACTGTCGGTACTTCACGCCTTCTCGGCGGGGGGACGGCACCGGCTCGTTCAACCAGGGGGAACAAAAATGAATGAAATGCGAGGGAGATCAGGGGCTTCCCGGATCTCGCTCATCCTCGTCCTCGTCGCCGCCTTGCTGGGCGGCGTCTCTCTTTCCACGGGCGCCGAGGCCGCGATAGCCGTGAAGAAGCCCAGCCCGCCGCACGGACTCACGGGCGTCGGCTCGGCGTCGCTCTCCGGCGTCGGCACCACGGACCTGAAGTCATGGGTGTCCAGCCGGCTGCAGGCGGACGTCCAGCGCCGGGCCGGCAAGCTCACCGTCAGTCCCGCGCCGCTGACCGCGGCCGCGGCCGCCGCGCCGCTCGCCGCCCCGACCGGCACCTCGGCCCTCGTCCTCTACGACACCACCGGGCCCTACGGCTATCTGGGCGAGCTGTACGCGATGGCCGTCGCCAACCTCGCCGGCCACTTCGGAACCGTCACCTCCAAGCCCGTGTCGGCCTACACCGCGGGCCTGGTGGACCAGTACACCGCCACCGTCTACATCGGCTCGACGTACTACGGCGGTTCGATCCCCGACGCCGTTCCGGCCGTCTTCTACCAGGACGCGCTGAAGACCACCAAGCCCGTCAGCTGGGTCGGCGACAACATCTGGAACATGGCCAACGCCGTCGGCATCGAGGCCTTCAAGCAGAAGTACGGCTGGGACCCCACCAACTCGTTCTTCGAGACCGGGGGCAGCGTCGGCAACATCACCCAGGTCGCGTACAAGAACCAGACGCTGACCCGGAAGATCCCCACGGGCTTCGACGGGGGAGTGCTGCACCCCGCCCTCTCCGGTGCCGGCTATCCGCAGGTCACCGAGCTCGCGACGGCCACCGACGCCAATTCCGGGGCCACCAGCCCGTGGGCGGTCCGCTCGGGCAACCTCACCTACGTCGGCGAGATCCCCTTCACCTACGTCTCCGAGTCGGACCGTGTGATCGCCTTCGAGGACCTCCTCTTCGACGGCCTCGCCCCCGCGACCACCGAGCGGCACCGCGCGTTCGTGCGCCTGGAGGACATCAGCCCCAAGGCGGACCCGGCGCAGCTGCGGGCGATGGCCGACTACCTCTACTCGCAGAAGATCCCCTACGGGATCAACGTCATCCCGGTCTACAAGGACCCGAAGGGCGTCTACAACGGCGGCAGGGCCGAGACCGTCACCCTCGCCCAGGCACCCAAGGTCGTCACCGAGCTGAAGTACATGCTCGCCCACGGGGCCGTGCTGATGAACCACGGCTACACCCACCAGTACAACAACGTCAACAACCCCTACACCGGGGTCACGGGCGACGACTTCGAGTTCTTCCGCGCCCACGTCGACGCCGCCGACAACGTCATCTACGACGGGCCGCCCGCCGAGGACTCCACCCTCTGGGCACAGTCCCGGGTGACGTCGGCCCTCGGCGCCTTCGCCGCCGCCGGCCTGCCCAAGCCCACCCTCTGGACGACCCCGCACTACGCGGCCTCCGCCACCGACTACCGCGTCCTCGGCCAGAACTACACCGCGCGCCTGGAGCGTTCGCTGTACTTCGCCGGAACGCTCAGTGGCGGCGCGGTGAACGCCAGCAGGTACATCGGGCAGTTCTTCCCGTACGCCGTCAAGGACGTCTACGGTACGACCGTGCTCCCCGAGAACATCGGCAACTACGAGCCCGAGCCCTTCAACAACCACCCGGCCCGCCTGCCCGCCGACCTGATCGCCTCGGCCAAGGCCAACCTGGCCGTCCGCGACGGCGTGGCGAGCTTCTTCTACCACCCGTACTACGCGGTGGACCCGCTGAAGCAGACCGTCGACGGCATCCGGGCCCTCGGCTACACCTTCGTCGGGCCCACGGAACTCGCGCAGTGACCGCGATGGGGAGGACGGCCGCCGTGTTCGCGGCGGTGGCCGTCCTCCTCGTCGCCGGATGCTCCTCCTCCGGCGACGAGGACGCTCCGGTCCCCCAGGACAGCGGCCGGACCGGCGGCCAGCCCGACGACAGGAAGGTGAACGGCATGCGCGGCATGACCCTCCCGTCGTGGAACACCGACGACTACGGCAGTCCGCAGGCCGGAACGTATCTGCGGCAGATCGCCGCCACCGGCGCCCGGTGGGTGACCTTCACCCCCACCTGGTACCAGGACCGCGTCACCGACTCCGCCCTGCGCACGACGGGGGAGACGGCCGGCGACGACAGCCTGCGCCACATCATCCGCCTCGCCCACGAGGCAGGCCTGAAGACCATGCTCAAACCCCACGTCGACCTGGTGAAGGGCGGTGACCGCGCCGAGATCAGGCCGCGCGACCCGGACGCCTGGTTCGCCGACTACGAACGCTTCATCACCCACTACGCCCGGCTCGCGGCGGACACGGGCGTCGAGCAGTTCGCGGTCGGCACCGAGCTGGCGGGCACCTCGGGTGAGGGCGGGCGCTGGAGCAGGACCATCGCCGCGGTGCGCGAGCGCTACAAGGGCCCGCTGACGTATGCCGCCAACTACGACGAATACCGGAGCGTTCCGTTCTGGAAGGACCTCGACGTCATCGGCATCGACGCGTACTGGCCGCTGGCCGACAAGGCCACGACCGACCCGGCGCGGCTGCGGCAGGCGTGGCAGCCCATCGCCGAGACGCTGGCCGCCTTCTCCGCACGGCAGCACCGCAAGATCCTCTTCACCGAGGCGGGCTACGTCAGCCAGCGCGGCTCCACGACGGCCCCGTACTCCTGGACGGTCAGCAAGCGCGACGGCGACGCCGAACAGGCCGCCGCCTACGACGCGTTGCTCGCGGCGTTCGACGGCAAGTCGTGGTGGGAGGGGGTGTGCTGGTGGATGTGGGACGACTGGCCGGACAGCGGTGAGACGGCCAAGCGCCTGGCGTACACCCCGCACGGCAAGCCCGCGGAACAGGTCCTGCGCAGGTGGTGGGCGAAGCCCGGCTCGTCCGGCGGCTGAGCGCGCCGCCGGGGGAGGCCGCGCGGAGCCTCCTAGGTGTCGCACTCCAGCACCGACCTGCACAGCCCGCACCGCGCCCGCACCCGCCCGCGCACCGGCACCCGGATGCGCTGATGGCACGTGGGGCACGGGAAGCTCACCCGCGACGCGCCGTCGCTCTCGAACGCGTACCCGGCGCCGCGCGGCGCCACCCCGGCCCGCCGGTCGCGGGCGTAGCGGTGCCGCGCCAGGCGCCCGGCCGCGGCGAGCGGGGGCCGGCGCCCGTCGCGGCGCGCCCACTGGGCGCCCCTGACGTAGGCGTCGTACGCCTGGGGGCTGGTGAACCAGGGCGCCGGGTCCTCGCCGAACGCCAGCGCCCGCTTGGCCAGGACGTATCCGAACTCCTCCGGCGTGAGATAGCCGAGCTTCTGCGTCGCGACCGACGACTCCCGGTAGGCGTCCAGCAGCAGCCAGCCGGCGCCGAGGTAGGCGGCGGCGGTGTCGGTGAGGATCTCGTTGTCGCGGGTGCCGGGGAACTCGAGGCCGAGCCGGTGCAGGTAGACGTGCATGACCTCGTGGGAGAGGGCGGCGCCGATGTCCCGGCGGTGGGTCTTGAAGCGCGCGTTCAGCTCGATGAAGTACTCGGGACCGGCGGCGAGTTCGACACTGCCCGCGTGGCGCATGTCCCGGAAGCTGACGATCATCCGCGCGTCCGGCAGCCGCAGGTGCCGCACCATCGAGCCCGCCACGCGCTGCACGCCCAGGTAGGGGTCCTCGTCGTCCGAGAAGGCCACGTCCACCGGCGGCACGCTGGTGTCGAAGGCGTGGACGGTGTCGTAGGAGAGCCGGCGGTACAGCGCGGTGATCGCCGAGCGCACGGTCTCCACATGGGGGAAGCCGTGCTCGATCACGGTCTGAGGGACGCCCACGCCTGACCACCCCCGTGCGGTTGCCGCTGCCCTTCCACTGTACGGGCCGCGGCCCGCCGACTGGCCGAAAACCGGGCTGGGTCCGGCCCTCACCCGCCCCGATAATCACCTTGCGCATTGTCATGAGCCCAACAACCCACCAGTGCGATGCGCGCAACCCTCCACGAAAGGAAGACCGTTGCGCAACTACCTCAAGGCGCTCAAGAGATGCACGGCCGTCGGGGCGATCGCCCTCGCCGGGTTCAGCCTCCAGCCCGGCAGCGCCCAGGCCGCCGACCCCGGCCCCCGGCCGGGCCCGGGCGTCGTCGGCGGCACCCGTGCCGCGCAGGGCGAGTTCCCCTGGATGGTGCGGCTGTCCATGGGCTGCGGCGGAGCCCTCTACACCCGGCAGATCGTCCTCACCGCCGCCCACTGCGTGAACGGCAGCGGTGCCAACACCTCGATCACCGCCACCGCGGGCGTCGTCGACCTCAACTCCTCCCAGGCCGTCAAGGTCAAGTCCACCCAGGTCCTCCAGGCACCCGGCTACAACGGCACCGGCAAGGACTGGGCGCTGATCAAGCTCGCCAAGCCCGTCGACCTGCCCACCCTCAAGATCGCCGACACGCCCGCCTACAACCAGGGGGACTTCACCATCGCCGGCTGGGGCGCCGCGAGCGAGGGCGGCGGCCAGCAGCGCTACCTGCTCAAGGCCACCGTCCCGTTCGTCGACGACGCCACCTGCCAGGGCGCCTACGGCGGCAGCCTCACCCCCGCCGAGGAGATCTGCGCCGGCTACCTGGACACCGGCGGCGTGGACACCTGCCAGGGCGACTCCGGCGGACCCATGTTCCGCAAGGACGACTCCGGCGCCTGGACCGAGGTCGGCATCGTCAGCTGGGGCCAGGGCTGCGCCCGGCCCGGCTACCCCGGCGTCTACACCGAGGTGAGCACCTTCGCCTCCGACATCAAGTCCGCCGCCGCGAGCCTCGGCGGCTGAGCCCCGTCCCCGCCGCCCGCACCGGCGTGCCGGGCCGCCGCTGACCCGGACGGCCCAGCCCCGGTGCGGGCACCGGCGGCCCGCGAAGGGCCCGCCACCCCTGCCCCTGGTATGACGCCCACGGCCTCCGTCATCCTTTCGGCCGAGATGAGAATGGTCGGACAGTCGAGGTGTGGGCCGTATAAACGCCCGTAACGTGAGGGCGTGGCCCGTCGGCACGGGCCACCGTCCTCAGCCCACCGTTACGGAAAGGCACGCTCCGTGTCCGTGAAGTCCCGCCTCGCCGCCGCCACCGTCCTGACCGCCGCCGTCGCGGCCGTGGCGTACCCGACGGCCGGTGCCTTCGCCGCGGACACGGCACACCGCGACACCCGTCCCGGCACCCCCGCCACCAGCCACCAGGTGCAGCTGCCGGACGGCAGCCGGGCCCGGCTGACCTCGGGCCGCTCGGGCACCACCGTGACCGTCACCAGCGCCCGCGGACACCACACCCTGGACGCCGGCCGCCCCTCGGCCGACCTGGACCGCCTCCACCTGCGGATCATCGGCGGCGACACCACGCACCCCACCCTGCGGGCCCGGCTGGACGGCACCCGGCTGACCAACTACTACGACTTCGCCTCCGGCTCCCTGCGGCACACCGCCGACGGCAGCGACCTCGACCGCCCGGTCCGCGAGGGCGACAGCATCGCGGACTACCGCAAGGAGTCCCCGGCCGGGCCCGCCGCCACCGCCGTCCCCGCGCAGCCGCGGCCCCACGGCGCCCCCGCCTCCGCCCAGCCCCACGCCTCCGCCAAGGGCAAGCCGCCGCACGACTCCTCCGGCAACCCCGTCAAGCGGGTCGTCGAGGCCGGCCAGGTCATCAAGGCCAGCCACGACGTGGGCGACGTCGGCACCCCCGTCCTCGCCGCGGGCGTGGCCCTCCTCGCCGTCGGCGGCGCCTACGGCGTGCGCGTGGCCCTGCGCCGGGGCGGCCGCGGCGAGTCCTGACCGCGCCCTGCGGTTGCGGCACCGGGACACCCCCTGTGCCATGGAGAGACGCCCCGGCGCAGGCGACGGATCTCCACGAAGGGCGAGGGCACCAGCATGGCGATCACCGTGGTCATCGCGGACGACCAGGAGATGGTCCGCACCGGCTTCCGGATGATCCTGGAGAGCCAGCCCGACATCGAGGTCGTGGCCGACGTCGTCGACGGCGAGGCCGCCCTCGCGGCCGTCGAACACCACGACCCCGACGTGCTGCTGCTGGACATCCGGATGCCGAAGCTCGACGGCCTGGAGGTCACCCGCCGCCTGTCCGCCCTCGCCGCCGCCCACCCCGAGCGCGGGCAGCGCCCCCGCGTCGTCATCGTCACCACCTTCGACCTCGACGAATACGTGCACCAGGCCCTCCGCAACGGCGCCTCGGGCTTCCTGCTCAAGGACGCCAGCCCCGCCATGCTCGTCGAGGCCGTCCACGCCGCGGCCGTCGGGGACTCCCTCATCTCACCCGCGATCACCGTCCGGCTGCTGCGCGACATGGCCCCGGGCGTCGGCACGGCCGGCACCCTCCGGCAGCCGGCCGAGCCGCTCACCGACCGCGAGGCCGACGTCGTGCGCTGCCTGGCGCGCGGCGCGACGAACGCCGAGATCGCCTCCGAGCTCTTCGTCTCCCTGTCCACGGTCAAGACCCACCTGGCCAACGTGCAGACCAAGCTCGACGCCCGCAACCGCGTCGAGATCGCCGCCTGGGCCTGGGAGAGCGGGCTGGCCACGGGCGGCACGTGAGCAGACGGTCGGGCTGGGCCACCCGCCACCCCCGGCGGGCGGCGGTCGCGAACGCCGCCCTCGGGGTGGCGCTGCTCTGCCTCGTCGCCTTCGAGGGCACGGCCCTCGCCCGCCGGCCCAGCGAGCCGCACGCCCTCGTCCTCGCCTCCGGCGTCGCCGTCTGCCTGTGCGCCGTGCCCTACGGCTGGATCCCGCTGAACGTACGGGCGGCCGTCGCCGTCGCCGTCTCCTGGACCACCTCTGCCGTCCTGATGGCCGGGACGCACCCCACCGTCGTGTGGGGCATGGGGGAGGACGTGGCCCTGCTCGTCCTGCTCACCGGCGTCGTCAGCCGCTCCTCCGACCGCGCCGCCGCGATCCTCGGCCCGATGCTGGCCCTCGCCATCGTCGCCGCGCCCGTGCGCGACCTCAACCCGGAGTGGTTCACCGCCCTGTTCACGGTCCTGCTGGCCGTCGTGGGCAGCTACTCCCTGCTGCTGCGCGGCCACGCCGCCCAGCGCGTGCGCGACATGGCCGCCGTGCGCACCGCCGAGCGGCTCGAACTCGCCCGCGAACTCCACGACCTCGTCGCCCACCACGTCACCGGCATCGCCGTCCAGGCCCAGGCCGCCCGCTTCACCTCCCTGGACGGCCCGGCCGCCGCCTCGGCCTTCGAACGGATCGAGACCTCGGCCGGCGAGGCCCTCGGCGCGATGCGCCGCCTGGTCGGCGTCCTGCGCGAGGGCGAGGCCCAGACCGAACCGCTGGCCGGCCTGCCCCAGGTGCGCGCCCTGGCCGAGGACTTCACCCGGACGGGCCCGCCCGTCGCCCTGTACATCGAACGGGGCATGGAGCGTTGGATCCCCGGCGACGTCGCGGCGGGCGTCCACCGGGTCGTCCGCGAGGCCCTGACCAACATCCGCAAGCACGCCGCCGACGCCACAGCCGTGCGCATCGGCGTGCGCGGCGGCCCGGAGGGCGTCGAACTGCGCATCGCCGACGACGGCAAACAAGCCGCACAACTGTCCGAACAGGCGCGGGGTGGCGGCTTCGGTCTCGTCGGCCTCGCCGAGCGGGCCAAGGCGATGGGCGGCCGCCTGCACGCCGGCCCGGCGCCCGAAGGAGGCTGGCAGATCACCGCGGTCTTCCCGGTGGACCGGGGCCCGAGGGCATGACCCACGGCGCTGTTCGCCCGGCGCTCAATCCGCCCACGGCGCAAAAGCTGGGGCGACCCGCGGGATGATCCTTAACGTGGGGGCATGAACGCCATCGAGACACAACAAGTCACGCCGACGATATGGATGTTGAAGTTCGCCGTCGGGCAGGCCTATGCACTGCGCCTGCCCGACGGCTGGTCCCTGGTCGACACGGGCCTGCCCGGCCACGCCGAGCAGGTCCTGGCCGCCCTGCGCCGGCTCGACGGGACGGGCTGCGCCGACCTGCGCGACATCGTGCTCACCCACTCCCACCTGGACCACGTCGGCTCCGCCGCCGACCTCGCCGCGGCCACCGGCGCGACGGTCCTCGCCGGAGCCGCGGACGCGCCCGTCATCCGGGGCGAGGTGCCGGAGCCGCCGCCGGTCCTGGAGGACTGGGAGGTGCCGCTGTGGGACGCCGTCCACGCGAACATGCCGGACCTCCCGCCACCGGGCCCCTGCCCGGTGGACCGGGAGCTCGCGGACGGCGACACCCTGGACTGGGGCCAGGAGGTCCGGGTCGTCCACGTGCCCGGCCACACCGCCGGCAGCATCGCCCTCCACCTGCCCCGCACCGGCGTGCTCTTCACGGGCGACACCATCGCCAACGTGGAGCAGCTGATGCCGGGCGTCTTCAACGTCGACCGCGCGCAGGTCCTCGCCGCCTTCCACCGCCAGGCCGCGCTGGAGGTGGAGACCGCCTGCTTCGGCCACGGCGCCCCCCTCGTCGGCGGCGCCGGCGAGGCGCTCAGGGCCGTGGCCCGGCAGCTCGGCGGGCCCGCCACCTGAGCCGCCGCGCGCCGGTGCAGTAGAGAGGGGTGATATGGGGGAAACATCCCTCTATGCCCAGAACCCCCACCCGCTGCTACGCCTTCATCAGCCACCGCCTCATCAGAGCCGCCCTGGGCGACAGCCCACCCCGCGACGTCCGCTGGATCACCCCCGGCCCCGGCCTGCGCTGCGCCGAGATCGGCAGCGGGGGCGGCTTCTACACCACCGCCCTGGCGCGCCACCTGGGCCCCGGCAGCCTCCTCGTCGCCCTGGACCCCGCCGCCCACGACCCCCGCGCGCAGCACGGCGCGGGCCCGGGCGCCCGGACCGTCCACGTCGCCGGCGACGGCTGCGCCCTGCCCTTCGCGTCCGCCGCCCTCGACGCCCTGCTCTACAGCTACAGCCTGGAGGAGATGCCCGAGCACACCGCCCTGGCCGAGGCGGAACGGGTCCTGCGCCCGGGCGGACAGCTCGTGCTGTTCCTGTGGCGCCCCCTGGTGGGACGCCACAGGACCACCGCGCTCACCCACCTGGCCCGCGGCGGAGCCTTCGAACTCCGCCGGGCCGACCGCGGCCTGCAGAACCTGCGCCTCGCCTACCGCAAGCGGTGACCGGCCCGAGGCCCGTTCAGCCCGTCTGGCCGTAGCACAGGCAGAAGGGATGCCCCGCCGGGTCCGAGAACACGAGGAACCCCCGCTTCTCCCCACCGCTGTCGTGCAGGAACGTCGCCCCGAGGGCGACGACCTCCCCCTTCGCCCGCTCCACGTCCGCCCGCTCCGGCACGTCGAAGTCCAGGTGCATCTGCTGCGGACGAGCGGGGTCCGGCCAGTGGGGCGGGTGGTACTCCTCGACGCCCTGGAAGGCGAGGCGCTGCCCCGTCGCGGGATCGGTCAGCCACACCCAGGCGGGGTCGCTGTCCTCGTCGCCGACGCGCCAGCCCAGGACGGCCGCGTAGAAACGCGCCAGGGCCAGCGGGTCGGGGCAGTCGATGACGGTGCACTGCATCGTGGCGATCATGTACGGCATCATGCCGCGCCCCGCGCCGCGACGAAACGGGGGCCCCGGCCACCCACGCCCCACACATCCGTTAGTCCAACACGGGTTACTCCTTTGTCCATGGGCACCCCGGCCCCCCTCGCCCAAGGTGACGCATAGCCACCAGCGCGAGGAGGCACGAGCAGCGTGACCGCAGACCGACGCGAAGCCCGCCCCGGCCCCACCCCCCGGACCGGCCCGAGCCGCCGGACCGCCGTCGTCACCACCGCCCTCGCCGGCCTCGGCACGGCCCTCGCCCCCGCCACCGCGGCCGCCCGCACGGCCCGCACCCCCGCCGAGGCCGTCCTGCGCTCCGCCGCCCTCGACGTCCGGGTCGACACCGCCTTCCCCCGCATCCTGTCCTACACCGACCGCGCCACCGGCGCCGTCCTGTACGGCCAGGAGGAACCCGTCACGACCCTCCTGATCGACGGGACCACGCACACCCCCCACGTCACCGCCACCACCACCGCCGACCGCGCCACCTACACCCTCACCCTCCCCACCGGCACCCGCATCGACGCCGAGATCCACGTCGACGGATGGCGCGTGGACTGGCGGGTGACCCGCATCGCCGACGCCCCCGGCCCGCCCCGCCGCGTCGGCACCCTCCAGATCCCCGGCCTCGCCTTCCTCGCCGTCCGCGACACCCAGCCCGGCGCCACCCTGCTCGCCGCACGGATCGCCCTCGACGCCGCCGGCAACGGCGACACCCTCGTACGGGTCACCCCGGCCACACCCCCCGACCCGGCGCCCCTGGGGTGCGCCTACGCCGTCGTCAGCACCGACCGGCTCGCCGCCGCCATCGAGACCAACACCGTCCAGGACCGGCCCGACGCGCGCACCGCGTGGGAGAACGGCCGTCTGTGGCGGCAGACCCTCGCCCGCCCCGGCCACACCGAGGCCCGCATCACCGCCGGCCAGTGGACGCACCGGGCCGCCACCGCCCCCGCCGACGACACCGCCCCCCTGCCCCGCGTCAGCGTCATCCTCACCCGGGACCGCAACGGCGACGGCAGGACCGACTGGCAGGACGCCGCCATCGCCCTGCGCGAGATCATGACCGACCCGCCCGGCGCCGACGAACAGCACCTGCGCGTCGTCCCGCACATCCCCTTCAACTTCGCCAGCCAGGCCACCAACCCGTTCCTGACCACCCTCGACAACATCAAGCGCATCCACCTGGCCACCGACGGGCTACGGCAGTTCACCCTCCTCAAGGGCTACCAGTCCGAAGGCCATGACTCCGCCCACCCCGACTACGGCGGCAACTACAACACCCGCGCCGGCGGCCTCGCGGACCTCAACACCCTCCTGCGCGCCGGAAAGAAGTGGAACAGCGACTTCGCCGTCCACGTCAACACCACCGAGTCCTACCCCGTGGCCCACGCCTTCTCCGAGACGCTCGTCGACGAGAACGACCCGCAGTGGGACTGGCTCGACCAGTCGTACCGCATCGACCCCCGTCGCGACCTCGTCTCCGGTGACCTCGCCCGCCGCTTCCGGCAGCTGCGCGAGGAGACCGACCCGGCGCTGACCACCCTCTACATCGACGTCTTCCGCGAATCCGGCTGGAACTCCGACCGGCTCCAGCGCCTCCTGCGCGAGCAGGGCTGGCAGATCACCACCGAATGGGGCCACGGCCTGGAACGCTCCAGCCTCTGGTCCCACTGGGCCACCGAGACCGACTACGGGCCCGACACCTCACGCGGCATCAACTCCCGGCTCATCCGCTTCCTCCGCCACCACCAGAAAGACGTCTTCGCCGACAAGTGGCCACTGCTGCCCACCGCCAGACTCGGCAACTTCGAGGGCTGGCGCGGCAAGACGGACTGGACGGCGTTCTACCGGCAGCTGTGGACCGACAACCTCCCCGCGAAGTACCTCCAGGCGTTCGCGATCCGGACCTGGGACGACCACGACGTCACCCTCGCCCACTCCCACATCACCGTCCACGTCACCGACCGCGGCGGCACCCGGCGGATCACCACCGACGGCCGCACCGTCGCCGTCGGCGACACCTACCTCCTGCCCTGGGAACCGCGCCGCGCCACCGACCCCGCCAAGCTCTACCACCACAACCCCCACGGCGGCACCACCACCTGGACCCTGCCGCGCGGCTGGGCCCACCGGCGCACCGTCCACCTCCACCGCCTCACCACCCGAGGACGCACGGGCACCGTGGCCCTGCCCGTACACCGCGGCAGGGTCACCATCGAGGCCGCGGCCGGCCGGCCCTACGTCCTCACCCGCGAGCCGGACCCCCACGGGCCGGCCCCCGCCGACCCGGACTGGGGCGAGGGCACACCCCTGCGCGACCCCCACTTCCTGTCCCAGACCCTCGACGCCTGGCAGATCACCGGCCCCGCCCGCGTCGTGGAAAGTCCCCTGGGCGACCCCGAACTCGTCGTCGGCGCCGGGGCGGCGGCCACCGTCAGCCAGCGACTGGCGCGTCTCCAACCCGGCACGTACGCGGCGTCCGTCCAGGTCGAAGTCGGCGCCACGGCGGGGGAGCGGCGCAGAGCCGCCCTCCAGGTCCGCACGGCCGACGGCGTCACCGCCGTCAACTGGACGGACACCTCCACGGCCGGCAACCACATGGCGGCCGACCGCAAGCACGGCACCCGGTTCCAGCGGATGTTCACCTGGTTCACCGTCCCCGACGGCGGCGGCCCGGTCACCCTGGCCCTCACGGTGGCGGCGGGGCGGGCACGCGTACGGTTCGACGCGCTGCGGGTCGTACCCGGCCGGCGCACAGAAGCACCCCCCGGCACCCTCGTCTCCGAGGACTTCGAGAACGTGCCGCAGGGCTGGGGCCCGTTCGTCAAGGGCAACGCCGGCGGCACCACCGACCCGCGTACCCACATCGCCCAGCGGCACGCGCCCTACACGCAGCGCGGCTGGAACCGCAAGGCCGTCGACGACGTCATCGACGGCACACAGTCCCTCAAGTCGCGGGGCGAGAACCCGGGCCTCGTCTACCGCACGGTCCCCCACACCGTGCGCTTCGAGCCCGGACACCGCTACCGCGTCACCTTCCGCTACGAGAACGAGCAGGCGGAACAGTACGCGTGGGTGACCGCCGTGGACGAGCCGCAGCCGCGCGAGCTGACCCGCGCGCCCCTGCCGGCCGCCACCGGGCCGACGACGTACTCGTACGACTTCACCGCGCCGGATACGGGTGAGGCGTGGGTGGGACTACGGAAGGTGGGGGAAAGCGGGACCACTGAGTTCTGCCTGGACGGCTTCACCGTGCGGCAGGTCGGGCAATAGACATCCACGGGGTTCCGTCCCGTTGGTCACCGTCATCGGCCGGTGACCAGCGGGACGGGGGGCTCAGCCACCACCCCGCGCCGCCGGGGGCCGGGCGGGCTCAGCGGACCGGCGGCGACGCGGGGCCGGGAAGGCACCCCAGCACCGCCTCCCGGTCACCCGCCCGGTCGAACTCCAGGACCAGCAGTTCGTTGCCCCCCTCCCGCAGCACCGGACCCGGCACGTACAGCGAACGCTGCGGCCCCCGGTCCCAGTGACGGCCCAGACAGAAGCCGTTCACCCACACGTAGCCCCGCCCCCAGCCGGGCAGCTCCAGCACCGCGTCCCCCGCCCCCGCCACCGCGAACCTCCCCCGGTACAGCCCCGGAGCACCCCCCGCGCCCACCCGGCCCCGCCACGGCACCCGCGCCGCCGCCCCCGCCTCCTCCAGCGCCTCCAGCCGCAGCCCCCGCGCCCGCACCCCGTGCACGTACTGCCGCTCGTGCAGCAGCCCGCCCGTGAGGCCCTTGGCCTCACCCAGCCGCGGCCCGTAATTGACCCGGCCCAGCGACTCCACCCACAGCTCCACACGGGCCGGCCCCGGCACCTCACCGATCACCCCCGACTCCGTCTCCACCGTGGCCGCACGGACCCCGTCCACGTACGCCACCGCCACGTCCCGCAGCCCCGCCACCCGCAGCGGATACGCCCGCCGCGGCCCCGGCACGTCGAAGCGGTACCGCACCACCCCCCGCTCGACCCCCAGCTCCTCGAACGACGGCGGCACCGGGCCCACCGCCTCCGGCCCGCCCAGCACGTCCACGACCCCACCCAGCGCGGCCCACTCCACCAGCGGCACCCGCACCGCCGCCCGCAACGCCGCCGGCGCCGCGGGCGGCGGGGGCGGCGGCCCCGCACGGTCCGGACAGGCGGCCAGCACCTCGCGGAACGCCCAGAACTTCGCCGTCGGACGGCCGTACTCGTCGACCGGCGCGTCGTAGTCGTACGACGTCACCACCGGCTCCAGCACCCCACGGTGGTCCTCACCCGAGCGGTTCGCCCCCGACCAGCCACCGAAGTTCGTCCCCCCGTGCGCCATGTAGACGTTGACCGACGCACCACGCCCCACGATCTCCCGCAGCACCCCCGCCGCCTCCCCGGCCTCCCGGACGGCCGGACGCCCGCCCCAGTGCGTGAACCAGCCGCACCAGAACTCCATGCACATCAACGGCCCGCCCTCCGGCCGGTGCCGCCGCAGCGCCGCGAACGCCTCACCCGCCCCCGAACCGAAGTTCACCGTCGCCGGCAGCCCCGGCACCGTGCCACCCGACAGCATGTGATCCTCCGGCCCGTCGGAGGTCACCAGCGGAACCGTGACACCGCACCCACGCAACCGTTCTACGAGATGCCGCAGATAAACCTCGTCACTCCCATACGACCCGTACTCGTTCTCCACCTGCACCAGCACCACCGGACCACCCCGGTCCGCCTGCCGGCCCACCACCTGCTCCGCCACCAGCGCGAACCAGCCGTCCACCGCCCGCAGGAAAGCGGCGTCCCGCGTGCGCACCCGCCGCCCCAACCGCCCCGTCAGCCAGAACGGCAACCCCCCGTTCTCCCACTCCGCGCAGATGTACGGGCCGGGCCGCACGACCGCCCACAACCCCGCCGCTGCCGCCGCGTCGAGGAAACGCCCCAGCTCCTGAACGTCACGCGGGCGCCCCGGAAGGGGCTCGTGCCGGTTCCACGGCACATACGTCTCCACGCAGTTGAGACCCATCGCCCGCAACATCCCCAGACGGTGCGCCCAGTGCGCCTCGTGCACCCGGAAGTAGTGCATCGCCCCCGACAACAGCCGCACCGGCCACCCACCGGCCTCCGCGTCCCCGCCCCCGTCCCCGTTCCCGACGAAACGCGCCACCGACCCCGCCCCCTGCCCTCGGCCCACTCCGGCGTCCGGAGACCATCGTCGCCCTCTGGCGGGGGAGGGGGCCATGGACAAAGATCGGCCCTGATTGGACGAGTCACGGAAAGGCGGCGGCGCGTGTACCACACCTGGATGCGCTACTTCACGCCCGGCCCGGTCCACCACCGGCTCGGCCTGGTCTGCCTCGGCGTGGGACTCCAGCACGGCGCCCTGCCGCCCGTCGGCCCCCGCACCCTCGACCACCACGTCGCCGTCGTCGTCAGCGCCGGAGCCGGCTGGTACCGCACCCCCGACGGCCGTACCCGCCCCGTCATCGCCCCCGCCCTGCTCTGGCTCACCCCCGGCACCCCCCACCACTACGGCGCCGGCCACGGCGCCGGCTGGGACGAGGCCTTCGTCGACTTCACCGGCACCGCCGTCGGCGCCTACACCGAACTCGGCTACATCGAACCCGAACGCCCCGTCGTCCCCCTCACCGACACCACCGGCGCCCGCGCCGCCGTCACCCGCATCGCCCGCGCCGCCCGCCGCGGCAACCCCCTGCTGGAGGTCGAGACCTCCGCCGCCGTCCACGAACTGCTCGTCGCCCTGCGCCGGGCCCGCGCCGACACCGCCACCGGCGCCGACCCCGTCCTCGCGGCCCTGGCCCGCGACGCCTTCCTGCCCCTGTCCGTCACCCAGCACGCCGCCCGCCACGGCATGACCCCCGCCGAGCTGCGCACCGCCGTGCGCCGCGGCGCCGGCTGCAGCCCCAAGGACTACCTGCTGGGCATCCGGCTCGGCCGCGCCAAGGAACTCCTCGCCGCCACCGAGCTGCCCGTCGCCGCCGTCGCCCGCCGCGTCGGCTACGACGACCCCGCCTACTTCAGCCGCCTCTTCACCCGCCGCGTCGGCACCGCCCCCGTCCGCTTCCGCGAGCGCGTCGGCCGTGCCCTGCCCGGCGGCTGGAGCGACCGCGTCCCCGATCCGGAGCACCCGCCGGTCATTGGATCGCGCCCTTCCGCATAGGCTCGTGGTGTGGAGATGAACAACAGTGCCAACGACGAGTCCGTGCGTGCGGAGCTCACGCGCCTGCGCGACAGCATCGACAACATCGACGCCGCGGTGATCCACATGCTCGCCGAGCGCTTCAAATGCACCCAGCAGGTCGGCCACCTCAAGGCCGCCCACAAGATGCCCCCCGCCGACCCCGCCCGCGAGTCCCGCCAGATCGCCCGCCTGCGCGAACTCGCCGAGAACGCGAAACTTGACCCCGCCTTCGCGGAGAAGTTCCTCAACTTCATCATCGCGGAGGTCATCCGCCACCACGAGACCATCGCCCGGGCCTGACCCCACGCCGGACGGGCCGCACCCGCGGCCCCCGGCTCTCCGGCTCTCCGGCCCGGGGCCTGGGGCACGAGTGGACCCCAGCGGGTCCCGGACGCCACCGGGCCCGCCCACGACCGGGCCTCGACAGCCCCCCGCCCAGGCCGGGCCACAACAGGAGCCCCACACCACCCGGCCGCCACAGCGAATCCGGACGCGGAAAACCCCCTCGGCCCCCACCCCCCTGATGCGGCAGCATGACCGCATGCCCGTACTGACGTGTGACGAAGCCCAGACCCGAGCCCGCCTCCTCGACGTCCACCGCTACGAGATCGACCTCGACCTCACCCGCGGCGACGAACACTTCCGCTCCACCACCGTCATCCACTTCACCGCACGGAACTCCGGCGACACCTTCGTCGAACTCAAACCCGCCACCCTGCACACCGTCCGCCTCGACGGCACCCCGCTCGACCCCGCCACGCTCGACGACAACCGGCTACCGCTCACCCTCACCGCCGGCCCCCACGAACTCCACGTCGAAGCCGACATGCGCTACTCCCGCACCGGCGAGGGCATGCACCGCTTCACCGACCCCGCCGACGGGGAGACCTACCTCTACACCCAGACCTTCATCGACGACGCCCAGCGCGTCTTCGCCGCCTTCGACCAGCCCGACCTCAAGGCCGTCTACGACGCCACCGTCACCGCACCCCCGCACTGGACCGTTCTCGGCAACGCCCGCGCCACCCGCGTCGGACCGCCCGCCCAAGGCCGCTGGCACCTGGCCACCACGAAACCCCTGAGCACCTACTTCGTCGCTTTCGCCGCCGGCCCCTGGCACAGCGTCCACACCGAGCACGCCGGCCTGCCCTTCGCCCTGCACTGCCGCCGTTCCCTCGCCCCCCACCTCGACGCCGACGCCGGCGAACTCCTCGACATCACCCGGCGCTGCTTCGACCGCTACCACGAGATCTTCGACGAGCCCTACCCCTTCGACTCCTACGACCAGGCGTTCGTCCCCGAGTTCAACGCCGGCGCCATGGAGAACCCCGGCCTCGTCACCTTCCGCGACGAATTCGTCTACCGCTCCGCCGTCACCGACACCGAACGCCAGACCCGCGGCATGGTCATCGCCCACGAGATGGCCCACATGTGGTTCGGCGACCTCGTCACCCTCCGCTGGTGGGACGACATCTGGCTCAACGAGTCCTTCGCCGAGTACATGGGGTACCAGGTCCTCGCCGACGCCACCCGCTTCACCGGCACCTGGACCGACTTCGCCATCGCCCGCAAGAGCTGGGGCTACGACGCCGACCAACGCCCCTCCACCCACCCCGTCGCCCCCGCCCCCGGCGCCGTGACCGACACCGCCTCCGCACTCCTCAACTTCGACGGCATCTCCTACGCCAAGGGCGCCAGCGCCCTGCGCCAGCTCGTCACCTGGCTCGGCGAGAAGGACTTCCTCGCCGGCATCAACGACCACTTCTCCCGCCACCGCTTCGGCAACGCCACCCTCGCCGACTTCATCGACTCCCTCGACCGCCACTCCAGCCGCGACGTCCCCACCTGGGCCGCCCACTGGCTGCGCACCAGCGGAGTCGACACCCTCACCCCCCACACCCCCGCCCCCACCACCCCCGGCACCTGGCGACTGGAGCTCCACCACGACGGCACCCGCCCCCACCACCTCACCGTCGGCCTCTACGACCACACCCCCGACGACCCCCACGCCCTCACCCCCCGCACCCCCCTCACCCTCGACCTCCCCGCCGACGGCCACACCCCCGTCCTCGACCTCCCCGGCCCCCGCCCCGCACTCGTCCTCCTCAACGACGGCGACCTCACCTACGCCAAGGTCCGCCTCGACCCCGACTCCTGGACCACCGCCCTCACCTCCCTCTCCTCCCTCCCCGACCCCCTCACCCGGGCCGTCCTGTGGAACGCCGCCCGCGACATGGTCCGCGACGCCGAGCTCGCCCCCGCCGCCTACCTCGACGCCGCCCGCGCCCACCTGCCGCACGAGAACGACATCGCCATCACCCAAGGCGTCCTCGCCTTCGCCCGCACCGCGATCGCCGACCACTACACGACCGCGAAGGACCGCCCCGCCGCCCTCGCCACCCTCACCGACCTCTGCCACGACCTCCTCACCCGCACCGAGGGCACCGACGCCCACGGCCTGCGCCTGACCGCCGTCCGCACCCTCATCTCCAGCGCCACCACCCCCACCACCCTCCAGGACTGGCTGGCCGCCGGCACCGTCCCCGCCGGCCCCGCCCTCGACCCCGAACTGCGCTGGGGCATCCTCGCCCGCCTGGCCGTCCTCGGCGCCACCACCACCGCCGACATCGACGCCGAACTCACCCGCGACCCCAGCGCCACCGGCCAGGAAGGCGCCGCACGCTGCCGCGCCGCCCTCCCCGACCCGGTGACCAAGGAAGCCGCCTGGCACGCCATGTACGGCGGCGACGACCTGTCCAACTACCTCTTCACCGCCACCGCACAGGGCTTCTGGCAGCCCGAGCAGACCGACCTCCTCCGCCCCTACCTCGACCGCTACTACCCCGACGCCGTCGCCGTCGCCGCCCGCCGCGGACCCGCCCTCGCCGTCGCCGCCGGCCGCGACGGGTTCCCCCGCACCCTCATCGACGAGGAGAACCTGCGCCGCGGCGAACAGTGCCTGCGCGACGCCGACCCCACCCCCGCGCTGCGCCGCCGCCTCACCGACCAGCTCGACGACCTGCGCCGCGCCCTGGCCATCCACGCCGCCCAGGGATGACCCCCGGGCCCTCCCACAGGGCGGGCCCGGAAACGACATCTGAGAACGACACCTGGGAAAGGCCTCCCGGGAAACGAACCCGGGAAACGACAAGGCTCCCCGCACCCGGAAGGGTGCGGGGAGCCTGGGCCTATGGCTCTGCCGGTTGTCAGTCGCGGGTCTCGCCCGCTGCCGCGTCCGACGCCTTCGCCGTGCGCAGCTCCTCCAGGAAGCGGTCGACGACACCGCTCTCCCGGGCGTAGTCCGTCATCGGCTCGCCGACGATCTTGCCCGCGAGGTCCGTGGCCAGCACGCCGACCTGCTCGCGCAGCTCCGCCTCGGCCACCGCGCGCTCCGCGTCGATCACCGCGTGACCGGCGGAGATGATCTCCTCACGCTGCCGCTGGCCCTCGGCCCGCAGCTCCGCGATGATCGCCGTGCCCTGCTCGAACGACTCCTGCCGCAGCCGCGCCGCCTCGTGGCGGGCCTCCGCCAGCAGCTCCTGGTACTCGGCGTGGACCCGCGCCGCCTCGGCACGCGTCTCCTCGGCCTCCTCGAAACGCCCCTCGGTGGCGTTCTCACGCTCGATGAGGACCTTGTTGACGCGCGGAAGGATCACCTTCGCCATCACCCAGAAGGTGAGGAAGAACAGCACCAGACCCAGGATGAGCGGTGCGGGCTCGGGCTTCAGCGGCCCTACGTCGAGAGCAAAAGTCATGGCCATGGTGAGCACATTACCTTGAAGCCCCTCCCCACCGCCGAACCGCACCCCCCGCCACGGCCTCGCCCCACGCCCCCGCGCCCCCAACTCCGCGCCCGCGCAAGGCCTCGCCGGGCCCGTACCCCCATCGGGCGAAACCTTCCCCACCCCACGTCACCGTGCGAGCACAGCCGGTAGCTTGAGCCGTTGGCGCCAGCCCGGCCCGCCACAGACCAGGGAGAACGCCCCGAGAACAGCCTCCGGCCACCGCCGCACCCGGCCCGCGGCGCGCACCCGCCCCGGAGCCGGCCCCGCCGACGCGATCATTCGAGCCCGCTCCGGACCCCGCCCGGTACCCGCCCCCGACGACCCCGGCACCGCCGACACTCGTGGAAGGCCACACCACCCGATGACCAGCCCCCAAGAGCCCCCCGCCTCCGCCCCCGACCACCCCCTCGACCTCGTCGGCATCGGCATCGGCCCCTTCAACCTCTCCCTCGCCGCCCTCGCCCACCCCCTCCAGGACCTCAAGGCCGCCTTCTACGACCAGAGCCCGTCCTTCCAGTGGCACCCCGGCCTCCTCATCGACGGCACCGCCCTCCAGGTCCCCCACCTCGCCGATCTCGTCACCCTCGCCGACCCCACCAGCCCCTGGTCCTTCCTCAACTACCTCAAGACCCGCGAACGCCTCTACCCCTTCTACTTCGCCGAGCGCCAGCACATCCACCGCGCCGAATACGACGCCTACTGCCGCTGGGTCAGCGAGAACCTCCGCGGACTCCACTTCAACCACCACATCGACGCCGTCCGCTGGAACCCCGAACGCGTCCTCTTCGAGATCGACTACACCCAGCTCGACCCCGACGGCGAAGCCGACGCCCTCGGCCGCGCCTACACCCGCAACCTCGTCCTCGGCGTGGGGACCGCCCCCTACGTCCCCGAACCGCTCCGCCCCCTCGTCGACGCCCCCAACGTCCCCGTCATCCACGCCGCGGACTACCTCTCCCACCGCGACAGACTCCTCGAAGCCGAACACATCACCGTCATCGGCAGCGGACAGTCAGGCGCCGAGGTCTTCCTCGACCTCCTCCGCCGCCGCCCCGAAGGCCGCGAAAAACTCCACTGGATCGCCCGCACCCCCGCCTTCGCCCCCATGGAGTACAGCAAGCTCGGCCTCGAGCACTTCACCCCCGACTACACCCACTACTTCCGCACCCTCCCCGAACCCGTCCGCGACCAGGTCCTGCCCCAGCAGTGGCAGCTCCACCAGGGCATCGACACCCACACCATCGCCGACATCCACGACGAGCTCTACCGCCGCAGCCTCCACGGCGGCTGGCCCGACGCCACCCTCACCCCCGGAGTCTTCGTCCGCACCGCCGGACGCGTCGGCACCACCCGCGTCGAACTCCACCTCGAACACACCCAGCAAGGCAGCCGCTCCCGCCTCACCACCGACGCCGTCGTCCTCGCCACCGGCTACCGCGAACGCCGCGTCGACACCCTCCTCGCCGCCCTCGACCCCTACATCCGCCGAGACTCCAGCGGCCGCCCCCGCATCGACGAACACCACCGGCTCATCCTCGACCCCTCCGTCAAGGGAGCCGTCCACGTCCAGAACGCCGAAACCCACACCCACGGCGTCGGCGCCCCCGACCTCGGCCTCGCCGCCTGGCGCAGCGCCGTCATCCTCAACGCCCTCACGGGGAAAACCGTCTACGCCCTGCCCCAGCGCACCGCCTTCACCACCTTCGGCCTGGAGCCGCGGCCACAACCACGACCCCAGACCGCCATCGGCTCAGAAAACCGGCACACCATCCCGCGTCAGCTTCCAGTCCACTGAAGCGAACGCCCCCACATCGATCGACCCCTTCGCCTTCACCCAACCGATGATCGTGTTGCGGATCTCCTCCGAGTTCGCCCACAACTGCTTGGCACGCGCCACATGCGGGAAACCACCCCCGCCACTCGCCCGGTAGTTGTTCACCGCCAGAACGAACTCGGCGGAGTCGTCCAACGGCTTCCCCGCGAACGACAGGCCCACGATCCGCGACCCCGGCGCCCGAGCGATGTCCACCTCGTACGACAGACCACTCACCACGTCGTAGTTGTAATCCGGAACCCCCTCCGCATTCGTCAACTTCGACGGATCCACCGGCGCACCCACAGCGGTCTGCGCGTAATAGCGCACCGAGAACTCCAGATACTCACGCAACTGGGCACCGGTCATCAACCGCGCCTCCAGCGTGTTCTCAAACGGATACAGCCCCGCCACCTCGCGAATCGTCACCTTCCCCGCCGGCACCGCAGCCGTACGCGAAAAACACGAAGCCTGGGACAACACTGGCAACGACGCGTACGCCGAACCCGCCAGAGCACCCCGCACCGTCTCCGCCTGCACATGATTGATGAAATCAATGATCGGCGTGTCCTTGTACGGCGCCTCCGCGGCACTCATCGCCGCCGACGACGAACCGATCACCTGGTTCACATACGCCACCACCTTCCGGTGCTCATCACGCAGCAAACCGGTGATCCGGGCGTCCTCCGCCACCGTATTGGAGTTCAGCACCTTCGCCGAGACCGACTCCACCTGCCAGCCGCCCCGCTCCCACACCAGGTCGAAGTCGAACAGCGTCAGCCGCTGACCCCACTTCAAGGGCTCCGACAGCACGACCTGCTTGCCGGTCTCCTTGTTCGCCACCCGGTACTCGGGAATCTCCGTGTGAGCGTGCCCCACCAGAATCGCGTCGATACCCGGCACCTGCTCCGCCACCAACGCCGCCGCGTTCTCCACGTACGGCAACTGATCACCGTACGACGACGTGCCGCTCGAACCCGAATGCGCCGCAACGATCACCACGTCCGCGCCCATCGACCGGAGCTTCGGCACCCACTTCGCCGCCTGCTCCTCCAGACCGGGAAACACCATCTTCCCCTGCACGTTCGCCTTGTCCCAGATCGCGATCCCCGGATTCGTCAAACCCAGAACCGCCACCCGCACATCACGACCATGCGGCGTGCACACCCGCTTCATCACATACGGACGGAACGCCGGCCGCATGGTCTTCGCATCCAGAGCGTTCGCACCCAGCAGCGGAAAATCACACTGCTCCTCGAACTTCCGCAACGTCGGAATGCCGTAGTTGAACTCATGGTTGCCCAGCGCGGCAGCGTCATAGCCGATCGCGTTCATCGCCTGCGCCATCGGGTGCACCGGCCCTCCCGGACCCGTGATCGGATCCACCCTGGCGTAGTAATACGAAAGCTGAGTCCCCTGAATCGTGTCACCGGCATCGATCAAAAGCGTGTTCCGACGCCCCTTCTCCGCCCGGACCTGACCCACCAGCGTCGAAATCTTCGCCAGCCCGACGTCGTTGTGCGCCTTGTCATCGAACTCGGCATCGGTGAAATAGTCCCAGTTGAAGACGTTGCCGTGCAGGTCGGTCGTCCCCATCACGGTCAAGGAGTAGCGCTTCTTCCCCCGACCCCGCTCCTGGTCCGCAGTCCGCGCCTCGGCCGGCACGGCACCCGCAGCCCCCGCCAACGCCACACCGGCACCCGTCACAGCCGTACGCCCCAGGAAGTTCCTACGATTGAGCGGCATATGTTCTGTTCTCCCCATTCATCACCAGAACCAACGCGGCCAGAGCCAACGCGCGTAGATTCTGGCCCACCCCCCACACCCCCCAACACCCTCAACACCCTGCGATCCACATCACCACCCACCAGCCACGACACCCCCGCACCACGCCTGCCACCCTGACCCCATGACCACACCCCACCCCGCACCCCTGCCCTACGGCACCCCCGACGCCCCCCGAGTCGCCGTCCGCGGCGAAGCCCGCCTCGAAGTCGACCCCGAAATCGCCCACCTCGGCATCAGCATCAGCGCCCGCGGCACCGACCGCCGCACCACTCTCGACGACCTCACCCGCCGCAACAACCACACCCTCGAACTCCTCAGGAGCTACGGACAAGCCATCGAGAAAATCGAAACAGGAAGCTTCACCATCACCCCCCAACTCAACGACAAAGGCCGCCACGAACGCGTCCACGCCTACCACGGCCACGTCCACCACACCGCCACCGTCACCGACTTCACCACCCTCGGCGAACTCGTCACCCGCCTCTCCGAGAACGACCTCATCCGCATCAACGGCCCCTGGTGGAGCCTGCGCCCCGACTCACCCGCCCACCGCGAAGCCCGCCAAAAGGCCGTACGCGAAGCCGTACAACGCGCCCGCGAATACGCCGACGCCCTCGGCTCCCGACTCGTCGCCCTCGTCGAACTCGCCGACACCGGCGCCGAGCACACCCTCCCCACCGCCCCCGCAGGGCCCCCCGCCGCGCCCGGCGGCATGATGCGCTCCGGCTTCGGCGGCGCCCCGCCCACCCCGCCCCCCACCCTCGACCTCGAACCCCGCCGCCAGACCGTCCACGCCCACGTCAACGCCCGGTTTACGATGACGCCCCCCACCCTCTGAGGCCCACCACCGCGGCGGCCGGAGGCGCTCATCGGAGCGCCTCGCTGCACGTTTCACAAGGTGTCAACAAGGGTTTACCCAAAGGACTTTGAGCACTTGCGGCGGGCGAATTCCCTACCGGTCGGTAGGTCATAGGCTCGTACCATGCGCCGAGCGAAAATCGTCTGCACCCTGGGGCCCGCCACCGACTCGTACGAGCAGATCAAGGCACTCGTCGAAGCCGGCATGGACGTCGCCCGCTTCAACCTCAGCCACGGCACGTACGTCGAACACGAGACCCGCTACCAGCGGGTCCGCAAGGCCTCCGACGAAATCGGACGCAGCGTCGGCGTCCTCGCCGACCTTCAAGGCCCGAAGATCCGCCTCGGCCGCTTCCGCGAAGGCCCCGTCCTCCTCGAGCGCGGCGACGAGTTCACCATCACCGTCGAGGACGTCGAAGGCGACCGCCACTCCTGCGGCACCACCTACCCCGGCCTCGCCCACGACGTCTCCAGGGGCGAACGCATCCTCGTCGACGACGGCCGTGTAACTCTTGAAGTCATCGACGTCCACGGCCCCCGGGTCAGGACCATGGTCATCGAAGGCGGCATGGTCTCCGACCACAAGGGACTCAACCTCCCCGGAGTCGCCGTCTCCGTCCCCGCCCTCTCCGCGAAGGACGTCGAAGACCTCCGCTGGGCCATCAGGACCGGCGCCGACATCATCGCCCTCTCCTTCGTCCGCACCGGACACGACATCGACGACGTACACCGCGTCATGGACGAAGAAGGCCGCCGCCTCCCCGTCATCGCCAAGATCGAAAAGCCCCAGGCTGTCCAGAACCTCGACGACATCGTCGCCGCCTTCGACGGCATCATGGTCGCCCGCGGCGACCTCGGTGTCGAAATGCCACTGGAAACAGTCCCGATCGTGCAGAAACGAGCGATCAAGCTCGCCAAGCGCAACGCCAAGCCGGTCATCGTCGCCACCCAGATGCTCGACTCCATGATCGACGCCTCCCGCCCCACCCGCGCCGAAGCCTCCGACGTCGCCAACGCCGTCATCGACGGCACCGACGCCGTCATGCTCAGCGGTGAGACCAGCGTCGGCAAGTACCCCGTCGAGACCGTCAAGACCATGGGCCGCATCGTCGCCGCGGCGGAGGAAGACGTCCTCGCCAAAGGCCTCCCCCCTCTCACCGAACGCAGCAAGCCCCGCACCCAGGGAGGCTCCGTCGCCCGCGCCGCCGCCGAAATGGGCGACTTTCTCGGCGCCAAGTTCCTGGTGGCCTTCACTCAATCCGGTGACACGGTCCGCAGGCTGTCGCGCTACCGGTCACCCATCCCGCTGCTGGCGTTCACCCCCGAGCCGGCGACGCGCTCGCAGCTGAACCTCACGTGGGGGGTGGAGACGTTCCTGGGCCCGATGGTGCAGACGACCGACGAGATGGTCGAGCAGGTCGACGAGCACCTGCTGCGGATCGGCCGCTGCCGCAAGGGCGACATGGTCATCATCACGGCGGGCTCCCCACCCGGGACGCCGGGGACGACGAACCTGGTGCGGGTGCACCACATCGGGGAGGACGACTCGCCGAAGTAGGGGCGATCAGTACTTCGGTCCTATGTGGGCGTCCATGAGGGCGACGGAGGCGCGGCGGGCTACGGAGATGTTCTGGGCGCGTCGGCTCTGGGTGGGTGGACTTCCATTCGACGCCCACCTTGTCGAGGGTCTCGGTGAAGAGCATCAGGATGTCGGTGGATGTGTTGGTGAAGAAGTAGCGGGAGTACTCGTAGCGCTTGACCTCACCGTTGATGGTGCGGGTGGTCCAGTTGGTGATGCGCGAGCCGTCGGAGTGGATGAGTCCGCGGAGGAACTCCCACGGGTGTGCGTCCACGATTCGCTGCTGCCAGGCTTCCAGCACGATGCGGCGCTCGTGCTTCTTGCCGGGGCCGTGCTGAGGGAAGAGGCACGGGAGGTGTTTCGAGTGCACCTTCACGTAGGTGCAACCGGTGCCGCTCACCTGGCAGACCTTGTTGTCGGGGAACACGGCGTTGAGGGCCTGTGCGGCGGCTTCGATGAGGCCGGGCCACTTGTCGCCGCACGCGAGAGACATGCTCGGTGCCCGGTGTTTGCGGTAGTCGATGATGTGGCCGTCGCCCAGGTAGAGGCCGAGCAGATAGGCGTACGCGGCTGACATCGGCGGGGGTGCGGTGTGCTGCAGCAGCGCGAGCATTCGTGCGTGCGGGGGAGGGGTTCGAGCCTGGTCTGCCACGAGCGGATCGCGTACCTGGATATGCCGGTCTGCTTGCTCACGGCATTGAGGCTGTGGCCCTGATCGACGAGGGCGAGTGCACGCTGGCGCGTTTCGGTGTCGTACACAGCTGCGGGCGTGCCTGAACGTGTGTGGCAGCGAGCCGGCTCGAAGAAATGTTCACCGTAGCGAGTGAAGATCACCAGCAGGCTGGCGAGCCTTCGATTCGAAGGTCAAGTGCCCCGAGTGGGATTCGAACCCACACTGTCGGTGGTTTGAGCACCGTCTCTCTAACCGTTGGAGTACCGGGGCCTCCTGCGAAACGAAGGTCCACGAGTGACCTTCGTGCATCAAACATACAGGACCTAGGTAGGCTCGTGGGGCAGTACCCCTGCCCTACCAAGGAGACCCGTGACCGCCGCCGAGCCCCAGCCGCCCGTCGACGACGAGCCGCAGCACACCCCTCCGCACATCACCCGCGTCGTGATCGCCGAGGACGAGGCCCTCATCCGCCTCGACCTCAAAGAGATGCTCGAAGAAGAGGGCTACTCCGTCGTGGGCGAGGCGGGCGACGGCGAGACGGCCGTCGCGCTCGCGCGCGAGCACCGGCCGGATCTGGTGATCCTCGATGTGAAGATGCCGGTGCTCGACGGGATCTCCGCGGCCGAGCGGATCGCGGGGGAGTCGATCGCCCCGGTTTTGATGCTGACCGCGTTCTCGCAGCGTGATCTTGTGGAGCGGGCCCGGGACGCCGGGGCCATGGCGTATCTGGTGAAGCCGTTCAGCAAGAGCGACGTCGTGCCGGCGATCGAGATGGCGGTGTCGCGGTTCACGGAGCTGAGGGCACTGGAGCAGGAGGTCGCGGACCTCTCGCAGCGGCTGGAGACGCGGAAGCTGGTGGACCGGGCGAAGAGCGTGCTGCAGACGCAGTACGGGCTGACGGAGCCGGCGGCGTTCCGGTGGATTCAGAAGACGTCGATGGACCGGCGGATGTCGATGCAGCAGGTGGCGGAGGCGGTCATCGAGGACGCGCAGGAGAAGAAGCAGGCGAAGGGGCAGTAGTCCGCTCGTCGTTGTGGTGGGGCCCGGGTCCGTGGGGACTCGGGCCTTTTGCGTTGCCGGGGGTTGTCGGGTGTCAGTCTTCGCCGAGGTAGGCCTTGCGTACGGATTCGTCGTGGAGGAGGTCTGTGCCTGTTCCGGAGAGGACGATGCGGCCGGTTTCCATGACGTGGCCGTGGTCGGCGAGGGCGAGTGCGGCTCGGGCGTTCTGTTCGACGAGCAGGATGGTGGTGCCGGTGGCTTTGAGTTCGGTGATGGTGGCTGTGATTTTCTGCATCATGATCGGTGAGAGGCCCATGGAGGGTTCGTCGAGCATGAGGAGTTTGGGCCGGGACATGAGGGCGCGGCCCATGGCGAGCATTTGTTGCTCCCCGCCGGAGAGGGTGCCGGCTTTTTGGGTGGAGCGTTCGCCGAGGACGGGGAAGAGTTCGTAGACGCGGTGGATGTCGTGGGTGATGCCGTCGGTGTCTTTTCTGAGGAACGCTCCGAGGTGGAGGTTTTCGGCGATGGTGAGGCGGGGGAAGATGTGGCGGCCTTCGGGGGAGTGGGCGAGGCCGCGGGCGACGATGCGGTGGGCGGGGGTGTGGGTGAGGGGTTGGCCGTCGAAGTGGATGGTGCCGGAGTGAGGGGTGAGGAGACCGGAGATGGTGCGGAGGGTAGTGGTTTTTCCGGCGCCGTTGGTGCCGACGAGGGTGACGATTTGGCCGGTGTGGACGGTGAGGGAGATGCCTTTGACGGCTTTGATTTTTCCGTAGGCGACGTGGAGGTTGTCGATTTCGAGGAGGGCGGTCATCGGTGGTCGTCCTCCGTGGTGGTGCTGTGGGGTGTGCCGAGGTAGGCGGCGATGACGCGTTCGTCGTTCTGGACGGTTCGGGGGGTGCCTTCGGTGAGTTTTTGTCCTTGGACGAGTACGGCGACGTGGTCGCAGAGGTTGAAGATGAAGCGCATGTCGTGCTCGATGACGAGGACGGCGGTGCCTTGGTCGCGGATGGCGCGGACGAGTCGTTCGGTGGTGCGGGTCTCGTGGGGGTTCATTCCGGCGGTGGGTTCGTCGAGGAGGAGGAGTCCGGGGTCGCTGGCGAGGGCGCGGGCGATTTCGAGGCGGCGCTGTTCGCCGTAGGGGAGGTTGCGGGCGAGCTGGTCGCGTTGGGGGGTGAGGCCGGTGAAGTCGAGGAGTTCGAGGGCGCGTTGTTTTGAGGCTTTCTCGGCGCGGTGGTAGGTGGGTCCGCGGAGGAGGGCGGCGAGGAGGCCTTCTTTGGTGCGGGTGTGGCGGCCGACGAGGACGTTTTCGAGGACGGTCATGCTGGCGAAGAGGCGGATGTTTTGGAAGGTGCGGGCGATGCCTGCCCGGGTGACGAGGTGGGGTTTGGCGGGGAGGGCGGTGTCGCGGTAGGTGACGGTGCCTTCGGCGGGGGTGTAGAGGCCGGTGAGGCAGTTGAAGAAGGTGGTTTTGCCGGCGCCGTTGGGGCCGATGAGTCCGACGATCTGACCGGTGTGGACGGTGAGGTCGACGGATCGTACGGCGGTGAGTCCGCCGAAGCGCATGGTGACGCCGGTGGCGGTGAGGAGGGGCTGGGGCCGGGGGGTGTCGGCGGCGTCGGTGGTCGTCATGGTGTTCATGCCTCCGCCTTGGTGAGCTGGACGCCGTCGTCGGGGCGGTTGTCGGTGGTGTCGTGGAATTCGAGCTGTTGTCGGCGGCTGGGGATGAGGCCTTCGGGGCGGAAGCGCATGAGGAGGATGAGGGCGATGCCGAAGGCGAGGAGTTGGTAGTCCTGGAGGAATTGGAGTTTGGCGGGGATGAGGTAGAGCAGGGCGGCGCCGAGAAGGGGGCCGCTGATGGTGCCCATGCCGCCGAGGATGACGGCGGCGAGGAGGAATGCGGAGTTGGGTGGTACGGGGCCGGCGAAGACGTACTGCTCGGGGACGACGGTTTGGGCGACGTGGGCTTGGACGGTGCCGGCGAGGCCGGCGAGGGTGGCGCCGAGCGCGAAGGCGAGGAGTTTGAGGCGGAAGCTGTTGATGCCCATGGCGGTCGCGGCGGTCTCGTCCTCGCGGATGGCGATCCAGGCGCGGCCGATGCGGGAGTTTCCGGCGCGGCTGAAGACGAGGACGACGATGACGGTGATGAGGAGCATCAGGAAGTAGTAGTTGGCGAAGGGGGTGAGGGTGATGCCGGCGAGGGAGTGGGTGTCGCCGAAGTGGTAGCTGCCGAGGGCGAGGTCGGGGATGTTGGGGATCCCGTTGGGGCCGTTGGTGAGTGAGGGGCCTGATTCGCCGTTGAGGTTGCCGACGGCGATGCGGAAGATCTCTCCGAAGCCGAGGGTGACGATGGCGAGGTAGTCGCCGCGCAGGCGGAGGGTGGGTGCGCCGATGACGATGCCGAAGATGAGGGAGGCGGCGGCGCCGGTGAGGGCGGCGGCCCAGAAGGGGAAGTGGACGTGGAGGGTGGAGGCGGTGGAGCCGGAGACGAGGGCTGCGGTGTAGGCGCCGACGCCGAGGAAGGCGACGTAGCCGAGGTCGAGGAGGCCGGCGAGGCCGACGACGACGTTGAGGCCGAGGGCGACCGTGGCGAAGATCAGGATGTTGACGATGATGAGGGTGTATTCGTCGGTGTCCTGGGTGAGGGGGAAGAGGGCGGCGGTGAGGAAGGCCGCGGTGATGGTGACGTGGCGGTGCTGGTGGGTGAGGTGTCGTAGGCGTGTGATGAGTCCGGCTTTGAAGAGTGCCGCCGTGGTGAAGGCGGCGAGGAGGAGGAAGCCGGTGAAGAGTTCGCCGTATGCGGTGCCGATGCCGTAGGTGAGGACGTAGAGGGCGAGTGCGAAGACCGCCGCGATGATGGCGATGCCGGCGGGGGCGGGCAGCGGCCGGGGTGGGGGCGGTGTGTGGCTGCCGGGTCCGTTGAGCAGGGTGCGTGCGGTGCGGAGCAGGGCGGCGGTGGCGGTGGTGGTCCGGTCCTGGTGGGTGTGGTCCTCGGTGGCGTGGTGGTGGGCGAGGGCGAGGGTGCCGGTGAGGGTGATGAGGGGGGCGATGGCGGCTACGGCGCCGCCGGGTTCGAGGTTGACGAGTCCGCCGAGTTGTACGGCGATGGCGATGAGGGTGTACCAGGTGGTGGCGAGGGTGCCGGTGGCGAGGAGGAGGGCGGGGGTGTGGGTGCGGGCGGGGTTGAGCCAGCGGAGGCCGGGGATGCCGTGTCCGGCGAGGAGTTGGATGAGGGTGAGGGCGGCGCCGATGAGGGTGAAGAGTTGGAGGCCGCCGGGGTAGCCGGTGATGGTGAGGTTGCCGGGGAAGGCGGTGGTCCAGGTCCAGGGGAGGTAGGTGGAGAAGGCGGTGAGGGCGGCGCCGCAGGTGGTGAGGGCGGTGGCGGTGGTGGGGGAGAGGGTGGCGGGGTGTGTGGTCATGTCTCTCACGCCCGATCCGCGACGCGTTCGCCGAGCAGTCCCTGGGGGCGGACGAGGAGGACGGCGATGAGCATGGCGAAGGCCCATACGTCCTTCCAGCCTCCGCCGCCGAGTTGGTGCATGCCGGGGATGTGCTGGATGTAGGTGACGGAGGCGATTTCGCCGATGCCGAGGAGGACTCCGCCGAGCATGGCGCCGTAGATGTTGCCGATGCCGCCGAGGACGGCGGCGGTGAAGGCCTTGAGGCCGAGGACGAAGCCCATTTCGAAGTTGATCTGACCGGCGCGCAGTCCCTGGGCCACGGCGGCGACGGCGGCGAAGGCGCCGCCGATGGCGAAGGCCAGGACGATGATGCGGTCGGTGTTGATGCCCATGAGGCGGGCGGTGTCGGGGTCCTGTGCGGTGGCCTGCATGGCGCGGCCGGTGCGGCTCTTGGCGACGAAGATGCCGAGGGCGAGCATGCACAGGGGGGCGGCGATGAGGACGAAGAGGTCGTCGCGTTGGAGGCGGAGGTTGCCGGCGAGCTGGAAGGCGTCGCCGAACTGGGGGAAGCTGCGGGACTTCTTGGCGTCGGGGTAGAAGGCCCAGACGATTTGCTGGAGTGCGATGGACAGGCCGATGGTGGTGATGAGGGGGGCGAGGCGGGGGGCGTTGCGCAGGGGGCGGTAGGCGAAGCGTTCGGCGGCGCCGGCGACGGTGACGGAGGCTATGACTCCGCCGAGGAGCATGAGGGGGAGGGTGGCGGCGAGGGGGATGGTGTCGGGCAGCCAGAGGTGGATGGTGAGGGCGCCGAAGGCGCCGATCATGACGATCTCGCCGTGGGCGAAGTTGATGAGTTGGACGATGCCGTACACCATGGTGTACCCGATGGCGATGAGGCCGTAGAGGGCACCGAGGGCTATTCCGCTGACCAGCACTTGGGGCAGTTCGTGCACCACGGGCCTCCCCGTTGAGGGTGTGATGGGTTGCGGCGCGGCGTGGGGCCGGGCGCGCGTGCGGTGTGCGTGTGTGCGGGGTGTCAGCCTTCGAAGGTGGTGCTCTTGATGGGTTTCCAGATTTTCCCGGCGACTTGGTAGACGGTCATCTGTTTGTTGGTGGTGTCGCCGTATTCGTCGAAGGAAACTTTGCCGGTGACCCCGCCGAAGTAGACGTCGCTCATGGCTTCGACGATTTTGGGGCGGGGGTTTTCGGGGAGTTTTCCGTCGTTGTCCTGAACGGTTTTCTTGATGGCTTGGATGATGGCCCAGGCGGCGTCGTAGGAGTAGCCGCCGTGTGAGGCGTAGGGGTCCTTGTAGCCGGTTTTTTTGTAGTTCTTGATGAATGTCCTGGCGGAGTGCAGTTCTTCGACGGGGTAGCCGACGGAGGTGACGAGGTCGCCGTCGTTGCTTTCGCCGGACGCGGTGATGAAGGCAGGGTCGTACATGCCGTCGCCCCCCATGAGGGGGATGTGGGCGCCGGTTTTTTTGACCTGGTCGGACAGGAGGCCGCCTTCGGGGTACTGGCCGCCGAAGTAGACGGAGTCGGCGCCGGAGGATTTGACTTTGTTGGCGATGCCGGAGAAATCGGTTTCTTTGACGGTGAGGTGGTCGGTGCCGACGACCTGGCCGCCGAGGTGTTTGAATTCCTGGGCGAAGATGGCTGCGAGGCCCATGCCGTAGGTCTGTTTGTCGTCGACGACGAAGACGCGTCGTTTCTTGGATTCGTTGTAGTAGTACTGGGCGGCGAAGCGTCCTTGGACGAGGTCGGTGGTGGCGGTGCGGAAGTAGGTGGGGAAGGGGCGTTTCTTGTCGCCTTTGGCCCAGGCGTCGCCGAGGCTGAGTGCCGGGTTGGTGTTGGCGGGGGAGACCTGGGTGAGGTGGGATTTGGCGAAGATGCCCTGCATGGACTGGGCGACGCCGGAGTTGTAGGGGCCGACGACGCCGAGGACGGTTTTGTCGGCGGCGAGTTTGGCGGCGTTCTGCTGGCCGGTGCCGGGTACGGCCTGGTCGTCGAGGGCGACGGTCTTGAAGGTGATGCCTTTGACTTCGCCGTATTTGTTGGCGGTGCGGACGGCGAGGTCGACGGAGTTCTTGATGCCCTGGCCGATGGCGGAGACGGATCCGGTGAGGGGGGCGTCGACGCCGATGGCGACGACGGTTTTGCCGGCGGCGTCGCCGGCGGCGTCGCCGGCCTTCTGAGGGTCGCGTGATCCGCAGGCGGAGAGGGCCAGGGCGCAGGTGGTGAGGGTGGTGGTGAGGAGGAGAAAGGGGCGGTGGCGCACGCGGTGTGGCACGGTGAATCCTTTCCCTGGCGCGGCTGTTGAGGTGCCGTGGCGCTCGCCGGGCGAGGGCGGGGGGATCCGAGTGCGGGGGTGGTGGGTGTACCGCCCGGCGGGGTCGTGATGGGCCGTGACTTTAGGGGGTGGTCGGCTCGGTGGGGCAGAGGTGGGGGACACGATGTGACTGTCTTGTTATGCCGCTTGTCGTGCCTTCGCCCCGGCCTGTCCGTGTGGTGTGCGCGTGCGGTCGTTCCCGGTGCAGACCGTGGTTCAGATCGTTTCGTTGTCGCGCAGGATGCAGGTGAGGCGGGCGGTGCACACGCGCTTGTCGTGTTCGTCGGTGATGACGATCTCGTAGGTGGCGGTGGTGCGTCCGCGGTGGACGGGGGTGGCGACGCCGGTGACCAGGCCGGAGCGCACTCCGCGGTGGTGGGTGCAGTTGAGGTCCACGCCGACCGCGATGCGGGCGGGGCCGCCGTGGAGCATGGCGCCGACGGAGCCGAGGGTTTCGGCGAGCACGGCGGAGGCGCCGCCGTGCAGGAGTCCGTACGGCTGGGTGTTGCCCTCGACGGGCATGGTGCCCACGACGCGCTCGGGGGATGCCTCGGACACGTCCACGCTCATGCGTTCGCCGAGGTGTCCGGCGGAGAAGAGGGCGTTGAGGTCGAGCCCGCTGCCGGCCCACTGGTCGAGGATCTCCTGCGGGAACGTGGTCTTGCTGCGCTCGCCCATGCGTCGTGGCTCCGATCACCCGTGGTCGTTGTGGTGTGAAATTGTTTTCGGCCGGACGGCCCGGCGTCAACGGTTGCCGGGGGACGGGTCCTGGGCCGGGGCGTCGTGGGGGCGTTCGATCCTGATGACGACGGACTTGCTGGCCGGGGTGTTGCTGGTGTCGGCGGTGTGGTCCAGGGGGACGAGGACGTTGGTCTCGGGGTAGTAGGCGGCGGCGCAGCCGCGGGCCGTGGGGTAGTGGACGACGCGGAAGCCGGGTGCGCGGCGTTCGCTGCCGTCGGTCCATTCGCTGACGAGGTCGGCGTAGGCGCCGTCGGCGAGGTCGAGGTCGCGGGCGTCGTCGGGGTGGAGGAGGACGACGCGGCGGCCGTTCTTGATGCCGCGGTAGCGGTCGTCCAGGCCGTAGATGGTGGTGTTGTACTGGTCGTGCGAGCGGAGGGTCTGGAGGAGGAGGCGTCCCTCGGGCACGCGCGGGTACTCGACGGCGGCGGCGGTGAAGTTGGCCTTGCCGGTGGTGGTGGGGAAGCGGCGGCTGTCGCGGGGGGCGTGGGGGAGGGTGAAGCCTCCGGGCTCGGCGACGCGGGTGTTGAAGTCCTCGAAGCCGGGGATGACGCGGGCGATGCGGTCGCGGATGGCGGCGTAGTCGCGCTCGAAGGCCTCCCACGGTGTCTTGCTGCCGTCGCCGAGGACGCGGCGGGCGAGGCGGCACACGATGGCCGGCTCGGACAGCAGTCGCGGGCCGGCGGGTTCCAGGCGTCCGCGGGAGGCGTGGACCATGCCCATGGAGTCCTCGACGGTGACGAACTGGTCGCCCGAGGCCTGGCGGTCGCGTTCGGTGCGGCCGAGGGTGGGCAGGATCAGGGCCCGTGCGCCGGTGATCACGTGTGAGCGGTTGAGTTTGGTGGAGACGTGGACGGTGAGGCGGGCGCGGCGGATGGCGGCCTCGGTGACGTCGGTGTCGGGGGTGGCGGCGACGAAGTTGCCGCCCATGGCGAAGAAGACCTTGGCGGCTCCGTCGCGGAGGGCTCGGATGGCCCGGACGACGTCGAGGCCGTGCTCTCGGGGCGGGGCGAAGCCGAACTCCTTCTCCAGGGCGTCGAGGAACGCGGGGGCGGGGCGTTCGAAGATGCCCATGGTGCGGTCGCCCTGGACGTTGCTGTGTCCGCGGACGGGGCAGACGCCGGCGCCGGGCCGGCCGATGTTGCCGCGCAGCAGCAGGAAGTTGACGACTTCCTTGATGGTGGGCACGGCGTGCTTGTGCTGGGTGAGGCCCATGGCCCAGCACACGACGGTGCGGCGGGAGGCGAGGACCATGCGCAGGGCGGCCTCGATGTCCTCGCGGGGCAGGCCGGTGGCGCGCAGGGTCTCGTCCCAGTCGGCGGCGCGGGCCGCGCGGGCGAACTCCTCGAAGCCGTGGGTGTGCTCGCGGACGAAGTCGGTGTCGACGGCGCCGTCGGTGTCGAGGACCAGCTTGTTGAGGAGGCGGAAGAGGGCCTGGTCGCCGCCGAGGCGGATCTGGAGGAAGAGGTCGGTCAGGGCGGTGCCGCCGCCGGCGAGGCCGCGGGCGTTCTGGGGGTTCTTGAACCGCTCCAGGCCGGCCTCGGGCAGGGGGTTGACCGTGATGATCCGTGCGCCGCCGGTCTTGGCCTTCTCCAGGGCGCTGAGCATGCGGGGGTGGTTGGTGCCGGGGTTCTGGCCGGCGACGATGATCAGGTCGGCCTTGTGGAGGTCCTCCAGGAGGACGCTGCCCTTGCCGATGCCGATGGTCTCGGTGAGTGCGGAGCCCGAGGACTCGTGGCACATGTTGGAGCAGTCGGGCAGGTTGTTGGTGCCGTACTCGCGGGCGAAGAGCTGGTAGAGGAAGGCGGCTTCGTTGCTGGTGCGCCCGGAGGTGTAGAAGACGGCTTCGTCGGGGGAGGTGAGGGCGGTGAGTTCCTCGGCGACGATGTCGAAGGCCCGTTCCCAGGAGACGGGCTCGTAGTGCTCGGCGCCCTCGGCCAGGTACATGGGTTCGGTGAGCCGGCCCTGCTGGCCGAGCCAGTAGCCGCTGCGGTCGGCGAGCTGGGCGACGGGGTGGGCGGCGAAGAAGGCGGGGGTGACGCGGCGCAGCGTGGCTTCCTCGGCGACGGCCTTGGCGCCGTTCTCGCAGAACTCGGCGGCGTGGCGCTTGTCGGGTTCGGGCCAGGCACAGCCGGGGCAGTCGAAGCCGTCCTTCTGGTTGACCTTGAGGAGGGTCAGGGCGGTGCGGCGCACGCCCATCTGCTGCTGGGCGATGCGCAGGGTGTGGGCGATGGCGGGCAGGCCGGCGGCGGCGTGCTGCGGGGCGGTGACGTCGGGTGCGTCCTGTACGGGGTCGCCGGTGGGCGGCTTGCCTGCCATGTCGCTCTCCCTTGAGCGGATCGGTGGTGCTCGGGGTGGCCTCGGTGGTGCGCGGGCCGCGCGGCGCGGCCGGTGGGCGCGTCGCGGTCGTGCGTGCGGTGCCGATCCTGTCACGGGGGTCGGACGGTGGGGATGGCGGAGGGTGATCCGTGGCTCGGGGCGGTCGGGATTGTCAGTGGGCCGTGGCAGGATCGGGGGCGTGGCAGCAAAGGCATCGAAAACACCGTCCGAAGTGAAAGACCCGACCGGCGCCGAGGCGGCGGAGGGGGGTCGTCCCCGCCTGCTCCTGATGGACGGGCACTCCATGGCGTACCGGGCGTTCTTCGCCCTGCCCGTGGAGAACTTCACGACGTCCGCCGGGCAGCACACGAACGCGGTGTACGGCTTCGCGTCGATGCTGGCCAACACGCTGCGTGACGAGCAGCCCACGCACTTCGCGGTGGCGTTCGACGTCTCGCGCAAGACCTGGCGCTCGGAGGAGTTCCCCGAGTACAAGGCGACCCGGTCGAAGACGCCGGACGAGTTCAAGAGCCAGGTGGAGCTGATCGGCCGGCTGCTGGACCACATGCAGGTGCCGCGCTTCGCCGTGGACGGCTTCGAGGCCGACGACGTGATCGCCACGCTCGCCACCCAGGCCGAGGCCAAGGGCTTCGAGGTCGCGATCGTCACCGGCGACCGGGACTCCTTCCAGCTGGTCAGCGACAGCGTCACGGTGCTGTATCCGACCAAGGGGGTCTCGGAGCTCACGCGATTCACCCCCGAGAAGGTCGTGGAGAAGTACGGGCTGACCCCGGCGCAGTACCCCGACTTCGCGGCGCTGCGCGGTGACCCGTCGGACAACCTCCCGGGCATCCCGGGCGTGGGCGAGAAGACGGCCGCGAAGTGGATCAACCAGTTCGGTTCGTTCGCCGAGCTGGTCGAGCGCGTCGAGGAGGTCAAGGGCAAGGCCGGGCAGAACCTCCGCGATCACCTGGAGGCGGTCAAGCTCAACCGCCGTCTGACGGAGATGGTGCGTGACGTCGAGCTGTCCACGGGCCCCGAGGGCCTGATCCGCGAGGCCTACGACCTGCCGGCCCTGACCGAGCTGCTGGACGAGCTGGAGATCCGCAACAAGAGCCTGCGGGACCGGCTGAACGGCACCGACCCGGCGGCGGCCGTGCAGGAGGCCGCGGAGGAGATCGAGATCGAGCTCGACGGCCGCATGCTGGGCGCCGACGAGCTGGCCCCGTGGCTGGCGGCCATCCCGGCGGACGTGCCGGCCGCGGTCGTCGCGGGCTACGACTGGAAGCTGGGCAGCGGTGACGTCCACGAGGTGGCCCTCGCGCTGCCCGACGGCCGTGCCTGCTGGTTCGTGCCGCAGGACCTGACGGAGGGCGACGACCGGGCCTTCGCCGGCTGGCTGGCGGACGCCGGCCGCCCCAAGGTCCTCCACATGGCCAAGCGGGTCGTGCGCGTCTTCGCCGAGCGCGGCTGGAACGTGGCGGGCGTCACGATGGACACCGCGGTCGCCGCCTATGTGGACGAGCCCGGGGCGCGGCTGTTCGAGACGGACCCGCTCAACCGCCACCGGCAGAAGCGGGCCGGCAAGGTGCGGTTCAACAAGGGCAAGCGCCAGCTCACCGAGCTGGAGGTCCTCGTCGAGGACAAGCTGGGCCGCGTCCTGCCGCGCGTCGACCCCGAGAAGGCCGACGCCGGGCAGCAGGCGTTCGACTTCGACGGCGAAGGCGACAAGGACGCCGCCGAGAAGCTCATGCTCGAAGGCCGCGCCGTGCTCGACCTCGGTCAGTTCTACGAGCGGAAGCTGGCCGGCACCGGTGCGCTGAAGCTCATGCGCGAGCTGGAGTTCCCGGTCGGCGACCTGCTGGTCGCCATGGAGCGCGAAGGCATCGCGGTCGACCGTGAGCGCCTGCAGCGGCTGTCCGAGGAGTACCAGGGCGAGATGGAGCAGGCCGTCAAGGAGGCGCACGCCGCCGCCGGGCGGGAGTTCAACCTCTCCTCGCCCAAGCAGCTCCAGGAAGTCCTCTTCGACGAGCTCGGGCTGCCGAAGACCAAGAAGATCAAGACGGGTTACACCACCGACGCCGACGCGCTGGCCTGGCTCGCCGCCCAGACGGAGAACGAGCTCCCGGTCGTCCTGCTGCGCCACCGTGACCGCGCCAAGCTGCGCACCACCGTCGACGGTCTGATCAACAACGTCGCCGCGGACGGCCGCATCCACACCACCTTCAACCAGATGGTGGCGGCCACCGGCCGGCTCTCGTCCACCGACCCGAACCTGCAGAACATCCCGGTGCGCACCGCCGACGGCAGCCGCATCCGCAGGTGTTTCGTCGTCGGTGAGGGCCATGAGTCCCTGATGACGGCCGACTACAGCCAGATCGAACTGCGCGTGATGGCCCACCTCTCCGAGGACGAGGGCCTGATCGAGGCCTTCACCTCCGGCGAGGACCTGCACACCACCGTCGCCTCCCAGGTGTTCGGCGTCGCCAAGAGCGAGGTCGACCCCGAGATGCGCCGCAAGATCAAGGCGATGTCGTACGGACTGGCCTACGGCCTGTCCGCCTTCGGCCTCTCCCAGCAGCTGAACATCGCGCCCGATGAGGCGCGCCGTTTGATGGACACGTTCTTCGAGCGGTTCGGCGGGGTGCGCGACTACCTCCAGCGCGTCGTCGAGGAGGCCCGCGCCACGGGCTACACCGAGACGATCATGGGTCGTCGCCGTTACCTCCCGGATCTCAACAGCGACAACCGCCAGCGCCGTGAGATGGCCGAGCGCATGGCCCTCAACGCCCCGATCCAGGGCACGGCCGCCGACATCGTCAAGGTCGCGATGCTGCGGGTGGCCGAGGCGCTGACCGCCGAGGGGCT
Source organism: Streptomyces cinnamoneus (assembly GCF_002939475.1). Taxonomy (NCBI): domain Bacteria; kingdom Bacillati; phylum Actinomycetota; class Actinomycetes; order Kitasatosporales; family Streptomycetaceae; genus Streptomyces; species Streptomyces cinnamoneus. The sequence continues at coordinate 1,768,961 of NZ_PKFQ01000001.1, read as the reverse complement.
CACCTCCCGGATGATCCTCCAGGTGCACGACGAAATCGTGCTGGAGATCGCTCCCGGCGAGCGCGAGAAGGTCGAGACGCTGGTCCGGCGCGAGATGGCCGGCGCGGTCGAGCTGCGCGCCCCGCTGGACGTGTCGGTGGGCGTCGGCGGGGACTGGGAGTCCGCCGCGCACTGACGGACCGCACCAGCGGCACCGCCGGTCCGGGCGAGCGCCCGGCGCGGCGCGCCCCGGCGGCCGGGGTCACCGCGGAGGCCCTGGTCCGGGACACCGGTACGCGTCACGGCTCTTCTCCCCCGCACGGGGGGAGAAGAGCCGTGACGCGTTGTTCTCATCTCCGTCCGGCGTTGCTACCGTTCCCTGATCCTGACGCATCGTCAGGTGTCGGGATCCCGCCGGGAGGCTCCGCATGCGCGCACTGGCCGCCGCGGCCGTCGGACTGGCCGCCGCCCTCGCCCTGGTCCTGACCCTCACGGCCGTCGGCCCGCCCCGGGGCGAGACCTCCCCCAGGCCCCTGCTGACCTCCGCCCCCGCACACCCCTAGCGGGAGGGACCCGCCATGCGCCGCAGAGCGAGCCTGGTGCTGCTGGCCCTCGCCGTCTTCTTCGCCGCCCTGTCGCCCCTGCTGCGCTGGTACGCCTTCCCCCGGCTGGCCAAGGTCCCGGCGGGCCGCTACCAGACGGTCGTCCTGGAGGCCAAGGACGCCACCCTCATCGACTACGGCACCCTCGAACCCCGCACGGTCCCCCGCCTCACCATGATCCAGACCCTCAAGGGCAACGTGGAGGAGGCCAACAAGGTCAAGAAGGAGACGGGCAGGGACGTCGTCGTCTGGGACACCCTCTCCCACGCCGCCGGACCCGACGGCGCGATGGTCTCGCAGATCCCCGAGCGCTACGTCTTCGACGCCCACAGCCAGCAGCCCGTGCACGCGGGCGGCGAGCACGTCGACGGCACCCCGGTGCGGCGCGACGGCATCGAGTTCAAATGGCCGTTCCTCGTCGAGAAGCGCGACTACCGCTACTTCGACCTGATGACCCGCACGTCCGCGCCCATTCACTACCGCGGCACCCGCGACTTCCACGGACTGCGTGTCTACTACTTCGAGCAGACGATCCCCTGGACCGAGGTGCCCCTGCCCCGGCGGCTCCCGCTCGGCATCACCCCCGACACCGTCCGGGCGCTCGGCCTGGAGCGCTGGTACAGCACCAGACGCATGTTCTGGGTGGACCCCACCACCGGCGCCCCCGTCAACGGCGAAGAGGTCCACCAGGAGGAGATGCGCTGGACCGGCCACCCCGAGAAGAAGCCGATCACCGCCTTCGCCGGCCATGTGAAGATGCGCCCGGACTACGTCGACTCCACCGTCGCCCTCGTGAAGTCCCAGCGACAGCTCGTCCTCCTGCTCACCAGCTACCTGCCCTGGGGCTTCCTGGCCCTCGGCGGCGCCCTGCTCGTCCTCTCCCTGGTCCTGGAGGCCCGAGATCGTCGTGCACGCGCCGCCGAACTGTCACACGATGGAGGGAAACCCGAACGGGCGGCCCCCGGTGAGGGGGCGCTGAGCAGAGGAGGCTCGCCGTGAAGGAGAGTCCCGAGGACACATCGAAAACGTCCAGGCCGAGCCGGCTCTACACCGGCGGCGAGCGGCCCTTCGACCCCGAGGACCTGGTCATGGCCTCCGGTCACGACGTGACGCCCGAGCGGATCGAACGGGCCAAGCGCCTGATCGAGGAACAGGGGGCGGCGGCCGTCGAGCGCTACCTCCCCTGACCTCCCCCCACGCCCGTCCCCGTGCCGGCCGGCGCATCAAGGCCCTCTGCCCGGCCGGCACGACACCGCCCCCGGGTGCCGTCCGGGTGACGGCCGCGCGGCAGGCGGTGTCCTGTGCGTCAGCCCGGCTCGGCTGCCCTTCAGGCCGCGGCCCGTAGCCGCACGCCCACGCACGCCCCCCGGCACCGACGCCGCCCGGGTGCCACGGCCGGTCCGGCCGCAGGGCGCCTTCCGGCTAGCGCCTTCTGGCTAGCGCCTGGCGTTGGTGCGCCGCGTCGCCGTCGCCGTGGAGGGGTCCTCGGGCCACGGGTGCTGCGGGTACCGGCCGCGCAGCTCCGCCCGTACGGACCGGTAGCCGTCCCGCCAGAACGACGCCAGGTCCGCCGTGACCGCCGCCGGCCGTCCCGCCGGCGACAGCAGGTGGACGAGCACGGGCACGCGCCCGCCCGCCAAGCGCGGCGTCTCCCGCATGCCGAAGAGCTCCTGCAGCTTGACGGCCAGCACGGGCTGCTCACCCGCGTAGTCCACGCGGATCCGCGAACCGCTCGGCACCTCGATGCGCTCCGGGGCCAGCTCCTCCAGCCGGGCGGCCTCACCGCCCGCCCACGGAAGCAGCCGCTCCAGACCCTTGCCGGCGTCCAGCCGCTCCAGATCGGCGCGCCGCCGGGCCCGGTCCAGCTCCCAGCCCAGCCAGTCGTCCGCCCGGCCGAGCAGCGCCTCGTCCGAGACGTCGGGCCACGGATCGCCCAGCTCCCGGCGCAGGAACGCCAGCCGCTGCCGCAGGCCCACCGCCTCCGGGCTCCACCGCAGCAGCCCGAGCCCCTCCCGGCGCAGGCCCTCGACCAGGGCGGCCCGCACCAGGGACGGGTCCGGCGAGGCGAGCGTCCCGGCCGTCAGTTCCACCGCGCCCAGTCGCGCCACCCGGCGCGCCACGACGTCCCGCCGCTCCCCGGACCAGCACACCTCCTCGCTCTCCGAGAACAGCGCCCCGGCGGCCTCCCGCGCCGTGTCCTCGTCGATCACCGCACCCAGCCGCACCCGCGCGGAGGCCGCCGTCACCGGGCGGTCCGCCACCGCGATCGCGAGCCAGGGCGCGCTGTGCAGCCGTGACCCCTCGCCCAGGCCGGCGCCGGTGCCGGACACCATGAGGTAGGACTCTCCGCCCCGCGCCCGGGCCACCCGCTCCGGGAAGGCGAGCGCGGCGATCAGCCCGGCGACGGCGTCGTCGGCGTGCGGGGAACCGGCGGGGGAGCGCGAACCGCCCTGCGGCGCGGACAGGCCGTCGCGCGCCCCTCCAGCGCCGGAAGCGGCCGGCTGCCCGGGCCCCTCCGTCCGCTGCGGACCGCGGGCCTCGGGCGCCGCCCCGCCGGAGGCGCTCCGCACGGCGCTCTCCAGGCGTTTGGCCTCGGCCTTCCAGCGGGCGCCGTAGGCGTCGCCCCCGCGGCGGGCGGAACGCCAGGCGGCGGCCAGGTCGTCGCCGTACTCCCGCGGCGGCTCCTCGCTCAGCAGGGCCACGACCTCCGCCGCCCGGCGCGCGCCCACCTCGCGAGCGCCGTCCAGGAGGGCGCGTGCCAGGCGGGGATGCACGCCCAGGCGGGCCATGCGCCGGCCCCGGTCCGTGGGCCGCCCCACCGCGTCGACCGCGCCCGTGGCCGTCAGGACGCCGCGCGCCGCGGCCAGCGCACCCGGCGGCGGCGCGTCGAGGAGGGCCAGCCCCGTCGCGTCCGGATCACCCCAGCAGGCCACCTGGAGGGCGAACGCGGTCAGGTCCGCCACCGTGATCTCGGCCGCCGGGAACGCCGGCAGCCGCACGTCGTCCGCCTCCGCCCAGCAGCGGTACACCGTCCCCGGCGCCTCACGCCCCGCCCGGCCCGCGCGCTGCCGGGCGGCCGCCCGCGACGCCCGTACGGTCGTGAGGGCGCTCAGCCCCCGGGCGTGGTCGGTGCGCGGCTCGCGCGCCAGGCCCGCGTCCACCACGATCCGCACACCCGGCACGGTCAGGCTCGACTCCGCGACGGAAGTCGCCAGCACCACCCGGCGCCGGCCCGAGCCGCCCGCCAGCACGGCGTCCTGCACGGTGGCCGGTGCCCGCCCGTGCACCTGGAGCACCTCCGCGCCGCCCGGCCCCTGTGCGCCGCCCAGCAGGCCCGCCACCCGGCCGATCTCGCCGACGCCGGGAAGGAAGCACAGCACGTCCCCCTCCCGCTCGCGCAGCGCCCGCCGCACCACCGCGGCCACGTGCTCCAGCAGTACGGGATCCACCCGCATGCCGTGCGGCGGCCGCACCGGACGCTCCGGGGGCGCCCACACCACGTCGACGGGATGCGACACGCCCTGCGCCTCGACGACGGGCGCCCCGCCCAGCAGCCGGGCCCAGCCCTCCGCGTCCGTCGTGGCGGAGGCGGCGACCAGCCGCAGCTCCGGCCGGAGGGCCGCCCGTACGTCCAGGAGGAAGGCCGCGGCGGTGTCGGCGTCCAGATGCCGTTCGTGGCACTCGTCGAGCACCACGGCGTCCACGCCGGCCAGCTCCGGGTCGCGCTGGAGACGTTGCAGCAGCACACCGGTCGTGACCACCTCGACCACCGTCGAGGGCCCGGCGCGCCGCTCGCCGCGGACGGTGAAACCGACCCTCCCGCCGACCTCCTCGCCCAGCAGCCAGGCCATGCGTCGCGCGGCGGCCCGCGCCGCGATGCGCCGCGGCTCGGCGACCACGACCCGGCGCACGGGCCGCTCGGCGGCGTCGCGCGCCTCGTCTCCCGGCGGCCCCGCCAGTCCCGCCAGGACCAGCGGGACGAGCGTCGTCTTGCCCGTACCGGGTGGCGCGCACAGCACCGCCGCGCCGTGCTCGTCCAACGCGCGGGTGAGGGCGGGCAGCGCGGTCCGTACGGGCAGTCGTTCGAGGGCGTCGGCAGGGATCACGGGTCAAGTCTCTCCGAGGCCCCGGCCGGGCCGGCGCGCAGGCCGTGGCCCGGCCGGGGACGGGGCGCGGCGGGTCAGCCGCGCTCGCAGACGAAGATCGCCGTGCCGGGGATCAGATGGCCGCGCAGCGGGGACCAGCCGCCCCACTCCTGGGTGTTCCAGGCCGGCCACTCGGGCTCGACCAGGTCGACCAGCCGGAAGCCGGCCGCCACGATGTCCCGCACCCGGTCGCCGACCGTCCGGTGGTGCTCCACATAGACGGCACGGCCCGTCTCGTCCTGCTCCACGTACGGCGTGCGGTCGAAGTAGGAGGCCGCGACGGACAGCCCTTCGGGCCCCGGCTCGTCGGGGAAGGCCCAGCGGACGGGATGAGTGACGCTGAAGACCCAGCGTGCGCCGGGGCGCAGCACCCGGTGCACCTCGCGCATCACCCGTACGGGATCGGCGACGAACGGCACGGCGCCGTAGGCCGAGCACGCGAGGTCGAAGGAGCCGTCCGCGAAGGGCAGGGCCCCGGCGTCCGCCTCCACCAGCGGGAAGTCCGCGCCGATGCGCAGGGCGTGCTGGAGCTGCCGGTGGGAGAGGTCGAGGGCTACGGGCCGCGCGCCCCGGGCGGCCAGCCAGCGCGAGCACTGCGCCGCGCCCGCCCCGATCTCCAGGACGTCGAGGCCCTTGAGGGCGCTCGCGGGGCCCAGCAGGGCCGCGTCGGCCTCGTCGAGGCCCTCGGGGCCCCAGACGAACCGGTCGTCGCCGAGGAAGCCGCCGTGCTCGGTCTGGTACTCGTCGGCGTTGCGGTCCCACCAGCCGCGGCTGGCGCGGCTGCTCTCGGTCTCGCCGGTCTCCCGGCGGGTCGCTGCGGGCTCGTGTTCTTCGGTCATCTCGGCGGTCGCTCGCCCTCGGCCTCGGCGGTGGATGGATGGTGTGGCGGTGCGCGGTCTGGGGCCGGGGCGGGCCCGCGGACGCCGGGCCGGCCCTGCCGGCTCGTCGGCCGGCTGGCGGGCCGGCCGCGCCCGGCGCGCTGGATCGTCGGCCCTACCCGGCGGTAATCTGTCGTGCCCCCGCGGTCAGCGGCCCGGGGGCGGGCCTCGCGCGGCACGCCGACGGGGAACGATCTTTGCAGGCGCCGCTCCGGGGCGCTCGGCGGGGGCGTTCGGGGGCCGTCGTGGCCTCGCACAACCCGAATTGCGCCGGAATTACGGCGTTTCGTCCCGGGTGTTCGCCTTCGCGCATTGACCGTGCCCGGCTGCCCCCGTATGCTACAAGTTGCGCTGCGGGCCTGCGCGCCTCAGACGGAGCAGGTCGCGCTCGCACTTGTTGTATGTCCCCTCGGTTGTCGAGGTGCTCCCGATATTTCGGGTCTTCGGACCCCCAATGGAGAGTGCGCCTCCAAGGCTGTCCGGCTTCGGCGGTGCGATACGGGCTCTCGGCGTAGCAGTACCTACGACTTCAATGTCCGTACCGGAGCCCTTTCCCACATGACGAGCAGCACCGAGACCACCGCCACCACCCCGCAGGTTGCGGTCAACGACATCGGTAACGAGGAAGCCTTCCTCGCCGCGATCGACGAGACGATCAAGTACTTCAACGACGGCGACATCGTCGACGGCGTCATCGTGAAGGTCGACCGGGACGAGGTCCTGCTCGACATCGGTTACAAGACCGAGGGTGTCATCCCCTCGCGCGAGCTCTCGATCAAGCACGACGTCGACCCGAACGAGGTCGTCAAGGTCGGCGACGAGATCGAGGCCCTGGTCCTCCAGAAGGAGGACAAGGAAGGCCGCCTGATCCTCTCGAAGAAGCGCGCCCAGTACGAGCGCGCCTGGGGCACCATCGAGAAGATCAAGGAAGAGGACGGCATCGTCACCGGTACCGTCATCGAGGTCGTCAAGGGTGGTCTCATCCTCGACATCGGCCTCCGTGGCTTCCTGCCGGCCTCCCTGGTCGAGATGCGTCGCGTCCGCGACCTCCAGCCCTACGTGGGCAAGGAGCTCGAGGCCAAGATCATCGAGCTGGACAAGAACCGCAACAACGTGGTCCTGTCCCGCCGCGCCTGGCTGGAGCAGACCCAGAGCGAGGTCCGCCAGACCTTCCTCACCACCCTCCAGAAGGGTCAGGTGCGCTCCGGCGTCGTCTCCTCCATCGTCAACTTCGGTGCCTTCGTGGACCTGGGTGGCGTCGACGGTCTCGTTCACGTCTCCGAGCTGTCCTGGAAGCACATCGACCACCCCTCCGAGGTCGTCGAGGTCGGCCAGGAGGTCACGGTCGAGGTCCTGGACGTCGACATGGACCGCGAGCGCGTCTCCCTGTCGCTCAAGGCGACCCAGGAAGACCCGTGGCAGCAGTTCGCCCGGACCCACCAGATCGGTCAGGTCGTCCCGGGTAAGGTCACCAAGCTCGTTCCCTTCGGTGCGTTCGTGCGCGTCGACGAGGGCATCGAGGGCCTGGTCCACATCTCCGAGCTGGCCGAGCGCCACGTGGAGATCCCGGAGCAGGTCGTCCAGGTCAACGACGAGATCTTCGTCAAGGTCATCGACATCGACCTCGAGCGTCGTCGCATCAGCCTCTCGCTGAAGCAGGCCAACGAGTCCTTCGGTGCCGACCCGTCCGTGGTCGAGTTCGACCCGACCCTGTACGGCATGGCCGCGTCCTACGACGACCAGGGCAACTACATCTACCCCGAGGGCTTCGACCCCGAGGCCAACGACTGGCTGCCGGGTTACGAGAAGCAGCGCGAGGAGTGGGAGCGCCAGTACGCCGAGGCGCAGCAGCGCTTCGAGCAGCACCAGGCGCAGGTCATCAAGTCCCGCGAGGCGGACGCCGAGGCTGCGGCCGAGGGCGCCCAGGCCGCCCCGCAGGCCGGTGGCCAGGTCTCCGGCGGCTCGTACTCCTCGGAGTCGGCCGACACCTCCGGCGCCCTGGCGTCGGACGAGGCGCTCGCCGCCCTCCGCGAGAAGCTCGCCGGCGGCCAGAGCTGAGGCTCGAACCGACGCGCAGCTGACCGCAGCTGACTGATGTAAGGCCCGCTTTCCTTGGAGAGCGGGCCTTACTCATGTTCCGGGGTCGGGAATGACCAGTGGCCCCAAGGACGTTCCCCCGTACGGAACATGAGGAGGAACGGTCACTGTGTTGGATCCGCAGGGTTTGTACGAATGGGAGCCCAAGGGGCTCGCCGTGGCCGACCTGGCCCTGGCCCAGGACACGGCTGGTCTGGTCATGCTCTACCACTTCGACGGCTACATCGACGCGGGTGACGCGGGCGAGCAGATCGTCAAGCGGCTGCTGGACGGCCAGCCCCACCAGGTCGTCGCCCGCTTCGACCACGACAGGCTCATCGACTACCGGGCGCGCCGCCCCCTGCTGACCTTCCAGCGGGACCGGTGGAGCGCGTACGAGGTCCCGAAGATCGAGCTGTATCTGGTGCAGGACGCCACCGGCGCCCCCTTCTACCTCCTCACCGGGCCGGAGCCCGACGTGGAGTGGGAGCGCTTCGCGGTCGCCGTCCGCCAGCTCGTCGAGCGCCTGGGCGTCCGCCTGTCCGTGAACTTCCACGGCATCCCCATGGGTGTGCCCCACACCCGCCCCGTCGGCCTCACCCCGCACGGCAACCGCACGGACCTCACCCCGGGGCACCGCAGCTACTTCGACGAGGCCCAGGTCCCCGGCAGCGCGGAGTCGCTTGTCGAGTTCCGCCTGGCCGAGGCCGGCCACGACGTCCTGGGCGTCGCCGCGCACGTCCCGCACTACGTGGCCCGCTCCCCCTACCCGGACGCCGCGCTGACGGTCCTTGAGGCGGTCACCGCCGCCACGGGTCTCGTCCTGCCGAACGCCGCGCACGCCCTGCGCTCCGAGGCGTTGCGCACCCAGGAGGAGATCGAGCGTCAGCTGGCCGAGGGCGACGAGGAGCTCGTCGCGCTCGTACGGGGCCTTGAGCACCAGTACGACGCGGTGGCCGGCGCCGAGACCCGCGGCAGCCTCGTCGCCGAGCCCGTCGACCTGCCGTCCGCCGACGAACTGGGCGCGGAGTTCGAGCGCTTCCTCGCCGACAGGGAGGGCGACGGCGGCCGCTGACGGCGGGGGCTATAGCGTGGGGCCCATGCTGAAGGTGGGCCTCACAGGCGGAATCGGTGCGGGCAAGAGCGAGGTCTCGCGGCTCCTCGCGTCGTACGGAGCGGTGATCGTCGACTCCGACAGGATCGCGCGGGAAGTGGTCGAGCCGGGCACGCCCGGACTCGCGGCGGTGGTCGCGGAGTTCGGCCCCGGCGTGCTGACCGCGGACGGCACCCTCGACCGCCCCAAGCTGGGGGCGATCGTCTTCGCCGACGAGACCCGCCTGGCCGCCCTCAACGCCATCGTCCACCCCCTCGTCCGCGCCCGCGCCGAGGCCCTGGAGTCGGCGGCCCCGGCCGACGCGGTGGTGGTCCACGACGTCCCCCTGCTCGCCGAGAACGGCCTGGCCCCCCTCTACGACGTCGTCGTCGTGATCGACGCCTCCCCGGAGACCCGCCTGGACCGCCTGGTCCGCCTCCGCGGCATGACCCCCTCCGAAGCCCGGGCCCGCATGGCCGCCCAGGCCACCCGGGAGGCCCGCCTGGCCGTCGCGGACGTCGTCATCGACAACGACGTCCCCCTGGCGGAGCTGGAGCCGCGGGTGAGGACGGTGTGGGAGGACCTGCGGGAACGGGCCGCGGGATCCCCCACCGAGGGTGAGTGAACGCCGCCCGGTCGGTTCGTCATATCGGGTGAGGGGCCGGGTGCGTCCAGACATGACGCGCCGGGTGGTCGCGGGCCGGTGAGGGCGGGAAGGACGGCCTCCGCGTAGTCCTGCGGCCCGTGCGCCGGCCTGCTCCCTCCGTGCCGTCGACGGCGTGCGCAACGTGGTTTCATCGGGCTCTCCCGTCACCTGCTCCCTGGGGAACCGCCCGTGGCCATGCCGGACATGCTTTCCTCAAGCCCTTTCGCGACTCCGACCGAGCCGCGCTACAAGACGTGGCTCATCGGCGCGGGCTACGTCCTCCTCGGTCTCCTGTGCATGGGCGCGACGGCGACCCAGGCGACGAAGGCGACGGGCGAGGTGGCCCACAAAGGCACCCTGACCGTGGAGAGTTGCACCGTGCGTCACGTGTCCGGGCGGCACGGTGGTGACAAGACGATGTGTGTGGGGACCTTCCGGCCGGGGAGAGGCCCCGCCGTGCGGGACGAGACGGAACTCGAGGGGGACCACATCCCCGGCGAGCACGTGCGCGTGTACCGCGAGGACTACGAGTACCACCTCATCAGCTGGCGGTCCTTCTGGGGCTGGCTGGCTTTCTTCTTCCTGAGCGTGCTGGCGGTGTGCAGGGGCGCGACCACCGCCCTGTCGGGGGTCCACGCCAGGACGGTCGACGAGTTCACCGTTGTCAGGTCCTTGATGGAACGACACCCCGGGGCGCCCTATGTCGCGGCGCTGCGCTGGGCCGGGGCCGGGGGCTTGCTGCTGTGTTTCGTGTTTGCACTGGTGTCGCATTGACTCGGTTTTCTTTTCTGAAGGAGGAGCTGTGGTGGATCTTCGTGTCGACCCCGGGCAGCTGGAAGCGTTTGCGCGACAAATCGGAAGAGCTGCTGAGGACTCGCGGGAGGTCCTGGGTCGCACCCGGGACTTCACCCGCATCTCGGCACGCAACGAGGGGCTCATGGGTTCGGCGATCGGTCATCACACCGAATTACGAAGTGGTGTGCTGCAGGCGCTCCACCGCCTCTCTGAGATCCTTCTGTGCTCGTCGGAGGAGTTGCAGGAATCAGCCGCGTACTACCGCCGGACCGATCGGGCCGTGGCTGCGGCCATGGACGCCGTCCACCCCGGGGAGGGAGCTCAGCTGTGACGCAGTTCGTTGATGTGCGGGAGCCCACGGCCTGCCTGAAGCCACCTGGGGAGCCGGAGGACTTCCTCGATCCGTTGGAATCGATCAACGCCGTGTGCGATGTGCTCACCCCAGGTTCCTGGCTGCTCAAGCTCGCAGAACTGATGCTGCCGAGAGACCCCGTGGCTTGGGCTCAGGAACAGCTCGCCGGAGACTGGAAGGCCTATGCCAAGTGCTCGGAAACATGGCGAAGGGCAGGGCAGGCATGTGACGCCGTCGCACGGAACATCGATGCTGGGGTCAAGGACATCGACGCGACGTGGGACGGAAACGCCGCAGAAGCGGCCCTCCGTTACTTCGACGCCCTACGTGGGGACTTGGAGGAATTCCGCACCTCCCTGCAGGCGATGGGCGACGAGTACCTCGCCGTCGCACAAGCCGTCTCAGCTGCGGGACAGGCCATCGGCGAATGCATCGGAGCCATCACGGACGCGCTCGTCACCGGGGCCATCGCTGCCGCCGCCTCGACCGCGCTCGGCTGGACGGGCTGGGCCGCCGCGATGGGATACGCGCTCGGAGCGCAGGAGGCGCGGGTCATCATCAAGGAATGGGAACGCATGACCAGGCTCATTAACGCCGCCCAACTGGCTATGAACGCCGGCTACGCGGCCATGGGGAGGGTCGGGGGAGAAGCCATGGCCAAGCTCAACACCTTCCCCCTGCCGGGAGCGAGCTATGACCACCCGGCGGTCTGAGGAGCGGAGGCACCATGAGTGAATCAGAAGTGGGCTACGAGGAGTTCCTGAGCCGGGGGCGTGACCATGCGCAGGCCCAGGTCGTGCACAAAGCCCTTCAGCACCTGGCGACCGGAGGAGACGACGACGTCCTCCGGGAAATGGCACGAGAGGTCCTCTCCGGGCGTATCGGTCTTCGTGAGGCCATGCGCGTCGGGGCCTACGCCGACGCGCTGGGCGAACATGTCCAGCCGGTTCGTGCGGCATGGGAGCAGATGCCCCAGGCAGAGCGTGAACAGTACACACATGAAGCCCGCCAGCTTCTGGATGCTTCCGGCGATGCCCTGGGTGAGGGCGTTTCCCTCAGCCGCCGGCAGGAGTCCTGGGACAGGCCCGCGCGTTAGCGCCCCCGCCTCTCCTCCCGCACCGCTTCGTACGGCGGTACGTCCCGTCCCGGCTGGTAGTGCGGGCCCTGCCGGATGTGGCGGATGATCAGGGTCAGGTCCACCACCGTCACGGCCACCAGCACCCCGCAGGCGATCGCCCACCCCGGCTGCCCCGCCAGCGCGAACAGCACGGTTCCGGCGATCGTCCACACCAGCCCGAAGGCCGCCAGCCCGCACCTGAGCCGTAGCGGGCTCCGGGCGGTCATCGGTTCGTTGCCCGTACGCATGACGCACCATCTCCCACTACCAGGATCCACCCGATCCCGTGCGTTCGATCCGGGCGTTTGAAGCGTGCGCGCGTCAGAACAGTGCTCGTTTCAGAACAGCGGCTCCGGCAGCACGCCCTCCAGCGCCAGCAGAGCCCGTTTGATCTCCAGGCCGGGGCCGAAGCCGCCCAGGCCGCCGCCGCTCTCGACGACCCGGTGGCAGGGGACGACTATGGGCAGGGGATTGCTGCCCATGGCCACACCCACCGCGCGGGCCGCGCCCGGTTCGCCGGTGCGGTCGGCCAGGTCCTGGTAGGCGGCCAGGGCGCCGTAGGGGACGTGGGCGAGGAGTTCGCGGAGGGCACGGCGGTTGAAGCCCGAGGTCAGCGACCAGTCAAGGGGGACGGAGAACGTCCGTAGCCGGCCGGCGAAGTAGTCCCCGAGCTGCGCCGACGCCTCGGCGAGCAGCCCGTTGCAAGGGGAGGGCGGTGGGCAGGGGGGCGAGCCCAGCTGCTGGGTCAGGCGGGCGACAGCCGTGGCCGCGGTGCCGGCGTCGGCCCGGAAGACGACGCTGAGCAGGCCCTGCGCCGTCGCGGCCAGCCCCAGCGGGCCGACGGGCGTGTCGATGGTGGTCCACGCCCACGGCCTGGGGCCGGGCGGCGGCAGGGGGCGCTCCGAATCCGTCACGGGATCAAGCGTAGAGCCAAGCGGAAAGCAGCGTCCCTGCCGCCGTCCCCGGGGTCCTCAGAGGATGCCGTCGACGAGGGCGTCCGTGTCGGCGGGGTTCGTCAGTCCGTTCAGGAAGGCGTCGTCGTCGGCGTCCTCGGCCAGCGCCGCCGCCACCTCGTGCGGGGCGTTGCTGATGATCCCGTCGACGCCCTTGCGGGCGAGGGAGACCGCGTCGTCACCGTCGTCGACGGTCCACGCGGAGACCTCCAGACGGCGCCCGTGCGGGCCCTTCAGGGCGTGCACGGAGCGCACCCACGCCTCGGTGACGCTCTTGTAGGACGGGTTGATCTGGTCGGCGAAGGCGGCGTACGAGCGGAGTTCGGAGGGCTTGGGGGCGCCCAGGAATCCCGTCTTCACGTCCGGGCGCAGCTGGTGGACGGTCCGCAGGGAGGCCGCGTCGAAGCTCTGGACGACGAGCCTGCCGTCGACGTGCCGCCGGTCGAGCCAGCCGGTGCGGTCCAGTTCGGCCAGTATCTGCCGCTCGATGCCCGGGTAGAGCTCCGGCGCCTTGACCTCCAGGAGCAGCTTCTGGCGGTTGCGGTCCACGCGGCGCAGGTAGCTGCTCAGGGTGGGGACGCGCTCGCCGGCGAAGCGCGGGGCGTACCAGCTCCCGGCGTCCAGCTTCTGGATCTCCGCGAGCGTGAAGTCGGAGACCTTCCAGGGCGCACGGTCGGGGTAGCGCTGCTCGACGTCCGTCGTCCGGGCCAGGGTGGTGTCGTGCATGACGATCAGAGCACCGTCCTTGGTGCGCTGGACGTCGTTCTCCACCCACCGGACACCCAGTTTCGCGGCTCTGTCGATGGAGGCGAGGGTGTTCTCGGGGGCCCGGGCCGGCACGCCCCGGTGGCCGATGACGACGGGCGAGGAGACGCGCTGGGCCGCGTGGACGGGGGGAGAGGCCACGCCGAGCGACCCGAGGGCGGTGAGCGCCGTGACGGACAGACCGACGAACGCGCTGGTCACGGCGGAGGCGGGGCGAATGCGCATGGAGGCTCCTCGTCTCGTCCTGGCCGGAGGCGGGGCGCGCCCGGCCGGGCGTGTGCGGATGTCGTACCCGGACGCACGGAGAGTCGTACCCCGTGCACGGAGAGTCGTACACGAAACACCTACGCGATCCCGGCGCCCCGTACCCGCCGGAGCCGGGACGCTTTGCCGACATTTCGCCGGCCGTTCGCCTGCCGAACGACCCGTGAACGCCCTGGTCCGGGGCCGCCGGCCAGCCGGGACGCGGCCGGACACGCTGGTTGTCAGTGGTCGGCCGTACCGTGGTCTCATGCGGCCCGTATCGAAGATCGAACGCAAGGTGGCGCCTTTCGAGGTCGTCAGCTCCTTCCAGCCCAGCGGTGACCAGCCCACCGCCATCGCCGAGCTGGAGCGGCGCATCCGCGCCGGGGAGAAGGACGTCGTCCTGCTGGGTGCGACCGGCACCGGCAAGTCCGCGACCACGGCGTGGATGATCGAGAAGCTCCAGCGGCCGACGCTCGTCATGGCTCCGAACAAGACCCTGGCGGCCCAGCTCGCCAACGAGTTCCGCGAGCTCCTGCCCAACAACGCCGTCGAATACTTCGTCTCGTACTACGACTACTACCAGCCCGAGGCGTACGTCCCGCAGTCGGACACCTACATCGAGAAGGACTCCTCGATCAACGAGGAGGTGGAGCGTCTGCGCCACTCCGCGACGAACTCCCTCCTCACCCGGCGCGACGTGGTCGTGGTGGCGTCGGTGTCGTGCATCTACGGCCTGGGCACGCCCCAGGAGTACGTGGACCGCATGGTGCCGCTGAAGGTCGGCCAGGAGATCGACCGGGACCAGCTGCTGCGCCGCTTCGTGGAGATCCAGTACACGCGCAACGACCTCGCCTTCACCCGGGGCACCTTCCGCGTGCGCGGTGACACCATCGAGATCTTCCCGGTCTACGAGGAACTGGCCGTCCGCATCGAGATGTTCGGCGACGAGATCGAGGCGCTCTCCACGCTGCACCCGCTCACCGGCGAGGTCATCTCCGACGACCAGGAGCTGTACGTCTTCCCCGCCAGCCACTACATCGCCGGTGCGGAGCGGATGGAGAAGGCCATCGCGGGCATCGAGGCGGAGCTGGAGCAGACGCTCGCCCGGATGGAGAAGCAGGGCAAGCTGCTGGAGGCACAGCGCCTGCGCATGCGCACCACGTACGACATCGAGATGATGCGGCAGATCGGTTCGTGCTCCGGCATCGAGAACTACTCGCTGCACATGGACGACCGCGAGCCGGGCTCCCCGCCCAACACCCTGCTCGACTACTTCCCCGAGGACTTCCTCCTCGTCATCGACGAGTCGCACGTCACGGTCCCGCAGATCGGCGCCATGTACGAGGGTGACGCCTCCCGCAAGCGCACGCTCGTCGAGCACGGTTTCCGGCTGCCCTCGGCCATGGACAACCGCCCGCTGAAGTGGGAGGAGTTCACCGAGCGCATCGGCCAGACCGTCTACCTCTCCGCGACGCCCGGCAAGTACGAGCTCTCGCGTGGTGACGGCTTCGTGGAGCAGATCATCCGGCCCACCGGCCTGGTCGACCCGGAGGTCGTCGTCAAGCCGACCGAGGGGCAGATCGACGACCTGGTGCACGAGATCCGCACGCGCACCGAGCGGGACGAGCGCGTGCTCGTCACCACGCTCACCAAGAAGATGGCCGAGGATCTCACGGACTATTTCCTGGAGCTCGGCATCCAGGTGCGCTATCTGCACAGCGACGTCGACACCCTGCGCCGCGTCGAGCTGCTGCGCGAGCTGCGGGCCGGCGAGTTCGACGTCCTGGTGGGCATCAACCTGCTCCGCGAGGGCCTCGACCTGCCCGAGGTGTCGCTGGTCGCGATCCTGGACGCGGACAAGGAGGGCTTCCTGCGGTCCGGTACGTCCCTGATCCAGACCATCGGCCGTGCGGCGCGCAACGTCTCCGGTCAGGTCCACATGTACGCGGACAAGATCACTCCGGCGATGGAGAAGGCCATCGAGGAGACCAACCGCCGTCGTGAGAAGCAGATCGCCTACAACAAGGAACGGGGCATCGACCCGCAGCCGCTGCGGAAGAAGATCGGTGACATCGTCGCCACCCTCGCCCGCGAGGAGCTCGACACGCAGGAGCTGCTGGGCACGGGCTACCGCAAGGGTGACAAGGACAAGGCGAAGGCCCCCGTGCCCACGGTGGCTTCCGCCGCGGGCGGCAAGGGCAAGGCGGCGCAGGGCAAGGCCAAGGCGGCCAAGGGTGCGGTGACGCCGACGGACCGGCCGGCGGCGGAACTGGCCCAGCTCATCGAGGACATGACCGACCGGATGCGGGCGGCGGCGGCAGAGCTGCAGTTCGAGGTCGCGGCCCGGCTGCGCGACGAGGTGGGCGAGCTGAAGAAGGAGCTGCGGCAGATGCGCGAGGCCGGCCTCGCCTGACGGCCCGGAAGGGGTGGACGGCGGGCCGTCGTCGCGCCCGGTGCGCCGCTGAGCGGCCCGCTCCGTTCATGTACGGCGCGGGCCTGTTTCCTGACGAACCATGGGCAAAACGGGCCTCGTGCTCAAGGCGGGGCAGAGATGGCGCGGCGAGGCGGATGATGTTGCAAGACCGCCACAAACCCCCCTCGGGTGAGTGTGCTGTGGGCAGCTGTGCATAGGGTCGTTCAAGAAGACCGCGCGATCGGACGTGTGGTCACGGGGACGAACGAACGAGAGAGGGACTGCGCGTGACGGTCAACTTGTCCAAGGGCCAGGGCATCAGCCTGCAGAAGGCCGACGGGGCCACCCTGACCGCGGTGCGGATGGGGCTGGGCTGGCAGGCGGCTCCTCGCCGCGGACTGTTCGGGTCGCGCACGAGGGAGATCGACCTCGATGCCTCGGCGGTGCTCTTCGCCGACAAGCAGCCGGTCGACGTGGCCTTCTTCCAGCAGCTGGTCAGCAAGGACGGCTCGGTGCGCCACACCGGCGACAACCTCGTGGGCGGTGCCGGCCAGGGTGGTGACGACGAGTCGATCCTCGTCGACCTCCAGCGCGTGCCCGTGCACGTCAACCAGATCGTCTTCACGGTGAACTCCTTCACCGGTCAGACCTTCGCCGAGGTGCAGAACGCTTTCTGCCGGCTGGTCGACGAGACCACCGGCCAGGAGCTGGCCCGTTACACCCTGGACGGCGGCGGCCCGTACACCGCCCAGATCATGGCGAAGGTGCACCGCGTCGGCGCCGGCTGGCAGATGACGGCCATCGGCACCCCGGCCAACGGCCGGACCTTCCAGGACCTCCTGGCCGAGATCCAGTCCGTCCTCTGACGGCCGGTTCCGGGCCGCGCCCCGCGTGGCCGGGCCCGGGCCCCGGTGAGGACACGCCCACGTACGTACGCCACACTCTTGCGCCGTACGTACACACATAGCGCAGCGATACGAAACGGGCCCGGCGGAGCATCATCCGCCGGGCCCGCGGGCACAGCGAGCACAGACACATCGAGGGGGAGCGGCGATGACGGCCGAGCTGGTGCGGGGGCAGAACCACCCGCTGTCCGGGACTCGACTGGAGATCCGGGTCTCGGCGGGCCACCCGGTGGTGGCGGGGGCGACGCTCGGTGACGCGGAGGGCCGGGTCCCGGGCGCGGACGGGGTCGCACATCCGGCCGCCCCCCGGCTCCCGGGCGTCGAGGTGTCCCGGCAGGCCGCGGCGGAGCACCGGCTGGCGTTCGACCTGGAGGCGGTCTCCGAGGCCGTGCACCGGGTCAGCATCGTGCTGGCCCTGCCGTCCGGCGTGGGCGGCCCGGTGCGCTTCGGCGCTCTCGCCGCGCCGTTCGTCGCGGTCACGGACCTCGACGGCACCGAGATCGCCAGCTACACCATCACCGACCTGGAGGCGGAGACCGCGGTCGTCGCGGTCGAGCTGTACCGCAGGCAGGGAGCCTGGAAGGTGCGCGCGGTCGGGCAGGGGTACGCGGGCGGCCTGGCCTCGATGCTGGCCGACCACGGGATCCCGCAGGCCGCCGAGCTGGCGGCGAGCATCGACGAGGCCGTCGCCCAGGGCATGGCCCGCGCCGTGGTGCCGCCCCCCGCGCGGCTCGCCACGGGCGAGGGAGCCGGCCGGGGGTCCGCCCCGGCCGCGGACGTTCGCGGGAGCGCGGCGGACGGCCGGTCCGTCCCGGACGCGGCGGCCGAGGCGACCGGCCCCGACGGCCTCGACCCCACGGTGTCCCTGCCCGCCCAGGGGGTGGGTGGTGCGGACGAGGCCCCGGGGCGGCAGCCCGGGGGCGCCTCCGGCCCGATCAGCTACCAGCACCCCGGCCGCCGGACCTCGACGCCCCCGGAGCCGGCCCCGGCCGCCCCGGCCGCCGAGCCGGGCCGGGCCGGCGCGCCCGTGGCGGGCGACGCCACGGGCTGGACCATGAACGAGCGGCTCTACAACCAGGTCTGGGGCATGTTCGAGGACCTGGCCCGCGCGGCGGCGGCCTACCGCAGCGCCGTCGACTTCGCGGAGTCCCGCCTGGAGCAGGAGCTGGACCGGGTGCTCTCCGACCCGAGCACCCGGGTGGGTCCCGCCGCCGACGCCGCCAGGGCCCAGGCGCGCGCCAGGCACGGTGAGCTGATGGACCAGGCGCGGGCCGTGCTCGACCGCGACCTCACCCAGCTGGCCGCCGAGGCCGAGGTCGTCGAGCACGCCCTGCCGCCCGCCTACGCGCGCTGGGACAGCCCCGTCTGGCAGGGCTACCAGGTGCCCCTGGAGCGGCCCATGGCGCTGCGGCTCGGCGATCTGCACCTGCCGGAGCGCAAGGACCTGCGCATCCCGATGCTGGTCCGGCTGCCGCTGGAGCGCGGGCTGTGGATCGACAGCGGCCGTTCCTCGGGCGGGGTGGACGCCGCCCTCGTGGACTCGGCCGAGCTGCGCCGGCTCGCGGTGGACTGCGCGGTGGCGCAAGCCGTGCGGCTGCTGGCCGTCCACCCCGTGGGCGACTACACGGTGCACGTCATCGACCCAGCGGGCTCGGCGGGGACGGCGCTGGCCCCGTTGCTGGAGTACGGGGCCCTCAAGGAGCAGCCGGCGGCCGGTGCCCAGGGGGTCTCGGAGGTCCTGGCACGGCTGACGCGGCGGGTCGACCTGGTGCAGATGGCGGTGCGCAGCGGCGCCGTGGACGCGCTGCCGCCGGACGTCGACACCGCCGAGCAGCTGCTGCTCGTGAACGACTTCCCGCACGGCTTCGACGATCGCGCCGTCACCCAGCTGCGCTACCTCGCCGACGAGGGCCCGGCCGTGGGCGTGCACCTGGTGATGATCGCCGACCGTGACGACGCGCGGGCGTACGGGCCCGTGCTGGACCCGCTGTGGCGTTCCCTGCTCAGGGTCACGCCGGTGCCCGACGACCACCTCGCCGACCCCTGGGTGGGGCACGCCTGGACGTACGAGCCGTCGATGGCCCCCGCCGGCAGCGACGTGGTGCGGCAGGTGCTGTGGCAGGTGGGCCAGGCGCGCCGGGCCTACGGCATCTGAGGTCTGCCCCCTCGGGCGCCGGGCGGCGTCCGAGGGGCGTCGGACGGCTTCCGCGGGGACTTCTCCGAGAAAGGTAAAGGGAAGGGAAGGGCGGTTCAGCAGGGCGTTTGGGATTCTCTTTACTCTTCCTTGGTGTTTCCTGTACTCTTCTGGGGACAGCTCGTACGCCGTACGACATGCCGGAGGAACAGTGGACGTCTCCCTGACCCTGTGGGTGCTGACCATCCTGGGTCTCTGCGCTCTGATAGCCGCCGACTTCTTCATCGGGGGCCGCAAGCCCCATGAGGTCTCCCTCAAGGAAGCCGGCGTCTGGACGGTGGTCTGGGTCGCCCTGGCCGGGCTGTTCGGACTGGGACTCCTGGTCTTCGGCGGCGGACAGCCGGCCGGTGAGTTCTTCGCCGGGTTCGTGACCGAGAAGTCCCTGAGCGTCGACAACCTCTTCGTCTTCGTCTTGATCATGGCGAAGTTCGCGGTGCCGCCGGTGTACCAGCAGCGGGTGCTCATGGTCGGGGTGCTCATAGCCCTGGTGCTGCGGGCCGTCTTCATCGGCGCCGGCGCGGCGATCATCGCCAACTTCTCCTGGGTCTTCTACATCTTCGGCGCGTTCCTCATCTGGACCGCGTGGAAGCTCATCCAGGAGGCGCGGTCGGACGAGGAGGAAGAGGAGTTCGAGGAGAACCGCTTTCTCAAGATGGTCGAGCGGCGCTTCCCGTCGACCGACCGCTATGACGGCACGAAGCTGTTCACCGTCGAGAACGGCAAGCGGCTGATGACCCCGATGCTGATCGTTATGCTGGCGATCGGCACGACCGACGTCCTCTTCGCGCTCGACTCCATACCGGCGATCTTCGGCCTCACCCAGGACCCGTACATCGTCTTCACCGCCAACGCCTTTGCGCTCATGGGGCTGCGGCAGCTGTACTTCCTGATAGGCGGCCTGCTGAAGAAGCTGGTCCACCTGTCGTACGGCCTGTCGGTCATCCTCGGCTTCATCGGCGTCAAGCTCGTGCTGCACGCCCTGCACGAGAACGGCGTCGGGGTCCCCGAGATCAGCATTCCGGTCTCGCTGGGCGTCATCTGCGCCGTGCTGGTCGTCACCACGATCACCAGCCTGCGCGCCTCGGCCAAGCAGGAGCGGGCCGAGGCGGCCGGGGGAGCGGCGGGTCGGCCGACGGCCGGGCCCGACGGGGACGATGCCGTGGAGACCGAGAAGGACCGCGAGGGCGTTCGCGCCTGAAGCCTGAAGCCTGAAGCCTGAAGCCTGAAGCCTGAAGCCTGAAGCCTGAAGCGTGTCGGCCGTCGCGGTCCCCTTTCGCTCAGGCGGGGGCGGGGCCGGTGGCGGCCTTGACCGCCGGGTTGGTCTCGGGGAGGGCGAGGAAGCACCCCATGCTCAGCAGGGCCACGCCGACCAGATAGACGGCGACGCCCCAGGGCGGCCCGTCCCGGCCGGCCAGGGCGGTGGCGGCCAGGGGGGTGACGGCACCGCCCAGGACGCCGGCCAGGTTGTAGCCGACGGCGGCACCCGTGCAGCGGATCCTGGCCTCGTAGAGCTCGGGGAGGTAGGCGCCCACCACGCCGAAGGCGGTGGCGAAGGCCAGCAGCGCGATGACGAAGCCCAGCACCATCAGCGCCGGGCGTCCGGTGCGCAACAGGCCGATCAGCGGGAACATCCACAGGGCGACGGCGGCGCAGCCGGACAGGCACAGCGTGCGGCGGCCGAAGCGGTCCGCGAAGAAGGCGACGAGGGGCGTGGCGACGCCGGAGGCGGCGACGGCCGTCATGATGCAGCCCAGTATCACCGTGCGGTCGACGCCGAGCCGTTCGGTGCCGTAGGCGAGGGACCAGGTGGTCACCGTGTAGAAGAGCGCGTAGCCGATGGACAGGCCGCCGGCGGTGAGCAGCAGGAGCCGCCAGTTGCCGCGGACGACCTCGGCGAGGGGCAGTGAGGCACGGCTCTCGGTCTCGCTGAGGGTGCGGAAGACAGGCGTCTCGGTGAGCCGGCTGCGCAGCAGCAGGCCGACGGCCGCCAGGGCGCCCGCGCCCCAGAAGGGTACGCGCCAGCCCCAGGACAGGAACTGGGCGTCGCTGAGGACGGCGGAGAGGGTCACGGTGATGCCGTTGGCGAGCAGGAAGCCCAGGGCCGGGCCGACTTGGGGGAAGCTCGACCACAGGGCCCGGCGGTGCTCGGGCGCGTGTTCGGCGGTGAGCAGGACGGCTCCGCCCCATTCGCCGCCGAGCCCGAGTCCTTGCAGGAAGCGCAGCAGGAGCAGCAGGAGCGGGGCGGCGACGCCGATGCTGCGGTAGGTGGGCACCAGGCCGACCGCGATGGTCGCGAGGCCGGTCAGCAGGAGCGAGGAGATGAGCACGGGACGGCGGCCGACCCGGTCGCCGATGTGGCCGAAGAGCACCGAGCCCAGAGGGCGGGCGAGGAAACCGATGCCGAACGTGCCGAAGGCGGCGAGGCTGCCGGCGAGGGGGGAGACGGTGGGGAAGAAGAGCGGGCCCAGGACCAGGGCCGCGGCGGTGCCGTAGGTGAAGAAGTCGTAGAACTCGATGGCGGTCCCGACCATGGACGCGGCCGCCAGGCGGAACATGGCCGGGGAACGGTCACGGTGCATGTACTGCCCAACTTCCCTGCGGCGGACAGGAAACGGGGCGTACGGGGGTGTTGGCGGGGGCGTGTGGGAATCGCGCCGTCCGCCTCTCGTGCGGACGGCGCGCTACCCCGGCCGGGCCGGCAGGCCGCGGGCGGGCGTCACCAGCCGCGCTTGCGCCACTCCGCCAGGTGCGGGCGCTCGGCGCCCAGGGTGGTGTCGTCGCCGTGGCCCGGGTAGACCCAGGTCTCGTCCGGCAACTGGCCGAAGAGCTTGGTCTCGACGTCACCGAGGAGGCTGGCGAAGGCCTCGGGGTCGTCGTGGGTGTTGCCCACGCCGCCCGGGAAGAGGCAGTCGCCGGTGAAGAGGTGCGGGTGCCCGTGCGGGTCGTCGTACACCAGGGCGATGCTGCCGGGGGTGTGGCCGACGAGGTGACGGGCGGTCAGCTCGACGCGTCCGACCCGGATGACGTCGCCGTCCTCGACGAGTTCGTCGGTGCCCACCGGGATGCCCTCGGCGTCGTACTTGCCCGCGTAGGTGCGGGCGCCGGTGGCGGCGACCACCTCGCGCAGCGCGCCCCAGTGGTCGGCGTGCTGGTGGGTGGTGACCACCGAGGTGATGCCGCTGTCGCCGATGAGGGAGAGCAGGGTGTGCGGCTCGGCGGCCGCGTCGATCAGCAACTGCTCGTCCGTGGCACGGCACCGCAGGAGATAGGCGTTGTTGTTCATCGGGCCGACCGCGACCTTGGAGATCATCAGATCGGTCAACTCGTGTACATCCGCAGGTCCGCCGACCTGTACCGCTCCGCTGTAGGTCATGGTTTCAGCCTATAGCGGGGGCAGAGCGGGCAGCGGGGCGCCACCGGCTTCCAGGGCGGCGCCGTCGCGCCGTCCGGCCAGCCAGCCCATCAGGTCGGGGGCGGGGCCGGTGACGGTCAGCGCGGTGCCCTCGCCGGCGCCGGTGTGCCACTGGCCGCCGTCGGGTGCGGTGAGCCGCAGGGACGGGAGGCCGGGGTGGCCGGAGAAGCGCTGGGCGAGGAAGTCGATCTCGCGGTGGGTGAATTCGGCCGCCAGGTCCTCCAGCTCGTAGCCGATCCCGAGGTCGACGTGGTGCAGCTCGACCTCGACGAGGCGGCGGAAGGGGACGCGTGAGGCGCTGTCCGTCACGCCGTTGCGCAGGGTGACGGTGCGGTTCCAGTCGGCGGGGGCGGCCGCCGTCGCCAGGAAGCGGGCCGCGGTGTCCCGCAGGTCGGCGAGGTGGGTCTCCAGGGGGCGGGGGGCGCCCCGCTCGATGTCGGTGTCGCGGGCCTCGGCGCTGGGGTACATGGGGCGGCCCTCGAGCACGTTCCCCAGGGCGTCCGCGTTGCGGGCGAGGTGGGCGAGGACGTGGCCGCGGGACCAGCCGGGCAGCCGTGACGCCTCGGCGACGGCGGCGTTGTCCAGTTCGCCGACCGCGGAGAGCAGCCGGTCGGTTGCCTCACGTACAGCGTTCAGGTCGTGCACATGATCAATCATGCGGCCGACGATAGCCGCCGCCACTCCTTCGGGTGAAGGAGTCACACTTCCCCCGTAAATCGAATGTGCGTGCTATATGGTCGAGGGTGGCATCGCGTTACGGCATCCGTGTGTCCCACGGTTGTCAGAGGCCCCCCGTACTCTGGATCGGGGGCGCGGCCCGGCCCACCCCCCTGCTCTTCCAGAGCCGACTCTCAAGAAAGGTGCCGACCGGCGTGACCGACCGTCTCATCGTCCGTGGCGCTCGCGAGCACAACCTCAAGAACGTCTCGCTCGACCTCCCGCGTGACTCCCTCATCGTCTTCACGGGACTCTCGGGGTCGGGCAAGTCGTCCCTCGCGTTCGACACGATCTTCGCCGAGGGGCAGCGTCGCTACGTCGAGTCGCTCTCCTCCTACGCACGGCAGTTCCTCGGGCAGATGGACAAGCCCGACGTGGACTTCATCGAGGGCCTGTCCCCGGCCGTGTCCATCGACCAGAAGTCGACCTCGCGCAACCCGCGCTCGACCGTCGGCACGATCACCGAGGTCTACGACTACCTCCGCCTGCTCTTCGCCAGGATCGGCAAGCCGCACTGCCCCGAGTGCGCGCGGCCCATCTCCCGGCAGTCGCCGCAGGCCATCGTGGACAGGGTGCTGGAGCTGCCCGAGGGCAGCCGCTTCCAGGTGCTGTCCCCGCTGGTGCGCGAGCGCAAGGGCGAGTTCGTCGACCTCTTCGCCGACCTCCAGGCCAAGGGCTACAGCCGCGCCCGGGTCGACGGCGAGACCATCCACCTCACCGACCCGCCCAAGCTCAAGAAGCAGGAGAAGCACACCATCGAGGTGGTGGTCGACCGCCTCACCGTCAAGGACAGCGCCAAGCGCCGGCTCACCGACTCCGTCGAGACCGCCCTGGGCCTGTCGGGCGGCATGGTCATCCTCGACTTCGTCGACCTCCCCGAGGACGACCCCGAGCGTGAGCGGATGTACTCCGAGCACCTCTACTGCCCCTACGACGACCTGTCGTTCGAGGAGCTGGAGCCGCGTTCCTTCTCCTTCAACTCGCCCTTCGGCGCCTGCCCCGACTGCACTGGCATCGGCACGCGCATGGAGGTCGACCCCGAGCTGATCGTCCCGGACCCGGACAAGTCCCTCGACGAGGGCGCGATCAACCCCTGGTCCCACGGCCACACCAAGGACTACTTCAGCCGGCTGGTCGGCGCCCTCGCCGACGCCCTGGGCTTCCGTACGGACATCCCCTGGGCCGGACTGCCCCAGCGCGCCAAGAAGGCCCTGCTCAACGGCCACAAGACCCAGATCGAGGTCCGCTACCGCAACCGCTACGGCCGTGAGCGCGCGTACACCACCGCTTTCGAGGGCGCGGTGCCCTTCGTCAAGCGGCGCCACTCGGAGGCCGAGAGCGACTCCAGCCGCGAGCGCTTCGAGGGCTACATGCGCGAGGTGCCCTGCCCCACCTGTGAGGGCACGCGCCTGAAGCCGATCGTGCTCGCCGTCACCGTGCAGGGCCGCTCCATCGCGGAGGTCTCCGCGATGTCCATCAGCGAGTGCGCCGACTTCCTGCGCGACATGAAGCTGACCGGCCGCGAGAAGAAGATCGCCGAGCGGGTGCTCAAGGAGGTCAACGAGCGGCTGAAGTTCCTGGTCGACGTCGGCCTGGACTACCTCTCGCTCAACCGCGCCGCCGGCACGCTCTCCGGCGGCGAGGCCCAGCGCATCCGGCTCGCCACCCAGATCGGCTCCGGTCTCGTCGGCGTGCTCTACGTCCTGGACGAGCCCTCCATCGGCCTGCACCAGCGCGACAACCACCGCCTCATCGAGACGCTGGTCCGCCTGCGCGACATGGGCAACACCCTGATCGTCGTCGAGCACGACGAGGACACCATCAAGGTGGCCGACTGGGTCGTCGACATCGGCCCCGGCGCCGGCGAGCACGGCGGCAAGGTCGTGCACAGCGGTCCCCTGAAGGAGCTGCTGAGCACCGAGGCGTCGATGACCGGGCAGTACCTGTCCGGCAAGAAGTCCATCCCGACGCCCGACGTCCGCCGGCCCGTCGACCCCAAGCGGCGGATCACGGTGCGCGGTGCCCGCGAGAACAACCTGCGCGACATCGACGTCTCCTTCCCGCTCGGCGTGCTCACGGCCGTCACCGGCGTGTCCGGTTCGGGCAAGTCGACGCTGGTCAACGACATCCTGTACACCCACCTGGCCCGCGAGCTGAACGGCGCCCGGGCCGTTCCCGGCCGGCACACGCGCGTGGACGGCGACGACCTGGTCGACAAGGTCGTCCACGTCGACCAGTCGCCCATCGGCCGTACGCCGCGGTCCAACCCGGCCACGTACACCGGTGTCTTCGACCACGTCCGCAAGCTCTTCGCGGAGACGATGGAGGCCAAGGTCCGGGGCTATCTGCCCGGTCGCTTCTCCTTCAACGTCAAGGGCGGCCGCTGCGAGAACTGCTCCGGCGACGGCACCATCAAGATCGAGATGAACTTCCTGCCGGACGTGTACGTGCCGTGCGAGGTCTGCCACGGCGCGCGCTACAACCGGGAGACCCTGGAGGTGCACTACAAGGGCAAGTCCATCGCCGAGGTGCTGGACATGCCCATCGAGGAGGCGCTGAGCTTCTTCGAGGCGGTGCCCACCATCGCCCGGCACCTGCGCACGCTCCACGAGGTCGGCCTCGGCTACGTCCGCCTCGGCCAGTCCGCGCCGACGCTCTCCGGCGGCGAGGCGCAGCGCGTGAAGCTGGCGAGCGAGCTGCAGAAGCGCTCCACGGGCCGCACGGTCTACGTGCTGGACGAGCCGACGACCGGTCTGCACTTCGAGGACATCAGCAAGCTGATCTCCGTGCTGTCCGGGCTGGTCGACAAGGGCAACACCGTGATCGTCATCGAGCACAACCTCGATGTGATCAAGACCGCCGACTGGGTCGTCGACATGGGCCCCGAGGGCGGCGGCGGAGGCGGCCTCGTGGTCGCGGAGGGCACGCCGGAGGAGGTGGCGGCGATCCCGGCCAGCCACACGGGCAAGTTCCTGCGCGACATGCTGGGCGACCGGGTGAGCGACGCCCCGCCGCTCGCGGAGCCGAAGGCGCCGAAGAAGCGGGCAGCGGCGAAGAAGACGGTGGCGGCGAAGTCCGGCGCCGTGAAGAAGACGGTGCGGGCCCGCAAGGCCTGACCTGTCCGTACGGGGGCGGGGCGGGGGAGGTCCTCCCCGCCCCGCCCTCTGCCGTCCCCCCGGGCAGGCGCTCAGCCCAGCTCGGCCGCGTGCGGCGGTTCCGCGCCGCGCCGGGAGCAGGTGACGGCCGCCGCGCGGGCGGCGAAGCGCAGGACGTCGCCCCAGCCCGCCTCGTCGAGGGCGGCGAGCCCCGCGCGCGAGAGCGCGTCCCGCGCCGCGAGCCGGTGCAGCAGCGCGGCGTTCACCGTGTCGCCCGCGCCGATCGTGTCCACCACCGCCACCCGCTCCGCCGGCACGGCGTACACGGCCCCCTGTCGCGTGTGGACCGTCAGGCCCTCCGCGCCCCGGGTGACGACCACCGCGGCCGGGCCCGCGGCGAGCCACTGCTCCACCGAGCCGTCCAGCCACCGCGCGTCCTCCTCGGACACCTTGAGCAGCGTCACGTCCGGCAGCCACGAGCGGAACCGGGCGCGGTAGGCGGCGGCGTCGGGGATCAGGCCGGGCCGGATGTTGGGGTCGAGCAGGGTGAGGACCCCGCGCCGGGCCTCGCGCCGCAGCAGGGCCTCGTAGGCGCTCGCGCCCGGCTCCAGCACCAGCGAGCACGTGCCCAGGCACAGCGCCCGCGCCGTGTCCGGCAGGGCGGCCGGCAGCTCGAACAGCCGGTCTGCGGTGCCGCCCGCGTAGAAGCCGTAGCCCGCGGAGCCGTCGGCACCGATCTCCGTCACGGCGAGCGTGGTCGGCTCGGGTCCGCGCTGCACCAGCGAGACGTCCACCTCCGCCGCCCGCAGACCGTCGAGCAGCGCCTCGCCGAAGGCGTCCGCCGACACCCGGGAGCAGAAGGCGGCCGGCGTGCCCAGCCGGCCCAGCGCCACGGCCGTGTTGTACGGGCCGCCGCCGCGGCGGGGCAGCAGGGCCGGCAGGCCCGCGTCGCCCCCGGGGCCGTCCGGTACGAGATCGATCAACGCTTCTCCGGCTACGACGATCATCCCGGGAGTCTGCCACGCAGCCCGCGGCCCCCGGAATCCCCTGGCCGCCGGACGACCGGACGAAGGGCTGCCGTATCGTCGCCGTGTCGTACCGCCCTTCCCCGCTGGAGCCCCCATGTCTTCCCCCACCGCCTCCTCGGCCTCCCGCCGTACCGTGCTGCGCGGAGCGGCCCTGGCCGGCGTCGCCGGGCTCGGCGCCAGCGCGTGCTCCGGCGGCGCGGGCGCCAAGGGTCCCGCCGTCCCCACCGCGCCGGTGGACCTCGGGGCCGCGGGCGAGGTCCCCGTCGGCGGCGCCCGGCTCTACCGCGAGCAGCGACTGATCGTCGCGCAGCCCGTCGAGGGGCAGTACAAGGCGTTCAGCGCGGTGTGCACCCACGCGGGATGCGTCGTCGACAAGATCGAGGACGGGAAGGTCAACTGCCCCTGCCACGGCAGCAAGTTCGACGCGCAGACCGGCAAGGTCCTCCAGGGCCCGGCGGGCGCGCCCCTGCCGTCCGTGCCGGTCAAGGCGGACGGCGGCAAGCTGGTGGCCGGCCCGGACGCCTGAGGGCCCGCACCCGCCCGGGCCCGGCCGCCGCGGCGGCCCGGCCTCAGCACCAGTCCCAGCCGATGCCCACGATCCCCGGCCGCACCCCCTGCTCCACCAGGTGCACGCCCCGGTGCCGCCCCGCCAGCGTCAGCTCCTGCTGACCGCCGCGCGGGGCGTTCGCCGAGGACTGGGTGAAGCGGCGGCAGCGCACCGGCAGGGCGGCGGCGTCGAAGCGGACCTGGAGCACGTACTGCCCGCCCGCGAAGCTGAACCCGCGCACGTACTCCCGGCTCGTCCCGCCCGTACCGTCCTCGAAGCCGTAGCCGAAGACGTACGTCTCCCCGGCCCGCAGCCGTGCGTCGAAGAGGAGTTCGGCGGCGAGCACGCCCGAGGCCGCGTGCCACCGGACCCGGCCGACCCGGCAGTTCTCGGCGGCCCGCACGATCACCCGGGCCGGGTCGCAGCCCGGGTCGCCGTGGTGGATGGCCAGGTAGCGGTCCACACCGTCGCGGTGCGCCCTGACCACGTGCTGCGAGTCGCGCCGGCGCATCTCGCGCCGCGCCCCTATGAGCACCCGTTCCAGGTGGCAGACGGTGTGCAGGCCGCCGTCGGCCGGCGACTCCAGTTCGGCCAGCAGCCGCTCCAGCGCCCGGGACTCCTCCACCAGCGTGCGGTAGGAGCGGGCGGCCGGCCGCTCCGTCCCCCGCCGGGGGGCGGCCGGCTCCAGCAGCCGGGTCAGCGCCTGTGCGGGCAGGTCCAGCACGTCCTCCAGCATCCGCACCGCCCGCAGCGACTCCGCCCGCCGGGGCCGGCGCGCACCCTGCTGCCAGTAACTGAGGCTGGTGACGCCCACCTTGACGCCGCGTTGTGCCAGCCGGTGCTGCACGCGGTGCAGAGCGAGCCCCCGGGCGGACAGGGCCGTGCGCAGCGCCAGGTCGAACGGACCCGTGCGCAGCGCCCGGGCCAGTTCGGTCTCCGCGGCCCCCTTGCCGCCGGCCTGTCTTGCGTCTCCCGCGCCGACGTCACCCCTGGTGCGTGCCATCCGCTCGCTCCTTTGTGAAGCTCTTCCACGGATGTGAACGTTCACGATCTGCCGAAGCGGCTCAGGTGGTCAGGAGCGTTTGGTTCCTCCTTGACGGGCACCGGCTGTTCACATCCGCTTCCTCGCGTTCACACCGCCGTCCTTGGGCGTATTGAAGCTGGTTGACCGTTCTCCGACAACATCCGATGCTCCTCACACGCGTCCGGACGCGCTCCTCCACCACAACCCCCCGCCACGGGAGGAACGCGAAAATGACCCGTGCTTCGGCATCGGCACCCACAGAGAAGTCCCGCATACGCGGCAGACGGCTGTCCCTGGCAGCGATCGTCGCCTCCGTCCTGCTCGCCGTCCCCACCACGGCGACCGCGGCGACCGGCGACCAGTCGTCCCTGCTCGCATCCAAGCGACTGAACATCGTCATGCAGGCCCAGCAGAAGAACAACTGGTGCTGGGCCGCCTCCGGCAACACCATCGCCACCTGGTTCGGGCGCACCTACAGCCAGAACCAGTTCTGCAACGCCGCCTTCAACCGGCAACAGGGCACGGAGTGCCCCAACAACCAGGCCACCCTGGGCAACGTGCAGAACGCCCTCTCCTGGGCGGGCGTCAACCAGGGCTCGTACGTCTCCGGCTGGCTGCGCTACTCGACCGTGCAGAGCGAGATCAACGCCGACCGGCCCGTCGAGACCCGCATCCAGTGGTCCTCCGGCGGTGGCCACATGCACGTGGTCTACGGGTACGACGACTCCAACGGCTGGGTGTACTGGGGCGACCCGTGGCCCTCCAGCAACCGCTACAACTGGGCCTCGCACAACTGGTACGTCGGCAACGACGGGTTCTCCTGGACCCACTCCCTCTACCGGATCGGGGCGTGAGGCCGTGACCGACCACCCGTACACCCCCGACCACTCCCGGCGCAACGCGGTCCGCGCGGCGGCCGCCGGCGCCCTGACCGCGGGCCTGCTCGGCCTCGCCCCCCTCGCCCACGCCGCCCAGCCGCCGGCGGCCCCCACGCCGCCCCCGGCGGGCGGGGTCGCCGCGGCGCACGACGCGGCGGCGGCACCCTCGAACCTGGAGACGCTCTCCCGCTTCTTCGCCCGCGACGGGGCGGTCGCCCGGTCCGCGGCGCGGCCGCGGATCGAGGGCGCGACGGTGCCCGTCTACACCCTCGCCCCCGAGTTCGTCGCGGGCGAGGACGGCGCCGCCGTCGCCAGGCTGGAGTTCCTGGCCAGCACGGCCGTCTCGGCCGACGGGCAGAAGGCCTCGGTGTGGACCGCGCGCACCGGGGACACCTGGAAGGTCGTCAACATCGCCACCGGTGACGACGAGACGCGCTACGCCGCCGAGGGCGCGCGGAAGCTCAGCGGCGGCACGGTCTTCCGCGAGCCCCAGATCAACGCCTGGTACGTCCAGCGCGGCGACCGCGTGCTGCCGCTCGACGAGGACGCCGTCAAGGCCGTCGGCGAGGGGGGCACCACCGTGGACGCCTACCGCGCGAGGGTCCACAAGGCGTACGGCGACAAGCTGCCCGGCTCGGCCTACGCCAAGAAGGGCGTGGCGGGCGGCTATGCGGAACAGAACGCCCCGGACTCGGCCGCGGCCGGGACCGGCGCGGACCGGGCGGCGGTCGCGGCACCCGCGGGTGACGGCGGCTCTCCGGGCGCCGGCACCGTCGCGGCCGCGGGCGGGACGGCACTCGCCCTGGGCCTCGGCGCGGTGGCCGCGCGCAGGAGGCTGAGGCGCCGCTGACGGACCGGGCCGGTCCCACGGCCGGCCCGTCGCGGCCCCGGCGGCCACCACCGCCGGGGCCGCGGTCGCCCGCTCCGCGGGCGGACGCCGATTGTCACCGCCCGCAAGTAGGGTGTGAGACATGGCAGACCCCAGCAGCTACCGACCCAAGCCGGGACAGATCCCCGACTCGCCGGGGGTCTACAGGTTCCGTGACGAGCACGGCCGGGTGATCTACGTCGGGAAGGCGAAGAGCCTCCGCCAGCGGCTCTCCTCGTACTTCCAGGACCTCGCCGGTCTCCACCCGCGCACCCGCACCATGGTCACCACGGCCGCCTCCGTGGAATGGACCGTGGTCTCCACCGAGGTCGAGGCGCTCCAGCTCGAATACTCCTGGATCAAGGAGTACGACCCGCGGTTCAACGTGAAGTACCGCGACGACAAGAGCTACCCCTCCCTCGCCGTCACGCTGAACGAGGAGTTCCCCCGCGTCCAGGTCATGCGCGGCCCCAAGAAGAAGGGCGTGCGCTACTTCGGCCCGTACGCCCACGCCTGGGCCATCCGCGAGACCGTCGACCTGATGCTGCGCGTCTTCCCCGTACGCACGTGCTCGGCCGGGGTGTTCAAGCGCTCCGCCCAGATCGGCCGCCCCTGCCTGCTCGGCTACATCGGCAAGTGCTCCGCCCCCTGCGTCGGCCGGGTCACCCCCGAGGAGCACCGCGAACTGGCCGAGGAGTTCTGCGACTTCATGGCCGGGCGTACCGGCGCGTACATCCGCCGTTTGGAACAGCGGATGCACGATGCCGCCGAGGAGATGGAATACGAGAGGGCAGCACGACTGCGGGACGACATAGAGGCGCTCCGGCGAGCCATGGAGAAGAACGCCGTCGTCCTCGCGGACGCCACCGACGCGGACCTGATCGCGGTAGCCGAGGACGAACTCGAAGCGGCCGTGCAGATCTTCCACGTGCGTGGCGGGCGCGTGCGCGGCCAGCGCGGCTGGGTGACCGACAAGGTCGAGGCCGTCGACACCGCCGGGCTCGTCGAGCACGCCCTCCAGCAGCTCTACGGCGAGGAGAGCGGCGACGCCGTCCCCAAGGAGGTCCTGGTCCCCGCCCTGCCGCAGCCGGCGGAGCCCGTCGCCCAGTGGCTGACCGAGCGCCGCGGCGCCCGCGTCGACCTGCGCATCCCGCAGCGCGGCGACAAGAGGGACCTGATGGCCACGGTCCAGCGCAACGCCCAGCAGGCCCTCGTCCTGCACAAGACCAGGCGCGCCTCCGATCTGACCACCCGCTCCCGCGCCCTGGAGGAGATCGCCGGGGCGCTGGGCCTGGACTCCGCGCCCCTGCGCATCGAGTGCTTCGACATCTCCCACCTCCAGGGGCAGGACGTGGTGGCGTCCATGGTCGTCTTCGAGGACGGCCTGGCCCGCAAGAGCGAGTACCGCCGTTTCCAGATCAAGGGCCGCGTCGGGGACACACAGGTCTGGCACGGCACCGGCCAGGACGACGTCCGCTCGATGCACGAGGTCGTGAGCCGCCGCTTCCGCCGCTATCTGCAGGAGAAGCAGAAGACGGGGGAGTGGACCGAGGAGGCGCTCGACGGCGAGGTCTCCGCCGAGGGCGACGACCGGCCCAAGCGCTTCGCCTACCCGCCGCAGCTCGTGGTCGTCGACGGCGGAAAGCCCCAGGTCGCGGCAGCCCAGCGGGCCCTGGACGAGCTGGGCGTCACCGACGTGGCCGTGTGCGGCCTCGCCAAGCGCCTGGAGGAGGTCTGGCTGCCGGAGGAGGACGACCCCGTCGTCCTGCCGCGCACCAGCGAGGGGCTGTACCTGCTCCAGCGCGTGCGCGACGAGGCCCACCGCTTCGCCATCGCCTACCAGCGGGGCAAGCGCACCAAGACCATGAAGGCCGGGCCGCTCGACACGGTCCCCGGCCTCGGCAGCACCCGCAAGCAGGCCCTCCTCAAACACTTCGGCTCGGTCAAGCGGCTGCGCGCCGCCACGGTCGAGCAGATCTGCGAGACGCCCGGGATCGGCCGCAAGACGGCCGAGACGATCGTCGCCGCGCTGGCCCGGGCGGCCCCGCCCGCCCCCGCGGTCAACATGGCGACGGGCGAGATCATGGACGACGCGGAGGAATGATGGACGTGGCCGGAGCAGACGCGGCCGCGGCCCCCGCAGGACGCGACGGCCCCGCCGGGCGGCACGCCCCGGCCGCGGCCGCGCGGTCCGGGCCGTGGGACCGCCGAACCCGCACTATGGAAGACAGGACGACAGGCGCCCCCGGCGCCGTCGGCAGAACGGGGGAAGACAGCATGAACGTGACCGACCGGGACGGAGCACAGGTGAGTACGGGCGCGACGGCGGACGCCGGCGGCGAGGCGACGGGCATCCCCGAACTGGTGATCATCTCCGGCATGTCGGGGGCGGGACGCAGCACCGCCGCCAAGTGTCTCGAGGACCTCGGCTGGTTCGTGGTGGACAACCTGCCGCCCGCACTGATCCCCACCATGGTGGACCTCGGCGCCCGCTCCCAGGGCAACGTGGCCCGCATCGCCGTGGTCGTGGACGTGCGCGGCCGGCGCTTCTTCGACAACCTCCGCGAGTCCCTCGCCGACCTGGAGGCGAAGAAGGTCAAGCGGCGCGTGATCTTCCTGGAGGCGTCCGACGAGGCCCTGGTGCGCCGCTTCGAGTCGGTGCGCCGCCCCCACCCGCTCCAGGGCTCGGGGCGCATCGTCGACGGCATCGCGGCCGAGCGCGACCTGCTGCGCGAGCTGCGCGGCGACGCCGACCTGGTCATCGACACCTCCAGCCTCAACGTCCACGAACTGCGCGCCAAGCTGGACGCCCAGTTCGCGGGCGAGGAGGAGCCGGAGCTGCGCGCCACCGTCATGTCCTTCGGCTTCAAGTACGGCCTGCCCGTCGACGCCGACCTCGTCGTGGACTGCCGCTTCCTGCCCAACCCGCACTGGGTGCCGGAGCTGCGGCCCTTCACCGGCCTCAACGAGGAGGTGTCCGGCTACGTCTTCAACCAGCCCGGCGCCAAGGAGTTCCTCGACCGCTACACCGAGCTGCTCCAGCTCATCGCCGCCGGCTACCGCCGCGAGGGCAAGCGCTACGTGACCATCGCGGTCGGCTGCACCGGCGGCAAGCACCGCTCGGTCGCGATGTCGGAGAAGCTCGCCCACCGCCTGGTCTCGGAGGGCGTCGAGACCGTCGTCGTGCACCGGGACATGGGGCGCGAGTGACCGGCCGCGCCCCCCGGATGCGCCGTGTCCGCCGGCTGGTCCCCGGCCGGGCACGCGGCGCCGACAGCCGTGTGGTCCGCGGGGCACAGCCCAAGGTCGTCGCCCTCGGCGGCGGCCACGGGCTGTCCGCCTCGCTCGCCGCCCTGCGCCGGATCACCGGAGACCTGACGGCGGTCGTCACCGTCGCCGACGACGGCGGCTCCAGCGGCCGGCTCCGCGACGAGCTGGGCGTGCTGCCCCCCGGCGACCTCCGCAAGGCCCTCGCGGCCCTGTGCGGGGACGACGACTGGGGACAGACCTGGGCGCGCGTCATCAAGCACCGCTTCGAGAGCCAGGGCGAGCTGCACGGCCACGCCGTGGGCAATCTGCTGATCGTGGCCCTGTGGGAACAGCTGGGCGACCACGTCAAGGCCCTCGACCTGGTCGGCAGGCTGCTGGGCGCCCACGGCCGGGTGCTGCCCATGTCGGCCGTTCCGCTCGAACTCCAGGCGCTGGTCCGGGGCCACGACCCGGCCGCCCCCGACGAGATCACCACCGTGTGCGGCCAGGCCACCGTGGCGCTGACCCCCGGCGAGGTGCAGTCCGTGCACGTCGTCCCGGAGGAGCCGCCGGCGGTGCCCGAGGCCGTCGAGGCCGTGCTGGACGCGGACTGGGTGGTCCTCGGGCCGGGCTCCTGGTTCTCCTCCGTCATCCCGCACCTGCTGGTGCCCGAGCTGCTCCAGGCCCTCCAGGAGACCAAGGCCCGCCGGGTGCTCTCACTGAACCTCGCCCCGCAGCCCGGGGAAACCAGTGGCTTCTCCCCGCAGCGTCATTTGGAGGTTTTGGCCCGACACGCCCCTAAACTCGCCCTGGACGTGGTGCTGGCCGACGAGGCCGCCGTGCCCGACCGGGAGCGCCTGACCGACGCCGCCAAGCGGCTGGGGGCCACGGTCGAGCTGGCGGCGGTCGCCGCGCCCGACAGCTCGGCCACTCACGACCCGGAGCTGTTGGCCGCCGCGTACGACCGTATTTTTCGGATGCATGGAAGGATCGGCCCATGGCGATGACGGCAGCGGTGAAGGATGAAATCTCCCGGCTCCCCGTCACCCGCACCTGCTGCCGGAAAGCGGAGGTCTCGGCGATCCTGCGGTTCGCGGGCGGTCTGCACCTGGTCAGCGGGCGCATCGTGATCGAGGCGGAGCTGGACACCGGGATCGCCGCCCGGCGGCTGCGCAAGGACATCCTGGAGATCTTCGGACACGCCTCCGACCTGGTGGTCATGGCCCCCGGCGGCCTCCGCAGGGGCAGCCGGTACGTGGTGCGGGTGGTGGCGGGCGGTGACCAGCTGGCGCGCCAGACCGGCCTGGTCGACGGCCGCGGCCGGCCGATCCGCGGGCTGCCCCCGCAGGTCGTCTCCGGTGCCACCTGCGACGCGGAGGCCGCCTGGCGGGGCGCCTTCCTCGCCCACGGCTCGCTGACCGAGCCGGGCCGCTCCTCCTCCCTGGAGGTGACCTGCCCCGGCCCCGAGGCGGCGCTGGCCCTGGTCGGCGCGGCCCGCCGGCTCCAGATCGCGGCCAAGGCCCGGGAGGTGCGCGGAGTGGACCGCGTCGTCGTCCGGGACGGTGACGCGATCGGCGCGCTGTTGACGCGCCTCGGCGCCCATGAGTCGGTGCTCGCCTGGGAGGAGCGGCGCATGCGCCGCGAGGTCCGGGCCACCGCCAACCGCCTGGCCAACTTCGACGACGCCAACCTGCGCCGCTCGGCCCGGGCCGCCGTCGCGGCGGGCGCGCGCGTGCAGCGGGCGCTGGAGATCCTCGGCGAGGAGGTGCCCGAGCACCTCGCCGCCGCCGGACGACTGCGCATGGAGCACAAGCAGGCGTCCCTGGAGGAGCTCGGCGCCCTCGCCGACCCGCCGCTGACCAAGGACGCCGTGGCCGGCCGCATCCGCCGCCTGCTGGCGATGGCCGACAAGCGCGCCCAGGACCTGGGCATCCCCGGCACCGAGTCGACCCTGTCCGACCTCTCGGACCTCACCGAGGAGATGGCCGAGGGCATGGTCGGCTGACCTGCCGCGAGGCCCCCGGCGCCGTAGCGCGCCCTTTTGCCGGCCCCCGGATCCGGCCCGTGTCCTCCCGGCCCGGATCCGGCCGCCCGCGCCCTCACCCCCTGCGGTCTCCGCCGCACGGCGCCGTGCCTCCGTGCCGTCCCCGCACCGCCGCACGACCAGGCAGCGTCCTCCCGGCGCGACGCAAAACGCGTCATTGACATGATCATGAAGGGTTACGAGTCTGGCCCCCGTGTACTGACGTGGCAGACAACAGCAAGGGGGGCTCATGAGACGCAGGGCGCAATCGGTCCTCGCACTGGCTTCGCTGTTACTCGGCGGGCTCGCCGCGGCTCCGGCCGCACAGGCACGACCCGGCCCGGCGGCCCCGCCGGCCGGCGCCGACGCGCTGACCGCGTGGACCGCCCAGGTCACCACCGAGCAGGTCCCGCTCCTCCTGGAGGCCGGCGTCGACGGCCGGGAGCTCGGCGAGCGGCCCGCCGCCGGTAGACCCGCACGGGTCGAGGTCCAGCTCACCGGCGCCCAGGCCGAGGGCCTGCGCGCCAAAGGCGTGGACCTCGTCGAGAAGCGCCTGCCCCAGCGCACCCGCGAGCGGCTGAAGGCCGCGGGCGACGGAGTCTTCCGCCCCTATGGCGGGAAGAACGGCCTCAGCCAGGAGATCGCCGACACCGGGCGGGCCCACCCCCGCCTCACCAAGGTCGTCAGCATCGGCAAGACCGTGCGCGGCCAGGACATCCTCGCGGTCAAGGTCTCGAAGGACGCCCGCACGACCCGGGACGGGGCCAGACCCGCCGTGCTCTACATGTCCAACCAGCACGCCCGCGAGTGGATCACTCCCGAGATGACGAGGCGGCTGCTCCACCACTACCTGGACCGCTACGGCAAGGACGAGCGGATCACCCGGATCGTGGACCGGACCGAGCTGTGGTTCGTGCTCTCCGCCAACCCGGACGGCTACGACTACACCTTCCAGAGCCCGGCCACCCGGCTGTGGCGCAAGAACCTCCGCGACAACGACGGCGACGGGAAGATCGCCCCCGGCGACGGCGTGGACCTCAACCGCAACTTCCCCTACAAGTGGGGCTACGACAACGAGGGTTCCTCCCCGCGCCCCGCCTCGGAGACCTACCGCGGCCCCGCGCCCGCCTCCGAGCCCGAGACGCGCGCCCTCGACGCCTTCCAGAAGCAGCACGACTTCACCTACGCCGTGAACTACCACTCGGCCGCCGAACTGTTGCTCTACGGCGTCGGCTGGCAGGTGGCCACCCCCACCCCCGACGACGTGCTCTACAAGGCGCTCGCCGGGACCCCCGGGAACTCCGCCATACCGGGCTACCGGCCCCAGCTGTCCTCCGAGCTGTACACGACCAACGGCGAGGCCGACGGGCACGCGGCCAACGTCAACGGCACCATGATGTTCACCCCCGAGATGTCGACCTGCGAGACCGCCTCCGCGGTCGACCCGGCCGACCGCTGGGACCCGTCCGACTGCCCGTCCATCTTCACCTTCCCCGACGACGAGAAGCTGATCCAGGGGGAGTTCGCGAAGAACGTGCCCTTCGCCCTCGCCGTCGCCGAGACCGCGGGCCACCCGGACCGGCCCTCCTCCCCGGTCGGCGTCGACGCCCCCGACTTCACGCCGCACGCCTTCGCCACCTCCTACGCGCGGGGCAAGGACCAGACCGTCGCCGTCACCGCCCGCAAGAGCCTGGGCGACAAGCGCCTGAACTACCGCGTCGACGGCGGCCGTACGCACTCCGCGCCGCTGGCGGCCTGGGGCGGCGGCGACCGTTACGGCGGCGACGACAACCTCCGCTTCGACCAGTACCGCGCCACCGTCGAGGGCGCCCGCCCCGGGTCCACCGTGAGCGTCTGGTTCACCGGCCGCACGCGCGAGGGCGGCCGGACGGCCAGCCGGCCCTTCACCTACAAGGTCGCCGAACAGCCCCGCGCCGACACCCTGGTGATAGCCGACGAGGGCGGCGGCACGCCCGCCCGGCAGGCGGACGACTACGTCCGGGCCCTGGCCGCCGACGGCCGCGAGGCCGTCGTCTGGGACGTGGCCCGGCAGGGCGCGCCGCCCGCGCTCGGCGTGCTGAGCCACTTCGACACCGCCGTCTGGTACTCCGGCACCGCCAGCCCCGACGGCGCCACCCTGCTGGCCGTACGCGACTTCGTCAACGAGGGCGGCAAGCTGGTCGCCGCGGGGGTGCGGGCGGGCGGCAGTTCACGGGTCGGCGACGCGGACACCGACGACTTCGCCCAGTACTACCTGGGGGCCGGCAGCCGGACCTCGTACGCCGCGCCCTCCCGCTTCACCGGCGCGGGCGAGCTGACGGGCACCACCGCGGCCCTCGGCACGCCCGTCGCCGGCGCGTACACGCCCGTCTCCGACCTGCTGCCGCCCGAGACGTTCCCCCGTTTCCGCAGCGCCGCCGCGGGGGAGTACACCCCTGCCGCCCGGACGGCGTCCCCCCAATCGGTGACTCTCCGTGAGGAAGGGGGCGGCCGGCGGCTCGCGGCGGCCGTCACTACGCGTGACACCGCCCTGTTGGGCTTCGGCCTGGAACACGTCCCGGACGCCCGTCAGCGGGCGGTGCTCATCGGTGCCGCTTTGCGCGCAATTGGGGGCTGAGGGAGGGCTTGCTGGAGCAGCGCCGCCAATGTCACGTACCTCTGCTCTTAGAGGTAGGGTCAATGGTGGTCGGGGACATCCCATACAGCCGCCGGCGGACAGCCCGGCACACCAACGAGGAGATCGGTTCGTGACGATCCGCGTAGGCATCAACGGCTTTGGCCGTATCGGTCGTAACTACTTCCGCGCGCTCCTGGAGCAGGGTGCGGACATCGAGATCGTCGGTGTCAACGACCTGACCGACAATGCCACCCTGGTCCACCTGCTGAAGTACGACTCGATCCTGGGTCGTCTCAAGCAGGAGGTCAGCCACACCGACGACACGATCACCGTCGGTTCGCAGACCTTCAAGACGATGGCTGAGCGTGACCCGGCCGCCCTTCCGTGGGGCGAGCTCGGTGCCGACATCGTCATCGAGTCCACCGGCATCTTCACCAAGCGTGAGGACGCTGCCAAGCACCTCGCCGCCGGCGCCAAGAAGGTCCTGATCTCCGCGCCCGCCAAGGGCGAGGACATCACCATCGTCATGGGCGTCAACCAGGACAAGTACGACGCGGCCAACCACCACGTCATCTCCAACGCCTCCTGCACCACCAACTGCGTGGCGCCGATGGCCAAGGTCCTCGACGAGAACTTCGGCATCGTCAAGGGCATGATGACGACGGTCCACGCGTACACCAACGACCAGCGCATCCTGGACTTCCCGCACTCCGACCTGCGTCGCGCCCGTGCCGCCGCGGAGAACATCATCCCGACCTCGACCGGTGCCGCCAAGGCCACCGCCCTGGTCCTCCCGCAGCTCAAGGGCAAGCTGGACGGCATCGCCATGCGCGTCCCGGTCCCGACCGGCTCGGTCACCGACCTCGTCCTGGAGCTGGACCGCGAGGCCAGCAAGGACGAGATCAACGCCGCCTTCCAGAAGGCCGCCGAGGGTCAGCTCAAGGGTGTCCTCGAGTACACCGAGGACCCGATCGTCTCCTCGGACATCGTCAACTGGCCGGCCTCCTGCACCTTCGACTCCTCCCTGACCATGGTCCAGGGCAAGCAGGTCAAGGTCGTCGGCTGGTACGACAACGAGTGGGGCTACTCCAACCGCCTGGTGGACCTGACCGTCTTCGTCGGCGGGCAGCTCTGATATCTGTCTGACCGACGGTGCCGCCGACGGCACCGGCGAGCGCACCGTCACAGACAGCGGGATGTGGTAAGGGACGGGGCTCGTGCGACGCGATGAGGCGTCGTCCGGGCCCCGTCTCATGACTGACCCCTACGGAAGTACCGGAGTCACTGCATGAAGACGATCGACGAACTCATCCAGGGCGGCATCGGGGGCAAGCGCGTCTTCGTACGCGCCGACCTCAACGTGCCCCTCGAGGGCACCACCATCACCGACGACGGCCGCATCCGCGCCGTCGCGCCGACGATCGCCAAGCTCGCCGAGGCGGGCGCCAAGGTGATCGTCGCCTCCCACCTGGGCCGTCCCAAGGGCGCCCCGGACCCCCAGTTCTCCCTCGCCCCGGCCGCGCAGCGGCTCGGCGAGATCCTGGGCAAGAACGTCTCGTTCGCCACCGACACGGTCGGTGACAGCGCGAAGGCCACCGTCG
This sequence comes from Streptomyces cinnamoneus, assembly GCF_002939475.1. Lineage (NCBI taxonomy): Bacteria > Bacillati > Actinomycetota > Actinomycetes > Kitasatosporales > Streptomycetaceae > Streptomyces > Streptomyces cinnamoneus. The sequence continues at coordinate 1,728,743 of NZ_PKFQ01000001.1, read as the reverse complement.
CCGCTCTGGCCGACGGCGAGGTCACGCTGCTGGAGAACCTCCGTTTCAACGCGGGCGAGACCAGCAAGGACGACGCCGAGCGCGGCGCCTTCGCCGACGCGCTCGCATCGCTGGCCGACCTCTACGTGGGCGACGGCTTCGGCGCCGTCCACCGCAAGCACGCCTCGGTCTTCGACCTGCCGGCGCGCCTGCCGCACGCCGCGGGCGACCTCATCGCCACCGAGGTCGGCGTCCTGAAGAAGCTCACCGACGAGGTCCAGCGGCCCTACGTCGTGGTCCTCGGCGGGGCCAAGGTCTCCGACAAGCTCGGCGTCATCGACAACCTGCTGGAGAAGGCCGACCGCATCCTCATCGGCGGCGGCATGTCGTACACCTTCCTCAAGGCCAAGGGCCACGAGGTCGGCATCTCCCTGCTCCAGGAGGACCAGATCCCGGTCTGCCTGGAGTACCTGGCGCGCGCCGAGAAGCGCGGCGTGGAGTTCGTCCTCCCCGTCGACGTCCTGGTCTCCGCCGACTTCCCGGACCTGAAGACCAAGGCCCCGGCCAACCCGGACACCGTCGCCTCGGACGCCATCCCGGCGGACAAGGAGGGCCTGGACATCGGCCCGAAGACCCGGGAGCTCTACGCCTCGAAGCTCGCCGACGCGGGCACGGTCTTCTGGAACGGCCCGATGGGCGTCTTCGAGCACCCCGACTACGCGAACGGCACCAAGGCCGTCGCGCAGGCCCTCCTCGACTCGGACGGCTTCACCGTCGTCGGTGGTGGCGACTCGGCCGCCGCCGTGCGCATCCTTGGCTTTGACGAGAACGCTTTCGGCCATATCTCGACCGGCGGTGGCGCCAGCCTCGAATACCTCGAAGGCAAGACGCTCCCCGGCCTCGCCGCACTGGAGGACTGAACCACCGTGAGTGCACGTACCCCGCTGATGGCGGGCAACTGGAAGATGAACCTCAACCACCTTGAGGCCATCGCGCACGTCCAGAAGCTCGCCTTCGCCCTCGCGGACAAGGACTACGAGGCCACCGAGGTCGCCGTCCTGCCGCCGTTCACCGACCTGCGCTCGGTGCAGACCCTGGTCGACGGCGACAAGCTGAAGATCAAGTACGGCGCCCAGGACATCTCGGCGTACGACTCCGGCGCGTACACCGGCGAGATCTCCGGTGCGATGCTCGCCAAGCTCAAGTGCACCTACGTCGCCGTCGGGCACTCCGAGCGCCGTCAGTACCACGGTGAGACGGACGAGCTCTGCAACGCCAAGGTGAAGGCCGCCTTCCGGCACGGGCTCACCCCGATCCTGTGCGTCGGCGAGGGCCTGGACGTCCGCAAGGCCGGCCAGCAGGTCCCGCACACCCTCGCCCAGGTCGACGGCGCCCTGAAGGACGTCCCGGCCGAGCAGGCCGAGAGCATCGTCATCGCCTACGAGCCCGTCTGGGCCATCGGCACCGGCGAGGTCGCCACCCCCGAGGACGCCCAGGAGGTCTGCGGGGCCATCCGCGCCCGCCTGGTCGAGCTGTACAGCCAGGAGCTGGCCGAGAAGGTCCGCATCCAGTACGGCGGCTCGGTCAAGTCGGGCAACATCGCCGCGATCATGGCGCAGCCCGACGTGGACGGCGCCCTGGTGGGCGGCGCCGCCCTGGACGCGGACGACTTCGTCAAGATCGTGCGCTTCCGCGACCAGTAGCAGCTATGACGACGGGCGCTCCCCGTCGTACCCTGTCGGGGCCGGGACCGGCGCAAACGCGCCCCCCGGCCCCGCAGCATTGTCCATCCGAGTCAGTCCGAGAGAGTTGGTCCAGCCGTGGTCATCGGGTTCTCGATCGCCCTCATCGTCTTCAGCTTGCTGATCATGATGCTGGTGCTCATGCACAAGGGGAAGGGCGGCGGCCTGTCCGACATGTTCGGCGGCGGCATGCAGTCCTCCGTCGGCGGCTCCTCGGTCGCCGAGCGCAACCTCGACCGGATCACGATCGTGATCGGTGTGCTGTGGTTCGCGTGCATTGTCGCTCTCGGCCTGCTGATGAAGCTCGACAGCTGACGTACCGTCGTATCAGCAGCCTATGATGGAGTCTCGCGTCTTCGCGGCTGGGCTGTAACTACTGCCACTGGACGCGCGTTGGGCCTTACGTAGACTGGGGCGCCCGCGGCGGAGCCGACTGCCGATCCGCGGCGCAACCGCTGTTCGGCACAGTGCAGCACCATCACGCAGGGAGTTACAACCGTGGCAAGTGGCAACGCGATCCGAGGAAGCCGGGTCGGTGCGGGGCCGATGGGGGAGGCCGAGCGGGGCGAGTCCGCGCCGCGCCTCCGCATCTCCTTCTGGTGTTCCAACGGGCACGAGACGCAGCCGAGCTTCGCCAGCGACGCACAGGTGCCGGACACCTGGGACTGCCCGCGTTGCGGCTTCCCGGCCGGCCAGGACCGGGACAACCCCCCGGACCCGCCGCGTACCGAGCCGTACAAGACCCACCTCGCGTACGTCCGCGAGCGGCGGAGCGACGCCGACGGGGAGGCGATCCTCGCCGAGGCGCTCGCCAAGCTCCGCGGGGAGATCTGAGCGCAGCGCGGGAAGAGACCCGGGCGACATACGACAAGCGGCCCGGCCGCGCACCCCCACCAGGTGCGCGGCCGGGCCGCTTCGGTATTAGGTTGGGGTGGAGGCGATGCAGCTACGAGTGAGAAGTGGGCTGATGTCCGAAATGAACGCTGAAGGCCGCGGCCGGCTCGACCAGACGCCTGAATGGCACGCGCTGGCCAAGCACCGGGACGAGTTGGGGGAGGTGCACCTGCGCGAGCTGTTCGCGAGCGACCCCGGGCGGGCCGAGAAGTTCTCCCTGTCCGTCGGCGACCTCCACCTGGACTACTCCAAGCACCTCGTCACCGACGAGACCCTGCGGCTGCTGCGTGAGCTGGCGGCCTCGGCCGGCGTGGCGCAGCTGCGGGACGCCATGTTCCGGGGCGAGAGGATCAACACGACGGAGGACCGCGCGGTCCTGCACACCGCCCTGCGCGCCCCCGAGTCGGCCGACGTCGAGGTCGACGGGGAGAACGTCGTCCCCGCCGTGCACGCCGTCCTGAGGAAGATGCAGGTCTTCTCCGACCGCGTGCGTTCGGGGGACTGGAAGGGCCACACCGGAAAGCCCATCAAGAACGTCGTCAACATCGGCATCGGCGGCTCCGACCTCGGCCCGGCCATGGCGTACGAGGCGCTGCGCGCCTACACCGCCCGGGACCTGACGTTCCGTTTCGTCTCCAACGTGGACGGCGCGGACCTGCACGAGGCCCTGCACGACCTGGACGCCGAGGAGACGCTCTTCATCGTCGCCTCGAAGACCTTCACCACGATCGAGACCATCACCAACGCGACCTCGGCCCGCAACTGGCTGCTGACGGAGCTGCGCGCCGGTGAGGAGGCGGTGGCCAAGCACTTCGTGGCGCTGTCGACGAACGAGGAGAAGGTCGCCGCGTTCGGCATCGACACGGCCAACATGTTCGAGTTCTGGGACTGGGTCGGCGGCCGCTACTCCTTCGACTCGGCCATCGGGCTCTCCCTGATGATCGCCATCGGCCCGGACCGCTTCCGCGAGATGCTGGCCGGCTTCCACCTCGTCGACGAGCACTTCCGCACCGCCCCGCCCGAGGAGAACGCCCCGCTCCTGCTGGGCCTGCTGGGCATCTGGTACGGCAACTTCCACGACGCCCAGTCGCACGCGGTGCTGCCCTACAGCCACTACCTGTCGAAGTTCGCGGCCTACCTCCAGCAGCTGGACATGGAGTCCAACGGCAAGTCCGTGGACCGCGAGGGCCGGCCCGTCTCCTGGCAGACCGGCCCGGTCGTCTGGGGCACGCCCGGCACGAACGGCCAGCACGCCTACTACCAGTTGATCCACCAGGGCACGAAGCTGATCCCGGCGGACCTGCTGGGCTTCGCCAAGCCGGTGGACGACCTGCAGCCCGGACTCGTGGCCCAGCACGACCTGCTGATGGCCAATCTGTTCGCGCAGGGGCAGGCGCTCGCCTTCGGCAAGACGCCGGAGGAGGTCGCGGCGGAGGGCGTCCCGGCGGAGCTGGTGCCGCACAAGACGTTCCGCGGCAACCACCCGACGACGACGATCCTGGCGAGCGAGCTGAGCCCGTCCGTGCTGGGGCAGCTCATCGCGCTCTACGAGCACAAGGTGTTCGTCCAGGGTGCCGTCTGGAACATCGACTCCTTCGACCAGTGGGGCGTCGAGCTGGGCAAGGTCCTCGCGAAGCGGGTCGAGCCGGCGCTGACGGAGGGCGCGGAGGTTCCGGGACTCGACGCGTCGACGGCGGCGCTCGTCTCGCGGTACCGCGAGCTGCGGGGACGCTAGGGGTGTCCGAGGGGTCAGCACGGGCCCTGTGGAGCCCGGTACGGCACCTCGCTGCGTTGTCGCATCAGCCGAGGACGCCCGGTCCGAGGTAAATGCTCCGCCTTGCGATCTACCGCACCGACCACCGCAGGACCCGCACCGCCCCATCGGACACCCCCTAGTCGCCCCCCACCGCGCTGCGCGCGGTGGCCTCGGTCGCCGGACGGGCTGAAAACCAGCCCGTCCGGCGAGAAGACGGATGGCCCGCCCCCCGACAGGGGGACGGGCCACAGGCTCCGCAGGGGCCAGCGTCAGGGCGACGCCGGCGGGTAGAGGTCGCGGGGCAGGCGGGCCGCCGCGGCCTGGTCGAGGAGCCACAGCGTGCGGCTGCGGCCGTACGCCCCGGCCGCCGGAGCCTGCACCTCACCCGCACCGCTCAGCGCGACCGCGACCGCCCCGGCCTTGTCCTCTCCGGCCGCCAGCAGCCACACCTCCCGCGCCGCCCGGATCGCCGGCAGGGTCAGGGAGACCCGGGTCGGCGGGGGCTTCGGCGCGCCGTGGACGCCGACGACCGTGCGCTCGGTCTCCCGGACGCCCGGGAGCTCGGGGAACAGCGAGGCGACGTGGGTGTCCGGACCGACGCCCAGCAGCAGGACGTCGAAGGCCGGCACGGGACCGTGGTCCTCGGGCCGGGCCGCCGCGGCCAGCTCGGCCGCGTAGGCCTCCGCGGCCGCGTCCGCGTCGTCGTGCGTGCCGTCCGCGGCGGGCATGTAGTGGACCCGCGCCGGGTCCAGGTCCACCGCGTCCAGCAGTGCCTCACGCGCCTGCGTGGCGTTGCGCTCCGGGTCGCCCTCGGGCAGGAACCGCTCGTCGCCCCACCACAGGTCGAGGCGGGACCAGTCGACCGCGTCCCGGGCGGGCGCGGCGGCCAGGGCCGCGAGCAGCCCGTTGCCGTTGCGCCCGCCGGTGAGGACGACGGAGGCCGAGCCGCGCGCGGCCTGGGCGTCCACGATCTTCGTGATCAGCCGGGCCGCCGCGGCCTGGGCCATCAGCTCCTTGTCCCGGTGGACGACGACCTGGGGCGTGGTCACTTGGCCGCCGCCTTCTTGCCGGAGGACTTCTTCGCGGGGGCGGCCTTGCCCTCAGGGGTCTCGGCGGGGGCCGCCGCCTCCGCGTCACCCGCCGGGGACTCCTGGGCGCTCCCGCCGGCGGCCGCCGGGGCCGCCGAAACCGGCTCGCCGAGCCGCTCCACGCCGTACTTCAGCGCCGACTCGTAGATGAGGTCCGGGTCGAGCCGGCGCAGCTCCTCCGCGAGCAGCTCGGCGGTGTCCCGGCGCTTGAGCGCCACCGCGCGGTCCGGCTGGCCGCGCATGGCGAGCGTGGCCAGGGAGCCGTCCGGGCGGTCCAGGGTGACGACGCCGCTCTTGGTCTCCAGGCGGACGGCCGTGAGGCCGGGGCCGTCGGAGACGGTCCGCCGGGCGGTGACGCCCAGCCGGTCCGCGAGCCACATGGCCAGCAGCTCGCCGCTGGGGTTGTAGGCCTCGCCCTCGACCTCGGCCGAGAGGACCTCGATGCCCGGCTGCTGGTCCAGGGCGGCCGCGAGCATCGAGCGCCACGGCGTGATCCGGGTCCAGGCCAGGTCGGTGTCGCCCGGCGTGTAGTTCGCGGCACGGGCCGAGAGCTCCGCGACCGGGTCCTCGGCGGCGTAGGTGTCGGTGACCCGGCGCTGGCCGAGCGCGCCGAGCGGGTCCTTCTCCGGGTTGGGCGGAGAGGCGACCGGCCACCAGACGACCACGGGGGCGTCCGGCAGCAGCAGGGGCAGCACCACCGACTGGGCGTGGTCTATGACCTCGCCGTACAGCCGCAGCACCACCGTCTCACCGGTGCCGGCGGACGTGCCGACGCGCACCTCGGCGTCCAGGCGGGCCTGGGCGCGGTCGCGGGGCGAGCGGCTGACGCGCTTGATGACGACGAGCTTGCGCGAAGGGTGCTCGCGGGATGCCTCGTTGGCCGCCTTGAGCGCGTCGTAGGCGTGCTCCTCGTCGGTGACGATGACCAGGGTGAGCACCATGCCGATGGCGGGGGTGCCGATGGCGCGGCGCCCCTCGACCAGGGCCTGGTTGATCTTGCTGGCCGTGGTGTCCGTGAGATCCATCTTCATGGCCGGCGCCAGCTCCGTCCGTCTCGTGCGAGCATCTCGTCCGCCTCGACCGGCCCCCAGGTGCCGGCCGGGTACTGCGCGGGCTTGCCGTGCTTGTCCCAGTACACCTCGATGGGGTCGAGGATCTGCCAGGAGAGCTCGACCTCCTTCAGGCGGGGGAAGAGGTTCGACTCGCCCAGCAGGACGTCGAGGATGAGCCGCTCGTAGGCCTCGGGGCTGGACTCGGTGAAGGACTCGCCGTAGGCGAAGTCCATCGAGACGTCCCGGACCTCCATCGAGGTGCCCGGCACCTTGGAGCCGAACCGCACGGTCACACCCTCGTCCGGCTGCACCCGGATGACCAGGGCGTTCTGCCCCAGCTCCTCCGTGGCGGTCTGGTCGAAGGGGGAGTAGGGGGCGCGCTGGAAGACGACCGCGATCTCGGTGACGCGGCGGCCGAGCCGCTTGCCGGTGCGCAGGTAGAAGGGGACGCCCGCCCAGCGGCGGTTGTCGATCTCCAGCTTCACCGCGGCGTAGGTGTCGGTCTTCGACTGCGGGTCGATGCCCTCTTCCTGGAGGTAGCCGACGACCTGCTCGCCGCCCTGCCAGCCGTGCGCGTACTGGCCGCGCACGGTCTCCTTGCCGAGGTCCTTCGGCAGCCGGACGGCGCCCAGCACCTTGGTCTTCTCCGCGGCCACGGCGTCGGCGTCGAAGGAGGCGGGCTCCTCCATGGCGGTCAGCGCGAGCAGCTGGAGCAGGTGGTTCTGGATGACGTCACGGGCGGCGCCGATGCCGTCGTAGTAGCCGGCGCGGCCGCCGATGCCGATGTCCTCGGCCATGGTGATCTGCACGTGGTCGACGTAGGACCGGTTCCAGATCGGTTCGAAGAGGGTGTTGGCGAACCGCAGGGCCAGGATGTTCTGGACCGTCTCCTTGCCCAGGTAGTGGTCGATGCGGAAGACCGCCTCGGCCGGGAAGACCTCGTGGACGATCCGGTTGAGCTCCTGGGCGCTCTTCAGGTCGTGGCCGAAGGGCTTCTCGATGACGGCGCGCCGCCAGGTGCCCTCCTTCTGCTCGGCCAGACCGTGCTTCTTGAGCTGCTGGACGACCTGGGGGAAGAACTTCGGCGGCACCGACAGGTAGAAGGCGAAGTTGCCGCCCGTGCCCTGCGCCTGGTCCAGCTCCTCGATGGTCTTGCGGAGGGTGTCGAACGCCTCGTCGTCGTCGAAGTCGCCCTCGACGAAGCGGCAGCCCTGCACCAGCTGCTGCCAGACCTCCTCGCGGAAGGGCGTGCGGGAGTGCTGCTTGACGGCGTTGTACACCTCCTCCGCGAAGTCCTCGTCCACCCATGAGCGGCGGGCGAAGCCGATCAGCGAGAAGCCCGGCGGCAGCAGACCCCGGTTGGCCAGGTCGTAGACCGCCGGCATCAGCTTTTTCCGGGACAAATCGCCCGTGACGCCAAAGATGACCAGGCCCGACGGCCCCGCGATGCGCGGGAGCCGTCGGTCCGATGCGTCACGCAGCGGATTGCTGCTGCTCAATTCACGCCTCCGGTGCGAGGCGCTTGAGCTCCGCCTCAGTGGACTTCAGCAGGTCGTTCCAGGACTGCTCGAACTTGTCGACGCCCTCGTCCTCCAGGAGCTGCACGACCTCGTCGTACGAGATCCCGACCTTGGCGATGGCGTCGAGCTCGGCCTTGGCCTGCTCGTAGGTGCCGCGCACCGTGTCACCGGTGATCTGCCCGTGGTCGGCCGTGGCCTCCAGGGTGGCCTCCGGCATGGTGTTGACCGTGTTCGGGGCGACCAGGTCGTCCACGTACAGCGTGTCCTTGTAGGCCGGGTCCTTGACGCCGGTCGAGGCCCACAGCGCACGCTGCTTGTTGGCGCCGGCCTTCTCCAGGGCGGCCCAGCGGTCCGAGGAGAAGACCTCCTCGTACGCCTGGTAGGCCAGGCGGGCGTTGGCGAGGGCGGCCTTGCCGCGCAGCGCCTTGGCCTCGTCGGTGCCCAGCGCGTCCAGGCGCTTGTCGATCTCGGTGTCCACGCGGGACACGAAGAAGGACGCGACCGAGTGGATCAGGGACAGGTCCAGGCCGGCGGCCTTGGCCTGCTCCAGACCGGTCAGGTAGGCGTCCATGACGGCGCGGTAGCGCTCGAGGGAGAAGATCAGCGTCACGTTGACGCTGATGCCCCGGCCGATGACGTCGGCGATGGCCGGCAGGCCCGCCTGGGTGGCCGGGATCTTGATCAGGGTGTTGGGGCGGTCCACCAGCCACGCCAGCTGCTTGGCCTCGGCCACGGTGGCCTTGGTGTCGTGCGCCAGACGGGGGTCGACCTCGATGGAGACCCGGCCGTCCTGGCCGCCGGTCGCGTCGAAGACCGGGCGCAGGATGTCGGCGGCGTCGCGGACGTCCGCCGTCGTGATCATGCGGATGGCCTCGTCGACGGTGACCTTGCGGGCGGCGAGGTCGGCGAGCTGCTGCTCGTAGCCCTCACCGCTGGAGATCGCCTTCTGGAAGATCGACGGGTTCGTCGTGACGCCCACGACGTGGCTCTGGTCGATCAGCTCGGCCAGGTTGCCGGACGTGATGCGCTTGCGGGACAGGTCGTCCAGCCAGATCGCGACGCCTTCGTCGGAGAGGCGCTTGAGTGCGTCTGTCATCGGGTTTGCATCTCCTACTTGTTGTATACGGGCGTCAGCGGCGGTTCGCGTCGGCGATCGTCTCGCGGGCCGCCTCGACGACGGCCTCGGCGGTCAGACCGAACTCGCGGTAGAGCACCTTGTAGTCGGCGGAGGCGCCGAAGTGCTCCAGCGAGACGATGCGGCCGGCGTCGCCGACGTAGCGGTGCCAGGTCAGGCCGATGCCGGCCTCGACCGCCACCCGCGCCTTGACGTCCGGCAGCAGCACGCCGTCGCGGTACGCCTGGTCCTGCTCCTCGAACCACTCGACGGACGGCATCGAGACCACACGGGTCGGGATGCCCTCGGCCTGGAGCACCTCGCGGGCCTCGACGGCCAGCTGGACCTCGGAGCCGGTGCCGATGAGGATCACCTGCGGACGGCCGCCCTCGGCCTCGAACAGGACGTAGCCGCCCTTGGCGGCGCCCTCGTTGGCCTCGTACGTCGGGACGTTCTGGCGGGTGAGGGCCAGACCGTGCGGCGCCGGGTGGGTGGTGTGACGCTTGGTGATCTCGCGCCAGGCGATCGCCGTCTCGTTGGCGTCGGCCGGGCGGACCATGTTCAGGCCCGGGATGGCGCGCAGCGCGGCCATGTGCTCGACCGGCTGGTGGGTCGGGCCGTCCTCGCCGAGGCCGATGGAGTCGTGCGTCCACACGTAGGTGACCGGCAGCTTCATCAGCGAGGCCAGGCGCACGGCCGGGCGCATGTAGTCGGAGAACACCAGGAAGGTGCCGCCGTAGACGCGGGTGTTGCCGTGCAGCGCGATGCCGTTCATGGTCGAACCCATGGCGTGCTCGCGGATGCCGAAGTGGATCGTGCGGCCGTAGGGGTCCGCCTCCGGGAGGGGGTTGCCCTCGGGGAGGAAGGACGACGACGCGTCGATCGTGGTGTTGTTCGAGCCGGCGAGGTCGGCGGAGCCGCCCCACAGCTCGGGGATCACGCTGCCCAGCGCCTTGAGGACCTCACCGGAGGCCTTGCGGGTGGCGACGTCCTTGCCGGCCGGGAAGACCGGGACGGCCTTCTCCCAGCCGTCGGGCAGCTCGCCCGCGTTGACGCGGTCGAACTCGGCGGCGCGCTCCGGGTTGGCCTCGCGCCACTGCTGGATGCGCTTGTCCCAGGCGGCGTGGGCCTCGCGGCCGCGGTCGACGACCTTGCGGACGTGGGTGAAGACCTCGTCCTCGACCTGGAAGTGCTGCTCCGGGTCGAAGCCCAGCACCTTCTTGGTCGCGGCGACCTCGGTCTCGCCGAGCGCCGAGCCGTGGGAGGCCTCGGTGTTCTGGGCGTTCGGGGCGGGCCAGGCGATGATCGTGCGGGCCGCGATGATCGAGGGACGCCCGGTCTCCTCCTTCGCCGCCTTCAGCGCCGCGTACAGCGCCTGGACGTCGAAGTCGCCGGTGGGGGCCTGCTCGATGCGCTGCACGTGCCAGCCGTAGGCCTCGTAGCGCTTCAGGACGTCTTCCGAGAACGCCGTCTCGGTGTCGCCCTCGATCGAGATGTGGTTGTCGTCGTACAGCGCGACGAGGTTGCCGAGCTTCTGGTGGCCGGCCAGCGAGGACGCCTCGGCCGAGATGCCCTCCTCCAGGTCGCCGTCGGAGACGATCGCCCAGATGGTGTGGTCGAAGGGCGACTCGCCCTCCGGGGCCTCGGGGTCGAACAGGCCGCGCTCGTAGCGGGCGGCCATCGCCATGCCCACGGCGTTGGCGATGCCCTGGCCCAGCGGGCCGGTGGTGGTCTCGACGCCACGGGTGTGACCGTGCTCCGGGTGGCCCGGGGTCTTGCTGTCCCAGGTGCGGAAGGCCTTGAGGTCGGACAGCTCCAGGCCGTAGCCGGCCATGAAGAGCTGGATGTACAGCGTGAGGCTGGTGTGGCCCGGAGAGAGGACGAACCGGTCGCGGCCGGTCCAGTCGGCGTCGCTCGGGTCGTGCCGCATCAGCTTCTGGAAGAGCAGGTACGCGGCGGGCGCCAGGCTCATGGCCGTGCCCGGATGGCCGTTGCCGACCTTCTGCACGGAGTCCATGGCCAGGACGCGGGCGGTATCGACGGCCCGCTGGTCCAGTTCGGTCCATTCGAGGTCTGTGGTGGTCGGCTTGGTGCTCACCCTCGGATCAGGGCTCCTCTCCACATGGTCAATCTGCCGGGGGCGGTATTGCCCGCCACGACGCGGCGCTGACGAGCCTACCCCCGCTGGGACGCGCATCTTTTCGACGTACAGTCGGGCTCCCGGCCTCTCATTTGAGTGCTCCAGAACGATCGTGGACCGGGGCGACCTGATTCGGATCTCCAACACTCCCGTCTGGTGTGACGGCCACGAGTCCAGCCTGCCGGTGACCGCGGTGCTCCGCCTCCCGAACGCGACCGTTCCGTCGCGTTCCGGCAGGCGCGGACGAGGTACGGTTTCCCGCTGCCGCGCGCCCAACACGACCCCACCCCGGCGAAGGCCGCGCCACGCCCTGCGTCTAAAGTGGCGTGGTACGCGCAAGCCTTCACCGGGCTTCCCCGCCCGGATGTGCTTGCTGGCCTTATCTCTGTCAGGGGTGTGCGTGACGGCCGTCGAATCCCGTCCTGCGGGGGTACTCACCGAGAACCCCGGTCACCGGCCGTTCGGGGCCCGTGTCAAGGCGTTCGTGGCGCTCACGAAGCCGCGCGTCATCGAGCTGCTGCTGATGACGACGGTGCCGGTGATGTTCCTCGCGGCCAAGGGCGTCCCGGACCTGTGGCTCGTGCTGGCCACGTGCATCGGCGGCTACCTGTCCGCCGGCGGCGCTGGCGCGTTCAACATGTACTACGACCGCGACATCGACGCGATGATGGACCGCACGTCCCAGCGTCCGCTGGTCACGGGCATGGTCTCCCCGGTGGAGTGCCTGGTCTTCGCCAGCGTCCTGACCGTCGGCTCGACCGTCTGGTTCTGGTTCCTGGTCAACCCCCTGTCGGCGATGCTGTCGCTGGGCGCGTCGGTGTTCTACACCGTCGTCTACACCATGATCCTCAAGCGTCGCACCGCGCAGAACATCGTCTGGGGCGGCATCGCGGGCTGCCTGCCGGTCATCATCGGCTGGTCCGCCGTGAAGAACGAGGTCTCCTGGGCCTCGCTCATCCTCTTCCTCGTCATCTTCTTCTGGACGCCGCCGCACTACTGGCCGCTGTCGATGAAGGTGAAGGACGACTACGAGCGCGTCGGCGTGCCGATGCTGCCGGTCGTCGCGGGCAACAAGGCCGTGGCCAAGCAGATCGTCCTCTACAGCTGGGTGATGGTCGGCGTGTCGCTGCTGCTCACCCCACTGGGCTACACCGGCTGGTTCTACACGCTCGTCGCGGTGGTGTGCGGCGGCCTCTGGCTGAAGGAGGCGCACGCCCTCCAGGCCCGCGCCAAGGCCGGAGTCACCGGCGCCAAGCTCAAGGAGATGCGCCTCTTCCACTGGTCGATCACCTATGTGTCGCTGCTGTTCACGGCCGTGGCGATCGACCCGTTCCTGCGCTAGTCCCCTCTTCTCCCGCCGACGGGCGGTGCTGGTGGTCAAGGCCACCCGCACTGCCCGTCGCCATATGTGCTACCCGTCGGTAGCATCCTGGCCATGGCAGACAACAAGCAGGCAGCGAAGCTGGCCCGGCAGATCACGGCCTTCGCCCGGAGCCACGGCGGTAGCGCCGAAGGACAGCTCGCGCACATCGGCCGCGGCACCACCCGCATCGCCCTCGTCGGCGCCAACGGCGAGTGGGGCAACCTCGTGGCCCGCTCCGACGAGACCGCGCGGAAGGCCGTCGAGCTGGCCGGCATCACCCTCCGGGACGAATTCGACGGGGAGATGGCCGCCCAGGTGCGCACCGGCCCCTACGAATGGTCCCGCATGGCGGGCCTCCAGATCGGCGGCCCCGCGAACCCCGCCGATAACTGACGGCCCCCTCGCCCGTTAGACCCACCGGGAGCGGCGCCGCGGCGCGCCGCGCGGTGGGGGACGGGCGGGAGGGGCCACGCATGGACGGCCGGATGGACGGCATACCGCCGCTCGTCGACCAGCACAGCCACGGTGCGGTCCACGGCGAGCTCGGGCTCGGGGAGTTCGAGACGCACCTGGCGAAGGCCCAGGGCGCGACCGGCCCCGCACCGCCCGGCACCACCTTCTTCGACAGCCGCGCCGGCCTGGCCGTACGCCGCTGGTGTCCGCCCCTGCTGGGCCTGGAGCCGCACTGCGCGCCGGTGCGCTATCTGGCCAGACGCCGCGAGCTGGGCGCCTACCGCGCCGGACTGCTGCTGCTCCGCGGCGCAGGCATCGGCACGTTCCTGCTGGAACAGGGGGCTCCGGGCGCCCTCACCTCGCCGGCCGAACTGGCCCGCGCCGCCGAGGGCCGCGCCCACGAGGTCGTCCGGCTCGAACCGCTGGCCGCGCAGGTCGCCGACACCTCCGGCGGCACCGACGCCTTCCTCTCCTACACGGCCGAGGCGCTCTACGCGGCCGCCGGCAGCGCCGCCGCCTTCGCCTCCGGCGCCGCCGCCTGCGCGGGCGGCCCGCCGTGCGCCGCGGAGGTCCGCCAGGCGGCCGGACGCTGGCTGCGCACCCGCGGCACGGGTGCGGCGCCGGCCGATCCGGTGCTGGTCCGCCACCTGCTGTGGAGCGCGGTGGCGACGGGGCTGCCCGTCCAACTGCACTGCCCCGACCCGCGACGGCTGACCGGCTTCCTGAGCGCCACGGCGGGCCGCGGCACGGACCTGGTGCTCCTGCCCGGCCCGGGGCACCGCCGGCAGGCCGCCCGGCTGGCCGCCGTCTTCCCCCACGTCTACGCCGACGTGGGCGCCCGCCCGGAGGAGGCCCTCAGGGAGGCGCCGTTCGGCAAGCTGCTGTTCTCCACGGGCGCGCGGGCGCTGGCGGAGCTGTACGTGGTGGCCGCCCGGCTGTTCGTGCGCGCCATGGAACACCTGGTGCGCGACTGGGTCGCCGACGGCTGGTGCCGGGCCGCCGAGGCGGGGCGGATCGCCTCGCTGGTCGCAGCCGGCACCGCCCGCCGGGTCTACCGGCTGGAGGCGGCCGCGGGCTGATCCGGGGCCAGCGCCTCGTGCTCGCCGGAGGGTGCGGGCAGCGTCGCCGCCTCGCCGCGCCCGCGCAGCGACAGGAAGACCCGCAGCACCGCGATCCACACCAGGCAGGAGCCGAACATGTGCGTGCCGACGATCACTTCGGGTGAGTCGTTGAAGTACTGCACGTAGCCGACGACGCCCTGGAGCATCAGGACGACGAACAGCTCCGCCACCCGGCGGCGCGGGGTGGCGGGCGCCTGGACGGCCCGCAGCACGAACCACAGGGCCACGGTGAGGCCGACGACGACGTAGACGAAGTCGACGTGCAGCTGGGTGATCTCGTGCCAGTCCAGCGGGATGCGGTGGACGTCCTTCTTGGCGTCGCCCGCGTGCCGGCCGGAGCCGGTGACGACCGTGCCGACGAGGATCAGCAGGGTGGTCGCCACGACCAGCACCCAGCCGAGCTGCCGCACCGGACGGGGCACCAGGTCGCGCGGCTCGTCGTCGCCCTCGGCCGAGCGGTGCCACATCACCACGGCCACCGTCAGCAGCGCGGTCGCGGCCAGGAAGTGCAGGGCGACGATGTACGGGTTGAGGCCCGTCAGCACCGTGATGCCGCCGATGACGCCGTTGCTCGCGATCAGCCAGAACTGGGCCCAGCCCAGCCGCGTCAGGGGGCGGCGGCGCGGGGCACGCGCGCGTGCCGCCACGATCGCCAGGCCGACGATCGCGCAGAGCACGTACGTCAGCATGCGGTTGGTGAACTCGATGACGCCGTTGATGCCCATCTCGGGGGTGGGCGTCAGGCTGTCCTCGGTGCAGGTCGGCCACGTCGGACAGCCGAGCCCGGACTGGGTGAGCCGGACCGCGCCGCCCGTCACGACGATGACGACCGCCATGACGACGCAGGCGAGCGAGGCCCGCCGGACGAAGCGGGCGGAGGGCTGCCAGCGGTCGGCGACGAGCTGGAGGGGGTTCAGCGTTTTCGGCACGGGAGTCATCGTATGCGCCCGCTTGTGCACGGATTCACGAGGGGGGTGCGTGGCGGAATGTCCCCTGGTGGGTCCTGGTGCGATCCGGTGCGGGCTACTCCCAGCGGAAGAACCGGGCCGCCGCGCCCAGGCCCAGCACCGCCCAGCCGGCGAGGATGCCGAGGTCGGCCCAGGGCATGCCCGCGCCGTCGCGCAGGACGTCCCGCAGCCCGCCGGAGAGCGCCGAGATCGGCAGCAGGCCGAGCACCGACTGCGCGGCGTCCGGGAACTTCGTCAGCGGCACGATCACGCCGCCGCCCACCAGCAGGAGCAGGAAGACGAGGTTGGCCGCGGCCAGCGTCGCCTCCGCCTTGAGCGTCCCGGCCATCAGCAGGCCCAGCCCGGAGAAGGCCGCCGTGCCGAGGACCAGCAGCAGGACGACGGCGAACGGGTTGCCGTGCGGCGACCAGCCGAGGGCGAAGGCGATCACCGTCAGCAGGACGGTCTGGAGGACCTCGGTCACCAGCACCGAGCAGGTCTTCGCGGTCATCAGCCCCCAGCGCGGCAGCGGCGAGGCGCCGAGCCGCTTGAGGACGCCGTAGCGGCGCTCGAAGCCGGTCGCGATGGCCTGTCCGGTGAAGGCCGTGGACATCACGGCCAGCGCCAGCACGCCCGGGGCGAGGAAGTCCACGGCCTCGCCCTCGCCGGTGTCGACGATGTCGACGGTGCTGAACAGGGCGAGCAGGAGCGTGGGGATGACCACGGTGAGCAGCAGCTGCTCGCCGTTGCGCAGCAGCATGCGGGTCTCCAGCGCGGCCTGCGCCCGGATCATCCGGGGCAGCGGCGCGGCACCGGGCCGCGGGGTGAACGTGCCGGTCGTCACGGGCGCAGCTCCTTGCCGGTCAGTTCCAGGAAGACGTCCTCCAGGGTGTGCCGCTCGACCGTTATGCGGTCGGGCATCACACCGTGCTGCGCGCACCAGGCCGTCACGGTGGCGAGCAGCTGCGGGTCGACCTTGCCGTCGACCCGGTACGAGCCGGGGGCCGGCTCGGCGGCCGCGGAGTCGGCGGGCAGCGCCTTGAGCAGCGAGACGAGGTCCAGGCCGGGGCGGCCGGTGAAGCGCAGGGTGTTCTCGGCGCCGCCGCGGCACAGCTCCTCGGGGCTGCCCTGGGCGATCACCTTGCCGGCGTCGACGATCGCGACGTCGTCTGCCAGCGTTTCGGCCTCGTCCATGTAGTGCGTGGTCAGCACGACCGTCACCCCGTCCGCGCGCAGCTCCCGGACCAGGTTCCAGGTGGCGTGCCGGGCCTGTGGGTCGAGGCCCGCGGTCGGCTCGTCGAGGAAGACCAGCTCGGGGCGGCCCACGACGGCCATGGCCAGCGACAGCCGCTGCTGCTGGCCGCCGGACAGGCGCCGGTAGGTGGTGCGGCCGCAGTCGCCCAGGCCGAGCCGCTCGACGAGGGCGTCGACGTCCAGGGGGTGGGCGTGCAGTGACGCGGTGTGACGGAGCATCTCCTCGGCGCGCGCGCCGGCGTAGACGCCCCCGCTCTGCAGCATCACGCCGATGCGCGGGCGCAGCGCGGCGGAGTCGGCGACCGGGTCGAGCCCCAGCACGCGGACGGTCCCGGCGTCGGGGCGGCGGTAGCCCTCGCACGTCTCGACGGTGGTGGTCTTGCCGGCCCCGTTGGGGCCCAGCACCGCGGTGACCGTCCCCGTGTCGACGGTCAGATCGAGCCCGTTCACGGCGGTTTTCGGCCCGTACCGCTTCACCAGGCCGCGGACCTCGACGGCGGGTGTCCCGCCGGAGGGCGGGGGGCCGGCCGGGCCGTCACCCGGAAAGACGCTGCGCATGCGGGGAAGTCTACGAACCCGGCAGGGGGGCGAACCCGGGCGGGGGGCGCTTAGGTGACCCTAAGTGATCAAAGCCACCGATCCGTCACCCGGCCGACGCTTGTCGCCCCTCCCGCAATTACGCAACAATGGTGTTGTGAAATACGCGGGCGAGGCTCCCCAGAGCCCCGCGGCCGGGCAGGCCGCCGGGGTGCGATCGCCGCTGCCCGCTCCCGCGCGCGAGGACCAGCGTGCTCACGACGAGCAGCGAGGCACCCGCAACCGCGTCGCCCGGTCGATCCTCGACCACGGTCCCTCCACCGCCGCCGAGCTGGCCCTGCGGCTGGAGCTGACCTCCGCGGCCGTCCGCCGCCACCTCGACACGCTGGTCGCCGAGGGCGTCGTCGAGGCCCGTGAGAAGCGGGTGTACGGCGCCCGTGGCCGCGGCCGCCCCGCCAAGGTCTTCGCGCTCACCAACTGCGGCCGCGACGCCTTCGACCAGGCCTACGACACCCTCGCGCAGGACGCCCTGCGCTGGATCGCCCAGTCCGCCGGCGGCGGCGAGATGGGCGAGGCCGCGGTCGCCGCCTTCGCCCGCGCCCGGATGGCCGCCCAGGCCGAGAGCTACCGGCAGGCCCTGGAGGCCGTGGCCCCCCAGGAGCGCGCGGAGGCCCTCGCCCGGGCATTGACCGCGGACGGGTACGCTGCTACGGCGCGCAGCGCACCGGTCGGCGAACAGCTCTGCCAGCACCACTGCCCGGTCGCCCATGTCGCCGAGCAGTTCCCGCAGCTGTGCGAGGCGGAGACCGAGGTCTTCTCCCGCCTGCTCGGGACTCATGTGCAGCGTCTTGCCACCATCGCCCACGGCGACGGTGTGTGCACGACGTTCATCCCCAAAAAGACCACCACCGCATCCACCAGCACGGCCGGGAGGAACCCCGCATGACTCTCCCCACGGAGACTGCCCACCCTGAGCTCGAGGGCCTGGGCACGTACGAATACGGCTGGGCCGACTCCGACGAGGCCGGTGCCGCGGCCAAGCGCGGCCTCTCCGAGGAGGTCGTCCGCGACATCTCGGCCAAGAAGTCCGAGCCGGAGTGGATGCTCAAGCTGCGCCTGAAGGGCCTGCGGCTCTTCGACAAGAAGCCCATGCCGACCTGGGGCTCCGACCTCACCGGCATTGACTTCGACAACATCAAGTACTTCGTCCGCTCCACCGAGAAGCAGGCGGCCACCTGGGACGACCTGCCCCAGGACATCAAGAACACCTACGACAAGCTGGGCATCCCCGAGGCCGAGAAGCAGCGCCTGGTCGCCGGTGTCGCCGCCCAGTACGAGTCCGAGGTCGTCTACCACCAGATCCGTGAGGACCTGGAGGAGCAGGGCGTCATCTTCCTGGACACCGACACCGCCCTGAAGGAGCACCCCGAGCTCTTCCAGGAGTACTTCGGCACGGTGATCCCGGTCGGCGACAACAAGTTCGCCTCGCTGAACTCCGCCGTGTGGTCCGGCGGCTCCTTCATCTACGTCCCGAAGGGTGTCCACGTCGACATCCCGCTGCAGGCCTACTTCCGTATCAACACGGAGAACATGGGCCAGTTCGAGCGGACGCTGATCATCGTCGACGAGGACGCCTACGTCCACTACGTCGAGGGCTGCACCGCCCCGATCTACTCCTCCGACTCGCTGCACAGCGCCGTCGTGGAGATCATCGTCAAGAAGGGCGGCCGCTGCCGCTACACGACGATCCAGAACTGGTCGAACAACGTCTACAACCTGGTCACCAAGCGCGCCGTGGCCTACGAGGGCGCGACCATGGAGTGGGTCGACGGCAACATCGGCTCCAAGGTGACGATGAAGTACCCCGCCGTCTACCTGATGGGCGAGCACGCCAAGGGCGAGACCCTGTCCATCGCCTTCTCCGGCGAGGGCCAGCACCAGGACGCCGGCGCCAAGATGGTCCACATGGCACCGAACACCTCCTCCAACATCGTCTCCAAGTCGGTGGCGCGAGGCGGCGGCCGCACCTCCTACCGCGGCCTGATCGAGATCGCCGAGGGCGCCCACGGCTCCAAGTCGAACGTGCTCTGCGACGCCCTGCTGGTGGACACCATCTCCCGGTCGGACACCTACCCCTACGTCGACGTCCGCGAGGACGACGTCTCCATGGGCCACGAGGCGACCGTCTCCAAGGTCAGCGAGGACCAGCTCTTCTACCTGATGAGCCGTGGCCTGTCCGAGGACGAGGCCATGGCCATGATCGTGCGAGGGTTCGTCGAGCCGATCGCCCGCGAGCTGCCCATGGAGTACGCACTGGAGCTCAACCGGCTGATCGAGCTGCAGATGGAGGGCGCGGTCGGCTGACCTCCGCGCCGCCGAAGCCCCCGCCCGCAGCGAACCCTTTGTGACAGGAAGAGAGCACGACGACAGCCATGGCTGACAACACCCCCGCCGGCAGCACGACCGACGGCGCCATCCAGGTGGGCGGCCCCCGGCAGCCCATCGACGCCCGGGTCAGCGCCCCCGCCTCGTACGACGTGGCGGACTTCCCCGTGCCGCACGGTCGCGAGGAGGAGTGGCGCTTCACCCCGCTGGAGCGCCTGCGCGGTCTCCACGACGGCACGGCCGTGGCCGACGGCGCCGGCGTCAAGGTCGAGGTGACCGCCCCCGAGGGCGTGACGGTCGAGACCGTCGGCCGGGACGACGCCCGCCTCGGCAGGTCCGGCAAGCCGGTCGACCGGGTCGCCGCCCAGGCCTACAGCTCCTTCGAGAAGGCCTCGGTCGTCTCGATCCCCAAGGACACCGTGCTCTCCGAGCCCGTCCGCATCTCCGTGCGCGGCGAGGGCGGCGTGGCCTTCGGCCACCAGGTCGTCGAGATCGGCGCCTTCTCCGAGGCCGTCGTCGTCATCGACCACACCGGTGACGCCACGCTCGCCGCCAACGTCGAGTACCTCCTCGGCGACGGCGCCAAGCTCACCGTCGTCTCCGTGCAGGACTGGGACGACACCGCCGTGCACGCCGCCCAGCACACCGCGCTGGTCGGCCGCGACGCCTCCTTCAAGTCCGTGATCGTCACCTTCGGCGGCGACCTGGTCCGCCTCCACCCCCGGGTCGTCTACGGCGCCCCAGGCGGCGAGGCCGAGCTGTACGGCCTGTACTTCACCGACAACGGCCAGCACCAGGAGCACCGCCTCTTCGTCGACCACGACACCCCGCACTGCCGCAGCAACGTGGTCTTCAAGGGCGCGCTCCAGGGCAGGGACGCCCACGCGGTCTGGATCGGCGACGTGCTCATCCGCGCCGCCGCCGAGGGCACCGACACCTACGAGCTCAACCGCAACCTGGTGCTCACCGACGGCGCCCGCGTCGACTCGGTCCCCAACCTGGAGATCGAGACCGGTGAGATCGTCGGCGCCGGCCACGCCTCGGCCACCGGCCGCTTCGACGACGAGCAGCTCTTCTACCTGATGGCCCGCGGCATCCCCGCCGACGAGGCCCGCCGGCTGGTCGTCCGCGGCTTCTTCACCGAGCTCGTCCAGCAGATCGGCATCCCCGAGCTGGAGGAGCGCCTCATCACCAAGATCGAGGCCGAGCTGGAGGCGTCGGTGGCATGAGCGACTCCCCGTTCGTCCGAGTGGCCGCCCTGAGCGACCTCGAAGAGGACAGCCCCCAGCGCGTCGAGCTCGACGGCACGCCCATCTCCCTCGTCCGCACCGAGGGCGAGGTGTTCGCGATCCACGACATCTGCTCGCACGCGAACGTCTCGCTGTCCGAGGGCGAGGTGGAGGACTGCCACATCGAGTGCTGGCTGCACGGCTCCAGCTTCGACCTCCGCACGGGCAAGCCCGACAGCCTCCCGGCCACGCGTCCCGTCCCCGTTTACCCCGTCAAGATCGAAGGGGACGACGTGCTCGTCTCCGTCACCCAGGAGTCCTGAGTTCCCCATGGCAACGCTTGAGATCCACGACCTGCACGTCTCCGTCGAGGCCGAGAACGGCCCCCGGGAGATCCTCAAGGGTGTCGACCTGACCGTGAAGCAGGGCGAGACCCACGCCATCATGGGCCCCAACGGCTCCGGCAAGTCCACCCTGGCCTACTCCCTCGCGGGCCACCCCAAGTACACGATCACCGGCGGCACCGTCACCCTCGACGGCGAGGACGTCCTGGAGATGTCCGTCGACGAGCGCGCCCGCGCCGGTGTCTTCCTCGCCATGCAGTACCCGGTCGAGGTCCCCGGCGTCTCGGTCTCCAACTTCCTGCGCACCTCCGCCACCGCCGTCCGCGGCGAGGCCCCCAAGCTGCGCACCTGGGTGAAGGAGGTCAAGGCCGCCATGGAGCAGCTCCAGATGGACCCGTCCTTCGCCGAGCGCAACGTCAACGAGGGCTTCTCCGGCGGTGAGAAGAAGCGCCACGAGATCCTCCAGCTGGAGCTGCTCAAGCCCAAGATCGCGATCCTGGACGAGACCGACTCCGGCCTGGACGTCGACGCCCTGCGCGTCGTCTCCGAGGGCGTCAACCGCGTCCGCGAGACCGGTGAGGTCGGCACCCTGCTGATCACTCACTACACGCGCATCCTGCGCTACATCAAGCCCGACTTCGTGCACGTGTTCGCGAACGGCCGCGTCGTCGAGTCCGGCGGCGCCGAGCTGGCCGACAAGCTGGAGAACGAGGGCTACGAGGCATATGTGAAGGGTGGCGTAAGCGCGTGACCATACTGCTGCCGGGCCTCCTCGACACCGAGGCGATCCGCAAGGACTTCCCGATCCTGGACCGCGTGGTCCACGACGGGAAGAAGCTCGTCTACCTGGACAACGCGGCGACCTCCCAGAAGCCGCGCCAGGTGCTCGATGTGCTCAACGAGCACTACGAGCGGCACAACGCCAACGTCCACCGCGGCGTGCACGTGCTCGCCGAGGAGGCCACGGCGCTGTATGAGGGCGCCCGCGACAAGATCGCCGCATTCGTCAACGCCCCCAGCCGCGACGAGGTGATCTTCACCAAGAACGCCTCGGAGTCCCTCAACCTCGTGGCGAACATGCTGGCCTGGGCCGACGAGCCCTACCGCGTGGACCACGAGACCGAGATCGTCATCACCGAGATGGAGCACCACTCCAACATCGTGCCGTGGCAGCTGCTCGCGCAGCGCTCGGGCGCGAAGCTGAAGTGGTTCGGCCTCACCGACGACGGCCGGCTGGACCTGTCGAACATCGACCAGGTCATCACCGAGAAGACCAAGGTCGTCTCGTTCGTGCTGGTCTCCAACATCCTGGGCACGCTCAACCCGGTCGAGGCGATCGTCCGCCGCGCCCAGGAGGTCGGCGCCCTGGTCGTCGTCGACGCCTCCCAGGCCGCCCCGCACATGCCGCTGGACGTCCAGGCCCTCCAGGCCGACTTCGTGGCCTTCACCGGCCACAAGATGTGCGGCCCCGACGGCATCGGCGTCCTGTGGGGCCGCCAGGAGCTGCTCGAGGACCTGCCGCCGTTCCTCGGCGGCGGCGAGATGATCGAGACCGTCTCGATGCACTCCTCGACCTACGCCCCGGCGCCGCACAAGTTCGAGGCGGGTACGCCTCCGATCGCCCAGGCCGTCGGCCTCGGCGCGGCGGTGGACTACCTCACCTCGATCGGCATGGAGAACATCGCCCGCCACGAGCACGCGATCACCGAGTACGCGATCCGCAGGCTCCAGGAGGTCCCGGACCTGCGCATCATCGGCCCCACCACGGCCGAGGACCGCGGTGCCGCCGTGTCCTTCACCCTCGGCGACATCCACCCCCACGACGTGGGCCAGGTGCTGGACGAGCAGGGCATCGCGGTACGCGTCGGCCACCACTGCGCGCGCCCCGTCTGCCTGCGGTACGGAATTCCCGCGACCACGCGGGCGTCGTTCTATCTGTACTCCACCCCCGGCGAGGTCGACGCCCTGGTCGAGGGCCTGGAGCACGTACGGAACTTCTTCGGCTGAGCGGACGAGGCAGCGGACAGTGAAGCTTGATTCGATGTACCAGGACGTGATCCTGGACCACTACAAGAATCCCCACGGCCGGGGCCTGCGGGACGGCGACGCCGAGGTGCACCACGTCAACCCGACGTGCGGTGACGAGATCACCCTGCGCGTGCGGATGGCCGGCGAGACCGTCGAGGACGTCTCCTACGAGGGCCAGGGCTGCTCCATCAGCCAGGCCAGCGCCTCGGTGCTCAACGAACTCCTGGTCGGCAAGGACCTCGGCGAGGCCCGGCGCATCCAGGAGACCTTCCTGGAGCTGATGCAGTCCAAGGGCCGCATCGAGCCGGACGACGCGATGGAGGAGGTGCTGGAGGACGCGGTCGCGTTCGCCGGCGTCTCCAAGTACCCGGCACGCGTGAAGTGTGCTCTGCTGAGCTGGATGGCGTGGAAGGACGCGACCGCCCAGGCGCTGGGCGAAGGCCCCGAAAGCACGGTAAGGAAGACCGCATGACCGACAAGGCAGACGTGACCACCACCAAGCCGGCCACGGAGGAGGAGGTCCGCGAGGCCCTCTACGACGTGGTCGACCCCGAGCTGGGCATCGACGTCGTCAACCTCGGCCTGATCTACGGCATCCACATCGACGACGCCAACATCGCCACCCTCGACATGACTCTGACGTCCGCGGCCTGCCCGCTGACCGACGTCATCGAGGACCAGGCGAAGTCGGCCACCGAGGGCATCGTGAACGAGCTCCGGATCAACTGGGTCTGGATGCCGCCGTGGGGCCCCGACAAGATCACGGACGAGGGCCGCGAGCAGCTCCGCGCGCTGGGCTTCAACGTCTGACGCGACCGGTACGTCCCCGGCAGCCCGCCTCCCGACCAGGTGTCAGGAGGCGGGCTGCTGCTGTGTGGCGCAGTGGATCCCGCCGCCGCCCTCGGCGAGCGTCGGGACGGCGACGGTGCGGACCTCGCGGCCCGGGTGGAGGGCGCCCAGCAGGGCGGCGGCCTCGTCGTCGGCGCGGCGGTCGCCGAAGCGGGGGACGATGACGGCGCCACCCGACCCTCCCGCCCCTCCCGCCAGGTAGTAGTTGACGTAGCTGCCGAGGAAGTCGGGTCCCCGGTCGCCCAGGGCGGCGGGGTCGGGCTCGGGCAGGTCGATGACCTCCAGCGCGCGGCCGTCGGCGTCCGTGGCGGCCTCCAGGGCGGTGCGGGCCCGCTCGTACACCCGCGTCCACACGTCGGGCCTCGCGTCGGCGGGCGGGCGGCTCAGGAGGACCGTGGCCGGCCCGGCGAAGCGGGCGAGGGCGTCGACGTGGCAGTCGGTGACGTCCTCGCCGCGCACGCCCTCCAGCCAGATCACCTTGCGCAGGCCCAGCAGGGCGGTGAGTGCGCGTTCGACGGCGTCGCGGGTCAGGCCCGGGTTGCGGTTGTCGTTGACCAGGGAGCTCTCGGTCGCCAGGAGGGTGCCGGCGCCGTCGGTCTCCAGGGAACCGCCCTCGGCGACGACCGGGGACTCGACGCGGGGGATGCCGAAGTGGTCCAGGAGACGGGAGGCGACCAGGCCGTCCCGGGCGTGCTCCTGCTTGCCGCCCCAGCCGTTGAAGCGGAAGTCCACGCCGCGCAGCCCGCCGTCCTCGCCGGTGACGAAGACCGGGCCGGTGTCGCGCAGCCACAGGTCGTCGACGGGCACGGGGAGGACGGCGGCCGCCGCACCGCAGGCCCGTCCGGCGTCCGCCGCGTCCTCGGGCGAGGCCAGCAGCACGACCGGCTCGTACTCCCCGATCGTCCGGGCGAGGGCGGCGACGTCCTCGCGCACGGCCGCGGTGGAGCGCCCCCACACCGAGCCGGCCGGCGGCCAGCCCAGGAAGGTCCGCTCGTGCGGCCGCGACTCGGACGGCAGGTGGTTCATCGTCGGGTCCCCCCTGGTCCGGCACGGCTCACTCGCACCCGAACGGTACCCGGGCCCGGGCGCCGGATCAGAGACCGCCGGTGAACAGCAGGCGGTTCGGGGTGCCCGCCTTGAGGTCGGTCACCACGTCCTTGGTGGACTGCTCGACCAGCCACTTGATCACGGCGTCCGAGGTGGCGCTGGGCGTGCGGGCCTTGTAGAGCGTCGCCACGCCCGTGACGTAGGGGGACGCCTGGGACGTGCCGCTCTTGGTGGCGGTGCCGCCGCCGGGCGCGGCCGAGACGATGTCCTCGCCGGGGGCGAGGATGCGGGCGCACGGACCGGAGTTGGAGAAGTCCGTCATCTGGTCCCTCTGGTTGGTGGCCCCCACCGCCAGGGCGGCCAGGGCGCCGGAGGGGGAGTGGTCGCAGGCGCTGTCGTTGTTGTTGCCGGCCGCGACCACGGGCAGCACGCCCTTGGCGGCGACGTTGCCGACGGCGGTGTCGATGGCGCGGGACGGGGGGCCGCTGAGCGAGGCGTTGACCACGGAGGCGGCCGGCGCGTTCGCGGCCACGTACTCGAAGGCGGCGGCGACCCGGGCGGCGGTCGTCCGGCCGGTGCAGTCGAGCACGCGGACGCTCACCAGCGTCGCCTTGCGGGCCACCCCGTAGGTCGCGCCCCCCACGACGCCCGCCACATGGGTGCCGTGGCCGCTGCCGGAGGGGCAGTCCTTGCCGTCGCCGCCCGAGGTGACGAGGTCGGTGCCGTTGCGGGCCCGGCCGCCGAACTCGGGGTGGCCGTAGTCGATGCCGGTGTCCACGATGTAGGCGGTGCCGCCCTCGCCGGTGGCGGCCTCGCTGAACTGGCCGTCGAGCGGCAGCCGGTGCTGGTCCACCCGGTCCAGGCCCCAGGACTGCGTCGGCGCCCGCGTCCGGGTGGCGGGCGCGTCGTCCTCGTCGGCCTGGGAGTAGACCGCGTCCTCTTCCACCGCCTCCACGTCGGACGCGCCGCGCACGGCCTCCAGCTGCTCGGGGGTGAGCGTCGCGGCGAAGCCGGTGAGAGCGTGGGTGTAGACGAAGTCCGGGACCACGCCCAGGCGGGAGGTCAGGGTGCGGGGGCTGGATCCCTTGCGCAGCGTGACGATGTAGTGGCCGGGCACGGGCTGGCCCGAGGTCTGCCGCAGCGGGGCGAGGCGGGCGGTGCTGTCGGGCCCGGGCGCGGGCTCGGCCGCGACGGCCGGCGCGGCGGCCAGCGGGAGGGCCAGCATCAGCGCGGCCGCGCAGAGCCGGTATCTCGGCGGTTTCATGCGGGATCCGTTCGAAGCGAGGGGGAGCGGTCGGCCGGGGAGCACACACGACGCGCTCCCCGGTGTCACCTCAATGGATATGTCGACTTTGATCCCGGTGGCCACGCGGGCTGCTCCGACCGGCTGGTGACGCTGGGCCATTCGCGTCGTTCCGGGCCGCCGGGCGTGAGAGGGCACCGGTTCGCCTTGGGAGGGCCCCGCCGGTTAGGTTTTCGGACATGACCGATGCTGTTGCCACCACCCCTGTCACCGGCGCCGTCGCCGCCGGTCTCGCCACGATCACCACGGACGGCACCGTCCTCGACACCTGGTACCCCGCCCCCGAGCTGGTCGCCGAGCCCGGTCCGGCAGGCACCGAGACGCTCACGGCCGAGCTGGCCGCCGAGCTGCTGGGCGAGGCCGCCGTCAAGGCCGTCGGCCCGGACCCCCGCCGGGGCGTCACCGTCGTGGCCGTCCGCACGGTCATCGCCTCGCTCGACGACAAGCCGCTCGACGCGCACGACGTCTACCTGCGTCTGCACCTGCTCTCGCACCGCCTGGTGCGGCCGCACGGGCAGAACCTGGACGGCGTGTTCGGCCTGCTCGCCAACGTCGCCTGGACCTCGATCGGCCCCGTCGCCGTCGACCACGTCGAGGCGGCGCGCCTGAACGCCCGCGCCGAGGGCCTGCACCTGTCGGTGACCAGCGTGGACAAGTTCCCCCGCATGACCGACTACGTCGTCCCCTCCGGCGTCCGCATCGCCGACGCCGACCGCGTCCGCCTCGGCGCCCACCTCGGTTCCGGCACCACCGTGATGCACGAGGGCTTCGTCAACTTCAACGCCGGCACGCTCGGCACCTCCATGGTCGAGGGCCGCATCAGCGCGGGCGTCGTGGTCGGCGACGGCACCGACATCGGTGGCGGCGCCTCCACCATGGGCACCCTCTCCGGCGGCGGCAAGCAGATCATCTCCATCGGGGAGCGCTGCCTGCTGGGCGCCGAGTCCGGCATCGGCATCGCGCTCGGCGACGAGTGCGTCGTCGAGGCCGGCCTGTACGTCACCGCCGGCACCCGCGTCACCCTGCCCGACGGCGAGGTCGTCAAGGCCCTGGAACTCTCCGGCGCCGACAACATCCTCTTCCGCCGCAACTCCACCACCGGCGCCGTCGAGGCCCGCCCCTACAAGAGCAGCTGGGGCGGTCTCAACGAGGTGCTGCACAGCCACAACTGACCGGTGACCGGGAGGGCCGCACCCCCTGGGGGTGCGGCCCTCCCGGCGTTCGCGCGCGGCGCTACAGGCCCAGCTCCGCACGCGCCGCCAGCAGCGCCCGGGTGCGCTCGGCGGACGCCGGCCGCAGGGGCGCCCGCACCGGGCCGCCGGGCAGGCCCAGCGCGCCCAGCAGGGCCTTGGCCGTGACGGTGCCGGGCAGGCCCGCGGCCATCATCAGCTCCACCAGCGGCAGCGTGCGCTGGTGGAGCCGCGCCGCCTCCTCGTTCGCGCCGCGGTCGTAGGCGTCCAGGACGGCGGCGACCGCCGGGCCGGCGACGTTGGCGACCGTGCTGACGTAGCCGACGCCGCCCACCGCCCGCAGCGGAAGGTTCAGTTCCTCCGAGCCGGAGTAGTAGGCGAGACCGGTCGCGGCGATCACCTTCGCGCTGCCGAGCAGGTCGTACGCGCAGTCCTTGACCCCGGCGACCCGCGGGTGCTCGGCCACCCGGAGCATGGTGTCGGGTTCGACGCGCGTGCCGGTGCGGCCCGGGATGTCGTACAGCATCACCGGCAGCCCGGTCGCGTCGGCGACCGTGCGGAAGTGCTCGGCGACGTCCTCCTGGGGCGGCCTGCTGTAGTACGGGGTGACCACCAGCAGCCCGTGCGCCCCGGCCTTCTCGGCGGCCCGGGCCAGCTCCACGGTGTGCGCGGTGCTCGCCGAGCCGACGCCGGCCGTGATCCGCGCGCGGTCTCCCACGGCCTCGACGACGGCCGCGACGAGCGCGCTCTTCTCCGCGTCGCTCGTCGTCGGCGACTCGCCGGTGGTGCCGCTCAGCACGAGCCCGTCGCAACCCCCCTCGCACACGAGGTGGTCGGCCAGGCGCTGTGCGCCGTCCAGGTCGAGCGCCCCGTCCGGGGTGAAGGGGGTGACCATCGCGCAGACGGTACGGCCGAAGGGGCTGGTGGGCGGCATGGGGTCACACTCCGGAATCGGTACCGGGGCCGCGGACACGGCCCCGACCGGATTCTGGGCTCCTTCGACCGTACAGGTCTATTTAATTGTTGTGCCCGAATTCCCTAAGCAGGGCTACAGCTTCGGGGTCAGGGGCGCCAGCGCAGCACCTGGGGGTCGTGGTCGCTCGCCTGGTCGGCGAACTCCGCGTTGATGTGGACGATGTCGTAGTCGACGCGGCCGATGTGGCGGCTGGTCAGCATGTGGTCCAGGACCTGGGAGTTGCCCTGGTAGACGTAGCCGTACCGTTCCTTCTTCGGCAGCCTGTCGACCTGGTCCGTCAGGACGCAGCCCGCGGTGAGGGCCTTCAGGGCGGGCGAGAACTGGTAGTCGTTGAGGTCGCCGGCGACGATGACGTTC
The DNA here is from genome assembly GCF_002939475.1 of Streptomyces cinnamoneus. Classification (NCBI taxonomy): domain Bacteria; kingdom Bacillati; phylum Actinomycetota; class Actinomycetes; order Kitasatosporales; family Streptomycetaceae; genus Streptomyces; species Streptomyces cinnamoneus. The sequence continues at coordinate 1,700,075 of NZ_PKFQ01000001.1, read as the reverse complement.
GCGTGCTTGTCGGCCGCGAGGAGCTGCTTCACGAAGCCGTTGACGAGCTGCGCCTGCTGGGTGCGCTGGATCTCCGACGAGCGCGCCGGCGGCTGGAAGCGGCTGTCGAGGCCCTGGTCGCCGCCCTTGGAGTTGAAGTGGTTGGCGACCACGAAGACGTCCCGGCCCCGGAAGGAGAACTGGCCGGCCAGCGGCTTGCGGCTGTTCGTCCACGCCGCGTCGGCCGGGGCCACGCGGCCCGGGGAGGCGGACAGCGCCGCCTTGCCGTTCTCCCGGGTGACCTTGACGGGCGTGGTGGCGTCGCCGCCCGGGACGTCCTTGAACGAGACGCGCGCGGGGTTGAAGAGGAAGGCGGTGCGGATGTTGCCGCCCGGCTGGCCGCCGTCCTGGTTGTTGACGGGGCTGATCTGCCGCCACTGGTAGGCCGGGCCGCCCGCCGCGGCGATCGCGTCGGTCAGCTTCTTCAGCGTCTGCCCGGCGTCCACGACGCCGTCGTTCACCGTGCCGTCGTCGTCCTGGACCTCCTCGAGCGCGACGACGTCGGGCGAGGCGAGGTTGGTCACGAGCGCGGCCGCCAGGCGGTCGAACTTGGCCTGCGGCGTCTTGGGGGAGAGGTTCTCCACGTTGTACGTGGCGACGGCAAGCTCGTCGGACCGCTGCTTGCGCGTGGTCTCACGGGCGAGCTCGTGGTCGGCGAGGGTGCCCAGCTCGGTGGCCTGGAGGGTGTAGCCGCCGAAGTTGTCGTAGTCCAGCGGGCCGGCGGTGGTGCCGGTCAGCGCGTCCCCCACGTCGGCGACCGGGAAGGGGTGCTGGGCGAAGGGGATCAGCGAGGCGACCTTCACCCGGGCGGAGTTGGGGTCGTCGTACGCGCCGTAGAGCGTGCCGCCGCGCCGGGTGCGGTCGTGCCGGGGGTCGGCGGTGACCCACAGCTCCTTGTGCTCGTTGGTGGCCCCGACGACGGCGGCGTCGCGCACCTCGACCCGCATGCCCTCCAGGGACTCGTAGCGGTCCAGGGCGTACCGGCCGGGCTTGAGCGGCAGCTTCTCGATGGAGCCGCCGTGCGCGTCCGGCGCGTAGCGGGCGGGGACGGCCGAGGACGTCAGCCGCACCGCGGCGGGCAGGGGGTTGCCGGAGGAGCGGACGGTCCAGGTGGCCTTGGTCAGCTGGGTGACGGACTGGAGCCCCGCGGCCTCGCCGCCGGGGTAGTACTCGCCCACCGTGCCCGACACGAGAACGGAGTCGCCGGGGGCGACGGCCGGCGTGGTCGTCCCCGTGAAGACGAAGACGCCCTCGCTGGTCGCCGCGTCGTGGTCGGGGTCCGGGTCCTGGAACCAGAAGCCGCGCGCCGAGCCGAAGGCCTTGACGGCCGTCACCACGCCCGGTACGTCCCGCACCTGCTGCCCGGCGAGCGGCGACACGCGGGTGGTGCCCTGGATGTCGTGGATCCGCACCCCGGATCCGTCGGCGGCGCTCGCGGACTGGGCGGGGGTCACGAGCCCCGCCGCGAGCGCGCCGGCTATGAGGAAACCGGTGGCGGTGGTGCGTCTGTGCGCGGGGCGGTCGGTGGGCAGCACAAAGGCCTCCGTGAGGAGTGGTGAGGGGTGGGGCCGAGCGGTGGTGCGCCGGTGACACCGGTGGTGGAGCGGTCGCCGGGTCACACGGTGGAGCAAAGATGGATCAAGGTGGTGCGGAGGTGATTACAGGCCGTCGCGGGACGATGCGCAATCTACGCGCGTCAATCTGTTGTCTGAGCACCGGAGTTGTCAAGGGTTGTCGCGTGGACGGCGGCGGTACGGCCGCGGCGGGTTCGTGAACCGGGCGGAGGAGGAGGAATCCCGTCTAGGGTGGTGCACTGCGCGCTTGATCCACCGACGCGGCCCGGTGTGGCCGTCACCACGAGGAGATGACTCCCCTGATGTCCTCTGACCGCCCGACCATGCCGCCGGTGCGGCTCCCCTCCGACGCGGAGCTGGCCCGCGACGCGCTGTCCGCGCCGCTGTTCGCCCGCGCCGCGAAGCTCGCCCGCTGGGCCGGCGAGGGCACCCCGGTCGGCGCGGGCGGCGAGCTGCTCGCCGGTCAACTGGCCACCGCCACCGGCCTGCTCGGCCTGGAGGGCGACGAGGACGGTCCCGCGTACGCGGCGGAGGCGTGGCAGCTCGCGCTCGACACGGGCCTGGTGGAGTTCACCGAGGGCGAGGAGGCGGCCGACGCGGACGCCGACCAGCCCTCCGGGACCGCCGTGGCCGGCGAGGAGCTGGCCACCCTCACCTCCGGCAGCCCCCAGGACGTCCTGGAGCTCTGGCTCGCCGGCCTGGAGACCGTGCTGGCCGACGCCGCCACCCCGGACCTGGGGGACCTGGTCGAGCAGCTGACGGACTCCGCCGACGGGCAGCTCGACCTCGACTCGATCGACTGGAACCCCGAGGAGGAGGCCGACTTCCTCGACGGCATCCTCGGCAACCTCTACCTGCTGACCGCCCTCGACGAGGGCTCCGCCGAGCGGCCCGTACCGCTGCCCGCGCTCGCCGCGTCCATGATCGTCCCCGATGACATGGACGAGCCCACGGACGAGGTCCTCGAAGAGGTCTCCGACGCGATGATGCGCCTGGACGACCAGTTCCGGATGCTCGCGCCGACCGGCCTGGTGACGTACCGGCCCGTCGACGAGGAGCTCATCGAGGTCGTCGACGGCGAGGGCCACATCCGCGAGTCCGTCGACGGCCTGGCCTCCGACCTCCCCGAGGACGAGGACGTCTCCCGCTACGGCCTGGTCGGTCTGACCCCGCTCGGCGTCTTCGCCGTGCGCTCGCGGATGCTGGACGCGGGCGTGGACGCCCCGGCCGTCGGCGACCTCGCGGAGGCCGGCGCGGACGCGCTCCTCGCCGCGCTGCCCCACCACCCCCCGTCCGCCGTCCACACCGAGACCGAGCTGTGGCTGGCCCGCCGGAGCCCGCTGGAGGCGGCCCGCGAGCTGCTCGCCGCCGCGCGCGGCTCGGACGAGGCCGCGCCGGGCCGCCGCCTGGTCTGCCAGCAGACGCTGTCCCTGCTGGGCGCCGAGGCGGAGCCCGCCCTGCGCGAGGTCCTCGACGACCCCGAGCTCGGCGGCCTCGCCCGCGTGTGGCTCGCCGAGCACGGCGCCGCGGACATCCCCGAGCCGGGCGAGGCCATGGTCTTCTGGCTCACCGTCGACACGATCGCCGCGCAACTGGCCGTGGAGGGGGACTCGGAGGAGCTCCGCGGCCTGGTGGAGGCCCTGGCCGGCCGCCACAGCGGCTTCTTCGAGACCGCGTGGCGGGTGGACCACCCGGCGACCGCGGAGGTCCTGGAGGCGATGGGCCGCCTCCACCCCGACAAGAAGCTCGCCAAGCAGGCCCGCAAGGCGGCCTTCAAGGCCCGCTCCAGGGGCTGAGGGCGGGGCGGTCCGCCGGCCGCGCGGAAACCGGAGCCGGCCGGGGGCCGCCCGCCGGGGCGTGTTCATCCTCCGTTCTCCGGGGGACGGAAGGGTGAGGGAAGGCTTCGAGCCGTCCGCCCGTTTCCGGACCCTGGAGAAGACGCCCATGTCCCTCAGCCGAAGAGAGTTCGCCAAGCGATCCGCCGCCACCGGCGCGGGGGTGGCCCTCGCCGGCAGCGTCGGCGTGCTGGCCAGCGCGCCCGGTGCGCTGGCCGCCCAGCCGGGCGCCGGGAGGCCGCCCGGGTACGGGCCGCTGCTGGCCGACCCGGCCGGCCTCCTCGCGCTGCCCGCCGGGTTCACGTACCGCGTCGTCACCCGCACCGGCGTCACCAGGCTGGAGTCGGGCGAGTCCACCCCCTCGAACCACGACGGCACGGCCGCCTTCGCCGGACGGCGGGGAACGACCCTGCTCGTCAACAACCACGAGCTGAAGGGCCCCCGCGCGAACTGGCCGCACCCCGTGCCGCTCGCCGACGGCCTGGTGTACGACCCGGCGGCCGCGGGCGGTTGCACGGTCGTCGAGGTCGCGCCGCACGGCGACCACGTCGCCGAATGGGTCGGCATAGCCGGCACGTCCACCAACTGCGCGGGCGGCACAACGCCCTGGGGCACCTGGCTGACCTGCGAGGAGACCGAGGACAAGGCCGGCCAGAACGGCATGACCAAGGACCACGGCTACGTCTTCGAGGTCGATCCCCACGACCGGCGGGCGGCCCGCCACCCCAAGCCGGTCAAGGCCCTCGGCCGGTACGCCCACGAAGCCGTCGTCGTGGACCCGGACCCGGCCCGCGGCCACCTCTACCTGACCGAGGACGCCGCCGGTCCCAACGGGCTGTTCTACCGCTGGGTCCCGCCGCACGGCTTCCGGCACGGGCGGGGCCGGCTGCGCGCCCTGGCCGACGACGCGGGCGTGCTCCAGGCGTTCACGTGCTACGACTCCGGCGGCCGGTTCGTCGACGACCTCTCGCGCGCCACCCACACGGGCACCGTCTACGGCGTGGACTGGACGACGGTGCCCGACCGCGACGCGCGGACGACTTCCGTGCGCAGGCAGTTCCACGACGGCGAGGTCACCCGGGCCCGCAAGCTGGAGGGCATGTGGTGGGGCGACGGCGGCGTGTACGTCGTGGCGTCGTTCGCCCGGGAGGAGAGCCCGGTGCGGCACGACGGGCAGGTGTGGTTCTACGACCCCCGCCGCCGCACCCTGACCCTGAAGGTCCTGCTGGGCGTCAACCCGCACCCCGAGCGTGACGGCGCCTTCGACGGGCCGGACAACATCACGGTCTCCCCGCACGGCGGGCTGGTGATCGCCGAGGACGGCGAGGGCGTCCAGCACCTCTTCGGCGCGCTCGACGACGGCCGTACGTACCCGATCGCGCGCAACGAGCTCAACATCGGGACGCCCCAGAAGCCGGAGTACAGCGAGTTCACCGGGGTGACCTTCGCGCCGGACGGGCGCACCCTCTTCGCCAACATCCAGGAGCCGGGCATCATGCTCGCGATCACCGGCCCGTGGCGCCGCCCGTGACGGGGGTGACGGCGTCCCGGGAATCCCCGCGGCGGCAGCGCGTTGACGTGTAGGTGACCGTTCCGTTCTCCGTACTGGACCGCTCCCGCACCCGGCAGGGGCGGGAGCCGGGCGAGGCCCTGCGCGACACCGTCGCCTTCGCGCGGGAGGCCGAGGCGCTCGGCTACCACCGCTTCTGGGTGTCGGAGCACCACAGTGTGCCCGGCGTCGCGGGCTCGGCGCCGACCGTGCTCGCGGCGGCGGTGGCGGGGGCGACCTCGCGGATCCGGGTCGGCACCGGCGGCGTGATGCTGCCCAACCACCGCACCCTGGTCGTCGCCGAGCAGTTCGGGGTGCTGGAGTCGCTCTTCCCCGGCCGGATCGACATGGGTCTGGGCCGTTCCGTGGGGTTCACCGACGGGATCCGGCGGGCGCTGGGCGCGGACAAGGACGCCATGGGGGACTTCGGCGCCCAGCTGGCGGAGCTCGCGGCGTACTTCACCGACGGCCCCAGGCCCCATCCGCAGGTGCACGCCCGCCCGGCGGAGGGCCTGCGGGTGCCCATGTTCGTCCTCGCCAACGAGTCGGGCGCCGAGCGGGCCGCCGAGGCCGGGGCGGCCCTGGTGATCGGGGGTCTGAAGGGCGAGGACGCGATGCTCGCCGCCATCGAGCGCTACCGCGCCGCCTTCCGGCCCTCGGCCGGCTGGCCCCGGCCCCATGTGATGGTCGCGGGGAACGTCGCCGTGGCGGAGACGAGCGAGGCGGCCCGGCGGCTGCTGGTGCCGGAGGCGTGGTCGCTGGCGTACTCCCGGACGCACGGCGTCTTCCCGCCGCTCCTCGCGGCCGAGGAGATCGAGGAACTGCCGATGACGGAGAAGGAGCGGGGCTTCTACGAAGCCGGGCTGCGCGGCCACATCCACGGCACGCAGGAGGAGGTGGGCGCGGCCCTGGCGGCCCTGGTGGGGCGCACCGGGGCGGACGAGGTGCTGGTGACCACCAGTTCGTTCGACAGGGCGGCGCTGCTGGACTCCTACCGGCGCCTGGCCGCACTGGCGGGACCGCCGGAGCGGCCCCGCCGCGTCGCCGCGCCGGCGGCTACAGCGCCTGCGCCGCGGGCTTGACCAGGTCCCGGACCGTCTTCGCCTTGACGTACTCGCCCATGGCCGTCATCTCCCACTCGCCGGTGAACTGGCGGATGAACTTGCACATGAGCACGCCGGTCTTCGGCTCCGAGCCGGTGAGGTCGAAGCGTACGAGCTCCTCGCCGGTCTGGGCGTCCAGCAGGCGGCAGTAGGCCTTGGCGACGTCCGTGAACTTCTGGCCGTTGAACGAGCTGACGGTGAAGACCAGGCCCGTCACCTCCGGCGGCAGACCGCCCATGTGCACGGTGATCGTCTCGTCGTCGCCGGAGCCCTCGCCGGTGAGGTTGTCCCCCGAGTGCTGGATGGTGCCGTTCAGGATCTGCAGACGGCCGAAGTAACAGGCGTCGATCATGTTGCGGTCGGGGCCGTAGGCGATGACCGAGGCGTCGAGGTCGATGGCCGCGCTGTTCCAGGCCGGCTCCCAGCCGAGGCCCATCTTCACGGAGCGTGTCAGCGGCTGTCCGCCCTTGACCAGCGAGACCGTCTCGTTCTTGCGGAGGCTCACCTTGCCCTTGTCGAGGCTGATCTTCCCCGGGACGGCGGGCGGCGCGGCGGGCGCCGGGGGAGCGGCGGCCGGCATGGGCGGGGCCGCGGGGAAGACCGTCGCGGGCGCGGGGGGCGCCGGGGTGGCGGGGGCGGCGGCGGGCTGGGCCGGGGCGGGCTCCTCCACGCTCACGCCGAAGTCCGTGGCGATGCCGGCCAGGCCGTCGGCGTAACCCTGGCCGACCGCGCGGACCTTCCAGGCGCCGTTGCGCCGGTAGACCTCGACGATCACCAGCGCCGTCTCCGCGCCCAGCTGGGGCGGGGTGAACGCGGCGATCACGGCGCCGTCGTCCGCGCCGCGCACGGTGGCGGTCGGCTCGGTGCCGGCGAAGGTGGTGCCGGCGGCGTCCAGGCTGGCCGTGACCACGATCTTCTCGATGCCGGCCGGGACGGCGGACGTGTCGACGGTGATCGCGTCGGGGGAGCCGGCGGAGGCGGCCCGGTGGGTCACGCCGGGGCCGTGGGGCTGGTTGTAGAAGACGAAGTCGTCGTCGGAGCGCACCTTGCCGTCGGCGGTGAGCAGCAGGCCCGAGACGTCGAGCCGCACCGGAGCGGTGACGTCCACCGTCACCCGGGCGACGGAGAGCGGAAGGTTCGAGCCGGGGGTCATAGCGGTCATGTCCCGGATAACGAGCCGCCCGGCTTTACGGTTCCATGACCCGGGGACCGAATCTGGCCAGGAATATTCGAACGAAAGTCTAGGCTTATCTCCTCCGTCACAAGATTTTCGATCTTTACAGGGGAGGACACGTGTCGGAGGGCATCGTGGCGCAGGGCACCGTCGCCGAGGGGTTTGAGGCGGTGCGCGCGGAGTTCGAGGCCACGCTGAACGAGGAGCGGGCCGGGCACTCCGCACAGCTCGCCGCGTACGCCGACGGACAGCTGGTCGTGGACCTGTGGGGAGGGCCCGGCATGGCGGGGGACTCGCTGACCGGTGTCTTCTCCTCCACCAAGGGCGCGGCCCACCTCGTCGTCGCCCTGCTGGTGCAGGAGGGCGTGCTGGAGCTGGACCGGAAGGTCGCCTCCTACTGGCCGGAGTTCGCAGCCGAGGGCAAGGGGGACATCACCCTGCGGGAGCTGCTCGCGCACCGGGCGGGCCTGGTCGGCGTGGAGGGCGGCTTCACGGCCGAGGAGCTGGCGGACGACCGCGCGATCGCCGCGCGCCTGGCCGCCGAGCGGCCCTACTGGCGCCCGGGCGCCGGCTTCGGCTACCACGCCTACGTCATCGGCGCCCTCACCGGCGAGGTCGTCCTGCGTGCCACCGGGCAGACCATGCAGGAGGTCTACGAGGCGCGGATCCGCGCCCCCCACGGCCTCGACCTCTACATGGGCCTGCCGGAGGACCAGGAGCACCGCGTGCTCGACGCCCAGCCGATGGACCCCACCCCCGAGCAGAAGCGCGCCCTGGCGGAGGGGCAGGCGGGGCCGCAGAGCCTGCACGGCTTGGCCTTCAACCTCAACCACCCGCACCCCACCGACCTGCAGTCCCTGCCCAACTCCCGTGCCGTGCGCGCCGCCGGCCCCGCCTCCGTCGGCGGCGTCGGCTCCGCGCGCGGCCTCGCGCGGATGTACGCGGCAGCGGTGAGCGGGCTGGACGGGAAGGCGCCGCTGCTTGCGCCCCGCACGATCGCGGAGTTCTCCCAGGTGCACTCGGCGGGCCAGGACCTGGTGTTCGGCCAGCCCAACTCCTTCGCCCTGGGCTTCGCCGCCACCTCGCAGCTCTACCGCTTCCTCGGGGCCCGCTCCTTCGGCCACAGCGGCGCCGCCGGCTCGCAGGCGTTCGCCGACCCGGGCGCCGGTCTCGCCTTCGGCTACAACCGCCGCCGCTTCGCCTTCCCGGGCGGCGCCGCCCCCGAGGCGGCCCGCCTGGCGAAGGCCGTGTGGGAGGCCGTGACGGGGCGCTGAGCCGCCGCGCCTTCGCGGCCGCCGGGCGGGCTCGCACCGAGCCCGCCCGGCGGCGCGGGGGACGGAATATCCCGCGCGGCTCACCGCGGCGACACGAACCCGCATTCGTACGCCGCGATGACCGCCTGGGTGCGGTCGCGCACCCCCAGCTTGGCCAGCACGCCCGCCACGTGCGTCTTGACGGTCGCGGCCCCCAGCGCCATCCGCTGCGCGATCTCCGCGTTCGACAGGCCGCGCGTCATCAGCCGCAGCACCTCCGCCTCCCGCTCGGACAGCCGGGCGCGCAGCCGCTCGGCCTCCGCGCGGGAGGCCCGTTCCTGGCCGTAGGCGGCGGCCAGGGCCCGCACGGCCGAGGGGAACAGCAGCGAGTCGCTGCCGGCCACCATCCGCACCGCCTGCACCAGTTCGTCCGCGCCCGCGCGCTTGAGCAGGAAGCCGCAGGCACCGGCGCGCAGCGCGTCGTAGACGTAGGCGTCGTTCTCGAAGGTCGTGACGACGATGACGCGCGGCGGCTCGGCCATGCCCGCCACGATGCGCTCCGTCGCGCGGATGCCGTCGACCTCCGGCATGCGGACGTCCATCAGCACGATGTCCGGGCGCAGCTCCCGGACCAGGGACACCGCCTCCGCGCCCGTGGCCGCCTCGCCCACGACCTGAAGGTCCGGCTCGGCGCCCAGGATGGCGCGCAGGGCGGTGCGCACCATCCGCTCGTCGTCCGCGAGCACGATCCGCACCGGCGGCGGGGCGGCCGTCACCGGGCGCCGCCCGCGAGCGGCAGCCGCACGGTCAGCCGCCACACGCCCTCGTACGCGCCCGCGGTGGCGGTGCCGCGCAGCAGCCGGGCCCGCTCGGCTATGCCGGGCAGCCCGCGGCCTCCGCCGGACGGGCGGTGCGCGGGCACGGCACCGGGGCTCAACGGATTCTCCAAGGCGACCTCCAAGTCGTCGTCGAGCAGGGCGATCCGCAGGCGCACGGGGACCTGTCCCGCGTGGCGCAGGGCGTTGCCGAGCCCTTCCTGAACGATCCGGTACGCCTCGCGGGAGACGACCGGGGGCACCCGCTCCAGGGAGGCGGGCGCGGTGAGCGTGACCGTGCAGCCCGCCGCCCGCGTGCGGTCCAGCAGGGCGTCCAGGCCGGCGAGGGTCGGCGCGGGAGCGGTGGCGGCGGACCCCTCCTCGCGCAGCAGCCCCAGGACGGTGTCGAGTTCGCCGACCGCCTCGCGGGTCGTCTCCTCGATCGCGGCCAGCGCCTGCCGGGCGAACTCCGGGTCCGCGTCGAGGAGCCGGCGGGCGGCGCTCGCCTGGAGCGTCACGGCGCTGAGCGCGTGGCCGACCGAGTCGTGCAGCTCGCGCGCGAGACGGTTGCGCAGGGCCAGGCGCAGGGCGTGCTGCTCGGCGGCCGCCAGCCGGTCGGCGGCCGTGGGCCCCAGCAGGACGGGCGCGCAGCGCGCCAGCACCTCCCCAGCCGCCCAGGACGTGCCGAAGACCAGGCCCAGCAGGGCGAGCCCGGCCACGGGGGCCGCCATCGTCCACGGGCCCAGGCGTCCGAGCGCGTACGGCGCGTCGGAGCCGCCGGGGGCGCCGGTGACCGGCAGGAGGATCAGCAGCACCGCGAAGGGCGGCGCCGCCAGCGACATCCCGCTGACGACGCCGCCCGTCAGCAGGTGCAGGGTGTACCAGGCGGCCGTGCGTCCCCGCGCCGCCCAGGTCCTGCTCGGCCCGGTGGCCAGCGCGTTCCGTGGCACCCCGCACAGCGCCCGCGCCGCCCCGCCCTCCAGGGGCCGTACGAGCGGGTGCAGGGCCGTGATCGCCGCCGGGACCAGCGCGATGGCGAAGGTGACGAACTGCCACAGCAGGGAGAGCGGGAAGATGCCGTTCGTGCGCTCCTCCCCGAGCATCGACACCACCGTGCCCGCCAGCAGGTAGTACGGCATCAACAGCGCCCCGCCCAGCAGCAGGTGCACCCAGCGCAGCCGCGCCCGGTGCCCCAGCAGGGCGACGGCCGCGCTCCGCAGGGCGCCCGTCACGGGGTGCGGGCGGCGGCCCGCCCGGAGAAGAAGCGGGCGCCGGCTCCCAGGACCAGCAATCCGATGATCATCTGGACAGCGTAGGTGACGAGCATCAGCGGTGTCGCCGCCTGGTCGCCGCCCTGTCCGCCGACCGCGGAGGCGAGGAGCAGCCAGCCGCCCCAGCAGCCGACCGCCGCCGAACCGGCCCCCGCGAGCAGCAGCGGCAACCACAGGGGCGTCCGCGCCGGCACCCACGCCCGGGCGAAGCGCGGCAGGAGCCGCTCGGGCCGGGCGAGCAGCAGCACGACACCCACCACGGTCGCGCCCGCGTACAGCACCCAGGCCGCGTCCTGCACGGCGGCCTCGGCGTCGTACTGCCGGCCCAGGGCCCCCGACAGCCCCGACCGGTGGCCGGTCGCCCACATCAGGTGCACCGTGATGGGCATTGCCGCCAGCAGGGCCGCCGCCACCACCGCGATCCGCTGTCCGCGTCCCGGCAGCCGGCCCGCCGGCTCGCCCGCCAGCCCCCGCCACAGATGTGCCCACCGCTCGCGGGCGTACAGCACGAACAGGGCCCCCAGGGCCAGGCCCTGGACGATGAACCCCGGGTAGACCACGAAGTAGACCCACTCGTCGAGGAACGGCCGCTCGCCCGGGGTGCGTTCACCGCTCGCGAAGCCCGTCACCCGCAGCACGACCTGGGCCGGGAAGCCCGCCATGATGGGCGTCAGCAGGCCCGCCGCGGCCCACATCGGCAGGGCGAGCAGCCACGACGGCACGCGCCTGCCCCACGGCCGGCTCAGCAGCAGCGCCAGGACGACGACGCAGGCGTCCATCAGCACCGTGGCCGCGTTCACCACCCTCATCGTCGTTTCGTGGGCGAGCAGCACGCTGCCCTCGGGGATGCCGACCCGGCTGCCGGCGATCCAGGCCGCCTTGAGCGAGAGGTAGGGCACGCAGGCGGCGACGGCGACGGTCCGCAGGGTCCGGCGGGCGGTGGCGCGGTCGTCCCCGGCGACGGGGGAGGGGGTGGGTGTCGTACGGCTCATGTGGCCAGCCTCCCGCGCCCCGGGGCCGGCCACCTCGGCCCCGGTGGGGAACCGCCTCCCCCGCAGGGCGGAGCCGCCCCTCCTCCTCACCCGCCCCCACCCGGCGGCCGGTGATCCGCCGCGGGTGCCGTCCGGCGGGGTCCGGCTCGTAGAGTGCCTGCATGGCCTCCAAGGACGACAGCGCGACGGCGTCGCCGGTGCTGCACATCAAGGGACGGATACTCGTCGGACCGGACCCGCTGAGCGGGGTGCGCGACGAGCTGTGGGTGGTCGGTGGGCGGATCACCTTCGACCGGCCGGCGGGGGCGCGGGACGTCACCACCGTCGAGGGCTGGGTGCTGCCCGGCCTGGTGGACGCCCACTGCCACGTCGGGCTCGACGCGCACGGCGCCGTCGACGAGTCGACCACCGAGAAGCAGGCGCTGACCGAACGCGGCGCCGGCGCGCTGCTCCTGCGCGACGCCGGGTCCCCCTCCGACACCCGCTGGATCGACGACCGCGAGGACCTGCCGCGCATCATCCGCGCGGGCCGCCACATCGCCCGGACCCGCCGCTACATCCGCAACTACGCGCACGAGATCGAGCCCGAGGACCTGGTGGCGTACGTCGCGCGCGAGGCCCGGCGCGGCGACGGCTGGGTCAAGCTCGTGGGCGACTGGATCGACCGGGAGACCGGCGACCTGGGCGTCTGCTGGCCGCGCGGCGAGGTCGAGGCCGCCATCGCCGAGGCGCACCGGCTGGGCGCCCGCGTCACCGCGCACTGCTTCGCCGAGGAGACGCTCGCGCCGCTGGTGGAGGCGGGCATCGACTGCGTCGAGCACGCCACCGGACTGACCGAGGAGACGATTCCGCTGTTCGCCGAGCGGGGCGTGGCGATCGTGCCGACCCTGGTCAACATCGCGACCTTCCCGCGGCTCGCGGCGGGCGGCGAGGCCAAGTTCCCGCGCTGGGCCGACCACATGCGCCGCCTGCACGCGCGGCGGTACGAGACGGTGGGCGCCGCCTACGACGCCGGCGTCCCGGTCTACGTCGGGACGGACGCGGGCGGTTCGCTGCCGCACGGCCTGGTCGCCCAGGAGGTCGCCGAGCTGGTCACGGCGGGCGTCCCGGCCTCGGCGGCCCTCGCCGCGACGGCGTGGGGGGCCCGGGAGTGGCTGGGCCGGCCGGGCCTGGAGGAGGGCGCCCCCGCGGACCTGGTGGTCTACGACGCCGATCCGCGCGCCGACGTCCGGGTGCTGGGCGCGCCGCGCCGGGTGGTGCTGCGGGGGCGCGTGGTGGCGTGAGGGGCGGCCGTCAGCCGACGAGGGCGTCGAGCGCGCCGACGACCGCCACCACGCCCAGGACGAGTCCCACGGCCCCTCCACAGCCCCAGCCCATGACGGCGCGTCCGCGCAGCGGCGTCCGGCCCGTCGTGTCCCGGAGGTTCGACAGCCGTGCCAGCAGCGCGGCGGGGACGGTCGCCACGGTCAGCCCGAGCCACCACCACAGATAGACCGCCGGCGCCGCCGCGTCCCCGCGCGTCAGCCCGGTCCCCGTCCCCACCGCGGCGACCGCGACGGCCGCCACCGCGGTGGCCGCGGCCGGCACCCACCACCAGGCCCCCGCGCCGCCCCACCACGAGCCCGCCCGCCGCGCCAGCAGGGTGGTGGGCAGGACGAACGCGGAGACGAAGGCCAGGGCCGCGGCCGTCACGAGCGGCAGCAGGACCGGCAGGACGAAGATCGCCAGAGCGGGGCTGTCCGGACCGGGGTCCCCCTCGGGCTGGGGCTCCGGATGCGCCATCGCCCACAGGAACAGGACGGTGAGCGCGAGCGCCGCTTCGGCGACGACGCCCGCCGCCGCGACCTTGGTCATCGACCACGTCCACGCCTGGTGAGGCGTTATCGCTGCTTTCACGCCACTGATGATCCTCCGCCTGTCGATGTGACGGAAAACCGCCCCCGTGACGCATGAATCGAACGCCTAGGCGAAACCCATCCTTTGGGGTGAACTCCCCCTGGCCGTCTGTCCGTTCACCCTCACGTGATCGAACATTGCGGGGTCGATGCCGTCGGCGCGCGATGTCCCCCATTGGCGCGCCGGCGGCTCCTTTTTCCCGTGGGGGTTCCACACACGTGTTCAGCACCACCGGCTCTTCCTTCGGCATGCCCGCACGCCGGATCACGGCGATGGCCGCGACGGCCACCGCCACCGCCCTCGCCCTCGGCGCCACGCCCGCGCACGCCACCGACAGCGCCGGCGGCGGCGCGGCCGGCGCGGCCGTCCTGCGCACCGGACTCGACCTCTCCCTGCTCGGCGGAACCGCCCACCTGCCGGTCAACGCCTCCGTCGACGACGTACGGGCGCCCGCGAGCGCCGACCGGACCGCGCTCGCCGTCACCCTCGACGGCGTGGAGAACGGCAAGCCCGTCAGCGTCCTGCGCGCGGACACCGCCACCGCCCGCGCCACCGCCGACGGGCGGACGGCCAAGGGGTATGCCAACCTCGTCCATGCCCGGGTCCACGTCCCGGGCCTGCCCCTGCTGTCCCTGATCGAGGTGCAGCAGGTCATCTCGGAGGCCGTGTGCGAGGCCGGGAGGAAACCGGAGGCGACGTCGAACCTGCTCGGCAGCGTCTCGGTCCTCGGCAAGAAGGTCACGCTCACCACTGCCGGCCCGACCAAGGTCGACGTGCCTGGCGTCGGCGCGGTCCGCCTGGACCTGTCGAAGACCGCCACGATCTCCCGGACGGCGGCGGCCACGGCGCTCGCCCTCGACGTCGCCGTCGACCCCCTGGGCCTGGGCGTCGCCAAGGTCAGGGGCCGGGTGACGCTCGCGGAGGCCACCTGCGGGACCCCGGCCGGCCCGGGCAACCCCGCCAAGGGCCAGGGCGCCTCGGGCACGGACGGAAAGGCGACGGACGCGAAGGGCGCACCGGACAAGGCGACGGACGTGAAGGCACAGACCGCGCCGCGCACGGCCGCCCGTCCCACCGGCGGCGGGCTCGCCGAGACCGGCGGCGGCTCCGCCACGCCCTACCTCGCGGCGGCCGCCGGACTGCTCGTCGTCGGCGGCGCCGGCGCCCTCGTCGCCGCCCGCCGCCGCAGGTCGGCCCGCGACGAGGGCTGACGGGGGGCGCGCCGGGGGCCGGGGACGGTCGGGGCCACCGGCCGGCGGTGGTGTACGGGGCCCGGCCTGCCCGGCTCATGAGGGCGCCCGGCCGGGGCGGACCGGCGGCCGGTCCGGGTGAGGCGCCCGTGGGGGCGGGCCCGCGCCGTCGCCTGAGCCGCGGCCGGCCCGCTCAGTCCTCCGTGAGGGCCTTGGCCAAGGCGTCGGCGAAGCGGTCCGTCGTGGCGCGGTCCCGCACCGCCAGGCGCAGGTAGTCCGGGCCCAGGCCCGGGAAAGTGTCGCCCCGGCGCACCGCGAAGCCGAGGCCGCGCAGCCGGGACCGTACGGCTGCCGCCCCCGGCAGCCGCACCAGGAGGAACGGCCCGGCCGCCGGCCCGCACACCGTCACCTGGGGGAACTCCGCGAGCCGCGCCTGGAGGTGGGAGCGGTCGGCGGCCGTCTCGTGCGCCGCCCGCTCCGCCTCGGCGAGCGCCGGGGGAGCGCTGCACGCCTCCGCCGCCACCAGGGCCGGCGAGGACACCGGCCACAGCGGCTGGGCCCGCTCCAGCCGGGCCACCGTGCCGGGCGAGGCCAGGACGTAGCCGACGCGCAGTCCCGCCAGCCCCCAGGTCTTGGTGAGGCTGCGCAGCACGACCAGCCCCGGCAGGTCCGTGCGGGCGGCCAGCGACTCCCGCTCGCCCGGCACCGCGTCCATGAACGCCTCGTCCACCACCAGCGTCCGGCCGGGGCGGGCGAGCCGGGCCAGGGTGGTGGCGGGGTGCAGGACGGACGTCGGATTGGTCGGGTTGCCCACGACCACCAGGTCCGCGTCCCCGGGCACCGCGCGCGGATCGAACCGGAAACCGTCCTCCGCGTCCAGCAGCACCCGTTCCACCGCGTGCCCGGCGTCGCGCAGCGCCGCCTCCGGCTCGGTGAACTGGGGGTGCACGACCACGGCCCGGCGGGCCGGCAGCGCCCGCGCGATCAGGACGAACGCCTCCGCCGCCCCCGATGTCAGCAGCACCCGCTCCTCCGGCAGCCCGTGCCGCTCGGCGACGGCCCGCCGTGCCGCCCGGCCGTCCGGGTAGGCGGCGAGCGAGTCCAGCGAGCCGGCTATGCGCTCCCGCAGCCACTCGGGGGGCGTGCCGGAGCGCACGTTGACGGCGAGGTCCGTCAATTCCGTGCCCATGCCGCGTACTTCGGCGTCTCCGTGGTGCCGCAGGTCGGGCTCGGTCGATTCGTGCATGCGATAGACGGTACTGAGGGCGCGGCCGGGCCGTTCACGCGGGGCGGCACGCCACCGCGGCGGTGACGTGCGCGGACTTCCGCTTCGGCACGGCGAGCACCGCCCCCGGTCCCGCCGCCAGCAGCGCGGCCGCCTCGGCGACGCCCGGCGTGCCCAGGGCCCTGCGGGCCGCCTCCGAGGGGTGCGGAACCGGTTGCGCGGCGAGGACGCCGGGGGCGTAGGCGGTGAGGGGCACGCCGAGCCGCGCGGCCGCCGCCAGCATGCCGGGCTCGTCGGCACGGACGTCGACGGTGGCCAGGGCGGCGACCGCGCCGCCGCCGGCCTCCGCCAGGGCGTGCTCGACGAGCGCGAGCACCTCGGCGGCGGCCACGTCGCGGCACGCGCCGACGCCGACGTAGAGCACGGCGTTCACCGCGCGTCCGCCGCCGCGGCCACGAACCGCTCCGCCGTGCCGGGGGCCCCCGCCCAGTGGACATGGAGGTACGAGGCGTGCACGCCGCCCTGCGCGAAGCCCTCCACACGGCGCGCCGGACGCGTGATCCCCCAGGCCGGGACGGCCCCGGCGGCCGGCTCGACGACCGTGCGGTGGAACTCGTGCCCGCGGACGCGGGTGCCCGCGGCGGCGAGCGGATTGTCCGCGATCGCCACCGCCTCGCGGTAACCGAGCGTCAGCCGCTCCGACATGCGGGCGTCCGCCGGCAGGACGCCGCACATCGGCTTCCCGTCGAGGGCGCGGGAGAGGTAGAGCAGGCCCGCGCACTCGGCGGCGACCGGCGTGCCGGCGAAGGCGAGTTCCGCCACGGCCTTGCGGAGCGGCTCGTTGGCGGAGAGCTCCGGGGCGTACACCTCGGGAAAGCCGCCGCCGATGACGAGGCCGGCCGTGCGTTCCGGCAGGGCCTCGTCGCGCAGGGGGTCGAACGTGACGACCTCCGCGCCGGCGGCCCGCAGCAGCTCGGCGTGCTCGGCGTACGAGAAGGTGAACGCCGGGCCGCCGGCCACGGCGATCACGGGGCGACCCCTGTTCGGGTCCGCCCCCTCGTCCGGCCTCTCCGGCGTCTGAGAAGCGGGGTCCGGGGCGGAGCCCCGGTTCGGGGAGGGGACAGGGTGGGGGAGAGGCTCGCCGCGGGCGCTCCACGCCTCTCCGGTCACCGGCGGTGCCGAACGGGCCAGGGCCAGGAGCCTCTCCAGGTCGCAGCCTTCCCGCACGCGGGCCGCGAACTCCGCCACCGCGTCGACCGCCTCGGCCCGCCGCTCGGCGACGGGCACCAGGCCCAGGTGCCGGGACGGCGTGTGCACGGGCTCCGCCCGCCGCACCGCGCCCAGCACCGTCACCCCCGACTCGTCCAGCGCCTCCCGCAGCAGCGCCTCGTGGCGGTCGGAGCCGACCTTGTTGAGGATGACCCCCGCGACCCGCACCTCCGGGTCCCAGGAGGCGAAGCCGTGCACCAGCGCCGCCACCGACCGCGACTGCGACGACGCGTCGACGACCAGCACGACCGGCGCCCGCAGCAGCTTCGCCACGTGCGCCGTCGACGCCAGCTCGCCCTGCCCGGCCGCCCCGTCGTACAGGCCCATGACGCCCTCGACGATCGCCAGGTCGCAGCCCGCCGCCCCGTGCAGGAACAACGGGGCGATCCGTTCCGGGCCGCACAGGAAGGAGTCCAGGTTGCGGCCCGGCCGCCCGGTCGCCAGCGCGTGGTAGCCCGGATCGATGTAGTCCGGGCCCACCTTGTGCGGCGACACCGCGAGGCCCGCGTCCGCGAAGGCCCGCATCAGGCCCGTGGCCACGGTGGTCTTGCCGCTGCCGGACGCCGGCGCGGCGATGACGAGACGGGGGAGGCGCGTACTCACCACTCGATGCCCCGCTGGCCCTTCTGACCGGTGTCCATCGGGTGCTTGACCTTCGACATGTCCGTCACCAGGTCGGCGAACTCCACCAGCTTCTCCGGGGCGTTGCGGCCGGTGATCACCACGTGCTGGGTGCCGGGGCGGTCCCGCAGCACCTCGATCACCTCGTCGGTGTCGATCCAGCCCCAGTGCATCGGGTACGCGAACTCGTCGAGCACGTAGAGCTTGTACGTCTCGGCCGCCAGGTCGCGCTTGACCTGCTCCCAGCCCTCACGGGCCTTCTCCTCGTTGGACAGCTCACTGTCGCGCTGGATCCACGACCAGCCCTCGCCCATCTTGTGCCAGTCGACCGTCCCGCCCTCGCCGGAGGCGCCCAGCACCCGCAGCGCGTTCTCCTCGCCGACCTTCCACTTCGCCGACTTCACGAACTGGAACACCCCGATCGGCCAGCCCTGGTTCCACGCCCGCAGCGCCAGCCCGAAGGCCGCCGTCGACTTGCCCTTGCCGACGCCGGTGTGGACGAAGACCAGCGGCCGGTTGCGCCGCTGGCGCGTGGTGAGACCGTCGTCGGGGACGACGGCCGGCTGTCCCTTGGGCATTACGCGACCCTCCTGTTGTCGGTGTTCCGTACGGTACGCACGCCGCGCACCAGCGTGGCCACGCTGTCCGCGCGCAGCTCGTCGAGCGTCACGACCGGCCCGCCCAGCTCGCGGCCCAGCTCAGCCGCCAGGCCCAGCCGCACCGGCCCGGCCTCGCAGTCCACGACGACCGACGCCGTGCCCTCGCCGGCCAGCAGCCGGGCCGCGCGCGCGGCCCGCGCCAGCGGCTCCGGGCCGCCCGTCGCCCGGCCGTCCGTCACCACGACCAGCAGGGGACGCCGGGACGGATCACGCATCCGCTCCACCCGCAGCACCTCGTGCGCCCGCAGCAGGCCCTCGGCCAGCGGGGTGCGGCCGCCGGTCGGCAGCTTCTCCAGCCGCGCCGCGCCCGCCTCCACCGAGGACGTCGGCGGCAGCGCCACCTCCGCGCCCGAGCCCCGGAACGTGACCATGCCGATCTTGTCGCGGCGCTGGTAGGCGTCCATCAGCAGCGACAGCACCGCGCCCTTGACGGCGCTCATCCGCTTGCGGGCCGCCATCGAGCCCGAGGCGTCCACGACGAACAGCACGAGATTGCCCTCGCGCCCCTCGCGCACCGCCTCCCGCAGATCGTCCCGGCGGACGAGCAGCCCCGGGCCCGAGCGGCCACGCGCCCGCTGGTGCGGGGCGGCGGCCTGCACGGTCGCGGCGAGGTGCAGCTTGGCGAGCGCACCGCCGCGAGGCCGGCGCGCCCCCGTCGTGCGCCCGTGCGCGGTACGGGCCCGGGAGCGGCGGCCGTCGGCGCCCTCACCGAGTCCGGGTACATCGAACCGGCGCGTCCGGAAGGGCTCCGCGGCCGCGACGGCGGGTGCCTCGGGGGCCTCGCCCTCGCTTCCGGGCACGCCGTCGGAGGAGTTCTGCCGCGGGGCGGGGTCGGCTGCGGGGGAGTCCTGCCGCTGCTGCGGCACGTCGGGGCCGCCCGCGCCGTCGGGGCGGGGGCCGTCCTGCGGCGGTCGGCCGCCGCCGTCCGGACCGCCGCCATCCGGATCCTCGTCGCCGGGGCCGCCGTCCTCCGGGCCCCCGGGCTCGGGGTCCGGCTCGGGGTCCGGCTCCTCGTCCTCGAACCGCCTGAGGATCTCGTCGAGCTTGTCCTCGTCCAGACCGGGGGCGTCGAAGGGATTGCGGCGGCGCCGGTGCGGCAGCGCCAGCAGCGCCGCCTGCCGCACGTCCTCGGTCGTGACGTCCGTACGCCCCGCCCACGCGGCCAGCGCCGTCGCCGTCCGAGCGGTCACGATGTCGGCCCGCATGCCGTCCACCTCGAAACCGGCGCACACCGCGGCGATCCGGCGCAGCGCGCCGTCCCCGAGCCGTACGGCCGGCAGCAGCGCCCGCGCGGCGGCGATGCGCTCGCGCAGCGCGTCCTCCTCCGCCGCCCACTTGGCGGCGAAGGCGGCCGGGTCCTCGTCGTAGGCGAGGCGGCGGCGCACGACCTCGACGCGCTCGTCGGTGTCGCGGGAGGCCGCGACCTCGACGGTCAGCCCGAAACGGTCGAGCAACTGCGGTCGCAGCTCGCCCTCTTCGGGGTTCATGGTGCCGACGAGGAGGAAGCGGGAGGCGTGCCGGACGGAGACGCCTTCGCGCTCGACGTACGAGGCGCCCATCGCGGCGGCGTCCAACAGCAGGTCGATCAAGTGGTCGTGGAGGAGGTTGACCTCGTCGACGTAGAGCACGCCGCGGTGTGCGGCTGCCAGCAGGCCCGGCTCGAAGGCCTTGACGCCTTCTGAGAGGGCCCGCTCGATGTCGAGGGCGCCGACGAGCCGGTCCTCGGAGGCCCCTACCGGCAGTTCCACCATGCGTGTGGGGCGTGCGCTGCCCGCCGCGTCCGCCGTGTGCGGCCCGTCAGGGCACGTCGGGTCCGGTGCCACCGGGTCACAGGAGAACCGGCAGCCGTCGACGACGGCGACAGACGGCATCAGCGTCGCGACACCGCGCACGGCAGTGGACTTCGCCGTGCCCTTCTCGCCGCGTACGAGCACGCCGCCCACCGCGGGGGAGACCGAGGTCAGCAGCAGGGCCAGTCGTAGATCGTCCATGCCGACGATCGCCGTGAAGGGATAGGGGGTGCTCATGAGCTGATCGCTCCTTCGAGTGGCATTCGTCCGATGGCGTGTGCACCGAGTGGAAGGCGCGGCATGCTGGTGATCTCGGCCGCCCATCTGTGGGGATGCACCCCCGGCACCGCCGAGGCGACGACGGTCCGCGTGTTGTCCGCTCCCCGCTTCCGTGGGGATGGTGGGCCGCTCATCACGGCGCCCCCGGCGGGATGAACGGCAGCCCCGCCGGGACCCCGTCCCCGATCAGCCGCAGCAGCGCGTCCGTGTCCGCGTGCTCCTCGATCAGATCGCCCAGCCGGTCCAGCTGTTCCTCGCGCAGCGCGGCGAAGGACGTGTCGGGCGCCGGCACGAACGCCCGGCCCGCCGCCCGTGCGACCTCGCGCAGGAACGCCCGCCGGAAGCCGTCGCTCTCCAGCGAGCCGTGCCAGTGCGTCCCCCACACCGCACCCACCCGGCAGCCGTCCAAGAACGGTTCCCCGTCCAGGACCTCGGCGACGCCGTGGTGGATCTCGTACCCCTCGACGTGCTCGCCCAGCGCCTTGCCGGCCGGCCGGGCCAGGGTCTTCTCCACCGCGAACCGCACCCGCACCGGCAGCAGGCCCAGCCCCTCGACCGTGCCCGCCCGGGACTCCACCTCGTCGTCGATGCGCTCGCCCAGCACCTGGAAGCCGCCGCACACGCCCAGCACCGGGCGGCCCTCCGCGGCGCGCCGCTTCAGCGCGTCCGCCAGGCCGCGCTCGCGCAGCCACGCCAGGGCCTTCACGGTGCCGCGCGTCCCCGGCACCACCACCAGGTCCGCGTCGGCCAGTTCCTCGGCCCGGTCCACGAACCGCACCACCACGCCCGGCTCCGCGGCCAGCGCGTCCACGTCCGTGAAGTTCGACATCAGCGGAACGGCGCACACCGCGACCCGCAGCACGTCGGTGCCGTACGGCGGGGCGACCACCGACTCGCGGACCGCCCCGCGCAGCGACACCCGCAGGCCGTCCTCCTCGTCGATGCCGAGCCCGTGGGCGAACGGCAGCACGCCCAGCGTGGGCCGCCCGGTCAGGCCGCGCAGCATCTCCAGCCCCGGCTCCAGCAGCGTCACGTCGCCGCGGAACTTGTTGACGACGTAGCCCGCTATCAGCTTCTGGTCCTCGGGCGAGAGCAGGGCCGTCGTGCCGAAGAAGGACGCGAAGACGCCACCCCGGTCGATGTCGCCGACCACGACGACGGGCAGCCGGCCCGCGCGGGCGACGCCCATGTTGACGATGTCGCTCCGCCGCAGGTTGATCTCGGCCGGGCTGCCCGCGCCCTCGCAGATCACCGCGTCGTGCGTCCGCCGCAGCTCCTCAAGGCACGCGGTCACCGTCCCGAACAGCTGCTCCTGGCGCCCCGCGTGGTAGCCGCGCGCGCTGAGCTCGCCCACCGGCTTGCCCATCAGCACGACCTGGCTGCTCCGGTCCCCGCCGGGTTTGAGCAGCACCGGGTTCATCAGCGCGCTCGGCTCGACGCGCGCGGCGGCGGCCTGCATCGCCTGGGCACGCCCTATCTCCGCGCCCTCGCGCGTCACGTACGAGTTGAGCGACATGTTCTGCGCCTTGAACGGCGCGACCTTGACGCCCCTGCGGACCAGCCAGCGGCAGATGCCGGCGGTCACCACGCTCTTGCCCGCGTCCGAGGTGGTCCCCGCCACCAGCAGGCCCCCGCCCCTTGGAGCTGTCACCGGTTCCTCCTCCTCGCGGCCGACGCCGCGGCGCTCTTCACAAGGCTGCCCAGCGCACGGCCGCCGATGGCGGTGCCCACGGCCAGCAGCGACACCCGGCGCGAGAGCCGCACCGCGCGCTCGATGTCGGCCACCCGGACCGGACGCAGCTCCGCGCCCAGCACGGGCCGGTGCTCGACGCGCCCGGCGTAGGCGAGCGTGCCGCCGAGCCGCACGCCCAGGGCGCCGGCGAAGGCGGCCTCGACCGGGCCGGCGTTGGGACTGGGGTGGCGGGAGGCGTCACGGCGGGCCACCCGCCAGGCACCGCGCGGGTCGGGGCCCGCGAGCACGGTGAGGGCGGCGGTGAGCCGGGCACCGGGCCAGCCCACGACGTCGTCGAGCCGGGCGGACGCCCAGCCGAAGCGGCGGTGGCGGGGCGACTTGTGACCCACCATCGCGTCCAGCGTGTTCACCGCCCGGAAGCCCGCCAGCCCCGGCACCCCGCCCAGCGCGCCCCAGAACAGGGCGCCCACGACGGCGTCGGAGGTGTTCTCGGCGACGGACTCCACGACGGCCCGGGCGATCTGCTGCCCGTCCAGGGCCTGCGGGTCGCGCCCGCACAGGTGCGGCAGCCGCTCCCGGGCGACCTCGATGTCGCCCGCGGCGAGCGCACCGCCGATGGCCCGCGCCTCCCGGCCCAGCGACGTCCCGCCCAGCACGGCCCAGGTGGCGGCGGCGGTCAGGGCGACGCCGGGGGCGCGGCGGCCGCGTACGGCGCGGGCCAGCAGTCCGGCGCCGGCCACGGCGCCGCCCGCGCAGACGAGGGTGTGCAGGGCGCCGTGGCCGCGGTGGTCGCGCCACAGGCGCTGTTCGACGGCGTGCGCGGCGCGCCCGAAGGCGGCCACCGGGTGGCCGCGGCGGGGGTCGCCGAAGACGAGGTCGGCGAGATAGCCGAGGGCGGTGCCGCAGGCGAAACCGCAGAAGGGCATGGCCGGCTTGTGTCCTCACTCAGGGTCCGCGCCCTGGCTCGACGTGACGGCGACCAGAGTCTCCTGGCTCCCGGATCCACGCCGCCCCCGGCCTTCCGGCTCACGCCGTGGCCATCGCTTGGGGGTGCGCTCCCCGGTGACAGTGGCGGGACCGCGCCGGACTCGCACCGGCTTCCTCTGCTGTCGCCGTTTTGGCTCCGGAAGTCCACCACGGCCCGGGAACGGGCGTCAACTCACCCTGACCTGCGATGAGGCGGCCGTGGGGCAGTGGGGCCGGTGGGTCCACCGCCCCGTGACCGGGCTCCGGCCACGGGGCGCGCGGAAACGACGAAGCGCCGGCCCGGCGGCTGCCGGACCGGCGCTTCACGCGCGGGGCTGTCCCCGCGTCAGGCGACGATGAGGTAGATGCCGTAGCCCACGGCGGCCGCGCACAGGGCGTAGCAGGCGTACGCGCCGGTGCGCACGAGCGCGGCCGGGCCGGCGACCGCGGCGACGGTGCCGTCCGGCTGCTCCTGGGGCTTGCGGGGGGACGTACCGATGATGCCGAGGGTGAAGACGCCCACGAGACCGACGGTGACCACGAGGCTGACGCCGAAGACCTGGCCGAGGGCTTCCCAGTTGATGTGCATGCGGGGTTCCTTGGTTTCCGGTTCCTCAGCTCGTCGCCGTCGCGGCGGCGGGAGCTGCGGTCTGGGCCGCGGGGGCGGCCGGGACGGCGGACAGGGGGCCGGCCGGCGGCGGGGCGACGGCCTGGAGGGCGGCGGTGACGACACCGGCCGGCTCGGCGGGCAGGCCCTGCGGCACGTTGAGGTCGTTGACCGTGTCGTGGGAGACCGGCTTGCGGCGGGAGGCCGCCCAGATCGCGCCGGACACGGCCAGGCCGAGGACGGCGACCGCGGCCACGCCCCAGTCGCCCTGGTCGGCGAGGAGGGCCGCGCCACCGGCGACCAGGCCCGCGGCGGGCAGGGTCAGGACCCAGGCGGCGACCATGCGGCCGGCGGTCGACCAGCGCACCACGCCGCCCTTGCGGCCGAGGCCGGCGCCCATGATCGAGCCGGAGCAGACCTGGGTGGTGGAGAGCGCGAAGCCGATGTGCGAGGAGGCGAGGATCACCGTGGCGGCACCGGTCTGGGCGGCGAAGCCCTGGGCCGGCCTGATGTCGGTGAGGCCCTTGCCGAGCGTCTGGATGATGCGCCAGCCGCCCAGGTACGTGCCGAGCGCGATGGCCAGGCCCGCGGAGACGATGACCCACAGGGGCGGGTCGGAGTGCGGGGCCACGACGCCGCCGGCGACCAGCGCGAGGGTGATCACGCCCATGGTCTTCTGGGCGTCGTTGGTGCCGTGGGCGAGGGAGACCAGGGCGGCCGAGGCGATCTGGCCGGCGCGGTAGCCCTTGGCGGTCTCCTGCTCGTCCCGCCCCTTGGTCAGGCGGTACGTCAGGCGCGTGGCGGCCGTCGCGGCGAGGCCGGCCACGAGGGGCGCGGCGACGGCCGGGATGAGGACCTTCATCACGATCTTGTCGGCGTTGACCGCGTCGAAGCCGACGGAGACGATCGTCGCGCCGATCAGACCACCGAAGAGGGCGTGGGAGGAACTGGAGGGCAGGCCCACCAGCCACGTCACCAGGTTCCAGACGATGGCGCCGACGAGCCCGGCGAAGATCACCTCTGGTCGGATGCCGGCACTCTCGTCGATGATGCCGCCGGAGATCGTCTTGGCGACCTCCACCGAGAGGAACGCGCCGACGAGGTTGAGAACCGCCGACATCGCCACCGCGGCCTTGGGCTTGAGCGCCCCGGTGGAGATGGTGGTGGCCATGGCGTTGGCCGTGTCGTGGAAGCCGTTCGTAAAGTCGAACACCAAGGCCGTGACGATCACGATCCCGATGAGAAGCGTGATGTTTTCCATTCACCCAGGCAATCAGTTCGATGGTCAGTACGCGGCGACCGTAGGGACCCTGGGTGAACGGAAGGTGAACGGGGTCGGGGTGCGGCGGACACCGACCGGAGGGGCAAGCCGATGAGGGTTCCAGAAGAGGACGCGAGGACCGCGCGCGGCCGCACCGGGGCGGGCGGGCCCATACCCCCCGGCATCCCCGCCGACCTGGGCGGCGCCTGGGCCGAGCTGGTCGCCAGCGCCCGCCGCACGACTGCCGAAGGACTCGTCGTCGGCACCTCGGGCAACGTCTCCGCCCGGGTGGGGGATGTGGTGCTCGTCACGCCCAGCGGCGTGCCCTACGACCGCCTCGGGCCCGGCGACGCGGTCGGCGTCGACCTCGACGGCCGCCAGGTCCTCGGCGAGCTGGTGCCCACCAGCGAGCTGCCCATGCACCTCGCCGTCTACCGCTCCACCGACGCCGCCGCGATCGTGCACACCCACGCCGTCCACGCCACGGCCGTGTCCACCCTGGTCGACGAGGTGCCGCTGATCCACTACATGGCCGCCGCCCTGGGCGGGCCGGTCCGCGTCGCCCCCTACGCCCTCTACGGCTCCGAGGAGCTGGCCGCGCACATGCTGGCGGCCCTCGACGGCCGCACCGGCTGCCTGCTGCGCAACCACGGCACCCTCACCTACGGCACCACCCTGGACCAGGCCTACGACCGCACCGCCCAGCTGGAGTGGATGTGCCGGGTCTGGCTCGCCGCGTCCGCCGTCCCCGGCCGCACCCCAACCCTCCTCACCCCCCAGCGGCTCGCCGAGGTGACCGAGAAGTACCGCGGCTACGGACAGCGCTGACCCCCGCCCCCGCCCCGGGCGGCACCCGTCCGCCGCCCGGTGGACGCCGCCCCCGCCCGGGGCCCAGACTGGAGGGGATGGGACTGCGCGGAGCGACGGCCACGGCGGCCGCCACCCTGATCGGTGCCGGCGCGGTCGCGGTGGCGGCCGGACGGTACGCCGGCGACGCCGCCCTCAAACCCGCCCCCGGCCACCCGCCGCCGGGCGAGCCCAGGATCGCGGTGCACGACGCGGACGCCGGCACGGTCACCCTCACCCGCACCCCCGCCACGCTGCGCCCGGGCACCTACGGGCTGGCCGGGCGCGGGCTGCGCGCCGTCGTCGGGCCGGTCGTGCCCGACGTGTCCCACCCCCACCACTGCGTCGTCCGGCGCCTGGAACGGGTGCACCACGGCACCGTGGCACCGGGCGACCACGTGTGGCTCACCCCGCAGGTGCACGCCGGCACCCCCCGCGACGCCCTCGGCCTGGACCACACCGACGTCGACGTGCCCGGCGAACTGGGCTGGCTGCCCGCCTGGTTCCTGCCCGGCGCCCGCGACACCTGGGTGATCAGCGCCCACGGCATGGGGACCACCCGCGAGCACTCCATGGTCCTCATGCCGTTCCTGCACGGACTGCGGCTCCCGGTGCTCGTCCCGGCCTACCGCGGCGATGCCGGCGCACCCCGGACGGCGCACGGAATCAGCCACTTCGGCGCCAGGGAATGGCGGGATCTCGACGCGGCCGTCCGCTACGCCGTCGCCCACGGCGCCCGCCGGGTCGTCCTGCACGGCTGGTCCACCGGCGCCACCATGGCCCTGCTGACCGCCCTCGACTCACCCGAGAGCGACCGCGTCGCCGGCGTCGTCCTGGACTCGCCGCTCCTGGACTGGCCCGCCGCCCTGGGCGCCCTCGCCGCCCACCGCGTCCCGGCACCGCTCATTCCGCTTGCCGTGCGGGCAGCCGAGGGCAGGACCGGCCTCGCCCCCGACGCACTGCTCGCGGCCGCCGACCCCGGGCGGCTGTCCGTACCCGCCCTCGTCGTGCACGGCACGGACGACGCCCTCGCGGCGCCGTCCCGCTCCCGCGAACTGGCCGCGGCGCGACCGGAACTGATCACCCTGCGCACGGTGCGCGGCGCGGGCCACGCGGCGTCCTGGAACGTCGACCCCCAGGGGTACGAGGAGTCCCTGCGGCGCTTCCTCGTCCCCCTCATGTGACGTTCCGCAAACCCGGCGCGCGGTGCACACGGGGTCGCGCGCGGCCGCCCCGTAGCCTCCCGTCACTGGTCGTGGACGGCCGGATAGTTGATTCCGATTGGGTTTTCGGAGCGTGAACGGCAAGACTGCTCCTGTGACGTCCCGTACTCCGCGCGACTCCCGGCTCAGACTCGTCCCCCGACAGCCGATCACGGCCGCCCGCACGGCCGTGGCGAACCGCGGCTCCCGCCCGGCGCCCCGCCCGCCCGCGGGCACCCCGGCCCGGCCGGAACTCGCCCGGCAGGCCAGAACCGGACTGGCCGGAGCGGTCCGCCTGGCCCGTTGGGCGGCCGAGGAGTGCGGCCGCGGCGCCACGCTGCGGCCGGGCGCCGCCGGCGGGCTCTGCGAGGGCACGGCCGAACGGGCCGCCGCCGCCCTCGGGCTGACGGGTGGCCAGGTGCGCTCGGACTGGGACCGGGCCCGCCTCGCCGGGCTCCTCGAACTCCACGGCGGCACCGCCCGGCCCGGCTGGCGCCTGACGGCGTGGGACCGCGACGACAGCGCCGTGCTGCGCGGCTGGGTGGCGCTCTTCGACGCCTGGTCGCTCGCCCACCCCGAGCCCGCCGGCACCGACGCCACGATCGCCGCCGAGGTCGTCGAGGCCGCCCCCCAGCTGCTGTCCGTCATGCACCTGTCGGCCGGTCCCGTGTCCGTGGCGATGCTGCTCGACCTGCTCCGCCAGCGCGTCGCCGAGATCCGCGCCGAGCGCTGCGAGGTCCCCTACGGCAACGTGCCGGCCGCCCCCGCGCCGCCGCCCGTCCCCACCGCCGGCGACACCCTGCCGGAGCTGCTGGACTGGGCGCTTGAGGCGCTCGCGTCGGTCGGGGCGCTGGTCATGCGCGGCGGCACCGGCCCCGGCGCCGAAGCGGTCCTGACCCCGCTCGGCAACTGGGCGGTGTGGGTCAAGCTCGAACAGATCTGCGTCGCCGCGCAGAGCCCGGCCGGCCACATCGAGCTGTCCGCCGAGGCCATGCTGCGCGGCTGCGCCGACCTCACCCCCGGCCCCGCCCGCGCCGAGTACCGGGCCTGGCTCGCCGCCCGGCCCGTGCGCAGCGCCGTCGGGGAGCTGCTGGAGGCCGCCCGGGGCGACGACGCCATGGTCCGCGGGCTGGCCTTCGAGGCCCTGCGCGCGGTCGGCACCCCCGCCGAGCCCGCCGTCCGGGCGGCGGCCGACGAGCCCGCCCTGCGGCCCTACGCCCTGCTGTGGCTCGCCGAGCACGAGGGGCACGACCCCGAGGACGCCGCGGAGGTGCTGACCCGCGAGGAGGCCACCTGGCTGTGGGTCGACACGGCCGCCGCCGTCGCGGACCACGGCGAGAGCCGGCTGCTGGTGCGCCACCTCGACTCGGCCGTCCAGGGAACGGTGCCCGGGCTCCTGGAGGAGGTGCGCGCCGTGGGCCATCCCCGCACGGTGCAGGTGCTGGTCGCGCTGGCCGCGGCCCACCCCGACCCCGCGCTGGCCAAGGCCGTGCGCAGGGCGGCGTTCCAGGTGCACCGGGGCGGGGCCTAGCTAGGGGGTGTCCGCACAGTTCCGCCCGGCCCGGGACTCCCGCGGCCACCGCTGAGAGGTGCCCCGGCACGGGAGGCCCGGGGTTACGCCCTACGGGCGCACGGCTACCGCGCGGGCACGCCCTGGGCCCTAGCCGGTCGTCTCCGGCCCCTTGGGGGCGTACGTGCCGAACGTCCAGAGGTTGCCCTCCAGGTCCCGGGCCGTGTAGTCCCGGGACCCGTACTCCTGGTCGGCCGGCGGCGCCAGGACCTCCGCCCCGTGCGCCACGGCCCGCCGGTGGTGCGCGTCGGGGTCCTCGACGGCCACGTAGACCCCCGAGGGCCCGGCGTCCTTCACGGCCTCGTCGAAGACGCCGCCCCGGCCCCTGGAGCCGATCATCACGATCCCGTTGCCCCACATCAGCTCGGCGTGCAGCACCGTGCCGTCCTCGCTCTCGTACAGCGCGGTCCGGGTGAAGCCGAAGGCCTCCGTGAGCTGCCGGATCGCCGCCCGGGCGTCCCGGTACAGCAGGGCCGGGCAGACGGCCGGCGCGGCCGTGCTGATCTGTGCCATGACGCTCACTCCTGGTGGAAGGTGTCGCAGCGGGCCACGTCCCCCGTGGAGTACCCGGTCGTGAACCACTGCCGGCGCTGCGCGGCCGAGCCGTGGGTCCAGCTCTCGGGGGTGACCCGGCCCTGGAACCGCTCCTGGATGCGGTCGTCGCCGACCGCCGCGGCGGCGTTCAGGCCGTCGTCGACGTCGGCCGGCGTCAGCCGCTCGACGAGCGGCCGGCCGGTGGACCGCTCGGGCGTCGTGGTCGCGTGCCGGGCCCAGACCCCGGCGTAGCAGTCGGCCTGGAGCTCGACCCTGACCGCGTTGCTGCCCGCGCCCGTCCGCCGGTCCTGGGCGCGGCCGAGGACACCC
Source organism: Streptomyces cinnamoneus (assembly GCF_002939475.1). Classification (NCBI taxonomy): domain Bacteria; kingdom Bacillati; phylum Actinomycetota; class Actinomycetes; order Kitasatosporales; family Streptomycetaceae; genus Streptomyces; species Streptomyces cinnamoneus. The sequence continues at coordinate 1,670,532 of NZ_PKFQ01000001.1, read as the reverse complement.
GTGAGGTCCTGGACGTGGTGCCCGTACTCGTGGGCGACGACGTAGGCCTGGGCGAACGGTCCGCCGCTCGCCCCGAACTTCGTCTTGAGCTCGTCGAAGAACCCCAGGTCGAGGTAGACCTTCCGGTCGGCCGGGCAGTAGAACGGGCCGACCGCCGAGGTCGCGGCCCCGCAGCCGGTACGGACCTGGCCGGTGAAGAAGACCGTCGGGGCGGGGGTGTAGGTGCCGCCCCGGCGGGGGAGCTCCTGGCTCCAGAACGACTGGGCGCTGTTGACGACCGCGACGGTCCGGCAGTCCTGACGGGTGTTGGCGTCCTTGCCGGTGCGGCAGGTCCGGGAGACCTGGGCGTCCGTCGTGGCCGCAGGGCCGGACCCGGGCTCGCCGGAGCTGAGCCCCAGCTCCCGCGGGCCGATGCCGAAGAACAGGCCGGCCAGCAGGGCCAGCAGCCCGACCAGCCCGCCGCCGATGGTGAGCCCGCCCCCGGGGATCCCGCCGCCGCGCTCGTCCTGCACCTGGGAGGTGTCCAGGTCCGCGTCGTCGTCGAACTGCATCAGCCACCGCCTCTCCACCCAGGGGCTTGTCCACCCTGAGTATCCGCGAATCACCCCCTGTGCGCCCTTTTCGGCGCACTGAGGCCCATGTACGCCCGTCGGCGGCCCCGGAAACCGGTTTGCGCGCCGCCGTTAGACTGGTTCGCATGGCCTCCCTCCTCGTGCATTAGACGGCGTCGAAACGACCCAGTCCGTCCCTTTCCGCCGTCCCGTCCTGCTCAGGAGTAGAAAACCCGTGATCACCGCCTCCGGCATCGAGCTGCGCGCCGGCGCACGCGTCCTCATCGAGTCGGCCAGCTTCCGCATCGCCAAGGGCGACCGCATCGGCCTCGTGGGCCGCAACGGCGCGGGCAAGACCACCCTCACCAAGTGCCTCGCCGGCGAGGGCATCCCCGCCGCGGGCACCATCGCCCGCTCCGGCGAGGTCGGCTACCTCCCGCAGGACCCGCGCACCGGCGACCTCGACGTCCTGGCCCGCGACCGCGTCCTGTCCGCCCGCGGCCTCGACGCCGTGCTGCGCAAGATGCGTGAGAACGAGGACCGGATGGCGAACGGCAAGGGCGCCACCCGCGAGAAGGCCATGAAGAAGTACGAGCGCCTGGAGACGGAGTTCCTCACCAAGGGCGGCTACGCCGCCGAGGCGGAGGCCGCGACCATCGCCGCCAGCCTCGGCCTGCCCGACCGCATCCTCACCCAGCCGCTGCACACCCTCTCCGGCGGTCAGCGCCGCCGCGTGGAGCTGGCCCGCATCCTCTTCTCCGACGCCGACACGCTGCTGCTCGACGAGCCCACCAACCACCTCGACGCCGACTCCATCGCCTGGCTGCGGGACTACCTCAAGACCTACCGCGGCGGCTTCGTCGTGATCTCCCACGACGTCGACCTCGTCGAGACCGTCGTCAACAAGGTCTTCTACCTCGACGCCAACCGCTCGGTCATCGACGTCTACAACATGGGCTGGAAGCTGTACCAGCAGCAGCGCGAGGCCGACGAGAAGCGCCGCAAGCGCGAGCGGCAGAACGCCGAGAAGAAGGCCGCCGCCCTCAACTCGCAGGCCGACAAGATGCGCGCCAAGGCCACCAAGACCGTCGCCGCGCAGAACATGGCGCGGCGGGCCGAGAAGCTGCTGTCGGGCCTGGAGGCCGAGCGGGTCTCCGACAAGGTCGCCAAGCTGCGCTTCCCCGAGCCCGCCCCCTGCGGCAAGACCCCGCTCATGGCCGACGGCCTGTCCAAGTCCTACGGCTCGCTGGAGATCTTCACCGACGTCGACCTGGCGATCGACAAGGGCTCCCGCGTCGTCATCCTCGGCCTCAACGGTGCCGGCAAGACCACCCTGCTGCGCCTGCTCGCCGGCACCGAGAAGCCCGACACCGGCCAGGTCACCCCCGGTCACGGCCTCAAGCTCGGCTACTACGCCCAGGAGCACGAGACGCTCGACCCGGACCGCACGGTGCTGGAGAACATGCGCTCCTCCGCCCCCGACCTGGACCTGGTCGAGGTCCGCAAGACGCTCGGCTCGTTCCTCTTCTCCGGCGACGACGTGGACAAGCCGGCGGGCGTGCTCTCCGGCGGTGAGAAGACCCGGCTGGCGCTGGCCACCCTGGTCGTCTCCTCCGCCAACGTGCTGCTGCTCGACGAGCCCACCAACAACCTCGACCCCGCCAGCCGCGAGGAGATCCTGGGCGCCCTGCGCACCTACAAGGGCGCCGTCGTCCTGGTCACCCACGACGAGGGCGCCGTCGAGGCCCTCGAGCCCGAGCGCATCATCCTGCTGCCCGACGGCGTCGAGGACCTGTGGGGTCCGGACTACGCCGACCTGGTCGCCCTCGCCTGAGCGGGGCCGGCCGCCGGCTTGATCAGTACGGTCCCGATCATTCGGCCGACGCGTGATCCATCATCTGAGTGAGGGCGGCTCGTACCGTCATGCGGCCGGGTGCTCCGGCGCGCGCGCTGTGCGAGGTGCGGGGCGCCGTTCGCGCCGTGCTCGACGGGGCCCCGCCTGACCTGGCGCTTCACCCCGCCACCCGTACGGCCGTACGAGCGAGATCGTCCGGAATCGCCTGCTCCAGGGCCTGTCCCCGGCCGAAAACGAGGAAATCTCCTCGGATGGACCTTGCCGAATGGGTGGCCAGGAGGCGGCCAAGGGGTGATCATGAGAGTCAAGAGGCGCATCTCCCATGAGGAGGCACGGGTGGCCGAGACTCTGAAGAAGGGCAGCCGGGTGACCGGCGCCGCGCGCGAAAAGCTCGCGGCAGACCTGAAGAGGAAGTACGACTCCGGTGCGAGTATCAGGGCGCTGGCCGAAGAGACCGGTCGCTCCTATGGCTTCGTGCACCGGATGCTCAGTGAATCCGGCGTGATCCTGCGAGGTCGCGGCGGAGCGACGCGCGGCAAGAAGGCCGCCTCGGCCTGACGCCGCGCACCCGGAAACAAGCAGTGTGGGCAGTCCCACCCGGTCGGCCGATCCGTCGGCCGGGTGGTTACTGTGCAGTCAACCTATTGCGACTGCGGCCATTCCGGAGGCCCCCATGACTGCCCGCGAAACCCTGCTCGACCAGGACGGCGTACAGCTCACCGTCGCCGACGCGGTTGCCACCGTCACGCTGACCAATCCCGCCAAGCGCAACGCTCAGTCGCCCGCCCTGTGGCGGGCCCTGACCGAGGCGGGCCGGCTGCTGCCGGGCACGGTCCGGGTGGTGGTGCTCCGCGGCGAGGGCAAGTCGTTCTCCGCGGGGCTCGACCGTCAGGCGTTCACGCCCGAGGGCTTCGACGGGGAGCCCTCGTTCCTGGACCTCGCGCGCGGGTCGGACGAGGCGCTGGACGCGGAAATCGCCACGTACCAGGAGGCGTTCACCTGGTGGCGCCGCAACGACGTCGTCTCCATAGCCGCCGTGCAGGGGCATGCCATCGGCGCGGGCTTCCAGCTGGCGCTCGCCTGTGACCTGCGCGTGTGCGCGGACGACGCGCAGTTCGCCATGAAGGAGACCAGCCTCGGGCTGGTGCCGGACCTCGGCGGCACGCAGCCGCTGGTCTCCCTCGTGGGCTACGCCCGCGCCCTGGAGATCTGCGCCACGGGACGCTTCGTCGGAGCGGACGAGGCCGAGCGGACGGGGCTCGCCAACCTCGTCGTCCCGCTCGCCGAACTGTCCGCCGCCACCGACGACCTGACGGCGGCTCTGCTGGCGGCGCCCCGGGACGCGGTCGTCGAGACGAAGGCGTTGCTGCGGGGCGCGGCCGGCCGTACGTACGACGAGCAGCGCGTCGCGGAGCGCGCGGCGCAGGGGCGCCGGCTGCGCGACCTCGCGGGGCTGGGGGAGTAGGGGCGAGCGCCGGCGGCGGGCGGCGGGGCCGCGGCTCAGCGCGGCGGGCCGGGGTGGACGGGGGGTTGGTCCACCGCCGTGACCAGCACCGCCGTCGGCACCGCGGCCCGTACCGCCCGCGCCACGTCCAGCGCCCGGTATCCGGGCGCGACCGCGATCTGCTGCCAGTCGTCACGGCGCGGGTCGATCAGGGCCGGGGCCAGGCGCGCCGCCCCGGGCACCGAGAGCGCCGCCCGTCCCGCCCCGTCCGCCGGGGCGGGCGCGGGATCCGGCGCGTGCGGCGGGGCCTCGTCCGGCGCCGGCGCGTCCAGCAGCGCCGTCACGCGCAGGTCCATCACCGCGACCGCGAGCCCCAGCCGGTCCTCCGTCGCCGCCGCCAGCGCGTCCCTGAGCCGATCCGCCGTCCGGGGGAACGGCAGGTCGCCCGGCGCCGCGAAGTCGACCTCCACCCGCGACGGCCCGCGCGGCTCGTCGCTCCGGGCCGGGGCGACCCGCACCGCGTCGACGCGCAGCCCCAGTCCCGCCGCGGCCGCCGCGTGCCGCAGCGCCGCCGCCACCGCGGCCTCCGAGATCCACAGGTCCTCGTCCGCGCCGCCCAGCGGCAGCACCCGGCCCAGCCTCAGCTGCTGCCGTACCGCCTCTGCCCAAGGGTCCGCCACCACACTCCCAGCCTGCCCCACCCGGAGGGCGGGCTCCACCCGGACTTGCCCGTCATCAGTCGGGCGCCGCGCGGGTATCCGGCTTATGGTGGCAAAAGGACTGGAGGAGAGGCGATCACAGATGACCGAGACGGTGAGCCAGACCAGTCAGCCCCCGGCCGAGCGGGGCCGGACGACGATCGCCGACGGCGTCGTCGAGAAGATCGCGGGTCTCGCGGCCCGCGACGTGGTGGGCGTCCACGCCCTGGGCAGCGGGCTCGCCCGCACCTTCGGCGCGGTGCGGGACCGGGTGCCCGGCGGCGGCAGGTCCGTCACGCGCGGCGTGAAGGCCGAGGTCGGCGAGGTGCAGACCGCACTCGACCTGGAGATCGTCGTGGACTACGGCGTGGCGATCACCGATGTGGCCCACTCCGTGCGGGAGAACGTCATCCTGGCGGTGGAACGTATGACGGGCCTTGAGGTCGTCGAGGTCAACATCGCCGTGAGCGACGTCAAGCTGCCGGACGAGGAAGAGGAAGAGCCGGAGCCGAGGCTCCAGTAGGGAGCGCGCGATGAGCATGGCCGTGGTCGGCCTGGCGGCCGGCATGGTGCTGGGGTTCGCCGGGTACTTCGGCGGATTCGGGGCCTTCTTGCTGGTGGCGGCGCTCGGCGCCGTCGGTTTCGTGGCGGGGCGGTTCCTCGACGGGGACCTGGAGCCGGGCGACTTCTTCCGCCCCCGCGACCACGACGGGCGGAGGAGGTAGCGGCGTGGGGGGAGGACGCGCGGTGGAGCCCGCCGAGCGCGGAGCGACCCGCATCGCCGACCGCGTCGTCGCGAAGATCGCCTCCCGGGCCGCAGGGGAGGCGCTGAGCGACACGGCGGAGGAGCACCACGAGCCCCCGCTGGCCTCCGTGGTCGTCCACGAGGGCGCGGCACGGATCCGGGTCGCGGTGGAGCTGGGATACCCGGGTGACATCGGCGCCCGCTGCCGCGCCGTGCGCAGCCGCGTCGCCGAGCGGGTGCGGGGGCTGGCGGGCATGGACGTGCCGGAGGTGGTGATCACGGTGGAGCGGCTGCATTCACCGCACACCGGCCGCGCGGACCGGGAGCGGGTGCGATGAGCGCTCCCGTGCCCCTGGAGAAGCCCGCGCCCGAGGAGACCGAGGGCGGGCCCGCGCCGGCGCACGGGCACGCGCACGCGCACCGCTTCTGGTCCGCGCGCCGGGTCCCGGCCGCGTTCCTGGCGGCCCTCCTGCTGGCCGGTGCGGGCGTCCTCCTCTACGACGTGGTCGCCGTGCGCGCCCACCACCCGGCCATGGCGTGGCGCCGCCGGCTCGCGCACGAGCTGGCCACCCGCCCCCTCGACGATCCCTGGGTGACCACGGGCGCGGCCCTGGCCGTTGTGCTGGGCCTCTGGCTGATCGTGCTGGCCCTCACGCCCGGCCGGCGCCGGGTGCTGCCCATGCGCCGCGACACCCCGGACGTCCGGGCCGGGCTCGACCGCAGGGCTGCCGCCCTGGTCCTGCGGGACCGGGCCATGGAGGTGCCGGGCGTGCAGTCCGTGCGGGTCGACGTCACACGCCGTCGGGTCCGGGCGCGAGCCCGGTCGCACTTCCGGGACCTGGACGAGGTGCGGACGGACGTCGGCGCCGTCCTGGCGGCGGGCGTCCGGGAGCTGGGACTGGCCCGGGAGCCGTCCTTGTCCGTGCACGTCCACCGGCCGGCGAAGAGGTGAGCGGGTCGTGCTGAGGAACGTCAACCGGGTGCTGGTCGCCCTGGCCGGGGTGCTGCTCGTGGCCCTCGGCGCGGCCGTCCTGATCGGGTCGTTCGGCCTCCAGCGGCGCTGGGGCCTCGCCCTGCCGTCCGCCTGGCCGTTCGACGGGGCGCACGACGTGCTGCTCACCCTCGCCGAACAGCGCAGGTGGCGGGGGCGCGGGTGGTGGTGGCCCGTGGTCATCGCCGCCCTCGCGGCGGTGACGCTGCTGGCCCTGGCGTGGCTGCTCGTCCAGGCCCGCCGGCGCCGGCTGCGGCACCTGGTCGTCGACAGCGGCGACGGCGACGTGGTCGTGGTGCGGGGCAGGGCGCTGGAGGACGTGCTGGCCGCCGAGGCGGGGGCGCTGGACGGGGTCGACCACGCCGCCGTCACCCTCGGCGGCCGCCGTACCGCCCCCGAGGCCCGGATCGTCCTGACGCTCGCCCCGCACGCCGCCCCCGCCGCGGCCCTGCACCGGCTGCTGGCCGAGGTGCTGCAACAGGCCCGTACGTCGGCCGGGCTCGCCCGCCTCCCGGCGGAGGTCCACCTCCGCGCGGTGCGGCACGGCGCCGAACGCGTGGGGTGACCGGCGGAAGGGGACGTCAGAAGCCGTGCCGGGCGCCGCCGTCCACGGGCAGCATCACGCCCGTGACGTACGAGGCGGCGGGCGACATCATGAACGCCGCGACCTTGCCGAACTCCTCGGGCGCGCCGTAGCGGCCCAGCGGAATGGCCGCCGAGTGGCGGGCCCGGGCCGCCTCGGAGTCGCCCGACAGCGCGTCCAGTTCCCGCAGCCGGTCCGTCTCGACGCGCCCCGGCAGCAGTCCGACCACCCGGATGCCGCGCGGTGCCAGCTCGCGGGACAGCGACTTGGCGAAGCCGGCCAGGCCCGGCCGCAGCCCGTTGGAGATCGTCAGCCCCGGCACCGGCTCGTACACCGACGAGGACAGGACGAAGGCGATGACCCCGCCCTCGCCCAGCTCCGCCGCGGCCGTCCGGGCCATCCGGACCGCGCCGAGGAAGACGGCCTCGAACGCCGCCCGCCACTGGTCGTCGTCGTTGTCGGCGGCCGACCCCGGCGGCGGTCCGCCGACGCTGACGAGCACGCCGTCGAGGCGGCCGAAGCGCTCCCGGGCGGTGGCGAGGAGCCGGCCGGCGGCCCCGGGGTCGGCGTTGTCGGCGGCCACGCCGACGGCGTTCCCGCCCAGCTCCGCCGCGGCCGCCCGGGCGGTCTTCTCGTCCCGCCCGGAGACGACCACTCTGGCGCCGTCGGCGGTGAGTTCGCGTGCGGTGGCGAAGCCCAGGCCGCGGCTCGCGCCGGTCAGGACGTACACCCGGTCCTTGAGTCCAAGATCCATGCCCTCAGTCTGCCGTGTCACCACCCGACAGGAGAAGGGCCGTTCCCACGAGGCCGATGTGGCTGAACGCCTGGGGGAAGTTGCCCAGCAGCCGGCCGGCGCCGGGGGCGTACTCCTCCGCGAGCAGGCCCACGTCGTTGCGCAGGGTGAGCAACTGCTCGAACAGCTTCCGGGCCTCCTTCGTGCGCCCCGTCAGATACAGCGCGTCGGCCAGCCAGAACGAGCACACCAGGAAGGTGCCCTCGTCGCCGGGCAGCCCGTCGACCCGCCTGCCCTCCAGGCTGTAGCGGCGGACGAACCCCTCGCACGTCAGCTCCCGGCGGACCGCGTCCACCGTGCCGACGACGCGGGGGTCGTCGGGCGGCAGGAAGCCGACGCGGGGGATGAGCAGGGCGGCCGCGTCGAGTTCGCGCGAGCCGTAGTACTGCGTGAAGGTGCCGCGCTCGGCGTCGTAGCCCCGTGCGCAGACCTCGCGGTGGACCTCGTCGCGCATCGTGCGCCAGGCGTCGACGTCGCCGCCCAGCCCGGGGTCCGCCTCCAGGGCGCGCACGGCGCGGTCGGCGGCGACCCAGGCCATCACCTTGGAGTGCACGAAGTGACGGCGGGGGCCGCGGATCTCCCACAGGCCCTCGTCGGGCTCGCGCCAGTGCCGCTGGAGGAACTCCAGGAAGTGCCGCTGGATGTTCCACGCGTGCGGCTTGGCGAGCAGGCCGCCCCGGCGGGCGACGTGCAGGGAGTCGATGACCTCGCCGTAGACGTCGAGCTGGAGCTGCCCGACCGCGCCGTTGCCCACCCGCACCGGCTGGGAGCGCTCGTAGCCCGCCAGCCAGGGCAGCTCCCGCTCGGGCAGCCGGCGCTCGCCCCCCAGCCCGTACATGATCTGGAGGTCGGAGGGCTTGCCGGCCACCGCGCGCAGCAGCCAGTCACGCCAGGCGGTGGCCTCCTCCTCGTATCCGAGCGAGAGCAGGGCCTTGAGGGTGAGGGTGGAGTCGCGCAGCCAGCAGTAGCGGTAGTCCCAGTTGCGGACGCCGCCGATCTCCTCGGGCAGCGAGGTGGTGGGGGCGGCGACGATGCCGCCGGTGGGGGCGTAGGTGAGGGCCTTGAGCGTGATCAGCGAGCGGACGACCGCGTCGCGGTGGGGCCCCTCGTACTGACAGCGGTCCGCCCACGCGCGCCAGTCCGCCAGGCAGTGCTCCAGCGCCTCGTGGGGATCGACGAGCCGGGGCCGGGGCTCGTGGGAGGGGTGCCAGGTGAGCACGAAGGCGACCTTCTCGCCGGCCCCGACGGTGAACTCGGAGTAGGTGCTGTAGTCACGGCCGTAGGTGGGCACGGGCGGTTCGCTGCGCAGCCACGCCGAGTCCGGCCCGGCGACGGCCACCCGGTGGCCGTCGGTGCGCCGTATCCACGGGACGATGTCGCCGTAGTCGAAGCGCAGTCGCAGCACGCTGCGCATGTCCACCTGTCCGCTGACGCCCTCGACGATGCGCACGAGGTCGGGGGCGCGGTCGCGCTGCGGCATGAAGTCGGTGACCTTGACGGTGCCCCGGGCGGTCTCCCACACGGACTCCAGGGCGAGGGAGTCCTTCAGGTAGGCGCGCCGGGTGCAGGCGCCGGCGCCGTCGGGGGCGAGCCGCCAATGGCCGTTGTCCTCGTCGCCGAGCAGGGCCGCGAAGCAGGCCGCGGAGTCGAAGCGGGGCAGGCAGAGCCAGTCGACCGAGCCGTCACGGCCGACGAGCGCCGCCGTCTGGAGATCGCCGATGAGCGCGTAGTCCTCGATGAGAGCTGCCACGCGAAGCGACTTCCCTGATCGGGTGGGGGCTACTCCGGTGAGGTGGAGCTCGCGGCCACTCCGGCGGCGGGTTCCGCCGGCTCGGTGGTGGTCCCGGCGGTCGCGGCCGCCGCCTCGGCGGCGCGGTCGCGGCGCTCCCTGCGGACGAGGATGACCCAGCCGACGGGGACGAAGGCGGAGAAGAGCCACCACTGCACGGCGTAGGCCATGTGGTTGCCGATGCTGCTGTGGTCGGGGCTGGGCACGGGCTGGGGCTGTCCGTCGCCGGTGGGGGAGACGAGCTCGACGTAGCCGCCGAGCACGGGGCGGTGCAGCACCTCCGCCTGCCGCTCACTGTTGATGATCATGATCATCCGGGCGGGCAGGCCCTTGGTGTCCCTGATGCCGCTGCCGGCGGTCTCGTCGGCGCGCAGCCGGCCCGTGACGGTGACCTTGCCGCCGGGCGGCGCGGGCACGGAGGGGAACTCCCGCTGGCCGGCGTCGGCCGGGATCCAGCCCCGGTTGACGAGCACGGCGGTGCCGTCGTCCAGGACCAGGGGGGTGATCACCATGTAGCCGGACTTGCCCGACTCGTCGGTGCGGTAGCGGGCGACGACCTCGCCCTTGGTGTCGTACGTACCGGTGGCCGTGACCCGGCGCCAGACGCTCTCGTGCGCCACCTCGCGCCCCGGGCCCGTGAGCCCGGTGATGGGGACGGGGGCGTGGGCGAGGCTCTCGCCGATCTGGTTGTTGCGCGCGACCCTCTGCTCGTGGCGGTGGAGCTGCCAGAAGCCCAGTTTGATCATCACCGGAATCAGGGCGAGCCCCACGAGAGTGAGGATCACCCACTGCCGGGTCAGCAGGAAGCGGTACACGCATTTGACGGTACCTGGTGGGGTTCGCCCCCCGGCCAGTGGGTCGGCGCGGACGTCAGGCGCGGCCGCCCCCCGCCGGGGTCACGTGCGACAGCAGCTGTATGAACGCCGCCTCGTCCACCACGGGAGTGGCGAAGGAACGGGCCTTGACGACCTTGGAGGTGGGGGAGTCGGGATCGTTGGTCACCAGCAGGCTGGTGAGGCGGGAGACGCTGGTGGCCACGTGGAGACCGGCCTCGACGGCCCGGTCCTCCAGCAGCTCCCGGTCGACCGAGGTGTCACCGGAGAACGCCACCCGCATGCCCTGAATGAGCTGTTCGCCCGATTTATAGCGCCCCGGGTTGGGATACGGGCACGCCGGCCGCTTGCGGCTCGGCCGCCAGGTGCCGGACCGGTAGGACGGCTGATAGCCGATCTTCGCCGACCGGGTGGCCGCCGACGGTCCGTCGGACCACTCGGTCAGCGGCTGGCACGCCAGCAGCGGCAGCCGCAGCCCCGCCTCCGCCGCCAGCTGCAGGCTCGGCCGGAACGCCTCGGCGAGCACCCGGGCGTCGTCCAGCGCGTGGTGGGCCCGCTGCTGGACGACGCCGTAGTGCGCGGCCAGCGACTCCAGCTTGTGGTTGGGCAGCGGCAGCCCCAGCTCCTTGGAGAGCGCGATCGTGCACAGCCGCTGCCGCACCGGGGCGGCGGCCTTCGCGCGCGCGTACTCCCGGGCGATCATGGACCAGTCGAAGGCGGCGTTGTGCGCCACGAGCACCCGCCCCTGAAGCCGCCGGGCGAACTCCTCGGCGATCTCCGGGAACAGCGGCGCGCCCGAGAGGACGTCGGTGGTGAGCCCGTGGATCCACACCGGGCCCGGATCCCGCTCGGGATTGACCAGCGTGTACCACTGGTCCTCCACCCGGCCGCGGGCGTCCAGTTGATAGACCGCGGCCGACACTATCCGGTCGTCCCGGGCGAGCCCGGTGGTCTCCACGTCGACGACCGCGTACCCCTCGGGATACGCGGCCGGCCACGGGCTGGGCGATGCGGCGGCGGTGCGGTCTTCGAGCATGGTCCAAGAGCTTACGGGCCACCGCTGACAACGAAGGATCCGGTCGGCCCGGACAAAAGGATCAGGCCAGGGCCCGTGCGCCCTCCCCTGTCACCCGGAAGACGGACCCGCGTCACCACGGCCGGCCCCCGCGGCCGCCGGCCGCGCGCCGGACCGCCCCCGCCACGGCTGCCCCCGGGGAGGCGGCCCGGTCCGCCCGGAGCTGACCCCCACTCACCAACTGACGTGGTTCACTGCGGAAACACACCCAAAAGGAGAGTGAACCGTGCCGCATGAGATCGATCCGTCATTCCTGGCGCTGCCACTGCGCCCGTTGGCCGACGCGGCGCTCGCGCGGGCGCGGGCCCTGGGGGCCGAGCACGCGGACTTCCGGTTCGAGCGGGTGCGCGACGCGTCGTGGCGACTGCGGGACGCCCGGCTGGCGGGGTCCTCGGACTCCACCGACCTGGGGTACGCGGTCCGGGTCGTGCACGGCGGCACGTGGGGGTTCGCCTCCGGTGTGGAACTGACGATGGACGCCGCGGCACGCGTGGCGTCGCAGGCCGTGGCGATGGCGAAGCTGTCGGCCAAGGTGATCGCGGCCGCGGGCTCCGACGAGAGGGTGGAGCTGGCGGACGAGCCGGTGCACGCGGAACGGACGTGGGTCTCCTCCTACGAGACCGATCCCTTCGACGTGCCCGACTCCGACAAGACCGGGCTGCTCGCCGAGTGGAGCGAGCGGCTGCTGGCCGCCGACGGGGTGGCCCACGTGGACGCGTCCCTGGTCACCGTGCACGAGAACAAGTTCTACGCCGACTCCGCCGGCACCACGACCACCCAGCAGCGGGTCCGGCTGCACCCCCAGCTGACGGCCGTGGCCGTGGACCACCGGACCGGCGGCTTCGACTCCATGCGCACCCTCGCGCCCCCGGCCGGCCGCGGCTGGGAGTACCTGACGGGTGCCGGCGGCTGGGACTGGGACGCCGAGCTCGCCGAGATCCCCTCCCTCCTGGCCGAGAAGATGCGCGCGCCGAGCGTCGAGGCGGGCACCTACGACCTGGTCGTCGACCCCTCCAACCTGTGGCTGACGATCCACGAGTCGGTCGGCCACGCCACCGAGCTCGACCGCGCGCTCGGCTACGAGGCCGCCTACGCGGGCACCTCCTTCGCCACCCCCGACCTCCTGGGCACGCTCGCGTACGGCTCGCAGCTCATGAACGTGACCGGGGACCGGACCGCCGAGCACGGCCTGGCGACCGTCGGCTACGACGACGAGGGCGTGGCCGCCCAGTCCTGGGACCTGGTCCGCGACGGCGTCCTGGTCGGCTACCAGCTCGACCGCCGCATCGCCCGCCTCACCGGTCTCGGCCGGTCCAACGGATGCGCGTACGCCGACTCGCCCGCCCACGTGCCGGTGCAGCGCATGGCGAACGTCTCGCTGCGGCCGGCGGCCGGCGGTCCGTCGACCGAGGAGCTGATCTCGGGCGTGAAGAGGGGCGTCTACGTCGTCGGGGACCGGTCGTGGTCCATCGACATGCAGCGTTACAACTTCCAATTCACCCAGCAGAGGGCATACGCGATCCGCGACGGCCGCCTGGCCGGCCAGCTCCGGGATGTTGCCTACCAGGGAATCACGCCCGAGTTCTGGGGCTCGATGGAGGCCATCGGAGGCCCCCGGACCTACGTCCTGGGAGGCGCCTTCAACTGCGGGAAGGCCCAGCCGGGGCAGGTCGCGGCGGTGTCACACGGGTGCCCGTCGGCGCTGTTCCGGGGTGTGAATATTTTGAACACTGCGAACGAGGCCGGACACGGCTGACGGGCGGCTTGTCGGACGTTTCCGAGGCCTGGAAGCCTGCACCAGGTCGACACGTCGTCACGGATGACTGTGTCGGGTTGCGGTGGCGGGGGCGTGCCGTCGCCGTGCCGCCTAGGCCACATCGTCCCAGTCCTCGACGTCTTCCTCAGAGGGAGCCAGCTGGGGCGGGGCGATGAGGCCTCGGAAAGGCTCAAGGGCGCGCCGCAGGCGGCGCGCCGGGCGGTCCGGCGCCCCGGCGGGCTGCGGCCTGGCGGCCGGTCCCGCCGGTCGCCCGCAGGCGGCCGCCGGCGACCGTAGGAGCCGGGCGCCGTAGTCCCGCCGCCACGGATACCGGCGCGTGACAACGGCCACCTGGAATTCCCCATGTTGACAAGTGATCTTGGTCGATTGCCAAGTGACTTTGACCGCCAGTCGGAGGCCTGCGAACGGTGCACCATGATCAGGGCATGCTCATTCGCCGGCTTCGGCTGCCACGACTCTCGCGCCTCCGCGGGGGTCCGGAGATCCCGCATGTCAGCCCCGTGTCGTTTCCCTGCCTGCTGGTCGACGGCGACGGCTGGGTCATGCCGTGCGAGGACGACGCCGAACTCCAGGCACTGACCGAGCCGGACTTCATCGACGACATCGTGGCCGCCTTCGACGCGACTGCGCGCCCGCTGAAGCTCCACCTGGTCGGCGAGGGGCACGTGATCGCTCTGCGCCCGACGGAGGAGCCGCGGCCTGACGAACTCGCCGCGCACGTACGCGCCTACTTCCACCACTGGACCGATCAGGAAGCCCCCGAGGCGGCACAGCCGATGCGACTCGACGTCAGAAGCATCGCCGACGCCGTCCACGCCACGCCCACGCGCCGTCGGCGACGTTCCTGAATCGCCACCCGCCGGTCTCCCGCCCCGACGGTGTCCAGGCCGACCGGCCGGGGCGCGCCCGAGGTAAAACCTTCGTCCGGTGTGCAAGCAGCGCTCGACGACATGCCGGTACCAGCTCCCCTAGCCGCGCGCTACCACTGGTGACCAACCAACGCGCGCAGGACACGAGAGAGACCGTACCCACCGTCGATGAACGCAAGCGAGCCTGTCGGGAACATGATCAGCCACGTGCCGCGCCCGGGGCGGGGCCGGGGTGGTGCCGGCTCTGCGGGACTCGACGCGCACGCCCATCCGGTGGCAGGGCGATCCGTCGGCACACCTTGCGAGCCGCATGCCGCGTCTTCGCATTCGAGGTCTTCGAGCCCCCAACCAGCGCGGCTGTCACTCAGTAGGCTCTCCTCCGACGTCGACACCAAGTCGTCACCAGACCCCGTAGAGTCCGGTTTCAACCCGTATGAACAGGGAAGGAGGGCGCGCCGTGAAACGTGCTCTGACCTGCGCAGACGCTGATCACGCACGTATGCCCTCTGCCGCCTCCGTGAACTTCCCATTCACCCAGCAGAGGGCATACGCCATCCGCGACGGCCGCCTGGCCGGCCAGCTCCGGGATGTTGCCTACCAGGGAATCACGCCCGAGTTCTGGGGCTCGATGGAGGCCATCGGAGGCCCCCGGACGTACGTCCTGGGAGGCGCCTTCAACTGCGGGAAGGCCCAGCCGGGACAGGTCGCGGCGGTGTCACACGGGTGCCCGTCGGCGTTGTTCGCGGGCGTCAACATTCTGAACACCACCCACGAGGCCGGCCGATGAGCACCGCGCACGGGGCCGGCCGGGGCGCCGGGGGCGTCCCCCCGGGCAAGCACAGTCCGAACACGACTCAGGAGGCCGGTCGATGAGCCCGCGCACCAACAAGCCGCACGAGATCGTCGAGCGCGCCCTCGAGCTGTCCCGCGCCGACGGCTGCACGGTGATCGCGCAAGAGCAGTCCACCGCCAACCTCCGCTGGGCCGGCAACGCCCTCACCACCAACGGCGTCACCCGCGGCCGCACCCTCACCGTCGTCGCGACCGTCGACGGCAAGGAGGGCACCGCCTCGGGCTCCGTGACGCGGTCCGCCGTCACCGCCGACGACCTGGAGCCGCTGGTGCGGGCGGCGGAGGCCGCGGCCCGGGAGGCCGGGCCCGCCGAGGACGCGCAGCCGCTGGTGACGGGCGTACCCCACGCCGCCGACTTCACCGGCGCGCCCGCCGAGACCTCCCCGGCCGTCTTCGACGCCTTCGCCCCGGCCCTCGGCGAGGCCTTCGCCCGGGCCCGCGCCCAGGGCCGTGAGCTGTACGGCTTCGCCCGGCACGAGACGGAGTCCAGCTACCTCGGCACCTCCACCGGCCTGCGCCTCCGCCACGACCAGCCCACCGGCACCCTGGAGATCAACGCCAAGACCCCCGACCGCGCGCACTCCGCGTGGGCGGGCCGGGCCACCCGGGACTTCCTCGACGTCGACCCGCTGACCATGGAAGCGGAGCTCGCCGAGCGCCTGGCCTGGGGGAGCCGCAAGAAGCTGGAGCTGCCGGCCGGACGGTACGAGACGCTGCTGCCGCCCACCGCAGTGGCGGACCTGCTGGTCTACCAGCAGTGGTCGGCCTCCGCGCGGGACGCCGCCGAGGGCCGCACCGTCTTCTCCAAGGCCGGCGGCGGCACCCGGGTGGGGGAGAAGCTGTCGGAGCTGCCGCTGACGCTGCGCAGCGACCCGCACGCCCCGGGCCTGGAGTGCGCGCCGTTCGTCCTGACGGGCTCCTCCGGCGACGACGCCTCGGTGTTCGACAACGGACTGCCCATCGCCGCCACGGACTGGATCCGCGACGGCGTGCTGGAGCGCCTGGTCACCACCCGGCACAGCGCCGGCCTGACCGGCCTCCCGCTCTCCCCGTACACCGACAACCTCGTCCTCGACGCCGGCGGCACCCGCTCGCTCACGGAGATGGTCGCCGCCGCCGGGCACGACGGGCCCGCCCTGCTGCTGACCTGCCTGTGGTACATCCGCGAGGTGGACCCGGCCTCGCTGCTGCTGACCGGACTGACCCGGGACGGCGTCTACCTCGTGGACAAGGGCGAGGTCGTCGGCGAGGTCAACAACTTCCGCTTCAACGAGTCGCCGGTGGACCTGCTCTCCCGGGCCGTCGAGGCCGGGCGGACCGAGCCGACGCTGCCGCGCGAGTGGGGCGACTACTTCACCCGGGCGGCGATGCCGGCCCTGCGCGTTCCGGACTTCAACATGAGTTCGGTCAGCAAGGGCGTATGACCGCTCTGCGGAGGAAATAGACTCGGGCCTGTCCTTTGTCCGACAACCACTACAGGAACGTCACGATGACACGCCTCGGCGACTCCGTCGCGCGCGCCAGCGCCCTGCTGGCGCAGGACCTCTCCACCGACTCGACCGTGGAGCAGCTGCTCACGGAGACGAAGGCGAGGCGCTATCTGGACCTGACGGACCTGTCGGCGAAGGAACAGGCCGAGCTGATCGCCGCCCGCACGGTCGAGGTCCTGCCCGCGGTGAGCAAGCTCGCCGAGCGCATCGACGCGCGCCGCGCCGAGGGCAAGGGCCTGAGCATCAAGCTGGGCATCGACCCGACGGCCGCCGACGTCCACCTCGGCCACGCGGTCCCGGTGATCATCCTCAGCCGCTTCCAGCGCATGGGCCACGACGTCACGCTCCTCATCGGCGACTTCACGGCCAAGATCGGCGACCCGACGGGCCGTACGGCGGAGCGCCCGCCGCTGACCGACGAGGACATCGCGGCGAACCTCGCGGGCTACCGCGACCAGGTGCGCCCGTTCTTCGACTTCGAGAAGGTCACCTTCGTACAGAACAGCGAGTGGCTGGCGCCGTACACCTTCCCGAAGCTGCTCGGTCTGCTCTCGCAGGTGCCGGTCTCGCAGCTGCTCCAGCGCGAGGACTTCCGCAACCGCCTCGCCTCGGGCTCGGGCCTGACGATGTCGGAGCTGCTGTACCCGATCGCCCAGGGCCTGGACTCCGTGGCCCTGGACTGCGACGTGGAGCTGGGCGGCGCCGACCAGCTGCTCAACCTCCAGATGGGCCGCAAGCTAATGGAGGTGCACGGCCAGAAGCCGCAGCTCGTCGTCACCATGCCGCTCATCGAGGGCACGGACGGCACCGGCGCCAAGATGTCCAAGTCCAAGGGCAACTACGTGGGCCTCTCGGCGCCCGCCGACGACGTCTTCGGCAAGATCATGTCCGTGCCGGACCGTCTGATGGAGCCGTACCTGAAGGCCTGGACGGAGTGGACGGACGCCGAGATCGCGCTGGCCCTGGCCCGGATCGAGGAGAAGGCGCTGCACCCGATGGACCTGAAGAAGGTCCTCGCGGGCGAGGTCGTCGCCGCGCTGTACGGCGTGGAGGCGGCGATGGCGGCGCGCGCCGGGTTCGTCGCGCAGTTCTCGAAGAAGAGCTTCTCCGACGTCGAGACGCCGGTGGTGGAGCTGGCCGAGCACGGTGAGGAGCCGGCCACGGCCGTCCTCAGCAAGGTCCTCGGCTTCCAGCCCAGCGCCTCGGCCGCCCGCCGGGTCGCCAAGCAGAACGGCCTGCGGCTGGTCTTCCAGACGGCGGGCGAGCAGGAGGCCGTGGTGCTGGCCGAGGCCGACGCCATCCGCCCGCTGGGCGAGGTGGCCCGGGAGCTGCTGGCCGGGCGTGAGGTGAGCGGCGTCTACCTCAAGGCCGGCCGCAAGATCGCCGAGCTGCGCGGCCTGTAGGCCGCGCCCGCGCGGCCCCGCCGGCCGCCGTGGAAGGCTCCCCGAGGGGGCCGGTCGCTTCCCCGCGCCCGGCCCCCTCGTTCCGCGACCGCCTCAGGTGACCCTGTGCCGCCTGCCCCGCATCCCGACCCACAGCCGGTCGCCGAGGGCGACCAGTACGACCGCGCCGGCCAGCTGGAGCAGGTGGCGGATCCAGTCGATGCCCTTGGTGTGCTCGACGCCCAGCGCGCTGGCCGCCCAGTTGCCGAGCAGCGCGCCGATCAGGCCCAGGATGATCGTCAGCCAGAGCGGGACCTGCTGCTTGCCCGGCAGGATCGCCTTGGCGATCAGTCCCAGGACCAGTCCGACGATGATGGCCCACAGCCAGTTCATGCCGCCTCCTCACCCGGAGCGATAGGGCGTGCTCAGTCATTCTGGGCCCCTCCCCCCTACGGCGCACGTCGGAGTCCTCCGTACGCCGTATGCGCACGTCGGGCGCCTGCCGGGGAGTCCGGCGGCGGCTGCCCCGGTCTCGTCCGCCGGGGAGTCGCGGCGTAACGTTGAGTACGTAAGGGCCCGAAGGGCGTCGGCGCGGCAGTCGGGTGGTGGAACGTGATGCGGAAGCTGGGCGGTACGGAGGTCTTCCGGATCACCGGGGCCCGGCAGGGCCTGGAGGAGGACGTGCGCGGGCGCCAGCGCCGGTACGTCATCTCGATGGGCGTCCGCACCCTGTCCGTGGTGCTCACCGTGATCCTGTGGAACATCGAGCGTTACGTGGCGGTGGGCACTCTCGTCCTCGGCGCGCTCCTGCCGTACGTGGCCGTCGTGATAGCCAACGCGGGCCGGGAGAACGCCCCTTCACTGCCCGGTACGTTCGTCCCCGCGCCCACCCGCCCGGTGCTGACGGCCGGCCCCGCGGGCGGCGTGGCGGAACCCGTCCCGGAAGCGGCCCCGGACGCCGAGGGCCCCGCGCGGCCCGATCAGGGACCTGACCACGACTGACCCTCCGGTTCCGGGCGGACCCCCGGCAAGCGGTGTGACAAGCTCAAGAAAACCTCAGATCAATCATGTGGATCGGTGCCCTGCGAAGGGCCCCCCGTGACATACTTCGTAGGCGCTCCGCATCCCCCGTCGGAGCGACAGACCGACGCCGGGCGGCTCCCCCCGTGGCTGCCCGGCGTCGCCGTGTCCGCAGCCCGCTGCGTAGAGTTGTCGGGTGAACTCCCCCGAGAACGCCGTGATCTGCTCCGCCAAGGGCTGCCGCGCGCCGGCGGTGTGGGTGCTGGCGTGGAACAACCCCAAGCTGCACACCCCCGAGCGCCGCAAGACCTGGCTCGCCTGCGACGAACACCGCGAGCACCTGTCCAACTTCCTTGCCCTGCGCGGTTTCCTCAAGGACGTGGTGACGCTCCAGGAGTGGGAGGCGTCAGCCTCCGATCGCTGACATCGGCCGGCTGGGCTGGAGGAACGCCGGGTCGTCCAGCCCCGAGCCGGCCTTCTTGCCCCACATGG
Source organism: Streptomyces cinnamoneus (assembly GCF_002939475.1). Lineage (NCBI taxonomy): Bacteria > Bacillati > Actinomycetota > Actinomycetes > Kitasatosporales > Streptomycetaceae > Streptomyces > Streptomyces cinnamoneus. The sequence goes on along the minus strand of NZ_PKFQ01000001.1, from coordinate 1,651,293 downwards.
CCCGCCGCCACAGGGCGGCGATCTCCTCGTCGTCCGCGCCCGCGCGTAGGGCCGCGCGCAGGTCCGACTCCTCGGTGGCGAACAGGCACGTGCGCACCTGCCCGTCGGCCGTCAGCCGCGTCCGGTCGCAGGACCCGCAGAAGGGGCGGGTGACCGAGCCGATGACGCCCACCCGGGCGGTGCCGCCGTCGACCAGCCAGCGCTCGGCGGGGGCGGAGCCGCGCTCGTCCTCGCCCTCGGGGGTGAGGGTGAAGCGGGTGCGCAGGCTCGCCAGGATCTCCTCGGCGGTGATCATGCCCTCGCGCTTCCAGCCGTGCTGGGCGTCGAGCGGCATCTGCTCGATGAAGCGCAGTTCGTAGCCCGCCTCCACGGCCCAGGCGAGCAGGTCGGGGGCCTCGTCGTCGTTGTGCCCGGGCATCAGCACGGCGTTGACCTTGACGGGGGTGAGCCCGGCGGCGTGGGCGGCGGCCAGCCCGTCGAGGACGTCCTGGTGGCGCCTGCGGCGGGTCAGGGTGGCGAAGACCTCGGGGCGCAGCGTGTCGAGGGAGACGTTGACGCGGTCCAGGCCCGCGTCCTTCAGGGCCCGCGCGGTGCGGGCCAGGCCTATGCCGTTGGTGGTCAGGGAGAGCCGGGGCCGGGGGGTGAGGGCCGCGCAGCGCTCGACGATGCCGACGAGTCCGGGGCGCAGCAGGGGCTCGCCGCCGGTGAAGCGGACCTCGGTGACGCCGAGGGCGGTGACGGCGACGCCGATCAGACGGACGATCTCGTCGTCGGTGAGCAGGTCCGGTTTGGCGAGCCACTGCAGGCCCTCCTCCGGCATGCAGTAGGTGCAGCGGAGGTTGCAGCGGTCGGTCAGGGAGACGCGCAGGTCGGTGGCGACGCGACCGTAGGTGTCGATGAGCACGGTGCGGCCCCTCCCTGGACTGGAACGACGTTTTGTTCACTCGTTCACTACCGCAGCGTACGTGATCCCCCCTCGCTTCAACACTTCGTTGAAGGGGGTGGCCGGCGTACGGGGAGGGGCCGCACCGGGGCGGCGGTCGTCAGTGCGCGCCGTATCCGGTCAGGGAGCGGACCTCCAGCTCCGCGTACTTCTGCTCCTGATCGGGCGCGGGCGCGGAGAGCAGCGAGCCGGCCCAGCCGAGCAGGAAGCCCAGCGGGATGGAGACCAGGCCCGGGTTGCCGAGCGGGAAGTAGTCGAAGCTCATCCCGGGGAAGAGGGCCTTGGGGTTGCCGGAGACCACCGGGGAGAAGATCACCAGGGTCACGGACGAGACCAGCCCGCCGTAGATCGACCACAGGGCGCCCCGGGTGGTGAAGCGCTTCCAGAAGAGGCTGTAGAGGATCGTCGGGAGGTTCGCCGAGGCGGCCACGGCGAAGGCCAGGGCCACCACGGCGGCCGCGTTGAGCCGGTGGGCGAAGATGCTCAGGCCGATGGCGACGCCGCCGATGACGACGGCCGCGCACTTGGCGGTGAGGACCTCCTCCTTCTCGCTCGTCCTGCCCTTGCGGATGACGTTGGCCCACAGGTCGTGGGCGAAGGACGCCGAGGAGGCCAGGGTCAGCCCCGCGACCACGGCGAGGATCGTCGCGAACGCGACGGCCGAGATCACGGCGAGCAGGATCGCCCCGCCCGTGGAGCCGGACCCCCCGCCGACCTCCTGGGCGAGCAGCGGCGCGGCGGTGTTGCCGGAGGGGTCCGAGGCGGTGATCGCCTTGGAGCCGACCAGGGCGGCGGCGCCGAAGCCCAGGGCGATGGTCATCAGGTAGAAGGTGCCGATGATCCCGATCGCCCAGTTGACCGACTTGCGGGCGGCCTTGGCCGTCGGCACGGTGTAGAAGCGGATGAGGATGTGCGGCAGCCCGGCCGTGCCGAGGACGAGCGCGATGCCGAGCGAGACGAAGTTGAGCTTGGAGGTGCCGTCCTTGCCGTACTGGAGCCCGGGTTCCAGGAAGGCCCTGCCCTTGCCGCTCTCCTCGGCGGCGCGGCCGAGGAGCGTGGAGACGTTCCAGTCGAACTTGGTGAGCACCAGGAAGGTGATCAGCAGGGTCCCCAGGATGAGCAGGACGGCCTTGACGATCTGCACCCAGGTGGTGCCCTTCATGCCGCCGATGGTCACGTACAGCACCATCACCAGGCCGACCAGGACGATGATCCACCGCCGTGAGCCCTCACCGCTCGCCCCGAGCAGCAGGGAGACCAGCGCGCCCGCGCCGATCATCTGGGCGAGGAGGTAGAAGATCGACACGACGATGGTGGAGGTTCCCGCGGCGGTGCGGACGGGCCGCTGCTTCAGCCGGTAGGCCAGGACGTCGGCCATGGTGAAGCGGCCGGAGTTGCGCAGCGGCTCGGCGACGAGCAGCAGGGCGACCAGCCAGGCGACGAGGAAGCCGATGGAGTAGAGGAAACCGTCGTAGCCGAACAGGGAGATGGCGCCGGCGATGCCGAGGAACGACGCGGCGGACATGTAGTCGCCGGAGATGGCCAGGCCGTTCTGGAAGGCGGTGAACGAACGCCCGCCGGCGTAGAAGTCCGTGGCGTCCTTGGTCTGCCGGCCGGCCCAGACCGTGATGCCGAGGGTCACGGCGACGAAGACCGAGAAGAGAGTGACGATCAGGGTGCGGTGGTCCCCCGCGCCGCCGGCGGCGGCCAGGACGGTGGTGCTGCTCGCGGTCATTCCCCCGCCTCCATACGGGCCTTGAGGGCCTCGGCCTTCGGGTCGGTGTTCGCCGCGGCGTGCCGTGCGTACCACCAGGCGATCAGGAAGGTGGTGAGGAACTGGGCGAGGCCGAGGACCAAGGCGACGTTGATGTTGCCGGCGACGGTGGTGTCCATGAACGCGCCCGCGTAGTTGGAGAGCAGGACGTACAGGAGGTACCAGGTGACGAAGGCGACGGTGAGGGGGAAGGCGAAGGAGCGGTGGGCCCGGCGCAGTTCGGCGAACTCGGCGCTCTCCTGGGCCTCGGTGAATCGTTCGGGCTGAGCGGGGATGGCGGGGCGAACGGCTTCGTCCGGCCCCTGGGCTGCGGTCGGTGGGGTACCCACCGCCTCTTCAGAGTCCACGACCTCTCCTGACGGTGAAAAGCGGGGCGCGACCCGAGCCTGTGACCCGGATCACGCATCGTAGAGGGACACCGCAGTATGCGACAGGGGGCGGTTCGACCGATGTCGCAGTGGCGCCCGCACGGGGCAAAACCGCCCGCCGACGGCCTCGTTGACCCTGGTGTGAGCGCTGCCCCGACCTCTCCCGCGCCGTCCCCCGGCCGCCGCCCCTTCGGCATCGTCAGGTTGACGGCCCCCGTGCCGGCGGTGCCCACGGACCGGGCCCCGGCCGCGGTCCCCGCCCCGGCCCGCTGGCACGGCCCGGGGGTGCCGCTGCCGCCGCTGAGCATCGCCGCCCTGCGGAGCCCGCGGCCGCGGTCCTGAGCAGCCGGCCCGGGTTCCGACAAGGCGTCACCAACGCGCCCAGATCCGGTCTCTGCCGCATTTCCTGCGAGAATTCATTGCCTGGAACAGCTGACCAGCGCTAGCTTCACTCGTCATGCGACCGCCCGCGCACATCCGTGCGACCGGGCGGATTTCCGGATGATGTGGAGTACCCATGGCTCATCTGCGTTCCAGACGGCGGCACGCCCTGCTGGCGGCCCCGATCGGACTGGCGCTCACGGCGTCCCTCGGTTTCCTGCCCGGCACCGCCTCGGCGGCGGCGCCCGGCACGGGAACGAAGGCGGCCGTCACGGCGGACGGACCCCTGCTGTCGTACGTGGTGAACACCGGCACCGACCGCGCCACGCTCGCCAAGGTGAAGAAGGCCGTCGGCCAGGCCGGTGGAACCATCGTGGCCTCCTACGACCGCATAGGCGTCATCGTCGCGCACTCGAAGAACCCCGCCTTCGGCACGACGCTGCGCGCGGTGCCGGGCGTGCAGTCGGCGGGTGCGACCCGCACCGCGCCGCTCAAGTCGGCTGCCACCACCGACTACGGCAAGCCGGAGAAGCTCAAGCTCGACAAGGCCGGCGCCCTGGCCGCCGCCCGCTCGGCCGCCGACGGCAAGGAGCCCCTGGAGGGCCTCCAGTGGGACCTCGGGGCGATAGGCGCCGACCAGGCCGCCAAGGTCAACCCCGGCAGCAAGAAGGTCACCGTCGCCGTCATCGACACCGGCGTGGACGACACCCACCCCGACCTCGCCCCCAACTTCTCGGCGAGCCAGTCGGCGAGCTGCGTGACGGGCAAGGCCGACACGACCCCCGGCGCCTGGCGGCCCAACGACCCGGCCGAGGACTACCACGGCACCCACGTGGCCGGCACCATAGCCGCGGCCCGCAACGGCTCCGGCGTCGCCGGCGTGGCCCCGGGCGTGAAGGTCTCCGGCATCAGGGTGAGCACCCCCGACAAGAACTCCTTCTTCTACGCGGAGAGCGTGGTCTGCGCGTTCGTCTTCGCCGCCGACCACGGCGTCTCGGTGACGAACAACAGCTACTTCGTCGACCCGTGGATGTTCAACTGCCCTGACAACGCGGACCAGAAGGCGATAGCCGACGCGGTCGGCCGGGCCGCGAAGTACGCCGAGGGCAAGGGCATCGTCAACGTCGCCTCGGCCGGCAACTCCAACTTCGACCTGGCGGCCAAGGAGATAGCCGACGGCGGCAGCCCGAACGACACCACGCCGCAGCCCCGCAAGATCGACCCCAAGCAGTGCCTGGACGTCCCCGCCCAGCTGCCCGGCGTCGTGACCGTCTCCGCCACGGGCGTGAAGTCGCAGAAGTCCTTCTACTCCAACTACGGCCTGAACGCCGTGGACGTCGCGGCCCCCGGCGGCGACTCCCTCCAGGTGCCCGAGCTGCCCGCCAAGGACGGCCGGATCCTCTCCACCATGCCGGGCGGCGACTGGGCCTACCTCCAGGGCACGTCGATGGCCGGTCCGCACGTGGCGGGCGTGGCGGCGCTGATGAAGAGCGCCCACCCCAAGTCCAGCCCGCAGGAGATCCAGTGGCTCCTGAAGGCCCAGGCGAAGAACCCCGGCTGCCCGACCGCGGCCTACGACCCGGACGGCACCGGTAAGTACAAGGCCGCCTGCACCGGTACCCAGCACGTCAACAGCTTCTACGGCTTCGGCATCGTCGACGCCCTGGCGGCCGTCAAGAACTGACGCGAGCGGGACGTCCGGCCTGCCGGACGCCGGTCGGAGGAGGGGCCGGGTGGCTGCAGCCCGGTCCCTCCGCTTTCACCGTCGCACCTGCGCACCCCGTACGCCAGCAGACACTGCGCGGCCAGGTAGGTGAGCATGACCCAGAACTGCGGGACCGGTGCCTGCGGCCATCCGGCCAGACCGGTGGCGATGAGCGTGTCCGACAGCAGGAACAGCGCCCCGCCCGCGGCGGTCCACAGCCGGGCCCGCGTCGCGCCGAGCGCCATGGCGGTCAGCAGCAGGCTGTAGCCGGCGACGGGCAGCCGCAGGTCCGCGTCGAGGTCCGGCCACAGCAGGGTGACGGTCCCCAGCCAGGCGGCGGCGTACCCGGCCGCGAGCCGGTGGGTGCGGGCGCCGCCCGGGCTGCCGTGCCGGGCGAACAGCACCAGGTAGCACACGTGCCCGGCGGCGAACGACCCCATGCCGGCGCGGAAGAGCGCGTCCCCGCCGCACTGCAACAGCACGTCGCCCCCGCAGCCGAAGAGCAGCGCCACCGCCAGCAGCCGCGGTCCGCCCCGCGTGAGGACGTGCACCGCCAGCAGCGGCATCAGCAGCGGTTTGGTGGCGAGGGCGAGGACGGTGGCCCCGGCGGCGAGCGCGGTCAGGTGCGTGGCGGCCGCGACGGCGAAGGCCGCGCGCGCCGCACGGCTCGCCGCGGACCGCCTCACGCGACCCGCTCGGGCAGGCCGGCGGAAGCCCGGCCCGCTCCGCCCGCCGCGGCACCGGACGCCCCGCCGCCCCCGGCCGGCTGCCAGCCGGGCCCCCTGAAGACCCGCCCGGCCCGCTCGCGCCAGCTCCTCGCGGCCCGCAGGTCGCGTGCGAGGGCCGCGTACTCGTGGGTGGCCACGCGCAGCGGGTTGTAGGTCGCGATGTTCTTGGTCAGCCCGTAGACGGGACGTTCCCCCTCCGCCACGAACGACCCGAAGGCCCGGTCCCAGAGGATCAGGATGCCGCCGAAGTTGCGGTCCAGGTAGCCACCCTGGGAGGCGTGGTGGACGCGGTGGTGGGAGGGGGTGTTCAGGACGTACTCCACGGGCCTCGGCAGCGTGCCGATCCGCTCGGTGTGCACCCAGAACTGGTAGACGAGGTTGACCGAGGAGCAGAACGCCACCGCCGCCGGATGCACCCCGAGGAGCACCATCGGCACGTAGAACGGCCAGACGGTCAGGGAGGTCCACGGCTGGCGCAGCGCGGTGGTCAGGTTGAACTTGCGGCTGGAGTGGTGCACCACGTGGCACGCCCACAGGACGCGCACGACGTGGTGCCCCCGGTGCGACCAGTAGTAGAAGAAGTCCTGCGCGAGGAGCATCAGCGGCAGCGTCCACCACAGGACGGGCACGCGCAGGGGGGTCAGCTCGTAGAGGGCGGTGTAGACCGCGACGATCGGGATCTTCCAGAGGGCGTCGAAGACGAGACTGCCCAGCCCCATGCCGACGCTGGTCGCCGCGTCCTTGGCCTCGTAGCCCTCCAGGCGGTCGTCGGGGTGCAGACGGTAGCTCGCCAGCTCCAGCACGGTGAGCAGGACGAAGGCGGGCACGGACCACAACACGACATCGGGAAGGTGCGGCATGGCGGCACCATAAGCGCGCCGACGGGCCTGCCGCTAGGGGTTGTTACCCCCGGGTACCGGTGGGGGGTTACCGGGGGTCACCTGGTGGTGGCGGGGCCCGTGCGGGCCGGTGGGGGACGCCCGCCTTCTGTAGGGACCCGACAGGGACCGCTCGTCGCACCTGTCGCAGGTCGATTCCCGCTTTGGTGACCTCTACCGATACGTTCAGGTGTAGTCCAGCACGATCTATGGATACGCAAACGGAAGGGTGATCCTTTGAGCCGCTCGGTTCTCGTCACCGGAGGAAACCGGGGCATCGGCCTCGCCATCGCGCGCGCCTTCGCCGCAGCGGGGGACAAGGTCGCCATCACCTACCGGTCGGGCGAGCCCCCGGAGGGCTTCCTCGCCGTGAAGTGCGACATCACGGACCCGGAGCAGGTCGAGCGGGCGTACAAGGAGATCGAGGAGAAGCAGGGCGCGGTCGAGGTGCTGGTGGCCAACGCCGGCGTCACCCGCGACATGCTTCTGCTGCGCATGTCGGAGGAGGACTTCGCCTCGGTGGTGGAGACCAACCTGACCGGCACCTTCCGTGTGGTCAAGCGTGCCTCGAAGGGCATGCTGCGGGCCCGTAAGGGTCGCATCGTGCTGATTTCGTCCGTCGTGGGCCTCAGGGGCTCCGCGGGCCAGGCGAACTACGCCGCCTCCAAGGCCGGCCTGGTGGGCTTCGCCCGCTCGGTCGCCCGCGAGCTGGGCTCTCGCAACATCACCGTCAACGTCGTCGCGCCCGGCTTCGTGGACACCGACATGACCCGCGCGCTCACGGACGAGCAGCGCGCCGGCATCGTCGACCTCGTCCCGCTGGGCCGTTACGCGCAGGCCGAGGAGATCGCCGCCTCGGTCCGCTTCCTCGCCTCCGAGGACGCCGCATACATCACCGGAGCCGTCATTCCTGTCGACGGCGGATTGGGCATGGGTCACTGAACGCCATGAGTGGAATTCTCGCCGGCAAGCGCATCCTCGTCACGGGTGTCCTCACCGAGTCCTCGATCGCCTTCCAGGCCGCGAAGGTCGCCCAGAACGAGGGCGCCGAGGTCATCCTGACCGGCTTCGGGCGCCTCTCCCTGGTCGAGCGCATCGCCAAGCGGCTGCCGAAGCCGGTCCCGGTCATCGAGCTCGACGTGAGCAACCAGGAGCACCTCGACGGCCTGGCCGACAAGGTCCGCGAGCACCTGGGCGAGGACGCCCGCCTCGACGGCATCGTGCACTCGATCGCCTTCGGCCCGCAGGGCGCCTTCAACTTCCTCGAGGGCACCTGGGAGGACGTCTCCACGGCCGTCCAGGTCTCGGCGTACTCCTACAAGTCGCTGGCCATGGCCCTGCTGCCGCTGATGGGCGAGGGCGCCTCGATCGTGGGCCTGACCTTCGACGCGCAGATCGCCTGGCCGAAGTACGACTGGATGGGCGTCGCCAAGGCCGCCCTGGAGTCCACCAACCGTTACCTGGCCCGCGACCTCGGCCCCCAGGGCATCCGCTGCAACCTGGTCTCCGCCGGCCCCATCAAGTCGATGGCCGCCAAGTCCATCCCGGGCTTCGAGGAGCTCGCGGACGTGTGGAACCACCGCGCCCCGATCGGCTGGGACCTGGCCGACCCGGAGCCGGCCGGCCGCGGCGTCGTCGGCATGCTGTCCGACTTCTTCCCCCGCACCACCGGTGAGATCGTGCACGTCGACGGCGGCGTGCACATGATGGGCGCCTAGCCCCCGCGCACCCTCCGCGATGCCCGTCCCGAAGACCTTCGGGGCGGGTATCGCCCGTTCCCGGGTCGTGCGTTCGACGCCGCGACCGCACACTGGGGCGAGGAGGAGGTGGGTGCCATGCGCTTCCGGACAGGCCCCCGGGCGCGTTCCCGGGCACGTCGGCGGACGCGCCGCGCGGTCACGCTGCTGCTGCTCACCGCCGCCGCCGTGCTCACCGCCGCGGCCACGCCCCGGGCGCCCGACCCCCGGCGCGAGGCGGAGTGCCACACCCGCGTCCGCGGTTCGCACGTCACCGCCTCCTGCTACAACGGCAACGCCACCACCGATCGCGTCCAGCTGCACGTCACGTGCGCCCGTTGGTGGGACCCCGCCATGGACACCGCCGTGGTGGACGTCGGTCCGGCCCGCCGCGCCGACCTCGCCCAGCGCTGCTGGCTGGAGGTCCGCGACGCCTGGGTGACCCACGACCCCGGCTGACCCTCGCCCCGAGGGCGGGCGGCCCGGGCCGGGATGGGAGACTGGTGCCATGCCCGTCCTCGAACCGAACCCCAAGAACGGCCAGAAGGCCCTCCTGACGATCCTCGGCATGATGCTCGGCATCACCGTCGTGATCGGCGTCATCGCCACCATCGCCGCCGGCTGACCCGCCCCGGCCCGCCGCCGACCGCGCCCCGGACCCGAAAGGGTGGGGCTGGCCCCACCATCCCCTAGGGGGCTGGGGTCAGGGGTAAGTGGGTGGGTTGCCGGATGGGAGGGGGGCGCCGCACTCCGTAGGTTCGACGTACACCGCGACGCGGCGGTGCACGAACCCCCCTCGGAGGCGATTCCCATGTCCGCCGGCAGGCAGGCCGTCCATGTCCCGGGCGGCGCACAGCACCGGACGCAGTCCCGCCTGCCGTGGTGGGCCCTGGCCCTGCCGCTCGTCGCGTTCGCGACCCTCTTCTCCCTGCTGGCGCAGCCCGCCTCCGCCGACACCGGCGGCGGCTCGTCCACGGGAGGCGTCTCCCGCGTGGTGCAGTTCGTACGCTACTTCGTCGACCACACCGAGAACTGGGCGCCGTGACCCCCTGCGCCCGGTGACCCTCCGTGGCCCCCGGCGGCGCACACCCCTGCGGGGGCAAGCGTGTCAACACCCCGCGCCTCGCCATGGGTTTCGTGCGAAGCTGGACGACATGAGCTCCGAACCGACCCGCAGGATCGTCATCCTCCGGCACGCCAAGGCCGAATGGTCCGACGTGGACGACCACGAACGTCCGCTCGCCGAGCGCGGCCGCAAGGACGCCCCGGTAGCCGGCCGCTGGCTCGCCGGTTCCGGCATCACCCCCGACCTGGCCCTCTGCTCGACGTCCGCCCGCACCCGGGAGACCTGGAAGCTCGCCGTTTCCGAGCTGCCGGAGCGCCCCCGGACGGTGTACGAGGAGCGGATGTACGAGGCATCCCTGGGCGAGCTGATCGCGCTGCTCAACGAGACCTCCGACGAGGTGCGCGACGTGGTCCTCATCGGGCACAACCCCGGGATGCACGCCCTGGCCGACGCCCTCGCGGGCGAGGCCGACGGGGACCTCCTGGCCAGGATGAACCGCTCCGGCTTCCCCACGTCGGCGATCGCGGTGGTCGAGTTCGGCGGTTCCTGGAAGTCCGTGGAGCACGGCGTCGGCAAGCTCGTCGCCTACTGGGCCCCCCACGCCTGACCCGGGGCGGGGACGGGCGCCGGTCCGTCCCCGCGGACGCTCACTCGTGGGTGTTGGCCGCCTCGACCTCTTCGCGGGTGACCCCGAGCAGGTACAGCACGGTGTCCAGGAAGGGGACGTTCACCGCCGTGTGCGCGGCCTCGCGCACCACGGGCTTGGCGTTGAACGCGACGCCCAGGCCCGCCGCGTTGAGCATGTCCAGGTCGTTGGCGCCGTCACCCACCGCGACCGTCTGGGACAGCGGCACCCCGGCCTCCGTCGCGAAGCGGCGCAGCAGCCGGGCCTTGCCCGCCCGGTCCACGATCTCCCCGGTGACCCGGCCGGTCAGCTTGCCGTCGACGATCTCCAGCGTGTTGGCGGAGGCGAAGTCCAGGCCGAGCCGCTCCCGCAGGTCGTCCGTGACCTGCGTGAAGCCCCCGGAGACGACCCCCACCTGGAAGCCGAGCCGCTTGAGGGTCTTGATCAGGGTCCGGGCGCCCGGCGTGAGCCGCACCTCCGCCCGCACCTTGTCCACCACCGACTCGTCGAGTCCCGCCAGCAGCGCCACCCGGGCGTGCAGCGACTGCTCGAAGTCCAGCTCGCCGCGCATCGCCTGGGCCGTCACCTCGGCGACCTCGGCCTCACAGCCGGCGTGCGCCGCGAACAGCTCGATGACCTCGTCCTGGATGAGCGTCGAGTCGACGTCCATCACGACCAGGCGCTGCGCCCGCCGCTGGAGGCCGGCCGCCACGACCGCCACGTCCACGCCCAGCGCGGCGGACTCCGTGGCCAGCGCGGTCCGCAGCTTCTCCGTGTCCGTGCCGGAGACTGCGAACTCCACGGCCGTGACCGGGTACTTGGCGAGCCGGAAGATGCGGTCGATGTTGCCGCCGGTGTCGGTGATGCAGGCCGCGATGGCCGCCGTCGACTCGGCGGTCAGCGGGTGGCCGAGCACGGTGACGTGGGAACGGCCCGTGCCGCGCGGCCGGTTGTCGCCCCGGCCCGAGATGATCTCGGTCTGCAGGTGCATCGAGTCCGCCCAGCTGTGCACCGTCGCCCGCAGGTCGCCCTCCGTCACCCCGCCGCCCGAGGGTGCGGTGACCAGGGCGCACAGCGTGATCCGCCCCCGGGTGACGATCTGCTCGATGTCTATGACGTCCACGGCGTAGGCGGCGAGGGTGTCGAAGAGCCCGGCGGTGATGCCCGGCCGGTCCTTCCCGAAGATCTTGACGAGGAGGGTGGGGACATCGTCGCCGGTGACGGCGGTGGCAGGCGGGGTCTGCGATGCGCTCATGGTGTTCCTACGGTATCCGCCTCCGCGCCGGACCCGTACACGTGTCCCGAGGGCCGGACGGCTCCCGCGCCTACCCGCGCCCCCGCGGCGGGGGCGGCGGCCGTTCGTCCGGCGGGGGGACGGGTGAGGAACCGTACCGGTAGTCGGAGGAGCGCCGAGGCCGGTAGGGCGGCGGCACCGGGTGCCCGGTCTGGGTGGGCGCCGTGAAGGGGTTCTCGCCCGGCGGCCGCAGGTACGGGTTGGTCTCGTCCCGCGCGGGCCGGTAGCCCGGCGAGGGGTTGTACGGGCCCGGCACGTGGGCCTGGGCCGGGTAGGTGCCACCGGGCGGCGCACCACCGTCACCCGGTCCCCGCCCGTACGGCGCCGCCCGCCGCCCGGCGGCCCCCGCCACGGACGCCAGCAGCCCCCCGAGCGCCCCCGCGCCGAAGCCCCACACCGCCCCCAGCGCGAGCGCCGCCGGTACGCTGCCGCCCAGCTCCAGGCCCGCGCCCACGGCGTCGATCCCCAGCACCGACAGGCTGGCGTCCACCTGGACGCGGGTCGCCACCACCAGCAGCGGCAGCGCCACCGCCGTGGCCGCCCCCAGGCACAGCCCGCACCGCCCGGCGAAGGCCAGTGGCCGCGCCGCGCCCCTGGGCGTACGGGCGCCGGTGAGCACCCCGGCCGTGAGCATCATCAGCGCGCACCCCACGGACAGCAGCCACACGAGCGGCTCCAGGTCGGCCAGCCGCCCCACGCTGATCGTCTGCTCCGTCCCGGCGCCCAGCAGGCCGGGCAGCGGATCGGGCAGCACCTGCAGCAGGGAGCCCGTTGCCGTGCCCCGCAGGGGCACGAACAGCCCCAGCGGCACCCCCAGCCACACCCCGTTCGGCGCCCCGAGCAGCGCCCCGCCGATCACCCGCCCGGGGTGGTCGTCACCCGTGGCCGCCGCCCCCGCCCCCGCCGCCAGCCCCGCGACGACCGCCAGCACCAGCACCGCGCACAGCGCCGAGGCCGCCGGGCGCACCGCGCGGTGCGCCACCGCCCAGCCGCGGGGCACCGGCGCCCGGCGGGCGGCCAGCAGCGTGATCAGCAGCACCAGGAGCACCCAGACCGCACCCCCCAGCAGCGACGGTCCGGTCCGCACCGAGAACCCGACGGCGGCCTTGGCGTTCGCGAGGCCGGCGAGCCGGTCCGGCAGTCCGCCGCCGATGTCCCCCAGCCCGGGGATGTCCAGCCCGCTGCCGCCGGGGGACGCATCCTGGCCCCCGAGCCCCAGACCGCTGCCGTCGAGGGTGACCGAGGACGAGCCGGCCCAGGCCAGACCGCCCAGGATCCCCAGGAACAGGAGCATGACGGCCCCCACCCGCGCCGCCAGTTCGCCGCCCCCGATCTCGGGCCCCGCCCGTCGCAGCGACCGCGCGAAGACCCAGCCGAGCAGAAGCGCACCCGTCAGGCTCACCCCCAGTGGCGCGATGTCGATGGTGGTGTGCGCCCCGGCGCCTGTCAGCCCGAATGCTTCGACCGACCCCGAGGGGGTGAGGGATCCACCCACGGCGAGCACCACCAGGGCCCCCGTCATCGGCCCCAGCGCCCCCACCGCGTCCGCCCCCAGCAGATGCAGCCCCAGCGCCGCCACCCCCGCCATGGCGAGGAACGCCCAGCTCACCGCCGCCGTCGCGGCGAGCAGCAACTCAGCGGCACGCCCCGCGCGCCGACCACTGGTCAAGGTCATCACGGCCCCCCGGTCCCTACCAGCGCCCGGATGCACATGATCCGTCCGTGTCTGCGGCATCCATCGCATCCATGGGCGGTTACTACTGTCAGGGCGTGTTTCGCATCGGTCAACGGCTGCTGTTACCGGGCCGGTACGTCGTGGAGCCCGTCCCGACTTTCGGTCAGGGGACTGTGCCTGAAATAGTTCCTCCCGATGTTCGCCATCCCTAGACTCCCCGTGCAGGGGGCTCATCGGGGGACAAGTAGTGGGGCATGGAGTGCCGGAACTCGTACTGGAATTGAACGGACAGACCTGGACATTGGACCCGTCCAGGTCGTACACCCTCGGGCGTGACCCGCAGGGTGACATGGTGTTGGAGGACGCCCGGGTCTCCTGGCGGCACGCCAGTCTCCGCTGGGGCGGGCGCGCGTGGGTCATCGAGGACCACGGCAGCACCAACGGCACCTATGTGCAGGGCCAGCGCATCCACCAGCTGGAGCTCGGCGCCGGCGCGGTCGTGCACCTCGGCAACGCGACGGACGGCCCGCGGCTGAACCTCTCCGCCGCCGCCTCTCCGGCCGCCGACCTCTACAGCGCGCAGACCGCGATGGCCGCGCCGGTCCAGCCGGGCGCGCAGCCGCCGCAGCAGTACCAGCAGCCCGACCCCCAGGGGTGGGGCCACCAGCCCCCGCAACAGCAGTACCAGCAGCCCCCGCAGGCGCAGGCCTGGCAGCAGCAGCCCTACGTCCCGCCGCAGGCCGCCCCCCAGCAGGGCCAGACGACCGGCGGGCAGGCCGGCGCCCCGCCCGTCTACGGCGACCGCAGCCCGACCAGCTTCCACCAGATGGCCGTCGGCCGGGTGATGCGCATCGGTCGTGCCCTGGACAACGAGCTGGTCGTCTCGGACCTCCAGGTCTCCCGGCACCACGCCGAGTTCCGGGCCACCAGCGACGGCCGCTTCGAGATCGTCGACCTCGGCAGCCACAACGGCACCTACGTCAACGGTCAGCCGGTCCGCCAGCAGATCATCGGCCCCCAGGACATCGTCGGTGTCGGTCACTCGACCTTCCGGATGGTCGGCGACCGGCTCGAGGAGTTCGTCGACACCGGTGACGTCTCCTTCTCCGCCCGCCACCTCACGGTGACGGTCGAGGGCGGCAAGCAGATCCTCAAGGACGTCTCCTTCGGCGTCCCCGAGAAGTCGCTGATCGCCGTCATCGGCCCCTCCGGCTCCGGAAAGTCCACCCTGCTCAAGGCGCTCACCGGCTACCGGCCCGCCAACCAGGGCGACGTCCTCTACGACAACCGGAACCTCTACAAGCAGTTCGCCGAGCTGCGCCAGCGCATCGGTCTGGTCCCGCAGGACGACATCCTGCACAAGGAGCTCACCGTCCGGAAGGCGCTGCGCTACGCCGCCAAGCTCCGCTTCCCCGGCGACACCGCGCCCGCCGAGCGCGAGGCGCGCATCGACGAGGTGCTGCGCGAGCTGAAGCTGGACATCCACAAGGACAAGAAGGTCACGGCCCTCTCCGGCGGCCAGCGCAAGCGCGTCTCGGTGGCCCTGGAGCTGCTCACCAAGCCGTCGCTGATCTTCCTGGACGAGCCGACCTCCGGTCTCGACCCGGGCATGGACCGCGACGTGATGCAGCTGCTGCGCGGCCTCGCCGACGACGGCCGCACGGTCCTCGTGGTCACCCACTCCGTGGCCGAGCTGGCGCTCTGCGACAAGCTGCTCGTCATGGCCCCCGGCGGTTCGGTCGCCTACTTCGGCCCGCCCGACGAGGCGCTGAACTTCTTCGGCTACGAGACGTGGGCGGACGTCTTCTCAGCCTTCGAGAACTACCGCGACTACGACTGGTCGGGCCGCTGGCGCGGTTCCCAGCACTACCAGATGTACGCGGCCGACATCGACGCCGTCGCCCCGCAGTCGGTCCACGTCCAGCCGCAGATGGTGCGCCCGCCGGTGCCGCAGAGCTGGGGCGCCCAGCTGTGGACGCTGATGCGGCGCTACGTCTCGGTCATCGCCTCCGACCGCGGCTTCCTGGCCCTGATGGTGATACTGCCCGCCGTGCTCGGCGGGGTGAGCACGGTCATCCCCGCCAACTTCGGCCTCGGACCCGGCCCCGCGAAGTCCGCCTTCCAGAACCGCGACGCCGGCACCATCCTGCTGATCCTCGCGGTGGGCGCCTGCTTCGCGGGCGCGGCGAACTCCGTCCGCGAGCTGATCAAGGAACGGGTGATCTACGAGCGGGAACGCGCGACAGGCCTGTCCCGCTCCGCGTACCTGATGTCCAAGGTCGTCGTCCTGGGCATGATCACCGTCTTCCAGGGCGCGCTCATCAGCGTGATCGGCTTCGGCACGCGCGGTGCGAAGATGCCCAAGGAGGGCGTGCTCCTCACCAACCTGCCGCAGGTCGAGATGGCCCTGGTCATCATGGCCCTGGGCTTCACCTCGATGATGTTCGGCCTGATCATCTCCTCGCTGGTGAAGACGGCGGAGAAGACCATGCCGCTGCTGGTGATGTTCGCGATCGTCCAGGTCGTGTTCACCGGAGTGCTCTTCCAGATCTTCGACAAGATTGGCGTGGAGCAGCTCGCCTGGCTGATGCCCTCGCGCTGGGCGATCGCCGCCGCGGGCGCCACGGCGGACCTCAACGTCCTCATGCCGTGGCCGGGCGCCGGCCCGGACCCGCTGTGGGAGCACACCGCGGGCCAGTGGATCGTCGACATGGGCGTCCTGCTCGGCATCGGCGTGGCCTGCGGCGTCGTCGTCGCCCGGCTGCTGCGCCGGCACGAGCCGGAGGTCATGCGCAAGTAGCGCCGCGCCCGTACACGCCGAAGGGCGGCACCCCCGCGGGGGTGCCGCCCTTCGGCGTGTAGGTGCCGTTCGCGGAAGGCTCAGTACGCCGAGTTGACGTTGTCCATGGAGCCGTACACCTTGGCCGCGTAGTTGCACGCGGCGGTGATGTTGGCGACCGGGTCGTAGATGTTCCAGGACGTGCCGTCGACGTGGTACGCCTTGAAGGTCGGGTCGATCACCTGGAGCAGGCCCTTGGAGGGGATGCCCGCGGCGGCGTTGGAGTCCCAGTTGTTGATGGCGTTGGGGTTGCCGCTCGACTCCCGGATGATGTTCCGGTAGAGGCCGTTGTAGCTGCCGGGGATGCCCTTGGCCTTCATGATGTCCAGCGCCTCCTTGATCCAGCCGTCAAGGTTGTTGGCGTAGGTCTTCTTGGCGGGGGCCGGGGCGGGCGCGGCCTGGACCGGCTTGCGCTCCTCGGAGCGGCTGGCGGCGGCCTTCTCGGCGCGCTCCTTGTCGGCCTTGGCCTTGGCGTCGGCCTCGGCCTTCTTCTTGGCCTCGGCGTCGGCCTGGGCCTTCTTGACCGCGGTCTCCGACTGCTTGTTCAGCTCCTCCTGCTGCGTCTCACCGAAGGAGTTGGTGTTCCACGCGACGGGCTTCACGGCGACGGAGTGGGCCTCGGTGCCGGCGGAGGCGTCCGGGATGACGGCGAACGCGAGGGCGGCGGCACCCACCGCGGCGACGCCGGCGGCGGAGAGCTTGTGGACCTTGGTGAGACGGCTATAGCCGGAGATGGCGGAGCGCATGAGTGTGCTGAACCTCTTCCAATCGCTTGAGTCGCACTGGCCCGTCGTGGCGCGCAAAAAGCGCCGTGTCTCGATCGACGGCGCCGTGCGACGTGCGGCAATTGTTAGCGGCTGCAAAATCATGTGGCAAAGGTGTGACGTACTACCGCGCTTCGTTGCGAGACCACCCGCCGAAGGCCCGCAAAACAGGCACTTCTCCCTGCTGGGGGGCGTGCTTACGGCTTGTTTACGGGCCCACTAGGCTGCTTCGTACGTGACCTGCGTCCCATGAGCGGGCTCACACCGGGGGCCGTAGGTCCTCACCCGGTGTGGCCGGCTCTGTGCGGAACGTTTGCGATCAAAAACGTTGCTCGACGGTGCGTCAGATTTCGACCAGCACCTGGTCGAGGCTCTTGCGCACCAGGTCCGGCACCTGGCAGTCCGCCGCCGGGTAGCCCACCGGGATCACCGCGAAGGCCTTCTCGTTCACCGGCCGGCCCAGCACCTCGGACAGGAACCGCATGGGGCTCGGGGTGTGCACGAGCGCCGCCAGTCCCGACAGGTGCAGCGCGGTGAGCAGCATCCCCACCGCGATGCCGACCGATTCGTCCACGTAGTAGTGCTTGCGCTTGTCCCCGTCCTCGCCCAGCCAGTAGCGCTGCTGGAACACCACGACCAGCGCGGGCGCGTCCGTCAGGTGCGGCTTGACCTCGTCCGTGCCCAGCGGCCGCAGCGCCGCCAGCCACTCCTCACCCAGCCGGCCCTCGTAGGAGACGTGCTCCTCTTCCTCCGCTGCCAGGCGGATGCGCCGGCGGATCTGCGGGTCCTTGACGAGGACGAAGGTCCACGGCTGCTGGTGCGCGCCCGAAGGCGCGGTCGCCGCGCACGCGATCGCGTCCTTCACCACCTGCTCGGGCACGGGGTCGGGGGAGAACTGCCGCACGGTCCGCCGCCGGCCCATCCGCTCCCTCAGCTCCGCGGCGCGGGCGAGGGACTCCTCGGCGGGCATCCGCTCGGGACGGTAGGGCACGGGACGGTACGGCTCGCCGTGCGTGGGCGTCCACTGCGTTGGTATAGACATATCCCGAGTCTGGTCCCCCGGGCGGCCCCTTGGGGCGCACACGCGGAAACCCGCCACGACGACGCGGCGCACCCGCCAGGGCCGGCCGACCTAGGTCCGGCGGCCCATCCCCTTGCCGCCGCCCGCCCGATCCGCTGCCCTCCGGCCGTCGATACGGTGAGGCCATGACCATGGGCCCCCGCTCCGGCCTCACCGCCGTGAGCACCGCACTCCTCGCCATGAGCCGGCACCTGGAAGTCCGTGACGTGCTCAAGACGATCGTCGCCTCCGCGCGCGAACTCCTCGACGCCGAGTACGCCGCCCTCGGCGTCCCCGACGACCACGGCGGATTCGCCCAGTTCGTCGTCGACGGCGTCAGCGAGGAGGAGTGGAGGGCGATCGGCCCGCTGCCCCGCCAGCACGGCATCCTCGCCTCGATGCTGAGCGACGCCACCCCCCAGCGCCTCGCCGACGTCCGCCTCGACCCCCGCTTCGGGGGCTGGCCGGAGGCCCACCCCGACATGAGCGACTTCATCGGGATGCCGGTCGCCGACGGCGACGAGATCCTCGGCGCCCTGTTCCTCGCCAACAAGAGATGCCCCAAGGTGGAGGGCGGCTGCTCCTTCACCGCCGAGGACGAGGAGCTGCTGGCCGTCCTTGCCCAGCACGCCGCCATAGCCCTCACCAACGCCCGTCTCTACGAGCGCAGCCGCGAACTGACCATCGCGGGGGAGCGGGCCCGCCTCGCGCACGAGCTGCACGACGCCGTCTCCCAGAAGCTCTTCTCGCTGCGCCTGACCGCCCAGGCCGCCACCGCCCTCGTCGACCGCGACCCCGCCCGCGCCAAGGGCGAGCTGCACCAGGTGGCCCGGCTCGCCGCCGAGGCGGCCGACGAACTGCGCGCCGCCGTGGTGGAACTCCGCCCCGCCGGCCTCGACGAGGACGGGCTCATCGCCACCCTGCGGACCCAGGTCAAGGTCCTCGACCGGGCCCACTCCGCCCGCGTCACCTTCGCCGCCCACGGCGTACGGGCCCTGCCGGCCGCCCAGGAGGAGGCGCTGCTGCGCGTGGCCCAGGAGGCCCTGCACAACGCCCTGCGCCACTCGGGCGCCCAGGCCGTGGACGTCGTCCTCACCCGGCAGGGCCCCGGCGCGGTCCTGCGCGTGACCGACGACGGCACCGGCTTCGACCCGTCGGCCGTCCGCAGGGCGGGCCGCCACCTGGGCCTGGTGTCCATGCGTGACCGGGCCAACGGCGTCGGCGGCGCCCTGGCCGTCCTCTCGGAGCCCGGCAAGGGCACCACGATCGAAATGGAGGTCCCCGGTGGCTGAGAACCGAGTCATCAAGGTGCTGCTGGTGGACGACCACCAGGTGGTCCGCAGGGGCCTGCGCACCTTCCTCGAGGTGCAGGACGACATCGAGGTCGTGGGGGAGGCCGCGGACGGCGCCGAGGGCGTCGAGCGCGCCGAGGAGCTGCGGCCGGACGTCGTCCTCATGGACGTGAAGATGCCCGGCATGGACGGCGTCGAGGCGCTGCGCCGGCTCCGGGAGCTGGCCAGCCCCGCGCGGGTGCTGATCGTCACCAGCTTCACCGAGCAGCGCACCGTCATCCCCGCCCTGCGCGCCGGTGCCGCGGGCTACGTGTACAAGGACGTCGACCCCGACGCGCTGGCCGGTGCCATCAGGTCGGTGCACGCCGGGCACGTGCTGCTCCAGGCCGAGGTCGCGGACGCCCTGCTGTCCCAGGAGGAGTCGGGCGCGGGCGGCCAGGGCCGGGGCAACGCCCTCACCGACCGGGAGCGCGAGGTGCTCGCCCTCATCGCGGACGGGCGGTCGAACCGGGAGATCGCCCGGGCGCTGGTCCTCTCGGAGAAGACCGTCAAGACCCACGTCTCGAACATCCTGATGAAGCTGGACCTCGCCGACCGGACCCAGGCGGCGCTGTGGGCCGTGCGCCAGGGCATCGGAGGCTGACCGGGGGACGCACGGACGGCAACGGAGCGTTGCGTTCCGACCAGAGATTCATGCGGTCGTGTGATAAACCACCCGGCTGCGCAACCCGAATGGCCCTGGCCCGTTGGTCATGGCGTAACCGCGGCGGCTGGCCGTGGCGACGCTTTGGCAACATTCCAGGAAGGTCATAGGAAGAGTGAAGAACATCAAGAAGGCCGCTGCTGTCACGCTCGCCGTCGGCGGTCTCGCCCTCGCCGGCGCCGGTGCCGCCTCCGCGCACGGCGGGCACGTGGGCGCGGACGCCACCTCGAAGAACAACCCGGGTGTCGTCTCCGGCAACGTCCTCCAGGTTCCGGTCGAGGTTCCCGTGAACGTCTGCGGCAACACCGTCAGTGTCGTCGGTCTCTTCAACACCGCGCACGGAAACCTCTGCGTCAACGAGTAATCAGGCTCGTCCCGCCTCGTCGGGCGGTCGGCTCCACGGTGGTGGAGCCGACATCCGAGGGCTTTTCAATCGTCCGAACGAGGGCAAACACCGCCGGTGGCCGTGCCATCGGCGGTGCATTGGCGTTCATCAGTGCAGGCCCCGTGGCAGGGGCTGTCAAGGTCAGTCATCAGAAGGAAGACCACCTCATGAACAGTGCCAAGAAGGCCGCCCTCGCTCTGGCCGCAGCCGGTGTCGCCCTCGGGGCGTCCGTCATCCCCGCCGCCGCCACCGACGACGACGGCTTCGGAGGCGCCCTGGCCTCCGGCGTCGCCAAGGGCTCGCCGGGTGTCATCTCGGGCAACGTCATCCAGGTGCCGATCGACATCCCGATCAACATCTGCGGCAACACCATCGACATCGTCGGCCTCCTCAACCCGACGTTCGGCAACACCTGCGTCAACGACGGCCACGAGAAGCACCACGACCACCACGAGGGCGGCCGCCACGGCGGTCACCACTAGTTCTCACGCGGCGTCCCGCACGGCGGCGCACGGCGCATACGGGAAGGCCCCGCGGACCGGGAGGTCTGCGGGGCCTTCCTGCTGCCGGGAGGACGCCGGGTCAGGGCCGGCGGCGGCTGCGCTCCTCCACCATCGCGTTGTACGCGGCCACCTGCGCCCGCCGCGCCGTGCGCTCCACCGGCCGCAGGGCCGCCGAGCGGGCCGTGATCTCCGCCGCGCTCACCGCGCCGCCGTGCTCGCGCCCCTCGGAGTCGCCCGGCTCGTACGCGATCGAGACCAGTGCCCCGACGCGCTGCGCGAGCTCCAGCACCCGCACCGCGCGCGGCGGATACCCCGGCGCGAGCACCTCACGGCCGCGCTCCGCCCGCGCCCGGTATGCCTCCAGTGCCGCCTGTGCCACCGGTCCGGAGCCGGCCACGTCCAGCCGGGTGAGCACCTCGGTCGCCTCGCGCAGCGCCTCCGCGAGCTCCCGCTCGGCCTCCGAGAGCGAGGGCACGTCGGCGGGCGGCGCCTCCCGCACGGGCAGGCACCGCCAGAGGACCTCCGCGTGGACGTCGCCCTCGGGTCCGGCCTCGAAGACCTCGGGCACGAGGCCGAGCGGCAGCCCCGAGACCAGCACCGCCTCCTCGGCCTCCATGGCGCGCGCGTTGAACTCGGGCGGACCGCTCAGCCCCAGCGGGTGCCCCGGCACCGGAAGCGCCAGCCGCAGCCCCGTCGCCCCGAGGGCGCGCAGCCGCCCCAGCGCCAGCGTGAGCCCGACCGGACCCGACTCGCCGGGCAGGTCCGCGACCCGGTGCACCGCGTCGTCCCCCGTGATGTGATGCGCGGCGTCATCGGGCGCGGCAAATCCGGCAAGCAGGGCATTTCCCCACGCGGTGAGCCGTCCTGAGCGGTGTTCGTTCAGCATGGGCCCCAGCCTAAGGACTGGCGCCGACAACCGGTGGCGTAGGTTTTCCCTGGGGACTGCGCCGACAGGCGCAAGCGACGACGCGACTGCAATGGGAGACAACGCGCTCATGAGCGATGTGCTGGAACTGGTGGACGTATCCGTGGTCCGCGAGGGCCGGGCTCTGGTGGACCAGGTCTCCTGGTCGGTCAAGGAGGGCGAGCGCTGGGTGATCCTCGGCCCCAACGGTGCCGGCAAGACCACCCTGCTCAATGTCGCCTCCAGCTACCTCTTCCCCACCAAGGGCACCGCCCGGATCCTGGGTGAGAAGCTCGGCGCCGTCGACGTCTTCGAACTGCGCCCCCGCATCGGCATGGCCTCCATCGCCCTCGCCGACAAGCTGCCGCGCAGCCAGACCGTGCTGCAGACCGTCCTCACCGCCGCCTACGGCATGACCGCCGGCTGGCAGGAGGACTACGAGGAGGTCGACGAGCAGCGCGCCCGCGCCTTCCTCGACGTGCTCGGCATGACCGATTACCTGGACCGGAAGTTCGGCACGCTCTCCGAAGGCGAGCGCAAGCGCACCCTCATCGCCCGCGCGATGATGACCGACCCCGAGCTGCTGATGCTCGACGAGCCCGCAGCCGGACTCGACCTGGGCGGGCGCGAGGACCTCGTGCGCCGCCTCGGCCGGCTGGCCCGCGACCCCCTCGCCCCCTCGATGATCATGGTCACGCACCACGTCGAGGAGATCGCCCCCGGCTTCACCCACGTCCTGATGATCCGCCAGGGCAAGGTGCTGGCCGCCGGCCCCCTCGAACTCGAGCTGACCTCCCGCAACCTCTCCCACTGCTTCGGCCTGCCCCTGGTCGTCGAGCGCCGCGGGGACCGCTGGTCCGCGCAGGGCCTGCCGATGTCCTGACGCCTGCGGCCACGACGCGCGCACGGTGCCCGGGACACCGCGCGCGCCCTGCCGCCGGGCCGCTCACGCCCCTACCATGACCACGTGGACACTTGGGTGTGGTGGCTCGTGGCCGCCGTGGGGCTGGGCATTCCGCTGGTCGTGACCGCCATGCCGGAATTCGGCATGTTCGCCGTCGGCGCCCTGGCAGCCGCCGGCACCGCCGTCGTCGGCGGCGGCACGGTGGCCCAGTTCATCGTCTTCGCCGCTGTCTCCGTCGCCCTCATCGCCGTCGTGCGCCCGATCGCCAACCGGCAGCGCGCACGGCGCCCCGAGGTCAGGTCCGGAATCGACGCGCTGAGGGGCCGCCAGGCCGTCGTGCTCGAACGGGTCGACGGCAGCGGCGGCCGCATCAAGCTCGCCGGCGAGGTCTGGTCCGCGCGCTCCCTGGACGCCGACCGGGTCTACGAGGCCGGAGCGCACGTGGACGTCGTCGAGATCGACGGCGCGACGGCGGTGGTGATCTGAAGGCCGCGCCGGGGGACCGGGTCGATCCGGACGAGCTCGGCCCAACGCCTGCACGGCGCCGCCGGGTTCTGAAAGACTGATCAAGCCCAACGACACAGGCACGGGGAGCTGGAGTCACGATGGAACCGATCATCATCGTCCTGATCATCCTGGTGGTGCTGGTCTTCATCGCCCTCATGAAGACGGTGCAGGTCATCCCACAGGCCAGCGCGGCCATCGTCGAGCGCTTCGGCCGCTACACCCGCACCCTCAACGCCGGCCTGAACATCGTCGTCCCCTTCATCGACTCCATCCGCAACCGCATCGACCTCCGCGAGCAGGTCGTGCCGTTCCCCCCGCAGCCGGTCATCACCCAGGACAATCTCGTCGTCAACATCGACACGGTCATCTACTACCAGGTGACCGACGCCCGGGCGGCCACCTACGAGGTGTCCAGCTTCATCCAGGCCATCGAGCAGCTCACCGTCACCACCCTGCGGAACATCATCGGCGGCATGGACCTCGAACGGACCCTCACCTCCCGCGAGGAGATCAACGCCGCCCTGCGCGGCGTCCTCGACGAGGCGACCGGCAAGTGGGGCATCCGCGTCAACCGCGTCGAGCTCAAGGCCATCGAGCCGCCGACCTCCATCCAGGACTCGATGGAGAAGCAGATGCGCGCCGACCGTGACAAGCGCGCTGCGATCCTCACCGCCGAGGGCATCCGCCAGTCCCAGATCCTCACCGCCGAAGGTGAGAAGCAGTCGGCGATCCTGCGCGCCGAGGGCGAGGCCCGGGCCGCCGCGCTGCGCGCCGAGGGCGAGGCCCAGGCCATCCGCACGGTCTTCGAGTCCATCCACGCCGGCGACGCCGACGAGAAGCTGCTCGCCTACCAGTACCTCCAGATGCTCCCGAAGATCGCCGAGGGCGACGCCAACAAGCTCTGGATCGTCCCCAGCGAGATCGGTGACGCCCTGAAGGGACTCAGCGGCGCCGTCGGCAGCCTCACCCCCAAGAGCGGCGGCGGCGCCCCGTCGCCCGCCCCCGCCAAGCAGAACCCGCGCCGGGAGCAGCCGCCGATCGACTGACCGACGACTGAAGCCCCTCCCCCTTCACGCATGTTCGATCTCATGCATGATCAGTGCGGCCCCTCGACCTCTCACGGCGGGGAGGCGACACACTGAACTGAAGGAGATGGCCTTGTCCATCTGGGAAGCACTCGCGGTCTTCGCGGCCGGCATCGGCGCCGGCACGATCAACACCATCGTCGGCAGCGGCACCCTGTTCACCTTTCCGGTGCTCCTCGCCACCGGCCTGCCGCCGGTCACCGCCAACGTCTCCAACACCCTCGGCCTCGTCACCGGCAACATCAGCGGCGCCGTCGGCTACCGCCGCGAACTGCGCGGCCAGCGCCGCCGCATCGTCCGCTTCGGCGTCACCGCGCTGATCGGCGGCCTCACCGGCGCCGTCCTGCTGCTCGCCCTGCCGTCCAAGGCGTTCGACGCCATCGTCCCCGTCCTGATCGCCCTCGCGCTGGTACTCGTCGTCCTCCAGCCCCGCCTCGCCCGGGCCCTCGCCCGCCGGCGCGAGCGCAACGGCACCGAGGCACCCACCGACGGCGGCGTCGCCCTGCTGGCCGGACTGCTCGTCGCCAGCGCCTACGGGGGCTACTTCGGCGCCGCCCAGGGCGTCATGTACCTCTCGCTCATGGGAATCCTGCTCCACGACGGACTGCAGAGGATCAACGCCCTCAAGAACGTCCTCGGCGTCGTCGTCAACGGCGTCGCCGCGCTCTTCTTCGTCTTCGTCGCGGACGTCGACTGGACGGCCGTCCTCCTCATCGCCGTCGGCTCCACCCTCGGTGGCCAGGCCGGCGCGAAGCTCGGCCGCAGACTGCCGCCCACCGTGCTGCGCGGCGTCATCGTCGTCGTCGGCGTCGTGGCGATCGTCCAGCTCCTGCTGCGCTGACGGCGGGACGCGGCTGACCGGGGGAGGGGGAACGCTCCGGGCCCATTCCCCCGTGTCGAACGCGGGCCCGGAGCGCACGGCAGCAGGCGCGGTCCCCCGGCACCAGACCGGGCTCCGGCAGACAGGCGCACAGCGCCACGCCCCCGCCACGGCGGTACCTGCTGCCCGACGGCCGCATGCGAAGCCGTCGGCAGGAACCACTGTGCGAGCCAGGGGCACGGACGCGCAACGGAATTTCCGGACGCCCACGCCTGTCTGACGGGACCTACGGACCGCCGGCCGCCCGCCGTCGCGGCCTCAGCCCGCGGCCGGCACCTCGTACTCACCGATCAGCTGCGCCCGCGCCAGCGCGTGGAAGCGCAGGTGGAAGCCCACCACCGCCGGGGACGCGTCCGCGTCGGGGCCCAGCTTCTCCCGGTCCACCGCGTAGACGGTGAAGACGTACCGGTGCGGCCCGTCACCGGGCGGCGGCGCCGCACCACCGAAGTCGCGGGTCCCGTAGTCGTTGCGCACATGAACGGCGCCCTCGGGCAGCTCCTTCATCCCGCCGCTTCCCGCACCGGCCGGCAACTCGGTGACACCGGCCGGGATGTCGAAGAGCACCCAGTGCCAGAAACCGCTGCCGGTCGGCGCGTCCGGGTCGAAGCACGTGACGGCGAAACTCTTCGCGTCCTCGGGGAAACCCTCCCAGCGCAGGTGCGGCGACACGTTGCCGCCCGCGTGCACCTGGTCGCTCTTGAGCCTCGCACCATCCGTCACATCGTCGCTCGCCACTGTGAACGAGGGCACCGGCGGATGAAAATCGTGGGGGAGCGGCCGTCGCTTCTGCTCGGACACCAAGACACCTCCAATACGCGCTGACAGGTGAAAGCGCCAGCCTAACGAGGCATCGGCCGCCCGCACTGCGACCATGGGGAGCGTGCTTCATGTACTTCGACAAATCGGACGACGACAGAACGAGCGGCGACGACCGGCGGGCCGTCTCATGCGCGCCCTGACCGTCCTCCTGGCCACCCTGCCGCTGCTGCTGCTCCCTGCCTGCGTGTCAGGAGGCCAGAAGACCGAGAAACCCCGGACCACCGCCGCCACCCCCACCGACACGGGCGCGACCCCCTCCTGGGCGAAGGGCATGAAGACCGTCCGCGAGGACCGGCTGCCGCCCGAGGCACGGCGCACCCTCGACCTCATCGCCAAGGGCGGCCCCTTCCCGTACCCCAAGGACGGCACCGTCTTCGGCAACCACGAGAACCGGCTCCCCCGGCAACCCCGCGGCTACTACCACGAGTACACGGTGCCCACCCCGGGCTCCCGTGACCGCGGCGCCCGCCGCATCATCGCCGGGGAGCACTCCGAGCGCTACTACACCAGCGACCACTACGAGACGTTCGAAGCGGTGGTGCACCGATGACCCGCTCGCTGCCCGCATCCGGGCTCCAGGGAATCCTCAGCGGCGCCACGCCGCCGGGCCTCTACCGACTGCCCCCCGCCGAACCCCCGCAGGAGGTCATGGACCTCGCCGCCGAGGCCGACTGGCGGGCGGCGCGGCTGCGCCTCGACGGCGTCCACGACAAGGCCGCCTTTCTCCGGAGGTGCGCCGCCGACCTCGGGTTCCCCGACTGGTTCGGCCACAACTGGGACGCCCTCGCCGACTGCCTCACCGACCTCTCCTGGTGGCGCGAGGCCGGTAAGTCCCGCGGCTACCTGCTGCTGGCGGAGCAGTGGGAGGCCTTCAGCAAGGCCGCCCCCGCCGACGCCCGCACGGCGGAGGCCGTCCTGGCCGACGCCGTCGACTTCTGGGCCGAGGGCGAGTCGCCGCTGACGGTGCTCCTCGGCTGAGGCAGGGCGCCGCGTACAGCGCCCGGCACGCACGAGGCGGACGTGCCGGGCACCGACGGGACGGATCAGAACCAGTTGCGCTTGCCGCCGACCTCGGAGAGCCACTGGTTCAGGTACGCGGCCCAGTCGGTCTGCGCGTACGCCTGGAGGTCCACGGCGAACGACCGGTAGGCGTCGCTGCCCGAGCTGAACACGCCGGGCTTCTTGTCCATCTCCAGGACGACGTCCATCTCGCGGTCATCGGCCACGAACGACAGCTCGACCTCGTTCAGCCCCCGGTACTGCGACGGGGCGTGGAACTCGATCTCCTGGTAGAACGGCAGCCGCTGCCGCGTCCCGCGGATGTGGCCGCGCTCCAGGTCGGCGCTCTTGAACGCGAAGCCGAGCTGCCCGAAGGCGTCGAGGATCGCCTGCTGCGCGGGGAGCGGGTGGACGTTCACCGGATCGAGGTCGCTGGAGTCCACCGCGCGGGCGATGGCCAGATGGGTGGTGACCCCCACGTTCATCCCCGTGAGGTGCCGGCCCAGGAACATGGTGATCGGCGTCTCCCAGGGGATCTCCAGCCCGAACGGCACCGAGTGGACCGCCCCCGGCTGCACCTCGAAGGCGCCGCCCAGCTGGAGACGGGTGAACTCGACGTCCTGCTTGTACTCGCCGTCGTCGCCCTCCACCTCGACGCGGGCCTGGAGCCCCACCGAAAGCCCCTCGATCCGCTGCGGGACCGAGCCACCCTGGATGCGGACCTCGCCCTGCACCACACCACCGGGTACGACGTTCTCCTCGAAGAGCACCGTCTCGACCGAGGCGCCGCCCGCGCCCAGACTCGCCATGAGCTTCTTGAAAACCACTGCGCCATTCCTCCCCGGACCCGTTCGCCGGGCCCTTCCAGTACGCTCGACCGGCATGATTGCCGCGCCTGACCGTATGCCACTCGCCCGGGAGTTCTTCGACCGTCCGGTCCTGGAGGTCGCTCCCGAACTCCTCGGCCGCACACTCGTCCGGACGAGTCCGGAGGGTGTGATCGAGCTCCGCATCACGGAGGTCGAGGCGTACGCCGGCGAGGCGGATCCCGGATCCCACGCCTACCGAGGCCGCACGGAGCGGAACGCGTCGATGTTCGGCCCGCCCGGGCACGCCTATGTCTACTTCATCTACGGCATGTGGTTCAGCCTGAACCTGGTCTGCGGTCCCGAGGGCACCGCCAGCGGTGTCCTGCTGCGCGGCGGGGAAGTGATCAGGGGAGCCGACCTCGCCCGTGGACGCCGCCCCAAGGCGCGTCACGACCGGGAGCTGGCCCAGGGTCCGGCCCG
Source organism: Streptomyces cinnamoneus (assembly GCF_002939475.1). Taxonomy (NCBI): domain Bacteria; kingdom Bacillati; phylum Actinomycetota; class Actinomycetes; order Kitasatosporales; family Streptomycetaceae; genus Streptomyces; species Streptomyces cinnamoneus. The sequence goes on along the minus strand of NZ_PKFQ01000001.1, from coordinate 1,623,187 downwards.
CCTCGCGACGGCGCTCGACGTGGACCGCTCCCTGAACGGCACGGACCTCTGCGCGGGCCCGGGCGCCCCCCTCTCCGTCCTGGGGGGCACTCCGGTGGCCGCCGAGCTGGTGCGGAGCGGCCCGCGCACGGGGGTGGGCGGCGAGGGCGCGACGCACCCCTGGCGGTTCTGGACGGACGGCGATCCGACGGTCAGCCCGTACCGGGCCCACGTGCCCCGCAACAGGGGCAAGGGGGCACGCCAGGGGGGTGCTTGACTCTGAAGGATGGAGGGCCTAACGTAGGCAAGCCGCTTGAGACACGGGCAGCGCTGTGAGCGCGTACCGGCGAGCGGCAACAACCACTGCTACGAGGACTCCCCGGATCGGGGTCATGTTTCGGTGTGCCGAAATATGTCCGCGGATCGGCTCGATTATGAGCCGCCGGAGAAATCCGCTAACGTAGTGGTCACCCCGCCGACAGGGGAATCGGAAACCGAATTCGGACCGGAAACGGAACGGAAAAGGATCTGATAGAGTCGGAACACGAAATACCGAAGGGAAGCGCCCGGAGGAAAGCCCGAGAGGGTGAGTACAAAGGAAGCGTCCGTTCCTTGAGAACTCAACAGCGTGCCAAAAGTCAACGCCAGATATGTTGACACCCCGTCCATCTCGATGGATGAGGTTCCTTTAAAAGTCCTGCCGGGTCCGTATGGATCGGGTAGGCACACACAGCGAGGACGCTGTGAACGACCGGGCTTATTCCGCCTGGTTGTTCCGCTCTCGTGGTGTCGACCCGATTACGGGTAAACATTCACGGAGAGTTTGATCCTGGCTCAGGACGAACGCTGGCGGCGTGCTTAACACATGCAAGTCGAACGATGAAGCCCTTCGGGGTGGATTAGTGGCGAACGGGTGAGTAACACGTGGGCAATCTGCCCTGCACTCTGGGACAAGCCCTGGAAACGGGGTCTAATACCGGATACGACCGCTGACCGCATGGTTGGTGGTGGAAAGCTCCGGCGGTGCAGGATGAGCCCGCGGCCTATCAGCTTGTTGGTGGGGTGATGGCCTACCAAGGCGACGACGGGTAGCCGGCCTGAGAGGGCGACCGGCCACACTGGGACTGAGACACGGCCCAGACTCCTACGGGAGGCAGCAGTGGGGAATATTGCACAATGGGCGAAAGCCTGATGCAGCGACGCCGCGTGAGGGATGACGGCCTTCGGGTTGTAAACCTCTTTCAGCAGGGAAGAAGCGAAAGTGACGGTACCTGCAGAAGAAGCGCCGGCTAACTACGTGCCAGCAGCCGCGGTAATACGTAGGGCGCAAGCGTTGTCCGGAATTATTGGGCGTAAAGAGCTCGTAGGCGGCTTGTTGCGTCGGATGTGAAAGCCCGGGGCTTAACCCCGGGTCTGCATTCGATACGGGCAGGCTAGAGTTCGGTAGGGGAGATCGGAATTCCTGGTGTAGCGGTGAAATGCGCAGATATCAGGAGGAACACCGGTGGCGAAGGCGGATCTCTGGGCCGATACTGACGCTGAGGAGCGAAAGCGTGGGGAGCGAACAGGATTAGATACCCTGGTAGTCCACGCCGTAAACGTTGGGAACTAGGTGTGGGCGACATTCCACGTCGTCCGTGCCGCAGCTAACGCATTAAGTTCCCCGCCTGGGGAGTACGGCCGCAAGGCTAAAACTCAAAGGAATTGACGGGGGCCCGCACAAGCAGCGGAGCATGTGGCTTAATTCGACGCAACGCGAAGAACCTTACCAAGGCTTGACATACACCGGAAACGGCCAGAGATGGTCGCCCCCTTGTGGTCGGTGTACAGGTGGTGCATGGCTGTCGTCAGCTCGTGTCGTGAGATGTTGGGTTAAGTCCCGCAACGAGCGCAACCCTTGTTCTGTGTTGCCAGCATGCCCTTCGGGGTGATGGGGACTCACAGGAGACTGCCGGGGTCAACTCGGAGGAAGGTGGGGACGACGTCAAGTCATCATGCCCCTTATGTCTTGGGCTGCACACGTGCTACAATGGCCGGTACAATGAGCTGCGATACCGCGAGGTGGAGCGAATCTCAAAAAGCCGGTCTCAGTTCGGATTGGGGTCTGCAACTCGACCCCATGAAGTTGGAGTTGCTAGTAATCGCAGATCAGCATTGCTGCGGTGAATACGTTCCCGGGCCTTGTACACACCGCCCGTCACGTCACGAAAGTCGGTAACACCCGAAGCCGGTGGCCCAACCCTTGTGGAGGGAGCCGTCGAAGGTGGGACTGGCGATTGGGACGAAGTCGTAACAAGGTAGCCGTACCGGAAGGTGCGGCTGGATCACCTCCTTTCTAAGGAGCACATAGCCGACTGCAAGCGAATGTCTTGCACGGTTGCTCATGGGTGGAACGTTGACTATTCGGCACAGTTCTTGAGGGTTCACTAGTACTGCTTCGGCGTGGAACGTGAAATTTCTGAGGGGCTGGGTCGGGCACGCTGTTGGGTATCTGAGGGTACGGAACGTAAGTTTCGAACCTTCGCGATGCCGGCCCCAGTGCACTCACTGCTTCGGTGGTGGGGTGATGGGTGGCTGGTCGTTGCTTGAGAACTGCACAGTGGACGCGAGCATCTGTGGCCAAGTTTTTAAGGGCGCACGGTGGATGCCTTGGCACCAGGAACCGATGAAGGACGTGGGAGGCCACGATAGGCCCCGGGGAGCTGTCAACCGAGCTTTGATCCGGGGGTGTCCGAATGGGGAAACCCGGCAGTCGTCATGGGCTGTCACCCGCTGCTGAACACATAGGCAGTGTGGAGGGAACGCGGGGAAGTGAAACATCTCAGTACCCGCAGGAAGAGAAAACAACCGTGATTCCGGGAGTAGTGGCGAGCGAAACCGGATGAGGCCAAACCGTATGTGTGTGATACCCGGCAGGGGTTGCGCATGCGGGGTTGTGGGATCTCTTTTTCATAGTCTGCCGGCTGTGAGACGAGTCAGAAACCGTTGATGTAGGCGAAGGACATGCGAAAGGTCCGGCGTAGAGGGTAAGACCCCCGTAGCTGAAACATTGACGGCTCGTTTAAGAGACACCCAAGTAGCACGGGGCCCGAGAAATCCCGTGTGAATCTGGCGGGACCACCCGCTAAGCCTAAATATTCCCTGGTGACCGATAGCGGATAGTACCGTGAGGGAATGGTGAAAAGTACCGCGGGAGCGGAGTGAAATAGTACCTGAAACCGTGTGCCTACAAGCCGTGGGAGCGTCGCGCATCGAGCTTGCTCGGTGCGTCGTGACTGCGTGCCTTTTGAAGAATGAGCCTGCGAGTTTGCGGTATGTTGCGAGGTTAACCCGTGTGGGGAAGCCGTAGCGAAAGCGAGTCCGAATAGGGCGTTTGAGTAGCGTGCCCAAGACCCGAAGCGGAGTGATCTAGCCATGGGCAGGTTGAAGCGGAGGTAAGACTTCGTGGAGGACCGAACCCACCAGGGTTGAAAACCTGGGGGATGACCTGTGGTTAGGGGTGAAAGGCCAATCAAACTCCGTGATAGCTGGTTCTCCCCGAAATGCATTTAGGTGCAGCGTCGTGTGTTTCTTGCCGGAGGTAGAGCACTGGATAGGCGATGGGCCCTACCGGGTTACTGACCTTAGCCAAACTCCGAATGCCGGTAAGTGAGAGCGCGGCAGTGAGACTGTGGGGGATAAGCTCCATGGTCGAGAGGGAAACAGCCCAGAGCATCGACTAAGGCCCCTAAGCGTACGCTAAGTGGGAAAGGATGTGGAGTCGCAGAGACAACCAGGAGGTTGGCTTAGAAGCAGCCACCCTTGAAAGAGTGCGTAATAGCTCACTGGTCAAGTGATTCCGCGCCGACAATGTAGCGGGGCTCAAGCGTACCGCCGAAGTCGTGTCATTGCAGTATGTACCCCCAACGGGGACTGTGATGGGTAGGGGAGCGTCGTGTGCCGGGTGAAGCAGCCGCGGAAGCGAGTTGTGGACGGTTCACGAGTGAGAATGCAGGCATGAGTAGCGATACACACGTGAGAAACGTGTGCGCCGATTGACTAAGGGTTCCTGGGTCAAGCTGATCTGCCCAGGGTAAGTCGGGACCTAAGGCGAGGCCGACAGGCGTAGTCGATGGACAACCGGTTGATATTCCGGTACCCGCTTTGAAACGCCCAATATCGAATCAGGCGATGCTAAGTCCGTGAAGCCGCCCTGGAGTCTTCGGACAAAGGGGAGTGGTGGAGCCGACGAACCAGACTTGTAGTAGGTAAGCGATGGGGTGACGCAGGAAGGTAGTCCAGCCCGGGCGGTGGTAGTCCCGGGGTAAGGGTGTAGGCCGTGTGATAGGCAAATCCGTCACACATTAAGGCTGAGACCTGATGCCGAGCCGATTGTGGTGAAGTGGATGATCCTATGCTGTCGAGAAAAGCCTCTAGCGAGTTTCATGGCGGCCCGTACCCTAAACCGACTCAGGTGGTCAGGTAGAGAATACCGAGGCGTTCGGGTGAACTATGGTTAAGGAACTCGGCAAAATGCCCCCGTAACTTCGGGAGAAGGGGGGCCATGTCTGGTGAGGGAACTTGCTTCCTGAGCTGGGTGTGGCCGCAGAGACCAGCGAGAAGCGACTGTTTACTAAAAACACAGGTCCGTGCGAAGCCGTAAGGCGATGTATACGGACTGACGCCTGCCCGGTGCTGGAACGTTAAGGGGACCGGTTAGCTCCATTTCGGTGGGGCGAAGCTGAGAACTTAAGCGCCAGTAAACGGCGGTGGTAACTATAACCATCCTAAGGTAGCGAAATTCCTTGTCGGGTAAGTTCCGACCTGCACGAATGGCGTAACGACTTCTCGACTGTCTCAACCATAGGCCCGGTGAAATTGCACTACGAGTAAAGATGCTCGTTTCGCGCAGCAGGACGGAAAGACCCCGGGACCTTTACTATAGCTTGATATTGGTGTTCGGTTCGGCTTGTGTAGGATAGGTGGGAGACTGTGAAGCATGCACGCCAGTGTGTGTGGAGTCGTCGTTGAAATACCACTCTGGTCGTGCTGGATGTCTAACCTGGGTCCGTGATCCGGATCAGGGACAGTGTCTGGTGGGTAGTTTAACTGGGGCGGTTGCCTCCTAAAGGGTAACGGAGGCGCCCAAAGGTTCCCTCAGCCTGGTTGGCAATCAGGTGTTGAGTGTAAGTGCACAAGGGAGCTTGACTGTGAGACCGACGGGTCGAGCAGGGACGAAAGTCGGGACTAGTGATCCGGCGGTGGCTTGTGGAAGCGCCGTCGCTCAACGGATAAAAGGTACCCCGGGGATAACAGGCTGATCTTCCCCAAGAGTCCATATCGACGGGATGGTTTGGCACCTCGATGTCGGCTCGTCGCATCCTGGGGCTGGAGTCGGTCCCAAGGGTTGGGCTGTTCGCCCATTAAAGCGGTACGCGAGCTGGGTTTAGAACGTCGTGAGACAGTTCGGTCCCTATCCGCTGTGCGCGTAGGAGTCTTGAGAAGGGCTGTCCCTAGTACGAGAGGACCGGGACGGACGAACCTCTGGTGTGCCAGTTGTCCTGCCAAGGGCATGGCTGGTTGGCTACGTTCGGGAGGGATAACCGCTGAAAGCATCTAAGCGGGAAGCCTGCTTCGAGATGAGGACTCCCACCCACTTGATGGGGTAAGGCTCCCAGTAGACGACTGGGTTGATAGGCCAGGTGTGGAAGACCGGTAACGGTTGGAGCTGACTGGTACTAATAGGCCGAGGGCTTGTCCTCAGTTGCTCGCGTCCACTGTGTGGTTCCCGGGTTGCGAACAGTCGCACCGGTTGAACCAGTAACACCTTTTAATTGAAGAGTGTGCTTGTTCGCTAGGAGCGCCATCTATCCCGCTGACGCGGGGTGGCCCGATGGTGTTTCGGTGGTCATAGCGTTAGGGAAACGCCCGGTTACATTCCGAACCCGGAAGCTAAGCCTTTCAGCGCCGATGGTACTGCAGGGGGGACCCTGTGGGAGAGTAGGACGCCGCCGAACAATCTTTTAAAGGACCCTTGGTCCCAGCGTTCACGCTGGGACCAAGGGTCCTTTTGTTTTTTCGTTTGTATTTTGCCGAAGCGCGCCTGCAACCCGGGTGCGCGAGAATGACTGCGGTACCCGAAGACAGGAGTCACGTCGATGTCCACCAACTCTCCCGACGACCGCTCGGGCGGCGAGCCGCGTCGCGGAGGCCCTCGCGGTCCGCGCAGCGGCGGCGGCGGCTTCCGTCGTGACGACCGTGCCGGCGGTTTCCGACGTGACGACCGTGGTCCCCGTCGTGACGATGACCGTGGCGGTTTCCGTCGTGACGAGCGCCGTGACGACCGTGGCCCGCGTCGCGATGACGACCGTGGCGGCTTCCGTCGCGATGACCGCCGTGACGACCGTGGTCCCCGTCGCGACGACGACCGCGGTGGTTACCGTGGTGGCCGTCCCGGTGGTGGCTTCGGCCCTCGCCGTGACGATGACCGTGGCGGTTTCCGTCGTGACGAGCGCCGTGACGACCGTGGCCCGCGCCGCGATGACGACCGTGGTGGTTTCCGCCGCGATGACCGTCGCGATGAGCGTCCGTCGTTCCGTCGTGACGAGCGCCGTGACGAGCGTCCCTCCTTCCGCCGTGACGAGCGCCGCGATGACCGTGGTGGCCGTCCCGGTGGTGGCTTCGGCCCTCGCCGTGACGATGACCGTGGCGGTTTCCGTCGTGACGAGCGCCGTGACGACCGTGGCCCGCGCCGTGACGACGACCGTGGTGGTTTCCGCCGCGATGACCGTCGCGATGAGCGTCCGTCGTTCCGTCGTGACGAGCGCCGCGACGACCGTGGCCCCCGCCGTGACGACGACCGTGGCCCCCGTCGTTCCTACCGGGACGACCGCCAGGGCGGCGGTGGCGGCTACCGAGGCGGTCGCGACGACCGTTCCGGTGGCTACGGCCGCCGCGACGACCGGGACCGCGACCGGGAGCCCGTGAAGCGGCTGCCGATCCCCGAAGAGGTCACCGGCGACGAGATCGACAAGGACGTCCGGCAGGAGCTGATGAGCCTGCCGAAGACCCTGGCCGAGGACGTCGCCCGTAACCTCGTCATGGTCGCGAAGCTCCTGGACGAGGAGCCCGAGCAGGCGTACGAGTACTCCCGCATCGCCCTGCGGCTCGCGTCCCGCGTCGCCGCCGTGCGGGAGGCCGCCGGCTTCGCCGCGTACGCGACGGGCAAGTACTCCGAGGCCCTCGCCGAGTTCCGTGCCGCCCGGCGGATGACCGGCTCCGTCGAGCTGTGGCCCGTCATGGCGGACTGCGAGCGCGGCATGGGCCGTCCCGAGCGCGCCCTCGCCATGGCCGGTGAGCCCGAGGTGCACAAGCTCGACAAGGCCGGACAGGTGGAGATGCGCCTGGTCGCCGCCGGCGCCCGCAAGGACATGGGCCAGGCGGAAGCGGCGGTCGTGACGCTGCAGAGCCCCGAGCTGGCGTCCAACTCCATCCAGCCGTGGACTGCGCGCCTGCGGTACGCCTACGCCGACGCGCTCCTTGAGGTCGGGCGCGAGAGCGAGGCGCGCGAGTGGTTCGCCAAGGCGCTGGAGGCCGACCAGGGCGGTACGACGAACGCCTCCGACCGGCTCGCTGAGCTGGACGGCGTGGAGTTCACCGACGCCCTGGAGGAGGAGACCGAGGACGAGGCCGAGATCGCCGAGCCCAAGGCCGAGGACGCCGAGGTCAAGGACGAGCCCAAGGGCGAGACGGAGTCCGCCGCCAGCGCGGACGCCGACGCGGACGCCGAGCCCAAGGCCGGCGAGGGCGACAGCCAGAGCTGATCACAACTCTGGCGCTGATCGCTGATCGCTGATCATGACGATGAGGGCGGAACCCCCACGGGGTTCCGCCCTCATCGTCGTATGCGGCCTCAGTGCAGCGCGAGGCTGCGCAGCACCAGCCCGGTGGCCGGCTTCGGGCCGAAGGACGTCGACTTGCGCGGCATCGTGACGCCCTGCTCGGCGAGCTCCCGCACCACGTCCTCGTGGACCGGGTGCATCAGCACCGCCGTGCCGCCGTGCCGCTCCGCCTGTGCCACGGCGGCCGCCGCCTCGTGGATGTAGCCGATGTGCTCGGGATCGTCCGGGACCTCCCAGACGTGCTCCAGCAGGGCCGAGTGCAGGACCGCCGCGTCGAGCTCCCGCCAGGCCCGGGGCCGGTCGGTGGGGACCGTGCGGGCCAGCAGACCGGCGTCGGGGCGGTCGAGGAGGTGGAAGCGGCCGTCGCCGGCGAGGACGAAGGCGTTGCCGCCCTCGCGGACCGCCTCCGCTAGGGCGTCCAGCGCTTCGGGGAGCGGGCCGTCGAGGGCGCGGACCCGGAAGGAGCCGCCCACCGCGGCCAGGGCGTCGGCGACCGGCAGACGGTGCAGCAGGCGGTGGATGGCCCGTACGCGCAGCGGATAGCGGGCCGTGTCCACGAGGAGGACCAGACCGAAGTCCCAGGGCCCGGGTGCCGGCTGCTCGTCGCGCAGGCGCAGGTAGGTGGCCCAGCGGTGGTGGCCGTCGGCGATGAGGGCGTGCTGGTGGGAGAGGTCCTCGGTGATGAGGGCCAGGTCGGCCGCGTCGGTGACCGACCACAGGCGGTGGGCGTAGCCGTCGTCGGTGGTGGTGGAGAGCAGCGGCTCCGTGCGGATCACCCGCTCGATGACGCCCGCGGCGCCCTCGGTGCCGTCGCCGTTGCCGCGGTAGGAGAAAAGCAGGGGTTCGAGGTTGGCCCCGGTGTCGCGCATGAGGGCGGCCCGGTCCTCGATGATGTGCGGCATGACGTCCTCGTGCGGCAGGACGACGCCTTCCTCGCGGGGGGACAGGCGCAGGGCGCCGATGAGGCCGCGCTGCAATATGCCTTCGCCGCGCTGCTCGTACACGTAGAGCGCGGGCTCGGGGTCCGGGGCGAGGACCTGCTCGTCCTGCCAGCGGCGCAGGGTCTCGGCCGCCTGGCGGTGGCGGTCGGCGGCGGTGGCGGCCTGCGGGAGGATCAGCCGCACGATGTTGTGCGGGTCGGCGGTCTCCAGGTGGCGCAGACCGTCGGGCCGGACGACCACGTCGTACGGTGGCGACGTGACCGCCGAGAGGCTGCCGACCTGCTCGGGGACGTAGCGGAGTCCTCGGAAGGGGGTGAGGTGGAGCCCCCGCCCCGTGCGATCGCCGTGGCCATGGCCTGGAGTGCTCATTGTGAAATGTTATGTCGCATGGCCCGATGAGCAATGATCGTGGAAGAGACTTACAGCACAAGGAGCGAACCCGGTATGAACCAGACCGCCCGGACCCGGCCCGACGGCAGCGAGCAGCGGCTGAGCGACGCCTACGACACCGCGCTGCTGGACCTCGACGGGGTGGTGTACGCGGGCGGTGTGGCCATCGCGCACGCCGTGGAGTCGCTCGGGGCGGCCCGCGAGGGCGGGATGCACCTCGCGTACGTGACGAACAACGCGGCGCGCACGCCCGCGACGGTGGCCGGGCACCTGACGGAGCTGGGCATACCGGCCGATCCCTCGGACGTGATCACTTCGGCGCAGGCGGTGGCCCGGCTGATCGCCGATCAGGTTCCCGCCGGCTCGAAGGTGCTGGTGGTCGGGGCGGAGGGGCTGCGGGTCGCGCTGCGGGAGCGCGGTCTGGTGCCGGTGGAGTCGGCCGACGACGATCCGGCGGCGGTCGTGCAGGGGTACGGCGGGCCGGACATGCCGTGGTCGCGGCTGGCGGAGGCCTCGTACGCGGTGGCCAGGGGAGTGCCGTGGTTCGCGTCCAACACGGACCTGACGATTCCCAGTGAGCGTGGCATCGCCCCGGGGAACGGGTCGGCGGTGGAGGTCGTACGGATCGCCACCGGGGGCGACCCGCAGGTGGCGGGCAAGCCGCAGCCGCCGATGCACCGGGAGACGATCCTGCGGACGGGGGCCGAGCGGCCGCTGGTCGTCGGCGACCGGCTGGACACGGACATCGAGGGCGCGCACGTCGGCGGAGTGGACTCGCTGCTCGTGCTGACCGGGGTGACGACGGCCGCGCAGTTGATCGCGGCGCGGCCGGAGCACCGGCCGACGTACGTGGCCGAGGACCTGCGGGGGATGCTCCAGGGGCAGCCGGTCGTGTCCGGGTCCGCGGAGGAGGGTTTCCGCTGCGGCGGCTGGACGGCGTCGGCGGACGGCCGGGCGCTCACGCTCGACGGCGAGGGCGAGCGCATCGACGCGCTGCGGGCGCTGTGCGGGGCCGCGTGGGCGTCGGCGGGGGAGGGCTCCTGCGGGCTGGACGCCGGCAAGGCGCTGAGCCGTCTGGGCTGGTAGCGGGGCACCGGGCGCCTCCGGGGACCCGAGGCCGGCGGAGGGGCCGGGGTGGGACGGGGCCTGGCAGGGGGCGTAAAGGGTTGTTCGTGGGAAGTGCCGGGTACGCTCCACGCTGGGCGTTCCCCACGAACAATCCAGCCCCCCAGAAGGCCCCGTCCCACCCCGGCCCCGGCCCCCACACACCGCCATCAGCCCCGGCCCCACCGGCCCCGGCCCCACCGGCCCCGGCTCCCGCCGCCCGGTTCCGGGCGGCGGGGCGTCAGCCCAGCTCCGCCAGCAGCTGCTCTTCGGTGGCGCCCCGGCGCCAGTAGCCCGTGAAGGTCACGGTCCGCCGGTCGAAGCCGCGCTCGGAGACGAGGTGGCGGCGTACGGCGCGGACGGTGCCGGACTCGCCGGCGACCCACGCGTACGGCGTGCCGGCGGGCAGGTCCGCGGCGCGGACCGCGTCGAGGGTGGCTGTGGCGCCGCCCACCAGCCAGGTGACCTCCGCGTCGGCCTTCGTCGGCAGGTCCTGGACGTCCTCGGGGTGCGCGACCTCGACCCAGACCCTGGCGGGCGTGCCCGCGGGCAGCCAGGCGAGGATGCCCGCCACCGCGGGCAGCGCGGACTCGTCGGCGGTGATCAGTACCCAGTCGGTGCCGGCCGGGGGCTGGAAGTCGGCGCCGCCGTTGTCCTCGGCGACGGGGCCGAGGACGGCGACGCGGTCGCCGGGGCGGGCGGTCCGGGACCAGTGCGAGGCGGGGCCGCCGTGGCCGTCGTGGCCCTCGCCGTGCTGGACGAAGTCGACGTCGAGCTCGGCCGGGTCGTGGCGCAGCTCCCGGATCGTGTACGAGCGCATGACGGCCCGCACGGCCGGGTCCTGGGCGCGCCACTGGGCGTACCAGCTGATGCCCCGGTCGTCGGGCAGCACCGGGGCGTCCTGGCCCGGCCGGGGCAGGAACAGCTTGAAGCGCTGGTCGCGGCCGTCGGTGACCATGTCGCCGAGGCGCTCGCCGCCGAAGGTGACGCGGAGCAGGGAGGGGCTGACGCGCTCGGTCCGCAGGACGTGCAGGTCGAACCACTGGTAGGGCGGGGGCGGGGGCGGGGCGTCGGGCATGCGGGACGCGCTCCTTTCGGGGATCGGTGGTCGGGGCCCCGGCGTCAGGACGTCTTCTCGGCCTTCTCGATGGCGGCGGCGAGGCCTTCGAGCAGCGGTGCGCAGCCGGCGTAGGAGAAGCGGGGTTCGCTGAGCCAGGGGGCGACCTGTCCGGCCTTGACGGCGGGGAGCTTCCCCCAGGTCGGCTTGGCGGCGAGGTCCTTGGGCTGGAGCGCGGAGGTGCGGCTGTCCAGCAGGATCAGATCGGCCTGGTACTTGTCGGCGTTCTCCCAGCTCAGGCTCTCGAAGTAGCCGCCCTTGTCGAGCTTTTCGGGGACGACGAGGTCGACGCCCAGCTCGCGGAAGTACATCAGGTCGGCGTTGACGGCCGGGTTGGAGGCGTAGAACAGGTCGGCGCTGCCGGAGGCGGCCAGGACCTTGACGGGGTTGGCCTTGGCGGCCTTGCGCAGCGTCTCCGCGGCCTGTTCGAAGCGGGCCTTGGCGTCGGTGACCTTCTTGGCGCCGAGGTCGGCGCCGAGGGACTCGGCCAGTTGGGCGTAGCGCTTGATGGGTTCCAGCATGGAGACCCGGGCGGAGGTGAGGCCGACGCTGGGGGCGAGGCCGAGGATCTTCTTCTTGCTCTCCTCGGGCACGTACCAGAGGGCGTCCGGTTCGAACATGTTGCTGACGAGCAGGTCGGGCTTGAGGGCGGCGTACTTCTCGACGCGGAACTCGCCCCAGGTGTTGCCGAGGACGGTCACCTTGTCGACGTCGAGGTCGCCGGCCTGCGGGTCGGGCTTGCCGTTCTCGAGCCGGGTGGGGCCGAAGACGCCGACGCATTCGACGCCGAAGTCGTGCAGGGCGGCGGCGGTGCCGGTGAAGGCGACGATGCGCCGGGGGGTGCCGGCGGCCTTCACGGTCTGCCCGCGGTCGTCCTTGAACGTCCACGGCCCGCCCTTGCCGCCGTCGGACGCGTCGGACGAGCCCTTGGAGCCGCCACCCCCACAGGCCGTCAGGAGGGCGCCGACGCCCAGGGCGCCGCCCGCGGCGAGGAGGCCGCGGCGGGATACGGTGAAGGTGCGGGGGGTGCTCATGGGGTTGGTGCTTCTCTCTGGGAGGAATGAGACTCAGGGTAGGCTAACCTAACCACGTGTTGGTCGACAGTCCCCCTCCACCGAGCCCCGCCCCGGCGACGCCAGCCCGCCGACGCGGCGTCAGCCGCAACGCCGCACGGGCCGCCGGGCTGCTCCTCGCCCTCGGCGCGCTGCTGCTGGTCACGGTCGCGTCCGTCGCCGTGGGCGCCAAGCAGATCCCCGTCGACCAGGTCTGGCACGGGCTGTTCCACTACGCCGGCAGCGACACCGACGTCGTCGTGCGCGACGTCCGCGTCCCCCGCACCCTCCTCGGTCTGCTCGCCGGCGCCGCGCTCGGGCTCGCGGGCGCGGTCATGCAGGCCCTGACCCGCAACCCGCTCGCCGACCCGGGGCTGTTCGGCGTCAACGCCGGGGCCGCGGCCGCCGTCGTCTCCGGCATCAGTCTTCTCGGCGTCACCTCGCTGACCGGCTACGTGTGGCTCGCCTTCCTGGGCGCCGCGGCCGTGTCCCTCGTGGTGTACGCGCTGGGGGGCACCCGCGGGGCCACGCCCGTGCGCCTGGCCCTCGCGGGCACCGCCGTCACCGCCGCCCTCAACGGCTACATCTACTCCGTCGAGCTGCTGGACTCCGCCGCCCTGGACAGGATGCGCTTCTGGACGGTCGGCTCGCTGGCCTCCGCCAACGCGGACCTCGTCGGTCAGGTCGCCCCGTTCGTCGTCGTGGGCGTCCTCCTCGCGCTCGCGCTGGCGAGGCCCCTCAACGCCATGGCGCTCGGCGACGACCAGGCCCGCGCCCTCGGCAGCAGGCCGGCCCTCACCCGTGCCCTCGCCCTGACCGCGGTCACGCTGCTGTGCGGCGCCGCGACCGCCGCCTGCGGGCCCATCGTCTTCGTGGGGCTGATGGTCCCCCACATCGTCCGCTCGTTCACCGGCCCCGACCTGCGCTGGATCCTGCCGTACGCGGCCCTGCTCTCGCCGGTGCTGCTGCTCGGCACGGACATCGCCGGCCGCGTCGTGGTCCGCCCGTCCGAGCTCCAGGTCGGCGTCGTCACCGCCCTCGTGGGCGGTCCCCTCTTCATCCACCTCGTCCGCCGCCGGAAGATGGCCCAGCTATGACAGGCACACGAGCCGTCACGTCCCCGCGCTCCCCGCATGTCTCGCGCTTCCCACGTGCCCTGCGTACCCGCGGCGGGCTCTCCCTGCGCGTCGACGCCCGCGCGGCGCTGGTCGTCCTGGCCCTGCTGGCCGTCGCCCTGGCCGCCTCCGTCGCCCTCGTCGGCACCGGCGACTACCCCATGTCGGCCGCCGACGTCCTGCGGACCCTCACCGGCGGCGGCACCCCGGCGGAGGAGTTCATCGTGCGGGACCTGCGGCTGCCGAGGGTCCTGGTCGGCCTGCTCGCCGGCGCGGCCCTCGCCCTCGCCGGCGCCGTCTTCCAGACCGTCTCCCGCAACCCCCTGGGCAGCCCCGACGTCATAGGCCTCGGCCAGGGCTCGGCCGCCGGGGCGCTGACGGTCATCGTCCTCTTCCAGGGCGGCACCACGGCGGTCGCCGCCGGGTCGGTCGCCGGCGGCCTCGCCTCCGGCGCCGCCATCTACGCGCTCGCCTGGAAGAAGGGCGTGCACGGCTACCGCTTCGTGCTCGTCGGCATCGCCATGGCCGCCGTCCTCACCGCCGTCGTCGGCTACCTCCTCACCAAGGCCAGCCTCACCGACGCCACGCGCTCGACGGCGTGGATGGTCGGCTCCCTCAACGGCCGCGACTGGGACCAGGTGTGGCCCCTGCTGGCCGCGTGCGCCGTGCTCGTCCCGCTCGTCCTCGGCCACGGCCGCGCCCTGCGGATGCTGGAGATGGGTGACGACGCCGCGCACGCCCTCGGCGTGCCCGTCGAGCGCACCCGCCTGGTCACCATGGCGGCCGCCGTCCTGCTGACCTCCGCCGCCACGGCCGCCGCGGGCCCCATCGCCTTCGTCGCCCTCGCCGCGCCCCAGCTCGCCCGGCGGCTCACCCGCGGCTCCGGGCCCGGCCTCACCGCCGCCGCGTGTGCGGGCGCCGCGCTGCTGGTGACCGCGGACTGGGCCGCCCAGCGGCTCTTCGGCCCCGACCACCTGCCCGTCGGGGCCCTCACCGGGATGCTCGGCGGCTGCTATCTGCTGTGGCTGCTGTTCACCGAGCGCAGGGCAGGACGAATGTGAACCCGCACCCGCACCTGCACCCGCACCCCCACCCCAGGAGCCAGACCGTGAGCCGACTGACGGCCGAATCCGTCACCCTCGCCTACGACGGGCGGGTCATCGCGGAAGACCTGTCGGTCGCCGTCCCCGACCACTCCTTCACCGTCATCGTGGGCCCCAACGCCTGCGGCAAGTCCACGCTGCTGCGCGCCCTGTCCCGGATGCTGAAGCCGCGGGCCGGCTCGGTCCTCCTGGACGGCCAGGCCATCGGCTCGTACCCGGCCCGGAAGGTGGCCCGCACGCTCGGGCTGCTGCCGCAGTCCTCGGTCGCGCCGGACGGCATCACCGTCGCCGACCTCGTCGCCCGCGGCCGCCACCCCCACCAGGGCCTGCTGCGCCAGTGGTCGCCGGAGGACGAGCGGATCGTCGAGGAGTCCATGGCCGCCACCGGGGTGGCGGCGCTCGCCGACCGCTACGTCGACGAGCTGTCCGGCGGCCAGCGCCAGCGCGTGTGGATCGCCATGGCCCTCGCCCAGCGCACCCCGCTGCTGCTGCTCGACGAGCCCACCACCTACCTCGACATCCAGCACCAGATCGAGGTCCTCGACCTGTGCGCCGACCTCCACGAGACCCAGGGCCGCACCCTCGTCGCCGTCCTGCACGACCTCAACCACGCCGCGCGCTACGCCACCCACCTGATCGCCATGCGCGACGGGCGCGTCGTGGCCGAGGGGCCGCCGTCCGAGGTGGTGACCGCCGGCCTGGTCGAGCGTGTCTTCGGGCTGCGCTGCCAGGTCATCGACGACCCGCAGACCGGGACCCCGCTGGTCGTGCCGGCCGCCCGGACGGCCCGTACGCCCCGGGAGGCCGCCCCTACAGGACCGAGCGCAGCCGCAGCAGGTCCCGCAGCGGCGCCTTCACCCTGACCCGGCCGCTGGCCCAGGCGCGCGCGAAGTGCAGCCTGCCGTCGACCAGCGCCACCAGGTCCTCGCTCGTCATCTCCAGAGCGATCTCCGCCCGTTGCTCGGGGGCGCCCTCCAGCGTGCGCACCTCCTTGAGGTGGCCGTCCCTGAGGTGGCCGGTGAAGGTGGCGTCGAGGTCGGTGACGTGGCAGCTGAGCGAGCGGTCCAGCGCGGCGGCGCCGCGCAGCTCCGCGCTCGCCCCCGAGAGGTTCTCCGCCAGCCGGTCGAGTGCGTCCAGGCACTCCTCAATGGTCGCCATCGCAATGGACGGTACACCGCGATGCCCGGAACACCGGAGAAACACCCGTTCCGGGGTAGCGTCGGGTCCATGACCGATCCGATGGCCCCCGAGCCCGGCGAGCCCGCCGCCCCCCGGCCGCTCGGCGTCGACCGCACCCCCACCGGCCACGCCGCGGTGGACGCCGGCCTGGCCCGGCTGGAGGACGCGGACCACCTCGCCGTGAGCGGACACCTGGAGGTGTACGAGGATGTACACCAGGGGCTGCGCGAGGCGCTCAGCGCCCTCGACCAGCGCCCCGGGCCCACGGGCCCCACGCGCCCGTACGACCTTTAGGAGCTGAACCGCACGTGGCAGTGACCCGCCGCCGACTCGACGCGGAGCTGGTGCGCCGCAAGCTGGCCCGCTCGCGCGAGCACGCGAGTCAGCTGATCGCCGCCGGCCGGGTGACCGTCGGCGGCACGACGGCGACCAAACCCGCCACCCAGGTGGAGACCAGCGCCGCCCTCGTCGTCACCCAGGACGACAGCGACCCGGACTACGTCTCGCGTGGGGGCCACAAGCTCGCGGGCGCCCTCGCCGCCTTCGTCCCCCTGGGGCTGAAGGTCGAGGGCCGGCGGGCGCTCGACGCCGGCGCGTCGACGGGCGGCTTCACCGACGTCCTGCTGCGGGCGGGCGTCGCCCATGTCGTCGCCGTCGACGTCGGCTACGGCCAGCTGGCCTGGTCGCTGCAGAGCGACGAGCGGGTCACCGTGAAGGACCGGACCAACGTACGCGAGTTGACGCTGGAGCAGATCGACGGGGAGCCGGTCGACCTGGTCGTGGGCGACCTGTCCTTCATTCCCCTCGGCCTGGTCCTGCCCGCCCTCGTCGGCTGCGCAGCCCCCGACGCGGACCTCGTGCTCATGGTCAAGCCGCAGTTCGAGGTGGGCAAGGAGCGCCTCGGCACCGGTGGCGTCGTGCGCAGCGCCGAGCTGCGGGCCGAGGCCGTGCGGGCCGTCGCGGCGCGGGCGGCGCAGCTCGGGCTCGGCGTACTGGGGGTCACAGCGAGCCCGCTGCCCGGACCGTCGGGCAATGTCGAGTACTTTCTGTGGCTGCGCGCCGGTGCGCCCGAACTGGACCCGGCGGATGTTGACCGTGCAGTGGCGGAGGGGCCCCGTTGACCACTTCAGAAGCACCATCAGCAACAACGACCGGACGCACTGTCTTCCTGCTCGCCCACACCGGCCGCCCCGCGGCCATCCGCAGCGCGGAGCTCGTCGTCCAGGGCCTGCTGCGCTGCGGCATCGGCGTGCGCGTGCTGGCCGAGGAGGCCGCGGACCTGCCGCTGCCGGCCTCGGCGCAGCGCGTCGAGGCCGGGCCCGGCTGTCCGGACGTCCTTGAGGGCTGCGAGCTGCTGGTGGTGCTCGGCGGCGACGGCACCTTGCTGCGCGGCGCGGAGTTCGCCCGGCGGTCCGGGGTGCCGATGCTGGGCGTCAACCTCGGACGGGTCGGCTTCCTCGCCGAGGCCGAGCGGGACGACCTCGACAAGGTCGTCGACCGGGTCGTGACGCGCGCGTACGAGGTCGAGGAGCGGATGACCATCGACGTGCTCGTCCGCACCGACGGGCACGTCGTGCACACGGACTGGGCGCTGAACGAGGCGTCGGTCGAGAAGGCGGCGCGGGAGCGGCTGCTGGAGGTCGTCACGGAGGTCGACGGCCGTCCGGTGTCCCGCTTCGGCGGCGACGGCGTCGTGTGCGCCACGCCGACGGGGTCGACCGCGTACGCCTTCTCCGCGGGCGGGCCGGTGGTCTGGCCGGAGGTGGAGGCCCTGCTCATGGTGCCGATCAGCGCGCACGCGCTGTTCGCCAAGCCGCTGGTGACGGCGCCGGACTCGGTGCTGGCGGTGGAGGTGCAGCCGCAGACGCCGAACGGGGTGCTGTGGTGTGACGGGCGACGGAGCGTGGAACTGCCGGCCGGGGCGCGGGTGGAGGTGCGGCGCGGAGCGGTGCCGGTCCGCCTGGCGCGGCTGCACCACGCGTCGTTCACGGACCGGCTGGTGGCGAAGTTCGCCCTGCCGGTGGCGGGCTGGCGCGGGGCGCCGCACTAGACCTCGAATCGCCGGACGGGCTCTTTGAGCCCGTCCGGCGATTCGAGGACACCGCGCGTCAGCCCGTCCGGCGCGTCAGCCGCCGCCGCGCCTCCGCCAGCGCCGAGTCCCGCCCCGCCGCGAACTCCTCGTCCGTGAAGACCGGAACCCGCACATCCGGCGCGATCCCGTCCCCGTCGTACGACCGCCCGGTCGCCGGGTCGAGGAACTCCTCGTTCGGCAGCCCGAAGCCCCATCCGTTCGGCAGCCGCCGCTCCAGCACGTCGGAGAAGGACCCGTTCGTGTTCTGCCCGATCCGCACCACCCGGGGCGCACGCCCCGTCAGCGCCTGCGTCGTCGTCTCGCCCGCGCTGATCGTCAGCCGCCCGGTGAGGACCGCGACCGGTCCGGTGTAGACCGCGCCGCGGTGCGGCAGCACCCGCACCGGCTCGGCCGGCGTGAACTTCCCCGGGTCCCGCGGATCGTTGCGCGCCTGCTTGAGGTAGGCCGTGTACGGGCGGTCCGTGAGCCGCTCGGCCACGCGCAGGCCCAGCCGGTCCGAGCCACCGCCGTTGAGACGGAGGTCGAGGACCAGGCCGCGCAGGTCCCGCACCCGCTGCGGGGTGAAGACGGCGTCCAGCGCCCGGTCGAGTTCGGCGGCGTCCGCCTCGAAGGTCCTGTCGTCGGTGTAGTTGACGAAGCCGGTCAGGCGCAGGTAGCCGGTCCCGTCCGGCAGCTCGGCGAAGGCGATCTTGCCCTTGCCGCGGCCCTGCCCCCACTTCTGGAGCCGGTCGGCGCCGACCTGGCCGGCGATCGACGCGTCGATCTTCTCGACCAGTTCCTCGGTGGGGAACGGCGTGTCCGTGCGGTGGCCGCCGAAGCAGTTGCCGGGTGCGGCCCGGCAGTCGCCGCGCACCAGGGACGTGTGTCCGTCGTGCAGCGGCTCGATCATCTTCGTCAGGATCGCGAACAGCTCGTCGTCCGTGGTCCGGTCCGTCACCTGCGGCCGGTAGCGGTCGCGGACGGCCCGCCAGTCCACGCCCTTCATTGCGAAAAAGGGGTAGTTCTCCGCGTATGTCTGCCAGAAGGTGTCGAAGACGGCACGGGCGTCCTTCGCGGGCTGCGGGTCGAGGCAGGCGGCGGGCAGGGCGGCGACGCGCCGCAGGGTGCGGTGGCCGACGCTGCCGGCGTAGCCGAGCCGGGCCCGGCCCGGGCCCGCCGGCTCGAGCGTGGCCGTGGTGGGGGTCAGCTCGGTGACGTCGCCGGGCAGGCAGCCGATCCCCGTCGTCTCGTACTCGCGCATCCGCCGGCCCCCGTCCTCGACGGAGACGACCGTGCCGTAGCCGTCCACCCGCCACACGCCGTCCAGCGCCGCCGGCCCGTTCCCGCCGAGGGGCCCGGCGACCGCGCCCTGAGCTCCGGCGCACGTGGCGAGCGCGACGGCCGTGGTGAGAAACAGCGTGGCGGCACGGCGGCCGGAAGTACTGGTGATCATGGGACAAGCCTTCCGCCACAAGGGGTCCGGGCACCATGGAGCGATCACCCGGAACGGTGGTGGGGTTCTCCCCAGGGGGGTTGGTGGGGGAGGCCGTCGCGAGGGGCCCCCGGAACCTCGTATGGTCGTACCCGTGTTGGAGGAGATGCGGATCCGGTCCTTGGGCGTCATTGACGACGCGGTGGTCGAGCTGTCGCCCGGTTTCACGGCGGTGACCGGCGAGACCGGTGCCGGCAAGACCATGGTCGTCACCAGTCTCGGCCTGTTGCTCGGCGGCCGTGCCGACCCCGCCCTGGTGCGCGTCGGCGCCAAGGCGGCCGTCGTCGAGGGGCGACTGGCCCTGGACGGCCGCTCACCCGCGGCCGTGCGGGCCGAGGAGGCCGGCGCCGAGCTGGACGACGGCACCCTGCTCGTCAGCCGCACCGTCTCCGCCGAGGGCCGCTCGCGCGCCCACGTCGGCGGGCGGAGCGTGCCCGTGGGGCTGCTGGGGGAGCTGGCCGACGACCTCGTGGCCGTCCACGGCCAGACCGACCAGCAGGGGCTGCTGCGCCCCGCCCGCCAGCGGCAGGCCCTGGACCGCTACGCCGGCGCCGCGGTCTCCGCGCCGCTCGCCAAGTACGCCGACGCCTACCGCCGGCTGCGCGCGGTGACCGCCGAGCTCGCCGAGCTGACCACCCGCGCCCGCGAGCGCGCCCAGGAGGCCGACCTCCTGCGCTTCGGCCTGGACGAGGTCGCCGCCACCGAGCCGCTGCCCGGCGAGGACGCCGAGCTGGCGGCCGAGGCCGAGCGGCTCGGCCACGCCGAATCCCTGGCCTCCGCCGCCACCGCCGCCCACGCCGCGCTGGCCGGCAACCCCGAGGACCCCGAGGGCGTCGACGCCGCCACCCTCGTCGCGGGTGCCCACCGCGCCCTGGAGTCCGTGCGCTCCCACGACCCGGCCCTCGCGGCGCTCGCCGACCGGATCGGCGAGATCGGCATCCTGCTGTCCGACGTCGCCGGCGAGCTCGCCGGCTACGCCTCCGACCTCGACGCCGACCCACGCCGCCTCGCCGCCGTCGAGGACCGCCGCGCGGCGCTGACCCACCTCACCCGTAAGTACGACGAGTCCGGTGAGGGCATCACCGCGGTCCTCGCCTGGGCCGAGCGCGGCGCCGCCCGCCTGGCCGAGCTGGACGGCGACGACGACCGCATCGGCGAGCTGACCGCCGAGCGCGACGCCCTGCGCGCCGAACTCGGCGACCTCGCCCAGGCCCTGACCGACGCCCGCACCGAGGCGGCGCAGCGGTTCGCCGAGGCGGTCACCGCCGAGCTGGCCGAACTCGCCATGCCGCACGCCCGCGTCACCTTCTCCATCCGGCAGACCGAGGTGGCCGACGCCGCGTCGGGCATCGACGTCGGCGGCCGCGCCGTCACCTACGGCCCGCACGGCGCCGACGACGTCGAGCTGCTCCTCACCCCGCACCCCGGCGCCCAGCCGCGGCCCATCGCCAAGGGCGCTTCCGGCGGTGAGCTCTCCCGCGTCATGCTGGCCGTCGAGGTGGTCTTCGCCGGCTCCGACCCCGTGCCGACGTACCTCTTCGACGAGGTCGACGCGGGCGTCGGCGGCAAGGCGGCCGTCGAGGTCGGCCGCCGCCTGGCCCGCCTCGCCCAGTCGGCGCAGGTCGTGGTCGTCACCCACCTACCGCAGGTCGCGGCCTTCGCCGACCGGCACCTCGTGGTCGAGAAGACCCACGACGGCGCCGTCACCCGCAGCGGCGTCCAGGCCATGGAGGGCGAGGCCCGCGTCCGCGAGCTCTCCCGCATGCTGGCCGGGCAGGAGGACTCCGAGCTGGCCCGGGCCCACGCCGAGGAACTGCTGGCGGCGGCCCGGGCCGGACGCTGACGGACGCACGGAATCCCCAAAGCGGGTGAATCCGGGGATCTGCGGGCGAGGCGGGACGGGCCGCCCAGCCGTCGGTGGTGCCCCGATCCGGGTGCCGACTGGCATCCTGGGCTGACGCACCCCGCCGCCCGCCCCGCCGACGCGAACCCAGGAGCCCCCACCGCGTGAGCAGCACACCCGGCCCCTCGCACGGGCGGCCGCCCCTGCACGCCGTACAGGTCGTGGGCGGCGGGCGCGGAGGAAGCGGCGCCCACGTGCGCTCGCTGACCGGCGGGCTGGTGGCGCGGGGACTGCGGGTCACGGTGTGCGGGCCGCAGGAGGCGGCGGACCGCTACGAACTCACCGCCGGCGGAGCCGCGTTCATCCCCCTGCGGCCCGGTACGAGCGCCCTGGCGGTCGCCGCCATCCGTGCCGCGAGCCGGACCGCCGACGTGGTGCACGCCCACGGGCTGCGCTCCGGGGCGCTGGCCGCCCTGGCCCTGCGGGGACGACCGACGCCCCTGGTGGTCACCTGGCACACCAGGGTGCGGGCCGAGGGCGCCCGCACCCATGTCGTACGGCTGATGGAACGGCAGGCCGCGCGGGCCGCCGCCGTCGTCCTCGGAGCCTCCTCGGACCTGGTGGCCGAGGCCCGGCTGCGCGGGGCGCGGGACGCCCGGCTGGCCCCCGTGGCGCTGCCCGCGCCGCGCGTCCGCCCCGACGACGACGACGAGTGCCTCCGGCTGAAGGCCCGCGCCGAACTGGGCGCGGTGGCCCGGCCGTTGCTCGTCACCGTCGGCCGGCTGGAGCCCGGTCAGGGCCACGGCCCGCTGCTGGACGCCGCCCGCGTCTGGCGGCGGCTGGACCCCGAGCCGCTGCTCGTCATGGCGGGGGAGGGCGGCGAACGGGCGGCGCTCCAGCGCCGCATCACCGACGAGGAACTCCCGGTGCTCCTCGTCGGGCGCCGCGACGACGTGCCGGAGCTGCTGGCGGCGGCGGACGTGGTGATCCTCCCCAGCCGCTGGGAGGCGCGGGCCCTGCTGGCACAGGAGGCGCTGCACGCGGGGGTGCCGCTCGTGGCCACGGCGGTGGGCGGCGTCCCCGAGCTGGTCGGGGACGCCGCCGAACTGGTCCCGTACGGGGACGCGGGCGCGCTGGCCGGAGCGGTCGCGGCCCTGCTCGACGACCCGCTGCGGTGCGCGGAACTGGTCGCCGAGGGGTTCCGGCAGGCCGCCCAGTGGCCGTCCGAGGACGACACGGTGGCGCACGTCCTGAGCGTCTACGACGAACTGCGCCAGCGCCAGGACCCGACCTAGGCCACCGCCCGCAGGGGAGCCCGGAGCCCCCGGCGGGCCGGCCGCCGGGGTGCTACCCGCCGAACGCGCTCGACGCCGTCAGCCGCAGCGCCGTGTCGATCAGCGGCACGTGGCTGAAGGCCTGCGGGAAGTTCCCCACCTGGCGCTTCAGACGCGGATCCCACTCCTCCGCCAGCAGTCCCAGGTCGTTGCGCAGCGCCAGCAGCTTCTCGAACAGCTGCCGCGCCTCGTCGACCCGCCCGATCATCGCCAGGTCGTCCGCCAGCCAGAACGAACAGGCCAGGAAGGCCCCTTCGTCGCCCTCCAGACCGTCCACCCCGGCCTCGTGCCCGGCGGTCGGGTAGCGCAGGACGAAGCCGTCCGGCGTCGACAGCTCCCGCTGGATCGCCTCGATGGTGCCGATGACGCGCTTGTCGTCGGGCGGCAGGAAGCCCATCTGCGGGATGAGCAGCAAGGAGGCGTCCAGCTCCTGCGAGCCGTAGGACTGCGTGAAGGTGTTGCGCTCCTTGTCGTAGCCCCGCTCGCAGACGTCCCGGTGGATGTCGTCCCGCAGCTCGCGCCAGCGCTCCAGCGGCCCGTCCACGTCACCGGACTCGATGAGCTTGATGGTGCGGTCGACCGCGACCCAGGCCATCACCTTGGAGTGCACGAAGTGGCGGCGCGGCCCGCGCACCTCCCAGATGCCCTCGTCGGGCTCGGTCCAGTGGTCCTCGAGGTAGCCGATGAGGCGCAGCTGGAGCAGGGAGGCGTAGTCGTTGCGGGCGAGCCCTGTCATGTGGGCCAGGTGCAGGGCCTCGGTGACCTCGCCGTAGACGTCCAGCTGGAGCTGTCCGGCCGCGCCGTTGCCGACCCGGACGGGGCCGGAGTTCTCGTAGCCCGGCAGCCACGGCAGCTCCGCCTCGCCGAGCTCCCGCTCGCCGGCGATGCCGTACATGATCTGGAGGTTCTCGGGGTCGCCGGCGACGGCCCGGAGCAGCCACTCGCGCCAGGCGCGGGCCTCCTCGCGGTAGCCGGTGCGCAGCAGCGAGGAGAGGGTGATCGCCGCGTCCCGCAGCCAGGTGTAGCGGTAGTCCCAGTTGCGGACGCCGCCGATCTCCTCGGGCAGCGAGGTGGTGGGGGCGGCGACGATGCCGCCCGTCGGGGCGTACGTCAGCGCCTTGAGCGTGATCAGCGAGCGGACCACGGCGTCCCGGTAGGGGCCGTGGTACGTGCAGTGGCCGACCCACTCCCGCCAGAACTCCTCGGTGGCCTCCAGCGACCCCTCGGGGTCGGGCAGCGCGGGCGGCTCGCCGTGCGAGGGCTGCCAGCTGATGGTGAAGGCGACGCGCTCACCGGGGGCGACGGTGAAGTCGGAGTAGGTGGTCAGGTCCTTGCCGAAGGTCTCGGCGGTGGTGTCGAGCCAGACCGAGTCGGGGCCCGCGACGGCCACCGTGCGGTCGCCGACCTTGTGCACCCAGGGCACCACCCGCCCGTAGGAGAAGCGCATGCGCAGCGCCGAGCGCATCGGCACCCGGCCGGTGACGCCCTCGACGATGCGGATCAGCTGAGGGGCACCGTCGCGCGGCGGCATGAAGTCGATGATCCGCACGGTCCCGCGCTCGGTGTCCCACTCGGACTCGAGCACCAGCGAGTCCCCCCGGTACCGGCGCCGGTCCGCACGCGGCGGAGTGGCCCCCGCGGGATGCGCCGGGCCGATGCGCCAGTAGCCGTGTTCCTCCGTGCCGAGCAGTCCGGCGAACGCCGCGTGCGAATCGAATCGGGGCAGGCACAGCCAGTCGGCCGTGCCGTCCCGGCAGACCAGGGCGGCGGTCTGCATATCGCCGATGAGTGCGTAATCCTCGATACGCCCGGCCACGTCATCTCCAGTCGAACGGCATCTAGGACCCCGAAGGGGCCGTTGGCGGTCAAGCGATCTTCGACGAGCTCTTGTTCCGGAAGGGGGGCGGGGATGGTGCCGTGCCGGCCGGCTCGCTGCGTGTGTCCGAGCAGGATACGACGCCGAGTTGGGACACGCGCGACGGTTGGCCGGGGAATCTGTGCCGAATGGGTGGCCTGATGCGTACCCGTTCCGCGGCCGGTGACACGCCCGTGACGCACGGTCCGCGAGGGCGTCGCACCGCGTCACCGGACGCGTCCGGTGCCGGGCGCTGATACCCTGGTACCCCGTGGACCGGCGGGCGCCAGACCCCCCAACCGCAGCGACGGCACCCCCGAAAACAACCGGGTGATCGCCGGTACGCACCTTCACCTCGCGACCACGGGAGCCCCCCTTTGGCTATTGCCGCAAAGCCCACGACGACCAAGCACCTCTTCGTCACAGGGGGTGTCGCCTCCTCGCTCGGCAAGGGACTGACCGCCTCCAGCCTGGGCGCGCTGCTCAAGGCCCGGGGCCTGCGGGTGACGATGCAGAAGCTCGACCCGTACCTGAACGTCGACCCGGGCACGATGAACCCCTTCCAGCACGGTGAGGTGTTCGTCACCAACGACGGCGCCGAGACCGACCTGGACATCGGCCACTACGAGCGCTTCCTCGACGTCGACCTCGACGGCTCGGCCAACGTCACCACCGGCCAGGTGTACTCCACGGTCATCGCCAAGGAGCGCCGCGGTGAGTACCTGGGCGACACCGTGCAGGTCATCCCGCACATCACCAACGAGATCAAGCACCGCATCCGGCGCATGGCGACCGACGATGTCGACGTCGTGATCACCGAGGTCGGCGGCACCGTCGGCGACATCGAGTCGCTGCCGTTCCTGGAGACCGTCCGCCAGGTCCGCCACGAGGTGGGCCGCGACAACGTCTTCGTCGTGCACATCTCGCTGCTGCCCTACATCGGCCCCTCCGGCGAGCTGAAGACCAAGCCGACCCAGCACTCCGTCGCCGCCCTGCGCAACATCGGCATCCAGCCCGACGCGATCGTGCTGCGCGCCGACCGCGAGGTGCCCACCGCCATCAAGCGCAAGATCTCGCTGATGTGCGACGTGGACGAGGACGCGGTGGTCGCCGCCATCGACGCCAAGTCGATCTACGACATCCCCAAGGTCCTGCACGCCGAGGGCCTGGACGCCTACGTCGTCCGCAAGCTGGACCTGCCCTTCCGCGACGTGGACTGGGCGCAGTGGGACGACCTGCTGGACCGCGTCCACCAGCCCGACCACGAGGTGACGGTCGCGCTGGTCGGCAAGTACATCGACCTGCCCGACGCCTACCTGTCGGTGACCGAGGCCATCCGCGCCGGCGGTTTCGCCAACAAGGCCCGCGTGAAGATCAAGTGGGTCACCTCGGACGACTGCAAGACCCCGGCCGGGGCCAAGAAGCAGCTGTCCGACGTCGACGCCATCTGCGTCCCCGGCGGCTTCGGCGACCGCGGCGTGGACGGCAAGGTCGGCGCCATCACCTACGCCCGTGAGAACAAGGTGCCGCTGCTGGGCCTGTGCCTGGGCCTGCAGTGCGTGGTCATCGAGGCCGCCCGCAACCTGGCCGGCATCGAGGGCGCCAACTCCACCGAGTTCGACCCCGCCACGGCCCACCCGGTGATCTCCACCATGGCCGAGCAGATGGACATCGTCGCCGGTGAGGGCGACATGGGCGGCACGATGCGACTGGGCATGTACCCGGCCAAGCTGGCCGAGGGCTCGATCGTCCGCGAGGTCTACGACGACCAGCCGTACGTCGAGGAGCGCCACCGCCACCGCTACGAGGTCAACAACGCCTACCGCGGTGAGCTGGAGAAGAAGGCCGGCATCGTCTTCTCCGGCACCTCCCCCGACAACAAGCTGGTGGAGTACGTCGAGTACCCCCGCGAGGTCCACCCCTACCTCGTGGCCACCCAGGCCCACCCGGAGCTGCGCTCCCGCCCGACCCGCCCGCACCCGCTCTTCGCGGGCCTGGTGAAGGCGGCCGTCAAGCGTCAGCAGGGCTGACCTATACGGTGGACCGGGGTGGGGGCCTCCCGCAGGAGGCGCCCACCCCGGTTTCCGCGTTCTCGGGAGGACACACACATGGCGCACACGGCGCACCGCATCCAGGACACCGCCGAGGAGTGGCGGATCAACGCGTCCGCGACGCCGTTCACCGGCAACAAGACCAGCGTCCGCACGGACGAGGTGGTCATGCCCGACGGCTCCGTCGTCACGCGCGACTACCAGGTGCACCCCGGTTCCGTGGCCGTCCTGGCGCTCGACGACGACATGCACGTCCTGGTCATCAACCAGTACCGCCACCCGGTGCGCCAGCGGCTGTGGGAGATCCCGGCCGGCCTGCTGGACGTGCCGGGGGAGAACCCGCTGCACGCCGCGCAGCGCGAGCTGTACGAGGAGGCGCACGTCAAGGCCGAGGACTGGCGGGTCCTGACGGACGTCTACACCACCCCGGGCGGCTGTGACGAGGCCGTGCGGATCTTCCTGGCGCGCGGCGTCTCCGACGTCGAGGGCGACCGCTTCGCGGTCGAGCACGAGGAACTCGACATGCAGCTGGCCCGCGTCCCGCTGCCGGAGCTGGTGCGCGGCGTCCTCGCTGGCGAACTCCACAACAACTCCCTGGCCGTCGGCGTGCTCGCGGTCGCCGCCGCGCTCGCGGGCGAGGGCCTCGACGCGCTGCGTCCGGCCGACGCGCCCTGGCCGGCCCGCCCGTTCGAGGCGTGACCGCGTGACCGCGTGACCGCGTGACCGCGTGACCGCGTGACCGTGTGTGCCGCCCCGGTTTCACCACCCCCGGTCCTATCGTCATGCAACCCGAATAGGTGATCTTCGGCATGGCGGGTGTGGGTTACCGGGGGTGAGGGGGCCGGTGAACTAGGCTCGACACGTTCCCGACCGCGGCCGCGGCGGGCTCGAGCGTGTGCAGGGTGGAACGGGAGTGGCCCCGTGGCGGAGCGGACGGTGGAGACCGGCGGACCGGCGACGGACCGGCCCGGGCGACGGCTGGCCGCCGTGGGACCGGTGATGACCCCCCGTCAGGCCCCGGCGCCCGCGCCCTGTTTCGCCCCGGCCGGCCCGTTCGTCGGCCGCCAGCGCGAGCTGAAGGAGCTGCGGGCCGACATCGTGCGGGCCGGCCTCGACACCCTCTCCGGCCGCAAGCGACCGCGCGGCCGGGTGCTGCTCATCGCGGGCCGGCCCGGTTCCGGCCGCACCGCCCTCGCCGAGGAGCTCGCCCGGCAGCTCGCCGGGGACTACCCGGACGGAGTACTGCGCGCCCGCCTCACGGGTGCCGACGGGGAGCCCGTACCGACCGAGCGGACCGCGCGGGCCCTGCTGGGGGCGCTGAACGCCCCCGTGCCGGCCGGGGCGCGGGAGGACGAGCTGACCGAGGCGCTGCGGGCCGCGCTCAACGGACGACGGGTGCTGCTGCTCCTGGACGACGCCGCGGGGGCCGGGCAGGTGGACCCGCTGCTGCCCGACGAGCCCGAGTGCCTGGTGGTCGCCGTCTCCCGGGGTCCGCTGACCGGGGTGCCCGACGTGCGGCCGTGCACGCTCGGCGGGCTGGACACCCCGGCGGCCGTGGAGCTGCTGGAGCGGTACGCGGGCCCGACGCGGATCACCTGCGACCCGGTGGCGGCGAGCGCCGTCGTCGAGGAGTGCGGCGGCCAGCCCGCCGCGCTGGTGCTCGTCGGCGGCTGGCTGGCCGCCCGGCCCAAGATGTCGGTCGTCGACGTGGCCAAGCGGCTGCGCGAGCTGCCGGCGGGCGGCCCCGCCGCCGGCCGGGAGGGCGCGGCCCGTCCGCTGGCGAGGGCCTTCTGGCTCGCCTACGAGGCGCTGCCGCCCTCCTCCGCCCGGCTGCTGCACCTGCTGGCGCTGGCGCCCGCCGGGCTCGCCGACGCCCACACCGCCTCCGCCCTGGCGGGCTGCGCGCTCACCACCGCCCAGTCGGCGCTGGAGGACCTCACCGCGCGGGGCCTGCTGAGGGGGGAGGCCCCCGAGGGGGCGGAGGGGGCGCTGCCGCCGCAGTACCGGGTGCCGGGCTGCCTCGCGGAGCTGCTCGGCGCGCTGCTCCAGGCCCAGGAGCGGCCGGCGGAGATCGAGCTGGCGCGGGCGCGGATGCTGGAGCGGACCGTGCGGCAGCTGCACTCCTGCCGGGCCGCGACGGAGCAGGACGACCCGGCGGTGCGGCGCAGGATCGAGCAGCTGCCCAGACCCCTGCGGTTCCCCTCGCGGCCCGCCGCCGAGGAGTGGCTGCTGGCGCGGCTGCCCGCGCTGCTGGCGGCGGCCCGGCTGGCGGTGGAGGACGGCCGGCTCGACACCCTGGCCCGCCGGCTGGTGTCGGCGCTGACCAGGGCGCTGACCGCCCACCTGGGGCCGGAGGCTGCGGCTCCGGACCTCTACGGGCTGCACCAGCTCGTCCTCGACGTCGCCAGGCGCTGCGAGATGCCCCTGGAGAAGGCGGCGGCCCTGCTGAACCTCGGCGACCTGGACGCCCGCGGCGGGCGCACCCCCGAAGCCCTCGAACGCTACCGCCAGGCGCTGCAGTCGGCGCGGGAGGCGGGCGATCCGTACGCCACGAGCCGGGCCCTGGAGTCCATCGGCGCGGCGCACCAGGAGCTGGGCGACTGGCAGCGGGCCGCCGACTGGTACCGGCGCTCCCTGGAGTTGCGCCTGACCCGGGGCGAACTGGCCGACGAGGCAAGGCTGTACGGGCGGCTGGGCGCGGTGCACGGCTACGCGGGCCAGTGGAGCGAGGCGCTGCGCGACTGGCGGGCCGCCGCCGCGGCCCACCGCAGACTGCGGGACCAGGCGGGGCAGGCCAGGGCGCTGGGCGAGGCCGCCCGGGTGCTGGAACAGGCGGGCCGCTCGCGCGAGGCGCTGCGGACGGGCCTGGAGGCGATGGAGTGCGCCCGGCGGGCCGGGGACGGCCGGCTGGAGGCGGCGGCGCGGCTGCGGCTGGCGGACACGCTGGACCGGCTGGGCGACGGGGCGGCCGCGGAGGCCCACCGGCGGGCGGCGCACGAGCTGCTCGGAGAGGGGGCGAGCTGAGGAGGCCCGGTGAGGGGGGCCAGGACACTGGATCTTCGACCTAAGAAATCAGTGGCGGTTCGCGCAAAGATTGCTGCATTGCAAGGCTAGACAGCGCGCAATCCTTCATTAGACTGGCTAGGCCGCGATCGACGCGGTCTGCTCTGGTGTGCCCGGCATATCAGGGATTAGCCTGTCATTCTCTGATTCAAGGACCGTGATCGACGTGAAGGTCGGCATCCCCCGCGAGGTCAAGAACAACGAATTCCGCGTGGCCATCACCCCGGCCGGTGTGCACGAGCTGGTGCGCAACGGCCACCAGGTCTTCGTGGAGAAGGGGGCCGGTCTCGGCTCCTCCATCACCGACGCCGAGTACGTCGAGGCCGGCGCCGCCATCCTGGACACCGCCGATGACGTCTGGGCCACCGCCGACCTGCTGCTGAAGGTCAAGGAGCCGATCGCGGAGGAGTACCACCGCCTCCGCAAGGGCCAGACCCTCTTCACCTACCTGCACCTGGCCGCGTCCCGCGAGTGCACGGACGCCCTGCTGCAGTCCGGCACCACCGCCATCGCGTACGAGACGGTCGAGCTCGCCAACCGCGCGCTGCCGCTGCTCGCCCCGATGTCCGAGGTCGCGGGCCGCCTGGCCCCGCAGGTCGGCGCCTACCACCTGATGCGCTCGGCCGGCGGCCGCGGCGTGCTGCCGGGCGGCGTCCCGGGCACCCACGCCGGCAAGGCCGTCGTCATCGGCGGTGGCGTCTCCGGCTGGAACGCCACGCAGATCGCCGTCGGCATGGGCTTCCACGTGACCCTGCTCGACCGGGACGTCAACAAGCTCCGCGAGGCCGACAAGATCTTCGGCACCAAGGTGCAGACGATCGTCTCCAACGCCTACGAGCTGGAGAAGGCCGTCGTCGAGGCCGACCTGGTCATCGGCGCCGTCCTCATCCCGGGCGCCAAGGCCCCCAAGCTGGTCACCAACGAGCTCGTCGCCAAGATGAAGCCCGGAAGTGTACTTGTCGACATTGCGATCGACCAGGGCGGCTGCTTCGAGGACTCCAAGCCGACCACCCACGCGGAGCCGACCTTCCAGGTCCACGACTCCGTCTTCTACTGCGTCGCCAACATGCCGGGCGCGGTGCCGAACACCTCCACCTACGCGCTGACCAACGCCACGCTGCCCTACATCGTGGAGCTGGCCAACCGCGGCTGGCAGGAGGCGCTGCGCCGTGACGCCGCGCTCGCCAAGGGCCTCAACACCCACGAGGGACAGGTCGTTTACGGCCCCGTCGCCGAGGCGCACGGACTGCCGCAGGTCGAACTGAGCAGCCTCCTCGGCTGAGCCCCTGGCGTCATCAGTCGAAGAGCACGTACCCGGCCGGGCCTTGTCGAGCAAGGCCCGGCCGGGGTGTTTCGCCCCCGTTTCGCCCGCCCGTGAATCTTCCGGGTTATCTCCCGTACACCCTTGACAGAAGGGTGTTCGATTGCCGACACATCGTGCCGTCTCCGGCGGATTGTGTTGCTGCGGACCGCCGACACGCCATAGAGTCGCCAACCGTCGGCATGGTGCCACGCTGACGTATCTAGATGTTTCCTGGTCACCAAGGAGGTAGGACGACTTGTGAATGAGTCGACATTTGCTCCCGGGGGTGGTCACCCAGGAATGCCTGCGCAGGGCCAGAGTCCCGTGGGACTCCAAGCAGTCGGCTCCGTCGCTGTCCACACCTTCGCAGCACACCAGAACATCCAGAGCATGACGACAGCCCACCAGAGCATGGACGGTCAACACGTGAACGCCATGGCCGGCGACCGGGGCGGGGTGGAGACCACCCGTCTCGCCGACTACGAGGAAGTGCCGGACGGTCACTTCTACGACCCCGACGCGGAGTACGAGCCCGACCCCGAGTACGCGGCCACTCTCGCACCCGACGCCGCGCGCCAGCGCCGCGAGCGCATCGGCCCCACGGGGCGTCCCCTGCCGTACTTCCCCATCCCCGGGCCGCTGACCGACCACGGTCCGGCCAAGATCATCGCGATGTGCAACCAGAAGGGCGGGGTCGGCAAGACCACCTCGACCATCAACCTGGGCGCCGCGCTCGCCGAGTACGGCCGCCGGGTGCTGCTCGTCGACTTCGACCCGCAGGGAGCGCTCTCCGTCGGGCTCGGAGTCAACCCGATGGAGCTGGACCTGACGGTCTACAACCTGCTCATGGAGCGGGGCATGTCGGCCGACGAGGTCCTGCTGAAGACGGCGGTGCCCAACATGGACCTGCTGCCCAGCAACATCGACCTGTCGGCGGCCGAGGTCCAGCTCGTCAGCGAGGTGGCCCGCGAGTCCACGCTCCAGCGCGCCCTGAAGCCGCTGATGGCCGACTACGACTACATCGTCATCGACTGCCAGCCCTCCCTCGGCCTGCTCACCGTCAACGCCCTGACGGCGGCTCACAAGGTGATCGTCCCGCTGGAGTGCGAGTTCTTCGCGCTGCGCGGCGTGGCGCTGCTCACCGAGACCATCGAGAAGGTCCAGGAGCGGCTCAACCCGGAGCTGGAGCTCGACGGCATCCTCGCCACGATGTACGACTCGCGCACCGTGCACAGCCGCGAGGTCCTCGCGCGCGTCGTCGAGGCGTTCGACGACCACGTCTACCACACGGTCATCGGCCGCACGGTCCGCTTCCCCGAGACCACGGTCGCGGGCGAGCCCATCACCACCTACGCGTCCAACTCCGTCGGCGCCGCCGCATACCGTCAGCTGGCCAGGGAGGTGCTCGCCCGTTGTCACGCCGAGTGAGTCTGCCCGGCGCCGACGAACTGTTCCGCACCACCGGAGGCATGGGGCTCCAGTCCTCCTCGCCCCGCCGCAAGGCGAACGGCGAGAAGCCGCCGAGGGTGCCCGGTCCGGGCGACGCGCCCGACGGTGAGCGGCCGGGCAAGGGAACGGAGCACGACGGCCACGCGACCGCGCCCGCCGCGGCGGGCCAGGAACAGGACGCCGAGCGGCGCCCCACCACCGCCGACCGCGCGACCGCGCCCCGAGCCGCCGAGCCGGCGACCGGCAAGCGCCGGGGCCGCAGCGGGGGCCGCCGCCCCAGCGGCCGCGAGCGCCACGACGAGAAGATCACGGTCTACGTCTCCGCGGAGGAGCTGATGGACCTCGAGCACGCGCGCCTGGTGCTGCGCGGCGAGCACGGGCTGGCCGTCGACCGGGGCCGCATCGTCCGGGAGGCCGTCGCCGTCGTCCTGGCCGACCTGGAGTCCCGCGGCGACGCGAGCATCCTCGTGCGGCGCCTGCGCGGCCGCTGAGGGGCCGCGCCGCGCTAGCCTCCTGCCGTACGCGTCCTCGGGCCGTACGGCCCGTTCCGCTTCCCCCGCCCCCTGGAAACCCAATGCCCCCAGCCGCCTCGTCCCCGGCCCGCCGTCCCCTGGGCCGCGGCCCGGCGAGCCGGCCCGCCGTCCCGCCGCCGGCCGGTGACGACGGAGCGCGCGGGGGCGACCCGGGCCGGCGCGAGGACGGGGGAACCGCCCGCGCCACGGCGGCCGGGCCGGAGGCCGACGGTACGGCCCCGGCTGCGGACACCCGCCCCGAGCCCCCGGCGGCCGGCACGGCAGAGCAGGCGGCCCCCTCCGAGCCGGCGGCCCTCTCCGAGGCTGCCGACCGTGCGGAGCCGGCCGGGACCCCCGACACCCCCGAGCCGGCCGAGGCGCCCGAGCCCGCGGACACCACCGGCGGCGCTGACGCCCCCGACGGTGCCGGCACCCCCGATGACGGCCGCTTCACCATCCACCTGGAGAACTTCGAAGGCCCCTTCGACCTCCTCCTCCAGCTGATCGCCAAGCACAAGCTGGACGTCACCGAGGTAGCCCTGCACAAGGTCACCGACGAGTTCATGGCGCACATCCGCGCCATGGGCCCCGAGTTCGACCTGGACCAGACCACCGAGTTCCTCGTCGTCGCCGCGACGCTCCTCGACCTCAAGGCGGCCCGGCTGCTGCCCGCCGCCGAGGTGGAGGACGAAGGGGACCTCGCCCTGCTCGAAGCCCGCGACCTGCTCTTCGCCCGGCTCCTGCAGTACCGCGCGTACAAACGGATCGCCGAGATCTTCAGCGGCCGGCTGGAGGACGAGGCCCACCGCCACCCCCGCACGGTCGGCCTGGAGCCGCACCACGCGGAGCTGCTGCCCGAGGTCGTCCTCGGCATCGGCGCCGAGCGCCTGGCCGAGCTGGCGGCCCGGGCCATGCGCCCCAGGCCGGCGCCGCAGGTCTACGTCGACCACATCCACGCCCCGCTGGTCAGTGTGCGCGAGCAGGCCGAGGTCGTCGTCGCCAGGCTGCGCGAGGCGGGCGAGGCCACCTTCGGCCGGCTCACGGCGGACGCCTCCGACACCCTCACCGTCGTGGCGCGCTTCCTGGCCCTGCTGGAGCTCTACCGCGAGCGCGTGGTGGTCCTGGACCAGGACGAGGCGCTCGGGGCCCTGACGGTCCGCTGGACGGGCGCGGCGGACGCCTCCCCGGTCGTGACCGACGAATTCGACCGCGAGCCGGAGACCGAGCCCGAGGAGGCGACGGCGTGAACGACGTGCACGAGGAGCCGCGACGACCGGCGGAGGCCCCCGCCGGAGCGCCGGCCGTGGCGGAGCTGCCCCTCGCCCCGGCCCTGGAGGCCGTCCTGATGGTCGTCGACGAGCCGGCCACCGAGGAGCACCTGGCCAAGGTCCTCGCCCGGCCCCGGCGCGAGGTCGAGCGGGCGCTGCGCGAGCTGTCCGAGGAGTACACGGCCCAGGGGCGCGGCTTCGAGCTGCGGGAGGTGGCCGGCGGCTGGCGCTTCTTCACCCGTCCCGCGTACGCCGACGCCGTCGAGTCCTTCGTCCTCGACGGCCAGCAGGCCCGGCTGACGCAGGCCGCGCTGGAGACCCTGGCGGTCGTCGCGTACCGTCAGCCGGTCGGCCGTTCGCGGGTCTCCGCGGTGCGCGGAGTGAACTGCGACGGGGTCATGCGCACCCTCCTCCAGCGCGGTCTGGTGGAGGAGGCGGGGACGGAACCCGAAACAGGTGCGATCCTGTACAGGACGACGAACTACTTTCTGGAACGGATGGGCCTGCGCGGCCTGGACGAGCTCCCCGAGCTGGCTCCGTTCCTCCCGGAGGCGGAAGCGGTCGAGGGCGACTCCCCGGAAGGGGTGCCGTCGTTCGATCCGGACGCACCGGACACCGAAGCGGACGACAAGACGGAACTTTGATGCGAAGCAGCGGCAGGAACAGCGGAAGCGGCAACCGGGACGACCGGGGCGGCCGGGCAGGGTCTCCCCGTCCGGGGTCCGGGGGCGGGCGCGCGGGCGGCGGGCGTTCCGGCGGCGGACGCCCCGAGAGCGGCGGTCGCTCCGGCGGCGGCTACGGCGGTGGCCGCTCCGAGGGCGGTCGTTCCGGCGGCGGGCGCCCCGAGAGCGGCGGTCGCTCCGGTGGCGGTCGCTCCGGTGGCGGCGGCTACGGCGGTGGCCGCTCCGAGGGCGGGCGCTACGACGGCGGTCGCTCCGGGGACCGGCGGGACGACCGCCGGGACGACCGGCAGCAGGAGCGCCCTCGCCGTCCGCGCCCCGAGGAGCGCCGCTACGACGTGGGCCCCGACGCCGAGCGCACCCGTAACGGCCCCACCAGCGGCCGCACCGGTGGACCCTCCGGCGCTCGCGGTGCGGCGGCCCGCGGCGGCGCCAAGGGCGGCCCCCGCAAGAGCTCGACCGCCGGTGCGGGCGGGCGCAGCAGCGGCCCCGCCCGTGGCCACGGCTATGCCCCGGCCCGCCCGCGCGAGCTCGACGCCAAGATCGAGGAGCGTAACCGGGAGCGGCACAACAAGCCGCAGGTGAAGACCCCCAAGACCTTCCCCGGCGCCGAGCAGGAGGGCGAGCGCCTGCAGAAGGTGCTGGCCCGGGCGGGCATGGGCTCCCGCCGTGCCTGCGAAGAGCTCATCGAGATGGCCCGCGTCGAGGTCAACGGCGAGATCGTCACCGAGCAGGGCCTGCGCGTCGACCCGGAGAAGGACGAGATCAAGGTCGACGGCCTGACGGTCGCCACCCAGTCGTACCTCTTCTTCGCGCTGAACAAGCCGGCCGGCGTCGTCTCCACCATGGAGGACCCGGACGGCCGCCAGTGCCTCGGCGACTACGTCACCAACCGCGAGACCCGCCTCTTCCACGTCGGCCGGCTCGACACGGAGACCGAGGGCATCATCCTGCTCACCAACCACGGCGAGCTGGCCCACCGTCTGACGCACCCGCGCTACGGCGTGCAGAAGACCTACCTC
This sequence comes from Streptomyces cinnamoneus, assembly GCF_002939475.1. Lineage (NCBI taxonomy): Bacteria > Bacillati > Actinomycetota > Actinomycetes > Kitasatosporales > Streptomycetaceae > Streptomyces > Streptomyces cinnamoneus. Next base: position 1,587,384 of record NZ_PKFQ01000001.1, on the reverse strand, counting down.
GCCGCCATCACGGGCCCGCTGCCGCGCGACATCGGCAAGCAGCTCAAGAGCGGCATCGAGCTGGAGGACGGCTGGGCCCGCGCGGACAACTTCCGCGTCATCCAGCAGACCGGCAAGAACTACCTCGTCGAGGTCACCCTCCACGAGGGCCGTAAGCACATCGTCCGCCGCATGCTCGCCGAGGCGGGCTTCCCGGTCGAGAAGCTGGTCCGCACCAGCTTCGGCCCGATCGCCCTGGGCGACCAGAAGTCGGGCTGGCTGCGCCGCCTGACGAACACCGAGGTCGGCATGCTGATGCGCGAGGTGGACCTCTAGGAGGTCCCGGGGCGGGCCCCCGGCCCGCCCGGCCGCGGCGCGCGGGCTGGGGAGCCCGCCCGTCATGGTCTCCGCCGAGGCCGCCGCCGAGCACGGCCCGGCCGGGGAGGCCGCGGACGAGCACGGGTGCGGGCCGGCGCCGAGGCGCCGCACGTCCGGCTGGGCGCCGGGCCGCCTCCGGCTGCCCGGAAGCCCGGCGCCGGAGGTCCTGGACGCGCTGCGCGACCTCGGGCGTACGGGGGCGTACGGCGGGCTGAGCCGCCGGGCCGGCCTCGCGCCCGGCACCACGCCGCCGAGCGCCGGCGCACCCGGATGCAGGAAGTCCTCGCCAGACCGTCGTCTACGACCAGACCGTCATCCCGGTCGCCCGGCCGTCCTCGTCGCGCTGGATCTCCATCATCCCCTCGACCGCGTCCCGCGTGATCCGCCCGTAGACGTGCGGGAAGAGCGCACCCGGGGCCGCCCCCGGCGGCGGGGCCGGGTCGGCGGCCTCCCAGCGGACCATGACGTCGAGCTTGTGCTCGTCGATCAGCAGGGCCATCAGCGGACCGGGCACCTCGCGGTAGTAGGCCGTGGCCACGGCCAGCGTGGTCGCCTCGTCGGGGGAGCAGTGGACGAAGCCGTCGTCCGCGAGGGAGGCGGGGGAGTAGGGGCGGTCGGGCACGGCCAGCCAGTCGTCGAGGGGGACCACATGAAAGATCATGAATACGGTTCTACCGGACCCCGGTCCCGCCCGTCGCCCTCCGGAGGCTGACTAGGCTGGGGGCGTGAGAACCGCCCTTGTGATCGGAACCGGACTGATCGGCACGTCCGCCGCCCTCGCCCTCGCCGGCCGCGGAGTCCAGGTGCACCTGTCGGACCACGACCCCGCACAGGCGCGCACCGCCGCCGCCCGCGGGGCCGGCACGGACCGGGCCCCCGAGGGCCGCGTGGACCTGGCGATCGTGGCCGTGCCGCCCGCGCACGTCGCCGAGACCCTCGCCGAGGCCGTCCGGGGCGGCCTGGCCCGCGCCTACCTCGACGTCGCCAGCGTCAAGGGCGGCCCGCGCCGCGACCTGGAGGCGCTCGGCTGCGACCTCAGCGGATACCTGGGCACCCACCCGATGGCCGGGCGCGAGCGCTCCGGCCCGATGGCGGCCTCCGCCGACCTCTTCGAGGGCCGGCCCTGGGTGCTGACCCCCACCCCCGGGACGGACACCGAGGTCCTCAACCTCGCGCTGGAGCTCGTCGCCCTGTGCCGCGCGGTGCCGGTCGTCATGGACGCCGACGCCCACGACCGGGCCGTGGCCCTCGTCTCGCACACCCCCCAGCTGGTCTCCAGCATGGTCGCCGCCCGGCTGCGGGACGCCGACGAGACGGCCGTGCGCCTGTGCGGCCAGGGCATCCGCGACGTGACCCGCATCGCCGCCTCCGACCCCCGCATGTGGGTGGACATCCTCTCCGCCAACCCCGGCCCGGTCGCCGACGTGCTGGCCGGCGTGGCCGCCGACCTCGACGAGACCGTGCGGGCGCTGCGCGCCCTGGAGTCCCCCGACGAGGACAAGCGCATCGACGGCGCCACCGGCGTCGAGGACGTCCTGCGGCGCGGCAACGCCGGCCGGTCCCGGGTCCCGGGCAAGCACGGCGCCGCCCCGGCCGCCTACGAGACCGTCACCGTGCTCATCGGCGACCAGCCGGGCGAGCTGGCGCGGATCTTCGCGGACGCCGGCCGGGCGGGCGTCAACATCGAGGACGTACGCATCGAACACGCCACCGGACAGCAGGCCGGTCTCATCCAGCTGATGGTCGAGCCCTCCGCCGTGGCCGGGCTCACCGCGACGCTGCGGGACCGGGGCTGGTCGGTCCGGCAGTAGCCCGCCGGTCGTACGGCTGCACGGGGCGCTCCGGCGAGCCAGTAACCTTGTGTGAGCCCTGTATGGGCGCCTCGTCTCCCGCACCGTGCACAAGGAAGGTGTCTGACACCGTGGAAACCGCCGCCCGGACCGCCCCGGCCGCAGTCATCGTCGGCATCGACGGCCCCTCCGGCACGGGCAAGTCCAGCACCTCCAAGGCCGTCGCCGCCAAGCTCGGCCTGCGCTACCTGGACACCGGCGCCCAGTACCGGGCGATCACCTGGTGGATGCTGAGCAACGGCATCGACGTGGACGACGCCACCGCCGTGGCCGAGGCCGCGGGCAAGCCGGAGATCGTCTCCGGCACCGACCCGTCCGCGCCCACGATCGTGGTCGACGGCGCCGACGCCGCCGGGCCCATCCGCACCCAGGAGGTCACCTCCGCCGTGAGCGCCGTCAGCGCGGTGCCGGAGATCCGCACCCGCCTGACCGAGCTCCAGCGGGCCATCGCCGCCGAGGCGCCGCACGGCATCGTCGTCGAGGGCCGGGACATCGGCACCACCGTGCTGCCCGACGCCGACGTCAAGATCTTCCTCACCGCCTCCCCCGAGGCGCGTGCCGCCCGCCGCAGCGGCGAGCTGAAGGGCAAGGAGGCCACCGACCTGGCCGCCACCCAGGCCGCCCTGGTCAAGCGGGACGCCGCCGACTCCGGCCGCAAGACCTCCCCGCTGGCCAAGGCGGACGACGCGGTCGAGGTGGACACCACCGAGCTGACCCTGGACCAGGTCATCGAGTGCGTCGTGACCCTGGTCGAGGAGAAGCGGTCGGCGGCCGAGGAGAAGCGGTCCGCGTGACCGCGTCCGCTTCCGGTGCCGCCGTCGGGCGGCGCATCGGCATCGGCCTGATGTACGGGCTGTGGAAGCCCCGCGTGCTGGGCGCCTGGCGGGTGCCCGCCGCGGGGCCGGTCATCATGGCCGTCAACCACACCCACAACATCGACGGGCCCATGCTCATGGGCACCGCACCCCGCCCCGTGCACTTCCTGATCAAGAAGGAAGCGTTCGTGGGCCCGCTCGGCCCCTTCCTGCGCGGCATCGGCCAGCTGGAGGTGGACCGCACGGGCACCGACCGCACGGCCGTCACCGGCGCGCTCCAGCTCCTGGAGCAGGGCGGTGTGCTGGGCATCTTCCCCGAGGGCACCCGGGGCGAGGGCGACTTCGCCTCGCTGCGCGCGGGCCTGGCCTACTTCGCCGTGCGCTCGGGCGCGCCGATCGTGCCGGTGGCGGTGCTGGGCAGCGGCGAGCGCAGCAGCCGCGTCATACGGGCGCTGCCCCCGCTGCGCAGCGGGGTCGACGTGGTCTTCGGCGACCCCTTCGAGGCCGGCGACGGCAGCGGCCGCAGGACGCGCAAGGCGCTGGACGAGGCGACCGTCCGCATCCAGCGGCACCTCGGCGCCCACCTGGCGGACGCCAAGCGGCTGACCGGCCGCTGACTGAGACTTGAGTAGCGGACCGTACGGGTCCGCCGACGATAAAGAACGAGGAACGGACTTCATGGACGAGCAGATCCACACCGGCGACGAGCACGGTGAGCTTGGCGACGCCGAGTACGCGGAGTTCATGGAGCTCGCGGCGCAGGAGGGCTTCGACGCGGAGGAGGTCGAGGGCGCGCTCGACGAGGCCGGGCACGGCCCGCTGCCCGTCCTCGCCGTCGTCGGCCGTCCCAACGTCGGCAAGTCGACCCTGGTCAACCGCATCATCGGGCGCCGCGAGGCCGTGGTCGAGGACCGCCCGGGCGTCACCCGCGACCGTGTGACCTACGAGGCCGAGTGGGCCGGCCGCCGCTTCAAGGTCGTCGACACCGGCGGCTGGGAGCAGGACGTGCTCGGCATCGACGCGTCCGTGGCCGCACAGGCCGAGTACGCGATCGAGGCCGCCGACGCGGTGGTGTTCGTCGTGGACGCGACGGTCGGCGCCACCGACACCGACGAGGCCGTCGTCAAGCTGCTGCGCCGGGCCGGCAAGCCCGTCGTGCTCTGCGCCAACAAGGTCGACGGCCCCTCCTCCGAGGCGGACGCCGCGATGCTGTGGTCCCTGGGCCTCGGCGAGCCGATGCCGGTCTCCGCGCTGCACGGCCGCGGCACCGGCGACATGCTGGACGAGGTGCTCAAGGCCCTGCCCGAGGCCCCCGCCCAGACCTTCGGCAACGCCGTCGGCGGCCCGCGGCGCATCGCCCTGATCGGCCGCCCGAACGTCGGCAAGTCCTCCCTGCTGAACAAGGTCGCGGGGGAGGAGCGGGTCGTCGTCAACGAGCTGGCCGGCACCACCCGCGACCCGGTCGACGAGCTGATCGAGCTCGGCGGCACCACCTGGAAGTTCGTGGACACCGCGGGCATCCGCAAGCGCGTCCACCTCCAGGAGGGCGCCGACTACTACGCCTCCCTGCGCACCGCCGCCGCGGTGGAGAAGGCCGAGGTCGCGGTCGTCCTGATCGACGCGAGCGAGAGCATCAGCGTCCAGGACCAGCGCATCATCACGATGGCCGTCGAGGCCGGCCGCGCGCTGGTCGTCGCCTACAACAAGTGGGACACCCTCGACGAGGAGCGCCGCTACTACCTCGAGCGCGAGATCGAGACCGAGCTCCAGCAGATCGCCTGGGCGCCCCGGGTGAACGTCTCGGCCCAGACCGGCCGCCACATGGAGAAGCTGGTCCCGGCGATCGAGACGGCCCTGGCGGGCTGGGAGACGCGCGTGCCGACGGGCCGGCTCAACGCCTTCCTCGGCGAGCTGGTCGCCGCCCACCCGCACCCGATCCGGGGCGGCAAGCAGCCGCGCATCCTCTTCGGCACCCAGGCGGGCACCAAGCCGCCGCGCTTCGTGCTCTTCGCCTCGGGCTTCCTGGAGGCCGGCTACCGCCGCTTCGTCGAGCGCCGCCTGCGCGAGGAGTTCGGCTTCGAGGGCACCCCGATCCACATCTCCGTGCGGGTGCGCGAGAAGCGCGGCCGCAAGAAGTAAGCCGCACCGAGCGGCCACGACCACAAGCCCCGGATCCCTGTGCGGGTCCGGGGCTCCGTCGTCGCTGGGAGGGCGGCCCTCCGGGGCCGGGCGCTAGAAGCCGCGCATCCGGCCGTCCCGCTGGCCGGGCGGCAGCGCGGGGAGCTGACCGCGCCGGTTGCCGTAGTAGGACTCCCAGACCGCGTTGTACGTCGACTGTCCCTGGTACGCCGACGGCCCGGACAGCTGGTTGGCGTAGCCGTACCCGCCCGGCTGCGGGGCGAAGGACTTGAACTTCAGCTCCTCCTCGCCCGAGCGGTCGAAGGGCAGGGCCCGGAACGACCGGCGGTACTCGGAGCAGAGGGAGTCGTAGATCGGGGTCACCGAGACGTGACTGTCCGTGGAGACGTCGCGGGATGGCCGCATGCCGGGGATGTGGTTCTGGTACGAGTTCCGGGGGGCGGGTTCGTATGAGTACACACCCCTGCCAACGACCTCAAGGCCCGCGGGATGCGGTCCCGCGGGCGAATGCCCGGGGACGACCCGGTGGACGAGGTGTGCTCCGGGGCCGGGCTCCCGGCCGTGCCGGCTCATGTGCCCGCGAGCGGCATGGCCGCTCCGACCAGCCGCCCGGCGGTCGCCGCCCGGTCCAGCGCCTCGCGCAGCAGGTCCTCGCGCGGCTGGGCGCCGATCGTGCCGACGGGGGCGGCGTAGACCAGCACCCGCTGGGTCTTGTTGACCGCGGCCCGCCATTCGTCGGCGACCTGCATCGCCTGGTGCGCCTGCCACCACGCCTGCGGGGCGGCCCCGCCCACCGGCGGCTGGAGCACCGCGTGCAGCCGGCCCATGGCCACCAGCACCGACCAGCCCGGCAGCGGCGCGGGCGGGGTGTCCAGGTCGGTGACGGGTGCGAAGCCCTGGCTGGTCAGCAGGTCCAGGAAGACGTCGACGGGGCCCGTCGTGCCGGGGCGGGCGATCGGGCCCAGCGGCTCCACCACCAGCGCCGGGTACACGTCGCCGCCGACCAGTACCAGGCCGCTGGTCACCCCCAGCTCGGCCTGCAGCGACACCTCCTCGCGCACGCCCGGCCGGGCGCCCTCGCCGGTGATGGACTGCACGGCACCCTGCAACTGCTCCTCGGACACCGGAACGACCTGCGAGGGGATGCAGGTGGCATGCGCGAAGGCCAGCACCGCCGTCTCCTCGCCCACGAACAGCACGGTGCTGGTCGGCTGCTGCTCGCTGTTGCCAGGGGCGCGACAAGAGGTGCAGTCGTAGACGCCCGGGGCGTTGTCGCCTCCGAGCAGTCGCTCCGCTTCTTCGTCGCCGATCTCGGCGCGAACCTCGTCGCTGACGTCGAGCATGCGCGGCACGGGGGCTCCTCGAAACTTGGTGCGGGGTGCGCCGGGTGGTCCCCGGCTCATAAGGAGACAACGGATGATCCGTGGCCGGGGTCACGCCCCGGAAAAGTTCCCGGGATCCGCTACCGATTCCTCATCACTTGGGGAACGAGTTGGCGATCAAGACCAACCTCCGGGCTCCCGGCACGGTCTAACCTCTCAGTAGAGGCGGGCTACCAGGACTGTCCGCGGCACACGGCTGCATGGGGACGAATGCACATCTCATTCCTGATTCACAACGCGTACGGGATCGGCGGCACCATCCGCACCACGTACAACCTGGCGGGGACGCTCGCCGAGCACCACGACGTGGAGATCGTCTCCGTCTTCCGCCATCGTGACGTGCCCGTCTTCGCGCCCAGCGACAAGATCCGGCTGCGGCACCTGGTCGACCTGCGCAAGGACAGCCCGTCCTACGACGGCGACGACCCCGACTACGAGCGCCCCGCATCGGTCTTCCCCGCGACCGAGGGGCGGTACAAGCAGTACAGCGCGCTGACCGACCGCCGCATCGCGGAGCACCTGCGCGGCCTGGACTGCGACGTGGTCCTCGGCACCCGCCCCGGCCTCAACGTCCACATCGCCCAGCAGGCGCGGCGCGGCCCGGCCCGCGTCGGCCAGGAGCACCTGACGCTGAGCACCCACTCCGGGCCCCTCAAGCTCACCCTGCGCACCCACTACCCCCGGCTGGACGCGGTCACCACGGTCACCGAGGCCGACGCCCGCACCTACCGGAAGGTGATGCGGCTGCCCGGCGTGCGCGTGGAGGCCGTGCCCAACAGCGTCCCCGCCCCGGCGCTCGAACCCGCCGACGGCAGCGGCAAGTGGGTGGTCGCCGCCGGCCGGCTCGCCCCGGCCAAGCGCTACGACGTGCTGATCCGCGCCTTCGAGAAGGTCGTGGCCGAGCGCCCCGACTGGCGGCTGCGGATCTACGGCGCCGGTGCGGAGCGCGCCAAGCTGCGCGCCCTGATCGACAAGCTCGGTCTCTACAACCACGTCTACCTCATGGGTCCCGCCACTCCGCTGGAGCCCGAGTGGGTCAAGGGCTCCATCGGCGCCGTCACCTCCAGCCTGGAGTCCTTCGGGATGACGATCGTCGAGGCGATGCGCTGCGGTCTGCCGGTGGTCTCCACCGACTGCCCGCACGGCCCCGGCGAGATCATCGACGACGGCGTCGACGGCCTGCTCGTGCCCGTGGGCAAGACCGACGCCATCGCCGCCGGGCTGCTGAAGCTGATCAACGACGACGAGCTGCGCCGCCGCATGGGGCAGGCGGCGCTGGAGAGTTCGGCGCGCTTCGACCCCGGCCGCGTCGCCGGGCGCTACGAGGAGCTCTTCGCCGACCTCACCGGGCGCGGCGCCCTGCGCGGCTCCCTGCACCGCACGCGCGGCGCCCTCCTCAGCAGTGCCCTCCAGGTCAAGGACAGGAGCCGCTCCCTGCGCAAGGGGAGTGCCGCATGACTCCGCCCAGCCCCGCGAACCCCGGCGACCGGCCGGGCGTGACACCCCTGACGACCACCACCTCCGAGGAGTGCACCAACGTGTCTGCCCCTCCCCTGGCCTTCGGCGCACCGAACCCCAGCGCCGACTGCATCGCGGACTCCGCGGGCGGACTGACCTTCGACCTGGACGCCCCGGGCCGCGTCGACGCCGACGCCCACTGGTCGGCGGCGCTCGTCCTGCGCCGCCGGGGCGCCGAGGACGAGTCCGAGGAGGTCCGGCTGCCGCTGACGCCCAACGGCGACGGCCGGCTGCGCGCCGTCCTGCCCAGCACCGTCTCCCTCCCCGAGGGCCGCTGGGACGTCCACGTCGCCTGTGGCGAGGCCGTCCCGCAGCGCCTGGTGCCCGGCCTCGCCGACCTGCGCTCCCTCGTGGACCGCAGACCCGGCCCGAGCACCTCGCCGCTCGCGGTCCGCATCCCGTACGCGACCAAGCACGGCAACCTCTCCCTGCGCAGCTGGCTGCGCGCCCCGCACGCCGAGGCCGGGGACCTCCTGGTGGACGCCGAGGGGATAACGGGCCACGGCACGCTCTACCGGGTGGAGAACCCGGCGGAGTGGCTGGCCGGCGCCGTCGTCGAGGCCCGGTGCCGGCGCGCGCCCGACCTGGTGCGCACCGCGCCCGTGACCGCCGACGGCCAGGACTTCACCTTCTCCCTCTCCTACGCGCAGCTGTGCGAGGAGTGGCGGGGCGGTCTGGACGTGTGGGACCTGTGGCTGCGCGGCCCCGAGGGCACGGAGCCGGTGCGCGTCGCCAGGATCCTGGACGACGTCGCCGACAAGCGGCAGGTCTTCACCTACCCCGCACGGCAGGTCGCCGCCTCGTACGCCCTTGCCCAGGTGAGCCCGTACTACACCGTCGACAACGACCTCTCGCTCCGCGTCGACGAGCGCCCGCCGGTGGGCTGAGCGGAGCCCGGGGCCAAAGCCCGCCGCCGCTCAGGCGGGCTCGGCCGCCGGTGACGGCTCGGCCCGGCGGGCGGTCTCCGGATGGTGGAGGTCGAAGGCCGGCGACTCGGAACGGATGCGGGGCAGGGTGACGAAGTTGTGCCGGGGCGGCGGGCAGGACGTCGCCCACTCCAGCGAACGGCCGAAGCCCCAGGGGTCGTCGGCGTCCACCCGCCGTCCGTACTTCGCGGTCTTCCCGACGTTGTAGAGGAACGGCAGGGTGGACAGGCCCAGCAGGAACGCGCCGATGCTGGAGACCGTGTTGAGGGCGGTGAACCCGTCGGCCGCCAGATAGTCGGCGTACCGGCGGGGCATCCCCTGCGCGCCCAGCCAGTGCTGGACGAGGAAGGTGGTGTGGAAGCCGGTGAACAGGGTCCAGAAGTGGACCTTGCCCAGCCGTTCGTCGAGCATCTTGCCGGTGAACTTGGGCCACCAGAAGTAGAAGCCGGCGAACATCGCGAAGACCACGGTCCCGAACACCACGTAGTGGAAGTGCGCCACGACGAAGTACGTGTCGGTGACGTGGAAGTCCAGCGGGGGAGAGGCCAGGATCACCCCGGTGAGCCCGCCGAAGAGGAAGCTCACCAGGAAGCCGGCCGACCACAGCATGGGCGTCTCGAAGGACAGCGAGCCCTGCCACATCGTGCCGATCCAGTTGAAGAACTTCACCCCGGTCGGCACGGCGATCAGGAACGACATGAACGAGAAGAACGGCAGCAGCACCGCCCCGGTGGCGAACATGTGGTGCGCCCAGACGACGACCGACAGGGCCGTGATGGACATGGTCGCGCCGATCAGCATGGTGTAGCCGAAGATCGGCTTGCGGGAGAACACCGGGATGATCTCGGTGATGATCCCGAAGAACGGCAGCGCGATGATGTAGACCTCGGGGTGGCCGAAGAACCAGAACAGGTGCTGCCACAGCAGCGCTCCGCCGTACGGGGCCTCGAAGACCACCGCCCCGAACCGGCGGTCCGCCTCCAGGCACAGCAGCGCCGCCGCCAGCACGGGGAAGGCCAGGAGGACCAGGATCGAGGTGAAGAGGACGTTCCAGGTGAAGACCGGCATCCGGAACATCGTCATCCCGGGGGCCCGCATCCCGATGACGGTGGTCAGGAAGTTGACCGCGCCGAGGATCGTACCGAAGCCGGACAGGGCCAGCCCCATGATCCACATGTCGGACCCCAGGCCGGGCGACCGGACCACGCTGTCCAGCGGCGCGTAGGCGGTCCAGCCGAAGGACGCGCCGCCCTCGGGCATCAGCAGGCTGCTCACGACGACGAGCCCGCCGAAGAGGTAGAGCCAGTAGGCGAACATGTTGAGCCGGGGGAAGGCCACGTCCGGCGCGCCGATCTGCAAGGGCATGATCGCGTTGGCGAAGCCGGCGAAGGCCGGGGTGGCGAACAGCAGCAGCATGATCGTGCCGTGGGCGGTGAACACCTCGTTGAACTGCTCGTTGCTGACCAGCTGGAGGCCCGGGCGGGCCAGCTCGGCCCGCATGACCATCGCGAGCAGGCCGGCGAGCAGGAAGAAGACGAACGAGGTGATCAGGTAGAGGTGGCCGATCTTCTTGTGGTCGGTGGTGGTCAGCCAGTCGACCAGGATCCGCCCCCTTCGCCTTCCCCCGGCCGGCCCGGCCGCCTCCTTGGCCCGCGCGGTGTCGCTCACCATCCGTGCCCCCTCGCTGTCGGCTCACGGGAACCGTGGTCCCCTTGCGTGAAGACGGGCACCCGCCATGATGCTCGCCGGGCGGTCCGCGCGCGAGGGCGCCTCTTACGACACCCCGTCAAACCGTGGTGCGCATCCGGGGTGTGAGGTGCCGGAACTTTATATTCCGCCGCGAATGGGGCATGGCCTCCCGAAGGGCACCCGGAATTCCCGGCCGGAGAAAATCCGGAAGGCGTCCGCACGGGAATTGCACCGGACAATGCACCACCCCGTTCCCCGCGTTCGGAAAAACTGTGGTGAATTCATCGGAAGTGTTTTGTGGAGGCTCCGGGAAGAGTGCGGGAAGGCTCGTACGAGTGAGCTGCGCGACCGTAAACCCGGCCGAGTTGTCTGTGACAGAAGTGTGACCAGTGGCGGACCCGGTCAGGACGGACGCCTGGGAGGGCCGGCTTCCGCGGCCGTGCCGGCGCGGCCTACGGTGGCCGGCATGGCACCTCTTCCGAACTTCCCCACCGACCCCGACGACGACCCCGCGGCCTACGTCGGCCTCGCCGCCGAGACCGCCGCGCGGCAGGCGCGCGAGCGCGGCTGGACGGACGTGCGGGCGCTTGCGCCCGGGGCGGTCATCACCCTGGAGTACCGGGTGGGCCGGCTGAACTTCGAGGTCGACGAGGGCGTGGTGCGGCGCTCCTGGAAGGGCTGACGGCACGGGCCGGCGCATGCGGCGAGGGCGGCCCCGTGACCTCACGGGACCGCCCTCGCCCTGCGTACCGGGTGTGCGTGCCGGCCGTCGCGTCAGGTGCCGGCGGTGCGGCCGCGGCCGGCGGCGGGGCCCAGCGGCGCGGTGCGCGGCGCCGACAGCGGCGGCCGGCGGCTGCCCGTCGGGGTGACCGGCGTGCGCTCGGAGCGGGACGTGTGCGGCCTGGCCGGCAGGTGCGGCCGGCCGTCGGGGACCCGGGAGGCGCCCCCGCCCGCCCGGCTTCCCGCGGCCACCGGCTCGCGCACGGGCAGCACGTCGTCGGCCGCCGGCCGCGGGGCGCCCAGCACGACGCCCGCGCCGGCCGGGACCGGGACGGCGGTGCCGCGCTCGCGCAGCCGCGCCCAGACGGTGAGCAGCCAGGCCTCGGCGCGGGCCATGAGCGGCTCGAACCAGGGCAGGACCAGCAGGACCAGCAGGCCGGCGGTCCAGCCGAGGGTCACGTCGCTCATCCAGTGCGTGCCCAGGTAGACCGTCGTCATCCCGACGCCCAGGGCGAGCAGCGCGGCGACCACCGAGGCGATCCGGCGGGTGCGCGGAGTGGTGGCCAGGTAGGCGAGCACGCCCCAGGTGACCACCGCGTTCGCGGTGTGGCCGGAGGGGAATATGTCGCCGCCGGCGAACATCTCGTTGGAGCCGATGGTGGTGGCGTAGTGCGGGCCCAGCCGGCCCATGCCGATCTTCGCGGCCCCCACGGTCGCGTTGAGCAGCAGCAACGACGTGCCCAGCACCAGCAGCGGGCGCAGGGTCTTCTGCTTGTGTGTGCGCCAGCCCAGCCAGGCGGCCACGGCCACGGCGGTCGGGCCGCGCTGGCCCAGGACCACGAAGTAGTCGAGGAAGGTGTGGATCTCCGGCCACTGCTTGTACGGCCGGAAGAGCATCACCTGCCAGTCGAACCGCACCGGCCAGGACGTGGTGAGCACGCCGACCACGATCGCCACATAGACCACGAAGGTCGCCACGAAGATGCCCAGACGGGTCCGGGTCATCCGTGGTCGCACGGGATCGGTGGGGCGCTCCTCCACATGGACGAGCTCGTCGTTGGTACGCACTCAATCGACGTTACATTGCGTAACAGGAGGCTTCGGCCGATCGAGGCGCTTTGTGATGACGATGTGATGTGGAATGCGTCTCAATCGTGCCGTGCCTCACGTTTGGACCGGCGGAATAAGAAACAGCTAAAGAGCCGCCGGGTGCCGTAGCCCGAAGACCCGCCCGCGGCAATTCCTTTTCGTGCGGCCCCGTTTATCGGGGATTGGCCGAGGGGTGTCGCGGCGTTTCCCGCCGGCCCGCCGGGCCGCCCCGGAATTCGATCATGGCGGCCCGGAGCCGTGCAGCCAGAAGGCACCGTAGACCGCCGACGCCAGCGCCACGGTCGTGAGCACCGCCGCGGCGCGCACCGTCCGTAGCCGTGCCAGGGCCACCGCCGGCGGCAGCAGCAGCGGGAACGCGGGCATCATCAGGCGCGGCTTCGAGCCGAAGTAGCCCTTGGCGGTCAGCGCCAGCAGCAGGACCGTGCCCGAGAAGACGAGCAGCGGCAGCGGCTGCCCCCGCCGCGCCCCGGCCACGTACAGCCAGACCACCAGCGCCACGCCGGCCAGCAGCGCGATCCCGGCGGGCCACGCCGGGCCGGCGAGCCGCTCACCGATGAAGGAGCCGAAGGCCAGCCCGCCGTCGAAGCCGTTGCCCCAGCCGCCCTGCACGTCCAGATAGCCGGTGACGCTGCCGGTCCGCACCCCCACCCAGGCGAAGTACGCCAGCCAGCCCAGGGGCGCGAGCAGCACACCGAGCAGGAGGCGCAGCGGCGGAGCACCCCGCTCGCCCCGCCGGTGCCGGCGCAGCAGCGTCACCGCCGCCGTGATCCACACGGCCGCCACCACCGCGGCCCCCACCGGCCGGGTCAGCCCGGCCAGCGCCGCCAGTGAGCCGGCCCCCACCCACCGGCCGGTCAGCACGCAGTACGCGCTCCAGGCGGCCAGCGCCGTGAAGAGCGCCTCCGAGTACGCCATCGACGCAACGATCCCCACCGGCAGCGCGGCCCACAGCCCCACCAGCGCGAGGCCCGCGCGGCGGCCGTGCAGACACTCGCCCACGGCGAAGATCCCCCAGGCGGCGAACAGCCCGGCGACGGCCGAGACCACCAGCCCCGCCTCGCCCGCCGAGAGGGGCAGGACGGCCGACAGCCCCCGCTCCAGCCACGGCAGCAGCGGGAAGAACGCCATGTCGGAGTGGACCTTGCCGCCCGCCAGATGAAGGGTGTAGCCGTATCCGTCCTCCGCGATCCGGGCGTACCAGAGCGAATCCCACCGCGCCGACAGCAGCCGGAGCGGGCCCTTGCCGTCCGCCAGTCCCCACAGCGCGAGCACCACCACGCCGAGCGCCCGCACCCCCGCGTACAGCAGCAGGGCGGCGACGGCCCGGCGCGGAGCGGCCGGGGACGCGGCCGCCCCACCGGGCGCGGAGGCCGGGGCGGGGGCCGTGCCGGAGCGGGAGGCGAGAGAGGTCATCGGTCGATTGTCCCAGGCCCCGCGACGTGAGAGGGGCCACGTGGGTCCGGGCGGGACTCGCGTACGCTGTCGACTCACCCGGCCCCCGGACTCCGCCGGGGCCGTAAGGCCCCCGGCCCGCGAGAAGGCCGCGAGCGCTCGACACGGAGGTAAGTGGATGTCCGGGACGACCACGGCCGGCCCCCGACGGCCGGTCGGTGTGCCCCGGCAGCGGCCCCGGCCGCGCCGCGCGGAAGGACGCGCCGCCGGCGGGGTGAGCCGGTGGACCGTGCTCGTCGTCCTCTGCGTGAGCCTGCTCCTCGTCGCCGTCGACGCCACCGTGCTGCACGTGGCCGTGCCCGCCGTCAGCGAGGACCTGCGGCCCGGCGCGATCCAGCTGCTGTGGATCGTCGACGTCTACCCCCTCGTCTGCGCCTCGCTGCTCATCCTCTTCGGCACCCTCGGCGACCGCGTCGGGCGCCGCAGGGTGCTGCTGCTGGGCTACGGCCTCTTCGGCCTGGCCTCCGCGCTGGCCGCCCTCGCCACGGTGCCCGAAGTCCTCATCGCGGCGCGGGCCCTGCTGGGCGTCGGCGGGGCGATGATCATGCCGGCCACGCTCTCCATCCTCCGGCAGGTCTTCCCCGACCGGCGGGAGCGGGCCGTCGCCATCGGCGTCTGGAGCGCGGTGGCCGCGGTGGGCGCGGCCCTGGGGCCGCTGGTGGGCGGACTGCTCCTGCAGCACTTCTGGTGGGGCTCGGTCTTCCTCATCAACATCCCGCTGATGCTGGTCACACTGCCCGTCGGGCGGTTGCTGCTGCCGGAGTCGACCGGGGACCGGAACGGACCCTGGGACGTGCTCGGCGCGCTGATGGCCGCGTTCGGGCTGTTCGGACTCGTCTACGGGGTGAAGCGCGTGGGCAGCGCCGAGCCCCTGTCCCTGTCGACGGTCGTCCCGGCCGCCCTCGGCGCCGCCCTCCTCGTCCTCTTCGTCCGCCGGCAGCGGCGGCGCCGGCACCCGCTGGTGGACCTCGCGATGGTCGCCCGTCCCGCGTTCGGGACGTCCGTGGGCTGCATCGTGCTGGCCCTGCTCGCGCTCGTCGGCCTGGAGCTGATAGCGGCGCAGTACCTCCAGCTCGTCCTCGGCCTCACCCCGCTGGAGACCGGACTGCGGCTGCTGCCGCTCACGCTCGCCGCGATGGCGGCCGGTCTCTCCGGTTCGCGGGTGCTCCAGCGGTTCGGGCCGCGGGCGATGGTCTGCGGGGGGTTCGTGCTCACTGCCATGGCCGTGCTCTCGCTGACCGTCATGGGCCACGACGACCGTCCCGTCGCGCTGACGCTGGGCTTCCTCCTGCTCGGCTTCGGGCTGGAGACCACGCTCTTCGGGGCGTACGAGTCGATGCTGAGCGAGGCCCCGGCGGAGTCGGCGGGCGGCGCGGCCGCGATCGGTGAGACCTCCTACCAGCTCGGTGCCGGCATCGGCATCGCCCTGCTGGGCAGCGTCATGAACGCGGCCTACGCGCCGGCGGTCGAGGCGGTGCCCGGTGTGCCGAGCGCGGCGGGCCGCGCGGCGAGCCACTCGCTGGGCGAGGCGTACGACGTCGCCGACCGGCTCGGCGGCCCCGCCGGCGCGGCCCTGCGCGCCGCCGCGCGGGACGCCTTCGTGCACGGCCTCCACACGGCCCTGGCGGTGAGCGCGGGTCTGTTGCTGCTGGGGGCGCTGGCCGCGCTGCGGCTGCCCCGCGGCCTGGAGTGCGCGGCCCCCGAGGTCGCGCCGGGCGCGGTGCCGGCGGGCCGGGGGCCGGGGCCGGACGAGGCGCCCGCGGGCTGAGGCCCGGGGCTGGACGGGTGCGGTTACCCGGAAGTAGCGTCAGGGGCGACCGGAGATCGTTCCCGTACCGCACCGTGCCGGAGGCCACCGTGTTCGACCCGCATGACCCGCTCGGCATCGACGACCTCCTCACCGACGAGGACCGGGCCATCCGGGACGCCGTGCGGCAGTGGGCCGCCGACCGCGTGCTGCCGCACATCGCCGGCTGGTACGAGCGCGGGGAGGCTCCCGTCCGTGAACTCGCCCGCGAACTGGGCGCCATGGGCGCCCTCGGCATGCAGCTCACCGGCTACGGCTGCGCGGGCGCGACCGCCGTCCAGTACGGCCTGGCCTGCCTGGAGGTGGAGGCCGCCGACTCCGGCATCCGCTCGCTGGTCTCCGTGCAGGGCTCGCTCGCGATGTACGCCATCCACCGCTTCGGCTCGGAGGAGCAGAAGGAGCGGTGGCTGCCGGGCATGGCCACCGGCGAGACCATCGGGTGCTTCGGACTGACCGAGCCCGACCACGGTTCGGACCCCGCGGGCATGCGGACCCACGCCAGGCGCGACGCCGGCGGCGACTGGGTGCTGACGGGACGCAAGATGTGGATCACCAACGGCTCGGTGGCCGGGGTGGCGATCGTCTGGGCCCGGACCGAGGAGGGGATCAGGGGGTTCGTCGTGCCCACCGACAGCCCCGGCTTCTCCGCACCCGACATCCACCACAAGTGGTCGCTGCGCGCCTCGGTCACCAGCGAACTGGTGATGGACGAGGTGCGGCTGCCCGCCGACGCGGTGCTGCCGGAGGCCGTCGGGCTGCGCGGGCCGCTGGGCTGTCTGAACCACGCCCGGTACGGCATCGTCTGGGGCGCCATGGGCGCGGCCCGCACCTGCTTCGAGACGGCGCTCGAGTACGCCCGGACGCGGGAGCAGTTCGGCAGGCCGATCGGCGGCTTCCAGCTGACGCAGGCCAAGCTGGCCGACATGGCGGTGGAACTCCACAAGGGGATCCTGCTGGCCCACCATCTGGGGCGGCGGATGGACGCGGGGCGGCTGCGGCCGGAACAGGTGAGCTTCGGGAAGCTGAACAACGTGCGGGAGGCGATCGAGATCTGCCGCACCGCGCGGACGGTCCTGGGCGCCAACGGGATCTCTCTCGAATACCCCGTCATGCGGCATGCGACGAACCTGGAGTCGGTGCTCACCTACGAGGGCACCGTGGAGATGCACCAGCTGGTGCTGGGCAAGGCGCTCACCGGCCTCGAAGCCTTCCGGTGAGCACCCGCCCGGGCGCAGGGCGTCCGCTCGGACGCCGGCTCGGACGTCAGCTCTGGTTGAAGAAGCCGCCGTTGGGACGGCCCCCTTCGCCGCTGACGACCTTGTAGTCGGCGGGGGTGAGCAGGAACACGCGGTTGGCCACGCGTTCGATCGAACCGCGCAGCCCGAACGTCAACCCGGCCGCGAAGTCCACCACCCGCTTGGCGTCGCTGGGCTCCATGCTCGTGAGGTTGACGATGACCGGTACGCCCTCCCGGAACAGCTCGCCGATGCCACGGGCGTCCCGGAAGCCGTCCGGGGTGACCGTGGCGATGCGGGTGCCCTGCTCCTGCGCGACCTCGTCGGCCACGCGGACCTTGGGGTTGGTCACCCAGGAGTCTCCAGGCTCGGGCCCCTCGGCGTACTCGTCGTCGTAGTAGCGCTCGTCATCGCTGTCGTCGACGAGGCCAAGCCAGGCACTCGCCTTGCGCACCGATCCCATGGACGCCTCCTCTCACACGCGGTGTCTTCCGCCCGCTCCTCTATGGTCGTCCATGATGCGGATGATGTGCCAAGTGGATGGCGGCCATGCGAGGATTTCGTGACGCATCTGGTGCAAAGCGGGTGGCGGTGCGTCAGAAACTCCTGGTGATTGGCCGCAGGCGCTGGACCTGGGCATATGCGGCATGGTTCGAGGAGTGCGGGCTCCGGCCCAGCACGATTGTCCCCGGTGATTAGGATGCCCGGGCACATCGACACCACACACGGGGGCACGTTTTGTTCGGGATCATCAGGCCATGCCGTCATCGGCTGTCCGAAGGCATGCGAACCGAGTGGATGGCCCACCTGTGCGGCCTCTGCCTCGCTCTGAAAGGCGATCACGGACAGTTCGCTCGAATAGCCACCAACTATGACGGGCTTGTCATATCCGTTCTCGTCGAGGCGCAGTCCGAGCGCGCGGGAGCGGACGCCTGGCGGCGCACCGCCGGCCCCTGTCCGCTGCGCGGCATGCGCGGCGCCTCGGTGGCGCAGGGCGAGGGGGCACGGCTGGCCGCCACGGTCTCGCTCGTCCTGGCCTCCGCGAAGATGCGCGACCATGTCGCCGACGGCGACGGGGCGTTGGCGCGGCGGCTGGTCGCGGCCGCGGCCCGCAAGGTCGCCGCCCGGTGGGACCGGGCGGGCGCGCGCACCGGATCGGAGCTCGGCTTCGACACGGCGGTCCTGGTGGACGCCGTCGAACGGCAGGCGGGGATCGAGTCGCTGGCCGGGCCGGGCACCCCGCTGCTGGAGGTGACCGAGCCGACGGAGACGGCGACCGCCGCGGCCTTCGGCTACACGGCCGTTCTGGCCGGCCGGCCGGGCAACCGGGAGGCGCTGGAGGAGGCGGGCCGGCTCTTCGGCCGCCTCGCGCATCTCCTGGACGCCGTCGAGGACCTGGCCGAGGACGCCCGGACCGGGGCGTGGAACCCCGTCACCGCCACCGGCGCCGAACTCGCCGAGGTGCGGCGGCTGTGCGACGACGCGGTGCACGGGGTGCGGCTGGCGCTGCGCGAGGTCGAGTTCGCGAGCAAGGCCCAGGGCAAGCTGGCCCACCTGCTGCTGGCCCACGAGCTGGAACGTTCCGTCGACCGGGCGTTCGGCACCCAGGCCGCCGCCCGCTGCGGCCACCAGGGACACTCCGGGCAGCCGCACCCGGCGGGGCCCGAGGGCGCGTTCGGGGCGCCGCCGGTCATGCCGCCGCCCGCCCCGCCGGAGCCGCCCCGGCGCCGGCGCGGGCTGATCGCCGGCTGTGCGGTGTGGACGGGGCTGTTCTGCACCGGCCAGGTGTGCTGCAAGGACCCCTACCAGGACCCGTGGAACGGCCAGCCCCGCGAGGGCTGGTGCGCCAAGTGCGCCGACAACTGCGACGGCTGCGGGGACGGTTGCGATTGCTGCGATTGCTGTGACTGCTGTAGCAAGTGTGGCGACGGGTGCGATTGCTGTGACTGTAGCTGCGACTGCGGCTGTTAGGGAGGGCATGGCGCGGGACGGCGTGGCCCAAGAGCCGTGCCCCACCCAGCGCGTGGCGCGTTCCGTGCGGGGCGCGCGGCGTCGGCGTCGCGCGGGGCGTCGCCCCGTTGCGCCGGGGGTGTGGAAGGGTGAGCGGCATGAGCACCGATGACGCTCGCCGGCGGTGGGAGGTGTGGCGCGAGGAACGTGCCGAGGCGGTCTCGGCGCCCTACGGCCCCCTCGCGCTCACCGGGACGCACTGGCTGGCGGAGGCGCCGGAGGGTCGAATTCCGGCCATCCCGGGGCGCTGGACGCCGGATCCCGGCGCCGGGAGCGTCCTGCTCTCCGCCGCCGCCGAGGACGGGCTGACCCTGGACGGGCGGCCACTGGAGGGCCGGGCCCGGCTCCGCCCCGACGGCGGACCCGCCGTCGCGCGGGTCGCGCACGGGGAGCGGAAGCTGCCGGTGCTGCGGCGCGAGGGGCTCTGGGCGGTGCGGGTCTTCGACCCGGGCTCACCGCGCCGCCGGGCGTTCGCCGGGATCGACGTCTTCGACCACGCCGTGCGCTGGGCGCTGCCGGGCCGCTTCCGTCCGTACGAGCGGGAGCGCGCGGTCCTGGTGGCGCACGCCGACGGGCGGGAACGGCCGCTGCGCCTGTCCGGCGAACTGGTCTTCGCCCTCGGCGGGGAGGAGTACACGCTCCAGGCCGGGACCGAGGCGGACGGCTCGCTGTGGGCGGTGTTCTCCGACGGCACCAGCGGGACGGCCGGTTACCGCTTCCGCTTCCTCAGGCTGCCCGCGCCGGAGAGCGGCCGGCCGGTGACCGTCGACTTCAACCGCGCCGTGCTGCCGCCCTGCGCGTTCGCCGACCACTTCATCTGCCCCTTCCCGCCCCCCGGAAACCGGCTGCCGTTCCCGGTGCCGGCCGGGGAGCGGAACCCGCTCACGCGCTGAGCCGTCGAAGCGGCGGGTCAGGGACATGCCACCACGGCCCCGGCGGCGGGCCGAGCCGTGGGGGCTCCTTGGTGTGCGCGGGGGGCGCGTCCGAAAGGCGCCCTTGCGCCGCCTGGCCCCCGGACCGAATACTCCCGAACAGCGCTTGTCAGGGGCACGGCGAAAGTGGAACCCGGTGTGTCCTTTTGGCTGCGCCTCACGGGCCCGCGCCCACCGCGGACCCCCGACCCCCTTCGGGAGGAAGAACGTGAGGATCAAGCGCACCACCCCCCACGGTGGCACCGACAGACGAACCAAGGCCCTCGCCGTGGCCTCCGGCCTCGTCGCCGTGTCCGCCCTCGTCGCCGGCACCGCCCACGCCGCACCCCCGGCCGCCGCCGTCCACTCCGCCGCCCTGGCCGCCACCGCGAGCGCGGCCGTGGAGTCGGCGGACGTCCCGGGCACGGCCTGGTCCCTCGACCCGACGACCAACACCCTCGTGGTCACCGCCGACTCCACGGTCCCGGCGGCCGGCCTCGAACGGATCAGACAGCGGGCCGGGGCGGCCGCCGACGCGATACGCGTCGAGCGCACCCCCGGCACCTTCCGCACGCTCCTCGCCGGTGGCGACGCGATCTACGCTCCCAGCTGGCGCTGCTCGGTGGGCTTCAACGTCCGCAAGGGCAGCACCTACTACTTCCTGACCGCCGGGCACTGCACCGAGGGCAAGCCGCCCTACTACGCCGACTCCGGCCACGCCACGAGCATCGGTCCCACCACCGGCACCAGCTTCCCGGGCAACGACTACGGGATCGTGCAGTACGCCAACGGTTCGCTCGCCCACCCCAGCGCCGTCGACCTCTACGACGGCAGCACGCAGCGCATCACCTCCGCCGGCAACGCGACCGTCGGTCAGAGCGTCAAGCGCAGCGGCTCCACGACCAAGGTGCACGGCGGCAAGGTCACCGGCCTCAACGCCACGGTCAACTACGGCAACGGCCAGATCGTGCGCGGCCTCATCAAGACCGACGTCTGCGCCGAGCCCGGCGACAGCGGCGGCGCCCTCTTCGCCGGCTCGACCGCCCTCGGCCTGACCTCGGGAGGCAGCGGCAACTGCCGTTCCGGCGGCACGACCTTCTTCCAGCCGGTCACCAAGGCGCTCAGTGCTTACGGAGTGAGCGTCTTCTGACGCCGTGGGTGACCCCCGGCGCCCCGGGCGGGAGGCCCGGGCGCCCACCGGACGTCTGACCGCGAGCGCGCTCCGCCCTTCCCCACCGCCTGCGGCCAGCGGCACACACACCGGGCCCCCGGCTCCCTGCGGGCCGGGGGCTCGACCGCACTCCGGCGCGGGCATACCGTGGACATATCACCTGACCTGTGGTGTCCGTACGGCAGGGGGTCGTGATGGTCGAGGACCTCGTGGTGGCAGGAGTGGCCGCCCTCTCGGCGGGCGCGGTGTACCTCATGGCCGCCGCCCGGGTGGTCAAGCAGTACGAGCGCGGAGTGGTGCTGCGGCTCGGGCGGCTGCGGTCCGACGTCCGCCAGCCGGGCCTCACCCTGATCGTTCCGGGCGTGGACCGGCTGCGCAAGGTGAACATGCAGATCGTGACCATGCCCGTCCCCGCCCAGGAGGGCATCACCCGCGACAACGTCACCGTGCGGGTCGACGCCGTCGTCTACTTCAAGGTCGTGGACCCGACCGAGGCCGTGATCCAGGTCGAGGACTATCGCTTCGCGGTCTCGCAGATGGCCCAGACCTCGCTGCGCTCGATCATCGGCAAGAGCGACCTGGACGACCTGCTCTCGAACCGGGAGAAGCTCAACCAGGGTCTGGAGCTCATGCTCGACAGCCCCGCCGTGGGGTGGGGCGTGCACATCGACCGGGTGGAGATCAAGGACGTCTCGCTGCCGGAGACGATGAAGCGCTCGATGTCGCGGCAGGCGGAGGCGGAGCGGGAGCGCCGGGCCCGGGTGATCAACGCGGACGCGGAGCTGCTGGCCTCGAAGAAGCTGGCGGAGGCCGCGCAGACGATGTCGGAGCAGCCCTCCGCGCTGCAACTGCGGCTGCTGCAGACGATCGTGGCGGTGGCGGCGGAGAAGAACTCGACCCTGGTCCTGCCGTTCCCGGTGGAGTTGCTGCGTTTTCTCGAACGGGCCCAGGGGGGTGAACGGGCCCAGGGGGGTAAGGATTCCGCTCCTCCGGCGGGGACGCCCGAGGTGACCTCGGAGCGGGTCCCGATCGAGGGGGCGGAGGAACCGCCGGACCCGGGGGCCGTGGGGCACGCCTGAGGGCCGGCCCCGCCTTCTCGCCCTTTTCCCGCGCCGGGCCAGCCCCCATCGCGCCGCGCGCACAGCGGTAGTGGGGGGTGACGGAGAGCATCACCCGGCGCTCGCGCGTGGTGGGGGCGCGCGCATGGGCATGCGCGCGACTGGAAGTCGCCCTTGTGCACTCCCTCCGTGGATGGGGACACTCGACGGACCAACTTGGCATGGACGCGACCTCCTCTCGGGGGTGCGGCTGTGTCGTTGTCCTCCGGGCCCGCTCGCCTGACACACGCGAGCGGGCCCACCCCCCACTGGAGGTGCCGAGTTGAAGATCCGTCGGATGCCGGCGCGCGCCGTGCGGGCCGCCACGGCCGTCGTCGCCCTCGCGGCGGTGGCCCTCGTCCCCGTGCGGGCCGGGGCGTCGTCCGGGCGACCGGCCGCCGTGCTCTCCGCGCCGTCGGCCGCGCGGCTGGCCACGTCGCTGGCCGCCGAGTTGAAGGGGGCGGCCGCCGGCTCGTACTACGACGGAAGGACCGGCGCGCTCGTGGTCAACGTCCTGGGGCCGGCCGCCGAGGACGCCGTGCGCGCGGCGGGCGCCGAGCCCCGGCGGGTGCGCTTCTCCCAGGCGCGACTGGACGCGGCCCGGCGGGTGCTGGGCAGCCGCGCCGCCATTCCCGGCACCGCCTGGGTGGCCGACCCCAGAGCCAACCGGGTCGTGGTGACCGCCGACCCCACCGTCACGGGAGCGAGGATGGCCCGGCTCACCGAGGTCACCGAAAGCCTCGGCGACGTGGTGGTGGTGCGCAGGACCGCCACCCGGCTCACCCGGCTGCTGGCGGGCGGCGACGCCATCTGGGGCCGGACGGCCCGCTGTTCGCTGGGGTTCAACGTCACCAAGGGCGGCGAGGCCTACTTCCTGACCGCCGGACACTGCGGCAAGGCCGTCCCGAACTGGTCCGACTCCCGCGACGGCCGGGAGGTCGCGGTCACCGTCGCCTCCGTCTTCCCCGGCCGTGACCACGCGCTGGCCAGGTACACCGCCGGCACCGACCACCCCGGCGCGGTCACGGGCGGGGGCGCCATCACCCGGGCCGGGCGGGCGGCCGTCGGCCAGGCGGTGTCGCGCAGCGGCTCCACCACCGGCACCCACCACGGCAGGGTCACCGGGCTCGACGCGACCGTCAACTACGCCGAGGGCAGGGTCGACGGGCTGATCAAGGCGGACGTCTGCGCCGAGGCGGGGGACAGCGGCGGCCCCCTCTACGACGGCGACACCGCCCTCGGCCTCACCTCGGGCGGCAGCGGCGACTGCACGACGGGCGGCGAGACCTACTACCAGCCGGTCGAGGACGCCCTGCGGACGTACGGCGTGCGCGTCGGCTGAAGCGGGCCGCGGCGCCCGCCCCATGGACGGCGGCCCCCGGACACACCTCCACGGTGTCCGGGGGCCGCCTCACCGCCCCGGTCGCGCCGGGCGGGTCGTACAGGCCGGGTGCCGGCCGGTCAGAACTCGAAGACCGTGCCCTTGCCCGCCTTCATCTCGCACGGGTTGGCGAACGTGTGCTCGTAGCTCACGCGCTTGCCTTCCCAGACGCCCTGCGCCGTCACGACGATCGGGTTCCACTCCCGGGTGCAGAAGGTGCCGGACTTGATCGTGGTGATCTTGTCGAAGTCACCGCCGGCGGCGCGCAGCTGGGCGCAGGCCCCGCTCGCGTCGGGGTGGGAGCCGGTGGCCTTGGGCGTACAGGTGAGCGTGACCGCCCGCTGCACGCCCGCCTGGGCGGCCGAGTCACCCTGGCCGACGGTCAGCACCAGCGCCGAAGGCGCGTAGAGGCTCTGCGTGTGGGCCGGGGGTATGGGCGTCGGGGCGGCGCTCGCCGACGTCCCGATGCCCACCAGGCCGCCCAGTGCCAGCGCGGCTCCCAGCGCGATCCCCCCAGTGACGTACCGCATTCCGAACACTCCCTTGCTCGTGGCTGCTGATAACGGTCGGCAGTCTGGCCCAAGTCGAGCATGAATGCACTCCGATCGAACACTTTCAGTCGCTGATTGAAAACCCTGTGTAGCGCCCGAGGTTGGCTCGATCTGATGCGGGCCAGACCTTCCCGTGTGCCCCGGGAGGACGGTGATCTCACATCGACGCCCGACTTGGGTGGGAAGAGGGGGAATTATTGTTTCAGGCGTGTTAACCAGCGAAGATGCCTTGTAATCATCGATTGAATATCAAATAGGCCTGCGAAAACATGATTTGCTCAGGCGATGACCATCGGATCTAATGATCCTCAAGCTCGTTCGGCGACCTTCGGGGGTGCGGCCGAAAAGCGGCTGCTCCCTTGGCCGTGCGGCGGTACGGACCTTTCCCGGGTGGGGCAGCAATGGCCGAAGAGTACTCAGACCGACCGTTCGGTCTGGGTGTTCCGGGGGCTCGTGTGCCGCCGCCCGTGGAGGGGACGGGCGGGGCGGCACACGAGCCCCCGGCCCGTCACCAGTCGGCGGGGGAGCGCGGGCCCCTGACCGCCGCGCACACCAGCGCGACCACCGCGCCGGCCACCGCCCACGCCGACAGCACCAGCAGCGGGCCGGTCAGCGCGTTGCCGTCGAAGTAGGCGACGGACCGGGCCGACCAGGTGCCCGCCCCCGGGGGGAGGGCCGGCCCGATGGCGCGCCAGAAGGGCGGCAGCAGGGGGTAGGGGTAGGCCCCGCCCGCGCTCGGATTGCCCAGCACCACGACCAGTCCGATCGCGAGCCCGATGCCGACCACCCCCGCGAGCCCCTGGAGGGCCAGGGTCAGGGCGCCGACGGCGAAGACCACCAGGGCGCCCAGGCCCCACAGGGCCGCGAGGCTCCCGGGCAGCGCGTCGAGGACCGGGCCCGCGATGACGGCGCCGAGCAGGCCCGCGCAGACGGCGTAGCAGGCGATCGCGCCGAGCCGGATGACGGCCCGGTGGAGGTTGGCGGGCCGCGCCCCCGCGCTGATGGCGAGGATCGCGGCGCACAGATAGCCGCCCACGCACCAGCCCACGACCAGGTAGAACGACGTCAGTCCGCGGGCGTCGCCCGAGGCCGCCGGGGCGGTGTCGATGACGCGCAGCGTGCGCCCCTCGGCCTTCTCGGCCCGGGTGACGACCGCCTCGGCGGCCTGGGCGAGCGAGGCGCCGGCGCCGCCGGCGGTCAGCAGGGTGTCGGTGGTGCCGCGCGGGTCGACCACGAGCGCCGCGTCGAGGTCCCGTTCGCCGATCTGCCGGCGCGCCTCGGGCGCGTCGCGGACCGGGCGCGGATCCAGGGGGTCGCCGGGCAGCCCGCGGAGCTTGTCCACGAGCTGGCCGCTGATCTGCCGGGGCGCGACCACGCCCAAGGAGATGTCCTTGGGCACGGGGTGGTGGAAGGCGCCGATGTAGGAGGCGATGAAGCCCAGCTGGAGCACCAGGGTGCCGATCACCAGCAGTGCGGCCCGGCCCGTCACCGCCTGCCGGGCCTCCTGGAGGAGGCGGGAGGGGCCCCCGGGGGTGCAGACCATGCGTCGCTCCTCTGTGCTGCGTGCGCCGGCCGTCTTCCGCGCCGCCTTCCGTCGCCCGTGGGCCTCCTTCCGAGCCTGCGGGCGCGGGCGGGCGGACGCAGGCGGGAGAGACCGTTCGAGCGACGCTGTTCGTACGAACGTTCGAGTATTGGTTTATGGTGGAGAGCGCGGGCGAAAGGATTCGGCCAAGGGGGAGCGAACGGCAGGAGGTGCGATGGCGGGCTTCACGCACCTGCACACCGCATCGGGGTTCTCGATGCGGTACGGCGCCGCGCACCCCGAGCTCCTGGCCGAACGGGCCGCCGAGCGCGGCATGGACGCGGTCGCCCTCACCGATCGCGACAGCCTCGCCGGAGCGGTCCGGTTCGCCCGGGCGAGCGCCCGGGCCGGGGTGCGGCCGCTGTTCGGCGTGGACCTGGCCGTGCGGGAGCCGCTGCCGGCGCCCGGCCCCACGGCGCGGCACCGCGCCCCCGTGCGCGGCGGGGCGTTCGTCGACGAGTCGGCACCCCGCGCCGTCTTCCTCGCCCGCGACGGGGCGGCCGGCTGGGCCGCCCTGTGCGGGCTGGTCTCCGCCGCCCACGCCGGCGACGCCTCCCGGGCCGGGGGCTCCGGGGCGGGCGCCGCACGCCCCGAACTGGACCGGACGGACCTCGCCGAGGCCGCCGCCGGCCTGCGCGCCCCACTGACCGTGCTGCTCGGCCCGGACTCCGAGGTCGGCCGCGCGCTCGCCGCCGGGCGCCCCGACCGGGCCGCGCGGCTGCTGGCGCCCTGGCGCGAAATGTTCGGTGACGGCCTGCGGCTGGAAGTCGTCTGGCACGGCCGCACCGGCCCCGGCACCGGCCCCGGCTCCCTGCGACTGGCCGCCCGCACCGCAGGCTTCGCCGCCGACCAGGGCGTGCGGGCCGTCCTGACCAACGCCACCCGCTACGCCGACCCCGGGCAGGGGCCCGTCGCGGACGTGCTCGACTCCGCCCGCCGGCTGGTACCCATCGACACCCGCAGGCCCGAGGCCCTGGACGGCGGCGAGCGCTGGCTCAAGGACCCGGCCGCCATGGCCGCCGTCGCCGACCGGGTCGTGGAGGCCGCCGGGTTCCGCCGCGCGGCCGCGCACCGGCTGCTGGCCATGACGCAGGAGGCCGCCGCCGAGTGCCTCGTCGACCCCGAGGACGACCTGGGCCTGGGTTCGGTGCACTTCCCCGAGCCGCACCTGGTCGGAGCCGGCCGCCGCAGCGCCGCCCGGGTGCTGCGCTCCCGCTGCGCCGGGGCCATGGTGCTGCGCGGCCACGACCGCGACCGGCGCTACTGGGACCGGCTGGAGGAGGAGCTGCGCGTCATCGAGGCGCGCGGCTTCCCCTCGTACTTCCTCACCGTCGCCCAGGTCGTCGACGACACCCGCGCGCTCGGCATCCGCGTCACCGCCCGGGGCTCCGGCGCGGGCTCGCTGGTCAACCACCTGCTCGGCATCGCGCACGCCGACCCCGTCGCCCACGGCCTGCTCATGGAGCGCTTCCTGTCCGTGCGCAGGGCCGCACTGCCCGACATCGACATCGACGTCGAGTCCGCCCGCCGCCTGGACGTCTACCGGGCGGTCTTCGACCGCTTCGGCGCCGAGCGCGTCGCGACCGTCTCCATGCCCGAGACCTACCGGGTCCGGCACGCCGTGCGGGACGTGGGCGCGGCCCTCGGTATGGACCCGGCCGAAGTGGACCGCCTCGCCAAGGCGTTCCCGCACATCCGGGCCCGGGACGCCCGCGCGGCGCTCGCCGAACTGCCCGAGCTGCGGGGCGTGGCGGCCGAGGAGCACGGCCGGCTGTGGGAGCTGGTCGAGGCGCTGGACGCGCTGCCGCGCGGGATCGCCATGCACCCCTGCGGCGTGCTGCTGTCCGACGCCTCCCTGCGGGCCCGCACCCCCGTGGTGCCGACCAGCGGCGAGGGGTTCGCGATGTCGCAGTTCGACAAGGACGACGTGGAGGAGCTGGGGCTGCTCAAGCTCGACGTGCTGGGCGTGCGGATGCAGTCCGCCATGGCGCACGCGGTGGCCGAGATCGAGCGCGCCACCGGGCGGCGGATCGACCTGGACGACCCGGCGCAGGTGCCGCCGGGCGACCGCAGGACCTACGAGCTGATCCGCTCCACCGAGACGCTCGGCTGCTTCCAGATCGAGTCGCCCGGCCAGCGCGACCTGGTCGGCCGGCTCCAGCCCGCGGACTTCCACGACCTCGTGGTCGACATCTCCCTCTTCCGGCCGGGTCCGGTCGCGGCCGACATGGTCCGCCCCTTCGTCGAGGCCCGGCACGGCCGCGCCCCGGTCCGCCTCCCGCACCCCGACCTGGCCGAGACCCTGGGCGAGACGTACGGCGTGGTCGTCTTCCACGAGCAGATCATCGAGATCCTGCGGATCATGACCGGCTGCGACCGGGGCTTCGCCGACGAGACGCGGCGCGCCCTGTCCGACCCCGAACTGCTCGGCCGCGTCCGCACCTGGTTCGCCGGCCGGGCGCGCGAGCGCGGCTACGCACCGGACGTCGTCCGCCGCACCTGGGAGATCGTCGAGGCGTTCGGCTCCTACGGCTTCTGCAAGGCGCACGCGGTGGCGTTCGCCGTGCCGACCTACCAGTCGGCCTGGCTCAAGGCGCACCACCCGGCCGCCTTCTACGCGGGACTGCTCACCCACGACCCGGGGATGTACCCCAAGCGGCTGCTGCTCGCGGACGCGCGGCGGCGCGGGGTGCCGATCCTGCCGCTGGACGTGAACCGTTCGGGGGCCACCCATACGATCGAACTGGTGTCCGAGAAGGAGGGCTTCGGCATCCGCCTCGCGCTCTCCGAGGTGCAGGGCATCAGCGAGGCCGAGACACGGCGGATCGTGGCCGGACGGCCGTACACCTCGCTCCAGGACCTGTGGCGGCGCGCCCGCCCCGCCCGGCCCGTCGCCGAACGGCTGGCGCGGGTCGGCGCGCTGGACGCCTTCGGCACCAACCGCCGGGACCTGCTGCTGCACATCGCCGAACTCCACCGGCACGGCCGGGCCGGCTCCGCCGACCAGCCGACGCTGATCGACAGCGCCCGCGCCGAACCGGTCGGCCTGCCCGACCTGGACGCGGCCGAACGGCTCGGCGCGGAGCTGAACGTGCTGGGCATGGACACCTCGCGGCACCTGATGTCCGACCACCGGGCCTTCCTCGCGGAACTGGGCGCGATCCCCGCCCGGCGCCTGCGCGACGCGCGGCACGGTGAGACCGTCCTGGTCGCGGGCGCCAAGGCCGCCACCCAGACCCCGCCGGTCCGCTCCGGGCGCCGGGTCATCTTCACCACCCTCGACGACGGCACGGGCCTGGTGGACTGCGCCTTCTTCGACGACAGCCACGAGGCGTGCGCCCACACGGTCTTCCACTCCTGGCTGCTGCTCGTCCGGGGCGTGGTCCAGCGGCGGGGCCCGCGCAGCCTGAGCGTGGTGGGCGCCGCGGCGTGGAACCTCGCGGAGCTGACCGCGCTGCGCGCCGAGGGCGGGCTGGGGGCGGTGGCGGCCGTGCTCGCCGACGGCACGGCACCGGCCGCTCCCGCGCCGGGACGCCGCATCCGCATGTCCACCGGCTACACCATGCACCCGTGGGCGGACCTGCGGCCGGCGGGCGAGGGGGCGGCCACGGGACGGAAGCTGTGGCACGCGAGCCAGGGGAGCGCGGGACGATGAGCGCGCGAGGCGTCCTCTCCCCGGTCCCGTCCCCGGGCCCACCGCCGGCGCGGCCCGGCGGGCCGGGGTGCGGCACGACCGTCCTCTACGTGCACTTCCACCCGGCGGCCGGCACCGCGGCCCTCGACGAGGAGACCTACGACGGCCTCCTCGGCCTCCTCGCCGAAGTGACGCCCGTCGTCGAGGCGTTGCCGCCCGACGCCGCGCTCCTGGACGTCCGCGGCGCCACCCGGTACTTCGGCCACGACCCGGTCGAGCTGGCGGAACTGCTGCGCGTCCGCACCCTCGCCCGGTACGCGGCCGACTGCACCGTCGGCATCGCCGCCAACCCGATGCTCGCCCGGATGGCCGCGCAGGACGGGGCGCCCGGGGCGATCCGCACCCTGGGCGCCGAGCCGGACGCCGTCGCCGCGTTCCTGGCGGGCAAGCCGGCCGCGGCACTGTACGGGGTGGGCCCCGCCACCGCCCGCACCCTGTGCTCGTACGGACTCGACAGCGTCGGCCGGATCGCCGCCGCGCCGCTGCCAGCGCTCCAGCGCATCCTCGGCGCGGCCGCCGGGCGGCGGATCCACGAGCGGGCGCGCGGCGTCGACCCGACGCCCGTCACCCCGGACGCGCGGGCCCGCTCGATGGGCGCGGAGCACCGCTTCGGCGGCGACGAGCTGGACGCCGCGCACCGGCGCCGCGCGCTGCTCGCGCTCGCCGACGGGCTGGGGGCGCGGATGCGGCGGAGCGGCCAGGTCGCCCGCGGCCTGAAGCTCACCGTCCGGTACGCGGACGGCTCGTCGACCACCCGGACCCGGGCCTTCCCAGAACCGACCGCGCACACTCCCGAACTGACAGCCGTCGCCTATGCGTTGCACGCCTCGCTCGGTCTGCAGCGGGCCAGGGTGCGGGCCGTGGCGCTGCGCGCCGAAGGGCTGGACGCCGCCGAACACGCCGCCCACCAGCTGACGTTCGACCCCGCGGACGAGAAGGCCCGCCGGGTCGAGGAAGCCGTCGACCGGGCGCGGGCGCGCTTCGGCATGGGCGCAGTGGGGCCGGCCGCCACGCTGGACGTCGCCTGAGTCGTCCCTGGGAAACCTGTCAGTTTGCTTGACGAAAGCAAGAACTTCCCTCCACCCTACTCCGAAGTAAGTTAACGCGTATTTAATACGCCGGTAACGCCCTATGGTTTCCGGTGCGGTTCGGCGTATCCACCCCCCTGAGCCCCGGTACTCCCCGTATGCACCCCCACCCCCACCGCGAGGAGCCCCTGTGAAGTCGCGCCGGAGATCCTGGAGATCGCTGCCCACGCTCCTGTCCGCCCTGGCCCTGGCCGTGACCGCCGCCGTGGTGCCCCAGGCCGCGGCCGCCGCCACCGCACCCGTCGTCAGCAGCGGCTGGAACGACTACTCCTGCAAACCGTCCGCCGCCCACCCCCGCCCCGTCGTCCTCGTCCACGGCACGCTGGAGAACTCCACCAACAACTGGTGGTCCTTCGCGCCCTATCTGGCCAGACGCGGGTACTGCGTCTTCTCCCTGGACTACGGCAGGCTCCCCGGCGTGCCCTACTTCGGCGGCCTCGGCCCCGTCGCGGCGTCGGCGGGTGAGCTGGCCGTCCACGTGGACAAGGTGCTGAAGGCCACCGGTGCCGCCAAGGCCGACCTGGTCGGCCACTCGCAGGGCGGCATGCTGCCGCGCTACTACACCAAGTTCCTCGGCGGGGCGCCGAAGGTGAACGCCATCGTCGGCATCGCCCCCAACAACCACGGCACGACCCTGTCCGGGCTGACCGGGCTGCTGAACGTGGTGCCCGGCGCGCGCGACGCCATCCGCGGCACCGCCCCCGGGCTGACCGACCAGGTCGTCGGCTCGGAGTTCATGCGCAAGCTCAACGAGGGCGGCGACACCCTCCCCGGCATCCGCTACACCGTCATCGCGACCAGGTGGGACGAGGTCGTCACCCCCTACCGGACGCAGTTCCTCTCCGGCCCGGGCGTCCGCAACGTCCTGGTCCAGGACCTCTGCCCCGTCGACATCTCCGAACACCTGGCCCTGGGCACGATCGACCGCATCGCCTTCCACGAGGCCGCGGGGGCCCTCGACCCGGAACACGCCACACCCGCCAACTGCGCGACCCTGCTGACCTAGGTTCTGTCTGACAAACGATCTTGGGCGGGTTCTCGGAGCCAGAGGATGAGTGCGGCGAGGTGGACCCCGGCCTTGTAGCGGGTGGCGAGTTTGTCGAAGCGGGTGACGATCGCGCGGAACTGCTTGACGCGGTTGAAGCAGCGTTCGACCACGTTGCGGGCCTTGTGGAGCTCGCGGTCGAAGGCCGGCGGCCTGCCGCCGGCCTGTCCGCGCCGCAGGCGGTTGGCCTTCTGGTCGGACCGTTCCGGGACAACGGCCTGGATGCCCCGCCCGCGCAGGACCTGGCGGATCGCCCGGGACGAGTACGCCTTGTCCGCGATGACCGCGGCCGGCCGGCGGCGTGGCCGTCCGCCGCCGGCACCCGTTCAAGCACCCAGCACGCGTGTCACCAACGTCCCGGGACAACACACCTAGGCGCCCTCGGAACTCAGGCTGTATTCGTGACGTGACCGTCCTGCCGAGGTCAGGCGACGCCGGCGCGCACGAGGAGGGTCCCGAGGGTCTCGTCGCCTGGCGGGGGCACGATGCGCGCGTCGATGTCCGTGAACCCGCTGCGCTTGAGCAGGTCGGCCCACGTCTGGGGTGGGTACTGCCAGCGCAGGACCGTGAGTTGCCGTTCCCGGCCTTCGAGCCACTTCCCGCGCATCTGCTGGGGGCCGTAGGCGTCGGGGCCCGGCTCGGCGTGGCTGAAGATGAAGACGCCTTCCGGCGCCAGGCGCTTGGCGACCAGCGGGAGTAGCTGTTCGGGGTCGGTGAACCAGACGGCGCCCCACATGGAGTAGATCGCGTCGTATTCGGTGGCCTCGGTGACGAGGAAGTCGCAAACGTCGGCGTGGATGAAGGTGACGCCTGGTTCGTTCGCCCACCAGCGGCGGGCGCGCTCGGTTTGGAACGCGGAGAAGTCGACGCCCGTGACCTGGGCGCCGCGGCGGGCCAGGTAGACGGCGTCGGCGCCTTCGCCAGGGCCAAGCTCCAGAACCGTGCGCGGCGTGCCGAGGAGTTCGGGGCCGGGGCCGTGGCCGGGGAACTGTGTCCACTCGAACTGGCCCGGCTCGGGGGCCGGCTGCGCGCCCCCGCCCCGGTAGGGCTTGTAGAGGTCCCAGTACTCGGCGGGGGTGAGGGGCGGGTGGGGCATGGGGCTCCTCGCGGGGAACGGCGGGCCACGTGAGTTCGCCACCGTACTGGTGCCGCCCGGCTGCCGAGGCGGGCTTACCGAAGTCCGCCCGCTCGGCCCATGAAGCGGCCCGGGAGCGCTCGCGGCGCTCCCGGGCCTGACCGTTTCCGGTTCACTCAGTGACAACTGGTGCCCGGTGCGCATGGGCCGCACTTGGCGTAGTCGGCTTCCCAGAGCTTCCAGTCCACCTCGAACCCGTTCTCTGCGATGATCTTCGCTGTGCGTTCCACCGAGCCGTCGTACTTGAACTCGATCTCGGGGATGTGCTCCAGGAATCGGCCCTGGAAGTGCTCGGCGCAGAACTCCCGGTAGTTCCTGGTGTCGAGGATGAAGGTGTGAACGGCGATGTCCACGGTGCGGCCGCAGCACATTTCCAGCTTCTGGCCCCACTTCTCCATGGCCGTGATCAGGTACGACACGGCCGCGAGCCGAACGGCGCGCCCGCATGCGCACCGACCTCGCCCGCGCTGGTGGCAGTGGGACAAACCTCAGCAGACCGCCGATGCCCTCCTCCATGCCCTGCGCGTTTCCCCGGCAGAGGTACGGGACCGGCCCGCCATCCGGCGAGTCGCCAGCGACTTGGTCACCCGGCACCCGCGTACTGCTGGCGTGCGGGAACTGGCCTCGGCCCTAGGACCTGTCTGATAATTGATCTTGTGGTGGGTCGGGGTGAGCTGACGGATGTGGCGTGGGAGCGGATAGCGCCCCTGCTGCCTGGTGCTGACGGTAGGGGCGGCCGTGGCGGGATCACCGGCAGGTGATCAACGGGGTTCTGTGGCGGTTGCGGACCGGCGCCCCGTGGCGTGACTTGCCCGAGCGCTACGGGCCGTGGCAGAGGTCCACCTCGCCGCACTCATCCTCTGGCTCCGAGAACCCGCCCAAGATCGTTTGTCAGACAGAACCTAGGGGGCGTCCGAAGGCCCGGCGCCTTCGCGCCGGGCCGCCGGACGGATTAATCACTGGCTCCACGCCGCACCATGGGAAATGCTGCACCCGTTCGACGACGGTGAGGCAAGGAGCGAGGTCAGACATGAGCGAGGCGCCCATGAGGCTGGCGGCAGGCACCACGGTGACGGTCGCCCTGGAGAAGGCCGGCCGGGTCAAGGTGCGTTATCCCGCCGCGGTCGTCTCCGACGACGGCGCGCACGTGGTCGTGCGGGCGCCGTGGGCCGGGGAGAAGGACCGGGACTTCGGGTTCGTGCGGTTCGAAGGGGGCGACGTCTTCACCGAGCACTACTGGCGCGACCGCTGGTACTCCGTCAAGGAGGTGCGCGACGCGGAGGGGGCGCTCAAGGGCTGGTACTGCGACGTCGCGCGGCCGGCCCGGGTCGGGCCGGAGGGGATCGCCGTCGAGGACCTCGACCTGGACCTGTGGCTCTCGGGGGACAGGAGCGCCGTCCTGCGGCTGGACGAGGACGAGTTCGCCGCCAGCGGCCTGGCCGAACGGGACCCGGAAGCGGCCCGCGCGGCCTGGCGGGCGCTGGACGAGCTGGAGGACCTGGCCAGGGGCGGGGACTTCGAGGACCTCCTCGTCTGACGATCTTCCCGACGCGACCGTGACAGGGTGACCTCATGACCGAGCGCAGCACGCCCCCTCCCGCCCCCGTCTCCGCTCTGGACCTCGTCGCGGCCGTCGTGGACCCCGGCACCTGGCGGTGCTGGGACGAGCCCGTGCCCCTGGCGGCCGACGACCCGGCCTACCGCGCCGACCTGCTGGCCGCCCGGGAGCGCACGGGCCTGGACGAGTCGGTCGTCACCGGTGAGGGGCGGGTGCGCGGGCGCCGGGTGGCCGTGGTGGCCTGTGAGTTCCGCTTCCTCGGCGGGTCGATCGGCGTGGCGGCGGGGGAGCGGCTGGTGCGGGCCGTGGAGCGGGCCACGGCGGAGCGGCTGCCGTTGCTGGCGGCGCCCGCCTCGGGCGGCACCCGCATGCAGGAGGGGACCATCGCCTTCCTCCAGATGGTGAAGGTCACCGCCGCCATCACCGACCACAAGGCCGCCGGGCTGCCCTACCTGGTCCACCTCCGCCACCCCACGACCGGCGGCGTGCTCGCCTCCTGGGGTTCCCTCGGGCACCTCACCGCCGCCGAACCGGGTGCCCTCATCGGTTTCCTGGGGCCCCGGGTGCACGAGGCGCTGTACGGCGAGGAGTTCCCGCCGGGCGTCCAGGTGGCCGAGAACCTGCTGGCCAACGGTCTGGTGGACGCCGTCCTGCCGGCCGGGCTGCTGGCGGAGGCCACCGCCCGGGCGCTGTCCGTGCTGTGCGCGGACGACGCCGGGAGCACCACGGCCGGCGTGCCCGCCCCGGCGCAGGCCGCCCTCGCCGAGGCGCCGTCGGCCGAGGAGTCGATCCGCCGCTCGCGCCGCCCCGACCGCCCCGGCGTGCGGGAGTTCCTGCGGGTGACGGCCGCCGACGTCACACCGCTGAGCGGTACGGGCGCGGGGGAGCGCGACCCGGGGCTGCTCCTCGCGCTCGCCCGCGTCGGCGGCACCCCCTGCGTCGTGCTCGGCCACGACCGGGGCACCCGCGACGGCACTCCGGTCGACGGCGCCCCGGCCCGGGGGCAGGCGCTCGGGCCCGCCGGGCTGCGGGCGGCCCGGCGCGGCATGCGCATCGCGGCCGAGCTGGACCTCCCGCTGCTCACGATCGTCGACACGGCCGGTGCCGCGCTGTCGCGCGAGGCCGAGGAGGGCGGCCTGGCGGGGGAGATCGCCCGGTGCCTGGCGGATCTGGTGGCCCTGCCCGCGCCGACCGTGTGCCTGCTGCTGGGCCAGGGCGCCGGCGGCGCGGCCCTCGCGCTGCTGCCCGCGGACCGGGTGGTGGCGGCGCGGCACGCCTGGCTTTCGCCGCTGCCGCCGGAGGGCGCCTCGGCGATCCTGTACCGGACGACGGAGCGGGCGCACGAGGTGGCGGAGCGTCAGGGGGTGCGGAGCGCCGACCTCTTGGCGAAGGGGATCGTGGACCGCATCGTAGAGGAAGAAGGGGACTTCCTTTCCACTCTCGGGCGTGTGATCGGAGCGGAGATGGCTGCTCTCAGGGCAAGTGACCGGCGCGAACGCCGTGCGGCCCGCCGTGCGCGCTACCGGCGCCTCGGCGGCCCGGACCGCGCCCAGTGACCCGGCACCGAAGAAACGGGTGCATTGCGGGCGTACACCCAAGGGGAATTGACAAGGTTAGGTTTGCCTAACCTAAGGTCTCTCGTGTGAACGTCATCGCGCCCCCGCTCCGAGCGACCCTGTACAGGCTGCGCAGAGGGCTCGCCACGCTCCTCGCCGCGCCGGGACCCGGCGGCGCCGCGGCTCCCGAGTAGGCGCTGCCCAGGGCGGT
This sequence comes from Streptomyces cinnamoneus, assembly GCF_002939475.1. NCBI lineage: Bacteria > Bacillati > Actinomycetota > Actinomycetes > Kitasatosporales > Streptomycetaceae > Streptomyces > Streptomyces cinnamoneus. The sequence goes on along the minus strand of NZ_PKFQ01000001.1, from coordinate 1,551,394 downwards.
GTCGCCCGGCCGCCCGCTTCGCACACCCCTGCCCCGAAAGGCATGCCCGTGCGCCTGTACCTCCTCGCGCTCAACCCGACCGACTCCGTCACCGAGGGCTTCCTGCCCGCCGCCGCCCGCCTCGGACTCTCCGTCACCCTCCTCACCGACCAGCCCGCCGCCCACCGGCGCGCCCACGAAAGACACCCCCGCGGCCCCGCCGCCGGCGCCGGCCCGCTGCCCCCCGTCGACCTCGCCGGCTGCGACGTACGCGACTTCCGCGAGGTCATAGGCCGGATCTCCGCCCTCGGCGAGCCCGGCGCGGTGTTCACCAACAGCGACCACCTCCAGACCCAGGCCGCCCTGGCCGCCGACTACTTCGGTCTGCCGGGCAAGGACTGGCGGGCGGCCCTGCGCACCAAGAACAAGGCGCAACTGCGCCGCAGCCTGGCCCGGGCCGGCCTGGACGCCGTCCGCTCGGCCGAACTCCTGCCCGGCGAGGACCCCGCCGCCCTCACGGCCGGCCGCCCGCCCCGCCTGCGCGCGACCGACTTCCCCTGCGTGGTCAAGCCCCGCGAGGGCGTGGCCAGCGAGGACGTCGTCCTCGTCGGCGACGCCGCCGAACTCGCCGCCCGCGTCCGGGAGATCCGCGCGCGCCGGCCCGGCGAGGCCCTCGTCGTGGAGGAGTACCTGGAAGGACCGCTGCACACCCTGGAGACCCTCGGCGACGGCGACACCCTCCACGTCCTCGCCTCCTTCGAGACCGAGCTCTGCCCGCCGCCCCACTTCGTCGAGGAGCGGATGCGGCTGCTGCCCGCTCCGCCGGCTCCGCACACCCGGCAGGTCCTCGCCATGCTCCGGGCGCTCGGCGTCGGCTTCGGGGCCTGCCACACCGAGTACGCGGCCCAGGGCGAAAGGGCCAGGATCATCGAGGTCAACTACCGTGCCGTGGGCGACCAGTGCGACCTCGCCCTCGCCGAGGCGCTCGGCGTCCCGCTCTTCGCGCACATCCTGCGCACCCACCTCGGCGAGCCACTCCCGGCGGATCTCGGTGCGCGCCGGGACGGCCGGGTACGTATGGAGTACGTGTGCGCCGAGCGCGGCGGCATCCTCAAGACCGCGCCCGGGGCGAGCGACACCGAGCACGACGGCGTGCACCTGGTCTACCGGCCGCTGCGCGAGCTCGGCGAGGAACACCCGCGCCACCGCACGAACCGCGACTACCTGGGGGTGGTGCGGGCGACCGGTACCGACCAGGACCGGATCGACCGGGCCGTCGCGGACTTCCTGGCGTGCCGACGATGGGAGATCGTCTCATGAGCACCGCTGCGACTGCCCGGACGGCGAACGCCGCCGAAGCGGCGAACGACGCGGCAGAGAACGACCTCCTCGGCAGGGTGCTCAGCACCCTCCTGCGCGAGAACGCCTACGGGCTGCGCAGCAGAGCCGCCACCGAGCGCCGCCCCGACGGCGACTGGCTCCGCCTCCCGGCCGGGAAGGAGACGTTGCTGCTTCCGGTGGGCCCCGAGGGCTTCCAGTGCGAGGTCCAGGCCCGCGAGCCCGTGCTCCACACCCCCGGCGGCCCGGTGAGCGGACTGCGGCCGGTCCTGACCCGGCTGCGCGCGGCCGCGCCGGACGAGGACCGCGCCGGCTTCGACGCCTTCCTCGCCGAGTGCGAGGAGGCGCTCGCCGCGGCCCGGCTGCACGGCCTCGTGCGCGACGCCGTCGTGGACCGCCTGTCCCGGACCTACGGCCACTCCACCGCCGGCTGGACCGGGCTGCGCGGCGCCCTGGCCTTCGACACCCTCGCCGCCTTCCGCGACCACCCCGTCTACCCCACCGGCCGGGCCCGCTCCGGCCTCGGCGAGCGGCAACTGCGCGCGTACGCCCCCGAGTTCCACCCCGTCTTCGCACTGCGCTGGCTCGCCCTGCCGGCCGGCGCCGTCCACGGCGAGCGCGGCGAGCTGCCGCACTGGTGGCCCACCCCCACCACCCTCGGCCTGCCCCGCCGGCTGGACGCCACCCACCTGGCGCTGCCCGTCCACCCCCTGACCGCCGACGGCCCACTCCCCGGCGCCCTGCGCGCCGCCGGCCTCGCGGACCACGCCCACCTCGCCCCGAAGCCCTGGCTGGAGGTCACCCCCACCCTGTCCACCCGTACGGTCGCCGTCGCCGACGACCCCGAGACCCACCTCAAGCTGCCGCTCGCCACCGCCACCCTGGGCCTGCGCAACCGGCGCACCATCAAACCCGGCGCCCTCGTCGACGGCGAGACCGGCCAGCGGCTCCTGGAGGAGATCGTCGCCCGGGAGCCGCGCTTCGCCGGCACCGTCCTCCTCGCCGACGAGCGCACCCACCTGCGGGCCGGCCACGAACTGCTCGTCACCCTGCTGCGCCGCTACCCGGCCGGGCTCGACGACGCCCACGTGGTGCCCGTCGCGGCGCTGCTGGCCCGGGCCCCCGACGGGCGCCTGGTCGCCGACGCCCTCGCGGAGCGCTACTACGGGGGCTCCCTGGTCGCCTTCGTCGACGCCTACCTGACGCTCCTGCTGGACTGGCACACCACCCTCTTCTCCTACGGCATCGCCCTCGAATCGCACCAGCAGAACACCTCCGTCGTCCTCGACGAGCGCGACGGCAGACCGCGGCTGCGGCTGCTGCTGAAGGACAACGACGGGCCGCGCGTGCACTCCGTACGGCTCGCCGCCCGGCTCGGCGGCGCGGCGGCCGACCTGCTCGGCTTCGACGACCGGCGGATCCTCGTGGCCGGCGACGGGCCGGTCGCCGACGTCTTCGCGACCATCACCGTCCACCTGTGCGCCGGCGCCCTCGCCTTCGAGCTGGGCCGGCTCGGCAGGGGACCGCTGGAGGGCTGGCTGCGGCAGCTGCGCGACCGGCTCGCCGAGGCCACCGACCGGCTCGCCCCCGGCACGGCCGCCGTCCTGCGCGCCCGCGTCCTGGACGCCGACCGGCTGCCCGTCAAAGCCATGATCACCGCGGGCACCCTGCTCACCAAGGAGCGCTCCGGCGCGGCCGACATCAACAAGTACTACGTGGAGGGCCCCAACTACCTCCGCCCGGCCGCGAGGTGAACGCCCGGCCGGCCCTCCGCCCCCGACCGTGTCCGCCGGCACGCCCACCCTCCTCCGCTGGAGTCGCTGAAATGTGCTCAGCCCCCTCTGCCGCCCGCTCCACGGCCACCCCCGCCAGTCCCCCGGCGCCGGCCGGCCCGGCCACCGCCGACCACGTGGTCGCCCACACGCTGCTGAACTGCCTGCTGCGGGAGGTGGCCGGGCCCGAACACCAGACCGCCGTCGCCGACGGGCATCTGCTGCTGCGCCTGCCCCGCGGCGGCACCCTGCTGCGGGTCCGGCTGCGCCGCGCCTCCCTGATCGGCGCCCACCGCTTCACCGGGCCGGCCACCGAACAGCGCGGCAGCGTCTGGGCCGAGCTGTCCTGGCGGCAGCTCGCCGAGCGCGTCCACCGCGAACTGGAGCTGCGCACCGGTGTCCGCAACGACGAGTTCCTCGACCAGGTCGCCTCCAGCCACGCCGGCACCACCGCCGCCCTCGCCGCCCGGCAGCCGGACGCCGCCGGCCGCGAGGGCGCGGACCGCTACCTGGACTCCGAGCAGTCCCTGCTCTTCGGCCACCGCTTCCACCCCACCCCCAAGGCCCGCACCGGCGCACCCCGCGACTGGGACCGCTACGCACCCGAGGCCCGCGCCCGCTTCGCCCTGCGCCACCTGGCCGTACGCCGCTCCCGCCTGCGCCAGGAGGTCACCGGACCGGCCGCGGCCGCCGCGTTCGACCGGATGGGCGGGGTGCCGGAGGGCTACGCGCTGCTGCCCGCGCACCCCTGGCAGTACGGCATGCTGAAGGACCACCCCGCCCTGCGCGCCGCCCTGGGCCGGGGCGACGTGCTCGACCTCGGGCCGCGCGGACCCGAGTTCGCGCCTACGGCCTCGGTGCGCACGCTCTACGACGGCCGGGACTTCCTGAAGTTCAGCCTGAACATCCGCATCACCAACTGCCTGCGCAAGAACGCCGAGTACGAACTCGCCGGCGCCGTCGCCCTGTCCCGGCTGCTGGAACCGGTCGCCGCGGACCTGGCCGCCCGCTTCCCCGGCGCCGAGCTGCTGCGCGAGCCCGGCTACCGCACGCTCGACCTCGGCAGCCGCGAGCTGGCGGAGGGCTTCGGCGTCATCGTCCGCGAGGGGCTCGGCGCCCGGCTCGCGCCGGGCCTGACCGCCCTGCTGGCCGCGGCGGTCGCCGACGAGTACCCCACCGGCGGGGCACAGCTGTCCCGGCTGCTCGCGGGGGCCGGCCCGGACCGGGCCCTCGCCTGGTGGAACGCCTACCTGCGGCTGCTCGTCCCACCGGTGCTGGCCGCCTACTTCGACCACGGCGTCGTCCTGGAACCGCACCTGCAGAACGTCGTCGTCGGCGTCGACGAGGAGGGCATGCCCCGGCAGGTCCTCCTGCGCGACCTGGAGGGCACCAAACTGCTCCCGGGGCACCACGCCGCGGCCCTCGCCGCCCTCGCCCCGGACGTGGCCCGGGCCATGAGGTACGACCCCGAGCGCGGCTGGAACAGAGTCGTCTACTGCCTCGTCGTCAACCACCTCGCCGAGATGCTCGCCGCCCTCGCCGACCGCCACCCCCGCCTGGAGCCCCGCCTGTGGTGCGCCGTGCGCCGGGAGCTGGCCGCGCGCTGCGCCGCCCACGGCGCGCCGCCCGCCTTGCGCGCCCTGATCGCGGGGGCGCCGCTGCCGGCCAAGGCCAACCTGCTCACCCGCTGGGAGCGCAAGGCGGACCGGCACGCCGGTTACGTCCGCATCGGCTCGCCCCTGGGGTCCGACCTGCTCTGCGAAGCCGCCCGCACCGAACCCTGGAGCACCCCGCGATGATCACCCCTCCCGTCGCCGCCCTCGCCGCGCGCCTGCCCGCCGGCCGGCTGCCCGCCTACGTCCACGACCTCGCCGCCCTGGACGGGCACGCGGCCGCGGTGCGGGCCGCCCTGCCGCGCGCGGTGGAGCTGTACTACGCGGTCAAGGCCAACCCCGCCGCCGAGATCCTGGCGGCTCTCGCCCCCCACGTCTCCGGCTTCGAGGTCTCCTCGGGCGGTGAGCTCGCTCACGTCCGCGCGAGCGTCCCGGGGCTCCCGCTGGCCTTCGGCGGCCCCGGCAAGACCGAGGAGGAACTCCTCCTGGCCCTCGACGCGGGCGTCCGGCGCTTCCACGTGGAGAGCGAGCGGGAGCTGCGCCTGCTCGCCGCCCTCGCCGACGGGCGGCCCGGTGGGGCGCCGGTGGACGTCCTGCTGCGGGTCAACCTCCCCGCCGCCCCGGGGGATCCGGGCGGGGCGGCCCTGACCATGGGCGGTGGCCCCAGCCCGTTCGGCCTCGATCCCCGCGCCGCCGCCGCCTGCGTGCCCCTGCTGCGCGGCCGGCTGCGGCTGCGCGGCGTCCACGCCCACCTGGCCAGCGGCCTGGACGCCCCCTCCCAGCTGGCCGTCGCCGCCGCGGTCGCCGGCTGGGCGCGGGAGTTCGGCGACCGGCACGGCTTGGCCGTCCCCGAGGTGTGCGTCGGCGGCGGCATGGCGGTCGACTACACCCGGCCCCGCTCCCGCTTCGACTGGACCGCCTACGGGCAGGGCCTGGCCGCGCTCGCCGCCGAGCACCCCGGCGTCACCTTCCGCGTCGAGCCCGGGAGATCCCTGACCGCGTACTGCGGCTGGTACGTGACCGAGGTCGTCGACCTCAAGCACAGCCACGGCGAGGCCTTCGCCGTCCTGCGCGGCGGCACGCACCACCTGCGCACGCCGGTGGCCAAGGGGCACGACCAGCCCTTCACCGTGCTGCCGGTCGACGTCTGGGAGCACCCCTGGCCGCGGCCGGCGGCCCTGGACGAGCCGGTGACCCTCACCGGTCAGCTGTGCACGCCCAAGGACGTCCTCGCCCGGCGCGTGCCGGTGGCGGAGCTGAGGGCGGGGGACCGGGTGGCCTTCGCCATGGCCGGGGCCTACGCCTGGAACATCTCGCACCACGCGTTCCTGATGCACCCGGCGCCGGAGTTCCACTTCCTGGCGTGAGGCCGGGCCCAGCGGCTCGCGCGGGGGCGGGATCCGGCCCTTCGAGGAGCCGGGGCACGGCTTTGCCGAAAGTAGATGGTAGATGCATCTATATCGGCGTAGCGTCGGCTGCGCGGCCCCGATCGCGGGGGTGAGGGGCCGCGGCCACGGGGGCAGAGCCGAGGCCCCGGGACCACCGGGGCGGCCTACCGAGAGGGGACACCGCGACCATGTGCGGGATCACCGGATGGATCTCCTACGACCAGGACCTCACCACCGCGCGCGGCACGCTGGAGGCCATGACGCGGACCATGGCCTGCCGCGGACCGGACGCCGGCGGCGTATGGCTGGACACCCACGCCGCCCTGGGACACCGCAGGCTCGCCGTCATCGACATCGAGGGCGGCAAGCAGCCGATGCTCGTCGAACACGACGGCCGCACCCTGCTCGCCACCACCTACAGCGGCGAGGTCTACAACTACCGTGAGCTGCGGGCCGAACTCCAGGCCCACGGCCACGCCTTCCGCACCGACAGCGACACCGAGGTCGTCCTCCACGCCTACCTCGAGTGGGGCGAGTCCTTCACCGAGCGCCTCAACGGCATGTACGCCTTCGCCCTGTGGGACCCGCGCGCCGAGGAACTCCTCCTGGTCCGCGACCGCATGGGCATCAAGCCCCTCTACTACTTCCCGACCGCCGACGGAGTGATCTTCGGCTCCGAGCCCAAGGCCGTCCTCGCCCACCCGGTGGTGCGCCCCGCCGTCGACGCCGAGGGCCTCGCCGAGATCCTCGCGTTCACCAAGACCCCGGGCCACGCCGTCTACAAGGGCATGTACGAGCTGCGCCCCGGCCACACCGCGCGCGTGCGCCGCGAAGGGCTGACGGTGCGCCGCTACTGGGGCCTGGAGGCGCGCGAGCACACCGACGACGTGCCCACCACCGTCCGGCACGTGCGCGACCTGCTCGACGACATCGTCGCCCGCCAGCTCGTCGCCGACGTCCCCCTGTGCACCCTGCTCTCCGGCGGCCTGGACTCCTCCGCCATCACCGCCCTCGCTGCCAAGGGCCTGGGGGAGGCCGGGCGCGGGCCGGTGCGCTCCTTCTCCGTCGACTTCGCCGGCTACACCGAGAACTTCAAGGCCGACGACCTGCGGCCCACCCCCGACGGTCCCTACGCCCACGCCCTCGCCGAGCACGTGGCGTCCGACCACACCGACATCGTGCTCGACACCGCCACCCTCATGGAGCGGGCCCACCGCGACGCCGTACTGACCTCCCGCGACCTGCCCATCGGCTTCGGCGACGGCGACACCTCGCTCTACCTGCTGTTCAAGGCCATCCGCGAGCAGTCCACGGTCGCCCTCTCCGGCGAGTCGGCGGACGAGATCTTCGGCGGCTACCGCTGGTTCCACGACCCCGAGGCGGTGCACGCCGACACCTTCCCCTGGATCGCCGCGGGCACCTTCGACCGCTTCTCCGGCGAGGGCAGCGGCAGCCGCACCGCCCTCCTCGACCAGGGCGTCCTGCGCAAGCTCGACCTGCCCGGCTACCAGGACGCCCGCTACCGCGAGGCCCTCGCCGAAGTGCCGGCGCTGCCGGGCGAGAGCGGCCTGGAACGGCGCATGCGCGAGGTGAGCCACCTGCACCTGACCCGCTTCGTCCAGCTGCTGCTCGACCGCAAGGACCGCGTCAGCATGGCCGTCGGCCTGGAGGTGCGGGTGCCCTTCTGCGACCACCGCCTCGTCGAGTACGTCTTCAACACCCCCTGGGCCATGAAGACCTTCGACGGACGCGAGAAGTCGCTGCTGCGCGCCGCCACCCGCGACCTGCTCCCCGCCTCCGTCGCCGACCGCGTCAAGAGCCCCTACCCCAGCACGCAGGACCCCCGCTACGCCGAGGTGCTGCGCGCCGAACTGCGCCGCGTCGTCGCGGACAAGGACGCGCCCGTGCAGCCGCTGCTCGACCGGGCCGCCGTCGCCGGCTCCCTCGACGAGGACGCGGGGGACTCGTTCCGGTCCACCACGGAACTGGTCCTCGGGCTCAACACCTGGCTGAGCGCCTACGGCACGGCGCTCGAGCTCTAGCGCGCCGCGGGCACGACCGGCGGCACTGGCGCACAATGGACGGCACCACACGCCGCCCCACCGCCACCGCCAGCCAGGAGTCCCACCGTGGCCTTGCAGATGACCGTCGACCCGGACGCCGCCGAGCCCCCGTACGAGCAGATCCGCGCCCGCATCGCCGAGCGCGCCCGCTCGGGGGCGCTGCCCGTGGGCTACAAGCTGCCCACCGTCCGCGGCTTCGCCGAGGAACTGGGCCTCGCCGCCAACACGGTGGCCAAGGCCTACCGGGCCCTGGAGGCGGACGGCGTGATCGAGACCCGCGGCCGGAACGGTACGTTCATCGCGGCGCCGGGCGACACGGCGGCCCGTGAGGCGGCCTCGGCGGCCCGCGCGTACGCCGAGCGCGCCCAGCGCCTGGGCCTGGGCCGGGAGGCCGCGCTGGACGCCGTGCGGGACGCGCTGCGCGCGGTCTACGAGCGCTGAGCCCGCCCCCGCCGCCTCCCGCCACCGGGACCCCCGGTCGCGGGAGGCGGCGGGGGCGGACCGCTACAGGTACAGCCCCGCGTCCGCTCCGCCGCCCTGCTGCTCCGGCACCGAGGCGGGCACCGTGCCGCGCCGCAGCGCGAAGAGCTCGGCGAGCGTGGCGCCGTGACGGCCCACTCCCTCCTCGCGGCCCAGCCAGCCCACCGCCTCCGCCCGCGTCAGCGGCCCCACCTCGATCCGGGCCAGGCACCGCCCCGGCCGGACCACCGCCGGGTGGAGGCGCTCCAGGTCCTCGTTGGTGGTGACGCCCACCAGGACGTTGCGGCCCTGCCCCAGCAGACCGTCCGTCAGGTTGAGCAGGCGGGAGAGCGCCTGGCCCGCCGCGTGCCGGGCCTCACCGCGGATCAGTTCGTCGCAGTCCTCCAGGAGCAGCAGCCGCCAGCGGCCCCGCTCCGACCCGTCGTCCTCACCGATGGCGATGTCCATCAGATAGCCGACGTCGTTCAGCAGCCGCTCGGGGTCCAGCACGCAGTCCACCTGGCACCAGTCCCGCCACGAGCGGGCCAGGGTGCGCAGCGCGGACGTCTTGCCCGTGCCGGGCGGGCCGTGCAACAGCAGCAGCCGGCCGGCGATGTCGTCCGGGGTGACCTTCATCAGCCGGTCCATCGCGTCGGCCACCGGCGCGGTGTAGTTGGCGCGCACCTCCTCCCACGTGCCCGCCGAGATCTGCCGCGTGGTGCGGTGCGGGCCGCGCCGCGGGGAGAGGTACCAGAAGCCCATGGTGACGTGCTCGGGCTGCGGCTCGGGCTCGTCCTCCGCCCCCTCCACCGCCCGCTCCAGCACCGTGCGGGCCAGCTCGTCGCTGACGGCCGTCACCGTCACCTCGGCGCTGCCCCGCATCCAGCGCGCCGCCAGCAGCCGCCAGCCCTCGCCCTCGGCCAGGACCGCGCTGCGGTCGTCGTCCCGCGCGGACCGCACCACCGTGGCCCCGGGCGGCAGGAGCGTCGCCCCGGACCGCACCCGCTCGACCGAGTGGCCGCGTGCGTAGGGCTGTTCACCCGTGCTGAAGGGCCCCAGGAAGAGGGCGTCGACGACGTCGGCCGGGGAGTCGCTGTCCACGTTCAGACGGATGGAGGGGGAGGCGGAGGGGAACCGGGGACTGGCGGCGGTCGCGTCGGCACACATGCCGCCCATGATCCGGCACGGAACGTCCCGGCGCACCCCGGTTGTCCCCGGTTCCGGCCCCGCCTGCCGGGAAGCCCCCGCACACCGTTTCCACCGCGGTTACCCTTGCCGTGATGGGACGTCATCGTGGAGGTCGGGCGTTGCTTCAGGCGGGCGGTGGGCGACCCCGGGCGGGGCGGTGGCGACTTCCCGCCCTGCTCGCGGGGACCGGCCTCGTGCTGGGCCTGGTGCTCGCCCTGGTCGTCCTGGCCTGGCAGTCGGGCGTCGGGGGCACGGGCCCGCCCGGCCGCGCCGGCGGTACCGCGGCCGACCTGGGCTGGGGCTTCACCCACACCCAGTACAGCGCCGATCTCGGTCAGGACGGCGCCCGCAAGGCCGCGGTCACGGCCCTCTCCGCCGATCCGCTGCCGCAGAACCAGCACATCATGGGCTGGGGCGCCGACAACCCCGAGCCCCGGCCCGGCGCGTACAACTTCTCCGACCTCGACCGGCGGGTGGCGCTCATGCGCAGGAGCGGCGGCGCCCCCGTGCTCACGCTGTGCTGCGCGCCGGACTGGATGAAGGGCGGCGGCACCCGCACCGACTGGTCCCAGAAGTCCCTGGAGAAGGCCCCCGAGCGGGCCCACTACCGCGACTTCGCCAAGCTCGCCGGCGTGATCGCCGCACGCTATCCGGACGTGCGCCACTTCATCGTGTGGAACGAATTCAAGGGCTTCTACGACGAATCCAGGAACCGCTGGGACTACGAGGGCTACACCGAGCTGTACAACCTCGTCTACAAGGAAGTGAAGAAGCGGAACAGACACGCCCTCGTCGGCGGCCCGTACGTGGTCATGGACAGCGAGGCACCCGGCAGCGAGACCAACGCCTCGCGGCTCCAAGGGGACTGGGGCGTGGTCGACCAGCGGGCCATCGACGCCCTGGAGTACTGGGACGAGCACAAGGAGGGCGCCGACTTCGTCGTGGTGGACGGCTCCAGCTACACCCGCACGGGAAGCCGCACCCTCCCCGACGAGTTCGCGGCCACCGCCAAGTTCGCCGACGTCACCACGTGGCTGAACCGCACCACGGGCCTGCCGGTGTGGTGGGCCGAGTGGTACGTGGAGCCCGCCGACGCCCACGACGAGCGCAAGCTGTGGACCGAGCCCCACCGCGTCGCCGTCCAGGCCGTCGCCATGATGCGGCTCGCCGAGTCCGGCGCCGCGGCCGCCTTCTACTGGAACCCCGAGGAGCAGGGCCCCGACTGTCCCGGCTGCCTGTGGCGCAGCACCGAACTGGGCGACGGCGGGGGCGGTCTGCCGATGCTCGGCCTGCTGTCCCGGTTCGCCAAGGAGTTCCCGCCCGGAGCGGACTTCCGCCCCGTCGACGTGGAGGGCGCGGACGGCGCCCGTCTGAGGACCCTGGCCGCCGGTGACGCCCTGCTGGTCGTCAACACCTCGGACCGGGGCGTCACGGCGCGGGTCGACGGGCGCACGGTCGATCTGGGGGCGTACGAAGCGCGCTGGCTCTGACCGCGCGGACCCGTCCACCCGGGTGGACGGTCACGGCCGTTGCCTTATCCCCCGGGGCGGGGGAACACTTCGAGCGGCGTCAACCGAGGGGAAGGAGACCCCGTGCCGGAGAACGAGAGTCAGGCGCTGGTCATCGTCGACGCGGAGGACAACTACTACGTCCTGCCCAGGGAGGCCGTCGAGATGGCCAGGGCCGCCCCTGAGGCCAGGGCCGTCATCGAGGAACACCTCGGCGGGAGCGAGAAGGTGCCCCTGGCCGGCGGCTACGCCTTCGTGGGCGTCCTGACCCTCCCCGGCGAGGCCGAGATGGCGCACTACACCCCCGAGGTCGCCTGGCCGGTCGCCACCACCTCGTGACGCGTCCCGTGATCCCCTCCGGGGCCCTCCCGCGCCACGCGGCCGTCACCCGGGCCCAGTACCGCTCCTTCGCCGCCCTCGGCCACGTCGCCCTCCCGGGCCTGTGGGACCGGGCCCTGGCCGGCCGCCTCGCCGCCGAAGCCCGCGCGCGGCACCCCTTCGCCGAGATCCCCCGGAGCGGCCCGCGCACCCCGGTCTCCGCGCGCCGCACGGCCCGCCGGGGCACCCCCGCGGCGAGCGGCCGCCTTCTGGCGCGGGTGCACCTCTCGCTCGTCGGCACCGCCCGGGCGGTGACCGGGCGGCTCCTGGTGCCCACCTTCGCGGCCTACGGCTACTACGAGGACGACGACGAGGTCTTCCTGCACGTCGACACGGAACTGTGCGATCTGACGCTCCTCACCACGGCCTTCGGCGAGGTGGGACCGCTCCACGTCCACCCCGGCCTGATCGGCAGCAGCATGGAGCAGCTGGGGGCGCTCGAAAGCGATCCCGCCTGGGACCGCACCTCGGGGACGCGCGTCACCTACCCGGCCACGGGCGTGACCGCCCTCAACGGACACGTCCTGCCGCACCACCGGCCGGGACGGCCGGTGCCGGGGGGCAGCGCGGTCGCGGCCCTCTGCTACCGCGCCCTCTTCTGAGGCGGCCGGCGGGAAGGCGGCGGGCGGCCGGGCCGCCCTGGCCGGCTAGGACATCGTCGCCATCCGCCACACCAGTGACCCCAGCACCACCACCAGCAGCGGCACCGCGAACCAGAACGCTCCCCGCACCCACCGCAGCTGCCGCACCCCCGGCCCCGCGCCCACCCGCACCAGCTCCCGCACGGTCAGCAGCACCAGCAGCGCCACCGCGGCCAGCCCGCCGACGACGGACACCGGATTCCAGGTCACCCGGGGCCCGGCCGGTCCCGGCCGGGGCTCCGGGGCGGCCCCGGCGGGCTTGTCCTTGAGCTCGTAGAGCGCGGCGTCGGCGTTGACCAGCACCCGGCGCAGCTCCGGACGGCCGTCCAGGGCGCGCCGCGTCCGCTGCTCCCAGTCGGGCGCGTAGCCGGCGCTCATCTCCAGATAGACCGACTGGCCCCGGCTGACCATCAGATAGGCCCGGGGCCCGGCCCGGCGCAGCGCCTGCACCAGGTCGGGCACCTGAGCGGGGTCGCGGGGGGCGAGCGTGGGTTCGTAGAGCACCCGCTCCATGTCGCGCGCGCCCCAGGGCATGGAGGGCGTGACGTCGTTGACCGTGTCGCTGCTCATCCACAGCAGCCGCACGGTCGGCTCGTCGTGGCGGTAGACGTAGTCCATGGCGGCGGCCTCGCCGGCGCGGACCCGTTCGAAGGACTCGTTGCCCCAGCGCGCCACCAGGAACCCGAAGACGAGCACCACACCGGTGAGCAGGACGGCCACCGGCCCGCGGTACGTTCGGCCCGGTCCGGTCGTCGTCTTCGGGAAGAGCGCCAGCGCGGCCAGCACACAGGCGCCGGGCAGCGCGAACAGGAAGACGCGCAGCGCCACTTCGCCGCCGTAGGACTGCATGCCGAAGGCGAGGAACGGCACGGCCGTGAGCACCAGCAGCGAACGGTCGCCGACCTTGGCGCGGCGCCGCCGCCACCAGCCCAGGGCGGCGCAGGCCAGCACCCCGCACGCCAGCGCGACCCGGATGGAGAGCACCAGTTTGTGCGTCTGGCTGCCGCCCTCTATGCGGCCGGAGACGGACGAGGAGACGTTGCCGCCCAGTGAGCCGAGGCCACCGAACAGCTCGTCGAAGTGGCCCGACCAGTAGGGCTCGGCCAGGAACCCCACCCACACCGCGAGGATCACCCCGCACAGCAGCGGCAGCCCGGTCAGGGCCGAACGGCGCACCAGCACCAGGGCGGTCAGGACGCCCAGCATGACGAACGGCGTGAGCTGGTGGCTGGTCACCGACGCGGTGAACAGGGCGAGCAGCAGCGCCAGCAGGGCCGTCAGCTCACCGCGCCCGGCCCGGGCGACCTCCCGCTCGCCGGGCAGCAGCTTGCCGCGCAGCTGCCCGGGCCAGCGGAACCACACCAGGAGCACGGCCACGAACAGCAGGTAGAAGAGGTAGTTGAGCGACTGCGGGGAGAAGTAGTCCTGCCCCACCCAGCCGCACAGCGCGAACAGCCACAGCGCGGTCCACTTCGCCCGCCAGCCCGCCCGCACCGCCCGCAGCAGCAGCGCGAGGGGCGCCAGGCACAGCAGCTGCACGGCCGTCGGCCACCAGCGCAGCACCTCGGTGAGGTCGTGCACGCCGCAGGCACGGGCGGCGAAGGCCACGAGGGCGAAGAAGCCGGGCCAGCTCCAGCGGGCGTCGAGGTCGGGCACCGCCGTGCCCGTGCGGTCGATGTAGTCCAGAAAGCCCAGGTGCTGCCAGGCCGTGGCGAAGCGCGGCCGGTCCTCCAGCAGCGCGGGCACGGCGTGCAGGGACACCACGGTCAGCAGCAGGATCGTCAGCAGCAGCCAGGTGCGGGGCCGGTCCAGCCACAGCGCCGACGCGAAGGCCAGCACCAGCAGCGCCGCCCCCACCAGCGTCGCCACGGGCAGCACGGACACCAGCCCCAGCCCGCCCATGCCGTCCAGGCTCACCTCGCCGACGGCCTTCAGCGGCAGCCAGTACAGGGCCAGCGCGGCGGCGAGCAGCAACCAGACCGCGGCCTCGGGCGTGCGCCACCGGGGTCTGGCCGGGGACACCGCGGCCTCGTCGGGACCGGGCGGCGCCGGGGCGCGCTCGGCCGCCTCCCCGGCGGGCCGTACGTCCGGGCGCCGCTCCAGGTGGTCGATGTCCACCCGCACGCCCAGCGGAACCGTGTCGGCGTCGAGGACCTTGCGCAGGGCCCGGCGCGTGCCCAGCCGGGTGGTCTCCCGCTCTCCGTCCGCGTCGTCGCGCCGGTCGCCGTGCACGGCCAGGTCCGCCAGGTCGCCGTCGGGCGGCGTCTCGGTGGTGACGGGCGCGGCGGGGGAGGCGGGCACCCGCGCGGCCTTCAGGACGGCCCGCAGCTTCACGGCCGCGATCGAGACGATCACCGTCAGGCTGCAGATCTCCGCCACGCCCGCGCCCGTCAGCCCCATGCGCGGGAGCAGCAGCAGCGTCAGGCCCAGGACCAGGAAGCACAGCAGGCCCTGGAGGTAGGCGAGCCCCGCCGTGCGGCTCTGCGCCCGCAGTACCGCGAAGTACACCTCCATCACCACGCGCAGTGCCGCGCCCACCGCGAACCACCGCAGCAGCGGGGTCGCCGCGTCGGCGTAGCCCTGTCCGAAGACCCGCAGGACGTGCGGGGCCAGGACGAAGAGCAGCACGCACACCGGCACCATGATCTTGGCCATCCGGCGCAGCGCCGCCCGGCAGTTCTCCGCCAGCCGCGCCGGGTCGTGCGAGCCCTCGACCGTCAGGGAGGCGCCCATGTTGATGGCGAGGAGGTTGACCGTGCCGCCGATGGTGGAGGTGATGTAGAAGTAGGCGTTGTCGGCGGAGCTGACCTGCGCCGCCACGATCACCGGCACCAGATAGACCACGGCCAGGGAGAACAGCGACCCCGTGCAGTCACCGGCCAGGAAGCGGCCCATCTCGCGGTAGGAGGCCGGCTGGGCGCTCTCCTCGGTCGCCCGCACGTGGGCGGGCACCAGCCGCCGGAAGACCAGCCAGCCCAGCGGGACGACCGACACCGCGATCGAGACCACCCAGGACACGAACACCCCGGACACCGGTAGCGTCGCCGCGAGCCCCACCAGCAACGCCAGTTTCACGGCCGAGAAGACCGTGTTGCCCACCGGCACCCACAACGCGCTGCGCAGCCCGGTCAGCACCCCGTCCTGGAGCGTCAGCAGTGACCACGCCACCACCGCCGCCGCGAACCCGAGGCCCGGCAGCACTCCGTGCAGGAAGGCGTAGGACGGCCCCCACAGGTCCAGCGTCAGCAGGAAGACGCCCGCCGCCACCGCGACGAGCGCCGAACTTCCCGCGTACGTACCGAGGACGAGGCGTCCCGTGGTGCGCCCCGCGACCGGGATGAAGCGCGCCAGCGCGCCCGTGAGGGTGACCGCCGTCAGCCCCGCCAGCAGCTTCATGGCGGCGATCGCCGCCGAGCCCTGGCCGACGGATTCCTCCGTGTAGTAACGGGCGGCCACCAGCCAGAAGCCCACCCCCAGGACGGCGCTGATGCCCGTGTTCAGCATCAGCGCGAAGGCGTTGCGGAACAACGGGCTGCCGCCTCCCCGGCCGGGGAGCCGCAGCCGTCGGGCGGCGGGCTCCACCGCTCTTTCCTCGGTCCGGGTGGAGGTGTCAGACACGGGCCTCGATCGCTTTCCTGACGCCGCTCTTCCTGAGGAGACCGCGGCTTCTGCGGACGACTGCGTACCCCTTGGTCAGGACCCGGTCCGCCACGAACAGCCGGCCGACCCGGCGGCCCTCGACGAGCCGCTCGAACTCGGCCGTGGACGTGGAACGGCGCACGGTCACCCGCTCCAGGGCGTACGGCCCCTGACGGCGGACGGCCAGCGCGTTGCCCACGGCGAGCGAGACGCCGAATCCGGCCGCGCGCACCGTATCGCGCACCCGGCGGCTGGAGTAGCCGTACGGGTAGGCGAAGGACCCGGGCGGGTGACCCAGTTCGAGGGTCAGCAGATCGCGGCAGTGCCGCACCTCGAACCACAGCCGCTCGTCGGTGAGCTGGTCGAGCTGGGGGTGGGTGTGGCTGTGCCCGCCGATCTCCACGCCCGCCGCGGCCAGCTCCCGCAGCTGGTCCCAGCTCAGCATGAGGTCGAGCGCGCCCCCGGTCTCATGGGCACCGCGCAGCCACCCCGTGGAGGCGAACAGCGTCGCGGCGAAGCCGTGTTCGGCCAGGACGGGCAGGGCGTACCGGTGCACGCCCTCGTAGCCGTCGTCGAAGGTGATCAGCACCGGCCTGGGGGGCAGCCGGCCGCCGCCGCGCCAGGCGGCGGCCAGCCGGCCCGCGGTCACCGGCGTGTGGCCGGAGTCGGCCAGCAGCCGCATCTGTTCGGCGAAGGCGCCGGGGGAGACCGACAGCCCGTACGCAGCCCGGGCGGGCGCGTGCGCCACCGCGTGGTACATCAGGATCGGGACCGGTTCCGCTCTCACGCCGCCGCCCCCTCGCCCGGTGCCGCCGCCGGAAGCGACGCCACGGCGAACCGCCCCCCGGTCCGCCGCGCCCGCCAGGTGCCCAGGACGTAGCCCCCCGCCGCGGCGGCCACCCCGGCCACGATCGCCCCCGCCCGGCCAGCCCCGCCGGGCCTGCCCAGCAGGGCGTCGCGCACCCCGCGCGCGACACCGGCCGGCAGCACGCGGGTGGTGTACCGGCGCTCGCTGGCCAGCCCGTCCTGGGCGCCCACGATGTGCGCCACCAGCGCCTTGGACAGGCCCTCGGCGTACGCCCGGGTCCGGAAGTAGCCGAACCGCTCCCGGGCCGCCGGCACCCGGTGGTGGATCACCGAGCGGTCGTCGATCAGGAGCACGGCGTCCGGCACGGCGCGGGCCAGCCGGATGCACAGCTCCGTCTCCTCGCAGCCCAGCGGCAGCCGGTGCCCGTCGCGGCCGATGCCGCTGGCGAAGCCCCCGACGGCCGCGAGCGCCGTCCTGCGGAAGGAGGCGTTGCCGCCGAGGACGTTACGCACCGGCACCCTGCCCGGCGGCAGCCCGCGGTAGGTGCACCCCACGACCCAGTCGAACTCCTCGGGGAACCACGCCGGCCGGCGCCGGGAGGCCCACACCGGCTGGGTGCGGCCGCCCACCGCCATCACCCGGGGGTCGGCGTAGGCCTCGGCGAAGTGCAGCAGCCAGTCCCGCTCGGCCACCGCGTCGTCGTCCAGGAAGGCGATCACCTCGCCGGAGGAGGCCGCGATGCCCGTGTTGCGGCCGGCCGACAGGCCCCGGGGGCCGGCGTTGGGCAGCACCCGCACCCGGTGCGCCCCGGCGCCGTCGTCCCCGAACGCCTTGGCGAGCCGGCGCAGCAGTCCGGGGTTGTGGTCGACCACGAGCAGCGTCTCCAGGGCGGGGTGGGACTGGTCGCACACCGAGGCCACCGCGGCGAGGATGTCGCCCCAGCGGTCCTCGGTGTACACACAGACGACCACCGAGACGCTCGGTGCGCCGGTCCGTCCGGTCGGTGCAGCGCTCAAGAGACTTCCCCGCGGTTGGCGGCCGGCGCGATGGCGAGGGGGCGTTGCCGCCGCCGGGAGCCACGGCGGACGCCCCGCTCGCGGAGGATCACCTTCAGTACCCGGATCCCGTCGCGCACGGCCCGCAGGTTGCTCGCGCCGTGGATGCGGACGAACTCATGGCTGGGAATCTCCTGGACCCGCAGCCCGGCCTTGACCACTCTGATGTTCATCAGGGTCTCCACCTCGAAGCCGGCGCAGTCCAGGGCGATCTCGTCGAGGCAGTGCTTCCAGAACGCGTTGTAGCCGTAGCACAGGTCGGTGTAGCGGGCACCGAACTTGTGGTTGACCATGGACGTCAGAACGCGGTTGCCCAGCTTGCGGACGAAGGTCATGTCGTCGGTGCCGCCGCCGTTGGCGAAGCGGGAGCCCTTGGCGAAGTCCGCGCCGCCCACCAGCGCGGAGACGTAGCTGACGATCTCCCCTCCGTCGGCGGAGCCGTCCGCGTCGACCATGACGATGATCTCGCCCGTGCAGGCGGCGAAACCGGTGATCAGCGCGTCGCCCTTGCCCTTGCCGAGCTGCTCGACGACCTTGACGTCCGGACGCAGCCCGCGGGCGACGCCGACCGTGTCGTCGGTGGAGTTGCCGTCGACCAGGACCACCTCGTGGATCCAGTCGGGAAGTGTCTTGAAGACGTACGGAAGGTTCTCCGCCTCGTTCATGGCCGGAATGACGACGCTCACCGGTGGCGCTATCGCGAATTGCGAGGTCACCGGACGGTAGCGGCCCCCGGATGTCTCCGGGTCCTCTTCACTGGCCGCTGGGCGCAGAAACGCACTCATGGGTCTTCGTTCCCTCTCGTCCGGCGGACCGCCCGCCCAGAGCGGTCCGATCGTGTGTCCGGTTCGAAAAGGGGGTACTCACCCCGGTCCCGGCGATGGCGAACACCGCACGGGCAGGGCGAGTTGGCAGATAGCACCGGCGCGCGGCACGCGACCCGGCACTGACTGCGGCCGGGCGCGGCACCCCCTGCCGCGCCCCGCTCCGGACACCATCGCGACGCTTACGAAGCCCTCCCCGGAGCCGCTTTGACATGATGGGCCGATGCGGGTAGATGTACGACGGTATTGAAGCTTGAGACCGTATGGCAAGAGGTGGGGCGGAGACTCCTCCTTTGGTGTTTTTTGCGCCTATGCAACCATCCGCCTCTGTTGGGCTATTGACTGGCCACCCACAAGTGCGAAGGGTCAGTGACCGCTCTCCCGGAGGCTTCCCACCCGTTTGAGCAGCCGGTCCGCCGGCTCGAACAGCTCCGGCCGGGACAGCACCGTGTTGCGCAGGGCCCGCACCGGCGCCCGCCGTGCCCGGTAGCCCAGGGCGACCGGATGACGCCGGGTCACCCAGCCTTCCGAGACGCTCAGTTCCCTGGTCTTGAGCGAGTCCTTGTACGCCTTGCCGCCCCGGCCCAGGTCCAGATAGGCCATCCCCTCGGCGGCGGCCCCCTCGGCCATCCGCAGATGCAGCACGAGCCCGGGTGAGTACCTCGCGAACTCCGGGTCGTACGCCGGGAACCAGCAGGCCAGCACGGTCGTGGAACGCAGCCCGAAGTGCGCCGCGACCGGCCGGCCACCGGCGTAGAGCACCGACAGCAGGCCGCTGAAGGTCTCCGTGCGAGTGTGGAACAGCTGCTCGACGAGCTGCGTTATCCACGGGCGCGCGAAGCGGTCGGCGCGCCCTGTTCTTCGGTACTGCGCCGATTTCCAGCCGATCAGCGCGCGCAGCACGCCCGGATCACGTTCGTCGTGCACGTACCGCACCTCGCCGGCGTCCCGGCCCAGCTTGCGCTCCTTGGCCAGCGTGGTGCGGGTGAACTTCGGCGACTGCTTGCGCAGCGCCGACAGATACCGGTCGAACCCCTGGTCGACGTCGATGACCGGCGAGGCGTACGAGCCGGAGGCCACCACCTCGAACGGTTTCTGCCCCTCCACCAGGTGGTCGAACTCCCAGAGGGAGAGCCCGCACGCCTGCAGCAGCTCGCGGGTGTCCCACTGGAAGCCGGGGCGGTGCACCAGGCCCTGGGCGTCCGAGACGCCCATGCCTATCGCCCGCCCCACACCGAGCGAGCTGCGCTGGTAGGGGAAGAAGGCCACCGGCGCGCCCTCCTCCCGGACGACCGCGATCCGGGCGCCGCGCCGGCAGCGCCCCACGGCCAGGGCGAACTCGGGTGCGAGGAAGGGATTCGTCAACTGCGGCGAACCGTCCTCCACCGCCCGCACCTGCATCGCCGACCAGGCCGTCCGGTCGGCCGCGGTGAGCTCGCCGGGCCGGTACACGCTGATGTCCACGTCACGAAGCCCGACTTCTCGCGGCGCGGCCGCGATGGCGCCGCGCATGTGCCAGCAGGTACAGAAGGAGGCTGACGGCCGCCACCGCGGCGACCCCGCCCCGCACCGACCAGGTGTGCAGCGCGAGCATGGTCTCGGCGATCAGCAGGTCGACCGCGACGGCCCCGCCGGTGGCCACCACCGACCGGCTGAGCGGATCGAGCCCGCGCAGCACGGCCGACAGGGCGCACGCCGGTGCCACCAGCAGGAAGAACAAGGTGAAGGGCGCGCGCAGCGGTGAGCCGATGTCGGCGAGCGCCAGGGCGCCGCCCACCCCCGCGATGGCCGTCGCCGCGCCCGCGATCACGGGGAGCGAGTCCCCCGCCGGCCGCCTCCCGCCGATGGGGCCCTCCTCGCCACCCGCGCCGTCTGGTTCCGTCGGTTCGTCGAGACCGGTGAGATCAGTGAAGCTCTGCATTGCCGACTTTGCCCCCCGAAGCGCCGGATGCCGGGCTTCAATGTCGCGCAGCGGGCGGAGGCCCGTCAAGATGTGAAGGCCATGCGAAAAGCCGCCCTCCGGAGCCGTCGCCACGCCTGGCGCCTGGCCGTCAGTTGAACAGTCGGAAAAGCCTTCCGGAGGCCGGCTCACGTCCCAACTGACGAGCATTTTTACGCCAGTTGGCACTTCCTGACCCCTCGGTCACTCCTGACGTTCAGTCATCGCCCGTGAGCCATGGGTGGCATGGCCGCGCCACTTGGTCGGCGCGCGGTGACGGACACAGTATTGGCATGGACACTTCCAGCGACAGCAGGGCGCTGCTACCACGGTGGTGGCAGAAACCCCTGCTAAGGGAGGTTCCATGAAACTGTCCCGGTTCGCGGGTTCCGTCTCCGCGCTGGCCCTCACCGTCGCCCTCGCCTTCGGCGGGGCCGGCGCCGCGCACGCCGCCGAACACGCCTCAACTCCCGCCTATGTGGCGCTCGGTGACTCCTACGCCTCCGGCGTGGGTGCCGGAAACTACGACTCCGCAAGCGGTGCCTGCAAACGCAGCACCAAGGCGTACCCCGCCCTGTGGGCCGCCGCCCACGCCCCGTCGAGATTCACTTTCGTGGCGTGTTCCGGCGCCCGAACGGGTGATGTTCTCAGCGGTCAGCTGGCGTCGCTCAACTCCTCCACCGGACTCGTCAGCATCAGCGTCGGCGGCAACGACGCCGGTTTCGCCGACACCATGTCCTCCTGCGTCCTCGGCACCGACAGCTCCTGCCTGGACCGGATCGCCCGCGCGCGGGCGTTCATCCAGGACGAGCTGCCCGCCAAGCTCGACAGCGTCTACACCGCCATCAGCTCCAGAGCCCCCGCCGCGCGCGTCGTCGTCCTCGGCTACCCGCGCTTCTACAAGACCGGCGGCGTCTGCATCGGGCTGAGCGACACCAAGAGAAAGGCCATCAACGCCGCAGCCGACCAGATCGACACCGTCATCGCCAAGCGCGCCGCCGACCACGGCTTCGCCTACGGGGACGTCAACTCCACCTTCGCCGGCCACGAGCTCTGCTCCGGCAGCGCGTGGCTGAACAGCGTGGCGTTCCCCGTCGACGAGTCGTACCACCCCAACGCCGCGGGCCACTCCCGCGGTTACCTGCCCGTCTTCACCTCCGCGGCGTGAAGCCCGCGCCCCGGGTGCCACACCTCCACCGAGCACCGGGGACGAGCGGAGTTCACGAGTAGGCGCCCGGGCCCGTCGGCCTCCCCGCCGACGGACCCGGTGTGCCGGAACGCCCCGAAGGGCCGGGGGAGGACCCCGGCGAGGACGCGCCGCCGGTCGGATCCGCCCGGCACGAGACCGTGAAGGGCACGTGGCGCGACGACTGGGACCGGCGGTCGTCCTTGACCTCCAGCGCGATCCAGTCCTGCTCCGCGTCACCCGCCCGGTGAGCCGTCTCCACGTGCTCGGCCTGCCGGGTGGAGGTGCCGTCGCCGAAGCGGACGCGCTGCCAGCCGCCGTCCGAGACGCGCCCGCTGCCCGTCACCCACCGGTAGGAGAGGTCCGCCGGACCGCCGGCCACCGTGATGGCCGCCCGGAAGGAAGGGGCGGCCGCCGCCGGAGGGGGACAGGGGCCGGCGTAGCGGTCCCGCAGGGCGGCGAGCGCGACCTCCACCGTGTACGCCCCCGAGGCCCGGGCGCTCGCCGACGCCGCGCCGCCCGGCGGCTCCACCCCCGTGTTCTTGTCGGCGCCGCCCGTGGCGCTGCCCTCCGCCCGGCCGCCGCCGTCCGAGCCGCCGTCGTCACGGGTCAGCCCCCACACCAGGCCGGCCGCGGCCAGCGCGGCCACCAGCACGCCGGCGACCAGCGCCACCCGGGCCCGGCCACCAGGCCCCGCGCCGGGCGGGGGAGTGCCGGTGCGCGGGTCCGGCGCGCGCGGTGGCGCGCCGTCACCGGCCGCCCCCGCGGGCCCGGAAGGCGCGGGAGTCCCGGCGGCCGCGGGGGCGGCCGGATGCGCCGCCACCGTCGGGGCGTACGCACCCGGCGCCGCAGGGTGCTCCGCGCCTCCGGCCGCCACCGTGCGCAGCAGCCGCTCGGCCTCCGCCGCGCCGAGCCGCTCGGCGGGGTCCTTCCGCAGCAGCCCGTCCAGGACCGGGCCCAGCGCGCCGGCCCGGCGCGGCGGCGGGAGCCGCGAGTCCACCACGGCGCGGAGCGTGCTGAGCGGCGTGTCCTGACGGAACGGCGAACAGCCCTCGACCGCCGCGTAGAGCAGCACCCCCAGCGACCACAGGTCCGACTCGGGCCCCGGCGGGCGGCCCAGTGCCCGCTCCGGCGCCAGGTACTCGGGCGAGCCCACCAGCTGTCCGGTGGCGGTGAGGGCGGACGTGCCCTCGATCATCGCGATGCCGAAGTCGGAGAGCACCACCCGGCCGTCCGCGGCGATCAGGACGTTGCCGGGCTTCACGTCGCGGTGCAGCACCCCCACGGCGTGTGCGCCACGGAGGGCGGCCAGCACCTCCACCCCGACGTGCGCGGCGCGCCGGGGGTCCATCGGCCCGTCGGCCTCCAGCACGTCGGCGAGCGACATGCCGCGCACCAGTTCCATGACGATCCAGGGGCGGCCGCCGTCGGTGACCACGTCGTGCACGGTGACGACGTTGCGGTGCGAGATGCGCGCCGCCGCGCGGCCCTCGCGCTCCAGCCGGGCGTACAGCTGCCGCACCTGGGGCTCGGGCAGTCCGGCGGGCGCCCGCACCTCCTTGACGGCGACCTCGCGGCCCAGCGCCTCGTCCCGGGCCCGCCATACCACGCCCATGCCGCCCTGCCCGAGCCGGTCCAGCAGGCGGTACCGGCCGGCCAGTGCCCGTCCGGTGCCGGAACTTCCGTCCATGCCGCGTCCCTCCCCCGAGAGCAATTCGGGGTGAATGTACCGCAACGGAGCGTGATCGCCCTCCCCTTCGCTGCGGAATGTCCCCGCCAACTCGCGCATCGTGACGGCAGGTTCGCGCCAGGCTCGTCAACCCCCTTGACGGGGTGGTGAATACGGCACGCCGATGCGCGGGTGACGCGATGGGGCGATAGGGTTACCCTGCCTGGGCCGGGTGCGTGCCTCGTACGGGTGGGGAGTCTCAATGGATCAGATAGCAATGCGGAGCAGGCCACGTGTGCCTGCCATCAGTCATGGAGGCGGTGCGTCGAGCGCGCGTCTCGACCGCCATCTCGCGGTGCTCGGCGGGCCCGCCCTGCCGCGACCGGAAGTCGAGGGCGCGACCGTGCTGATGCGCGAGCTGACCGCCCGCGACCACGCCCGCGCCGGCCAGAGCCGCACCGCCCGGGTCTCCCTGTTCGCCCCGCTGCGGCGGCTGCGCCGCTCGCTCTTCGGCAGTCACGGCACCAGCCACGCCTGACCGGGTCCGCGCGGCGGTCCGTACGGCACGGCCAGCCCTTTCCCCCCGGGGCCGGCCGGACGGCCCCGCCGGCACCCCCGGCGACCCCGGTGGCACTCACCCGGCAGAGCGCCCGTACCGCCGCACGGTGAGCGGCACGAAGACCGCCAGCAGGACCGCGGCCCACCCGAGCGAGGCGGCCAGGGGATGCGCGACCGGCCACGCGGCGTCCGCCGCCGGGCGGGCGTTGCCGAACAGGTCCCGGCAGGCGGCGCCGACCGCGCTGACGGGGTTCCAGTCGGCGGCCGTGCGCAGCCAGCCCGGCATGCCCTCGGTCGGCACGTAGGCGTTCGACAGCAGCGGGAGCATGAAGGTGGCCCCGCCCAGCTGGCCCGCCGCCTCCTCCTTCTTCAGCAGCAGCCCCAGCCAGTGGCCGAACCAGGCGGTCACCAGCCGGAACAGCAACAGCAGCGCGAACGCCCCGGCGGCCGGGCCGGCCCCGCCCTCGATCCGCCAGCCGACCGCGTAACCGCACAGCGCCAGCGGGACCAGCCCGGCCGCGGCGAGCAGGACGTCGAAGGCGGTCTGCCCGGCGGGGATGGCGAAGCGGCTCATCGGCAGTGTCCGGAAACGGTCCATCACTCCGCGCTGGTGGTCCTGCGCCGAGGACAGCATCGACGTCAGCACGCCGCCCACCGCCGTCGCGGCGAAGAGCCCCGGCACCAGATAGGCCCGGTAGTCCCCGCCTCCGTCGAGCGCCACCGCGCTGCCGAACACGTAGCCGAAGAACAGCAGCAGCGTGACGGGCATGGTCATGGTGATCAGGAACAGTCCGGGGGCGCGGCGCATCCGCTGGACGTTGCGGACGAGCATGGCCCGGCTGTCGGAGAGGGTCGCCGTGATCACGCGTGGGCCTCCTCGGTCTCGGCGCGGTCGGGGGCGGTCAGGCGCAGGAAGGCCTCGTCCAGGGTGGGTTGCCGCAGGGTGGCGTCGACGACGCGCACGCCCGCCGCGTCGAGCTCGCGCACGAGGAACGGCAGGGTGACCGCCGGATCGGTGACGGCCGCCGCGGCGGCGCGCCGCTCGGGGAAGACCTCGGGGCGCGCCCCGGTGAGGGCGCCCAGCACCACGGCGGCCCCGGGGAGCGCGGCGTCGTCGGCGACGACGACTTCGGCGCGCGCTCCGATGCGGGCCTTGAGCGCGGCCGGGGTGCCGTGCTCGGTGGCCCGGCCCCGGTCGATCAGCACGATGTCGTCGGCCAGCCGGTCCGCCTCCTCCAGGTACTGGGTGGTCAGCAGGACGGTCGTGCCGTGGTCCGCCAGCTCCCTGACGGTCTGCCAGATCCCTTCTCTGCTCGCGGGGTCGAGGCCGGTGGTGGGCTCGTCCAGGAACAGCACCTCGGGCCGCGTGATCAGGGCGGCGGCCAGGTCGAGCCGGCGGCGCGTGCCGCCGGAGTAGCCCCCGGCCGAGCGGTCGGCGGCCCCGTCCAGCCCGAACCGCTCCAGCAGCTCGTCGGCGCGGGCGCGCGCGGCGGCGGGGGAGAGCCGGTGCAGCCGGCCGAACAGCCGCAGGTTCTCCCGTCCCGTCAGATCCATGTCCACCGAGGTGGACTGGCCGGTGACGCCGATGGCGCGGCGCACGGCCTCCGGCGCGCGCACCACGTCGTGCCCGGCCACGCGGGCCGTGCCGGAGTCGGGGGTCAGCAGCGTGGTCAGCAGGCGCACGGCCGTGGACTTCCCGGCGCCGTTGGGGCCCAGCAGCCCGCACACCGTGCCCGGGGGCACGGCCAGATCGAGTCCGTCGAGCGCCTGCACCTCGCGGAAACGCTTCCGCAGGCCCTCACTAAGTACAGCGTACGTAGTCATGGGGGTCACCCTACTCCACTCCGTACGCCGTACGGAACTAGGATGGTGGAGAGGTGATGACCCATGGCAGCCAGCGGCCGCTCGGCCGGACCCGAGGTGATCTGGGCGCGGCCGGAGCGCTCCGCCCGTGGTCCGCGGCCCTCGCACACCCGCGCCGACATCGCGGCGGCGGCGGTGCGGATCGCGGACGCGGAGGGGCTCGACGCCGTGTCCATGCGACGTGTGGCGGCGGAGATCGGCTGCGGCACGATGTCGCTGTACAACTACGTCCCCCGCAAGGAGGACCTGTACGAGCTGATGTTTGACGCGGCCGTCGCCGAGTACGACCTGTCCGAGCCGCCGACCGGCGACTGGCGGGCGGACACCCTCGCGCTGGCCCGGCAGACGCGCGCCCTGATGCACCGCCACCCCTGGCTGCCGAGGCTGCTGGCGCCCGAATACGGCTTCAGCCCCCACTCCCTGCGGTACCTGGAGTACGCGCTGTGGGCGCTCGACCCCCTGGACGTGGGCGGCGGCACGAAGATGGAACTGCTGTCGATGCTCAGCGCGGTGGTGGCCGCGTACGTCACGCACGAGCTCTCCGCGGCGGAGCGGGCCCGTTCGTCGCCCTTCGCCCCGGGCCAGGAACAAGCCGCCCGGCAGGAACACCTGGTCCGGCAGCTGGCGGGCGGCGCCTACCCCCGGCTGGCGGCGGCCTTCGCCGCGCCGTCGGAGGTCCCGGACGGGGAGGCGCTCTTCGAGCGCGCGGTGGAACGCGTGCTCGCCGGCTTCGCGCCGCGGGGCTAGTCCCCCGCACGGGACCCGGCCCCGCCCCGGGTCCCGCGGGCGGTGTCCGCCGGCGCGGCCGCTACGGGCGCAGGGCCCTCAGCAGCAGGTCCGCCAGGTGGTCGGCGACCTCCTGCGCGGCCAGCGGGCCGTCCGGCCGGTACCAGCTGCTCAGGTGGTGGACCGAGCCGAAGTGGTAGTCCACCACCAGGTCCGCGGGCGTCGCCCGGCTGAACACGCCCGAGCGCTGGCCCTCCTCCACCAGCGCGCGGAACCGCTCGTGGTAGCGGCGCCGTTCGGCGCGGACCTGCCGGAGCTTCTCCGGAGCGAGGTGGTGCATGGACCGGAAGAAGATCTTCGTGTCGTCGAGGTTCTCGATGGTGGTCACCACGACGTCGGCGGCCGCCTGCCGCAACCGCCGCTCGACGGGGGCGTCCGTGCCGGCGAGCGCGTCCAGCCTCTCCTGCTGGAGGCGCAGCACCCGGCCGTAGACCTCGTGCAGCAGGTCGTCCTTCGAGCCGAAGTAGTGGTACAGCGCCCCCTTCGTGACGCCGGCCGCCTCGACGATCTCCTGGACGGACGTGCGGTCGTACCCCTGATCGGCGAAGAGCCGGGTGGCGGCGGCCAGGAGCCGCTGGGGCACCGGTCTTCCGCCGTTCTCCGTCGTTCCGGCCATCGCCGTCCTGGTCGTCATCGCCGCCACCCGCCTTCCGCCGTCGTGCGGTGCCGTGCCGCGCCGGAGACGGCGCGGCTCCCTCGCAGGATCTTGCCACTCGCGGCGGCCCGCGACGGTGGCGGGGAAGGAAGCGGAAGCCGATGCCCACCGTTCCCCTCGTTCACCTGCTCGTAGCACGGAAGCACGACATCTCGCTCACGAAGGAGTGAAGCCCCCGGGGGAAGGCTGGACACGCCCTCTTGACGGCAGGAAGATGCGCGTCGCACACCGGACCGGTCAGGGGGACGCCATGGCGGGGATACGCGTGGAGCCGTACTGGGAACTCACCTTCGACGCCGACGGGGACATGGCTCCCGGCGAACGGGACGCGCTGGTACGGGGCGTGGGCGACAGCGGGATCACCGACCTGGTGGTCTTCGCGCACGGCTGGAACAACCGCCGCTCGGCCGCCACCCTCCTCTACGACCAGTTCTTCGCCCCGTTCCCCGGTGTGCTCGCGGACGCCCCGTCCCCCGTGCGCCTCGGCTACGCCGGTGTGTTCTGGCCGTCCATGCGGTTCACCGACGAGCCGATCCCGGACTTCCCCCCACTGCGTCCCGCCCCCGCGGCCGGCCCCGGCCTCGACCCCGCCACCCTGCGGGCGCTGGCGGATGTCCTCCCCGGCAGCGAGGCGACGCTGGACCGGCTGGCGGAGCTGCTGGAGCGGCGGCCCGAGGACGAGGAACGGCTGGCGGAGTTCGTCGCGCTCGTCCGCGGCCTCGTGCCGGAGCGGCTTCGCGCGGCGGCCGGTGACCGCGACCCGTACGGCCACGACATGGAGCCGGACGCGGGCCCGCCCGCCATGTTCACCGCCGACCCCAGAGCGGTCTGCGAGGCCTTCGCCGAGGCCTTGGCCGCCACCGGCGCCCCGGCCGCCGAACTGCTCGGCGGCCTCGGCGACGCCTGGGAGAAGCTGTGGCGCGGCGCCCTCGAACTGCTGCGGCAGGCCTCCTACTGGGAGATGAAGCGACGGGCCGGCACGGTCGGCCGGGCCGGGCTCGGCCCCGTCCTCGCCCTGCTGGCCGCGGACCCTCCCGGGCCGCGGATCCACCTGGTGGGGCACAGCTTCGGCGGCCGCCTGGTCGCGTTCGCGGCCCAGGCCGTCCCGGAGCACGTGGAGTGCGTGCACTCCCTCACCCTGCTCCAAGGCGCCTTCTCGCACTACGCGTTCGCGCCCCGGCTGCCGTTCGCCCTGGACCGCGGCGGCGCGCTCAAGGACCTCCACCGCCGCATCCGGGGCCCGCTGCTGTGCTGCCACTCCGGCTACGACGAGGCGCTGCGGGTGCTCTACCCGGTCGCCTCCCGGGTGTCCGGGGACAACCGGTCCATGTGGGGCGCGGACCGGCTGGCGAACGACCCCCGGTGGGGCGCGATGGGGCACGACGGCGTGCAGGCCGTGCCCGGCACCACCACACTCACCCTCGCCCGGGCGCTGACGGACCCGCTGCCGGAGAGCGGCTGCGTGAACGTGGACGCGTCGGCGGTCGTGCGCCGCGGCGGCCCCCCGTCGGGTGCCCACAGCGACATCTGCCACGGCGAGCTGGCCCGCCTCATCCTGCGGGCGGGGCGGCTCGTCGGCTGATCAAGGGGTGAGCTTCCGCCACCTTCGCGGATCCCCACATCTGTCCGCGCGATGGGGGTAGCAGAGCGGAATCGGCCGGGCGCCCCGCCCGGAGGGTCCGAAGAGCGGACCCGCAAAGCCGATGGATCCGATACGCGACGGGATACGTCCCTTCCATGTCGA
Source organism: Streptomyces cinnamoneus (assembly GCF_002939475.1). Classification (NCBI taxonomy): domain Bacteria; kingdom Bacillati; phylum Actinomycetota; class Actinomycetes; order Kitasatosporales; family Streptomycetaceae; genus Streptomyces; species Streptomyces cinnamoneus. The sequence continues at coordinate 1,522,341 of NZ_PKFQ01000001.1, read as the reverse complement.
TCCGAGTCCGTGCCGCCGGAGGTGGGAAGAAGTGGCAGGTTTCAGAGCACTGGCCCGAGAGGTGCGCAATCCCCGCAACACCATCGCGTTGCGCCGCACCTCCTTGCGCAAATGCCTGGAGCGCTTCGCTCCGTACGGGCACCGGGCGACCTGGCGCCACCTGTGTGCCCGCGCGGGCATCGCCCCCGACGACCGTGCCCCCGACCCCGGCCGGCTGATCGCCGCGCTGGCCGAGCTGGAGGAGGCGCGCGAGGTCTGGCTGGCGTACGAGGCCGAGTTCGCCGGCCGGCGCCGCCGGGAGAAGCACGACGGCATCCGCCAGCCCAGCGCCGTCGACGACTGGCACCGCAACACCTGGGGCGGCTGCGACATAGTCCCGTGCGCGTCCCCCGACGTCCAGCCCGACGCCCGCCTCGCCGACGTGCTGCGGCGGGTGATCACCGCCATGGAGTCCGCCCCCGGCGACGCCTGCCCCGTCTGCGCCCAGGAACGCATCGAGTGGCGCACCGACCTCGAGCGCTACCCCCTCCAGGGACCCGTCTGCACGGACTGCGGCATCGTGGTGCCGGTGTCCGTGCTCACGCCCGCCGCCCTGTCGGCGGCGCGGCGCTACACCTTCACCTTCGCGGAGCGGTACGCCGTGGCGTGAGGGCGCTCCCCGGGCACCCCGGGGAGCACGGCCCGGGGGAGGGCCGGGCGGCGGGGGATGTGGACGGTCAGCCGGTGCGCTGGCCGTACAGCATCGAGCCGGTGCCCAGGACGCCGAAGCGGTCGTCGGGGTTGGAGAGCGCGCAGGTGGCGAGCGAGAGGCAGCCGCAGCCGATGCAGTCGTCCAGGTGGTCGCGCAACTTGCCGAGCTGCGCTATTCGTTGCTCCAGCTCCGCACGCCACGCCTCGGACAGCCGCGCCCAGTCCTCACGGGTGGGCGTGCGCTCGTCGGGCAGCGTGGAGAGCGCCTCGCGGATGGTGGCGAGCGGGATCCCCACGCGCTGGGCGGCGCGGATGAAGGCGACCCGGCGCAGCGCGTCACGGTCGTAGCGGCGCTGGTTGCCGGAGGTGCGCCGGCTGTGGATCAGGCCCTTGGACTCGTAGAAGTGCAGGGCGGAGACGGCGGCACCGCTGCGCGCGGAGAGCTGGCCGACCGTGAGCTCGTGGACTTGCTTGGAAATCTGCGGCACGTCCCCGACCCTACGCGAACCGTCCTCAGGCCCCCGCCGCCCGCACCCCGTTGCCGTGACCCACCATGCGCAGCACCAGCCCTGCGTAGAGGTCGCCGACCTCCTCGGGGGTGCGCCTGCCGTCCACGCTGAACCAGCGGGCGACGTCGACGCACAGGGAGAGCACCGCGAGGCTGGTGCCGCGCACGTCGGGGACGTCGAAGTCGCCCGCGGCGACGCCCTCCTCGATGATGGCGCGGACCGCGGCGTCGGTCTCCCGGCGCAGCGCGACGATCTCGGCGTGGTGCTCCTCGCCGAGCGCCCCGAGCTCGTACTGCACCACGCGGGCGGTGGTGTGGTGTTCGGCGTGCCAGCGGACGAAGCGGCGGACGGCGTCGGCGAGCCGCTCGGCGGGGCTGCCGGGGCCGTCGTGGGCCCGGCGGAGGATGCCGAGCGCGAGGCGGTGGCCGACGCCGCTGATGCGGTAGAGCAGTTCCTCCTTGGTCCTGTAGTGGATGTAGAGGGCGGCCGGGCTCATCCCGGCGCGGCCGGCGATGTCGCGGGTGGTGGTGGCGTGGTAGCCGCGCTCGGCGAAGGCCTCGACGGCGGCGGTCAGCAGCCGTCGCGCGGCGTCGGGCGTGACGTCGGCCCACTGCTCGGTCCGCTGCGCCTGTGTGCCCATCCCGTGCCCCGCTCTCCGGGCCCGCCCGGGGCCCCTCGCCGACAAGAACGAACACCTTACCCCGGCCCTGAGCAAGCGCTTAGGGTGCGTACCGGCCCGGTACGGCGGGAATGCATGGCCTCATGAGCAGTGAGCGCACCCTGCCGGTGGCGGCGACGGCGCTGACCGCCACGGTGGCGGTGTACACCGCGCTCGTCGCCTTCGGCAACGTCACGGACTTCGGGACCAACCGGGAATTCGTCCGGCACGTCCTCGCGATGGACACGACCTTCCTCGACGACGACCTGATGTGGCGGGCCGTCACCGACCGCACGCTCCAGGACGCCGCCTATGTGGCCGTCATCGTCTGGGAGACGGTGGCCGCGCTGGCGCTGCTGTGGGCCACAGCCCTGTGGCTGCGCGGCCTCGTCAGGCCGTGGGCCGGCTACGGCCCGGCCCGGCGGGCCAGCACGGTGGGCCTGGTGATGCTGATGCTGCTGTTCGGACTGGGCTTCATGGCCATAGGCGGCGAGTGGTTCGCGATGTGGCAGTCCACGAAGTGGAACGGACTCCAGGCGGCCGGGCGGGACTTCACCCTGGCCGGCTTCGTGCTCGTCCTGATCCATCTGCCGTCCTCGCAGTGGCGGCGGGAGTGACACCCCCGAGGGGGTGTCCCCCTAGTCGGGGAAGACCACCAGGGCCCGGCCCCCGCGCCCGGCGACCATCTCCTCGAAGGCCCCGGGGATGCCGTCGAGCCCGATCCGGTCGGTGACCAGGCCGGCCAGGTCGAAGCGCCCCTCGCGCACGTGCCCGGCGATGACCGGCAGGTCCTTCGCCGGGTCGCTGTTGCCGTAGACGCAGCCGGAGAGCGTACGGCCGAAGTGGAAGAGCTCCAGCGCCGAGAAGGACACCTGCTGGTCCTTGCCGCCGATGCCGACCACCGTCGTCCGGCCGCCCCGGCGCGTCGAGGACCAGGCGGTGCGGATGCTCCCGGCCCGGCCCACGCACTCGACGGCCACGTCCGCGCCGTGCCCGCCGGTGAGCGCGCGGACGCGCCGCGCGGTGTCGTCGGAGGCGAGGAGGAACTCGGTGGCCCCGGCGGCCCGGGCGAGTTCCTCCTTGTCCGGCGAGACGTCCACCGCCACGATCGTCCCCGCGCCCGCGAGCCGCGCCGCGCGCAGCGTGGCCAGCCCCACCCCGCCGGCGCCCACGACCACGACCGACTCGCCGGCGCGGACGCGCGCGTTGTGGTGCACGGCCCCGTAGCCGGTGAGCACCGCGCAGCCCAGCAGGGCGGCCTCGGCGAGCGGCACGCCCTCCGGCAGCGGCAGCACGGCGTCCGCGCCGACCACGGTCTCCTCGGCGAAGACGGCCGTCCCCAGGCCCGCGTGCAGCGCGCGGCCGTCCGCCCGCAGCGTGGCGTAGGGCACCGTGGCGGCCGCGGCCGCCCGGGCGCACAGCCACGGCTCGGCCAGGCCGCAGAAGTGGCAGGCCCCGCAGGAGGGCGCCCAGTTGAGGACCACCTGGTCACCCGGCGCGACGTGGCGCACGCCCTCGCCGACGGCGACGACCGTGCCCGCGCCCTCGTGCCCGAGGACGGCCGGCACGGGCTGGCGCAGGGTGCCGTCACAGAGGGAGAGGTCGGAGTGGCACACCCCCGCCGCGGCGACCCGCACGCGCACCTGGCCGGGGCCCGGCGCGGGCAGGTCGATCTCGGCGATCTCCAGCGGGGCGCCCACGGCGGGCAGGACGGCGGCGCGGACCATGCGGAACCCTTTCCTCGGTGGTGGGCGGGTCAGAACTGGAGCGACTTGGTCTGGAGGTACTCCGTCAGGCCGTGCACGCCCATCTCGCGCCCGACGCCCGACTGCTTGTGGCCGCCGAAGGGCGCCAGCAGGTTGAAGCGGCCGCCGTTGACGTCGACCTGGCCGGTGTCCATGCGGCGGGCGAAGGCGGCGGCCGTGGCGTCGTCGGCCGCCCAGACCGCGCCGCCGAGGCCGTACGGCGTGCCGTTGGCCAGGGCCAGGGCCTCCTCCTCGGTCTCGTAGCGCAGCACCGACAGGACGGGGCCGAAGATCTCCTCCTGGGCGATGGTCATGTCGCCGGTGACGTCGGCGAAGACGGTGGGGCGCACCCAGTGGCCCTTCTCCCGCCCCTCGGGCGCCTCGGGGCCGCCGGTGACGAGCCGGGCGCCCTCCGCCACGCCCTTGCGGATGTAGCCCACGACGCGTTCGCGCTGGGCCCGGCTCACCACCGGGCCCAGGCGGGTCTCCGGGTCGGCCGGGTCGCCCGGGACGTAGGAGGCCGCCGCCTCGGCGGCGAGCGCGACGGCTTCCTCGTAGCGGTCGGCGTGCACCAGCATGCGGGTGAGGGCGTTGCAGGACTGGCCGGCGTTGCGCATCACGTCGGCGACGTTGACGGTGACGGCCTTCGGCAGGTCGGCGCCGGGCAGGATGACGTTGGCGGACTTGCCGCCGAGTTCGAGCGCGACGCGCTTGACGGCGCCGGCGGCGACGGCGCCGACCTGCCGGCCCACGGCCGTGGAGCCGGTGAAGGACACCAGGTCGACGCCCGGGTGCTCGGCCAGCGCCCGGCCGGCGACCGGGCCCAGCCCGGTGACCATGTTGAAGACCCCGGCCGGCAGGCCGGCCTCCGCCACGCACGCGGCGAACAGGCGGGCGGTCAGCGGCGTGTCCTCGGCGGGCTTGAGGACCACCGTGCAGCCCGCGGCCAGCGCGGGGGCGACCTTGGCGACGATCTGGTGCAGCGGGTAGTTCCAGGGCGTGATCGCCCCGACCACGCCGACCGGCTCGTGGAGCACGGTGGAATTGCCGACACGCTCCTCGAAGGCGTACGTCGCGGCGAGCTCGGCGTACGAGGCGGTGACGGCGACCGGCAGCCCGACGTGCACGCGCCGGGCGAAGCCGATGGGCGAGCCCAGCTCGGCGGTGACCGTGGCGGCGATCTCCTCGCGACGGGCGTCGAGCGCGTCCCGCAGGGCGACCAGGTGCTCCCCGCGCCGGGCCGGCGCCGTGGCCGACCAGGCGGGCAGGGCCGCGCGGGCCGCCCGGACGGCGGCGTCGACGTCCTCGCCGTCACCGGCCGGGACCGTGGCGATGACCTGCTCGTCCGCGGGGTTGACCACCTCGGTGACCCCGCGTCCGGCGGCGGGCCGCCAGCTGCCGCCGATGTACATCCCGTCGTGGTTGCTCACGGGTCCGGTCATCTCCTCGCGCTGTCGTCCGGGGCGCCCGCGGCCGGCCTGTGCCGCCGCGGCGGCTTCGACCCTACCCATCGGTAGCGACAACTGACAGCCCTCTGCCCGGATTTGATCCATTGACGGACCGGCCCGGGAATCCTACGGTCTTCCATAGGAATCGATCAGCGGTGGGAGCACGCGATGAGCGACACGGGCAACGAGCAGGCGCGGAAGGCGGCGGAGGCCCTGACCTACCTGTCCGGCTTCGGCAACGAGCACGGCAGCGAGGCCGTCCCCGGCGCCCTGCCGCAGGGCCGCAACTCCCCGCAGCGCGCCCCCCTCGGGCTCTACGCGGAGCAGCTGAGCGGCTCCGCCTTCACCGAGCCCCGGCAGCACAACCACCGGTCGTGGCTGTACCGCATCCGGCCCTCGGCCGCCCACCCGCCGTTCACCCGCCTCGACGCCGGCGCGGTCCGCGGCGCGCCCTTCACCGAGACCGTCCCCGACCCCAACCGGCTGCGCTGGGACCCGCTGCCCGAGCCCCCCGCCGGCACGGACTTCCTGGCCGGCCTGTGGACCCTGGGTGGCAACGGCGACGCCGCGCAGCGCACGGGCATGGCCGTGCACCTCTACGCCGCCAGCGCCTCGATGGACCGGGTGTTCAGCGACGCCGACGGCGAGCTGCTGATCGTCCCCGAGCAGGGCGGGCTGCTGCTGCGCACGGAGTTCGGGCTGCTGCGGGCCGAGCCGGGCCACGTGGCGCTGATCCCGCGCGGCGTGCGCTTCCGCGTGGAGCTGCTGGACGCCACCGCCCGCGGCTACGTCTGCGAGAACCACGGCCGGCCCTTCACCCTCCCCGACCTGGGCCCCATCGGCGCCAACGGCCTGGCGAACCCCCGCGACTTCCTCGCGCCCGTCGCCGCCTACGAGGACGTGGACGGCCCCGTCGAGGTGGTCAACAAGTTCTGCGGCAACCTCTGGTCCGCGACCTACGACCACTCCCCGCTGGACGTCGTCGCCTGGCACGGCAACCACGTCCCGTACGTCTACGACCTGCGCCGCTTCAACGTGATGGGGACCATCAGCTACGACCACCCGGACCCCTCGATCTTCACGGTGCTCACCTCGCCGTCGGACACCCCGGGACTCGCCAACGTCGACTTCGTCGTCTTCGCGCCGCGCTGGCTGGTGGGCGAGGACACCTTCCGGCCGCCCTACTTCCACCGCAACGTGATGAGCGAGTACATGGGCCTGATCGAGGGCGCCTACGACGCCAAGACGGCCGGCAAGGGGGGTTTCGTCCCCGGCGGCGGCTCGCTGCACAACATGATGTCGGCGCACGGGCCGGACCGGGAGACCTTCGACAAGGCCAGCGCGGCGGACCTGAAGCCCCACAAGATCGACGACGGGCTCGCCTTCATGTTCGAGACCCGCTGGCCGGTGACCCTGACCGGGCAGGCGGCGGCCGCCGACCACCTGCAGAGCGGGTACGACACCGTGTGGCAGGGTCTGGAGCGCCATTTCAGCCGCTGACGCCCCCCGCAGAGCCGGAGCCCCCGTGACCACCTTCGCCCCCGACTCCCTCGCGCTCAACCGCAAGCTGCCGCTGTGGTACCAGGTCTCGCAGTCGCTGCGGGCCTCGATACTCGGCCGCCGCCCGGACGACCCGCTGCGGCTGCCCACCGAGGACGCCCTCGCGGAGCACTACGGCGTCAGCGTGCTGACCATGCGGCAGGCGCTGAAGGAGCTGGAGGCGGAGGGCCTCATCAGCCGGCACCGCCGGCGGGGCACCTTCATCGAGCCGAGCGCCCGGCGCGGGTCCCCGGTGCGCCTGCTGGGCTCGGTGGACGCGATCGTCGCCCAGCAGTCCGGCGAGCGGACGGCCGTGCTCGACCACGGCCCCGCGCCGGTGCCGGCCCAGCTGGCCGAGCACTTCCCCGGCCTGGCCGAGGTCACGGCCTACCGGCGGCTGCGCTGCGAGGAGTCCACGGGCGAGCCCACGAACTGGGCGGAGAACCTGATCCGCCCCGAGCTCGCCGAGCGCATCGACCTCGCCGACCTCGCCCGCTGGCCCATGACGAAGGTCCTGCGCGACGCGCTCGGCGTGCGGATCAGCCGCATCACCGACACGGTCGAGGCACGGCTGGCCGACCCGGAGACGGCGCGCCTGCTCCAGGTGCCGCTGCTGAGCCCGATCCTGCACTACACGGGGGTGACCTACGACGAGACGGGCCGGGTGGTCGACGTGGCCCTCATCCGCTACCGCGGGGACCGCTTCTCGTTCACCGTGACGCTGGACGCCCACTGAGGGCCCCGCCCCCCGCGGCCGGGGAGCGCAGCCAGCACACCTGCCACGGTCAGCGGTAGCGCGCCAGCTCCCGCCGCGCCAGCGACCGCTGGTGCACCTCGTCCGGCCCGTCCGCGAGCCGCAGGGTGCGGGCGGCCGCCCACAGTTCCGCCAGCGGGAAGTCCTGGCTCACCCCGCCCGCCCCGTGCAGCTGCACCGCCTGGTCGATGATGCCGGCCACCGTGCGCGGCGTCGCGATCTTGATGGCCTGGATCTCCGTGTGGGCGCCGCGGTTGCCCACCGTGTCCATCAGCCACGCCGTCTTCAGCACCAGCAGCCGCAGCTGCTCCACCGCGACGCGGGCGTCCGCGATCCACTCCTGCACCACGCCCTGCTGCGCCAGCGGCTTCCCGAAGGCCGTACGCGCCACCGCTCGCCGGCACATCAGCTCGATCGCCCGCTCGGCCATGCCGATCAGCCGCATGCAGTGGTGGATCCGGCCCGGGCCGAGCCGCGCCTGGGCGATCGCGAAGCCGCCGCCCTCCTCACCGACCAGGTGGTCCGCGGGGACCCGCACCCCGTCGAACACGACCTCCGCGTGGCCGCCGTGGTAGTGGTCCTCGTAGCCGTACACCCCCATGGCCCGGCGGATCTCCACGCCGGGAGCGTCCCGCGGGACCAGCACCATGGACTGCTGGCGGCGCACGTCGGCGCCGGGATCGGTCTTGCCCATCACGATGAAGATCCGGCAGTCGGGGTGCAGCGCCCCGGAGATGTACCACTTGCGGCCGGTGATCACGTACGCGTCGCCGTCGCGCTCGACACGGGTCTCGATGTTCGTCGCGTCCGAGGAGGCGACGTCCGGCTCGGTCATCGCGAAGGCCGAGCGGATGCGGCCCGCCAGCAGCGGCTCCAGCCAGCGCGCACGCTGCTCCTCGGTGCCGAACTGCGCGAGCAGCTCCATGTTCCCGGTGTCCGGTGCCGCGCAGTTGAGCGCGGTGGGGGCGAGCTGGGGGCTACGGCCGGTGATCTCGGCGAGGGGCGCGTACTGGACGTTGGTCAGCCCGGCCCCGTACCGCTCGTCCTGGAGGAAGAGGTTCCACAGCCCGCGCCGGCGGGCCTCCGCCTTCAGCTCCTCCACGACCGGCGGGACGTCCCAGGGCGAGGCGAGGGCGGCCCGCTGCTCGGCGGCCACGCTCTCCGCCGGGTACACCCGTTCGTCCATGAAGGCCAGCAGCCTCTCGCGCAGCTCCTCGGTGCGCGCGTCGCATGCGAAGTCCATGGTGTGCCTCAGCCCTTCCGGAGCGTGGTGAGTCCGCTGTCGATGAACAGCGGTACGAGCTGCCCGATGCGGTCGAAGCCCGCGCCGACCGTCTGGCCGAGGGTGTAGCGGTAGTGGATGCCTTCGAGGATCACGGCGAGCTTGAAGTAGGCGAAGGCGGTGTACCAGGGCAGCGCCGAGACGTCCCGCCCCGAGCCGGCCGCGTACCACTCGGCGATCTCGGCGGGATCCGGGTGGCCGGGGGCCTCGCGCGTGGTGGTGATCGGGGAGCCGGGCACGTCCCGCTGCTCGCTGTACATCATCAGCAGGCCCAGGTCGGTCAGCGGGTCGCCGAGGGTGGACATCTCCCAGTCCAGGACGGCCCGGACCGTGTCGTCGGCGCCGACGAGGACGTTGTCGAGCCGGTAGTCGCCGTGGACGACCGTGGGCGCGGGCGAGGCGGGCGGCGCCGCGCCCAGCGCCCGGCACAGCTCGTCGACGCCCGGCAGGTCACGGCTGCGGGACGCCTCCAGCTGCTTGCCCCACCGCCGCAACTGCCGCTCCAGGAAGCCCTCCGGCCGCCCGAAGTCCCCGAGCCCGACCGCGCCGGGATCGACGGCGTGCAGCCGCACGAGCGTGCCGGTCAGGCCCCGCACCACCGCGCGGGTGCGCTCCGGTCCGATCGCGGCGAGCTGCGCGGCGGTGCGGTAGGGCGTGCCCTCCACGTGCTCCATGACGTAGAAGGGCGCCCCCAGCACCTCCGCGTCCTCGCAGAGCAGCACCGTCCCCGGCACCGGGACCGCCGTGTCGCGCAGGGCACTGATCACCCGGTACTCGCGGCCCATGTCGTGCGCGGTGGCCAGCACGTGCCCCAGCGGCGGCCGGCGCACCACCCACCGCCGGCCGGTGCCGTCGGTGACGGCGTAGGTGAGGTTGGAGCGTCCGCCCGCGATCACCTCGGCGGTCAGCGGCCCTTCCACCAGGCCCGGCCGTGCGCGGCCGAGGTGGTCGCGCAGCCTTCGCAGGTCGAGGCCCGGGGGATTGGCTTGGCTCATCGCGTGCTCCTGAAGGGAGTTGGCCGTGGCGTCCGTCCCGGATCATGATGCCGACCAGTCGGTATGCCGTCCAGGGCCCACCGGCCCTTCGGTGCGGCACCGCTCACGCGTGGCAGGCGACCGGCCTGCCTCCGTTCATCACCATCATGTCGCCGAGGACGGTCACCAGGTCGAGCGGGGTGCCCAGCGGCAGGCCGTCCAGCTCCACGTAGGCGCGGTGCAGGTTGGCGACGAGGCGCTCGCTCTCCGGCAGCGCCGCGAACTCGCCCAGGTCCGCCCGCCGGGCCGCCTCCAGGGGGGTGAGGCCGGCCGCGTGGGAGGTGCGGGCCAGGTCCTCGACGAAGCGCAGGTAGCTCTCCACGGCGTCGTACGCGCCGGGATCGGTGACCCGTCCGTGGCCGGGGACGACCGTGTGGGCGTCCAGTGCGCGCAGCGTCTCCAGGGCGCGCAGCGAGCCGCTGAGGGAGCCCATCATGATGAACGGGGTGCCGCCGTTGAAGACGAGGTCGCCGGTGAAGACGATGCCCTGCTCCGGCAGCCAGGCGATGGTGTCGCCGACGGTGTGCGCGACGCCCGGGTGGAGGAGCCGCACCTCGATGTCGCCGACGTGCAGGGTGAGCGCGTCGGTGAAGGTGAGGGTCGGCGGGGTGACCTCGACGGCGCCGTAGTCGACCGTGGGCCAGGCGAGGTGCAGCTGGAGCCCGGCGGCGATCGTCTCCCTGCGGCAGTCGGCGTGCCCGATGACCGTGGCCTCGGGGGTGAAGACGCAGTTCCCGTAGGTGTGGTCGCCGTGGTGGTGGGTGTTGACGACGGTGGTGGGCAGCGGCGCGCCACTGGCGAGGACCGCCTCGCGCAGCGCGAGCGCCCGGCGCTCGGTGGCGGCCGTGTCGATCAGCAGGGTGCGGCCGGCCCCGGTGACGAAGCCCGCGTTGTTCAGGCACCACCCGCCGTCGGGCTGGATGTAGGCGTGCACTCCCGGAGCCAGGGGGACTGTGTAGGGGGAGTCGGGCACCGCCTCGCCGGCCGGCGCCTGCGGGTTGGTCGTGGTCATGGAGGCCCTTCCTTACCGTCCGCCGCGCGGCGGATCCGACTGGCCGTCAGAATACGGGGACGGCCGGGCCGGAGGGCACCCCCGGACCGGTCGCCGGTCGCGGGATTCCGGCCGGTCAGACGGCGCCGTGCTCCAGTCCGGGGCGCAAGGCTTCGAGGAGCCGGTAGAGCGTGGCGCGCTCCTCCTCGTCCAGCGCGTCGAGCGCGCTGTGGGTGGCCTGCATCTCGCCCCGGACCCGCTGGATGATCTCGCGGCCCTCGTCCGTGGCGACCACGTTCTTCACCCGGCGGTCGGCGGGGTCGGGCTCCCGGCGGACCAGGCCGCGGGCCTCCAGGCGGTCCACGATGCCGGTGACGTTGGACGCGTCACAGACCAGCAAGGTGGCGAGGCCGCGCATCGGGACCGGGCCCTTGAGCTGGGAGAGCAGCTTGGCCTGTACCGAGGTCAGACCGTGGCGCCCGGCGGCGGCCGCGAAGTCCTGCCACTGGGCGGTGCCGAGCGCGGCGACCAGCTCCAGGAGCTGGGCCTTGGTGGGGGGTGGGGTCGTCGAGCCGGTCATGCCGTGAAGTGTACTCAAGAGATTGATGTACTCAATCATTAACTTGACTATCTGAAGTTTCTCCGCCTAACGTTTCCCCGGTTGCTTGACGATCTCAAGCATCCATGTCGTGAAGTAACTGAAGGAACCGCCACCCCATGACCTCCCCCTCCCCGGCGCCCGCCCGGGGCGAGCAGCGGAACGAGACGGTCATCGTCTTCGCCCTGAGCCTCGCCGCCATGGTCGTCTCGATGATGCAGACCCTGGTCGTGCCGATCCTCGGCCTGATCCAGGACGACCTGAACACGACCTCCGCCAACGTCAGCTGGGTCACCACCGCGACCCTGCTCTCCGCCGCCGTCTTCACCCCGCTGCTGGGCCGCTTCGGCGACCAGCACGGCAAGAAGAAGACCCTGGTCGGCGTCCTGATCGTCATGGTGGCCGGGTCCGTCCTGGCTGCCGTGACCCACTCCCTGCTCTGGCTGATCGTCGGCCGGGTGCTCCAGGGCGCCGCCACCGCGATCTTCCCGCTCGCCCTGTCCGTGCTGCGCGAGGAGGTCCGCCCCGCGAAGCTGCCCGGCGCGATGGCCATGGTCAGCGGCACCCTCGCCTTCGGCAGCGGCCTGGCGCTCGTCGCCACCGGCCTGCTGACCTCCGGCGACCACCCCGACTACCGCAGCGCCTTCTGGCTGGCCACCGGTCTCGCCGCGCTCGCCCTGCTCGCCGTCGTCACCCTCGTGCCCGCCACCCGGGAGACCACCGGCGGCCGCACCGACGTCCTGGGCGCCCTCACCCTGGCCGCCACCCTGGTGCTGCTCCTGCTGCCCATCACCCAGGGCCACGAGTGGGGCTGGTCCTCCGCCCGTACGCTCGGCTGCTTCGCCGGCGCCGTGGTGATGGCCGCGCTGTGGACCGTCGTCGAGCGCAAGGTGCGCGAGCCGCTGGTGGACATGCGGATGTTCGTCCACCGCCCGGTGCTCTTCGCCAACATCGCCGGCCTGCTCGTGGGCTTCGGCTCGTTCGCCCTCTTCATCGGCGTCTCCTACCTGGTGCAGATGCCGTCGAAGATCACGGGCTACGGCTTCGACGCGAGCGTCCTGCGCGCCTCCGTCGAGTACCTGCTGCCCAGCACCATCGTCTCGCTCCTCGCGGCCCCCGTGGGCGGCCAGCTCGTCCGCCACAAGGGCCCGCGCCTGGTCCTGCTGCTGGCCTCGCTCATCGGCACCGCCGGCTTCGTGTGGATCGCGCTCGACCACGACCACACCGTCTCCGTGATCGCGGCCGGCATGTTCGTCGGCGCGGCCATCAGCTTCGGCTACGCGGCCATGCCCGCCGTGATCGTCGCGAGCGTCCCGCACCACCAGACGGGCATAGCCAACGGCATCAACTCCATCTCCCGTTCCACGGGCAGCGCCATCGGCAGCGCGATGATCACCACGGTGCTCGCCTCCAAGAGCATCGAACACCTCCCGCCGGGAGTGCCCAAGCTGCCCGCCGAGAGCCAGTTCAGCCTGACCTTCGTCATCGCGGGAACGGCGTTCTGCCTGGTCGCCCTCGTGGCCGGGCTGGGCCTGCGGAAGATCGCCGCACCGCGGCAGGCAGCGGTGGCGGCCCCGGCCCCGGCGGCCGACGCTGGGAGCGCGACGACCACCGGCTGAACCCGGCAACGACGGGACGACGGACAACGACGGCAACGAAGGAGTCACCACCATGAAGGCAGTCAGCTACCGCGCCTACGGGGGCCCCGAGGTCCTGGAGTACGGCGAGCTGCCGAAGCCCAAGGTCGGCCCGGACTCCGTCCTGATCAGGGTCAGGGCGGCGGCGGTCAACCCCGTCGACTGGAAGGCGCAGGCCGGCTACCTCGACCCCATGCTCGACGCCGTCTTCCCCGTCGTCCCCGGCTGGGACGTCTCCGGAGTCGTCGTCGCCCTGGGCGCGGACACCCCCGAGTTCCAGGTGGGCGACGAGGTCATCGGCTACGTGCGCAAGGACGTCCTGTCCGGCGGCACCTTCGCCGAATACGTGGCCGCCCCGGTGCGCACCCTCGCCCGCAAGCCGGCGGGCCTCACCTTCGAGCAGGCCGCCGGCCTGCCGCTGGCGGGCCTGACCGCCTACCAGTCGCTGAAGGCGGCGGGGGCGGGGGAGGGCGACACCGTCCTCGTCCACGCCGCCGCCGGAGGGGTGGGCACCTTCGCCGTCCAGCTCGCCCGGCACCTCGGCGCCCGCGTCATCGGCACCGCCAGCGAGCGCAACCACGACTTCCTGCGCTCCCTCGGCGCCGAACCCGTCGTCTACGGGGAGGGGCTCGCCGAGCGAGTGCGGGCCCTGGCGCCCGAGGGCGTGGACGTGGTCCTCGACCTCGTCGGCGGTGGCGTCGTCCACACCTCGCCCGAGGTGAGTGCCGAGGGCGCCCGTCTCGTGTCGATCGCCGACGGGGACGTGGCGGCGCTCGGCGGACGCCTGCTGTGGGTCCGCCCGGACGCCGAGGACCTCACGGCCCTCGCCCACCTGGCGGAGCAGGGCGTGCTCTCGGTGGAGGTGGCCGAGGTCTTCCCCCTGGAGAAGACCGCCGACGCGCAGCGGCTCAGCGCCGGGGGACACACCCGCGGCAAGATCGTGGTCACCGTCGACTGACCGCCCGCCCGGCGGAACCGGTCCCCTTCAGGCCCGGTTCCGCCGGTGCTCGCGCAGCAGGCGGTGGGCCGCCAGGCCGTCCGGCACCCACTCCCACTGCTCCAGACGGGCCTCCACCTCCTCCTCGGAGAGGAAGGCGTACCAGGCGACCTCTTCCGCCTGAGGGTTGACCGGAAGGTCGCAGCGCACCTCATAGACCGCCGACCACCAGCTGTGCTCATCCGTCTCGTACAGGAAGCGGAACAGCGGCGTGGGGGCCGGGAGGCCGCTGACGCCCAGCTCCTCCTCGGCCTCCCGCAGCGCGGCGCCGTCATACGTCTCGCCCGCCCCGACCACGCCGCCGACGAACATGTCGTACCGCGAGGGGAAGACGAGCTTCCGGTCGGTGCGGCGGTGCACGAAGATCCGCCCCCGGGCGTCCCTCGCCTGGACGAACACACAGCGGTGGCGCAGTCCCCGCGCGTACGCCTCGCCGCGCGGCGCCTGCCCGACGACCCGGTCGTGCGCGTCGACGACGTCCAGCACCTCGTCCGCCGCGAGCGGCTCCTGATCACTCATGGGCCCATCCAAGCAGGGCCGCGCCCGGCCGCGTCAGTGCGGCTGGAGGTCGCGGACGCGGTCGTCCTGCGCCATGCCGGAGGGCATGGCGGGATGCCGGCCGATGAGCACGATCCCGGTCACGATGGCCGCCAGGCCCGCGGCCTCCCAGGCCAGCGCCCCCGGGGTGGTGCGCACCCGGTCCCCCACGAAGCCGACCCCGCAGACGATCCCCGCCAGGGGCTGGGCGGCGGTCAGGGCGGGCAGCGACATCCGCAGCGGGGCCGTCTCGAAGGCGCTCTGCACCATCACCAGCGCCGTCACCCCGAGCACCAGCACGGCGTACGGCTGCCAGCTGGTGACCAGGGTGGTCCAGCCGCCGTGGCCGAAGCGCTCGCCGGACACCCGGGTGAGGGCGTCCTGGAGGCCGTAGAGCAGCCCGGCGGCCACCGCCAGCAGGGCGGCCTCCGTGCTCATCCGCACCCGTTTGGAGACGGCCGCCAGCAGCAGGGCGGTGCCCACCATCACGCCGACGATCAGCCAGTGCCGCAAGGGATCGGTGACCGCGCCGCCGCCGTGCGGCCGGCCCGCGACGATGAACGCGGTGACCCCGCCGGCCAGCAGCCACAGCCCGCCCCAGCCGCTGCGGCCGAGCGGCTGCCTGGTCTGCCAGCGCGAGAGCGCCATGGCGAACAGCAGGTTCGTCGCGGTGAGCGGCTCCACCAGCGAGATCTCGCCCCGGCTGAGCGCGACGGCGCTGAGCGCCATGCCGCAGACCATCAGCCCGATGCCCGCCAGCCAGCGGGGCATGCGGACCAGGTCCAGCAGGAGCCGGAGGGAGAGGAAGTCGCTCATGGGCGCCCGCTGCGCGGCGTTCTGCTGGAGGACGAACCCCACGCCCAGACAGGCCGCCGCGCTCACGGCGAAAGCGAAGACCATCACGTCGCGCACCTCAAGACCGGCCGGTCGTAGGGGACTTGACAGCAGAACGATAGCCGCCCTGGGGGCGGTGTGACGGCCGAGTACCCCTCTTTCGCCCGTTCATCCGCCCCGTGGTTGACTCGCTCCCCGGGGGTCGAACTAGAGTTCGCCGCACATGTGTATGTGTCGCCGGGAGTGCCCGTCGGCCCCCTCGCGCTCCGGAGCCCCCGGGGCGTACCCGGCAACTGATGCTGACTCTACGTCACTTGACGTCATGCCAGCGTCAAGATCGGTCTTGACGCGGAGCCGTGACTACCGGTTTGCTGTGCGTGATTGAGACAGACGGGAAAGCCTGTTCGCGGACGCCCGGACCCGGCGCCCGGAGGGGACGCACGCCGTGGAGGAAGCCCGCAGATGACGCCCCCGCCTCCCCTCGGCCGCCCGCGCAACAAGGACGGGCCGGCCTTCGACCCGGCCCTGGACGACACCGCCCTCGCCGCCGCCCGGGACGCCCTCGCCCGCGGCCGCTGGGCCGACGCCCGGCAGCTCCTCGCCCGCACCGGTGACGACTGGGACCGCCGCGGCCACCGCCTCGTGGCCCTCGGCCGGCCCCCCACCGCCGCCGCCTGGGCCCGCGAATGGCAGCTCGCCGAGCCCGACAGCCCCGACGCCGCCGCCCTCCTCGCCTTCGCCACCGTCTTCCGCGCCCTCGGTGGCAAGGACGCCCCCGACGCCGCCCGCGCCCTGTGCCTGGCCGCCGGCCGGATGGCACCGCGCGACCCCACCCCCTGGCTCGGCGCCCTCGTCCTGGCCCGCCGCACCGGCACCGACGACGAGCGCGTCCGCGCCTTCGACCAGGTGCGCGCCCGGCACCGCGACCACCACCACGCGCACCACCTGATGGCGGCCTGCCTCGCCGAACACCAGGACGGCGACCGCGACGACCCCCTGCACGAGGTCTACGACTTCGCCGCCTGGGCCGCCGAGCAGGCTCCCGCCGACTCCCCCCTGGCCGTCCTGCCCGTCGTGGCCCACGCCGAGCGCTACCGCGTCCTGGCCCGCGCCGGACTCGAGCCCGGCGACCCCGCGCGGTCCGGGCACTGGAGGACCCGGCGCGCCCGCCAGGTGATGAAGTCCGCCTTCGACTGGTGGCTCGAATGGGACGTCGACGAGGACGCGGCCGACGCGCCGGACACCGCCGGCTCCTCCCACCCCCGGCGCAAGGTCGACCTCAACTTCCTCGCCCACGCCAAGCTCCACGAGGGCCGGACGGCCGAGGCCGCCGCCCTGCTCACCCGCATCGGCCCCCACGCGACCCCCGCCCCCTGGTCCTACCCCGGCCAGGACCCCGGCGCGGCGTTCCGGGCCGCCCGCCGCGCCGCGCTCGGCGCCGGGTGAGACATCCGCAGAAGCCCCATCCCCCCGCCCTCCTCCACGGGAAGGACGACCCCGCCATGCCGACGGGCTCCACGAGCGAGATCAGCACCTTCAAGGGCCAGGGCAGACGCCTGCGCTCCGACCGGATAGGAGCGGCCGGCCTGCTGCTCTCGGTCGTCGCGGCCAGCGCCCCCCTGATGGTCACGGCCGGCGTCATGCCGACCACCTACGGGACCATGGGCATCGTCGGGCAGCCGCTGCTCTTCGTCATCCTCGGCGTGGTCCTGACGCTCTTCGCCTGCGGCTACGCCGAGATGAGCCGCCACGTCCACAACGCCGGGGCCTTCTACGCCTACATCGCCCGCGGCCTCGGCGGCACCGCCGGCGCCGCCGCCTCCGTGGTCGCCCTGGTCGCCTACAGCACCCTGCAGTTCGGCATCTACGGCATCTTCGGCTTCGAGGTCTCCGGGCTGCTCGCCGACCACTTCGGCACCGGCGTGCCCTGGTGGGTGCCCGCCCTCGCCGCCGTCGCGACCATCGGCGTGCTCGGCTGGCTGAAGATAGACCTCAGCGCCAAGGTCCTCGGCGTCCTGCTGCTCGTCGAATGCGTCATGGTCGGCCTCTTCGACGTCGCGGGCCTGACCGATCCGGGCCCGGAAGGCGTCTCGCTGCACGCCTTCGACCCCACCACGCTCAGCGGCGGCGGGCTCGGCACCGCCCTGTGCTTCACCATCGCCGCCTTCGTGGGCTTCGAACAGGCCGCCGTCTACGCCGAGGAGACCAGCCGCCCGCAGGTCGTCGTCGCCCGCGTCACCTTCCTCGCGGTCGGCTTCGCCGCCGTCTTCTTCGCCCTCAGCTCCTGGGCGCTCAGCGTCGCCGCCGGCCCCTCCGCCATCGTCGACACCGCCCGCGCCCAGGGCCCGGGCCTTCTCTTCGACCTCACCGGCGCACGCCTGGGCAGCGGCTTCGCCGACCTCATGCACCTCTTCTACGTCACCGGTACCTTCGCCGCGCTGCTCAGCTTCCACAACGTCGTCGCCCGCTACGCCTTCGCCATGGGCCGCGAGGGCCTGCTGCCCGCCGCCGTCGGCCGCACCGCCCGCGCCAGCGGCGCCCCCGCCCACGGCTCCCTGCTCCAGAGCGCCGTCTCCGCCCTCGCCGTCCTGCTCTTCGCCGTCACCGACGACGGACCCCAGGGCGACCCGACCGCCCCCGTGCAACGCCTGTTCACCTGGAGCGGCAACGTCGGCGCCCTGGGCATCATCGTGCTCATGGCCGCCACCTCGGCGGCCGTCATCACCTTCTTCGTCCGCCGGGGCGCGGCGCGCCTCCAGGCGCCCCGGCTCACCGCCTGCGGGCTGGCCGGGGCGGCCCTGCTCGTCATGGCCTGCTACGCCGTCAAGGACTCCGCCGTGCTCGTCGGCGCCGGCCCCGGATCCGCCCTGCGCTGGGTGCTGCCCGGCGTCGTCGGCGCGGCCGTCGTCCTCGGGCTCGGCTACGGACTCGTGCTCAAAGCCGTGCGCCCCCGGGTGCACGCCCGCATCGGCCTGGGCAACGAGGCGTTCCAACTGGAGAAGGCCGCCGCGACGGCGGCCGCCACCGCCACACACCACAGAAAGGTTTCCCCATGACGTGCCGCCACCCCGCCCCCGCGACGGCGCCGCACCCCCTCGACCCCCTGGACGCCGCCGAGTTAAAGACGGCCCGGCACGTCCTGGAGGAAGCGGGCAAGGTCTCCCCGAGCACGCGTTTCGCGCTGGTCCTGCTCGACGAGCCCGGCCGACACGAGGCGGCCGCCCACCGGCCCGGCCGGCCATTCACGCGCCGCCTGCGGGTCACCCTCCTCGACTCGGCGACCGGCGCCGCCGCCGAGGCGCTCGTCGACGTCACCGGCGGCGTGCTGCTCTCCCACCGCGCCCTGGACGTGGCGGCGGAGGGGCAGCCGCAGATCACCTTCGAGGAGTACGGGATCGTCGACGCGATCGTGAAGGCCGACCCCGGCTGGCGCGCGGCCATGGCCGCGCGCGGCGTGACGGACACGGAGCTGGCGATCTGCGGCCCCCTCGCCGCGGGCAGCCTGCTGCTCGACCGCCCCGGCCGCCGGCTGCTGCGGTCGCTGACCTGGCTGCGCTGCGACGCGACCGACAGCCCCTGGGCCCATCCGGTGGGCGGCCTCGTCGCGGACGTCGACGTCATCGAGCGCAAGGTCGTGCGCCTCGTCGACACCGGCCCGGTGCCCGTGCCCGCCGAATGCGGGCGCTACACGGCCGACTCCACCGGCCCCGCCCGCACGGATCTGCGCCCCCTGGAGATCACCCAGCCCGAGGGTCCCTCCTTCCGGCTCGACGGGCCGCTGCTGACCTGGCAGAACTGGAGCTTCCGCGTCGACTTCAACGCCCGCGAGGGCCTGGTCCTCCACCGCGTCACCCACCGCGACGGCGACCGCGAACGGTCCGTCCTGCACCGGGCCTCCCTCGCCGAGATGGCCGTCGTGTACGGAGAGGCCGAGGAGTCCCGCAACTGGGTCGGCTTCCTGGACGCGGGGGAGTACTCCCTGGGCCGCAACGCCAACGCCCTGCGGCTCGGCTGCGACTGCCTCGGCGAGATCCGCTACCTCGACGCCGTCGTCGCCGACGACCTCGGCAACCCCGAGACGCTGCCGAACGCCATCTGCATCCACGAGGAGGACACCGGCCTCCTGTGGAAGCACACCGACATCTTCAACGACATGGCCGCCGAGAGCCGGCGCGCACGGCGCCTGGTCGTCTCGTACATCGCCACCGTCGGCAACTACGACTACGGCTTCTACTGGTACTTCCAGCAGGACGGGACCATCGCCTTCGAGGTCAAGGCGACCGGCGTCGTGCAGACCTCGGCCGTCGTCCCCGGCGCTGGCTCGCCCCACGGCACCGAGGTGGCGCCGGGCCTGCTCGCCCCCCACCACCAGCACCTGTTCTGCGTCCGGCTCGACGTGGCCGTCGACGGGCTCGCCAACACCGTGGAGGAACGCGACGTCGTCCCCGTCCCCGAGGGTCCGCGGAACCCGGGCGGCAACGCGTTCACCACCCGTACGACCGTCCTGGCCGACAGCGCGGACGGCGGCCGGACGGCCGACCCCCTGGCCGGCCGGGTGTGGCGGATCACCAACCCCCGGGTGCGCAACCGCATGGGCGAGCCCACCGCGTACACCCTCGTCCCCCAGCCCGGTCCGGTCCTGCTCGCCCGGCCCGGCTCACCGGCCGCCCGCCGCGTGGCCTACGGCACCCGGCACCTGTGGGTCACCCGGCACCGCCCCGACCGCCGCTACCCGGCCGGCGACCGGCCGAACCAGCACCCCGGCGGCGCGGGCCTGCCGCAGTGGACGACGGGCGGCGAATCGCTGGAGGAGACCGAACTGACCGTCTGGCACACCTTCGGGTCCACGCACCTGCCGCGCCTGGAGGAGTGGCCGGTCATGCCCGTGGAACCCATGGGCTTCACGCTCAAGCCGACCGGCTTCTTCGACCGCAACCCCGCCCTGGACCTGCCCCGGGAGACGGCCGGCCACTGCGCCACCCCACCGCCGGAGCAGCCCTGACGGCCCGGGGAGGGCGCGGGCGGCCTCAGCCCTCCAGCGCCTTCCCCACCCGCCGCGAGACGGTGAACCCGTAGAGGTCCAGCACCCCGGGCGGCTCCGCCAGCCCGGGCCCGCCGGCCCGCACCCACGCGGCGATGTCGGCCAGCACGTCGTCGTCGTTGACCAGCCCCAGCCACACGGGCCTGCCCCCGGCCGCCCGGCCCGCCGCCGACGGCTGCACCACCACCACGTTGGCCTGGTCGCACACGTCCAGGCACTCGGAGGCCCGCACCAGGGCGGCCCCCGCCGCCGCCTCGCGCAGCCTGCCGATCTGTCCGGCGTGGTCGACGCCGGGCACCTTGGCCGGATCGCCGCAGCAACAGCCGCGGCAGACGGTGATCCGGCAGGTGCCGGCGGACGCGGGGACGCGAGGGGAACCGGTGTTCGTGATCATCGGGGCGATGATACGCAGGGCCGCACAGACGAAAGAACCCCAGCTTTCGCTGGGGTTCTCGCTGGTGTCCGAGGGGGGACTTGAACCCCCACGCCCGATCTGGATGGCTTGACCGATGAGCTGTTCAAGCGCTCCGGGTGCTGCGCTGTGCATCAGCTCATGCAGGTAGGGGTCAAGGTCGGTGATGTCGTCCGGCAACCGAAGCTCGGGGACGAGTGATGTGCCATCGGTTGCGTACTTCCCGGGCGGCATCCTGACCTTCTCCGGGTGCACGCACACGGGTACTCCGGCCGCCGTGTACCTATGGCCGTCAGCCGGGTTGAACGGGAACTCACGGGATGGACGTTCGGCCACGTCGAACCCTCCAAGAGGGAAGCGGCGTGAGGGGCAGATGCCGCACACGAGGTGCTCGTCGCTGGTGACGAAAGCCTCGACCATGGCAGCAAAGCGTAGCTCCCGGAGGAGATGCCGGGAGCTGCGCTTCGTTGGTTTGAGGGCTGCACGTGCGAGTACGCGACCACGTACCGGGGGGTGGGCTGGGGCGGTCGTGACCTGTTTATGCAAGGACACGCATAGTCGCGTTCACACATAGACGCGTAGCGCCACCCCTTCTACTGTCGTTGGGCAGGTGGCCCAAACGGGGCCAGGGCAAGGGGGTTTGGCATGTCCGAACGTTCGGCACTCACCCGGCTCACGGGCAACGGCAACGGCGAGTGCGGAGAGAAGGACTGCCCGAACGTGTACCGCACGGCGACCGGATCGTTCGTGGTGCAGGGCGACGTGTCCGACGCCTTCACCCCGCCCACTGGTGAAGGGCTCGTGGAAATCCCCGAGGCGGTTCTCAGGGAGGCATTCCGTGCGCTTGGATGGTGACGCGTGGAATGACTGCTTCGATTCCATGGAGCGTGAGGCGTGGCGGCTGGAAACGCTGCCCGTCTACACCATGCCCCAGGAAGCGGAGAAGTTGAAACGCTTCCTCGCCGGGGAGAAATCCCCCGACGATTACGCGTCGGCCTGGATGGACGAGGTCCAGCAATGGACCTCGGAAGGAAAGAGCGTCGGCAGGGTGCACGTCGTGACCCGCCCGCTCTCGGACTATCTCCGGTTCGAGTTCGAGTATTACTACCGGCATCACGTGAAGGTGGGCGAGGATATCCGCATCCTCGATCTCACCGACCGGGAGAACCCGGGACTTCCGGATCAGGATTTCTGGATGTTCGATGAGTCCAAAGTGGTCCTGATGAACTACCGGGCGGACGGGACGCAGATAAGCCGGGAACTGTACGAGGGCGATCCAGAGCCGTACCGGCGGTGGAGGCAGATTGCCGTTGCCGAGGCGGTTCCATTCCTGGAGTACGTGAGCGGGTGACGTTCGATCCTGAACAGTTGGGGCAGCCGAAACAGGAACTGGCGGCCCTGCTGAAAGAACTACGCAAGCGAGCCGGCCTCACTGGGGACCGGCTCGCTCGGCGTTGCAACATGTCCCAATCGAAGATCAGTCGGATCGAGAATGGGAAAGCCCAACCGAGCCTGCTGGACCTGGAAAGAATCCTCCGGGCCGTCGTGGCTCCGCCCGAGGTCATCGAGGAGGTCATCGCTCTCGCGAGGCTGGCCAACACCGAATGGCAAGACCTTCGCTCGCTACGCCGCAGGGGCCTGGAGAAGAAGCAGACTGAACTTGCGGCCCTTGAATCCTCGTCTACGCAGTTCCGCTTCTTCCTGCTCTCGATGATTACAGGACTACTGTCCACTCCTGAGTACATCCGGGCCAGCCTTGCCCATTCCCCGGCCGATGTCACTAAGACGATCGCGAGAAAGCTGGAGCGGCAGGAGGTTCTTTACGACACGAAGAAGCGGTTTACCTTCATCCTGACTGAGCAGGCCGTCAGGTGGCCGCTCCTGCCCCCGGCTGCGATGGCGATGCAGATCGACCGGCTGGTCTCACTGACTCACCTTACGAACGTGAAGCTTGGCGTCATCCCAATTGCGGGATACAAGCCCATGGCTCCGATGGATACGTTCACCGTCTATGAAAACACGCTGGCCACTGTGGAGAACGCGACCGGTGTCGTGATCCTGAGAGATCCGAGAGACATCGAAATGCATCTGGAACTGTTCTCCACGCTGGAGGGTTATGCGTTGTTCGGGGACGAAGTACGAGCCTTGCTGGCGGAGTGGTCCGCCGCTTGCCGTTCATGATCTTTAGTCCATGACGGGAAAGAGCTACACAGCCGCCGCTTTCCGGGTCAATGATTTCCCCCATGGCGGCGACCGAGCGAGACGAAACGAGAAACCGCAA
Source organism: Streptomyces cinnamoneus (assembly GCF_002939475.1). Lineage (NCBI taxonomy): Bacteria > Bacillati > Actinomycetota > Actinomycetes > Kitasatosporales > Streptomycetaceae > Streptomyces > Streptomyces cinnamoneus. The sequence goes on along the minus strand of NZ_PKFQ01000001.1, from coordinate 1,499,354 downwards.
CGGCGGGCGCATGACCCTGCGCGTGTCGTACGACGGCGGTAAGACGTACGGCCCGGCGCGCACGGTGCAGGTGAACCCGCGCAACGCGGTGATCTTGGGTTCGCCGACCAAGTACCCGCCGTGCGGGTGCCCTCGGTGCACGGGGCGCTTGCCGCCCCCGGGGTCGGAGTGATGTCCGGCTCAGGGCGGTGGGTGCTGCGCCACTTCGGCCGGTACACGGGGCCGCTCTTCCTGGCCATGATCCTCGGCGGCCTGGCCCTGTTCTTTGGAGTCCTTGCGATCCGGTAACCGCCGTGCTCGTCGCTGTCCCCTTTGCTTCCTGCCGGGTTCCCGGTGGGAGTTCCCGAGAAGAGAGAGGTAAGTCCGATGGTGGAAGAGAACACCACTTCGGTTGCCCCCGAGGGGGGTGGCCTGCTCGTCGCGAAGCGGAAGATCGTGGCCGCGCGCACGCGTGCCGAGCAGGAGTCTGACGTCAGCAGTGGCCGTTCCGACGGCAACGACTGACGGGAGCGCCCACGGTGCTTGATGCAGCCTCGTGGGCGGGGCGTCTGGGCGGGGACAAGTTCCTCGCCCAGACGTACCACCGCTCCTACGCGCACTTCCCCGGAGTCGCCGACGCTGCGGGTCTGTTCTCCTGGGATGACCTGAACCGGATCATCGCCACGCAGCGGCTGGAGCCGCCCCGGCTGCGCCTGTCGGTCGACGGCGAGATGGTCCCTCTGCACCGCTACGCGATCCCGACCACGAACCGTCGCGCGGTCACCTGGTCCCGCATCCAGCCGTCCGAATTCCACGCCCAGCTCAGGGACGGGGCGTCGCTGGTCCTCGATGCGGTGGAGAAGATCCACCCCGCCGTGGGGGCGGCTGCGGAGGGGCTGGAACGCTTCCTCGGGACTTCCGTGCAGGCCAACGTGTACGCCTCGTGGACCGAGCGGGAGGGCTTCGGCCGGCACTGGGACGACCACGATGTCGTGGTGGTGCAACTGCACGGCTCGAAGCGGTGGCGCTTGTGGGGGGTGACCCGTGAGGCGCCCACCTTCCGGGACGTGGAGTCGCCGGAGGAGCCGGAGGGTGACCCGCTGGCGGACTTCGTTCTGGCCCCGGGTGACGTGCTCTACCTGCCGCGCGGCTGGTGGCACTCGGTCACGGCTGACCAGGGGTCGGAATCCCTTCACCTCACGTTCGGCATGGTCCCGCACACGGGCGCTGATCTGATGCTGTGGGTCGTCGATCAGCTCCGGGCATCCCTCGCGCTGCGCAGGGACATTCCGCGCTTCGGGTCGCTGGCGGAACAGTCGGACTTCATCGACTCCGTACGCCGTGAGGTGGCCGACATGATGGCGGACCCGCGCCTCGTGGAACGGTGGGCGGAGTCGATCGACACGACGGACATGGGCCATGTGATTCCGTCCCTGCCGTACGTGGACGGGCTCCCGGCACAGGGAGAGATCACGGTCAAGCTCACCGCTCCGAGGGGTCGCCTGACGGCGAACCGCGAACAGGGCACGGTCACCTTCTCGGCGGCCGGTACCGCGTGGGACTTCGCCGAGTCCGCCGCGCCCGCGCTGGGCACACTGCTGACCAACCAGCCGACCACGTTGGGCGAGATGGCCGACTCCGCCGGACTGGACGTCAAGGAGGTGGCCGAACTGGTCTCCGTCCTCATCGACGGCCACGCCGTCGCAGTAGTGGGGACGGCGCTGTGACCGCCGCTCTCTCCCTGGGGACATACCGCGTGCGTGCCGTCAGTCAGGCGGCATGCACCGCCCTGGCTGCCGGTAGCCCCTGGGTGGACACGGCACCCAACTACGCCCACGGTCGGGCGCATGAGGAACTGCACCCGGTTCTCCGGGAGTACCCAACCGTGCGGGTAGCCACGAAGACCGGGTTCTTCACGGAGGAACAGGGCCGCAGCGCCCTGTCTGAGGGCGTGCTCACCGGAGAAGGGGCGGCCGGTAGGCACCGCCTTGAACGGGGCTTCGTCCGTTGGCAGACGGAGCGCTCGTTGGCCGTGCTCGGGCGCGTGGACCTGGTGTTCGTACACAACCCCGAGCACCACGGGCACGGCCTTGACCGTGCTTCTCTGCACGAGCGTGTGCGGGAAGCCTTCACGGCACTGGAGGAGTTCGCCCAGGCGGGCAGGATCGGCGGGTACGGCGTCGCCACCTGGTCTGGCCTGGCCTCCAGAGTATTCAGCGTGCCCGAGTTGCTCGTGCTCGCCCGGCAGGCGGCGGGTTCCGCCGAGCACCACTTCACGGGCTTGCAGGTACCCGTCAGCCTGATCATGGATGCTTCGATCACACAGGCCCTGAACGGCGGCGGACCGCTGGTGCAGGCGAAGGATGCGGGGCTGATCACGTTCGGCTCCGCGCCCCTGCACGGCGGCGAACTCCTCGACGCCATGACACCCGAACTGGTGAACCTCATCCGCCCCGGCCTGTCGGCCGCAGCCGCTGCCCTGCTGGCCGCTGGCTCGTGCCCTGGCCTCGATGTCGTCCTCACCTCCGCGAGCACCCGCGAGCACTGGGACGATGTGGCAAAGGCTCTGGCTGCGCCGCTGACGGCCGAGGAACTCAGGAAGGTAACGGATGAACTCGCCGGTGAACGAGGAGGTACAGGCCCTGATGGAGGCCGCCCACGACCGGGCGGCCAAGGCACTGGGGCTCACGTGTACGGGGCCGAAGGCGTGGGGCTTCCTCGGTGTCACCCTCGGACGCCGAGCGGGGGACCAGTGGCTACGGGTGAGCCGGGCGGCGAAAAGGAACGCGGGCAGGAAGCGGGGAGAGGGCATCGTCGGTGCCTCTGAGCTGGTGCCTGAGGGTGTCCCGCGCCCCCGCCTGCACGGGGTGCACGACTGGACTGACGGCGAGTGGGCTTTCGAGGCGGAAGTCCTGGACCACCTCACGCAACCCGTGGTGTCCCCGGACCGAGCCGACATCGACCACGACCCGGGGTTGCCTGACGAGTGGTGGGCAGACCTTCGCCAAGCTCTTGCCCTGCTCGCTGAAGCGGAAGGTGTGAAGACGACCGTTCGGGACGGGTGGATCGAACGGGCCTTCCCCCAGTTCCTTGGTGTCCCGGCCCCCGCCAAGGTGGAGCGGGTGACCGGTCACGGTGACCTGCACTGGGGCAACCTCACCGCTGCACCCCTGTGCCTGCTGGACTGGGAGCGGTGGGGCTTGGTGCCCTTCGGCTATGACGCCGGACTCCTCCACGCCAGTAGCCTGCTCGTGCCGGACGTTGCTGCCCGCATCCGCAGGGAGTTCGCGCCGATCCTCGACACCTCGGCCGGCCGAATCGGGGAACTCGCGGCCCTGGCCGAGATGCTGCAAGCCGTAGCCCGTGGCTGGTACCCCGACCTTGCACCCCGGCTTGTCACCCGCGCGGAAGCCATCACCGGTGTTCGCCCGCCCGTCCCGGTGTACTCCGAGGTGAGCGCCTGACTGCGCCCCTGTACGCCTGTCTCAGGCGCTCTCACCGATATGCCGGTACAAGGGTGGCCCGGGAGATCCCCAGGGCCTTGGCGATAGCGGTGACGCTCTCTCCTGAGGGTGCTGCGCGCCCGACTTCCCTTCGCCGCTGCACGTGGAAGTGGTGATGGGGCAGGGTGAGGCATCGGACGGTTGAGTCGTGCCCGATCAGGGCCAGCGCCTTGGCTCGGCCGACCGCGTTCGTGACGCTCTGCCTGGACGGGATGCCCCCGTCATCACCGGCGAGGATTCCGGCCAGCTCGCCCATGCGGAACTCGGCGTGACCTATCTGGTTCGCCCTCCACAGGGCGGCGAAGTAGACGCGGGGATCACGAGACGGGGCCGTCTCTGGCGGACATCTGGAAGCCGTGCGGCAACCGGGCCTTGTGTCGCCCGTGACGGCTTCAAGCTGTACCGGGGCGAGGCGGGCGGGCCGCAGGACCCCGAGAAGGTGTCGGCACGCTGGAGGACGGCACGCAACCGTCTGCACCTGCCGGAGAACTTCCGACTGCACGACTGGCGGGCGTCGAAGATCACGAACGATCTGGACGCCCACGAGAACCCGGCAGGGGTCTCGGCCGATGCCCGGCACCACTCGCCGGGCTACACCATGGCGCGCTACGGCAGGCGTCGCGCCGAAGGGGCGAAGAAGCTGGCCGCTTCCAGTGCTGCCCGTATCGGCCTGTCATCCCTGGTCTGACCAGGAAGTTCGCTCGGCCGTTGGTCACGTGGTCGGTCACGCCACTGCCCAGGAAACAGAAAAACCCCAGGTGAACTGGGGTCTCTGCTGGTGTCCGAGGGGGGACTTGAACCCCCACGCCCGATAAAGGGCACTAGCACCTCAAGCTAGCGCGTCTGCCATTCCGCCACCCGGACCAGGTGTCTGTCTCTGCGGGGTGTTCCCCGCGGCGACATGGAAAACAATACCAAACATCCGGAGGTGCTCGATCACGGGTGCGCCCCCGCAGCTCCCCCGGCCCCGGCGGCCCGCGGTGATCGTTGCGGACACGTGTCGGCGGCATTGCGGCCTTGGGCGCGGGGAAACCCGGAAGGCAGGATGGCGGTGGACCCCTGCCGGGCCCGTCCGGCGCCCGCGCGGCCGGCGCCCGGCAGCCAAGCACGAGGAGGCAGCGTGAGCGAGTCGAAGCCGGCCGGCACCGGCACCCCCGGGTACGCCGGGAACGCCGATCAGGAGGTCGTCGACCTCTGCCGCGACCTGATCCGCATCGACACCAGCAACTACGGCGACCACTCCGGGCCGGGTGAGCGCGTCGCCGCCGAGTACGTGGCCGAGAAGCTCGCCGAGGTCGGGCTCGAACCCCGGATCATCGAGTCCCACAAGGGCCGGGCCTCGACCGTGGCCCGGATCGAGGGCGCCGACCCGTCCCGGCCGGCTCTGCTGATCCACGGCCACACCGACGTGGTCCCGGCCAACGCCGCCGACTGGACCCACCACCCCTTCTCCGGCGAGATCGCCGACGGGTGCGTGTGGGGGCGCGGCGCGGTCGACATGAAGGACATGGACGCGATGACGCTTGCCGTGGTCCGCGACCGGCTGCGCTCGGGCCGCAAGCCGCCGCGCGACATCGTGCTCGCGTTCCTCGCGGACGAGGAGGCCGGGGGCACCTACGGCGCCCGGTACCTCGTCGACAAGCACCCGGACCTCTTCGAGGGCGTCACCGAGGCGATCGGCGAGGTCGGCGGCTTCTCCTTCACCGTGAACGAGAACCTGCGGCTCTACCTCGTCGAGACCGCCGAGAAGGGCATGCACTGGATGCGGCTCACGGTGGACGGCACGGCCGGCCACGGCTCGATGACCAACAAGGACAACGCCATCACCGAGCTGTGCGAGGCGGTCGCCCGGCTGGGCCGGCACGAGTTCCCGGTCCGGGTCACCAAGACCGTGCGGTCCTTCCTCGACGAACTCTCCGACGCGCTCGGCACCCCGCTGGACCCCGAGGACATGGAGGCGACGCTCGTCAAGCTCGGCGGCATCGCCAAGATGATCGGCACCACGCTGCGCAACACCGCCGCCCCCACGATGCTGGGCGCAGGGTACAAGGTCAACGTGATCCCCGGGCAGGCCGTCGCGCACGTGGACGGCCGCTTCCTGCCGGGGTACGAGGAGGAGTTCCTCGCCGACCTCGACCGGATCCTCGGGCCCCGGGTCAAGCGCGAGGACGTCCACGCGGACAAGGCGCTGGAGACGAGCTTCGACGGCAGGCTCGTCGAGGCGATGCAGTCGTCGCTGCGGGCCGAGGACCCCATCGCCCGGGCCGTGCCGTACATGCTCTCCGGCGGCACCGACGCCAAGTCCTTCGACGACCTCGGCATCCGCTGCTTCGGCTTCGCCCCCCTCCAGCTGCCCCCCGAGCTGGACTTCGCCGGCATGTTCCACGGGGTCGACGAGCGCGTGCCCGTGGAGGGGCTGAAATTCGGGGCGCGGGTGCTCGACCGCTTCCTCGACCAGTGCTGAGGTCGGTTCCGAACCTCTGCCCCGCTGCGCGTTATTGGTGATTTGTTAGCCGGAAAGAGTGAACGCCCCGTGAGGCGCGTAGCCCAATTACCTCCTTGTCGTTACAGGTGTGCGGTCCGCGGCTGGGACCGCATTGCCAACAAGGAGGAATCCATGCTCAAGAAGGTCGTCGCCGCTGCGGCAGCCACCAGTGGTCTCGTTCTCGCGGGTGCCGGTATGGCCGCCGCCAGCGGGGGTGCTCAGGCAGCTGCTGTGAACAGCCCCGGCGTCGCTTCGGGCAACGTCGTGCAGGTTCCGGTCTCCGTGCCGGTCAACCTGTGCGGCAACACGATCAACGTCGTCGGGCTGCTGAACCCCGCCGCTGGCAACACCTGCGTCAACAAGTGACGTTGTGTCTCGTTCCGTGAGGGATTGAGACAGGACGGCTCCGGAGTGCACGCCATGCGCTCCGGGGCCGTCGGGCTTTCGCCCGGCTTTACGCGTACGGACGGCTTGTCAGTTCGTCCGCACGCATTCCGCATGGCAAAAAGCAGGAGGGGCAAGACGAAATGCGACAGGTCACCAAGAAGGGCCTGATCACCGTAGCGGCGGCGAGTGGGGTACTCGCCGTGACCGGCGGCTACGCACAGGCCGACTCGGGTGCCATGGGCGCTGCGGCGCACTCGCCGGGCGTGGGTTCCGGCAACACGGTCCAGGTTCCGGTCCACGTGCCGGTGAACGCCTGCGGCAACACCGTGAACGTGGTCGGGCTGCTGAACCCCGCGTCGGGCAACCGGTGCTTCAACGGCGGGCACGGCGGCGGTGTCCACGCCGGTGGTGCCCACGGCGGCGGTGTCCACGGCGGCGGGCTGGCGAACGGCAAGGCCGAGAACTCGCCCGGCGTGGCGTCCGGCAACACCGTGCAGGCGCCCATCAGCGTGCCGGTCAACGCGTGCGGCAACAGCGTCAACGTCGTCGGCATCGGCAACACCGCCACCGGTAACGAGTGCGTCAACGGTGGCGGTCACACGGGCGGCCACCAGAGCGGGCACGAGCACAAGCCCCCGCACGGCCACGAGCCCGGCCACCCCGGGGGCCACGACCACGGCGGGCGGCACAACCCGCCCGCCGAGCAGAAGCCCGGCCACAAGCCGCCGGCCCACCACGGCGGGCAGCCGGCCGGTCACCCCGGCGCCCCGGGCGGCCACCAGGCCAAGCCCGCCACCGCGGTGAAGGACGCCCACCGTGCCCCCGAGGTGCTCGCCGAGCACCGTCCGGCCACGGTGGCCGAGAAGGCCTCGGAGCTGGCGCACACGGGCGCCGGCCAGCTGGGTGCGGCCGGTGCCGCCAGCGCGGGCCTGCTGCTCGGCGGCGCGCTGCTCTACCGCCGCGCGCGGGGTGCCCAGGGCTGACGCCCGGCTCCGCTCAGGCGAAGCGGCCCGACAGGGCACGGAGCGGGTCCCGCAGCCGCGGGGCCCGCTCCGTCCGTGTTCACTCCGTCACCATGTGGCACGGATCTGTCGGATGATCCGGCGCCGCAGCCGCACCCTGCGGCTGCCGTCGGGGTACAGGCGTAGTCGGTCCAACTCCCAGAGTCCGTACTCGGCGTGGTCGGTCAGCAGGCGTGTGGTGGCCTTCCGGGAGACACCCCGGGGCACATACACATCACAGAATTCGTATTCCGGCATCGCATCTATTGTGCGGGAACGGCCCCGGTGCGGATAGCGTCTGCACTATGTCTGATGCTGCGCAGCCAACCGCTGCCGAGGTACGGGCCGCCGCCGAGGCGGTCAAAACCGCTCTGGACCGCCACCTCGAGGCCGTCGAACGCCGTTCGGGGGAGGACGACCCGGCCGTCTACGCCGCGTTCAACGAGCTGGCCGCGACAGCCGAGGCGTACGACGAACTGCTGTACGACGCCTATGACGAGGTCACCCCCTTCGAGATCCCCGGGGACGACACGCTGCCCGCGTACGCCGGCCCCGAGGAGCCCAGCGCGCTGAGCGTGCTGATCCGCAGGGACTACGCCGTCGTCGAGCCGCAGCGGCTGCTCGCCCAGGCCCAGCGCGTCGCCGACCTCGACCCGGACGCCGACACGGACACGGTCCCCGGCACGTCCGGGGGCGCGTTGGGGCTCGTCGGCAGCAGCGTCCACGCCGCCCTGGGCGTGCTCTTCGGGGAGTACGAGCCCGACGAGATCGCCTCCCGGCACAAGGAGTTCGGCCTGGAGGAGGGCGACTCCACGCTGTGGGTGGCGGCGGCCGACGAGCCGGCCGAGCCGGGGGAGTGGCTCTCGGCCCCCTTCGACCAGGCCGACCCGCAACGGGTGGTGTGCCGCTTCGACGTCAGCGCCGTCTTCGACGAGGAGCTCGACCTGGACGACGAGGCTCTGGACGACGAGAGCCTCGAAGACGAGAGCCTCGAAGACGAGGGCCTGGAGGACGACGGCCCCGCCGACGGACCGGACGCCGCCGGGGACGACGCCGGCCCCCCGGGGCGCGGACGGGGCCGCTGACCGGGCCCCCGCCCGCTCCCGCGCCGGCCGCGGATCACCCCTCAGGAGTGCTCCGCGGCCGCAGCAGCGCCCGCAGCCGGGTGGTCCGGTCCTTCGCCGGCACCTCGGCGACGGCGCGGGGCAGCGCCTGGTCCACGCCGTGCACGACCGACAGGTGGCGCTCGGCCCGGCTGAACGCCGTGTAGACCCACGCCCGCGTCAGGGAGGCGGCCGCGTCGCCCGGCAGCACGACCACCGCCGCCGGCCAGCGCGTCCCGGCCGCCTGGTGCGCGGTGACGGCCCAGCCGTGGCGCACGTCCTCACCGACCCGGCCCGGCGGTACGACCACGGGCGTGCCCGCGCAGTCCAGGCGCAGCCCCTCCGCGTCCGCGGAGACCACGGTGCCCGGGACCATCCGGCCGGGGGCCGGCACGTACGCCACGCGGTCGCCCGGGTCGAAGCCGCCGAACCGGCCGGGGCCGGGGTTGAGCCGCTCCTTGAGCGCGGCGTTGAGCGCCCGGGTGCCGACGGGGCCGCCGTGGCCCGGGGTGATCACCTGGGTCTGGGCGGCGGGCACGCCGAGGGCGCGCGGCACGGAGTCGGCGACCAGCTGCACCGTGCGGTGCACGGCCTCGCCCGGATCCCGCACGGGGACGATGACGACCTCCTTGCCGGGGGCGTCCACCTGGTTCAGCTCGCCGATCCCGACGCCCGAGACCAGCTCGCCGAGGGGGCCCGCGTCGGGGGTGCGGGAGACGACGGCCGGGCAGGCGCGGGCCGCCACCACGTCCGCGAACACCCGGCCCGGTCCCGCCGACCACAGCACGGCGGGGTCGCCGCTGAGCACCAGCCGGGTGCCGTCGGCGAGCGACTCCACCAGCAGGGCGGCCGTCTCCACGTCCAGCTGCGGCGCGTCCAGGACGGCCAGCACGTCGAGCGCGAGGGTGCCGTCCTCCTCGCGCCCGGGCCCCTGACGGCCGGACAGCAGGCCGGACACGGTCACCGCGTCCTCGACGCCCAGCTCGGCGAGGCGGCGCCGGCCGTCCTCGGTGTGCGCGGCGGCGCAGGCCCGCAGGCCCAGCCCGGCCGCCGCCCCGACCAGCGCGGCCGGCTCGGCGCGCGCGGCCTCGCCGCCGCTGTGGGTCACCAGGCCGGCGGCCGCGACGGCCCGGACCAGCTCGGCGGCGGAGGGGGAGGGGGCGGCCTCCGCGGCCGCCGTCCAGTCGGCCTCGGGCAGTGGGGCGGCCAGCAGCCGGGCGAGACCGTCGGCGAGGCTCTCCTCGGCCATCGCGTAGCGGTCCAGGCCGAACAGCAGCGACACCGGCTCCTCGGTCTCGTCGCCCTCCTGGAACACCAGGGCCGCGCCCTCGGCGATGGCGCCGCGCAGCGCCTCGTCGGGGTCGGGCACGTCGCGCCGGCCCAGCTCGGTGCTGAGGGCCGCGGCGTCCAGGACGGTGTGGCCGGCCAGCGCGGCGCGCTCCAGCAGCCACACGACCAGGGCCCGGGCCCGCCGCTCGTCGCCGGGGCCGCACTCCGGGCCCAGCAGCGCCCGCGCGAAGCCGTCGGCCTGCTCGGGCCGGACGCCGGGCACGCCCAGCAGCAGCCAGGGATCCTCACGGAGGGCCTCCGCGGCGTGCTCGCCGAGGGCCTCGGCGGCCCGGGGCGCCAGCTGCTCCGGCGCCCCTCCCGCGGCGAGCACCTCGACGAGCGCGGCGCTCGGCGCGACGACGGGGGCGGCACCGCGCACGGGCGGTGCCGGGGGAGCCGGCCGCGCGGGCCGGGCCGGCCGTGCGGGCCTGGCCGCCGGCTTGGGCTCGGTGAAGAACTCCGCTGCGGACCGCTCACCGCTCTCCACCGCCCGCACGGCGGCGGCCAGCGCCTCGGCGACGGCGGACCGGGGCTTGCCGCTCCCGGCCGCCTCGGGCGCGTCCGCGGAGGCGTCGTCCGGAGTGGTGTCGTCCGGGGTGGCGGGCGCGGGGGTCGCGGGAGGTCCGGACGGGGCGCCGGCGTCAGCGGCCGCCGCCGGCTCCGTGCCCTGTGGCCCGTCGCCGGCCGCGTCCCCGGCCTCCGCCGCCGGTGACGGCTTCTCCTCGCCGCCCGTCCGGGCCCGCGCGGCGGCGGCACCGGCGCCGCCGTCCTCGTCCCCGGCCGGCTCCGCGGCGGGCTCGCCGGCCTGCGGCGCGGGCGTGGCCGGCTTCGTCTCGGTGACCTCGTCCGCCGGGGCGGGGGCGGCGGCCTCGCCGGCGAGGTGACCGCGGTGGTTGGTCACAGCGTGCTCCAGTCCTGGTCCGGGTAGCGGTGCACCGGCGCCGACACGTCGTCGAGCGCCTGGCAGATCTCGTCCGGAAGCGTAAGGGCCTCCACTGACAACGCGGCCCGCAGCTGCTGCGCGGTGCGCGCGCCCACGATCGGGGCGGTGACGCCGGGGCGGTCGCGCACCCACGCCAGGGACACGTGGAGCGGGGTCGTCGCGAGGCCGTCGGCCGCCGTGGTGACCGCGTCGACCACCCGGGTGGCCGTGTCGTCGAGGTAGGGGGCGACGAAGGGCGCCAGGTGCTCCGAGGCGCCCCGCGAGTCGGCGGGTGTGCCGTGGCGGTACTTGCCGGTGAGGACGCCCCTGCCGAGCGGCGAGGAGGCGAGGACGCCGATGCCCAGGTCGAGCGCGGCCGGCAGCACCTCGCGCTCGATGCCGCGCTGCAGCAGGGAGTACTCCATCTGCGTGCCGGCCAGCCGCGTCCGGGCGCCCGGCGCGGCCAGCTGCCAGGTCGCCGCCTTGGCGAGCTGCCAGCCGCAGAAGCCGCAGACCCCGGCGTAGCGGGCCCGGCCGCTGCCGACGGCGATGTCGACGGCCTGCAGCGTCTCCTCCAGCGGCGTGCCGGGGTCGAAGGCGTGTATCTGCCACACGTCGACGTAGTCCGTACCCAGCCGGTCCAGGGAGTCGTCGAGGGCGGCGAGGAGGTGGCGGCGGGAGCAGTCGGTGCGGCGGCCGGGCGGAAGGACGCCGCCGGCCTTGGTCGCGACGATCAGGTCCCGGCGCGGGACCAGGTCCGCGAGCAGCCGTCCGAGGAGGTGTTCGGCGGCCCCGTCCGCGTAGACGTCGGCGGTGTCGACGAGCGTCCCGCCCGCTTCCCAGAAGGCCTTGAGCTGCTCGGCCGCGTCGTGCTCCCCGGTGTCCCGGCCCCAGGTGAGCGTGCCGAGGCCGAGGCGGGACACCCGCAGGCCGGTGCGGCCGAGATGCCTTTGTTCCATGAGCGCTGAGGGTACTGGCCGCGCCCGGCGGGCCGCCGGGCCGCCGCGGGCCCCGCGACCGGCCGGTGACGTATGCCGGGTGCACGCGCTAGAGTCCCCGGCAACGACGACGTTACTGATCAGTAAGGGGTTGGCATGCGGCTCGGAATCAATCTCGGCTACTGGGGTGCCGGGATGGACGCGGACAATCTCGAGGTCGCCCGGGAGGCGGACCGGCTGGGCTACTCGGTGTGCTGGGCCGCCGAGGCGTACGGCTCCGACGCCCCGACCGTGCTGGCGTGGGTCGCCGCCCAGACCGAGCGGATCGACGTCGGCTCGGCGATCCTCCAGATCCCCGCCCGTACGCCCACGATGACGGCGATGACCGCCGCCACCCTGGACTCCCTCTCCGGCGGCCGCTTCCGCCTGGGCCTCGGCGTCTCCGGCCCGCAGGTCTCCGAGGGCTGGTACGGCGTGAAGTTCGACAAGCCGCTCGCCCGCACCCGCGAGTACGTCGAGGTCATCCGCAAGGCCATGTCCCGCGAGCGGGTGGCGCACGACGGGCAGCACTGGACGCTGCCGCTGCCCGGCGGCCCGGGCAAGCCCCTCAAGCTCACCGTGCACCCGGTGCGCGAGCACATCCCGCTGTACATCGCCGCGATCGGCCCCAAGAACCTGGAGCAGACCGGCGAGATCGCCGACGGCGCCCTCGTCGTCTTCTTCGCCCCCGAGCACGCCGAGGAGACCACCCTGGGCGCCCTGCGCGCCGGGCGCGCCAAGGCCGGCAAGGACCTCGAAGGCTTCGACCTCGTCCCGACGGTGCCCCTGGCCGTGGGCGACGACGTCGACGCGCTGGCCGACCTCTTCCGCCCGTACACCGCCCTGTACGTGGGCGGCATGGGCAGCGCCAAGCAGAACTTCTACAACAAGCTCGCCCAGCGCATGGGCTACGAGAAGGCCGCCGCCGAGATCCAGGAGAAGTACCTCTCCGGCGACAAGGCCGGCGCGGCCGCGGCCGTGCCCCGCGAGCTGATCGACTCCACCGCTCTGCTCGGCCCCGTGGAGCGCATCGCCGACCGCATGCGGGCCTACGCCGACGCCGGGGTCACCACCCTCTCGCTGGCCCCCGCCGGCTTCACCCTGGACGAGCGGATCGCCGGCCTGCGCACCGCCGTGACCGCGCTGGAGCGCGCCGGACTCGCCTGATCTCCGGAAGAAGTCCGCGGCCGTGGTGGGGGCTCGGGGGTCGGTCTTCCCCGCCACGGCCGACACCGAGCACAACGCCCGCGCGGCCCGCTGGTTACGCGCCGGGGCGGCCCGGAATTCACCCGCGCCGTCAGCCGTTCGGCGCAGCGCCGCGAGCGCTCCGATCGCCCTGGCGGAGATCGCCGTCCACCGGACGTCAGCCTCGCCGTCGTGGGGCACAGGGGCCGCGTCCTGCGCTGGCCGGGCGCCAAGTCCGCGGCGCCCGCGGCCGGCATCCGGGCCGTGTACGCGTACGAGCGGCCCGGCGGCCGGCGGCGGATGGTCACGCTGCGGACGCCGCCGCGCCGCGACGCGCTGGGCGGCCCCCCGGCCACGGCCCGCGGGTTCGCCTGAGGCCCGCGGCCGGCCCGGACGCGGGCCGGGGCCGGCTCACAGCCAGCCGCGGCGCTTGAACATCCGGTACAGCCACACGACCAGCCCCGCCATCAGCACCACCACCACCGGGTACCCCCACGGCTGGCGCAGCTCCGGCATGTGCGCGAAGTTCATCCCGTACACGCCGGCGATCATCGTCGGGACGGCCGCCATGGCCGCCCAGGCCGAGATCTTGCGCATGTCGTCGTTCTGCTGGACGCCCATCTGCGCCAGATGGGCGGAGAGGATGTCCGACAGCAGCCGGTCCAGGCCCTCGACCGACTCGTTGGCCCGGGTCAGGTGGTCGCTGACGTCACGGAAGAAGGGCCGCGACTTCTCGTCGACGAACGGCAGCTGCGTGCCCGCCAGCCGCGCCATCGGCTCGGTGAGCGGCAGCGTCGCCCGGCGGAACTCCACGACCTGGCGCTTGAAGGAGTAGATCCGCGACGCGGTGTGCCGCACGTCCTCACCCAGCGGCGCGAACACCTCGGCCTCCAGCTCGTCCAGGTCCGCGTGCAGCAGGACCGCGACCTCCGTGTAGTGGTCCACGACCGCGTCGCTCACGGCGTACAGCACCGCCGTCGGCCCGTGCCGCAGTATCTCCGGATCCCGCTCCAGCCGTTTGCGCACCTCCGCCAGCGGGCTGCCCTCGCCGTGCCGGACGCTCACCACGAAGCAGTTCCCGACGAAGAGCATCAGCTCCTCCGTGGCGACGACGTCCCGCACGTCGTCGTAGACCACCGGCTTGAGCACCATGAACAGCGAGTCGTCGTAGACCTCCAGCTTCGGCCGCTGGTGCGCGTTGAGCGCGTCCTCCACCGCCAGTGGGTGCAGGCCGAACTCGTTCGTGACGAGGTCGAACTCCTCCTCCGTGGGTTCGTACAGCCCGATCCACACGAAGGACTCCCCCTCGGCGCGCGCCGCCTCCAGCGCGTGCGCGAGCTCGGAGGGGCCCTCGGTGCGATGCCCGTGCCGGTAGATGGCGCAGTCCACGATCATGCAAGGGATTCTTCCGCTCAAGTGTCCGGAGTACACCCGCCGGGCGCCGGACGGTGGTCGTAGGCTGGCGGCCATGCCCACCCTGATCCTGGTCCGGCACGGCCGGTCCACCGCCAACACCCGCGGCGTGCTCGCCGGGTGGACCCCGGGGGTGGCCCTGGACGAGCGCGGTGCCGCGCAGGCGGCCGCCCTCCCCGGCCGGCTGGCCGGACTCCCGCTGGCCGCCGCCGTCACCAGCCCCCTCCAGCGCTGCCGCGAGACCCTCGCCCCGCTGCTGGCCGCCAGGCCCCGGCTGCCCCTGCACACCGACGAGCGCATCGGCGAGTGCCGCTACGGCGACTGGTCCGGCCGCAAGCTCGCCGAGCTGGCCGGCGAACCGCTGTGGGAGACCGTCCAGCGGCACCCCTCCGCGGCCGCCTTCCCCGGCGGCGAGTCCGTCCGCGCCATGCAGACGCGGGCCGTGGACGCCGTGCGGGAGTGGAACGCGCGCGTCGAGGCCGAGCACGGCGAGGACGCCCTCTACCTGATGTGCTCGCACGGCGACGTCGTCAAGGCCGTCGTCGCGGACGCCCTCGGCCTCCACCTCGACCACTTCCAGCGGATCACCGCCGACCCCTGCTCGGTCACCGCCGTCCGCTACACCCGCCTGCGCCCGTACGTGCTGCGCCTCGGCGACACCGGCGACCTGGCCGGCCTCGCCCCCCACGAGGAGCCCTCCGGCAGCGGCGACAAGGGGGACGCGGCCGTCGGAGGCGGTGCGGGGGCACCGTGATCGTCGCGCGCAGTAGGGTGGTGACGCGGGACCGCCCGGGCCCTCCCCGGTGATCCCGCGCCCGGAAACGACACGCCGACCAACCGAACCCCATGGAGCAGGACGTTGTCCCGTCAGGTGTTCCTCTATGACCCGCCGGACCGCTTCGTCGCCGGTACGGTCGGGCTGCCGGGCCGCCGCACCTTCTTCCTCCAGGCCAGCGCGGCCGGCCGCGTCACCAGCGTGGCCCTGGAGAAGGCCCAGGTGGAGGCGCTCGCCGAACGCATCGACGAACTGCTGGACGAAGTCGTCCGGCGCACCGGCGGCAACGCCCCCGTGCCCGCCGTGGCCCCGCTGGAGCTGTCCGACAGCGCGCCGCTGGACACCCCCGTCGAGGAGGAGTTCCGGGTCGGCACGATGGCCCTGGCCTGGGACGGCGACGGCCAGCGCATGGTCGTGGAGGCCCAGGCGCTCGTCGAGCTCCAGGCGGACACCGACGAGGACCTCGCGGAGGCCGAGGAGCGGCTGCTCCAGGACGAGCTGAACGGCCCGCCGATGCTCCGCGTGCGCATCACCGGCACCATGGCGCGGGCCTTCGCCAAGCGGGCCCTGGAGGTCGTCAACGCCGGCCGGCCCCCGTGCCCGCTGTGCAGTCTGCCGCTCGACCCGGAGGGACACGTATGCCCGCGTCAGAACGGATACCGTCGCGGAGCGTGAGCCCGCACGAACTGCTCGCCCGCGGTGAGCTGACGGTGCGTGGGCGGGTCCGCGAGGCGTCCAACGCGGTCCTGTACTGCACGGTCGAGTACGAGGGCGTCAGCGCCGCCTGCGTCTACAAGCCCGTCGCCGGCGAGCGGCCGCTGTGGGACTTCCCCGACGGCACGCTGGCGCAGCGCGAGGTGGCCGCGTACGAGCTGTCCGAGGCCATGGGCTGGGGGCTGATCCCGCCCACGGTGCTGCGCGACGGCCCGTACGGCGAGGGCATGTGCCAGCTGTGGATCGAGCCACCCGCCGAGGACGCGGCCCAGGAGCGGCTGCTGGCGCTGGTCGACGGCCGGGAGCCGGGGCCGGGCTGGAAGGCCGTCGGCTTCGCCGAGGTCGACGACGACCGCACCGCGCTGCTCGTCCACGCCGACGACGAGCGGCTGCGCCGGCTGGCCGTGCTGGACGCGGTGATCAACAACGGCGACCGCAAGGGCGGCCACCTGCTGCCCGCCCCCGACGGCCGGCTCTACGCCATCGACCACGGTGTGACCTTCAACTCCGACGACAAGCTCCGCACGCTGCTGTGGGGCTGGGCGGGGGAGCCGCTGACCGAGGAGGCGATGGAGGCCCTCCGACGACTTTCGGCCGATCTGGCCGAGGGGCGGCCCCTGGCGGACCGGCTGGCGGAACTCATCACCGCGGACGAGATCGAGGCCCTGCGGGGCCGGGTGGCCGGTCTGCTGCGCACGGGACGCCACCGGGAGCCGAGCGGACAGTGGCCGGCGATCCCCTGGCCGCCGGTCTGACCGGCGCCGCCACGCCCGTTCCGGAAGGCCGCGGGCCGTATGGGGAGCACACCCCCCGGCCTCGGCGCAAGAACGCACATTCGGCCAACAGCCGGATCCGGTTCGTATCCGGAACATGCGTCCGGTTACGCTCAGGACATGCATGCCTGGCCCGCTTCTGAGGTTCCCGCCCTGCCCGGCAGTGGCCGCGACCTCCGGATCCACGACACCGCGACCGGTGAGCGAGTGACCCTCGCCCCCGGCCCCGTCGCCCGCATCTACGTCTGCGGCATCACTCCGTACGACGCCACCCACATGGGACACGCGGCGACCTACAACGCGTTCGACCTCGTTCAGCGCGTGTGGCTCGACACCAAGCGGCAGGTTCACTACGTCCAGAACGTCACCGACGTGGACGACCCGCTCCTGGAGCGGGCCGTCGCCAACGGCGACGACTGGACCGAGCTCGCCGAGCGCGAGACCGCCCTCTTCCGCGAGGACATGACCGCGCTGCGCCTGCTCCCGCCGCGCCACTACATCGGTGCCGTGGAGTCGATACCGAAGATCGTGCCGCTGGTGGAGCGGCTGCGCGAGGCCGGTGCCGCCTACGAGCTCGAAGGCGACACCTACTTCTCCGTCGAGTCCGACGCCCACTTCGGCCAGGTCTCCCACTACGACGCCGAGGTCATGCGCCGGCTCTCCGCCGAGCGCGGCGGCGACCCGGAGCGGCCCGGCAAGAAGAACCCCCTCGACCCCATGCTGTGGATGGCCGCCCGCCCGGGGGAGCCCAGCTGGGACGGCGCCTCGCTCGGCCCCGGCCGCCCCGGCTGGCACATCGAGTGCGTCGCCATCGCCCTCGAGCACCTCGGCATGGGCTTCGACGTCCAGGGCGGCGGCTCGGACCTGATCTTCCCGCACCACGAGATGGGCGCCTCCCACGCGCAGGCGCTCACCGGCGAGCACCCCTTCGCCCAGGCGTACGTCCACGCCGGCATGGTCGCCCTCCACGGCGAGAAGATGTCGAAGTCCAAGGGCAACCTGGTCTTCGTCTCCGCGCTGCGCCGCGACGGCGTGGACCCGGCCGCCATCCGCCTCGCGCTGCTGGCCCACCACTACCGCGCCGACTGGGAGTGGACCGACGCGGTCCTCACCGAGGCCGTGGAGCGCCTGGACTGCTGGCGCGCGGCCGTCTCCCGCCCCGACGGGCCGTCCGCCGACGCCCTGCTGGCGGAGATCCGCGAGGCTCTCGCCGACGACCTCGACGCCCCGGCCGCGCTGGCCGCCGTCGACCGCTGGGCAGCCGCCCAGGCCGCCTCGGGCGGCAGTGACGAGGGTGCGCCGGGCCTGGTGTCCCGTGCGGTGGACGCCCTGCTGGGCGTGGCGCTGTGACGCGCTGACGCCTCTTCTCGACGTCCTCGGGGCGTTCCTCCCGCAAGTAGGGGGGAACGCCCCGCTCTCTTCGCGGCCCGACCCCCGTCGGCGGCCCGGGCACGGCACGCCGGCGGGAAGCGGGTGCCATAAGTCCACGCGCGCGGTGCGTCCGTCCATGGTCGTGTACACGTCGGGTGGACTATCCACGCCGTCATGACTACGCGAACGCGAACACGACGGCTGAGAGCGGTGATCGCAGCCGTCCTCCTGGGCGTGCTGACGGCCACGGCCGGCCCGGTGGGCGGCGCACGGGCGTCCACCGCCGAGGAGACCGTGGGCGACGTCACCGGCTTCTCCACGGCCGGCCCCGTCTTCCACCTGCGGGCCGGCCAGGCCGAGGCGCGCGTCAGCTTCGTGACCCCCGAGACGTTCCGCCTGGAGCTGGCGCCGGACGGCCACTTCACCGACCCCACCGGCAAGGACATCGTGCTGCGCCAGGGCCCGCCCCCGGCCACCCGCTGGAAGGACAAGGGCGACCGCTACGAGCTGAGCACCGCCGCCGTCACCCTGCGCGCGTACAAGAGCCCCCTGCGCTTCGCCCTGCACCGGGCCGACGGCAGCCGGATATGGGCCGAGACGAAGGGCCTGACCTGGGCCGCGGACAAGACGACCCAGACGCTGGCGCGCGGCGCGGACGAGCAGTTCTACGGCGCCGGCATGCAGAACGGGCGCGGCAACACCTCGCACCGCGGCAAGACCGTCGAGGTCGGCGTCGACTACAACTGGGACGACGGCGGCCACCCCAACTCCGTGCCCTTCTACCTGTCGTCGGCCGGGTACGGCGTCTACCGCAACACCTACGCCCCCGGGACGTACTCCTTCGGCGACCCCGTCACGGCGACCGAGCGGGAGCGGCGGTTCGACGCCTACTACTTCGCGGGGGACTCCGCGAAGGACGTCATCGGGAAGTACACCCGGCTGACCGGCCGCCCCTTCCTGCCGCCCGTCTACGGCCTGGAGATCGGCGACTCGGACTGCTACCTGCACAACAAGAACCGCGGCGAACGCCACACCCTGGACGCCCTGAAGGTCGCCGACGGCTACGTCGCCCACGACCTGCCGCTCGGCTGGATGCTCGTCAACGACGGCTACGGCTGCGGCTACGAGAACCTGGGCGAGACGAACAAGGGCCTCGCCGGCCGCGGAATGAAGATGGGCCTGTGGACCGAGGACGGCCTGACGAAGCTCGCCGACCAGGTGAAGGCCGGCCAGCGGGTCGCCAAACTCGACGTCGCCTGGGTCGGCGACGGCTACAAGTTCGCTCTCGACGGCTGCAAGGACGCCTACAAGGGCATCGAGGACAACAGCGACGCCCGCGGCTTCACCTGGGCCCCCGAAAGCTGGTCCGGCGCCCAGCGCTGCGGCGTCCAGTGGTCCGGCGACCAGAAGGGCTCCTGGGAGTACATCCGCTGGCAGATCCCCACCTACGCCGGCGCCACCATGTCGGGCCTGGCCTACACGACGGGCGACGTCGACGGCATCTTCGGCGGCAGCCCCCGGACGTACGTACGTGACCTGCAATGGAAGACGTTCCTGCCCGCCGTCATGACGATGGACGGCTGGGCGCCCAGCGACAAGCAGCCCTTCCGCTACGGCGAGCCCTACACCTCGATCAACCGCAAGTACCTGAAGCTCAAGGAATCGCTGCTGCCCTACATGTACTCCTACGCGGCCGAGGCGACCCGGACCGGTGTGGGCCCCGTACGGCCCCTCGCCCTCGAGTACCCGCACGACCCCAAGGCGGCCTCCGACGCGGCCAAGTACGAGTTCCTCTCCGGCGAGTACTTCCTCGTGGCACCCGTCTACGAGGACTCCGGCGTCCGCGACGGCATCTACCTGCCCGAGGGCACCTGGACCGACTACTGGACCGGCCGCACGTACCAGGGCCCGACGACCGTCGACGGCTACCGCGCCCCGCTGGACACGCTGCCGCTCTTCGTGAAGGCCGGCGCGAACATCCCGATGTGGCCGGGCATCCGCTCGCACGAGGACCGCACCGCCGACTCGCCCCTGGCCTGGGACGTCTACCCCCGGGGCACCTCCTCCTTCACCCTCTACGAGGACGACGGCGTGACCCGCGCCCACCGCACCGGCGCCTACGCCCAGCAGCGCCTCACGGTGCGCGCACCCGAGACGGGCAAGGGCGACGTCACCCTGGAACTGGGCGCCTCCCTCGGTGACTTCCGCGGCAAGCAGACGGCACGGCCCTACCACTTCACCGTGCACGCGGCCACCGCGCCGCAGGCCGTGACCCTGGAGGGGAGCGCCCTGCCCCGCCTGGAGTCGGAGGACGCCTTCGACCGGGCCGGGCAGGGCTGGTGGTACGACCGGGACGACCGCGGCGGCGCCGTGAAGGTCAAGACCGCGGCCCGGTCCACCGACCGCGCCTTCACCCTCGCCCTGCGGGCCGGATAGCCGGCCCCCGCACCCGCCGGCCGGCCAGGCCGGTGGGTGCCCGCACCACCCCCTACGCCAGGCCCCCCGCCACGGCCAGCTCGCGGCTGGACGCCTCCACCATCTGCCGCACCATCTCGTCCGGCGGGACCCGGGCGGCCGGACACAGCGAGTTGAGGCTGTACCCGTCGGGCGCGAGCCGCAGCAGCGTGTCGGCGATGAGGCGCCGGGTCTCGGCGAACGCCGCGCCCTCGTCCTGGGCGGAGGGCTGCGCCGGAACGCACCCCAGAACGTCGAGCTGCTCCTGGGCGCCCAGACCGGTCAGCACCGCCCGGGTGGAGTCGACCTCCGCCTCGCGCAGGGCCGCCAGCCGCTGCACCAGCGCCCCGGCGGGCGGGACTTTCTCGATCCGCCGCGCCTCCGCGAGATAGCGGTCCAGGAGCAGGTGCAGCGAGGACCCCGGGGGAGGGGGCGCCGGATCGACGGCGCCCAGGACGGAACTCAGCCAGTCGACCATGCGCCGGCCCGCCGGTCCCAGCTCGGCCCAGCACACCGAACGCAGGCCCTCGCCCAGATAGTGGGCGCGCTCGAACGCCGTGCGGCTGGGCGTCATCGCGCACGGGGCGTCCGGCGGACCGTAGACGGCACGCAGCTCCGGGGCGCGCCGCTCGGCGAGCGTGGAGAAGAGCGCCACGTGGACGTACACGTGGAACGCAGCCACCGCCCGCTGGGCGTCCCACAGGTTCCCCGCCTCCAGGCCGGGGGAGTTCCACAGGGCCACCACCTTGCGCAGCTCGTCCAGCAGCCCGCCGGCCGTGCCGCCCCCGGTGCCCCGGGCGTCGCGGGCCAGCAGGGAATGGGCGTGGCGGAAGTCGTAGAGCTTCTGGTGCAGGCACTCGTGCAACAGGGCCTCGGCCACCCACCACGGGTTCCGGAACATCCTGCGGTTGAGGAAGACGGCCCCCGCGAGGCGGAACTGGGAGCTGGAGGACTTTCCCCGCCACGCGCCGACCCCGGGCGTGACGCCGACGACGTGGGCGTGGCCGAGGGCACTGCGGGAGGTCTCCGGGAGGATCTCGCCGAGGAGCCGGGTCGCCTTGCGCAGCATGACGACGTCACCGGCCGAGGGAGCGCACGGCGCACCCCCGTACTCATGCGCGACGACGTGCCGGAACGCCCGTGCGCACATGTCGTCGCGGGGGCCCTCGCCCCAGATCCAGGGGGTGCGGGAGGCGTCGCCCACGTGCCGGGCCTCGGGGGAGCCGTCGCGCAGGGGGCCGCTCGTGGCCCCCGCGGTGAGGCGGTGCGCGGTCTCGGCCAGCACCGCCTCGCACACCTCGAAGGCCAGCGCGGCCCGGCGGCCCGTCACGAAGCGGGTCAGCAGCTGCTGGAGGGCGTAGCGCACGAGGGGATCGCCGAGGACCCGGTAGCGGGCCGGCTCCCCGGCCCGTTCCAGGGCGGTCAGCAGGGGGCGGGCCACCGGGAGGAAGGCGGCCATCTTCTCCAGACGGAACGTGAAGGCCGCCTGGGTCTGCTCCCGCAGATAGCCGCTGTCCCCGAACGGCCGGCCCCGCGCCAGAACGGCGTCCATGCCGGAGGGGTCGGAGAGGAACGCGTCGTCCGCGCCGAGCCGCCTGTCCACCTCCACCGCCCCCCTTTTTTCCGTCCGCGTCCGTCGTGCCGCCGGGTCAGTCGGGAAGGAGGTGGTGGTGGCAGTGGTCGTCGTCCGCGGACGGCGGCTCCAGCAGGGCACCGATCGCGTCATGCCGGGACTGCAACTGCCGCACTTCCTCGTCGGACAGCTCGCGGTTGAAGGCGAGGAGGGGACGTGCCCCCACGGCCGCCTGCCGGTCCCCGGACGCTTCCCGACCGGCCATGGCGCACCCCGTCTCCCCGGTGCGAGCGGGACACCGCTCTCCCCGTCATCCACGGTAGGAGCGCGGATTTCGCCTGGTCAATGGCCCGGCGATAAGTCAGACAGTGCGCAAAGCGCCCGTAAGCGGACGGTCCCCGAAGACGGGACCGGCCGCTTACGGCAAGCGGACGCCGTTGGCGTTAACGGGCGTTGAAGTACTTCGCCTCGGGGTGGTGGATCACGATGGCGTCCGTCGACTGCTCCGGGTGCAGCTGGAACTCCTCCGACAGGTGCACCCCGATCCGCTCCGGCTCCAGCAGGTCCGCGATCTTCGCCCGGTCCTCCAGGTCCGGGCAGGCGCCGTAGCCCAGGGAGAAGCGCGCCCCCCGGTACTTCAGCGCGAACATGTCCTCCACGTCCGCGGGGTCCTCGCCCGCGAAACCGAGCTCGGCCCGCACCCGCGCGTGCCAGTACTCGGCGAGCGCCTCCGCCAGCTGCACCGACAGCCCGTGCAGCTCCAGGTAGTCGCGGTAGGAGTCGGACGCGAACAGCTCCGCCGTCGCCTCCCCGATCCGGGAGCCGACCGTGACGACCTGGAGGCCCACGACGTCCCGCTCGCCGGACTCCTCCGGGCGGAAGTAGTCCGCCAGGCACAGCCGCCGCCCGCGCCGCTGGCGCGGGAAGGTGAAGCGGGTCCGCTCGGTGCCGTCCTCATGCAGCAGGATCAGGTCGTCGCCCTTGCTCACGCACGGGAAGTAGCCGTAGACGACCGCCGCCTCCAGCAGGTTCTCCGTGTGGAGCTTCTCCAGCAGGCCGCGCAGCCGCGGCCGGCCCTCGCTCTCGACCAGCTCCTCGTACGTCGGACCGCCGGCGCGGGCCTGCTTCAGACCCCACTGGCCCTTGAAGAGCGCCCCCTCGTCCAGCCAGGACGCGTAGTCCTTGAGCGGGATGCCCTTGACCACCCGGGTGCCCCAGAACGGCGGCTCGGGGACGCGGTTGTCCACCGCCACGTCCGAGCGGACGGCGCCCTGCGGCTCGTCCACCTCCGGGACGGCCGTCTCCCGCTTGGGCACCCGCCGCTGCTTGAGCTCCGGCAGGCTCGCGCCCGGCACCCCGCGCTTGACCGCGATCAGCGCGTCCATCAGGCGCAGCCCCTCGAAGGCGTCGCGGGCGTAGCGCACCTCGCCCTCGTAGATCTCGTGCAGGTCCTGCTCGACGTACGCGCGCGTGAGCGCCGCGCCGCCCAGGATCACCGGATAGGTCGCCGCCAGCTTGCGCTGGTTCAGCTCCTCCAGGTTCTCCTTCATGATCACGGTGGACTTCACCAGCAGCCCGGACATCCCGATGACGTCCGCCCGGTGTTCCTCGGCCGCCTCCAGGATCGCCGACACCGGCTGCTTGATGCCCAGGTTGACGACGTTGTAGCCGTTGTTGGACAGGATGATGTCCACGAGGTTCTTGCCGATGTCGTGGACGTCGCCGCGCACGGTGGCGAGCACGATCGTGCCCTTGCCCTCCGCGTCGCTCTTCTCCATGTGCGGCTCCAGATGGGCCACCGCGCTCTTCATCACCTCGGCCGACTGCAGTACGAACGGCAGCTGCATCTGACCGGAGCCGAAGAGCTCGCCGACGACCTTCATGCCCTCCAGCAGGGTGTCGTTGACGATGTCGAGCGCCGGGCGGGTGGTCAGCGCCTCGTCGAGGTCGGCCTCCAGCCCGTTCTTCTCACCGTCGACGATGCGGCGCCGCAGCCGCTCCTCCAGCGGCAGGGCGGCCAGCTCCTCCGCCTTGCCCGCCTTCATGGACTTGGTGTCCACGCCCTCGAACAGCTCCAGGAAGCGCTGCAGCGGGTCGTAGCCCTCGCGCCGCCGGTCGTAGATCAGGTCGAGGGCGACCTCGCGCTGCTCCTCCTCCAGCCGGGCGATGGGCAGGATCTTGCTGGCGTGCACGATGGCCGAGTCGAGGCCCGCCTCCACGCACTCGTTGAGGAAGACGGAGTTCAGCACCATGCGGGCCGCAGGGTTGAGCCCGAAGGAGATGTTGGACAGGCCCAGCGTCGTCTGGACGTCCGGGTGGCGGCGCTTGAGCTCGCGGATCGCCTCGATGGTGGCGATGCCGTCGCGGCGGGACTCCTCCTGGCCCGTGGCGATGGTGAAGGTGAGGCAGTCGACGATGATGTCGCACTCCCGCACGCCCCAGTTGCCCGTGAGGTCGGCGATCAGCCGCTCCGCCACGGCCACCTTGTGCTCGGGGGTGCGGGCCTGGCCGTCCTCGTCGATCGTCAGCGCGATCAGCGCCGCGCCGTGCTCGACCGCCAGACGGGTGATCCGCGCGAACCGGGAGTCGGGGCCGTCGCCGTCCTCGTAGTTGACGGAGTTGATCACGGCCCGGCCGCCCAGCTTCTCCAGGCCCGCCTGGATGACCGCGGGCTCGGTGGAGTCCAGCACCAGCGGCAGCGTGGAGGCCGTCGCGAAGCGCCCGGCGATCTCCGCCATGTCCGCGACGCCGTCGCGGCCCACGTAGTCGACGCACAGGTCGAGCAGGTGCGCGCCCTCGCGGATCTGCTCGCGGGCCATCTCCACGCAGTCGTCCCAGCGCCCGTCCAGCATGGCCTCGCGGAACTTCTTCGAGCCGTTGGCGTTGGTCCGCTCGCCGATGGCCAGGTACGAGGTGTCCTGGCGGAAGGGCACGGTCTGGTAGAGCGAGGAGGCGCCCGGCTCGGGGCGCGGGCTGCGCCCGGCCGGGGCCAGGCCGCGCACCCGCTCGACGACCTGGCGCAGGTGCTCGGGGGTCGTGCCGCAGCAGCCGCCGACCAGCGACAGGCCGTACTCCCGGATGAACGTCTCGTGGGCGTCCGCCAGCTCGGCCGGCGACAGGGGGTAGTGGGCGCCGTCCTTGCCGAGGACCGGCAGACCGGCGTTGGGCATGGCGGAGACCCGGGTGCGGGCGTGCCGGGAGAGATAGCGCAGGTGTTCGCTCATCTCGGCCGGGCCGGTGGCGCAGTTCAGCCCGATCATGTCGATGCCGAGCGGCTCCAGGGCGGTGAGCGCGGCGCCGATCTCGGAGCCGAGGAGCATCGTGCCGGTGGTCTCGACGGTCACCTGGACCAGCAGGGGCAGGTCCACACCGGCCGCCTCCATGGCGCGCCGGGCGCCGACGACGGAGGCCTTGGTCTGGAGCAGGTCCTGGGTCGTCTCGATGAGGACGGCGTCGGCGCCGCCGGCGACCAGGCCCTCCACGTTCCGCTGGTAGGCGTCGCGCAGCACGGGGTAGGCGGCGTGGCCGAGGGTGGGGAGCTTGGTGCCGGGGCCGACGGACCCCAGCACCCAGCGGGTGCGGCCGTCGCCGGCGGTGAACTCGTCGGCGACCTCGCGGGCGACGCGGGCGCCGGCCTCCGAGAGCTCGAAGATGCGGTCGGAGATCTCGTACTCGCCGAGGGCGGCGAGGTTGGCGCCGAAGGTGTTGGTCTCCACGCAGTCCACGCCGACCGCGAAGTAGGCCTCGTGCACCGAGCGCACGATGTCGGGGCGGGTGACGTTCAGGATCTCGTTGCAGCCTTCGAGCTGCTGGAAGTCCTCAAGGCTGGGGTCCTGCGCCTGAAGCATCGTGCCCATCGCGCCGTCGGCCACCACCACTCGGGTGGCCAGGGCCTCGCGCAGCTGCGCGGAGCGGGCGGAGTGGACGGTCGATGGCGTGTGCGAGGCCATGGGTGTGCTCCCGGGTGTGCGACGGCTGTCGGCTTTGCGCCCTCCCTGCAGAGAGGCGCACGCGGCAAGCGTATCGGGCGGGCGCGCCGGGGGCCGAGGGCGTTTCACGGTACGGACCGGCGCGCCACGGCCCGGACCGGGCGGGCCCCGTCCCGGTTCGGCGGCGACACCACCTTCAGCGATCATGGTCATGCCCTGCTGTCCGGTATCCGCTGGTCGGCATCGGCCGATAGTGTTCAGCAATGCCGAACGGAGCCAGCCCGGCCCGGCATGAAGGAGGTTGCTCGATGGCACGGACCATCCAGTCGCTCGAACGGGCGGCGGCGATGTTGCGGCTGCTCGCGGGGGGAGAGCGGCGGCTCGGCCTGTCCGACGTCGCCTCGGCGCTGGGGCTGGCCAAGGGCACCGCGCACGGGATCCTGCGGACCCTCCAGCAGGAGGGGTTCGTCGAGCAGGACCCGGCCTCCGGGCGCTACCAGCTGGGGGCCGAGCTGCTGCGGCTGGGCAACAGCTACCTGGACGTGCACGAGCTGCGGGCCCGCGCCCTGGTCTGGGCCGACGACCTGGCCCGCTCCAGCGGGGAGAGCGTCTACCTCGGCGTGCTGCACCAGCAGGGCGTGCTCGTCATCCACCACGTCTTCCGGCCCGACGACAGCCGCCAGGTGCTGGAGGTCGGCGCGATGCAGCCGCTGCACAGCACCGCGCTGGGCAAGGTGCTGTGCGCCTACGACCCCGTCGCCCACGCCGAGGTGACCGAGACCGGCCGCGAGGCGTTCACCTCCCGCACCGTGACCGACCTGCCCGACCTGGAGGGCGTGCTCGACCTGACCCGCGCCCGCGGCTGGGCGGCGGACGTCGAGGAGACCTGGGCGGGCGTGGCGTCGGTCGCCGCCCCCATCCACGACCGGCGGCGGATGCCGGTGGGCGCGGTCGGCGTCACCGGCGCGGTCGAGCGCGTCTGCGAGGGCGGCGAGCTGCGGCCCGGACTGGTGGCGGCGGTACGCGACTGTGCCCGCGCCGTCTCCCGCGACCTGGGCGCCGGGCGCTTCTAGCGGATGGCTTTGAGGGGGTGGGAAACGGTGGCGGAGCATCCGTTCCGCCTCCTTCGAGACCGGGCTGTTACCGCCCGGTATCCAGACGGATATTTCCGGCCAGTTGGCCGAGAGTTTCCGGTCACAGAACCCTTGACGCGCCCTTAACCGTGCAGAAAACTGCCGTGCATCGGTCGGCATTGTCGAACACCTAACGACAATATTCGCTATGGTGGGCAGTGCCACGGGACCGATCACCGCCCTCACGGAGGGCGCGGACCACCGGAGGGACCCGGGGTTCGCCTTCCCCTGGACGAAGGACAAAGGAGTCGCGGGTGTCCAGCTCCGACATCTTCACCGGTGAGACCATCGGTACCGCCGTATTGATCCTGCTCGGCGGCGGCGTGTGCGCCGCCGTCACGCTGAAGCGCTCGAAGGCGCTGAACGCGGGCTGGCTCGCCATCACGTTCGGCTGGGGCTTCGCCGTACTGGCCGGCGCCTACATCGGCGCCAAGTCCGGCGCGCACCTCAACCCCGCCGTCACCGTCGGCCTCGCCCTCGACGGCGCCGTCGAGTGGAGCGACGTACCGCTCTACATCGGCTCCCAGCTGCTCGGCGCCATGATCGGCGCCACGCTGGTGTGGCTCACCTACATGGGCCAGTTCAAGGCCCACCTGACGGACCCGGAGCTCGTCGCCACCCTCAACCCCGCCGAAGGCATGGTCGACCAGACCGCGACGCCCCAGGCCGGCCCTGTGCTCGGCGTCTTCTCCACCGGCCCCGAGATCCGCAACGCGGTGCAGAACCTCATCACCGAGATCATCGCCACCGCCGCACTGGTGCTCTTCATCCTCACCATGGGTCTGACCAAGGGGCTGGCGGTCAGCGGTACCGGCACCCTGATGGTCGCCCTCGTCGTCGTCGGCATCGGCCTCTCGCTCGGCGGCCCGACCGGATACGCCATCAACCCCGCCCGTGACCTCGGCCCGCGCATCGTGCACGCGCTGCTGCCGCTGCCGAACAAGGGCGGCTCCGACTGGGGCTACGCCTGGATCCCCGTGGTCGGCCCGATCATCGGCGCCGCTCTGGCCGCGGGCATCCACAAGCTCGCATTCTGATCGAGCACAGCCGAGACCTTCAGACGACTCCCAGGAGCACACACACCATGACCGACACCACCGGCAGCCACGGCCACGGCCCGTTCATCGCGGCGATCGACCAGGGCACCACCTCCTCGCGCTGCATCGTCTTCGACCGCGACGGCCGCATCGTCTCCGTCGACCAGAAGGAGCACGAGCAGATCTTCCCCAAGCCGGGCTGGGTCGAGCACGACGCCATGGAGATCTGGACCAACGTCCAGGAGGTCGTGGCGGGCGCCGTCGAGAAGGCCGGCATCACCGCCGCCGACGTCAAGGCCATCGGCATCACCAACCAGCGCGAGACCACGCTGCTGTGGGACAAGAACACCGGCCAGCCGGTCTACAACGCCATCGTCTGGCAGGACACCCGCACCGACGCCCTGTGCAAGGAACTCGGCCGCAACGTCGGTCAGGACCGCTTCCGCCGTGAGACGGGCCTGCCGCTGGCCTCGTACTTCTCCGGCCCGAAGGTCCGCTGGCTGCTGGACAACGTCGAGGGCCTGCGCGAGCGCGCCGAGGCCGGCGACATCCTCTTCGGCACCATGGACTCCTGGGTCATCTGGAACCTCACCGGTGGCACCGACGGCGGCGTGCACGTCACCGACGTCACCAACGCCTCCCGCACGATGCTGATGAACCTCCGCAGCCTCGACTGGGACGAGCGCATCCTGGAGTCGATGGAGGTCCCGGCCGCCGTGCTGCCGGAGATCCGCTCCTCCGCCGAGGTCTACGGCACCGCCAAGGGCGGCGCCCTCGCCGGCGTGCCCGTCGCCTCCGCGCTCGGCGACCAGCAGGCGGCCCTCTTCGGCCAGACCTGCTTCTCCGAGGGCGAGGCCAAGTCGACCTACGGCACCGGCACGTTCATGCTGATGAACACCGGTGGCGAGCCCGTCAACTCCTACAACGGCCTGCTGACCACCGTCGGCTACCGCATCGGCGACCAGAAGCCGGTCTACGCCCTCGAGGGCTCCATCGCCGTCACCGGCTCCCTCGTGCAGTGGATGCGCGACCAGATGGGCCTCATCAAGAGCGCCGCCGAGATCGAGACGCTCGCCAGCTCCGTCGAGGACAACGGCGGCGCCTACTTCGTCCCGGCCTTCTCCGGCCTGTTCGCCCCCTACTGGCGCTCCGACGCGCGCGGCGTCATCGCGGGCCTGACCCGCTACGTCACCAAGGCGCACATCGCCCGCGCCGTGCTCGAGGCCACCGCCTGGCAGACCCGCGAGATCACCGACGCCATGACCAAGGACTCCGGCGTCGAGCTGACCGCGCTCAAGGTCGACGGCGGCATGACCTCCAACAACTTGCTGATGCAGACCCTCTCGGACTTCCTGGACGCACCCGTCGTGCGCCCCATGGTCGCCGAGACCACCTGCCTCGGCGCCGCCTACGCCGCCGGCCTCGCCGTCGGCTTCTGGCCGGACACCGACGCCCTGCGCGCCAACTGGCGCCGGGCCGCCGAGTGGACCCCCCGCATGGACGCGGACACGCGTGACCGCGAGTACAAGAGCTGGCTCAAGGCCGTCGAGCGGACCATGGGCTGGATCGAGGACGAGGAGTAATCATGACAACCCCGCAGAGCGTTCCGACCCTGGGAACGCACCCGGCCGCCGGCATCAACCCGGGCCGTGCCGAGACCCGGGAACGACTGTCCAACGCGACGTACGACCTCCTGGTCATCGGCGGCGGCATCCTGGGCACCTCGGTCGCCTGGCACGCGGCGCAGTCCGGACTGCGGGTCGCGATGGTGGACGCCGGCGACTTCGCCGGCGCCACCTCCTCCGCGTCCTCCAAGCTCGTCCACGGCGGTCTGCGCTACCTGCAGACCGGTGCCGTCAAGCTGGTCGCGGAGAACCACCACGAGCGCCGGGTGCTGGCCAAGGACGTGGCCCCGCACCTGGTCAACCCGCTCACCTTCTACCTGCCCGTCTACAAGGGCGGCCCGGTGGGCGCGGCCAAGCTCGGCGCCGGCGTGTTCGCCTACTCGGCGCTGTCCGCCTTCGGCGACGGCGTCGGCAAGGTCATCTCCCCGGCCAAGGCCAAGGCCGACAACCCCGGCCTGCGCACGGACAACCTCAAGGCCGTGGCGGTCTACTACGACCACCAGATGAACGACTCCCGCGTGGCCGTCATGACGGTCCGCGCGGCCGTCGAGTCGGGTGCCGTGGTCCTCAACCACGCCGAGGTGACCGGCCTGCGCTTCACGCACGGCAAGGTGACCGGCGCGGAGCTCAAGGACCGCGTGGACGGCACCGAGTTCGGCATCGACGCGCGCGTCGTCCTCAACGCCACCGGCCCGTGGGTGGACCACCTGCGGAAGCTGGAAGACAAGGGCGCCGCGCCGTCGATCCGCCTCTCCAAGGGCGCGCACATCGTGATGAAGCGCAAGTCGCCCTGGAAGGCCGCCATGGCCACCCCGATCGACAAGTACCGCATCACCTTCGCCCTCCCCTGGGAGGACCAGCTGCTGCTGGGCACCACCGACACCCAGTACGAGGGCGACCCGGCGGACGTGCGCGCCACCGAGGAGGACATCCAGCAGATCCTCGACGAGGCCGCGTTCTCCATCCAGGACGCCGACCTCGACCGCGACCTGATGACGTACGCCTTCGCGGGCCTGCGCGTCCTGCCCGGCGGCCCGGGCGACGTGGCCCAGGCCAAGCGCGAGACGGTCGTCTCCGAGGGCAAGGGCGGCATGCTGTCGGTCGCCGGCGGCAAGTGGACCACCTACCGCCACATCGGCCGCACGGTCATGAGCAAGCTCGCCAAGGTGCCGGGCAGCCCGCTGACCGAGGACATGGAGCCCGTCTCCAGCCTGGTCCGCCGTACCCCGCTCCCCGGCGTCGCCAACCCCAACGCGGTCGCCCACCGCCTGCTCGTCGACCGCGAGCCCGGCAGCCGCATGGACCCGCTGACCGCCCGTCACCTCGCCACCCACTACGGCTCGCTGTCCTTCGACATCGCGCGCCTGGTCAACGAGGACCCCGAGCTCGGCGAGCGGATCCACCCCGACGGCCCGGAGATCTGGGCCCAGGTCGTCTACGCCCGCGACCACGAGTGGGCCGAGACGGTCGACGACGTGCTGCGCCGCCGCACCACCCTGACCATCCGCGGCCTGGACGACGAAAACGTCCGGACCCGGGTCAAGGACATGCTGAACGCCAAGCGCTGACCCCGAGCCGGCACCGGCTCCCTGAAGGGGAGGGCCACCTTCGAGTGGTCCTCCCCTCGCGGCGTCTTCGCCCCCGAGGGCAACCAACCCGCCCCCGCACACGTCCCTCGAAGGGATAAAGGGGGGACGACGACATGAACCGGCCAAAGACGCGCCGACGGCTGACACGCAAACGCGTGCTGCTCCGCATCGCGCTCGCGCTGGCCCTGCTGGTACTCGCACCGCTCGTGACGGCGGGCAGCGCGCTGCGCGCCTCCTACGCCGGCGCCCCCGCGGACGACGCCGTCACCCGCGGCCGGGACGCCGTCTGGCTGGGCCACGCCTGGGTGGACGGCCGCCACGGCCCGGCGGAGCTCGCCCGGCTGCGCGAGCGGACGGCGGGCACCGGCATCCGCGACCTGTACGTGCACGCGGGCCCGCTGGAGCACGACGGCACCCTGCCGCCCACGGCGTACCGCAACGCGAAATGG
Source organism: Streptomyces cinnamoneus (assembly GCF_002939475.1). Taxonomy (NCBI): domain Bacteria; kingdom Bacillati; phylum Actinomycetota; class Actinomycetes; order Kitasatosporales; family Streptomycetaceae; genus Streptomyces; species Streptomyces cinnamoneus. The sequence continues at coordinate 1,467,648 of NZ_PKFQ01000001.1, read as the reverse complement.
CTGATCGACTCCGTGCACCGGGAGTTCCCCGGGGTACGGGTCCAGGCCTGGCTGGGCGACAAGCTGGTCGGCCGCGGCCAGGACGGCGGCCTCTGGCTGGGCTCGCCCGCCGCCCGCAGCGCCGTCGTCGAGAGCGCGCGCCAGGTCCTGCGGGCCGGCTTCGAGGGCGTGCACCTGGACGTCGAACCCGTGCGCACCGGCGACCGCCACTTCCTGGCCCTGCTGGACTCCCTGCGCCCGGCCGTGCGTTCGCAAGGCGGCGTGCTGTCCGTCGCCGCCCAGCAGATAGACCCGCTGCCCTCGATGCACACCGCCTCGGGCATGCTCGGCAGCCCCAAGTGGTGGACGCAGAGCTACTTCGGCAAGGTCGCCCGCCGGGTGGACCAGATAGCCGTGATGTCCTACGACACCGCGCTGCCGTGGGAGAACCTCTACGGCGGCTACGTGGCCCGGCAGACCGCCCTCGCCCTCCAGGTCACACCAGAGGAAACGGATCTGCTGATGGGCGTGCCCTTCTACCACACCGACAATCTGGGCCACCAGAGCCGGGCGGAGACGGCCGCCGCCGCCGTGCGCGGCAGCAGGCTGGGCCTCAGCCGCGAGGACCGGCACCGACAGCGGTTCGGCCTCGCGCTCTACGTGGACTTCGCGGCGACCGAGGCCGACTGGCGCGCCTACCGCGCCGGATGGGGTACGCGTGGCTGAAAGTACCTCCCCCTCAGGGGCTGCGAAGGGGGGTCGCCGAAGTCGTAGGCTTGGGGCACACGCAGGACGACCGCAACTGCACGGAACGGCAACCGGCGGACGCAACGGAAGACCCGTGCGGCCCCGGTCGGAAGGAGGCGCTGGGTGATCGAGCTTGAGGGGGTACCCGAGCTGATCGACCCGGTGATGATCTGTGCCTTCGAGGGCTGGAACGACGCCGGTGACGCCGCCTCCAGCGCGGTGGCGCACCTGGACCGGGAATGGAAGGGCGAGGTCTTCGCCGCGCTCGACGCCGAGGACTACTACGACTTCCAGGTCAACCGGCCCACCGTCTGGCTGGACGGCGGCGTTCGGAAGATCACCTGGCCGACCACCCGGCTCTCCGTGGTGCGCACCGGCGCCCCCGGCGGCGAGGGCGCGACGCGCGACCTCGTCCTGGTCCGGGGCATCGAGCCGAGCATGCGCTGGCGCTCGTTCTGCAACGAGATCCTGGGCTTCGCCCACGAGCTGGGCGTGGAGATGGTGGTGATCCTGGGCTCCCTGCTCGGGGACACCCCGCACACCCGGCCCGTACCGGTCAGCGGCGTCACCTCCGACCCCGACCTGGCCCGCACCCTGGATCTGGAGGAGTCCCGCTACGAGGGCCCCACCGGCATCGTCGGCATCCTGCAGGAGGCGTGCACCCACGCCGGCGTCCCGGCGGTGAGCCTGTGGGCCGCCGTGCCGCACTACGTCTCCCAGCCGCCGAACCCGAAGGCCACCCTGGCGCTGCTCAACCGCCTGGAGGACCTCATCGACCTGCGCGTGCCGCAGGGCGAGCTGCCAGAGGACGCCCGGGCCTGGCAGCTGGGCGTGGACCAGCTGGCGGCCGAGGACAGCGAGGTCGCCGAGTACGTGCAGTCGCTGGAGGAGGCCCGGGACACCGCCGAGCTGCCGGAGGCGTCCGGCGAGGCCATCGCCCGCGAGTTCGAGCGCTATCTGCGCCGCCGGGACGGCCAGCCCGGGCCCGCCCAGCCGGGCCAGCCGGGCGGCCTGGCCGCCGAACCGGGCCTGACCGAGGGCGGCCGGGACGCCTCCTACCTGCGGGACACCACCAGCGGCCGCACCCGCCCGCCGCGCCCGCCGGCCAAGGACGACGACGGCGGCGGCGCGACGCCGGGCGAGGAGACGGACGGGCGGGACGGCGAGGGCTGAGCCCGTCCCGCGGGGGCCAGCGGGGCCCGTGCGAAATATCGACGCGACGCACCGTAACCATCGGTCGTACACTTGTCGGTCCGGTGAAGGCCGGTCCGCCGACCTGGAGACAGGAGGCGGACCGGCCTTCTCGTCCCCTTGAGGAGGTGCGCGGATGACCAGCAGCATCCCCGCCGTCGACACCCGTTCGGCGGCCCCGGCCCTGCAGGCCGTATTGCTCGACATGGACGGGACCCTGGTCGACACCGAAGGCTTCTGGTGGGAGGTCGAAGTCGCCGTCTTCGCCGAGCTGGGACACCAGCTGCTGGAGGAGTGGCGCGAGGTCGTCGTCGGGGGCCCGATGACGCGCAGCGCCTCGTTCCTCATCCAGGCCACCGGCGCGAAGATAGCCGTCGCCGAGCTCAGCGTCCTGCTGAACACCCGCTTCTCCCAGATGATCGGGCGGGGCGTGCCGCTGATGCCCGGTGCCCGGCGGCTGCTGGCCGAGCTGGCCGCCCACGGCGTGCCCACGGCACTGGTCTCGGCCTCCCACCGCGAGATCATCGACCGGGTGCTGCACACCCTCGGCCCGCAGCACTTCACGCTGACCGTCGCGGGCGACGAGCTGGCGCGCACCAAGCCCCATCCGGACCCGTACCTGCTGGCCGCGGCCCGGCTCGGGGCCGAGCCGGGGCGGTGTGCGGTGGTCGAGGACACCCTGACGGGTGTGAGAGCCGCTGAGGCGGCGGGGTGCCGGGTGGTGGCGGTGCCGTCGGTGGCCCCCATCCCGCCCGCGGCGGGCCGTACAGTCGTCGGCTCGCTGGAAGAAGTGGATCTCTCTTTTCTCCGGGACATGATCTCCCGCCTCTGATCACGGCCGATCACGGGAATGCACCAGGGTGTGCACTGAGCGTACGACCGGGAATGGTCGGGAACTCTGGGCGTTTGGCCGACTGTTTTCCGTGACGAATCCCGTGGCCGAATTCGCCTGCCCGTCACCCGTATCGGGGGAGTGACGTTCGTCACCGCGTCTTGCGCCCGCGCGTCGGCTTGCACAGCCCCGCGCGGGCCCTCACGGGGGTTGAAGCGCACCCTTGTGTCCCGATTGATCATTCGGTGCCTGAATCGTTCCAGCGTCCGGATATCGGACATCCTCGTGCCGTTATCACCGCGTGATATCGCGTCGACTTCACCGTGTTCCAGCGGGAGCGGCCATCCGCACTAATCTTTTCGCGAGAACTTCACGGCTGCCCGTATGACCGGCCTTCCGGTATCGGTAGGGTCCGGGCACCGATCGCACCACAGGGAGAACCCCACACAATGAACCGCAAGACGTTGGTCCTGCCGATCGTGGCAGGCCTGTTGGCACCCGTGCTCGTCGCCTGTGGCGGGAGCGAGGGAGCCGGCAAGGACAGCGCCATCGTCATCGGCACGACCGACCGGTTCGAGGAGACCACCGACGCGCCCGCCCCCTTCGACCCGGCCGCCGCGTACGACGTGGGCGCCTGGAACGTGCTGCACAGCACCTTCCAGACCCTGCTGCGGCTGCCGCGCTCCGGTACCGCGCCCGTCGGTGACGCGGCCGAGAAGTGCACCTTCGGGGACCGCAAGAACGAGCAGTTCCGCTGCACCCTGCGCAGCGGCCTGAAGTTCTCCAACGGTCACGCGCTGACCGCCGAGGACGTCAAGTTCTCCATCGACCGCGCCCGCGCGATCAACTACGAGAACGGCCCCGTCTCGCTGCTGAGCAACATCGACAAGGTGGAGACCCCCGGCGACCTCGAGGTCGTCTTCCACCTCAAGTCGCCCGACGCCACCTTCCCACAGAAGATAGCCACCCCGGCCGCGGCGATCGTCGACAGCGAGTCCTACGAGAAGGACAAGCTCGGCAGCGGCTTCAAGGTGGTGGGTTCCGGCCCGTACACCCTCCAGACCGAACAGAAGGACGGCCACGTCGTCAAGGTCACCCTCAACAAGAACTCCGACTACCGGGGTTCGGTGAAGGTGCTGAACGACAAGGTCGAGATGCGCTTCTTCGACGACGCCGCGTCGATGGAGAAGGCCCTCAAGTCCGGCGACATCGACATGATGAACCGCGCCCTGCTGCCCGAGCAGATCGGCCGGCTGCGGGGCTCCTCCGGCGAGGGCGTGCGGCTGCTGGAGCTGCCCGGTCAGGAGATCAGCTTCCTGGCCTTCAACACCGACGACTCCACCGTGAAGTCCAAGGCGGTCCGCCAGGCCATCGCCCAGGTCGTCGACCGCGCGGCCCTGGTCCGCGACGGCTACGACCGCACGAGCGACCCCCTGTACTCGCTGGTCCCCACCGGCATCGCCGGCCACCAGAACTCCTTCTCCAACCGCTACGGCGAGCCCAGCGCCGACAAGGCCCGCGCCATCCTGAAGGCCGCCAACGTCAGCGCACCGGTGCCGATCACCCTCACCTACACCAGCGACCACTACGGTGAGGGCACGGAGCGGGCCTTCAAGGCCCTCCAGAAGCAGCTGACCGCCAGCGGCCTGTTCGACGTCAAGATCCAGGGCGTGAAGTGGGCGGACTTCCGCCCCGAGGCCGCCAAGGGCAAGTACGCCGTCTACGGCATGCACTGGTTCCCCGACTTCCCGGACCCGGACAACTTCGTCGCCCCCTTCGTCGGCAAGGACAACTTCCTCCGCTCCCCCTACCGGAACACGAAGATCAGCAACGAGCTGGTCCCGCAGTCCCGGGAGTCGACCCAGCGCGACGCCGCCGCCCGCTACTTCCAGCAGGCGGAAGACCTCATCGCCGACGACGTGCCGGTGCTGCCGCTGTGGCAGGGCAAGCAGTACGTGGCCGTCCGCGAGAAGATCACCGGCGCGGAATGGGCCCTCAGCTCCGCCTCGGAACTCCAGCCCTGGGAACTCTCCCGCGGCGTGTGACCACCGGCAGCACCTCGTTCAACTCCATACCAACGCTCCACCTGCTCCACCTGCTTCACCAGCTCCACAGAACGCTCTACAGCGACAGACGGTCTCGTCAGCGATCAAGAACTGTGAGGAACGTGCACGTGAGGAAACGTGACCAGTGGCTCGCCGCCCCGCTCGGCGCGGGGCTTGCCGCCGCCCTGCTCAGCGGGTGCGGATCGGAAGACGGCAACGCGGCCGGCACCGGGGAGTCGGTGGTCATGGGGATGTCGGACGAGGTGCTATCCACCGACCCGGCCTCCGGCTACGACCCGGGCTCCTGGCTGCTCTTCAACAACGTCTTCCAGTCGCTGCTGAGCTTCCCCAAGGGAAGCACGGTCCCCCAGCCGGAGGCCGCCAAGAGCTGCAAGTTCAAGGACGACAGCAGCACCGTCTACCAGTGCACCCTCCAGGACGGGCTGAAGTTCAGCAACGGCCACGACCTCACCTCCGAGGACGTCGCCTACTCCTTCCGCCGGACCCTGAAGATCAAGGACAAGAACGGTCCCGCGGCCACGATGCTGTCCTCGATCAAGGACATCCAGACGCCGGACAAGTCCACCGTGATCTTCCGGCTCAGCCGCTCCGACGCCACGTTCCCGCAGAAGATCGCCTCCGGTGCCGGCTCCATCGTCGACCACACCGAGTACTCGATGGACAAGCTGCGCACCGACGGCAAGGCCGTCGGCTCCGGCGTCTACAAACTGGACTCCTACGACAAGTCCAAGGCCGTCTTCAAGGTCAACGCCTCCTACAAGGGCCCGGCCACCGTCCAGAACAAGGGCATGACCCTCAAGTTCTTCCACGGCGAGCAGGACGCCCTGAAGGACGCCGTGGTCAAGGGCGACATCGACCTGGCCTACCGAGGCCTGGCCATGAAGGACATCGCCGACCTCGAAACCAGCGGCGGCAAGGACATCAAGGTCGTCGAGGGCACCAGCGCCGAAGTCCAGCACCTGGTCTTCAACACCAAGGACCCCGTGGTCGGCAAGGTCGGCGTCCGCAAGGCCATCGCCTACCTCATCGACCGCAGCTCGCTGGTCCGCGACGTCTACAAGCGCACCGCCGAGCCCCTCTACTCGGTCGTCCCCAGCGGCATCACCAGCCACCGGACCCCGTTCTTCGACGTCTACGGCGACCGCCCGCAGCTCGACAAGGCCACCGCGGCCCTGAAGTCCGCGAACATCAGCGGCAAGGTCAAGCTCACCCTGTGGGCCACCCCCGTCCGCTACGGCCCGGGCACCGTGCCGGAGTTCCAGGAGATCGCCAAGCAGCTCAACGCCAGCGGGCTCTTCGAAGCGGACGTCCAGAGCGTCCCGCTCGACGAGTACGAGAAGGGCATCGAGGCCGGAAAGTACGGCGTCTACGTCAAGGGCTGGGTGCCCGACTACCCGGACCCCGACAACTTCACCTCGCCCTTCTTCGGCGAGGACAACGTGCTCGGCAACAACTACCAGTCCAAGGAGATAGCCGGCATCCTCCCGGCCACGGCCGCCCAGGGCAGCCGCGCGGCCACCGTCGGCGACTTCGTCAAGCTCCAGAACACCGTCGCCCAGGACGTACCGCTGCTGCCGCTGTGGCAGGGCAAGCAGTACGCCGTCTCCAGCGACCGGATCTCCGGACTCCAGTGGACGCTCGACTCCTCGACCGTCTTCCGATTCTGGGAGATCAGCAAGGCCGGCAAGGGCTGAACCGGCCCCACGACCAGCCAGGGCAACGCCCCGGCGCCCTACTGGGCGCCGGGGCGCACCAGTCCGCTCTCATAGGCGTAGACCGCGGCCTGCACCCGGTCCCGCAGCCCGAGCTTCGTCAGCACGTGCCCGACATGGGTCTTCACCGTCGTCTCGCTCACGAACAGATCCGCCGCGATCTCCGCGTTCGACAAGCCACGGGCGACCAGCTTCAACACCTCGACCTCACGGTCGGTCAGCGTGTTCAGCGTGTCCGGCAGCGGCTCCTCACCCGACGGCAGGTGCCCCGCGTACTTGTCGAGCAGCCGCCGCGTGATGCTCGGAGCCAGCATCGCCTCACCGCCCGCGACCACCCGGATCGCCTGGACCAGCTCATGTGCCGGCGCGTCCTTCAGCAGGAACCCGCTGGCCCCCGCACGCAGCGCCTCCACCACGTACTCGTCGAGGTCGAAGGTGGTCAGCACCAGCACCTTCGCCGGCCCGTTCCGCTCGGGCCCCGTGATCTGCCGGGTCGCCTCCACCCCGTCCATGCGGGGCATCCGGATGTCCATCAGCACCACATCCGGCTGCAACGCCCGGACCTGGTCCAACGCCTGCAGACCGTCCCCGGCCTCACCCACCACCGCCAGATCCTGCTCGGCCTCCAAAATCATGCGGAAGCCGGTACGCAGCAGCGGCTGGTCGTCGACCAATAGGACCCGGATCGCCACAGGAACACTCCTTCGCTAGACCGGGTCCATTCTGCCCTGCTCCTCACCGGCGGGAACGGCCGGACCACCGCTCGCACCGCCCGAAGGCCCACCGCGCTGACCGGGCAGCGGCAGCGGATACGGCGGGGGAGTGCCACCGAACTCGGGGCACACCGCCTGATGGTCACACCAGCCGCACAGCTTCGTCGGCCTCGGCCGCCAGTCACCCGTGTCCGTCGCCAGCGAGATCGCCTCCCACAGCGCCCGCAGCTTCCGCTCCACGGCCAGCAGCTCCGCCTCCACCGGGTCATACGTCAGCACGTCACCGCTGCCCAGGTAGACCAGCTGCAACCGCCGCGGCACCCGGCCGCGCAACCGCCAGATCACCAGCGCGTAGAACATCATCTGGAACAGGGCACCCTCGCGGTACCGCGGCGCCGGGGCCTTGCCCGTCTTGTAGTCCACGATGCGCACGTCGCCCGTCGGCGCCACGTCCACCCGGTCGACGATGCCCCGCAGCGTCAGACCCGACGCCCCCGCGTCCTCCAGCACCGTCTCCACGAAGAGCTCCCGCTCCGCCGGCTCCAGCCGCGTCGGATCCTCCAGCGAGAACCACCGCTCGACCAGCCGCTCCGCCTCACCCAGCCACGTCGCCAGCAGAGCCGGATCCTGCGCCCCGTCCTCACCCTGGAACAACTGAGCGAGCTCCGGGCGGGACGCCAGCAGCTTCTCCCACTCACCCGGCACCAGCCCCCGCGCCCGCACCGCCGTACGGTCGGCAGCCGGAGCGTCGAACAGCCGCTCCAGCACCGCATGCACCACCGTGCCCCGCGTCGCCGCCGCACTCGGCTTCTCCGGCAGCCTGTCGATCACCCGGAAGCGGTAGAGCAGCGGACACTGCATGAAATCGGCCGCCCGCGACGGCGACAACGAAGCCGGCCGCCCGGGCCCCGCCGGCCGCCCCCCACGGCCCACCGCCGGGCCCGGCGCACCCCCGGCACAGTTCTCGGTAGCGCTATCCATGACACAGACCCTACGGCCCGCTACTGACAGTCGGACGCATACCATCGACGACAGACCCCTTCGCACTGCATGATCGTGACATCGCACCATTCGGTGCCGGGGCCGGAGCGACGAGGGGACACCGTGAACGACAGCGGGCAGGGCGACACCGGCGTCGGAGGCGCCGGCCCACCGGCCGGCCCCCAAGACCGCAAGCCGCAGCGCCCCCGCGAGAGCGGCGGCGGCATCCTCATGGGCCGCCCCTTCGGCGTGCCCGTCTACGTCGCCCCCAGCTGGTTCCTCGTCGCCGCCCTCATCACCTGGGTCTTCGGCGGCCAGCTCGACCGCGTCCTGCCCGACCTCGGCCGCCTCCGCTACCTCGTCGCCCTCTTCTTCGCCGTCGCCTTCTACGCCTCCGTCCTCATCCACGAGCTCGCCCACACCGTCGCCGCCCTGCGCTTCAAACTCCCCGTACGCCGCATCCAGCTCCAGTTCTTCGGCGGCGTCTCCGAGATCGAAAAAGAGAGCGAAACCCCCGGCCGCGAATTCGTCCTCGCCTTCGTCGGCCCCCTGCTCTCCCTGGCCCTCGCCGGCGTCTTCTACCTCGCCATGCTTGCCGTCGAACCCGGCACCGTCCCCGGCGTCCTGCTGGCCGGCCTCATGATCTCCAACCTGCTCGTCGCGGCCTTCAACCTCCTGCCCGGCCTCCCCCTCGACGGCGGCCGCATGCTCCGCGCCGTCGTCTGGAAGATCAGCGGCAAACCCATGACCGGCACCATCGCCGCCGCCTGGGTCGGACGCGCCCTCGCCGTCGCCGTCCTCCTCGGCCTGCCCCTCCTCACCCACGGCGGCATCGGCGACGGCGCCCGCGACTTCACCGGCGTCGACGCCCTCACCGACGCACTCCTCGCCGCCATCCTCGCCGCCATCATCTGGACCGGCGCCGGCAACAGCCTCCGCATGGCCCGCCTCCGCGAACACCTCCCCGAACTGCGCGCCCGCAACCTCACCCGCCGCGCCGTACCCGTCCAGCCCACCACCCCCCTCTCCGAAGCCCTGCGCCGCGCCGGCGAAGCCGGCGCCCGCGCCCTGGTCGTCGTCGACGGCCACGGCAACCCCACCGCCCTCGTCCGCGAAGCCGCCATCGTCGCCGTCCCCGAACACCGCCGGCCCTGGGTCGAGGCCGGCTCCCTCGCCCAGGACATCAAGGAAGGCATGCGCATCCCCGCCGACCTCACCGGCGAAGACCTCCTCGACGCCCTCCGCACCACCCCCGCCACCGAATACCTCGTCGTCGAGGACACCGGCCAGGTCTACGGCGTACTCTCCACCGCCGACGTCGAACGCGCCTTCGTCGCCGCCATGGCCCGCCCCACCACCTGACCCCCCGCCCCCCGGCAGGCGCCGTGGTGCTGCGCCGCCCACAGGCCCGGTACGCTGGTCACATGTCCGAACCGACCGGTGCCGCCCGCCGTCGCGGGCCCTTCCAGGTCGGGGACCAGGTCCAGCTCACCGACCCCAAGGGACGCCACTACACCTTCACGCTCGAAGCCGGGAAGAACTTCCACACCCACAAGGGTTCCTTCCCCCACGACGAGCTGATCGGTGCTCCCGAGGGCAGTGTTGTCCGTACCACGGGAAACGTCGCCTACCTCGCGCTGCGCCCCCTGCTCCCCGACTACGTCCTGTCCATGCCCCGCGGCGCCGCCGTGGTCTACCCCAAGGACGCGGGGCAGATCCTGGCCTTCGCCGACATCTTCGCCGGCGCCCGCGTCGTCGAAGCCGGAGTCGGCTCCGGCTCCCTCAGCGCCTTCCTGCTGCGCGCCATCGGCGACCAGGGCATGCTGCACTCCTACGAGCGCCGCGCCGACTTCGCCGAGATCGCCCAGGCGAACGTCGAGCGCTACTTCGGCGGCCCCCACCCCGCCTGGCAGCTCACCGTGGGCGACCTCCAGGACAACCTCTCCGACACCGACGTCGACCGCGTGATCCTCGACATGCTCGCCCCCTGGGAATGCCTGGAGGCCGTCTCCAAGGCACTCGTCCCCGGCGGCATCCTCTGCTGCTACGTGGCCACCACCACCCAGCTGGCACGCACCGTCGAGTCCATCCGCGAGATCGGCTGCTTCGCCGAGCCCCAGCCCTGGGAATCGATGATCCGCAACTGGCACGTCGAGGGCCTCGCGGTCCGCCCCGACCACCGGATGATCGGCCACACCGGCTTCCTCGTCACCGCCCGCCGCCTCGCGGACGGCGTGGAACCCCCCATGCGCCGCCGCCGCCCCGCCAAGGGCGCCTACGGCGACGACTACGAAGGCCCCAACAAGGGCTGACCCCCGCACCACCGCGCGCCGCCGCCGAACCGCACCCCGCGGAACTCGGCGGCGGCGCGCGCGCGTTGGCCGACACACCGGTCCCCGCCCACTGTTCCCCCGCGCCAGACCGTGTGGCACGATGCGGAAGATCCCATCCCGCAGCCTCACAGGAGTCAGCGCGCGTGCACCCCACGGCAGGCCCCTCCGCCTACCCGCACACCCGCCCCCGCCCCGTCCACTGGCTCGCCACCGCCGCCGCACTGGCCGCCGTGGTCACCGGCGCGGCCCTCGCAGGCCCCGGTGACGCCACCGCCACCACACCCACGACCCACGCCGCCGCCCCCGACCCGCAGACCGCGCACTACCCCCTCGACTGCCACGGCGCCGGCCCCCAGGTGACCGACCGGGCCCAGGCCGACCTCGACGGCGACGGACGCCCCGAGACCGCCGTCGCGGTGCGCTGCGCCTCCGGCGGGGGCACCCCGCCCAGCGGCGTCTACGTCCTCGCCTCCCCGCACCCCGACGGCACGGCACCCCGCATCAGGGCCACCCTCGTCGACCCGCGGCAGCGGATGACCGTCACCGGCCTCACGGCCGCCAAGGACACCGTCTCGGCCACCGTCTCCGGCTACTCCGGCCCCGGAGTGCCCCGCTGCTGCCCGGACCTGCGCACAGCGGTCAAGTGGCGGTGGACCGGAGGGAAGTTCACGGTGACCACACCGCCCGTCGCCCGGAGCGCGTGAACGGCCACCGCCCGTACCGGAACGCGCCGTGACGACGCTCTCACTCGGCGTCGGGACCGAAGACCTCGACCTTGTCGGACACCCGGCGCACATGGATGCAGTCACCGGGACACTCCTTCGCGGAGTCCCGGACGTCGTTCAGCAACGGCAGCGGTACGGGCGTGGTGGCACCCTTGTCCTGGAGCAGCTCGTCGTCGGCGCTCTTCACATAGGCCAGCCCGTCGACGTCCAGCTCGAAGACCTCGGGGGCGTACTGCGCGCAGATGCCGTCACCGGTGCACAGGTCCTGGTCGATCCAGACTTCCAGGTCGCCGAGTCCTTCATCCTGCACGGTCATCTCGCCTGCCGTTTCCTGCGTTCGTGAATCAATTGGAGCCAGCCCTGACGGGTGTTGACCGAGTCGACGATACAACCGCCCGCTTTCCGATGTTGGTGGGTGGGTATCCCCCTCACGTGAGGACGTGCGCAAGGGTGAAGATCGGACACACTCCGACCGGGTTTGTGATCTAGGGGTTTCAACCTGCACCGGCCCAGGTAGGGTCAGGAAGCGTCCAGCTCCCCTTGGAGGAGGTGAGGACCGTGGCAGCCCACGACGACGACATGAACCGCGGCATCCGGCCGGGACGAGGGTCTGACGACCCCGCGGGCCAGGTTGCCTATCTCGAGCAGGAGATCGCCGTCCTGCGACGCAAGCTCGCCGACTCTCCGCGTCACACGAGGATTCTCGAAGAGCGGATCGTCGAGCTCCAGACGAACCTGGCCGGCGTCTCCGCACAGAACGAGCGACTCGCGAACACCCTCCGTGAGGCACGGGACCAGATCGTGGCCCTCAAGGAGGAGGTCGACCGGCTCGCCCAGCCGCCGGCCGGCTTCGGCGTCTTCCTGCAGCCCAACGACGACGGCACCGCCGACATCTTCACCGGAGGCCGCAAACTCCGCGTGAACGTCAGCCCCGGCGTCGAGGTCGAGGACCTCCGGCCCGGCCAGGAGGTCATGCTCAACGAGGCCCTCAACGTGGTCGAAGCCATGCACTTCGAGCGCGCCGGCGACATCGTCACCCTCAAGGAGATCCTCGAGGACGGCGAACGCGCCCTGGTCATCGGGCACACCGACGAGGAGCGGGTGGTGCGGCTCGCCGAGCCCCTGCTGGACACCACCATCCGCCCCGGCGACGCCCTCCTGCTCGAACCCCGCTCCGGCTACGTCTACGAGGTCATCCCCAAGAGCGAGGTCGAAGAACTCGTCCTCGAAGAGGTCCCGGACATCGACTACTCCAAGATCGGCGGCCTGGGCAACCAGATCGAGCTGATCCGCGACGCCGTCGAGCTCCCCTACCTCTACCCCGACCTCTTCAAGGAGCACGAACTACGGCCCCCCAAGGGCGTCCTGCTCTACGGCCCCCCCGGCTGCGGCAAGACCCTCATCGCCAAAGCCGTGGCCAACTCCCTTGCGAAGAAGGTCGCCGAAGTCACCGGCAAGCCCGCCGGCAAGAGCTTCTTCCTCAACATCAAGGGCCCCGAGCTGCTCAACAAGTACGTCGGCGAAACCGAGCGGCACATCCGGCTGATCTTCCAGCGCGCCCGGGAGAAGGCCAGCGAGGGCACCCCCGTCATCGTCTTCTTCGACGAGATGGACTCCCTCTTCCGCACCCGCGGCTCCGGCGTCAGCTCGGACGTGGAGAACACCATCGTCCCCCAGCTGCTCTCCGAGATCGACGGCGTCGAGGGCCTCGAGAACGTGATCGTCATCGGCGCCTCCAACCGCGAGGACATGATCGACCCCGCGATCCTGCGCCCCGGCCGCCTCGACGTCAAGATCAAGATCGAGCGCCCGGACGCCGAGGCCGCCAAGGACATCTTCTCGAAGTACCTCACCGAGACCCTCCCGCTCCACGCGGAAGACCTCGCCGAGCACGGCGGCTCCCCGAAGGCGGCGGTCGGCGCCATGATCCAGTCGGTCGTCGAGCAGATGTACGCCGAATCCGACGAGAACCGCTTCCTCGAGGTCACCTACGCCAACGGAGACAAGGAAGTCCTCTACTTCAAGGACTTCAATTCCGGCGCCATGATCCAGAACATTGTGGACCGGGCCAAGAAAATGGCGATCAAGGCGTTCCTCGACCACAACCAGAAGGGCCTCCGCGTCTCCCACCTGCTCGCCGCCTGTGTGGACGAGTTCAAGGAGAACGAGGACCTGCCCAACACCACCAACCCGGACGACTGGGCCCGCATCTCCGGAAAGAAGGGCGAGCGGATCGTCTTCATCCGCACCCTCGTCACCGGAAAACAAGGCGCGGACACCGGCCGCTCCATCGACACCGTGGCCAATACCGGCCAGTATCTGTAACACCGCCGACCGGCCGCGGATGTCCCTGTTGTTCTCGCTCCCCCGCCCCGGCGGGAAGAGCCCCAGGGCGTCCGCGGCCGGTCGCGTTTTGCGCCACTCGTACGACCGGCACGACGACGTTTTCCGCCCGCGGCACGAACCGGAGCAATGACTGTAATGATCTCCCCAGCACCGCAAAGCCGTTCTAGGCTCTTCGGTACCGCCGCCGTGCGCAGTGGGGGATCGGAGACCGTACACGGACCGGATGCGCAGCGGTACTTGAGTGGCGACCCCGCCCGGGGGCGCCACCGGGCAAGGAGGGCCGCATGACCGTACGGCGAGTAATGGGCATCGAGACGGAGTACGGGATCTCCGTCCCCGGTCACCCGAACGCCAATGCCATGCTCACCTCGTCCCAGATCGTCAACGCCTACGCGGCAGCGATGCACCGGGCACGCCGTGCCCGCTGGGACTTCGAGGAGGAGAACCCGCTGCGGGACGCCCGCGGCTTCGACCTCGCCCGCGAGGCCGCAGACTCCAGCCAGCTCACCGACGAGGACATCGGCCTGGCCAACGTGATCCTCACCAACGGCGCCCGGCTCTACGTCGACCACGCCCACCCCGAATACAGCTCCCCGGAGATCACCAACCCCCGGGACGCCGTCCTCTGGGACAAAGCCGGCGAACGCATCATGGCCGAGGCCGCCGAACGCGCCGCCCAGCTCCCCGGCGCACAACCCATCCACCTCTACAAAAACAACACCGACAACAAGGGCGCGTCCTACGGCACCCACGAGAACTACCTGATGAAGCGGGAAACCCCCTTCTCCGACATCGTGCGCCACCTCACGCCCTTCTTCGTCTCCCGCCAGGTCGTCACCGGCGCCGGCCGCGTCGGCATCGGCCAGGACGGCCACGAACACGGCTTCCAGATCAGCCAGCGCGCCGACTACTTCGAAGTCGAGGTCGGCCTGGAAACCACCCTCAAGCGGCCCATCATCAACACCCGCGACGAGCCGCACGCCGACGCCGAGAAGTACCGCCGCCTCCACGTGATCATCGGCGACGCCAACCTCTCCGAGATCTCCACCTACCTCAAACTCGGCACCACCGCCCTCGTCCTCTCCATGATCGAGGACGGCTTCATCACCACCGACCTGGCCGTCGAACAACCCGTCCGCACCCTCCACCAGGTCAGCCACGACCCCACCCTGCGACGCCTTGTCACCCTGCGCAGCGGCCGCACGCTCACCGCCGTCCAGCTCCAGATGGAGTACTGCGAGCTGGCCCGCAAATACGTCGAGGACCGCTTCGGCGCCGACGCCGACGAACAGACCAAAGACGTCCTCAGCCGCTGGGACGACGTCCTCGGCCGCCTCGAACGCGACCCCATGAGCCTCGCCGGCGAGCTGGACTGGGTGGCCAAGCGCGAACTCCTCGAGGGCTACCGCCGCCGCGACGCCCTGGACTGGGACGCCGCCCGCCTGCACCTCGTCGACCTCCAGTACGCCGACGTCCGCCCCGACAAGGGCCTGTACAACCGCCTCGCCGCCCGCGGCAAGATGCGCCGCCTCCTGGACGAGACCGACGTCGCCCGGGCCCGTACGGCCCCACCGGAGGACACCAGGGCCTACTTCCGCGGCCGCTGTCTGGAGCAGTACGCCGACGACGTGGCGGCCGCCTCCTGGGACTCGGTCATCTTCGACCTCCCGGGCCGTGACTCCCTGCAACGGGTCCCCACCCTGGAGCCCCTGCGCGGCACGCGCAACCACGTCAAGGAGCTCCTGGACCGCTGCCGCACGGCCGAGGACCTGGTCCGCGTGCTCTCCGGCGGCTGACCGGGTCTGAGATGGGCGCGATCCGGGAATCATCACGGTGGTTCCGGGACGTTGTAGCAAGTGCGGGGCCGATGACGGACCCTGCTTGTAGGGTCGGATCTTGTACGTCTCGTGTACGTGTACGTCGAAACCGAGCGGGGTGAGGGGTATGGCGACCAAGGACACCGGCGGCGGGCAGCAGAAGGCCACGCGTTCGACCGAGGAGGTCGAGGAGCAGGCGCAGGACGCGCAGGTCTCCGAGGACCTCAAGGAACGCCAGGAGAAGCTGTCGGACGACGTGGACTCTGTCTTGGACGAAATCGATGATGTGCTCGAGGAGAATGCGGAGGACTTCGTTCGAAGTTTCGTTCAAAAAGGCGGCCAGTAGCCTTCGAATTGAAGGTCCAGGGGCGGGGAATGGGTGAGATCGAGGATGGGAAGCGTTGCACGCGGTGTGGCGAAGTCAAGCCGCGTGCCCGCTTCGCGATCAAGCGAACGAACTTGGACGGCCTGCAGCGGCACTGTCGGGAGTGCGCGTCCGACTGCGACCGTAGGCGCCGGATCGCCGCAGGCATGAACGTACGTCCACAGGTGGACGTGCCTGAGGGACACAAGCACTGCCTGGGCTGTGGCGTGATCAAACCGCATTCCGAACGGCACCGGAACGCATCGGCTTCAGATGGACTGTCGACGCGCTGCAAGGCCTGCCGAGCCGTCCAGAGCCGATCCGATCACCTCAGGCGCCAGTACGGCATCACTGAGGCGCAGCGTGACGAGATGATCGCGTCGCAGGTGGGTGTCTGCTGCATCTGCTTGTCGGCGCCCGCCGTACATGTGGATCATTGTCACGCGACCGATAAGGTCCGTGGCGTGCTGTGTTTCAACTGCAACTCGGCACTCGGAAAGTTGAGAGACGATGTCGGCGCTCTGTGCCGGGCCATCGACTATCTGGAAGGAAACGTGTGGAAGCCAACCCTCGTAGCATCGGGCGTCTACCAGCTGCCTTCCTGACGCCCGGCTCGTCGTCCTTCATGGATTTCCTCGCCCAGCACCAGCCCGACCTGCTGCCGCGCAACCGGCAGCTGCCCGCGCAGGGGGTGCTCGAGGCGCCGCACGGTACGACGATCGTGGCCGCCTCGTTCCCCGGTGGCGTGGTGCTGGCCGGTGACCGGCGGGCCACGATGGGTAACGTGATCGCGCAGCGCGACATCGAGAAGGTCTTCCCCGCCGACGAGTACTCGGCCGTCGGGATCGCCGGTACGGCGGGGCTGGCCGTGGAGATGGTCAAGCTGTTCCAGCTGGAGCTGGAGCACTTCGAGAAGGTCGAGGGCGTCTCGCTCTCTTTGGAGGGCAAGGCCAACCGTCTCTCGACGATGATCCGGAGTAACCTCGGCATGGCCATGCAGGGCCTGGCCGTGGTGCCGCTCTTCGCGGGCTGGGACGTGGACCGTCAGAAGGGTCGGATCTTCTCCTACGACGTCACCGGTGGGCGTTCCGAGGAGCACGGCTTCGCGGCGACCGGGTCCGGTTCGTTGTTCGCCCGGGGGGCGCTGAAGAAGCTGTTCCGGGAGGACCTGACCGAGGGGCAGGCCACCACGCTGGTCGTTCAGGCGCTGTACGACGCCGCCGACGACGACTCCGCGACCGGTGGGCCCGATCTCGCGCGTCGTATCTATCCGATCGTCACCGTCATCACCGACGAGGGTTTCCGGAAGCTGACCGAGGCCCAGTGCTCCGAGATCGTGCGTGCCGTTCACGAGCGGCGGCTCGAGGAGCCTGACGGGCCGCGCGCGGCGCTTCTGTGATGTCTTCAGTTCTGACGGTCTCCTCTACAGAAAGGGACGGATAGCGGTGTCGACGCCGTTCTATGTCTCACCCCAGCAGGCCATGGCCGACCGTGCGGAGTACGCCCGGAAGGGCATCGCGCGTGGTCGTAGTGTCGTGGTCCTCCAGTACCGGGACGGCGTTGTCTTCGTCGCCGAGAACCCCTCCCGTGCCCTGCACAAGGTCAGCGAGATCTACGACCGGATCGCTTTCGCGGCGGTCGGGAAGTACAACGAGTTCGAGAATCTGCGCATCGGTGGGGTGCGCTATGCCGATCTGCGGGGTTATACCTACGATCGCGAGGACGTGACGGCGCGTGGCCTTGCGAACGTGTATGCGCAGACCTTGGGCACGATCTTTTCGAGTGCGGGTGAGAAGCCGTATGAGGTCGAGCTGATCGTTGCCGAGGTCGGGGCCGGGCCCGAGGACGATCAGATCTATCGTCTGCCGCATGACGGTTCGATCGTGGATGAGCACGGTTCGGTCGCGGTCGGTGGTAACGCCGATCAGATCAGTAGCTATCTGGATCAGCGGCACCGGGACGGGATGACGCTGGCCGAGGCGCTGAAGCTGGCGGTCGAGTCGCTCGCCCGGGACACCAACGGGGGTGAGCGCACGTTGACCGCCGAGCAGCTGGAGGTCGCGGTGCTGGACCGGACGCGTCCGCAGCAGCGGAAGTTCAAGCGGCTCCTGGGCCGGCAGCTGTCCAGACTGCTGGACGACGGTGCGGGCCCGGCGGAGACGGCCGAGGCCGTCGAGGAGTAGGAGAGCCGGGTCGCTTCTTCTCGGGGGAGAGGGATCCGTGCGGCGGGCGGGCCGGTTTTCCGGCCCGCCCGCCGTTTTCCGTGGGGGGCGTCAGGGGGCGGCCGTGGTGGAGCCGCGGGTGACGAGCTCCACCGGGAGGGCCGTCGGGGTCACGGGCCGGCCGTCGAGTGTGGCGACGAGTGCCCGCATGCCCGCCGCGCCGACTTCCTCGGCCGGCAGCCGGACCGTGGTGAGCTCCGGTTCGAGGGCGGTGGCCAGGGGGAGGTCGTCGAAGCCGGTGACGGAGACGTCCTGGGGGACGCGGAGTCCGAGTCGCCGGGCGGCTTTGCAGGCGCCGGCCGCCAGGGTGTCGCTGTCGCAGATGAGTGCGGTGGGGCGGGGGCCGGGGCCGGTGAGGGCCCGTTCGGCGGCGAGTCGTCCGGCGGTCACGTCCAGGGTGGCCGTTTCGGTGCGTACCACGTCGCCGGTGCTTCCGTGGAGGGCGTCGGCCAGGGCCCGGGCTCTGACGCGGAAGGTCCAGGAGTCGATGTCGGCTGCGATGTGGGCGAAGTGCCGGTGGCCGAGTGCCAGGAGATGGTTCGTCACCTGCCTTATGCCGTCGGCGATGTCGAGGTTGACGGTGGTCGCGGCGTCGGTGCGTTCAGGGTCGCTGTCGAGCATGACCAGGGGGAGGTCGCCTTCGCGGATGTCGGCGAGCGCGTCGGCGGCCATGGAGGAGGCGATGACGCCGTCGAGGGCCGCCCGGGCGGAGGCGAAGGGGTCGCGGGCGGGGCCGGTCCCTTCGGGGGAGGGATAGAGGACGACGCCCACGCCGTGGTCGGTGGCGGCCCGGGCGGCGCCGGTGTAGACGCGGGCGAAGAATTCGTTGGTGAGTGCGGGGACGACGAGCAGGGCGGTGCGGGTGCGGCCCAGGCGGAGGTTGCGGGCGGCGAGGTTGGGGCGGTAGCCGAGGTCGCGGGCGGCGGCGCGTACGGCCTCGGCGGTGGGTTCGGAGACCCGGCCGCGCCATTTGTCGCCCATGACGAGGGAGACGGTGGCCTGGGAGACGCCGGCTGCGCGGGCGACGTCCCGGCTGGTGGCTCGGGCGGTGGCCGCGTGTGGCCCGCGGACGGTGGGCCACCGTCTGCCGTCCCGCCCCTCGTGACCGCTGCTGCTGGGACCGTCCTGCTCGACGTCCGTCACCGTTGCTGCGCCCCTCTCCGCTGCTGGTGTACCGCGTGGCTGGACCCGCGGGCTCCGATCATGGTACGTATAACGGGGTTAGTTATACGTAAAACCGGGATGGCTCGGTCAAAGGCGAACCGGGTGGGACGCCCCGGGACGGGATGAGAGGCGGACGATGGCGGGCGCGGGCGGCGGTTACGTCGAGATGCTCAAGACGCGGCACGCTGCGCGACTGCTCACCGGCACCCTGGTGGGCCGGCTGCCCAACGCCACGGCGGCGCTGGCGATCGTGCTGTTCGTACGTGCCGAGGGTGGTAGCTACACCCTCGCGGGCGCGCTCTCGGCCGTCTACGGCGTGGCCAACGCCGTCGGCCAGCCGCTGCTGGGCCGGGCTGTCGACCTGTACGGCCAGCCCCGTGTCATCCTGCCGTCGGCCGTGATGACGGCGCTGGGCATGGCGGTCTTCACCGTCGTCGGCCTGGACCCGTTGCCGCTGACCTACACGGCGATGATCGTGGCGGGCTTCTTCGCGCCGCCGCTGGAGGGCGGGCTGCGGGCGCTGTGGCCGTCGGTCCTGAAGAACGAGGACGATCTCCACGCCGCGTACTCCCTGGACGCGATCGCGCAGGAGCTGATCTATGTGGTCGGCCCGCTGATCGTGACCCGGATCGTCGCGATCTGGTCCGAGGCGGCCGCGCTGAACGCCCTGCACCTGATGGGTGTCGCCGGAGCCCTCGCGGTGGTCACCTCGCCGCCCTCGCGCAGCTGGCGCAGTGCGCCCCGTGAGGCGCACTGGCTGGGCGCGCTGCGCTCGCGGGGGCTGCTGGTGCTGCTGGGCACCTTCTTCTTCATCGGTTCGGCCCTGGGTTCGATAGCGGTGGCCGCGGTGGCCTACGGCGACGCGCACGGCGGCGGGAACATATCCGGCTGGCTGCTGTCGGCGCTGGGCGTCGGTGCTCTGATCGGCGGTTCCGTGCACGGTGCGCGTCAGTGGCCCGGCAGCCCCGAGCAGCGGCTGCGGGTGCTGGTGGGCGGGCTGGCGCTGCTCTACGTGCCGCTGGTGCTGGTGCCGGGCGTGGTGGCCATGACGGTTCTCGCCGGGGTGGCGGGTCTGTTCCTCGCGCCTTGTCTGGCGACCGCCTTCGTGGTGGTGGACCGGCACGCGCCGCGTGGCACGGTGACCGAGGCGTTCTCGTGGCTGGTGACGTCCTTCGGTGTCGGCGCGGCCATCGGCACGGCGTTCGTGGGGCCGGCGGTGCAGTCCGGCGGTGCGCGTTCCGGTTTCCTGGTGGCTGTGGGCGGCGGTGCCGCGGCTCTGGCGGTGATCGTCGCGGCCCGGCGTGCCCTGCGGGCCCCCGAGGTGCCCTCGACGGTCGTGGCCCGGTCGGAAAATGATCGAAGCGGTGCTGTCGAACCCGGTTTCAGCGCAGGGCATCAGGCGTAATGTTCAGGCATGGACCGCCGCATTTTCGGGCTGGAGAACGAGTACGGCGTCACGTGCACCTTCAGAGGACAGCGCCGCCTGTCCCCTGACGAAGTGGCGCGGTACCTCTTCCGCCGCGTTGTTTCCTGGGGCCGCAGCAGCAATGTCTTCCTGCGCAACGGCGCCCGTCTCTACCTCGATGTGGGCTCGCACCCGGAGTATGCGACTCCGGAATGTGACAGCGTGACCGAGCTGGTCACCCACGACAAGGCGGGCGAGCGCATTCTCGAGGGTCTGCTCGTCGACGCGGAACGGCGCCTGCACGAGGAGGGGATCGCGGGCGACGTCTATCTGTTCAAGAACAACACCGACTCGGCCGGGAACTCCTACGGCTGTCATGAGAACTACCTCGTGGCCCGGCACGGGGAGTTCTCCCGCCTGGCGGACATCCTCATCCCCTTCCTGGTGACCCGGCAACTGCTGTGTGGGGCCGGCAAGGTCCTGCAGACCCCGCGGGGCGCGGTCTACTGCGTCAGTCAGCGGGCGGAGCACATCTGGGAGGGCGTCAGTTCCGCCACCACCCGTTCGCGTCCGATCATCAACACCCGGGACGAGCCCCACGCGGACGCCGAGCGCTACCGCCGGCTGCACGTCATCGTGGGCGACTCCAACATGTCGGAGACGACCATGTTGCTGAAGGTCGGTGCCACCGACCTCGTGCTGCGCATGATCGAGGCCGGCACCGTGATGCGCGACCTGACGCTGGAGAACCCCATCCGGGCCATCCGGGAGGTCAGTCACGACATCACGGGCAGGCGCAAGGTGCGTCTGGCCAGTGGCCGGGAGGCGTCGGCGCTGGAGGTGCAGCAGGAGTACTACGAGAAGGCCGTGGACTTCTGCGAGCGGCGCGGTATCCGTACGGGGACGGTCGAGCGGGTCCTGGAGCTGTGGGGCCGGTCGCTGGAGGCCATCCGGGACGAGGATCTGGACCGGATCTCCACGGAGATCGACTGGGTGATGAAGTACCAGCTCATCGAGCGGTACCGGGCGAAGAACAACATCACCATGTCGCATCCGAGGATCGCTCAGATAGACCTCGCCTACCACGACATCCACCGTCGCCGGGGTCTGTACTACCTCCTGGAGAAGCGCGGTCAGGCGGCTCGGGTGTGCAACGACCTCAAGATCTTCGAGGGCAAGTCGGTGCCTCCGCAGACCACGCGTGCCCGGCTGCGGGGTGACTTCATCCGGCGGGCGCAGGAGCAGCGCCGGGACTTCACCGTCGACTGGGTGCATCTGAAGCTCAACGACCAGGCTCAGCGCACGGTGTTGTGCAAGGATCCGTTCCGCTCGGTGGACGACCGGGTGGAGAAGCTCATCGCGGGGATGTGAGCGGGGATTTCCGGTCCGTGAAGGGCACGGATGTGCGCCGGGTCCACCGGACCCGGCGCACATCCGTGTCGGACGGGGTTGATCGGCGGGATTCAGGCCGTAGAGTGACGGGCACTGCTCAGCGACCCCTATAGCCCGAGTTGGACTTCATGAACCACACGAAGAACGCGCGTCGCCTCGCTGCGGCGTTGGCCGTGCCCGTCCTGCTGCTGTCCGCCGCGGCGTGCGGTTCCGAAGGCGAAGGCTCCTCCGACGCCAAGGTGACGGTGGAGGGGAAGTTCGGGGAGAAGCCCGAGATCTCCGTTCCCAAGGACGCCAAGCCGGCGGACAAGCTCGTTGTGAAGACCCTGACCGAGGGCAGCGGCGAGAAGGCGGAGAAGGGTTCCTTCGTCCGGCTGGACTTCGCCGGGCAGACCATGAAGGACGACAAGACCCTCGGTGGGACCTGGGCGACGCAGGACAAGTCGCAGGCGGGCGGGCCGCGCCGACAGCTGGTGCAGCAGCTCGGTCAGCCGAGCCAGGAGATGCCCGCCAAGGTGCTGGACGCGGTGATCGGCCAGAAGGCGGGCAGCCGCATCGAGGTCGAGGGCACGGCGAAGGCGCTCATCGGCGACCAGCTCAACCCGCAGGCCGGCGTCAAGCCGGAGGACGGTCTGGTGTGGGTGATCGACGTCGTGGGTGCGCAGAAGGTCGACTCCAAGACCGAGGCCAAGGGCGAGCAGGCGAAGCCCGAGGAGGGCATGCCGGAGGTCAAGGCCAACGCGCAGAAGGCCGCCGACATCACCATCCCCAAGGGTGAGAAGCCTCCGACGGACCTCAAGGAGCAGCTGCTGATCAAGGGCAGCGGTCCGGAGATCAAGGCGGGTGACGGTCTGATCGCCCAGTACACCGGGGTGAAGTGGGAGGACGGTCAGAAGTTCGACTCCTCCTGGGACCACTCGGGTGCGACGGCCTTCCAGATCGGTACGGGGTCGGTCGTCCAGGGCTGGGACAAGTCCCTGGTCGGCAAGCACGTCGGTGACCGTGTCGAGCTGGTGATCCCGCCGAAGTTCGGTTACGAGGGTCAGGCCCAGAGCGGTCTGGACAAGAACACGCTGGTCTTCGTCGTGGACATCGTGGGCAAGGTCTGATCCGCTGGTCGCGGTCTGCCAGAATTGCACGGTTGTCATCACATTCCGTTCGTAGGAGCACGTTCGTGAGCATCGATAAGCCGGAGATCGACTTCCCGGAGGGCCCGGCGCCCGCCGACCTGGAGATCACCGACATCTGGGAGGGCGACGGCCCGGCCGCCAAGCGCGGCGACATGGTCAAGGTCCACTACGTCGGCGTGGCCTTCTCCACCGGTGAGGAGTTCGACGCGAGCTGGAACCGCGGCACGCCGCTCGAGTTCCCGCTGGGCGCCGGCCACGTCATCGAGGGCTGGGAGCGGGGCCTGGAGGGCATGAAGGTCGGCGGTCGCCGCAAGCTGGTCATCCCGGCCCACCTCGCCTACGGCGACAGCGGCCGTGGCCCCCGCATCGCGCCGGGCGAGACGCTGATCTTCGTTTGCGACCTGATGGGCGTCTGAGCCCCGGGTGATCGAAGGCCGAGGGCCCGTGCCTGCCTGGCACGGGCCCTCGGCTTTTGTCGTACGACCGGCGAGCGGTACGGTCATCGGTTGAGAGCACAAGTAGAGAGGGCGTCGATGGCGATTGCCAAGGCCGAGCGGCTGATGAACCTGGCGCTGTGCCTGCTGAGCACGCGTCGGCCGCTCACCAAGGGGGAGTTGCGCGCCTCCATCGAGGCCTACATCGAGGCCGCGACGGCCGGAGGCGAGCCGGGGAAGGACGACGCCTTCAACCGGATGTTCGAGCGGGACAAGGAAGACCTGCGCGAGCTGGGCCTGATCATCGAGACCGTCGAGGGCGTCGACGGCGAGACCGGCTACCTCGCCCGCCGTGACAGCAACCGCCTGCCTCCCATCACCCTCGACGTCGAGGAGGCCGCCGCCCTCGGCCTCGCCGCCAAGGTCTGGCAGCAGGCCCGGCTCGCCGGCGCCGCCAGCGGGGCGCTGCAGAAGCTGCGCGCCGCCGGGATGCCGCTGGCCGAGGACCCCTACGGCGCGACCAGTGCCCTGGAGACGCGCATCCCGGTCCACGAGGCCGCGTTCGAGCCGCTGATGCTCGCCGCCCGTGACCGGCGGCCCGTCGTCTTCGACTACCGCAAGGCCAGCGCCGCCCACCCCGAGCAGCGCCGGGTCGAGCCCTGGGCCCTGGAGTGCTGGCGCGGCCACTGGTACCTGGCGGGCTGGGACCGCGACCGGCAGGCCGAGCGGGTCTTCAGGCTCTCCCGGATCACCGGCAAGGTGCGCTCCCGGGCGCTGGCCTTCACCGCGCCCGTCCCCGACCACGTCACCGTGCGCGAGACGGTCGAGAGCTGGGCGGGCGAGACCGCCACCGGCACCGCCCGCATCAGGGTGCGCACGGGCCACGGCTATCCGCTGCGCGCCCGGGCCCTGTCCTCGCGCGAGCTCGGTGACGGCTGGGACGAGCTGGAGATTCCGTACGGGCACGGGCTGGACGCCTGGCTGGTGGAGTTCGGTCCGGACGTGATCGTGCTCGGGCCCGCCGAGCTGCGGGCCGACGTCGTCGACCGGCTGCGCGCCGTCGCCAAGGGCTGAGAGGAACGGGAGTCGACTTCTGATGGCAGGCAACGCCATTGACCAGACCCGGCGGATGCTGTCGCTGGTCACCTACCTGCGGGAGAGGCCCGGTGCCCGGGTGGCCGACGTGGCCCGTGCCTTCGGGATCACCGAGGACGAGCTGATCGGCGACCTCGACGTGCTGCCGATGTGCGGCACCAGCTTCCGGGGCGGTGACCTGCTGGACATCGACACCGACGGCGACCGCATCTGGTGGCACAACCCCGACGCGTCGTCCACCAGCACGGGCGAGCCGCTGCGGCTGGCCGCCGACGAGGCCACCGCCCTGCTGGTGGCGGCCCGTGCCGTGGCGACCCTGCCGGGGCTGCGCGAGAGCGACCGGCAGGCGCTGGTGCGCGCCACCGCGAAGATCGAGGCCGCGGCCGGGGAGGCGGCCGAGGCCAGCTCCCGGCTGTCGGTCAGCTTCGAGTCCGAGGGCGGCGTCTTCGCCGACGTGGACCGGGCCATCGCCGAGCGGCGCCGGGTCTGGCTGCGGTACTACTCCCCGGCCCGCGACGAGCTGACCGAGCGGGAGGTCGACCCGATCCGGTTGTTCGCCGTCGGCCACACCTACATGGAGGCCTGGTGCCGGCTCTCCGAGGCCCGGCGGACCTTCCGCCTGGACCGGGTGGCCGAGATCCGGCTGCTGGACGAGCCCTGCGACCCGCCGCGCGTGGAGCTGCGGGACCTGTCCGAGGGGCTGGTGCAGCCCGCCGTGGAGGACCCCGAGGTCGTCATCGAGGTGGGCCCCGGCGGCCGCTGGGTCGCCGAGTACTACCCGCACGACAGCGCCGAGGAGCTGCCCGAGGGGGCCTTGAGGATCACGCTGCGCACGCCCGACCCGGCGTCGCTGCGCCGGCTGGCGCTGCGTCTGGGCCGGGACGGGCGGATCGTCTCCCCGCCGGAGCTGGCCGACAGCGCGCGGGAGGCGGCGCGCGAGGCGCTGGCGGCGTACGGCGAGTGAAGGGCACGGGAGCGGGGCGGGGAGAGGGGCGCCGGGGATGACGCAGACGTCGGTGACGGCCGTGGCGGCCGCGGTCTTCAAGGCCGCGTGCCCCGACTGCCGGGGCCGTTTCGAGCTGGCCGCGGGGGCGCTGCGGCTGGCCATCGGTGCCAGCGACCGCACGACCTTCTACTCCTTCACCTGCCCCGACTGCGGCTCCGCCGTCCGCAAGCCGGCGGGGGAGCGGATCGTGGAGCTGCTGACCGGCGGGGGAGTGCGGACCCTGCGGCTGCACATCACCGCCTGAGGTCCGCTCCGCCGATCGAACGCGACATTTTGGTCATTCCCGTGCATTTCCCTCCCCGTCGATAGGCTCGTCCCATGTTCTGGCCCATGCTCGCCATCGCTCTCGGCTTCTGTGGCACCGCGGTGCTGGGGATCCTCGCCGTGCGGGTGTTCGCCGAGGTCCGCCGGCTGTCCCGGGAGGTGGCGGAGGCGTCACGGCGGATCACCCGGGCCGCGGAGGACCTGGAGCGGGCCGCGACGCCGCTGGCCGCGCAGCTGCCGCGCGAGGGCTGAGCCGGCCGGGCGGACGCCTGCGGCCTGCTGCGGTTTCGGGGCGGACGGTAGTCTGGTCGAGGCGGCTCTGGTGACGAGGCGGAGGGCCGCGACGGGAGTATGCACAGGGATTGCCCGGCGTTCACCCCTGCGCGTTACGATCGCTGGCGTACGGCTGATGGATATTTGTCCGATCGGCCGCCGGCCCCACCCCCATCCCGCTTCGGTGAGAAGGTACACGCTTATGTTCGGACGGCTCGGAGCTCCCGAGATCATCCTCATCCTCGTCGTCGTCGTCCTGCTGTTCGGGGCGAAGAAGCTTCCCGACATGGCGCGTTCCCTCGGCAAGTCCGCCCGCATCCTCAAGAGCGAGGCCAAGGCGATGAAGTCCGACGGCCAGGACAACGCCGCGGCCCCCTCGGACCCGCCCGCCGGCGAGCAGGGCCCGCGCACCATCAAGGCCGCGCCCGGCGACGTCACCTCCCGCCCGGTGGGCGAGCCCACCGACCGTACGACGCAGCGCTGACCCAGGACAGACTGAGACGGCCGCCCGAAGGCGACCGTCTGCCGCACGAGATAGGGACGTGGGTTGCTCAAGTCTGCCCGCAAGAAGGAGAAGGACCCCGAGGGGCGGATGCCGCTCGGGGAGCACCTGCGTGAGCTGCGCAACCGGCTGGCGAAGTCGGTCCTCGCGATCGTCGTCGTCGCCGTGGTGGCCGCCTTCTACTACCGGGACATCATCGAGGTCTTCAAACACCCGATCCAGGACGCGATCGGCTGCAAGATCTCCTTCGCCGAGCTGGCCAACAAGGACAGCCGGCAGCAGTGCGCCAGCATCACGATGTCGGGACTGGTCGGACCGTTCACCTTGATGGTGAAGGTGTCCCTGGTCTCCGGCCTGGTGCTGGCGAGCCCGGTGTGGCTCTACCAGCTGTGGGCGTTCCTCGCGCCCGGGCTGCACAAGACCGAGAAGAAGTACGCGCTGGGCTTCGTCGCGGCCGGCGTGCCGCTCTTCGCCGCGGGCGGCTTCTTCGCGTACAAGGTCCTGCCCTCCGCCGCCAAGGTCCTCATCGAGTTCACCCCGGGCGGTGTCGACAACCTCCTGCCGCTGGACGAGCTCATCGACCTCGTCACGCGCCTCGTGGTCGTCTTCGGGCTCTCCTTCGAGCTGCCCCTGCTGCTGATGATGCTGAACTTCGGTGGCGTCCTCAGCGGCCGCAGGATGCTCGGCTGGTGGCGCGGCATGATCATGTCGGTCACGGTCTTCTCGGCCGTGGCCACGCCGACGGTGGACCCGTTCTCGATGTTCCTGCTGGCCGGCCCGATCATCGTGCTCTACTTCATCGCCGTCGGCGTCGCGCTGCTGAACGACCGGCGCAAGCGTGAGGCGAACCCCGACCGGCTGCTCTCCGACGACGAGGCCGCCCCGCTGGACCTCACCCCCCAGCCCCTCGGCGACTCCGAGCCGCTGCCCCCGCTGTCCGAGCAGGGCGCCCACCACCGCGCCGGCTACGACGACGTGACCTGACCCGGCCGCCGCCCCTTGGGGGCCGGGATGCCGAGGGCGGCCGCCGAGCGGCCGCCCTTCGTCGTACCCGGCCGCCGACTACCGGTAGGGTCCCGGCGTGACCTGCGACATCACGTTATTCGTCAACCCCACGGCGGGCCGCGGCCGCGGCGCCCACGCCGCCCGGCCCGCGGCCCGGGTGCTGCGCGAGGCCGGGTTCCACGTGCGCACCGTGCTGGGCGAGGACGCCGAGGACGCGCTGCGCCGGGCGCGCGCGGCGGTGGCCGCCGGGACCGGCGCGCTGGTGGCCGTCGGCGGCGACGGCATGGTCTCGCTCGCCCTGCGGGCCGTGGCCGGCACCCTCACCCCGCTCGGCGTGATCGCCGTCGGCACCGGCAACGACTTCGCCCGCGCCACCGGCCTGCCCGTACGCGCCCCGGAGGCCGCCGCCCGCCTCGTCGCCCGGGAGCTCAAGGGCGACGGCGGCCGGCCCGTCGACCTCGGCAGGGTGGGGGAGACGTACTTCGGCACGGTCCTGGCCTCCGGCTTCGACTCGCGGGTCAACGACCGCGGCAACCGGATGCGCTTCCCCACCGGACGGCTGCGCTACGACGCCGCGCTGATCGCCGAGCTGGCCGCGCTGCGCCCCATCCCCTACCGCGTCCGGTTCGACGACGGGCCCGAGCAGCGGATCGAGGCCACCCTGGTCGCGGTCGGCAACAGCTCCTCCTACGGCGGCGGCATGCGCATCTGCGCGGGCGCCCGGCCGGACGACGGGCTCTTCGACATCACGGTCGTGGGTCCCTGCCGCCGTTCCACCCTGCTGCGCGTCTTCCCGAAGGTGTACCGGGGCACCCACCTGTCCCACCCGGCGGTGACCACCCACCGGGCCGCCAGGGTGACCCTGGAGGCCGAGGACGTCACCGGCTACGCGGATGGCGAGCCGCTGGGGCCCCTGCCCCTGACGGCCGAGACGGTGCCCGGCGCCGTGCGGCTCCTGGGAGCGCGATAAAGATCGGGTGGCTGTCAGAGGTCCCCGGTAGGCTCGTGAGCAAGATGACCGAGGACATGTCCCCTGCTGAGCGCTACGCCCTGGCACGGCAGCGCGCCGCCGAGCAGGCCACCGCACTCGCCCCCTTCCGCGAGATGTACGACTTCGAGCTGGACCCCTTCCAGATAGAGGCATGCCGGGCCCTGGAAGCCGGCAAGGGGGTGCTGGTCGCGGCGCCGACCGGCTCCGGAAAGACCATCGTGGGCGAGTTCGCCGTCCACCTCGCCCTGAGCCAGGGGCGCAAGTGCTTCTACACCACGCCCATCAAGGCGCTGTCGAACCAGAAGTACAGCGATCTCGTCAAGCGCTACGGCGCCGCCAAGGTCGGCCTGCTGACCGGTGACAACAGCGTCAACGCCGACGCCCCGGTGCTCGTGATGACCACCGAGGTCCTGCGCAACATGCTCTACGCGGGCTCGCAGACCCTCGTCGGCCTGGGCCACGTGGTCATGGACGAGGTGCACTACCTCTCCGACCGCTTCCGCGGCGCCGTCTGGGAGGAGGTGATCATCCACCTCCCCGAGTCGGTGACCCTGGTGTCCCTGTCGGCCACCGTCTCCAACGCCGAGGAGTTCGGCGACTGGCTGGACACCGTGCGGGGCGACACCGAGGTGATCGTCTCCGAGCACCGGCCCGTCCCCCTGTGGCAGCACGTGCTGGCCGGCCGCCGGATGTACGACCTCTTCGAGGAGAAGGCGACGCCCGACGGGGGCCGCAGCCGCCGCGAGGTCAATCCGGACCTGGTGCGCCTGGCCCGCATGGAGAACAGCCGCACCTACAACCCGCGCGAGCGCCGCCGCGGCAAGATGGTCCGCGAGGCCGAGCGCGAGCGCGAGCGCCGCCAGCGCAGCCGCATCTGGACCCCCAGCCGGGTCGAGGTCATCGAGCGGCTCGACGCCGAGGGTCTGCTGCCCGCCATCACCTTCATCTTCAGCCGCGCCGGCTGCGAGGCCGCCGTCCAGCAGTGCCTCTACGCGGGCCTGCGGCTCAACGACGACGAGGCCCGCGCGCGCGTGCGCGCCATCGTCGAGGAGCGCACCGCCGCCATCCCCGACGAGGACCTCCACGTCCTGGGCTACTTCGAGTGGCTGGAGGGCCTGGAGCGCGGCATCGCCGCGCACCACGCGGGCATGCTGCCGACCTTCAAGGAGGTCGTCGAGGAACTGTTCGTCAAGGGCCTGGTCAAGGCCGTCTTCGCCACCGAGACGCTGGCGCTGGGCATCAACATGCCCGCCCGCTCGGTCGTGCTGGAGAAGCTCGTGAAGTGGAACGGCGAGCAGCACGCCGACATCACCCCCGGCGAGTACACCCAGCTCACCGGTCGTGCCGGGCGGCGCGGCATCGACGTCGAGGGCCACGCGGTGGTGCTGTGGCAGCGCGGCATGGACCCCGCCGCGCTCGCCGGCCTGGCCGGCACGCGCACGTACCCGCTGCGCTCCAGCTTCAAGCCCTCGTACAACATGGCGGTCAATCTGGTCTCCCAGTTCGGGCGGCACCGCTCGCGGGAGCTGCTGGAGACCTCCTTCGCCCAGTTCCAGGCGGACAAGTCGGTCGTAGGCATCTCCCGGCAGGTACAGAAGAACGAGGAGGGGCTGGCCGGTTACCGCGAGGCCATCGAGTGCCACCTCGGCGACTTCGACGAGTACGCCCGGCTGCGCCGCGAGCTGAAGGACCGGGAGACCGAGCTGGCCAAGCAGGGCGCGGCGCAGCGCCGGGCCGCGGCCGCGGCGGCGCTGGAGCGGCTCAAGCCCGGTGACGTCATCCACGTGCCCACGGGCAAGTACGCCGGGCTGGCGCTGGTGCTGGACCCGGGGGTGGCGCCCGCCCGTTCGGACCGCCATCGCGGCTTCGACTACCACGACGGGCCCCGTCCGCTGGTCCTCACGGCCGAGCGGCAGGTCAAGCGGCTGGCCGAGATCGACTTCCCGGTGCCGGTGGAGCCGCTGGAGCGGATGCGCATCCCCCGCTCGTTCAATCCGCGCAGCCCCCAGTCCCGTCGCGACCTCGCGTCCGCGCTGCGCACGAAGGCCGGGCACCTGGTGCCGGACCGGCACCGCAAGTCCCGTGCGGCCGCCGCCGACGACACCGAGATCGCCCGGCTGCGTGCCGCGATCCGTTCCCACCCCTGTCACGGCTGTGACGAGCGTGAGGACCACGCGCGCTGGGCCGAGCGCTACCACCGCCTCCAGCGCGACACGCGTCAGCTGGAGCGGCGCATCGAGGGGCGTACGAACACCATCGCCCGCACCTTCGACCGGATCTGTGCCCTGCTGACCGACCTCGACTATCTCCACGGTGACGAGGTCACGGAGGACGGCCGGCGGCTGGCACGGCTCTACGGCGAGCTGGACCTGCTGGCCTCCGAGTGTCTGCGTGAGGGGGTGTGGGACGGTCTGGGCCCCGCCGAGCTGGCGGCCTGCGCCTCGGCGCTGGTGTACGAGGCCCGTGCCGCCGACGACGCGATGCCGCCGAAGCTGCCCGCCGGGGCGGCCAAGGAGGCGCTCGGCAAGATGGTCCGCATCTGGGGCCGGCTGGACGCCCTGGAGGAGCAGCACAAGATCAACCAGGCGGAGGGTGTCGGCCAGCGGGAGCCCGACCTGGGCTTCGCCTGGCCCGCGTACCGCTGGGCGTCGGGACACGGCCTGGACGAGGTGCTGCGGGAGATCGACATGCCCGCGGGTGACTTCGTGCGCTGGTCCAAGCAGCTGATCGACGTGCTGGGGCAGATCGCGGCGGCGGCTCCGTCCAGCAGCCCGGTCGCGCGGAACGCGCGCCGGGCGGTGGAGGGGCTGCTGCGGGGCGTGGTGGCGTACTCGTCGGTGGGCTGAGGAGGCCTCGCCGCCGCCCGGACGACATGAGGGGCGCCCCGCTGCGAGGGCGCTCCTCGGGGGCCGTGGGCCCGGGTGGGTTCTTGCTGCCGGGGCCCGGCCCCGGGGCGGGGCGGCCCGGGGCGCCGGGCTCAGGGCTTGGGGTCCTGCGGGGTCTCGCCCTTGCCGCCGTCACCGCTGCCGCCGTCACCGCCGCGCCCGCGCCGGCGCGTCAGAAGGTAGGTCGCCGCGGAGGCCAGGGCGGCCGCCAGGGCCGCCGTGCCCGCGATGACCGCCGCGAGGGCGCCGGGTCCGATGGTGGTGTCGTCGTCATCGGAGTCGTCGTCGGGGGCCGTCTCGCTGGTCCGGTCGACGACCTCGTCGTAGTTGCGGGGGCTGTCGCAGAAGTCGCGGTTGCCGGGATCCATGTCCGCGACGACCGTCATCTCGTCCGTGTCCTCCGGCTCGTCGTCGCCGGCCTTGAGCTCCACCGGGTAGGTGCCCGGCTGGATGTCACACAGGACCATCCCCGCGACCTGGGTGTAGAGCGAGCCGTCCTTGCCCTCCCGGAAACGCTTCGCCTTCAGGGTGAGCTTCTTGGCGAACGCGGGCGACTCCACCGTCAGCCGGCCGCCGTTGTCGTCCAGGACGGACTGACTGGTCGTCACCGTGAAGGTGATCTCGCGGCCGCGCTGCGTCGTGCCCCGGCTCGATATGGAGGAGCCCGAGCTGTCGGAGTCGTCGGAGCCCGACGGGGCGGCGGTCGCCGTGGCGGCGGGGGGCAGGGCGAAGGCGGCCACGACGAGGGCCGCCAGGGCTGTCCGGACTCGGTTCATGGGCCCGACCCTATCCGCGGCGGCCCGCCGCTCCGGGGGCGAGGGTCAGGCCGCGGTGCCCGCCGGGCCGCTCTCCTGCTCGGCCTCGACCTGCTGGTTCCACTCGCGCTTGGACGCCTGCCAGCCGTCCTCGTCGTGCCCCCGGCGCCAGTAGCCGGAGATCGACAGCCGCTCGCGCGGCAGCTCGCGCTCCATGCGCAGGTGGCGGCGCAGCTCCTTCACGAAGCCGGCCTCGCCGTGCACGAAGGCGTGCACGTCGCCGGCGGGGAAGTCGAGCGAGCGCACCGCCTCGACGAGGGCGGCGCCGACGGGACGGTCCGCGCGGTGCAGCCAGGTGACCTCCACGCCGGCGGGCAGCTGGAGCTTCTGCTCCTCGCCGGCGTCCGCGACCTCGACGAAGGCGTGGACGAGTGCACCCTCGGGGACGCGCTCCAGGGACGCGGCGATCGCGGGCAGGGCGCTCTCGTCGCCCACCAGCAGGTGCCAGTCGGCGGCCGGGTCGGGGGCGTAGGCGCCGCCGGGGCCGAGGAAGAGGACCTCCTCGCCCGGCCGGACCCGGGCGGCCCACGGCCCGGCGAGGCCCTCGTCGCCGTGGATCACGAAGTCGACGGCCAGCTCGCGGGCCTCTCGGTCGAAGGAGCGCACCGTGTACGTCCGCGTCCGGGGCCACTGGTCGCGGGGCATGTCGCGGCGGACGGCCTCGATGTCGAACGGCTCGGGGTAGGTCACGTCCTCCAGCGGGAAGAGCAGCTTGACGTAGTGGTCGGTGTGCTCGCCGGCGCCGAAGTCCGCGAGGGCCTCGCCGCCGAGGACCACGCGCACCATGTGCGGTGTCAGCCGCTCGGTGCGGAGCACCCGGGCGCGGTTGAGCCGGGGTCCCTTGCGTGCCGGACGGTCTGCCATGGCTGTCTCCCCTGATCCCCTGATAAAAGTTAGGTCTGCCTAACCTAACAGGTCATCGTTCGAGGGCGGTGAGCAAACGCTGCAACGACCCGCCCAGCCCCCAGCGTCCGGCCAGCGCGTCGAGCGCCTCGGCGTCGCGCGGCGCCGCCGGCAGGGCCGCGTCGAACGGGGCCAGCGGCACGTCGGAGGCCACCCGCACCACCTTCGGCGCCACCGCCAGATAGGGGCGGGCCTCGTCCAGCCGCCTGCGCTGCGCCGGGCTCAGCTTCGTCGCCGGGTCGTCGACCGCAGCCATGATCCCGGCGAGGTCGCCGAAGGACGCCAGCAGCTTGGCCGCCGTCTTCTCGCCGATGCCGGGCACGCCCGGCAGCCCGTCGCTGGGGTCGCCGCGCAGCAGGGCCAAATCGGCGTAGCCGGGGCCGTCCACCCCGTACTTCTCCCGCAGCACCGCCTCGTCGACCACCTGGAGCGTGCCGACGCCCTTGACCGGATACAGCACCCGCACCCCGCGGCGGTCGTCCACCAGCTGGTAGAGGTCGCGGTCGCCGGTGACGATGTCGACCGGGCCCGCGGACCGCCCGGCCAGCGTGCCGATCACGTCGTCGGCCTCGTACCCCACGGCTCCCACGCGGGCGATGCCGAGCGCGTCCAGCACGCTCTCGATCACCGGGACCTGCGGGGAGAGCGTGTCCGGCGTCTCCTCCTCGTCCGGAGCCCCCACGACCTCGTCCGCCACCCGGTGCGCCTTGTAGGAGGGGATCAGCTCCACCCGCCACTGCGGGCGCCAGTCGAAGTCCATGCAGGCCACCAGGTCGTCGGGGTGGTGGTCCTGGACCAGGCGGGCGATGAAGTCCAGCAGGCCGCGCACCGCGTTCACGGGCGTGCCGTCCGGGGCCTTCACCGATTCCGGCACCCCGAAATAGGCGCGGAAGTACAGGGAGGCGGTGTCGAGGAGCATCAGGCGTCGGGTCACGGACCGATCATGCCGCACCGCACTGACAACCACCCCGCCGGAATGTGAAGCGGATCACGTTCCGTTTGCCCGGGATGACCCGGGGCAGGCGCGACGCCGGAGTGGACCCGCCAGGGGAGGGGGAGGCGGTCCGTAGTTCGACCCGAGAGGTTTATGTGTCCAGGCTGAAGGCCGAGCATCTCTACAAGGTGTTCGGCAGACGACCCGAAGCCGCCGTCCAGCGACTCAAGGACGGCGCAGACCGTGACGAGCTGCGCGCGGACGGCACCACCGCGGCGGTCATCGACGCGTCGTTCGAGGTCGAGGCCGGCCAGATCTTCGTCGTGATGGGACTGTCGGGATCCGGCAAGTCCACGCTGCTGCGCATGCTCAACGGCCTGTCGGACCCCACCGCCGGACGCGTCCTCTACGACGGGCGGGACCTGACCGCCCTGACCCCGGCCGAGCTGCGCGACGTCCGCTCGCGGAACATCAGCATGGTCTTCCAGCACTTCGCGCTGTTCCCGCACCGCAGCGTGCTGGAGAACGCCGCCTACGGCCTGGAGGTGCGCGGCCTGCCCCGCGCCGAGCGTGAGGAGCGCGCCGCCCAGGCCCTGGAGCTGGCCGGTCTCAAGGGCTGGGAGACCTCCTGGCCCGACGAGCTCTCCGGCGGCATGCAGCAGCGCGTCGGCCTCGCCCGCGCGCTCGCCACCGACGCGGACCTGCTGCTGATGGACGAGTCGTTCAGCGCCCTGGACCCCCTGATCCGCCGCGACATGCAGGACCAGCTGCTGGACCTCCAGAAGCGGCTCAAGAAGACCATCGTGTTCATCACCCACGACCTCAACGAGGCCATGCGCCTCGGCGACCGCATCGCCGTGATGCGGGACGGCCGGATCGTCCAGAACGGCACCGCCGAGGACATCCTGGTCCGCCCCGCGAACGACTACGTCGCCTCCTTCATCCAGGACGTCGACCGCTCCCGGGTGCTCACCGCCGGTTCGATCATGGACGAGCCGGCCGGCGTGCCGGAGGGCACCACGGCCGTCGGCACCGCGACGCCCGTCTCCGAGCTGTTCACCCCCTTCTCGCTCAGCGACGCCCCCGTCGCCGTCACCGGCGAGGACGGCGAGCTGGCCGGCGTCGTCACCCGCGACCGGATGCTCGCGGCCCTGGGCGAGGCGCCGCAGCCGGGCGGAGCCGCGCCCGAAGCGGCGAAGACCGAGGGGGAGGTGACCGCCCGTGCCTAGGATCAACCTCGGTGGCTGGGCCGAGCACGCCGTCTCCTGGCTCCAGGCCCACCTCTCCTGGCTCTTCGACGCCGTCAACACCGTCCTGAGCGGCATGTACGACGGTGTCAACGCCACCCTCGGCGCCCCCGACGCGCTGCTCATGGCCGGCATCCTCGCCGTCGTCGCCTGGTGGCTGCGGGGCCTGCCCGCCGCCGTGCTCGCCTTCGCGGGCCTGGCGCTCATCGACTCGTTCGGCCTGTGGGACCGGGCGACGGCGACGCTCTCGCTCATCCTCGTCGCCAGCGTCATCACGCTCGTCCTCGCCGTGCCCCTGGGCATCTGGGCGGCCCGCGACCGGCGGGTGAGCGCGGTGCTGCGGCCCGTCCTGGACGTCATGCAGACGATGCCCGCCTTCGTCTACCTGATCCCCGGCGTGATGTTCTTCTCGATCGGCCCCATGCCGGGCCTGATCGCCA
The DNA here is from genome assembly GCF_002939475.1 of Streptomyces cinnamoneus. Classification (NCBI taxonomy): domain Bacteria; kingdom Bacillati; phylum Actinomycetota; class Actinomycetes; order Kitasatosporales; family Streptomycetaceae; genus Streptomyces; species Streptomyces cinnamoneus. The sequence goes on along the minus strand of NZ_PKFQ01000001.1, from coordinate 1,431,735 downwards.
CCATCGTCTTCTCGATGCCCCCCGGCGTCCGCATGACCGAGCTGGGCATCCGCCAGGTCGACGCCGAACTCGTCGAGGCCGCCCGGGCCTTCGGCACCACCCCGCGCCACACCCTCACCCGCGTCCAGCTGCCCCTCGCCCTGCCCACGATCATGGCCGGCGTCAACCAGGTCATCATGCTGGCGCTGTCCATGGTCGTCATCGCCGGCATGGCCGGCGCCGGAGGTCTCGGCGAGTCGGTGTACGCGGCCGTCACCCAGGTCGACATCGGCGGCGGCGTCGAGAGCGGCCTGGCCGTCGTCGTCCTCGCCATGTACCTGGACCGGATGACCGGCGCGCTCGGCAAGCGGGTCTCCCCGCTGGGCCGCCGCGCCTCCGCCAAGGAGGCCGCCCCCGCCCGCGGCCTCGCCTCCGCCAAGGTCCTCCGCTACCGGCCGGGCACGGCCGTGGCCACCGTCGGCGTCGTCGTCCTCGCGCTCGTCGCGGGCGGCGTGCAGCTCGTCGGCGGGGACGGCGGACGGCAGGCCGTCGCGGCCGGTGAGAACGTCGGACAGGGCCAGCGGATGAAGCTCGGCTACTTCCCCTGGGACGAGGCCGTCGCCTCCACCTACCTCTGGCAGAACATCCTGGAGGACCGCGGCTACAAGCCGGACGTCAAGCAGCTCGACCCGGGCCCCCTCTACACCGCCCTCGCCCAGGGCCAGATGGACGTCCAGTTCGACGCCTGGCTGCCCACCACGCACCAGCAGTACATGGAACGCTACGGCGACAAGCTCGCCGACCTCGGCGCCTGGTACGGGCCCACGTCCCTGGAACTGACCGTTCCCTCCTACGTCAAGGACGTCGACTCCCTGGCGGACCTCAAGGGCAAGGCCGGAACGTTCGGCGGGAAGATCGTCGGCATCGAGTCGAGCGCCGGCATGATGGGCAAGCTCAACGACAAGGTCCTCAAGGAGTACGGCCTGGACGGCGAGTACAAGGTCGTCTCGTCCTCCACGTCCACGATGCTCGCCGAGCTGGACCGGGCCATCAAGAAGAAGCAGCCGATCGTCACGACCCTGTGGTCCCCGCACTGGGCGTACGGCACCTACGACCTGAAGAAGCTCAAGGACCCCAAGGGCGCCTGGGGCGAGGGCGAGCAGATCCACGCCGTCGGCAAGAAGGACTTCGCCCGCGACTTCCCCCGCGTCGCCGGGTGGCTGAAGAACTTCAAGATGTCCGAGGCGGACCTGTCCTCCCTGGAGGCCGCGGTCCAGAAGGGCGGCAAGGGCAAGGAGAAGGACTCCGCCCGCCGTTGGCTGGACGCCCGCCCGGGCCTGATCGACAAACTGGCGCCCGTCACCGGCTGACCGTCCGCGCGACCGGGCGTACGGTGGGGCGGTGAGCTCGCTGAGCGGCCGTCCCGCCGTACGCCGTGTCGTCTCCCTCGTGCCCTCGCTGACCGAGGCCGTGGCCGTCACGGAGCCCGGGCTGCTCGTGGGGGCCACGAACTGGTGCGAGGAGCCCGCCGGGCTCGACGTCGTACGGATCGGCGGCACCAAGAACCCCGACGTGGCCCGTGTCGTGGCGCTCGCCCCCGACCTCGTCGTCGCCAACGAGGAGGAGAACCGGGCGCCCGACCTCGCCGCCCTGCGCGCCGCGGGACTGGACGTCATGGTCACCGGGATCCGCACGCTGGACCAGGCGTTCAGGGAACTGGAGCGGGTCCTCGTGCGCGGCTGCGGGCTGCGCCCGCCCGCGTGGCTGTCCGACGCGCGCGACGCTTGGCGGGACGTGAGCGCCCCCGGGCCCCTGCTGCGGGCCGTCGTGCCCGTGTGGCGCAGACCCTGGATGGTCCTCGGCAGCGACACCTTCGCCGGCGACCTGCTGGCCCGTCTCGGCGTGGCCAACGTCCACGCCGGGCACGCCGAACGCTACCCGCGCGTCCCCCTCGACGAGCTGAACGCCTGCGGCGCGGAGCTGGTCGTGCTCCCCGACGAGCCCTACCGCTTCACGCGCGACGACGGGCCGGAGGCGTTCCCCGGCCTGCCGTGCGCGCTGGTCAGCGGCCGCCACCTCACGTGGTACGGACCGTCGTTGACCCGAGCGCCACAGGTGCTGGCCGCGGCGCTGCGAGCAGCCCGCCGCTGAGCAGCCCGGCCAGCGTCCGGGCGCCCGCGACGGCCCAGGCGGCCACCAGCACGGCGTACAGCCCGACCGCCAGCCACGTGAACGCCTCCAGCCCGGTGTGGCGGGCCAGTCCGGCGGCGCCCGTGACGCAGGTGCCGAGGGGGAAGGTGAAGGCCCACCAGGTCATCGCGAAGCCCATGCCGCCCCGGAAGGCGCGGACCACCAGGGCCGTGGCCAGGGCCAGCCACAGCAGGGCGAAGCCGATCACGGGTGCGCCGTAGAGGACCGCGAAGCCGGCCATCGCCCGCGCGTACGGCTGCCCCACGGCACCCGGCGCGACGTCGGCGAGGTTGCCCACGGCGGTGGTGGACTGGCCCAGCGGGCCGAGCACGAGGAACAGCGTCGGCGTCAGCGCGAGCGGCAGCGGCCCGTGGTGGACGAGCCGGGAGAAGACCACCGGCAGGATGACGAGCGTCGCCAGCAGGCTCGCCCCGAACAGCGCGTAGCAGCCCAGCAGCATCGCCTCCCGCCACTGCCCGGCGGGCAGGTGCGGCACGAGGGCGGGGCCGAGCGCGGCGGAGACCATGGGGGCCACCACGGGCAGCAGCCAGACGGGGGAGGCGTCACCCGGCGCCACCCGGTGCCGGGTCACCATCAGGTACGGGACGGCGCAGGCGGCACCGAGCCCGACGACGGTGCCGGTCACCCACAGGACGGCGTCGGCGCGGACCGCGGCGTCGGCGCCGATCACGCCCGAGCCCACGGAGAGGGTGGCCCCGCCGACGGCCAGCAGCGCCATGGCCAGACACCCGTAGAAGGGCGCCACGGCCGGGTCGGCCAGGTGCCGTCTGGCCTGGTCCGGGTGGCGGGCCCAGTGGACGGCCCGGGCGGCGAGCAGGACGAGGAGCGCCAGCGCCGCCACGGCCCAGACGGCTTCGAACGCGCCGCGCAGCCCGCCGGTGTCCCCGGGCAGCGCCGCGCCCGCCGACGCGACGATCGCGGTGCCCATGACGGTGGCGTACCAGTTGGGGCCCAGATGGCGGAGCGGGGTGTGCGAGCGCGTGGTGGTCATGTCTCCACGGTCGCCGCGCAAGCGCGCCCCCACCAGGGACCATGGTGCTATGAGGACATAAGCTGGCGTTATGAGCGCCAGGGAGCAGCCGCCGTCGCCGCTCGCGCACCGGGTCCCCGACCTGGGGTCGCTGGAGCTGCTGCTCGCCGTCGCCCGGCTGGGCAGCCTCGGCCGGGCCGCGCGGGAGCTCGGCATCACCCAGCCCGCGGCGAGCGGCCGGGTGCGCAGCATGGAGCGGTTGCTGGGCGTCGCGCTCGTCGAGCGCTCCCCGCGCGGCTCCCAGCTCACCCCGTCCGGGGTGCTGGTCACCGACTGGGCGCGGCGCGTCGTCGAGGCGGCCGAGGCGTTCGACGCGGGGGCGCAGGCGCTGCGGACCCGCCGTGACTCGCGGCTGCGGGTGGCCGCGAGCATGACCATCGCGGAGTACCTGCTGCCCGGCTGGCTCGTCGCGCTGCGCACGCTGCGGCCGGGGCTGGCCGTGTCGCTGCTGGCGGGGAACTCGGCCGCCGTGGCGGAGCGGCTGCTGTCGGGGGAGGCCGACCTGGGCTTCGTCGAGGGGCTGGACGTGCCGTCCGGCCTGGACGGGACGGTCATCGGTCACGACCGGCTCGTCGTCGTCACGGCGCCGGGGCACCCGTGGGCACGGCGCCGCGGGCCGCTGGAGGTGGCGGAGCTGGCGGCCGCCCCGTTGATCCTGCGCGAGCGCGGCTCGGGCACCCGCCAGGTCCTCGACGCCGCGCTGGCGGGGTCGGGCGGCCCGGCCGCGCCGCTGCTGGAGCTGGCGTCGACGACGGCGGCGAAGGCGGCGGTGGTCGGCGGGGCGGGCCCGTCGGTGCTGAGCGAGCTGGCGATCGGGGAGGAGCTGGCCGCCCGGCGCCTGGTGGAGATCCCCGTGGCGGGGCTCTCCCTGCGCCGGGCGCTGCGGGCGGTGTGGCCGACGGGACACCGTCCCGCGGGGCCGGCCCGGGACCTGCTGGGGCTGACGGCCGGCTGACGGCCGTCACGCCTCACGCGTGGCCGCCCGCACGAGTCCCCTCACCAGTCGCAGGTCGTCCCGTGCCTCCGGATGCCACTGCACCGCCAGCGCGAAGGGCTTGCCCGGGTACTCCAGCGCCTCCACGGTGCCGTCCTCGGCGTGGGCGGTCGCGACGAGACCGGTGCCGAGGCGGTCCACGGACTGGTGGTGCTGCGTGGCCACCGCCAGCGGGCCGGACAGCAGGCCGGCGGTCCGCGTGCCCGGGACCGGGGTGACCGTGTGGTCGGTGAAGGTGCCGGGGACGGGGTTGTGGCGGTCGTGGCCCACCTCGTCGGGGAGGTGCTGGCAGAGCGTGCCTCCCGCGTGGACGTTCATCAGCTGCATGCCCCGGCAGATGCCGAGCACCGGCAGGCCGCGGCGCAGCGCGACGTCGAGCAGGGCCAGTTCCCAGCGGTCGCGCTCGGGTACGGGCGTCCCGGCGCGGGGGTGCGGGCGGGCGCCGTACAGGGCCGGGTCCAGGTCCTCGCCGCCGGCGAGGACGAGGCCGTCGAGGCGGTGGAGGACCGCCGCGGCGGACGCCGGGTCGTCGGGCGGCAGCATCACGGCGAGGCCGCCGGCCCGCTGGACGTAGGCCGGGTAGGCGGCGGGCAGGAGGGTGGCGGGCAGGTCCCAGGCCACTCCCCAGCGCGCCCGGGTCAGATAGGTGGTGACACCGATGAGGGGCCTGTGTTCCGGCGCGTCCAATTCCCTTGTCCTTTCCTCGTTCCCGCTCATTCTCCTGTCAGCTCCGCCTCCGCCGCGGCCAGTGCGGCGAACTCCTCCTCCGGCGCGCCGGCGACCAGCCGGTGCCTGCTGTAGAGGGCGAAGTAGGCGGCGGCGACGGCGTAGACGCCCAGGGCGATGAAGGCGGCGGTGACGTCCACCAGGAACGTGGCCACCAGCGCGGAGCAGGCCAGGACGAACGCCACCGCCGACGTCGCCGTCCCGCCCGGGGTGCGGTAGGGCCGGGCCAGCCGCGGCTCGCGGCGGCGCAGCACGATGTGGGAGAGCGACATCAGCGCGTAGGAGATGGTGGCGCCGAAGACCGCGACGTTGAGCATCCGCGCCCCGTCGCCGCTCGCGGCCGCCAGGGCGAAGCCGAGGGCGCCGGGCACCAGCAGGCCCAGCCAGGGGGCCTTGCGGCGGCTGGTGAGGGAGAGGAAGCGGGGGAGGTAGCCGGCCCGGGAGAGGGCGAAGAGCTGGCGCGACCCGGCGTAGATGAGGGAGAAGAAGGAGGCCACCAGGCCCGCGAGGCCCGCGTAGTTGACGACGCGGGCCAGGACCCGGCCGTGCCCGTCGCCCTCCAGCGCGGCGACCAGCGGGTTGCCCGCGTCCTTCATCGCCTCCGCACCGCCGGCGCCGGTGGTGGCGAGGAAGGTCAGCAGGGCCAGCAGCAGCAGGATGCCCATGGACGTGGCCATGGCCCTGGGGAGCGTGCGCGCCGGGTCCCTGGTCTCCTCCGCCGCCAGCGGCACGCCCTCGACGCCGAGGAAGAACCACATGCCGAACGGGAAGGCCGCCCAGATGCCGAGGAGGCCGAACGGCAGCCAGGACGAGGCCCCGAAGGCGTCCGGGTCGACGGGGATGTCGTCGAGCCGTCCGGCGTCGAAGTCGGTGAAGGCGCCCGCGGCGAAGACGATCAGGGCGGCCACCGCTATGCCGGTCACCACGAAGCTGAAGCGCAGGGCCTCGCCCACGCCCCACAGGTGGATGCCGATGAAGACGACGAAGCAGGCGAGGTACACGGGCCAGCCGGAGGTGAGCCCGAACAGGTGCAGCGACTCGACGTAGTCGCCGATGAAGAGGGAGATGGCGGCGGGTGCGAGGACATACTCGATGAGGATGGCCGTGCCGGTCAGGAAGCCGCCCCATGGGCCGAGCGCCCTGCGGGCGAAGCCGTAGCCGCCGCCCGCGGTGGGGAGGATGGCGGCCAGTTCGGCGAGGGCGAAGACCATGCAGGTGTACATCAGGCCCATCAGCACGGCGGCGACGGCCAGTCCGCCGAAACCGCCGTGCGCGAGGCCGTAGTTCCAGCCCGAGAAGTCGCCGGAGACGACGTAGGCCACGCCCAGCCCGGTGAGCAGGAGGGGCCCGGCGCTGCCCCGGCGCAGGGTGCGCTTCTCCAGATAGTCCTCGGCGCCGCCGTCCCCGGTGGCGGAGGGTGCGCTGGGGGAGTCCGTGCGATCGGCCATGAGCCGCTCCTGCCTGGGGGGACGTGAGGACGCCGAGGGACCGCTGAGGGAACACTCAGGCAAAGGTTTTGCGCCATACCTTTGCCGTGTGTGCGACGGAAAGGCAACCCCCGTGCGTAAATCCCGCGTTACGCGTCCTCACGACACCGTCGCTCCTGGGACATACGCCCCACGAGCAACACCCCGTCTCGTTCGTCTCAGGTCAGAAAGCCGCGCAACAGCGCCGCCGTGCCGCAGCAGTGCTCCCGCATCACCTCGCGCGCCTCGTCCGCGTCCTGGGCCAGGACCGCCTCCACCAGCGCGGTGTGCTGGCGCTGGGAGTGTTCGAGGTTGCGCACCAGCAGCGGGATGCAGTCCAGCAGTTCGTTGACCGAGGCCCGCACCGCCGCGTACTGCGCGGCCAGCGAGGGGGAACCGGACAGTTCCGCCAGGGTCAGGTGCAGCATCGTGTCCAGTCGGCGGTAGTCGGCCAGCGGCGCGTCGTGCGTGGCGGCCAGCGCCTCGCGCAGCCGCACGGCGCGCTCGCCGGCCAGGCCGTGCGCGGCGCACAGCCCCGCCGCGCCCACCTCCAGCACCTCGCGGAAGCGCAGCACGTCCTCGACGTCGACCGCCGCCACCCGGCGGCGCAGCTCCTCCTCGCCCGCCGCGGCCGGGGCCAGGACGAAGGTGCCGCCGTAGCGGCCCCGTCTGCTCTCCACCAGCCCCTGGTCGTGGAGCACCTTCAGCACCTCGCGCAGCGTCACCCGGCTGATCTGCAGCCGCTCCGCCAACTCCCGCTCGGCGGGCAGCCTTTCCCCGTGACCGACCAGGCCCAGCCGCACGATCTGGAGTATCTGGGCCAGAGCCTCCTCGAACCCGTTGCCCGCGCGCACCGGCCGCAGCACCGGCGCCAGCCGGTCCGCCGCATGCTCGTTCATCGGACCCCCTTCCCAATCAATGGTCTACCGGCCTACCTTATGACCTCCAGTCGCACCGACAGGAGGCAATACGTGGCAGACCGCATGCCCCCGCTCACGGTCGACGAGCTGCGCGGGCTCGTGGACACCGGGGAGATCGACACTGTCGTCCTGGCCTTCACGGACATGCAAGGACGGCTCCAGGGGAAGCGGTTCGCCGCCCGGTTCTTCCTCGACGACGCCCTGGAGCACGGCACCGAGGGCTGTAACTACCTGCTCGCCGTGGACGCCGACATGAACACCGTCGGCGGCTACACCATGGCCTCGTGGGAACGCGGCTACGGAGACTTCGCCCTGCACGGCGACACCGCCACCCTCCGCCGCACGCCGTGGAACCCCGGCACCGCACTCATCACCGCGGACCTCGCCTGGCACGACGGCTCACCCGTCCTCGCCTCGCCGCGGCAGATCCTGCGCCGCCAGCTCGGCCGGCTCGCCGAGCACGGCTGGACGGCCTACGCGGGCACGGAACTGGAGTTCATGCTCTTCAAGGACACCTACGAGGACGCCTGGAACCGCGGCTACCGCGGCATGACCCCGGCCAACCAGTACAACATCGACTACTCCGTCCTCGGCACCGGCCGCGTCGAGCCCGTACTGCGCCGCATCCGCAACGAGATGGGCGCCGCCGGCATGACGGTCGAGTCCGCCAAGGGCGAGTGCAACCTGGGCCAGCACGAGATCGCCTTCCGCTACGACGAGGCGCTCACCACCTGCGACCAGCACGTCGTCTACAAGACCGGGGCCAAGGAGATAGCCGCCCAGGAGGGCATGGCCCTGACCTTCATGGCCAAGTACGACGAGCGCGAGGGCAACTCCTGCCACATCCACCTCTCGCTGCGCGACGAGGCCGGAACACCGGTGCTCGCCGACGACTCCGGCCCGTACGGCATGTCCAAGCTGATGCGGCACTTCCTCGCCGGGCAGCTGGCCGCGCTGCGCGACTTCACGCTCCTCTACGCGCCGAACATCAACTCCTACAAGCGCTTCCGCCCCGGCTCCTTCGCCCCCACGGCCGTCGCCTGGGGCCCCGACAACCGCACCTGCGCCCTGCGCGTGGTCGGCCACGGGCCCTCCCACCGGTTCGAGAACCGGCTCCCCGGCGGCGACGTGAACCCCTACCTCGCCGTCGCCGGCATGGTCGCCGCCGGGCTCCACGGCGTCGAGCACGAGCTGGAGCTGCCCGAGGCGTGCACCGGCAACGCCTACTCCGGCGACGCCCGGCACGTCCCCGCCACGCTGCGCGACGCCGCGAAGCTGTGGGAGGAGAGCCCCCTCGCACGGGCGGCCTTCGGCGACGAGGTCGTCGAGCACTACCTGAACATGGCGCGCGTCGAGCAGGACGCCTACGACGCCGCCGTCACGGACTGGGAGCGCTTCCGCTCCTTCGAGCGGATGTGAGGACCGCACCTTGGACATCCTCAACCCGGCGACCGAAGAAGTCGTCGCCACCGTCCCCGACTCCACCGCGCGGGACGTGGACGCGGCCGTCCGGCGGGCGGCCGCGGCCCAGCCGGCCTGGGCGGCCCTGGCCCCCGGCGACCGCGCCCGCGCGCTGCGGCGCTTCGCCGCGGCCGTCGACGCCCACCTGGAGGAACTCGCCCTTCTGGAGGTCCGCGAGGCGGGCCACCCCATCGGCAACGCCCGCTGGGAGGCCGGCAACGTCCGCGACCTGCTCGACTACGCCGCCGGGGGAGCCGAGCGCCTGACCGGCGCCCAGATCCCCGTGGCCGGCGGGCTGGACGTCACCTTCCACGAGCCGCTCGGCGTCGTCGCCGTCATCGCCCCGTGGAACTTCCCCATGCCGATCGCGGCCTGGGGCCTGGCCCCGGCCCTCGCCGCCGGCAACGCCGTCCTGCTCAAACCGGCCGAGACCACCCCGCTGACCGCCCTGCGGCTCGCGGAGCTGGCCCTGGAGGCCCAGCTGCCCGAGGGGCTCTTCCAGGTCCTGCCGGGCCGGGGCCCGGTCGCCGGCGCCGCCCTCGTCGAACACCCGGGCGTCGCCAAGGTCGTCTTCACCGGATCCACCGCTGTCGGCAAGCAGATCATGGCCAAGTGCGCGGCGGGCGTGAAGCGCGTGACCCTCGAACTCGGCGGCAAGAGCCCCAACATCGTCTTCGCGGACGCCGACGTCGAGCGGGCGGCCGCCGCCGCTCCCGGCGCCTTCCTCGACAACACCGGACAGGACTGCTGCGCCCGCAGCCGCATCCTCGTCCAGCGCCGGGTCTACGACCGGTTCATGGAGCTGCTGGAGCCGGCCGTGAAGTCCTTCGTCACGGGCGACCCGGCCGACCCCGCCACGCAGATGGGGCCGCTGATCTCCGCCGCGCAGCGGGAGCGCGTGCGCGGGTACGTGCCCGAGGACGCACCGGCCGCCATCCGAGGCGAGGCGCCGGCCGGCAAGGGCTTCTGGTACCCCGCCACCGTCCTCGAAGCCGCCCCGGACGACCGCGTCGCCACCGAGGAGGTCTTCGGGCCGGTCGCCGTGGTCATCCCCTTCGAGGACGAGGCCGAGGCCGTCCGCCTCGCCAACGCCACCGACTACGGGCTGTCCGGCTCGATCTGGACCCGGGACGTCTCCCGCGCCCTGCGCCTCTCCCGGGCCGTCGCCGCCGGCAACCTCTCCGTCAACTCCCACAGCAGCGTCCGCTACTGGACGCCCTTCGGCGGCTTCAAGCAGTCCGGCCTCGGCCGGGAACTGGGCCCGGGCGCGCTGGCCGCCTTCGCCGAGACCAAGAACGTGTTCATCGCCATCGACCCCCTGGAGGAGACCAAGTGACCGACCAGACCCCCGTCTGCCGCCGTCTCGTCGGACGCACGGCCGTCATCACCGGAGCCGGCAGCGGCATCGGCCTGGCCACCGCACGGCGCCTGGCCTCCGAGGGCGCCCACGTCGTGTGCGCCGACATCGACGAGAGCGCCGGCAAGGCCGCGGCCGACGAGGTCGGCGGGCTCTTCGTCCAGGTCGACGTCACCGACGCCGAGCAGGTCGAGGCGCTCTTCAAGACCGCCTACGACACCTACGGCTCCGTCGACGTCGCCTTCAACAACGCCGGCATCTCGCCGCCCGACGACGACTCCATCCTCACCACCGGGCTCGACGCCTGGAAGCGCGTCCAGGAGGTCAACCTCACCTCCGTCTACCTGTGCTGCAAGGCGGCACTGCCCTACATGCAGCGGCAGGGCAAGGGCTCCATCATCAACACCGCGTCCTTCGTCGCCGTGATGGGCGCCGCCACCTCACAGATCAGCTACACCGCCTCCAAGGGCGGCGTGCTGGCCATGTCCCGCGAGCTGGGCGTGCAGTTCGCCCGCGAGGGCATCCGCGTCAACGCCCTCTGCCCGGGGCCCGTGAACACCCCCCTGCTCAAGGAGCTGTTCGCCAAGGACCCCGAGCGGGCCGCGCGCCGGCTGGTGCACGTCCCCGTGGGGCGCTTCGCCGAACCGGAGGAGATCGCCGCCGCGGTCGCCTTCCTCGCCAGCGACGACTCGTCCTTCGTCAACGCCGCCGAGTTCCTCGTCGACGGAGGCATCGCGGGCGCCTACGTGACCCCGCTGTAGGGTCCATGATCAGACGCCGGGACCGGGGGCCGGTATGCGCGGTCCGGTCCCGGCGCGCCTCCAGCCGTCCCCGCACCAAAGAGAGCTCATGCGCACCAAGTCCGCCATCGTCGCCGGCCTCGCTGCCGTCGCGGCCCTCGCCGCCTCGGTCCCCGCCACCGCCGCGACCCCGGCCTCCGCCGCCCTGACGGCCCGTCCGAACTGCCCGCAGCTCGACAAGAACACCCCGTGGTTCGGCGACAACCGCGCCAAGCTGCAGAAGATGATCGACGAGCGGGGCACCTGCTCCGGCAAGCGGGGCGGCGCCCGTCCCGTCGCCGCCTTCGACTGGGACAACACGGTCGTCAAGAACGACATCACCGACGCGACCCTCGCCTGGTCCCTCAAGCACGACAAGATCCTGCGGCCCAAGCACTGGAGCGACACCAGCAAGTGGCTCACCCCGGCCGCCGACCGCGCGCTCACCAAGGCGTGCGGCACCTCGGTGCCCGTCGGCCACCCCCTGCCCACCTCGAAGAACACCGCCTGCACCGACGAGATCTTCGAGATCCGCGAGAAGTCGCAGACCATGAGCGGCGAGGCGGCCTTCGCCGGCGACTGGAACCACCGGCGCACGGTCCCCGCCTACGCGTGGATCCCCCAGCTCTTCGCCGGTCACACCCCCGCCGCCCTCACCTCCTTCGCCAAGCGGGCCCGGGCCGAGCAGCTGGCCGCCCCGGTCGGGGCGAAGCAGACCGTCGGCACCCACACGATCGCCGGCTACGTCCGCTACTACGACCAGCAGAAGGACCTGATCCGCACCCTCAAGGCGGCCGGCTTCGACGTCTACATCATCTCGGCCTCCTCCGAGCCCATCGCCGAGGCGTGGTCCAGCGGTGTCGGCCTGGACCGCAAGCACACCGTCGGCATCCGCAGCATCGTCGAGCACGGCCGCCTCACCACGGGCGTCAAGGGCTGCGGCGACGTCGCGGACGGGGCCGGCGAGGCCATCCCGTACATGGACGGCAAGCGTTGCGTGATCAACCAGGAGATCTTCAAGATCAAGGGCGCGAAGGCCTGGCAGCAGCAGGACTTCTCCCACCGCATCGCCCTCGGCGCGGGCGACGCCGACACCGACGTGACGTTCGTGAACGACGCGACCGGCGCCCACGTCGCCGTCAACCGCAACAAGGCCGAGCTGATGTGCCGCGCCTACGACGACGCGGACGGCCGCTGGGTGGCCAACCCGATGTTCATCGAGCCGATGCCGCGCAAGTCGGGGACGTACCCGTGCTCGACGACCGGCGCGACGGCCGCCGACGGCTCGAAGGTGCCGGTGAAGCGCGCCGACGGTTCCGTCATCGCCGACCAGGTGGACCGGGCCTTCTGACGGGACGTCCGGCCCTGAGCGGGCGCGGGGCCGGGGGTCACAGGAACGCGTGGCCCTCGCCCCGGTAGGTGGGGACGGTGTCCACCACCCGCTCCCCGTCGATCAGGTGCAGCGCGGCGAAGCGCTCGCACAGCTCGCCCGCCTTCGCGTGCCGGAACCACACCCGGTCGCCGATCAGCAGGTCGTCCGCGGGCGTGCCCAGCAGCGGCGTCTGCACCTCCCCGGCCCCCTCCCGCGGGGCGTGCCGCAGCCCCGCCGGAAGGTGGGGCACCGGCAGCCGGTCCGGCCCGGGCACGCCCGAGGCCGGGTAGCCCCCGCCGAGGACGGTCACCACACCCACCCCCGGGCGGCGCACCACGGGCAGGGCGAAGAGAGCGGCCGGGCGGGCGGCGAACGAGGCGTAGTCGTCGAAGAGCCGGGGCGCGTACAGGCCCGAGCCGGCCGCCACCTCCGTCACCGCCGCCTCGGCCGCGGTGTGCTGGACGCTGCCCGTACCGCCGCCGTTGACGAACTCCAGCTCCGCCACCGCCCGGACCGCCCGGACGGCCTCCGCGCGCCGGGCGGCCAGCTGCCGCCGGGCGGCCGACTGCATCAGCCGGATCCCCCGGGCGCGCAGCGGCCGGCCGGCGGGGGCGTCGCCCACGCCGGCCACGTGCGCCTCGTACGCCATCAGGCCCACCAGCCGGAAGCCGGGGCGGCGGTCGACGGCCCGGGCCAGCTCGGCCAGTTGCTCCGGTTCGCCCAGCGGTGAGCGTAATGCCCCGATCCGTAACCTGCCGCCGAGCAGCCGCAGCGAGGTGTCCAACTCCAGGCACACCCGTACCTCTTCGCGGCCGGCCCGCGCCGCGTCCACCAGCGCCAGCTGCGCCGGGTCGTCCACCGTCACCGTCACCGCGCGCGCCAGCTTGGCGTCCGACGTCAGCTCCGCGAACGCGGCGCGGTCGGCTGAGGGATAGGCCAGCAGCACGTCCTCCAGGCCCGAGCGCGCCAGCCACAGCGACTCGGCGAGGGTGTGGCTCATCACGCCCGCGAAGCCGTCGCGCGCCAGCACCCGGTCCAACAGGGCCCGGCAGCGCACGGACTTGGTGGCCACCCGCACCGGCTTGCCCCTGGCCCGCCGCACCAGGTCGGCGGCGTTGGCGTCGAACGCCGCCAGGTCGACCACCGCCAGCGGGGCGTCCAGATGAGCGGTGGCCCGGTCGTAACGCACTCGGTCGGACGACATGGCGGGCAGCCTGCCAGAGCGGAATCGCGCTGGGTAGAGGTGGGACGCGGGCGAATGGCACCCGCCCTCGTGCGCACCGTAAAGTGGCGCCGCACGCCCGCCCCCAGGGCCGCGGGTGGGATGTCCGAATACGGCGGTATAGCGCGATACGGCGGCACCGCGGGCCGGTTCGCGAGGGGAGCGCAGGGTGAGCACCGAAGCGGATGCCGTGCCGCGGCGCCCCGCCCCCGTCCACGTCCCCCCGATGCCGTCGTCGCCTCCGGCGGTCTCCGGCCCCCCGGCGGTCTCCGGCGTCCCCGCCGCGCCGGGCCGGAACGTCGCGGCCGCGGTCTGCACGATTCTGGGCGTCGGCCTCATAGCCGGGGCGGCCGCCGGGAGTTGGGTCACCGGCGGGCCGCACGACCGGACCACGGCGCAGGCGGCGTACGAGCGCGGGGCCACCCTCTGGCAGACCCTGCCCGTCGACGAGCTGTTCCCCGTGGCGGTGCACGGCGGCGCGGCCGGGCCCGGCGGCGCCGACCGGGACTGGACGCGCACGGGCGTCGCCCCGGCCGAGGGCTGCACCGGCGCCTTCGACCCGCTGCTGGCCAAGGCCCTGGCCCCCGTCGGCTGCAAGCGCCTGCTGCGCGCCACCTACACCGACGCCACCTCGACGAGTGTGACCACCGTCGGACTGCTCGTCACCGACGCGGACCCGTCCGGCATGCGCGCCCTGCGCAAGCGCTTCGCCGACGAGAACCTCGACGAGCGAACGGACCTGATGCCCCGCCCGTACGCCCCGCGCGGTACCGCCGCCGCCCGCTTCGGCGACGCCCAGCGCGCCAGCTGGCGCATCGACGTGCTCACCGACACCCCCGCCGTCGTCTACTCCGTCACCGGCTTCGCGGACGGTCGCGCCGGCGTCCCGCCCCAGCCGGCCGTGCGCGCGACGGCCCCCGGCGCCGCCACGACCGCGGCCCAGGCCGGCCTCGGCCACGACGCCACCGCCCTCGCCGAGCGCGTGGCACGCGGATACCGCGACGCCACCCACCGGACGGCGCGCGAGGACGAAGGATGAGGGCGCGCACCGCCCGGCGGGCCCTGGGCGCCCTCTCCGCCGGCGTCGCCCTCGCCGTCCTCATGGCCGGGCCCGCGCGCGCCGACGCCATACGCGCGCAGGAGTGGGGCCTCGACTCGGTGCGGGTCCACGAGGCGTGGGGGACGACCAAGGGGGCCGGCGTCACCGTCGCGGTGCTCGACACCGGGGTCGACGAGGGGCACCCGGACCTCCGGGGCCGGGTGCTGCCGGGCAAGGACCTGATCGGCTTCGGCGCGGGCCCGGGCGACCGGGCGTGGGCGCGACACGGCACCGCGATGGCGGGCATCGTCGCCGGGCGCGGACACGGCCCGGACGACGCGGACGGCGTCATGGGCGTCGCCCCGGACGCCCGGATCCTGCCGGTGCGGGTCATCCTCGAGGACGGCGACCCGGCCCGGGCCAAGGCCCGCGGCGCGCGGGGCGCCGCCCTCGCCGACGGCATCCGCTGGGCGGCCGACCACGGCGCCGACGTGATCAACCTGTCCCTCGGCGACGACAGCGACACCGCCCACCCCGAGCCGCGCGAGGACGCCGCCGTGCAGTACGCGCTGCGCAAGGGGGCGGTCGTGGTCGCCTCGGCCGGCAACGGCGGCGAGCACGGCGACCACGTCTCCTACCCGGCCGCCTATCCCGGCGTGATCGCCGTGACCGCCGTCGACCGCTACGGCGCCCACGCCTCCTTCTCCACCCGCCGCTGGTACGCCACCGTCAGCGCGCCGGGCGTCGACGTGGTGATCGCCGACCCCGACCGCCGCTACTACGAGGGCTGGGGCACGAGCGCCGCGTCCGCCTTCGTCTCCGGGGTCGTCGCCCTGGTCAGGGCGGCCGATCCGGGCCTCGCCCCGGCGCAGGTCCGCGAGCTGCTGACCCGCACCGCGCAGGACGCGCCGCCGGGCGGGCGCAGCGACGAGCTGGGCGCCGGCCTGGTGGACGCGGCGGCGGCCGTGACCGCGGCGACGCGGGGCGGCGTGGCCGCGCGGGGCGCCACGGCACCGGCCCCGCGCTACTTCGGCGCCGGGCCCCGCCCCGGCCCGCGGCACACCGGCGGCGCCCCCCTCGGCGGCCCGGCCCTCGCGGCGGGCGGCGCGGGCGTGGCCCTGCTGGCGGCCGCCGCGGTGCTGGACCGCAGACGCCGGCGGGAGAAGACGGCCGGCGCGCCCCGGCGGGCCTTCCTCCAGCGGTAGGGCGCCGTCCGCCGGCTCCGCGCGGGACCCGGGCGGCCTCCGAGGCATCGGACGCCGGGCCGTCTCGTGCCGTACGGGGCGCTCACCGTGCCGCGCCCCCGCCGCACGGCCATGCCACCGTCGGCCACGCCACACGCCACACGCCGACGCTTGCGGGCCCGCCCGGCGCGCTCACCGTGCCGCGGCCGCGCCACCGCGCGTCCCGCCGGCGCCGGCGCGGGGCAGGCTCCCCGCGCCCTTCGCCGCCGCCCGGCCGGGCCCCTGCGCGGGGGTCAACCCGCCCCACGGCCCGGCGCCCGCGCCGGATAGGCTCGGCCCGTGGCGCTCAAGAACATCCCCGACCCCGGCTTCTCCGACGACGACGGCTCCGCCGACGCCGCCCTCACCGAGGCGCTCGCCGCCTGGGGGGCCGACCGGACGGACCCGGAGGCCGAGCGGCGGGTCCTCGCCGCGCTGACGGGCGCGCGGCTGCTCGTACCCGTGGTGGCCGTGCTCGGCGAGGTGGAGACCGGGGAGGACGGTCTCAAGCGCGAGAAGACCAGCGACATGGCCGTGCCGACGCTCCAGGCGCCCGACGGCCGCCGGGCGCTGCCGGCGTTCACCTCCACCGGGACGCTCGCCCGCTGGCGCGCGGACGCCCGGCCCGTGGCCGTACCGCTGCACCAGGCGCTCCAGGCGGCCGCGCACGAGAAGGCCGACACGATCGTCCTCGACCTGGCCGGCCCGGTGACCTACCCCCTGACCGGTGCCGCGCTGCTCGCGCTGGCCGAGGGACGCGACAGCGCGGACCCGCTGGCCGACCCCGCCGTCACCGGCGCCCTGCGCGCGGTGCTGGAGGACGAGCCCGCGGTGCTACGCGCCCACCTCACGCCGTCCCGCGAGGCCGACGGCACCCTGGCCCTCACCCTGGCCCCCGGCGCCCCGGCGCCCGACGTGGTGCGCCGCGTCGCGGAGGGCCTGGCCGGCGACGAGGTGCTGCGGGCACGGCTGGTCAAGGGCCTGGACCTCGCCCTGCTGCCGGCGGAGGCGACCGTTCCGGGAGAGGCGCTCTTCAGCCGCTGAGAGGGACCGGCGCGCGCGTCGCGCCGGGCTCCTCGACAGGCGCCCGGGGAGAGATCGTCCGACAATGCCTAAGGACGGTCCACGAGATCCTCAGGAGGTCGCCATGGACGCCCTGAAGAACGTGAAGCTGGACCTGGCCCACCTCGACCCGGTGACGACCAGGGCCATCACGTCCGAATTCCTCGGAACGCTGCTGCTGGTGTTCTTCGCCGTGGGCTCCGTGGTCCTCGCCGCCGACTACATCGGCGTGCTCGGCATCGCGCTGGCCTTCGGCTTCACCCTGCTGGCCCTCGCGTACGCCCTGGGCCCAGTGTCGGGCTGCCACGTCAACCCGGCGGTGACGCTCGGCATGCTGATGGAGCGGCGCATCACCCTGCACACGGCGATCGAGTACTGGATCGCCCAGCTGCTGGGCGGCATCGTCGGCGCGGCGATCCTCTTCCTGCTCGCCAAGCAGGTGCCGGGGCTGAAGACGCACGGCGCCTTCGGCAGCAACGGCTTCGCCGACCGCTCGAACGTGCACCTGAACACGGGCGGCGCGTTCCTCGCGGAGGTCGTGATGACCTTCCTGCTGGTCTTCGTGGTGCTCGCGGTCACCCACCGGGTGGCCCTCATGGGCTTCGGCGGGCTGGCCATCGGCGTGGCACTGGCCGTGGTGCACATCGTGGGCGTCCCGCTGACGGGCACTTCCGTCAACCCGGCCCGGAGCCTGGGGCCCGCCCTCTTCGCGGGCGGGCCGGCGCTGTCACAGCTGTGGCTGTTCATCATCGCCCCGCTCATCGGCGGCGCGCTGGCCGCCTACGCCCACCGGGTGACCCATCCGCCCCACAGCCTCGCCGTCTCCGCGGACGAGCTGGCGGCGCCGGAGCCCCTGGCGGGTCCGGGCGAGGGCCGGCCGGACCGGCCGCACTTCGGCGGCCGGGCCTGACGGCCGCATCCGACCGCCCGAGGGCGGACCGTCCTGAGGCGGAAGGAACGGGGGCCGGACCGGCTTGCGGTCCGGCCCCCGTTCCTTCCGCCTTCGTTCCTGCGGCCCGCGGCCGCTCCCGCTCGGTGGGGCTCAGCCGTACACGGGCCCCGTGAACTTCTCGCCCGGCCCCTGGCCCGGCTCGTCCGGCACGACGGACGCCTCGCGGAAGGCCAGCTGGAGGGACTTCAGGCCGTCGCGCAGCGGGGCCGCGTGGAAGTTGCTGACCTCGGTGGCGCTCGCGGTCACCAGCCCGGCCAGGGCGGTGATCAGCTTGCGGGCCTCGTCCAGGTCCTTGTGCTGCTCGCCCTCCTCGGCGAGGCCCAGGTTGACCGCCGCCGCGCTCATCAGGTGCACCGCGACCGTGGTGATCACCTCGACCGCCGGGACGTCCGCGATGTCGCGGGTCATGGTGTCGAAGTCGGGGGTGCCCTCGCCGGGGGTGTCGGCGGAGGAGTCGTTGCTGGGGGTCGCGTCGCTCATGGCGCCCACGATACGTCCCGGTGGCGTATCGGTTCGCCACCGGTTAGCACGCCTGCTCCACAGCTGCTAGTGTGGTGGATCGACCGGCTGGGTGCTCCTGTGCCCGGCCCACAAGTGGAGCTCCGTTCTCCCACCTCGCCGACCACAGGTCGGCAGGTCTCCGGTCAGGTAGCGGCCATCGTTCCGTACGGACGATGGAGCTGCCCGATGCGCCCCGCGGCTCGCCGTGGCGGTGTTCCGGTTTCATGGAGCCCCGCCTGTGTCCCGTCGGGGCATTTTTTGTGCGTCGGCGCGGTTGGTCTTTACGAAAAGACGTTACGTGGCCGCCCGCGAGGGCGTCACGTGGTGCTACCGAGGAGGCCCCATCAGCGCCGAGCCCCGCATCAACGACCGGATCCGCGTCCCCGAGGTGCGACTTGTCGGTCCCAGTGGCGAGCAGGTCGGCATCGTGCCGCTTGCCAAGGCCCTGGAGCTTGCGCAGGAGTACGACCTCGACCTGGTCGAGGTGGCGGCGAACGCACGCCCGCCGGTCTGCAAGCTCATGGACTACGGGAAGTTCAAGTACGAGTCGGCCATGAAGGCCCGTGAGGCGCGCAAGAACCAGGCGCACACGGTCATCAAGGAGATGAAGCTCCGGCCGAAGATCGACCCGCACGACTATGACACCAAGAAGGGTCACGTCGTCCGGTTCCTCAAGCAGGGCGACAAGGTCAAGATCACGATCATGTTCCGTGGTCGCGAGCAGTCCCGGCCCGAGCTGGGCTACCGACTGCTGCAGCGGCTCGCGGAGGATGTCCAGGAGCTGGGTTTCGTGGAGTCGAACCCCAAGCAGGACGGCCGCAACATGATCATGGTTCTCGGTCCGCACAAGAAGAAGACCGAGGCGATGGCCGAGGCCCGCGAGGCGCAGGCCGCCCGCAAGGCGGAGCGCCAGGGCGGGTCCAGCGCGGACGCCGCCGAGGAGCCCGCAGAGGCGTGATCCCTGGGGTCGCACGCGGCCCCGGATCGCTCCGGGGCGGACCGCCCCGGGAAGCAACCCGAACAAGATGACGCTCCCATGCGCCCACTCACGGGCTCGGGGGAGTGCCACCGACGAGGAGAGAACGGCGCTATGCCGAAGAACAAGACGCACAGCGGTGCCAAGAAGCGCTTCAAGGTCACCGGCTCCGGCAAGGTGCTGCGTGAGCGCGCTGGCAAGCGCCACCTGCTCGAGCACAAGTCGTCCCGCCTGACGCGTCGCCTCACCGGCAACGCCGAGATGGCCCCGGCCGACGCCGCGAAGATCAAGAAGCTTCTCGGCAAGTGACGTCCGGCGCCACCGCGCCGAAACGTCCGCACCGGGACCCAATCGATTCCGGGCCGTGTGAGAACTGACCACGGCCCCGCTACAAGGAGTTAACAAGTGGCACGCGTCAAGCGCGCAGTCAACGCGCACAAGAAGCGCCGGGCGATCCTCGAGCAGGCCAGCGGTTACCGCGGCCAGCGGTCGCGTCTGTACCGCAAGGCCAAGGAGCAGGTCACCCACTCCCTGGTCTACAACTACAACGACCGCAAGAAGCGCAAGGGCGACTTCCGTCAGCTGTGGATCCAGCGCATCAACGCCGCTGCCCGCCAGAACGGCATGACGTACAACCGCCTCATCCAGGGTCTGAAGGCCGCCAACATCGAGGTGGACCGCAAGATCCTGGCCGAGCTCGCGGTCAACGACATCAACGCGTTCGCCGCGCTCGTCGAGGTCGCGCAGAAGGCGCTGCCGGCCGACGTCAACGCCCCGAAGGCCGCCGCCTGATCCGGCGCCCTCCACGGCATCGAGCGGACCCGCAGGCCCCCGGGGCCTTGCGGGTCCGCTGCCGTTTGCCACCCGCTCCGCGCGGCCGGCCACGGCCGTAGGACCCCACCCCAGTGAGAAGTGAGCCGCCGCCCATGGGCACCCCCGAGCTGATCTCCCCGCGCTCCCCCCGCGTCATCGCCGCCCGCCGGCTGGCCAAGCGCAGTTTCCGGGTCAAGGAGCGCCGGTTCATCGCCGAGGGCCCGCAGGCCGTGCGCGAGGCGATCGACCACCGCAGCGCCGGCGAGCCGACGCTGGTGGAGCTCTTCGCCACCGTCGAGGCCGCCGAGCGGCACGCGGAGATCGTCGGTGCGGCCCGCGCCGCCGGGGTGCGCTTCCACCTGGCCACCGACGACGTGATCGCCGACCTCTCGCAGACCGTGACCCCGCAGGGCCTCGTGGGTGTCTGCCGCTTCCTCGACTCGCCCTTCGAGGAGATCCTCGCCGCCCGCCCCAAGCTGGTGGCGGTCCTCGCGCACGTACGCGACCCCGGCAACGCCGGCACGGTCCTGCGCTGCGCGGACGCCGCCGGGGCCGACGCGGTCGTGCTCACCGACGCCTCGGTGGACCTGTACAACCCCAAGTCCGTGCGCGCCTCCGTCGGCTCGCTCTTCCACCTGCCGGTCGCCGTGGGCGTCCCCGTCGAGCAGGCCGTGCGGGGCCTGGGCGACGCCGGGGTGCGCATCCTGGCCGCCGACGGCGCGGGGGAGCGGGACCTGGACGGCGAGCTCGACGAGGGCACCATGGGCGGCCCCACCGCCTGGGTCTTCGGCAACGAGGCCTGGGGCCTGCCGGAGGAGACCCGCGCCCTGGCCGACGCGGTGGTGCGGGTACCGATCCACGGCAAGGCGGAGAGCCTGAACCTCGCGACGGCCGCCGCGGTGTGCCTGTACGCCTCCGCTCGTGCGCAGCGCGCGTCCGGAGGGTGCCGCTCCGTGACCTCCAGCTAGTAGGGTGGCGCTCCGGGGGTCAGGGAGGGGGTGCGGTGATGAAGGTGGGGACGGCCGGAAGCATGGCCGGAATCTGTCCATCCGCCTCGCCCGGCCTGGGGCTGCACCCCGACGACCTGCCCGACGGCCTGGTCGTGGCCGACGCCGCCCAGCGCGTCACGTGCTTCAACGCCGCCGCGGCCCGCATCACGGGGCTGCGCCCCGCCGACGCCGTGGGGCGCCCGCTGGAGAGCGCCCTGCCGCTGGAGGACCTGGACGGCAGGCGCTGGTGGGCGCTGACCGATCCCTACGGGGGGCTCGCCACCCGCAGCGGCCAGCCCGAGCGGAACCTCCTGCTGCCCGGCGGCCGCCAGGTGCTGGTCTCCGCCCGCTACGTCCGGGAGCGGCCGGGCGGGCCCGTGGTGCGCGTCGTGGTCCAGCTGCGCGGCACCGAGGCGCGCCGCCGCGCCGAGCGCAGCCACGCCGAGCTGATCGCCACCGTCGCCCATGAGCTGCGCTCCCCGCTGACGTCCGTCAAGGGCTTCACGGCGACGCTGCTGGCCAAGTGGGAGCGGTTCACCGACGACCAGAAGCGGCTGATGCTGGAGACCGTCGACGCCGACGCCGACCGGGTCACCCGTCTGATCGCCGAGCTGCTGGACATCTCCCGGATCGACTCCGGACGGCTGGAGGTCCGCCGGCAGCCCGTCGACATGGCCGCCGCGGTCTTACGGCACGTGGAGACCTACGTCCGGGCAGGCCTGCCCCGCGACCGTTTCCGGCTCGAGGTCGCCGAGGAACTGCCCGCGCTCTGGGCGGACCCGGACAAGGTCGACCAGGTCCTCGGCAACCTCCTGGAAAACGCGGTGCGCCACGGCGAGGGACGCGTCACCATAGAGGTGTCACCGGCAGTGACGAAGGCCCGGACGGAGGGGACGGCGGTCACCGTGAGCGATGAGGGCCCCGGAATCCCCGAGGAGTCGATGGCCCGCGTCTTCACCCGCTTCTGGCGGGGCAGCAAGCGCGGCGGCACCGGCCTCGGCCTGTACATCGTCAAGGGCATCGTCGAGGCCCACGGCGGAACCATCACGGTGGGGCGGGCCGCCAGGGGCGGCGCGCAGTTCCGGTTTACCCTGCCCGTGGGCGCCCCGGCCTTCCTCACCCAGGGCTGAAGCGCCGCCCACGGGCTCATCCGACCACGCGCGCCCCTTAGACTCGACCTTTGGCACCTTTGGCACCACCTTTGGCCAACGTCATCGGACACGCGCCGGGCAGCGAAGCGAAGCCTGGGGGCACCTCCCAGCGGTAGCTGGGGGACAATTCGGAAGCACGGGAAGAGATGTCGGCACCCAATAAGTCGTACGACCCTGTCGAGGTCGAGGCACTGAAACCGGAAGAGATCGAGCGCATGCGGGACGAGGCGCTCGCCGCCTTCGCCGCGGCCGCCGACCTCGACGCCCTGCGCGAGGCCAAGGCCGCGCACATGGGCGACCGCTCTCCGCTCGCCCTCGCCAACCGTGAGATCGGCGCCCTGCCGCCGCAGGCCAAGGCCGACGCCGGCAAGCGCGTGGGCATGGCCCGCGGTGCCGTGAACAAGGCCCTGGCCGCCCGGCAGGCGGAGCTGGAGGCCGAGCGCGACGCCCGGGTCCTGGTCGAGGAGGCGGTGGACGTCACCCTGCCCTACGACCGCACCCCGGCCGGCGCCCGGCACCCCCTGACCACCCTCTGCGAGCGCATCGAGGACGTCTTCGTGGCCATGGGCTACGAGGTCGCCGAGGGCCCCGAGGTCGAGGCGGAGTGGTTCAACTTCGACGCCCTGAACTTCGAGCCCGACCACCCGGCCCGCGCCATGCAGGACACCTTCTTCGTCCAGGGCGAGGACAAGAAGGCCGCCGAGTCCGGCGTCGTCCTGCGCACCCACACCTCCCCGGTGCAGGTGCGTTCCATGCTCGACCGCGAGCCGCCCGTCTACGTGGTCTGCCCGGGCCGCGTCTACCGCACGGACGAGCTGGACGCCACCCACACCCCGGTCTTCCACCAGGTCGAGCTCCTCGCCATCGACGAGGGCCTGACCATGGCCGACCTCAAGGGGACCATCGAGCACATGGTGCGCTCGCTGTTCGGCGAGGGCCTCACCACGCGGCTGCGCCCGAACTACTTCCCCTTCACCGAGCCCTCCGCCGAGCTGGACATGGAGTGCTACGTCTGCCGCGGCGAGTCGGTCGGCGACCCCGAGAAGGCGTGCCGCACCTGCTCCAGCGAGGGCTGGATCGAGCTGGGCGGCTGCGGCATGGTCAACCCGCGGGTGCTGGTGGCCGCGGGCATCGACCCGGAGAAGTACAGCGGCTTCGCCTTCGGGTTCGGCATCGAGCGAATGCTGATGTTCCGCCACAACGTCGAGGACATGCGAGACATGGTCGAAGGTGACGTGCGCTTCACCCGGCCGTTCGGGATGGAGATCTGATGCGCGCCCCGCTTTCCTGGCTGCGGGAATACGTCGACCTGCCGGCCGGCGAGACCGGCCGCGACGTGCAGGCCAAGCTCGTCGCCGCCGGCCTTGAGGTCGAGCGCGTCGAGCGGCTCGGCAGCGACCTGACCGGTCCCCTGGTCGTCGGCAAGGTCCTCACCATCGAGGAGCTCGAGGGCTTCCGCAAGCCGATCCGCTTCTGCACCGTCGACGTCGGTCAGGCCAACGGCACCGGCGAGCCGCAGGAGATCGTCTGCGGCGCCCGCAACTTCGTCGTGGGCGACAAGGTCGTCGTGGCCCTGCCCGGCGCCGTGCTGCCCGGCGACTTCGCGATCGCCGAGCGCAAGACCTACGGCCGGATGTCGCGCGGCATGATCTGCTCCGGCGACGAGCTGGGCATGGGCGACGACGGCACGCACGGCATCATCGTGCTGCCGCCCGAGCACGAGGTCGGCACCGACGCCGTCGCGCTGCTGGAGCTCGTCGACGACGTCCTCGACATCGCCGTCACCCCCGACCGGGGCTACTGCCTGTCGATGCGCGGCATCGCCCGCGAGGCCGCCACCGCCTACGGCCTGCCGCTGCGCGACCCGGCCCTGCTGGACGTGCCCGCGCCCAACGGCTACGGCTACCCCGTCCAGGTCGCCGACCCCACCGGCTGCGACCGCTTCACCGCCCGCACGGTCACCGGTCTCGACCCCGAGGCCCGCTCCCCGATCTGGCTCCAGCGCCGCCTCCAGAAGGCCGGCATGCGCCCGGTCTCGCTGACCGTCGACGTCACCAACTACGTGATGCTCGAGCTGGGCCAGCCGCTGCACGCCTACGACCGCGCCCGTCTGGACGGGGCGATCGGGGTGCGCCGCGCCCGGGCCGGTGAGAAGCTCACCACCCTCGACGGCACCAAGCGCGTCCTGGACGCCGAGGACCTCGTCATCACCGACGAGCGCGGCCCCATCGGGCTCGCCGGCGTCATGGGCGGTGCCGAGACCGAGATCGCCGGCCCCGCCGACGGCCAGGGCTCGACCGAGGTCGTCATCGAGGCCGCGCACTTCGACCCGGTCGCCATCGCCCGGGCCGCGCGCCGCCACAAGCTGTCCTCCGAGGCGTCCAAGCGCTTCGAGCGCGGTGTCGACCCGCAGGCCGCCTCCGCGGCCGCCCAGCGGACCGTCGACCTGCTCGTGCTGCTCGCGGGCGGCACCGCCGAGGCCGGCGTCACCGAGATCGTCGCCCCCAGCGGGCCGCGCACCATCTCCCTGCACGCGAACCACCCGGACCGCGTCGCCGGCGTCGAGTACGGCCGCGAGACCGTGGTGCGCCGCCTGCAGGAGGTCGGCTGCGACGTCTACGGGCAGGACGAGCTGATCGTCACCGTGCCCAGCTGGCGTCCCGACCTCACCGACCCCAACGACCTGGCGGAAGAGGTCATCCGGCTCGAGGGCTATGAGAACCTGCCCTCGACCCTGCCCCAGCCGCCCGCCGGCCGTGGCCTGACGCGGCGCCAGCGACTGCACCGCCGGGTCGGCCGGGCGCTGGCCGGCTCGGGTTACGTCGAGGCCCTCAACTACCCCTTCCTCGGGGACTGGGCCCTGGACCACCTGGGCCTGGAGGCCGACGACCCGCGCCGCGCCACCGTGACGCTGGTCAACCCGCTCTCCGACGCCGAGCCCGCGCTGCGCACCACGCTGCTGCCGGGGCTGTTCGCCGCCCTGCGCCGCAACGACGGCCGGGGCGAGCACGACCTCGCCCTCTTCGAGACGGGCCTGGTCTTCCGCCGCAGCGGCGACGAGCCCACCCCGGTCCGGCTGCCGGTGGACCGCCGTCCCACCGACGAGGAGATCGCCGCCCTCGACGCCGCGCTGCCGCAGCAGCCTCGCCACGCCGCGGTCGTCCTCGCCGGCGCCCGTGAGCAGGCCGGCTGGTGGGGCAAGGGCCGCCCGTCCACCTGGGCGGACGCCGTCGAGGCGGGCCGCGTCGTCGCCCGTGAGGCCGGTGTCGAGCTGATCGTCCGCCAGGATCAGCAGGCGCCGTTCCACCCCGGCCGCTGCGCCGCGCTGCTCGCCGTCGTCGACGGCGAGGAGGTGCTCGTCGGCAACGCCGGTGAGCTCCACCCGCGCGTCACCAAGGCGTTCGGCCTGCCGGAGCGCACCTGCGCGATGGAGATCATCCTGGACCGCCTGGAGCGGGCCGGCACCCCGGTCGTCGAGGCGCCGCACGTGTCCGCCTTCCCGGTGGCCACCCAGGACGTCGCCCTCGTCGTGGACGCCTCGGTCGCAGCCGTCGACGTCGAGGCCGCCCTGCGGGACGGCGCGGGCGAACTGCTCGAGTCGCTGCGCCTGTTCGACGTCTTCACCGGCACCCAGCTCGGTGAGGGCAAGAAGTCGCTGGCCTACGCCCTGCGCTTCCGCGCCGACGACCGCACCCTGACCGCGGAGGAGGCCTCGGCCGCCCGTGACGCCGCGGTCGCCAAGGCCGTCGAGCGCACCGGCGCGGTGCTGCGCGGCGCGTAACGCGACCCGTACGACGGGCGACGGCCACGCCGCGCCCACGGCGAAGGGGCGCCCCGGATCTCCGGGGCGCCCCTTCGCACGTCACGCCTCGTCAGGGAGGCACAACCCCCGCATCACTCATTGGAGTGGAATCAGGGGTCAGGGTCGTTACTTCCGGCGGAGCGCTCCGCAAGAATCGAGCCCGTCATTGCTGCTATGGGGGGCCGACGGCATGATCCGAACACGGGTGGTTCGCTGCCGGCGGGCAGTGGTGTTCGTCCTGCCCGGCCTGTGGGTGCTCGCCGTCGTCCTCTGGGAACTCCTGAGCCCCCTGGGCACCCGGTTCGTCGAGCTCCTCGCCGCGACCCCCGCCATCGCCTGTGCCGGTACGGGCCGCCGCCAGTGCGTCGTCCTGGGCGGCGCCTGCGCGCTGTTCGCCCTGCTGCCGCTGGGCCCCTCCTGGCGCACCGCCCCCGGGTCCCGGCTGGGCACCTGCTGCGCCATCCTCGCGGTCGTCGTCGCGAGTTACCTCACCAGCGGCCGCAGGCGGCGCCTCACCCAGGAGCTGGAGCGCGTCAAGGAGATCGCGGTCACCGCCCAGCGCGCCCTCCTGCGCCCCCTGCCGCCCCTGCTCGACGGCCTCGCCCTCGCCGGCGGGCACCTCTCCGCCAGCCACGGCGCCCTCGTCGGCGGCGATCTGTACGAGGTGCAGGCCACCGCGCACGGCGTGCGCGTCGTCATGGGAGACGTCCGGGGGCACGGCCTGCCCGCGCTCTCCACCGTCGCCGCCCTCCTCGGCAGCTTCCGCGAGGCCGCCCACGACGAGCCCGAACTGCCCGGCGTGCTGCGCCGTCTGGAGCGCGCCCTCCACCGCCATCTGCGCGACCGGGACCGCACCGAGCCGCCGCGCCCCGGCCAGGGCGGGGCGGACCGGGCGGACGCCGAGGAGTTCGTGACCGTCCTCCTCCTCGAAGTCGGGGCCCACGGCGAGGTCCGCGCCCTCAACTGCGGCCACCCCTGGCCCCATCGCCTCCCCGGCGCCGGGCCCGACGGCCCCCGCGCCGTCGCCCTGGCCCCCGGCGACCCGCTGCCCCCGCTGGGCATGTTCCCCCTCCCCGCCGACCTGCCCGTGCTCGCCCTGGACCGGCTGCTCCCCGGCGACGCCCTGGTGCTGCACACCGACGGCGCCGAGGACGCCCGCGACGCCACCGGCGCCTTCTTCCCACTGTCCGGAGCCCTCGCCCGGACCGCCCACGCCGCCCCCGCCACCGTCGTCGCCCGCGTGCAGGACGCGCTCCTGCGGCACACCGGCGGACTGCTGACGGACGACTTCGCGCTCCTCGTGCTGCGCAACGACCGCGTCCGCGTGCCCGAACAACCCTCGCCCCTACCGCTGGAGCCCTGCTGCCGCCGTCCCTGACGGCGGGTGCGCCCGCCCGTGGCCCGTTCACACCCCGTGCGAAGGGATCTCCACTACGCTGATCCCACCGAGCGCACCGGAGGGCAGGGATGGAGCCCAACACACTGCTCGACGCCATCCTCGACGAGGCGGGAATCTCCCACGCCGGTCTGGCCGCCCACATCAACGCGGCGGGCCGGGCCCGGGGACTGGCGTTGCGTTACGAACACACCGCCGTCGCCCGCTGGCTCAAGGGCCAGCGGCCGCGCGGCCAGGTACCGGATCTGATCTGCGAGGTCCTGGGCGAGCGGCTGCACCGGGCCCTGACCCTCGACGACATCGGCCTGGGCACCCCCGGCACCCCGAGGGCCTCCGGCACCCCCCTGTCCGGCTTCGTCGAGCGCGCCACCGCCCTGTGGCGCTCCGACGAGCAGCAACGCGAACACGTCGTCCGGGCCCCCGCGGTCACCGGCACGCCCGCGGTCATCCCGGTCTGGGAGTGGGAGAACCCACCGGAGGACGCCGACGTCTCCCGGCGCGGCCTGACCCGGGTCTCCATGGACGACATCGCGATGCTGCGGGCCGCGCGCACCCACTACGAGCAGATGTACCGCAAGGCCGGCGGCATCGCGACCCGCACCCGGGTCGTCGGCTTCCTCAACGCCGAGGCGGCCCCCCTGCTGCGCGGCAGCTACTCCGACGCCATGGGCCGGCAGCTGCACCGCGCCACCGGCGGTCTGGTGGCCGTCGCCGGGATCTGCGCGTACGACTCCGACGCGCACGGCCTGGCCCAGCGGTACTTCCACCAGGCGCTGCGGCTGGCCAAGGCCAGCGGCGACCGTGGGCTGGGCGCCTATGTGATCGCCCTCCTCGTCAACCAGTCGCTCTTCACAGGGGAGTACCGCCAGGCCGTCGCCTTCGCCGAGTCCGCGCTCCGGGCCGGGCACAACGACCTCACCCCCGCGCTCGCCGCCGACCTCTACGCCATGCAGGCCAAGGCCTACGCCCGGCTCGGCGACGGCGCGGGGGCGCTCGCCTGCATCCGGCGCGCCGAGTCGGCGGCCGAGCGCATCCACCGCGGTCAGGAGCCCGCCGAGACGGGCTACGTCCAGCCCGGCCTGGTGAACGTCCAGGTGGCGGAGGCCCTGCTCAGCCTCGGCGACCTCGGACCCGCCCGTGAGCACGCGGACCGGGCCGTCGACACCCCCGCCCATGACCGGGGCCGTGTCCACCGGCTCGCCATGCTCACGCACATCGAGCTGCGTCAGGGAGACGCGGACAAGGCGGTGGCCACCGCACGGGAGATGACCGAGCAGGCGAGAGGCATGGAATCGCAGCGCTTACGGGACCGGCTCCGTGCGGTGCGCGAGCACCTGATCGAGAGTGGGTGCGCGGCCACGGCCGAGGCCGCCGAGATGATAGACGGGGCGCTGCGCGTGCCCTTGTGAGAGCAGTTGTGAGGACAGCGCCCGGGAGGTGGCCACCTCGGCGGAAGGTGGCAACACGTGCGTTGGAAGAATCTCAGCGAGCTGACCGTGTACGAGAACCGCTGGTTCCAGGTCAATCTCGCGGACGTCGAACTCCCCGACGGCCGCCATCTCGACCACTTCCTCATCCGGCTGCGGCCCGTCGCCGTGGCCACGGTGGTCAACGCGGCCAACGAGGTCCTGCTGCTGTGGCGGCACCGTTTCATCACCGACAACTGGGGCTGGGAGCTGGCGGCGGGCGTCGTCGAGGACGGCGAGGACGTCGCCTACGCGGCGGCCCGTGAGATGGAGGAGGAGACCGGATGGCGGCCCGGTCCGCTGCGGCACCTGATGTCGGTCGAGCCCTCCAACGGCCTGACCGACGCCCGGCACCACATCTACTGGTCGGACGAGGCCGAGTACATCGGAGACCCGGAGGACGCCTTCGAGTCGGACCGTCGCGAATGGGTGCCGCTGAAGCTGGTGCCCGACCTCATCGCCCGCGGTGAGGTGCCGGCCGCCAACATGGCGGCGGCGCTCCTGCTGCTGCACCACATCCGGCTGGGCTGACGTGCCCGGGAAGCGGTCCGGGCTCACCGGCCGAGGGCCTGCCAGACGGCGACCGCCAAGCCGGCGAGACCGGTGAGCGCGGCGAGGGACGCCAACGGCCATCTGCCGTGCTCCAGGGCCCGTACCCGCTCGGTCATCTCGCAGAGGTCGCGTTCCGCCTGTTCGCTGCGCTGGGCGAGGAGGGCGAGCCGGCCGTCGATGCGGACGACGCCGACATCGAGGTTGCGCCGGAGCTCCGCGAGCTCGGCCGCCTTGGCGGCGTGCTCGGGATGGATGGTCACGGTGAGTGCTCCTTCCGGAAGAGTCGCTTACTGTCCGACGAAGCGAGTCAACCGCGTGCGGGGCCCGGGCGGGAGCGTGTGCGGGGGGTATGTGCGGGTCACCGGCGCACACCCCGTGTGAACGGATGCCCCCACCGGCCGGGCCGGTGGGGGCTTTTTGGTGACTCTCGGTGCGGGATCAGTAGGTGTAGAAGCCCGCACCGGACTTACGGCCCATACGACCGGCGTCGACCATGCGCTGGAGCAGCGGGGGAGCGGCGTACAGCGGCTCCTTGTACTCCTCGTACATCGACTGCGCCACGGAGGCGACCGTGTCGAGGCCGATGAGGTCGGAGAGCTTGAGCGGTCCCATGGGGTGGGCGCAGCCCAGTTCCATGCCGTTGTCGATGTCCTCGCGGCTGGCCATACCGGACTCGAACATCCGGATCGCCGAGAGGAGGTAGGGGATGAGCAGGGCGTTGACCACGAAGCCGGAGCGGTCCTGGGCGCGGATGGCGTGCTTGCCGAGGATCTTGCCGACCAGGGCCTCGGCGCGCTTGATCGTCTCATCGCTGGTGGTCAGCGCGGGGATCAGCTCGACGAGCTTCTGCACGGGGGCCGGGTTGAAGAAGTGGATGCCGATGACCCGGTCGGGGCGGGAGGTGGCGACGGCCAGCTTGACCAGGGGGATGGAGGAGGTGTTCGAGGCCAGGATGGCGTCGGGCCGGGTGACGACCTGGTCCAGGATCTGGAAGATCTCGGTCTTGACCTGCTCGTTCTCCACGACGGCCTCGATGACCAGGTCGCGGTCGGCGAACTCGCCCAGGTCCGTGGTGAAGCTCAGCCGTCCCAGGGTCGCGTCCCGCTCCCCCTCGGTGATCTTGCCGCGTTCGGCGGCCTTGCCCAGGGAGTTGGTCAGCCGGGTGCGCCCCAGCTCAAGGGCCTCACCGGTGGTCTCCGCGACCTTGACGTCCAGGCCGGCCCGGGCGCACACCTCCGCGATGCCGGCGCCCATCTGGCCGCAGCCCACCACTCCGACGCGCGCCAGATCTACAGCAATGTCCGTCACATCGTGCCTTTCGCTGATCTTCGTCGAAACCGCGGGTGGTCGAAGGTCGTCCGGCTCCCGCCTCGGATGGAGACGTTACTCCGCGCGGCACGGTGCCGGGCGGGCCGGGGCGGGCATGCTCTGCGTGACGGGTGTGACGGCGATTACGTCAACGCTTACGACGACAAGCAAGGACAAGCGGAAGGTGACGGCATATGGGACGTATGAGCAGAAGAGGGTTCGGTGTGGTCGCGGCGAGTGTGATGACGGCCATGCTCGCGAGCGGCGAGGCGGCGGCCCTGGAGGTGCGGGACGGCGCCGCGCCCACCCGCAGGCGGGAGTTCCGGGGGATGTGGACCGCGACCGTCGTCAACGTCGACTGGCCCTCCGCGCCGGGGCTGTCCCCCGAGCGGCAACGGACCGAACTGCTCGGCCTGTTCGACGCGGCCGTCTCCCGGCGGCTCAACGCCGTCATCCTCCAGATCCGGCCCACCGCCGACGCGTTCTGGCCCTCCCGCTACGAGCCCTGGTCGGAGTACCTGACCGGCACCCAGGGCAGGTCGCCGGGCTGGGACCCGCTGGCCTTCGCTGTGCGCGAGGCCCACAAGCGCCGTCTGGAGCTGCACGGTTGGTTCAACCCCTACCGGGTCGCCAACCACACCGACCCGGGCCGGCTGGTCCCCACCCACCCCGTCCGCATCCACCCCGAATGGGCGGTGCCCTACGGCGGCAAGCTCTACTACAACCCGGGCCTGCCCGAGGTCCGCCGCTTCGTCCAGGACGCCATGCTCGACGCGGTCTGGCGCTACGACCTGGACGGCGTGCACTTCGACGACTACTTCTACCCCTACCCGGTCGCCGGGCAGACGTTCGACGACACGGCCGCCTACGAGCGGTACGGCGCCGGCTTCCCCGACCGGGCGGCCTGGCGGCGCGACAACATCGACCGTCTGGTGCGCGAGACGGGGGAGCGCATAAAGAGACGCAAACGCCATGTGCGGTTCGGTGTCAGTCCGTTCGCCGTCTGGCGCAACCGCGCCACCGACCCGCTCGGCTCCGACACCCGGGCCGGTGTGCAGACCTACGACGACCTCGCCGCCGACACCCGCAGGTGGGTCCGCGAGGGCTGGATCGACTACATCGTCCCGCAGTGCTACTGGCACATCGGCTTCGGCCCCGCCGACTACGCCAAGCTCCTGCCGTGGTGGGCGGAGACGGTGCGGGGCACGCGCGTGCAGCTCTACATCGGCGAGGCCCTCTACCGGGCGGGCGACCCGGCCCAGCCCGCGCCCTGGCAGGATCCGGGCGAACTCTCCCGCCACCTCGACCTGGCCAGGGGCCGTCCCGAGGTGCTGGGCAACGTCTTCTTCTCCGCGAAGTACGTCGCGTCGGACCCCGTGGGCGCGATGGCGCGCGTGGTGAAGGACCACTACCCGCACCGCGCACGCCCGCCGCGCTGACCGGGCCCGGCTACTCGCGGTCGGCGGCCTTGCGGTGGTCGACCACGGAGTCCGGTCCCGGCGACATGATGGTCTCGTGCCCGTTCTCCGACCGGACCCGGTAGGGCGGCGTGCCGTTCGGCCCCAGGACCTCCACGACCTCCACGACGTGGTCGGGCTTCCCGACCACCCGGCCGTGCACCACCAACCGATCGCCCTTGCTCGCATGCATCGACGTGACCCTTTCGTCGGGAGAGGAAACAGGTGCACTCGGATACTCCCAGCCTAGGGTGACCGGCGGTATAGGGCGCGCTCAGGAACGCGCCCGCTGGGTGACCCCGATGCAGACGAGCACGGCCACCGCCGCCACCGGCGCCGCGGGCGACAGCGCCTCGCCCAGCAGCACCACCGACCAGAAGAGGGTGAGCAGAGGCTGGGCGAGCTGCATCTGGCTGGCCCGGGCGACGCCGACGGCGGCCATGCCCCGGTACCACACCCACATGCCCAGGAACTGCGAGCCGACCGCCAGCCAGAGCACGCCGGCCACGGCGTGGCCGGTCAGGTGCACGGGCTCGGCCGTCAGCGCGACCGCCGCTCCTGCCGCGGCCACCGGCAGGCACAGCACCAGGGCCCAGCCGACGACCTGCCAGCCCGGCATCTCGCGGGCGAGCCGCCCGCCCTCGGAGTAGCCCGCCGCGCACACGAGCAGGGCGGCGAAGAGGCAGCCGTCGCCGGCGTTCGGTGCCCCGCCGCTCTGCCACAGCGCGAAGCCCACCACCACGACCGCCCCGGCCAGCGCGGCCACCCAGAACGTGCGCGAGTGCCGGGCGCCCGTGCGTACGGCCGCGTAGGCGGCCGTGGTCAGCGGCAGCAGGCCCACCACCACGGCCGCGTGCGAGGTCGTGGAGGTCCGTAGCGCGAGGGTGGTGAGGAGCGGGAAGCCGATCACGGTGCCGCCGGCCACGACGAGCAGAGGGCCCCACTGGCCGCGCACCGGGCGGGGCACCCGGCCGGCGAGGAGACAGACCCCGGCGAGCAGTCCCGCCAGCACCAGGCGGCAGGTGGTGACCGACCACGCGCCGAACCCTTCGAGGGCCCAGGCGGTCGCGGGGAAGGTCAGCGAGAAGGCGGCGACGCCGAGGGCGGCCAGGAGCGAGCCGCCCGACCCGGCACGACCGTGGCCGGAGGGAGAGGCCGGGGCGGTGGCGGCGGTGCTGACCGCTATCGCAGAACGTTCAGTAGCGCTATCTTTCAGTCTCATGCACGAGCGTAGCAGCGTTGCTGAACTGGCCAGGATTCTGCGGAACGAACTGGACCGCTACTCTCCGGGTGAGAAGCTGCCGTCCAGTCGGTCGCTCGTCGACCGCTTCCACGCCAGCCCCGTCACGGTCTCCCGGGCCCTGGCTTGCCTCGCCGCCGAGGGGCTGGTCGTCACCCGCCCCGGAGCGGGGGTCTTCCGGTCCGAGCCGCGCCACCCGTTGACCAGGGCGGGCGACACCTCCTGGCAGCAGGTCGCGCTCAGCGCCGAGGCGGGCGAGGAGGCCGTGCCCCGCTCCGTGGACGCCTCCGGCATCGTCGTCACCCTCGTCGAGCCGCCCCCGGGCGTCGTCGAGCTCAAGGGCGGCTACCTCAGCCCGGCCCTCCAGCCCGAGCGCGCCCTGGCGGCGGCCCTGGGCCGGGCCGGCCGGCGGCCCGGCGCCTGGGGCCGGCCGCCCGTCGAGGGCGTGGGCGAGCTGCGGGCCTGGTTCGCCCGGGAGATCGGCGGCCCGGCCGGCACCGTCGCCCCCTCCGACGTCCTGATCACGGCGGGCGGCCAGAGCGCCCTGACGGCCGCCCTGCGCGCCCTCGCCCCGCCCGGCGCCCCCGTCCTCGTCGAGTCGCCCACCTACCCCGGCATGCTCGCCGCCGCCCGCGCCTTCGGGCTGCGGCCCGTGCCCGTGCCCACTGACGCCCGGGGCGTGCGGCCCGACCTGCTGCGGCGGGCGTTCCAGGCCAGCGGAGCCCGGGTCTTCGTCTGCCAGCCGCTCTTCCAGAACCCCACCGGCGCGGTCCTGGCCGACGAGCGCCGGGCCGAGGTGCTGCACGCCGCTCGCGAGGCCGGGGCCTTCGTCATCGAGGACGACTTCGCACGCCGACTGGCCCACGAGGACGCCCCGCCGCTGCCGCCCACCCTCGTCGCCGACGACCCGGACGGGATCGTCGTCCACGCCTGCTCGCTGACCAAGTTCACCTCGCCCAGCATGCGGGTCGGCGCCCTGGCCGCGCGGGGCCCGGTCCTGGAACGGCTGCGCGCCATCCAGATCGTCGACAGCTTCTTCGTGCCCCGCCCGCTCCAGGAGGCCGCCCTGGAACTCGTCGGCTCTCCCGCCTGGACCCGCCACCGGCGCACGGTCGCCGCGGAGCTGCGGGTGCGCCGCGAGGCGCTGATGACCGCCCTGACCCGCGAACTCCCGGAGCTCGTGGTGGAGTCCGTGCCGCCGGGCGGCTTCCACGTGTGGGCCCGGCTGCCGGACGGCATGGACGAGGACGCGCTCACGGCCGCCGCGCTGCGCGCCGGCGTGGCCGTCACCACCGGCCGCCCGTACTACGCCGCCGAGCCGCCCGCCGCCCACCTGCGACTCGGCTTCGCCTCGGCCGCGGGAGCGGGCGAACTGGTGGACGGCGTGCGCCGGCTGCGCGCCGCGTGGGACGAGGTGTCCGGCTAGCGGACCCCAGCCGCCTCCGGCGCCGGACGGGTGTCCTCCGGCCCGGGGGACTCCGCCTGCGCCACCGCGTCCCGCAGCCACCGGTGCGCGGGATCGGCGTCGACCCGCACGTGCCACGCCATCCCCGTGGCGATCGACGGCAGCGGCAGCGGGATCTCCCGCACGACGAGCGGCATGGCCTCCGCGGCCCGGGCCGCCACGGGAGCGGCCAGCAGGGCCAGTACGTCGGACCGCAGGGCGAGGAAGCAGGCGGTGATGTGCGTCGGCACGGTCGCCAGCACCCGGCGGCGCAGCCCCAGCTCCGCGAGCCTTTCGTCGACGACGCTGTGGAACCGGCCCCGCCGGGTGACCGTGATGTGCGGCAGGGCGGCGAAGCGTTCGACGGTCAGCGGTTCGTCGGCGTGCGGCGCGCCGGCCCGGCAGACGGCGACGTGGCGGTGCCGGGCGAGGGGGCGGCTGCGCACGTCGTGCGGCAGGTCGGGCAGGTGCCCGATGTCGAGGTCGATGGCGCCGCGCAGGTCCGCCGGGTCCTCGTCGCCCTCGGGCAGCCAGCGCAACTGGATGCCGGGGGCCTCCATGGCGACGCGCTCGGCGAGCGCGGGCCCCAGGACGACGGCCAGCCCGTCGTTCGTGCGGAGCGTGAACCGCCGCTCCACGGACGCGATGTCGACCGGCTGCACCGGCTGGAGCGCGGCCAGCGCGCCCACCAGCGCCGCCTCGACCCGGGGCCGCAGCTCCAGTGCCCGCGGGGTGAGGGTCAGACCCCGCCCGGCGGGCACCAGCAGCGGATCCCCCAGCACACGCCGGAGCCGGCCCAGGGTCCGGCTCATCGCGGAGGCCGACACGCTCATCCGGGCGGCGGCCCCGGTGACGCTGCCCTCGCGCAGCAGGGCGTCCAGCGCCGGCAGGAGGTTCATGTCC
Source organism: Streptomyces cinnamoneus (assembly GCF_002939475.1). Taxonomy (NCBI): domain Bacteria; kingdom Bacillati; phylum Actinomycetota; class Actinomycetes; order Kitasatosporales; family Streptomycetaceae; genus Streptomyces; species Streptomyces cinnamoneus. Next base: position 1,395,944 of record NZ_PKFQ01000001.1, on the reverse strand, counting down.
GGCAGGTGCATCGGGGTCCCCCTCGCGATCAGTTGCGTGAGAGTCAATTCTGCCTTGGCGATTCGGAACTTGTGGTCACTGCTCGCCCGGCCCGACGATGAGCGGGACCGAGAACAGCGAGGGGACCGATGATCGACGCCAAGCACCGCAACACCGCGCTCCTGGTAGCGGGCTGCTTCTTCATGGAGAACCTGGACGGCACCATCGTGTCGACGGCGGCGCCCCGCATGGGCGCGTCCCTGGACGTCGCCCCCACCGCGATCGGCCTCGTCGTCACCGCCTATCTGGTGACCCTCGCCGTCCTCATACCGCTCAGCGGCTGGCTGACCGCCCGCTTCGGCACGCGCCGCGTCTTCCTCACCGCCATCGCCGTGTTCACCCTGTCCTCGCTGGGCTGCGCGCTGAGCACCAGCCTCGGCGAGCTGGTGGCCCTGCGGATCGTCCAGGGCGCGGGCGGCGCGATGATGGTGCCCGTCGGCCGGGTGATGGTGGTCGCCGGAGCCGACAAGAGGGACATTCCGCGGATCGTCTCCTACGTCGTCTGGCCCGGGCTCGTCGCCCCGGTGCTCGCGCCCCTCCTCGGCGGGCTCATCACCACCTACGCCGACTGGCGCTGGATGTTCCTGATCAACCTGCCCCTCGGCGCCCTGGCGTTCGCCGTGGCCCGGCGCCTGATCGCCGCCGCCCCGGCCGGCGCCGCCGTGCCGCCCCTGGACTGGTGGGGCGTCGCCCTCGCCTCCACCGGCCTCGGCGCCCTGACCTGGACGGCACACCTGCTCTCCGAGCCCGGCACGCCCTGGGTCCCGGTGGCCCTCGCGGGCGGCCTCGCGGTCACGCTGCTGGCCGCGTCGGCCCGGCATCTGCTGCGCACGGAAGCGCCGTTGATGGACCTGCGGATCCTGAAGGTGCCGACCTTCCGGGCCTCGGTGTCCGGCGGCTCGGTCTTCTGGGTCGTCGTGGCGGCCGTGCCGTTCCTGCTGCCGCTGCTGTTCCAGGAGGCATTCGGCTGGAGCGCGGTGAAGTCCGGCGCCCTCGTCCTGTGCGTCTTCGTCGGCAACATCGCCGTCAAGCCCGCCGCCAACCGGCTGCTCGACCGCTTCGGCTTCCGGCCCCTGCTGATCGCCGCGGGGCTCGGCGTGACCGCCACGACGACCGCCTGCGCGTTCCTCACCGCCCGTACGCCGCTGGCGCTGATCGCGGCCGTGGCGGTGGTCGGCGGCGCCGCCCGCTCCCTGGGGCTGACGTGCTATCAGGTCATCGCCTTCGCCGACGTACCGGCCGAGCGGATGCGGCACGCCGGCACCCTCCAGGCCACCGTCCAGCAGGCCGCGGCCGGTCTCGGTGTCGCCGCCGCCACGGTCGCGCTGCGCGCCGGCGGCCCGGTCGGCGACGCCCTGCCGGACGCCGGCGGCGCCACCGCCTACGGCGTCGCCTTCTGCCTGCTCGCCGTCCTGTCCCTCGCGGCGGTGGCCGGCGCCCTGCGGCTCCGGCCGGGCGCGGGTGACGCGGTGCGCCGGCCGGCGCGGGTCGAGCGGGAGGAGACGCGCGAACGGGCCGGGGCGCGGTAGCGGCGGACGGCGCCTCAGTGGGAAGGCCCCTGGCGGGACGCCCCCGTGGCGGACGGCTCCCGCGTGAGGGACGCGTTCACCGCGCCCAGGACGACCCCCAGCGCGACGAGCACGACGTACGTGTAGACCTCATAGCCGTCCGGGCTGAGCCAGCGCAGGAAACCGAAGAGACGGAACCACCCCAGCCACTCGTGCAGCAGACCGCTGGCACCACCGGCGATGAGGACGAAACTCGCGACATTCAGCAGACTCTTCATGCAGTCGAGACTAGGAAGCGCGGCCCGGGCCGGACATCCGCCGACGGGACCTGCGGTCTCGACGAAAGCAGCCGGTTTCCGGACCGCTTGTCGTTCCAAAGTATCGACCCTCCCCAGGAGTCCGCGTGGCGCGACCTGGGGGACGTACTTTTCGCTCATGACCCGCCACTCCACCCGCGCCCTGCTCGCCGACCTCGGTTTCTTCCTCTTCGCGGCCGTCTTCTCGGTGGCCGTCTCCGAGAACGTCGTGGAGGGCAGGAACCTGTCCGAGGAGGCCCTGTTCTACGACCAGCTCGCCGGGGGCCTGGCCTGCGCCGCGCTGTTCCTGCGGCGGCGCTGGCCCGTCCAGCTGGCGGTGGTGCTGCTGGTGGCGGGGGCCTTCTCCCACTTCGTCACCGGGCCGGTCCTGGTGGCGGTGTTCACCGTCGCGGCGCACCGGCCGCCGCGCGTCACCCGGTGGGTCGCCGCCGTGGCGGCGGCCCCGCTCCCGGTGTTCCTGAGCAGCCGCCCCGACCCGTCCCTGCCCGCCACCGGGTCGGCGATCACCTACTTCGCGCTGGTCACGGCGGCCTTCGGTTGGGGCCTGTACGTGCGCTCGCGGGCCAGGCTCGTCGACGAGCTGAGGGAGCGCGCGGAGCGGGCGGGAGCCGAGGCGCGCCGGCAGGTGCGCGAGGACATCGCCCGGGAGATGCACGACGTGCTCGCCCACCGGCTGTCGCTGCTGAGCGTCCACGCCGGGGCGCTGGAGTACAACCCGGGCGCGCCGGCCACCGAGATCCGGCGCGCCTCCGCGGTGATCAGGGACAGCGCCCACCAGGCGCTGGAGGACCTGCGCGAGATCATCGGCGTGCTGCGGCTGCCGGCCGGCGACGACGGCCCCGAGCGTCCCCAGCCCACGCTGGCCGACCTGCCCCGGCTGGTCGGGGAGTCGAGGGAGGCCGGGATGCGGGTGGCACTGGACCTCAGGGTCGGCGACGCCCCCGAGGTTCCGGCCGTCACCGGCCGCACCGCCTACCGGATCGTGCAGGAGGGCCTGACCAACGCCCGTAAGCACGCGCCGCGTGAGGAGGTCACCGTCACGGTCACCGGCGACCCCGGAGAGGGGCTCGCGGTGGAGGTGCGCAACGCAGCGCCGGCCCCCGGGGCCGGCACCGCCGTACCGGGCGCGGGGCAGGGCCTCCTCGGCCTGGCCGAACGCGCGGGCATCGCCGGCGGACGCCTGGAACACGGCCGCGACGAGGCGGACTTCCGGCTGCGCGCATGGCTGCCGTGGCCGGCGCGACGACCGGTAGGGTGAACCGAACCGACCTGCGAGGAAGCCCTGGTGAACGAGCGCGCAACGATCCGCGTCCTCCTCGTCGACGACGACCCGATCGTCCGGGCCGGGCTGCGCCTGATGCTCGGCGGCGCACCCGACATCGAGGTCGTCGCCGAGGCCGCCGACGGCGCCGAGGTGGAGGCCCTCGTCGAGGCGCACACACCCGACGTCGTCCTGATGGACATCCGCATGCCCACGGTCGACGGCCTCGCCGCCACCGAAGCGCTGCGCGGCCGCCCGCGGCCCCCCGAGGTCCTCGTCCTGACCACCTTCCACACCGACGACCACGTGCTGCGCGCCCTGCGCGCGGGCGCCGCCGGCTTCGTGCTCAAGCACACCCCGCCGCAGCGGATCGTCGAGGCGATCCGCACGGTGGCCGCCGGCGAGCCGGTCCTCTCCCCGGCCGTCACCCGGCAGCTCATCGCCCAGGTCTCCGACGGCGGGCACCGCGGCCGCGCCGCAGACGCCCGCCGCCGCCTCGCCGCCCTGGCCGACCGCGAGCGGGAGGTGGCCGTGGCGGTCGGCCGGGGCAGGTCGAACGCGGAGATCGCGACGGAACTCTTCATGAGCGTCCCCACGGTCAAGACCCACGTCTCGCGCATCCTCGCCAAACTCGCCCTGAACAACCGGGTCCAGATCGCTCTCCTGGTCAACGACGCGGGGGAGGCCTAGGGCGCGATGGCCCGGGAGCCGCGAGGGCTCCCGCCCGGTTTTCAGGGCGCCGGTGTGAACACCAGCGAGGCGTTGTGGCCGCCGAAGCCGAAGGAATTCGTGAGCGCCGCGCTCAGGCTCGCCCGCCGGGGCGAGCCCGTGACGACGTCGAGCTTGATCTCCGGGTCGAGCGTGTCGACGTTCTGCGTCGCGGGGATCACCCCGTCGCGCACCGCGAGGATCGCGGCGAGCGCCCCCATCGAGCCCGCCGCGCCGAAGAGGTGGCCGGTCATGGACTTGGTGGCGGTGACGGCCGGGTGCGTGCCGACGGCCTCGCCGATCGACTGGGCCTCGACCAGGTCGCCCTTGGGCGTGGACGTCGCGTGCGCGTGGACGTGCCCGACGGCCTCGGGCGGCAGACCGGCGGAGGCGAGGGCCAGGCGCATCGCCCGCACCTGCCCCTCGGGGTGCGCGGCGGTGATGTGGAACGCGTCCGACGTGACGCCCGCTCCGGCGAGTGTCGCGTGGGCCCGGGCGGACCGGGCGGCGGCGAACTCGGCGCGCTCCAGGACGACCACCGCGGCGCCCTCCCCGATGACGAACCCGTCGCGGTCGACGTCGAAGGGCCGCGACGCCCGCTGGGGCTCGTCGTTGCGCGTCGAATGGGCCTTGGCCTGCGCGAAGCCGGCCAGCGGCAGCGCACCTATGCAGGCCTCGGCGCCACCGGCCACCACGACGTCGGCCCGGCCGAGACGGATCAGGTCCAGGCCCATGGCGATCGCCTCGGCCCCGGACGCGCAGGCGCTGACCGGGGTGTGGGCCCCGCCCCGGGCGCCGAGTTCGATGCTCACCCAGGCGGCGGGGCCGTTCGCCATCAGCATGGGCACCGTGTGCGGCGAGACCCGCCGCACCCCGGAGGCCTCCAGGACGTCGTCCTGCGCGAGCATGGTGAGCGCGCCCCCGGTGCCCGTACCGATCACCACGGCCAGCCGCTCCGGATCCACGGCGGGGCGGCCCGCGTCCGCCCACGCCTCGCGGGCGGCCACCAGGGCGACCTGCTCGCAGCGGTCCATGCGGCGCGCCTGCACGCGGTCCAGGACCGCGGTCGGCTCGACCGCGAGCTGGCCGGCGATCCGCACGGGCAGGCCGGCCGCCCACTCCTCCTCGATCGGTCCGATCCCCGACCGGCCCGCCAGCAGGGCGGACCACGTCGAGGCGACGTCCCCGCCGAGCGGCGTCGTGGCCCCCAGGCCCGTGACCACCACGTGGTCGGTGTCCATACCCATGGAACAAACCCCCTTTGTCGTAGAGAGACAACTCTCCTCGCGGACGTTCGCGAGGGGAGATCGACTCGCTGACCACTCTGCCAAGGGGAAAAGGGGTGGGCAGGTGCCGCTCTGCACGGAGTCCGCTGCTGGGGATTTGTAGAGTCTGCCTAGTTTGATCTTGCCGCGAGTGTGAAAGAAGGGGACGTGCGTGGAGAGGGGCGGCTCAGTGCGGGGGAGCCCCGGCGCCGGGCCCGGCGCGCCGGGCGGCGACCTTGTCGGCCAGCACGGAAAGGGGCAGGGCCGCGGCCCAGCTGTAGATCGCGGCGAGCGGCGAGATGTGGGCGATGCCGATCGAGAGCAGGAAGACGAGGGCCTGCGCCGGGAACGGGACGGGGCGCCGGCGGGGCGCGGCCGAGAGGCGGTGGGCGTGCACCTCCATCGCGTACACCACCAGGGAGACCGTGCCGATGACCGCTCCGTACAGGCCGGGCCCGAGGGTCCGGTCGCCGTAGTTCTGGAGGACGGACGTGGGGAACGGGATCAGGGACACCAGGGCGAGGAAGGCGACGTTGAGCCAGAAGAGCCGGACGTCGATCCGCTCCGCGCTCTCCAGTGCGGCGTGGTGGGCCCGCCAGAACAGGGCGATGACCAGCGCGCTGAGCAGGAACGTCCCCACCTGCGAGGGCACTTCGCCGAGCGCACGGTCCAGCTCGGCGCCGCGCAGCCCCGAGGGCAGCTCGATGTCGAGCACGAGCAGGGTCATCGCGATGGCGGTGACGCCGTCGGTGAGGGCGAGCATCCGGTGCTTCGGCACCAGGTGGCCGGCCGGAGAGCGGGCAGCCTCGCCGGCGCCCTGCGGGGCTTCGCTCACCGGTCCGTTCTAGCACGCGGGCGACCCGCTCCCCGGCGCGCGCCGCGCGTGAGCGGACCGGCGCGGGTCCGTACGTGTGACTGCCGCAGTCGGCCCTTCACCAGGGGACGGACTGGCCGAAGCGGTCCATCTCAGCGTACCGGCACCGGACCCCGTTGTATAAATCTTCGCAACTGCGTATAGTCATGCCTCGACGAGGGAGGGTCGACATGGCCATACACGCGGCGGTCGCCGGAGCCAGTGGATACGCGGGCGGGGAAGTCCTGCGTCTGCTCCTCGCGCACCCCGAGGTGCGCATAGGCGCCCTGACCGGGAACTCCAACGCCGGCCAGCGCCTGGCCGCGCTCCAGCCGCACCTGCCGCCGCTCGCCGACCGCGTGCTGGAGGCGACCACGACCGAGGCGCTCGCCGGGCACGACGTCGTCTTCCTGGCCCTGCCGCACGGGCAGTCGGCCGAGGTCGCCGAGCGGCTCGGGGACGACGTCCTGGTCATCGACTGCGGCGCGGACTTCCGCCTGCGCGACGCGGGGGACTGGGAGCGCTTCTACGGCTCGCCGCACGCCGGGACCTGGCCCTACGGGCTGCCCGAGCTGCCCGGCGCACGCCAGGCGCTGCGCGGCGCCAAACGCGTCGCGGTGCCCGGGTGCTACCCGACCGCCGTCTCCCTCGCGCTCTTCCCCGCCTACGCCGCCGGGCTCGCCGAGCCCGAGGCCGTGATCGTCGCCGCCTCCGGCACGTCCGGCGCCGGCAAGGCGGCCAAGCCGCACCTGCTCGGCAGCGAGGTCATGGGCTCCATGAGCCCGTACGGTGTGGGCGGCGGGCACCGGCACACCCCGGAGATGGTCCAGAACCTCTCGGCCGTCGCCGGGGAGCCCGTCACGGTGTCCTTCACCCCCACCCTGGCGCCCATGCCGCGGGGCATCCTCGCCACGTGCAGCACCAAGGCCCGGCCGGGCGTCACGGCGCAGGCCGTGCGGGCCGCGTACGAGAAGGCCTTCCAGGACGAGCCGTTCGCCCGGCTCCTGCCGGAGGGCCAGTGGCCGGCCACCGCGTCCGTCTACGGCTCGAACACCGCCCTCGTCCAGGTCGCCCTCGACGAGGCCGCCGGCCGGATCGTGGCGGTCGCCGCCATCGACAACCTCACCAAGGGCACGGCCGGCGGCGCGGTACAGAGCATGAACCTCGCCCTCGGCCTCCCCGAGGAGCTGGGCCTGCCGGCCACCGGGGTGGCGCCGTGACCATCAGGCGCGCCTTCGCCACCGCGCTCGCGCGGCTGGTGCCGTGCACACCCCGCTCCGGCCGGGGGGCCGGGGAGCAGCAGACGACGAAGGCCGTGCCGCACCGCGGCGCGGGCGGAGAAGCGAACAAGGAGATGCAGTGAGCGTCACCGCAGCAAAGGGATTCACCGCCTCCGGCATCGCCGCCGGTCTCAAGGACAGCGGCAGCCCCGACCTGGCCCTCGTGGTCAACCAGGGCCCCCGCCTGGCCGCCGCCGGCGTCTTCACCGCCAACCGCGTCAAGGCCGCGCCCGTCCTGTGGTCCCAGCAGGTCCTCAAGGGCGGCCGGGTGTCGGCCGTGGTCCTCAACTCCGGTGGCGCCAACGCCTGCACCGGGCCCGGCGGCTTCCAGGACACCCACGCCACCGCCGAGAAGGCCGCCCGGGTCCTCGGCCACAACGCCGGCGAGATCGCCGTCGCCTCCACCGGTCTCATCGGTGTCCGGCTGCCCATGGACAAGCTGCTGACGGGTCTGGACAAGGCCGCCGTCGAGCTGTCCGCGCACGGCGGCGAGAAGGCGGCCATCGCCATCAAGACCACCGACACCGTCCACAAGACCGCCGTCGCCCAGGGCGACGGCTGGACCGTCGGCGGCATGGCCAAGGGCGCCGGCATGCTCGCCCCCGGGCTCGCCACCATGCTCGTCGTCCTCACGACCGACGCCGACGTGGACGCCGCCGGCCTCGACGAGACGCTGCGCGCCGCCACCCGCCAGACCTTCGACCGGGTGGACTCCGACGGCTGCATGTCGACGAACGACACCGTGCTGTTGCTCGCCTCCGGCGCCTCCGGCGTCACGCCCCCGCAGGACGCGTTCACCGAGGCCGTGCGGACCGTCTGCGACGACCTCGCCCGTCAGCTGATCGGTGACGCCGAGGGCGCGTCCAAGGACATCCGCATCGAGGTCGTGGGCGCGGCCACCGAGGACGACGCCGTCGAGGTCGGCCGTTCGATCGCCCGGAACAACCTCCTCAAGTGCGCCCTCCACGGGGAGGACCCCAACTGGGGCCGGGTGCTCTCCGCGATCGGCACGACCTCCGCCGCCTTCGACCCCGACAAGCTCAACGTCGCCATCAACGGCGTGTGGGTCTGCCGGAACGGCTCGATCGGCGACGACCGCGACCTGGTCGACATGCGCTACCGGGAGGTCCGCATCACCGCGGACCTGGCCGAGGGCTCCGAGAGCGCCGTCATCTGGGCCAACGACCTCACCGCCGACTACGTCCACGAGAACAGCGCGTACTCCTCATGAGCGGCTCCACTCCCACCACCCGCCGGCACACCGCCCTGCCCAAGGCCCGCACCCTCGTCGAGGCGCTGCCCTGGCTGACGCGCCATCACGGCAAGACGGTCGTGATCAAGTTCGGCGGCAACGCCATGGTCGACGACGACCTCAAGGCGGCCTTCGCCCAGGACGTCGTCTTCCTGCGGCACGCCGGACTGCACCCCGTCGTGGTCCACGGCGGCGGGCCGCAGATCAGCGCCCACCTGGACCGGCTGGGCCTGGAGTCGGAGTTCAAGGCCGGACTGCGGGTGACCACGCCCGAAGCCATGGAGGCCGTCCGCATGGTCCTCGCCGGGCAGGTGCAGCGCGAGCTGGTCGGGCTGCTCAACCAGCACGGCCCCCTCGCCGTCGGCCTCACCGGCGAGGACGCCCACACCATGACCGCCGTCAAGCACTTCGCCGAGCTCGACGGCGAGCGGGTGGACATCGGCCGCGTCGGCGAGGTCACCGACATCGACACCGGTGCCATCCGGGCGCTCCTCGACAACGGCCGCATCCCCGTCGTCTCGTCCATCGCCCGCGGCGCCGACGACGGCGGCATCTACAACGTCAACGCCGACACGGCCGCGGCGGCCCTGGCCGCCGCGCTCGGCGCGGAGACCCTGATGGTCCTCACGGACGTCGAGGGCCTCTACGCGGACTGGCCCAACAGCGACGACGTCATCAGCCAGCTCACCGCGAGCGAACTGGAGCGGCTGCTGCCGGAGCTGGCCAGCGGCATGGTCCCCAAGATGCAGGGCTGTCTGCACGCCGTGCGCAACGGCGTCACCACCGCCCGGGTCATCGACGGGCGCGTCCAGCACGCGATCCTGCTGGAGATCTTCACGGACGAAGGCATCGGCACGATGGTCGTGCCCGACCCGGAGCAGGGGGACAAGTGACCAACGCGGACCTCACCCGCCGCTGGCAGGGTGCCCTGATGGACAACTACGGCACTCCGCGCGTACCCCTGGTGCGCGGCGAGGGCACGGCCGTGTGGGACGCCGACGGCAAGCGCTACGCCGACTTCGTCGGCGGCATCGCCGTCAACGCCCTCGGCCACGCCCATCCCGCGATCGTCCGGGCGGTCTCGGACCAGATCGCCACGCTCGGCCACGTCTCCAACCTCTTCACCGCCGAGCCGACCGTCCTGCTGGCCGAGCGTCTCCTGCGGCTGGCGGGCCGGCCCGGACGCGTGTACTTCTCCAACTCGGGCGCGGAGGCGGTCGAGGCCGCGTTCAAGATCGGCCGGCGTACGGGCCGTACGCACATGGTCGCCACCCAGGGCGGCTTCCACGGCCGCACCATGGGCGCCCTCGCCCTGACGGGCCAGCCCGCCAAGCAGGAACCGTTCCTTCCGCTGCCCGGGGACGTCACCCATGTGCCCTACGGGGACGCCGAGGCGCTCCGCGCGGCCGTCACCACCGACACCGCGCTCGTCGTGCTCGAACCGGTGCAGGGCGAGAACGGCGTCGTCGTCCCCCCACCGGGCTACCTGACCGCCGCGCGGGAGATCACCCGTGCGACGGGAACCCTGCTCGTCCTGGACGAGATCCAGACAGGTATCGGCCGCACCGGTCACTGGTTCGAGCATCTGGCGCAGGGCGTCGAGCCCGACGTCGTCACCCTCGCCAAGGGCCTCGGCGGCGGTCTTCCCATCGGCGCCACCCTCGCCTTCGGCCCCGCCGCCGACCTGCTGACGCCTGGTCAGCACGGCTCGACCTTCGGCGGGAACCCGGTCTCCTGCGCGGCCGCCCTCGCCGTCCTCGACACCATCGAGGCCGACGGAATCCTCGACCGCGTCAAGCACACCGGTGAACTGCTGCGTGACGGGATCGCTGCGCTCGCCCACCCCCTGGTCGACCACGTCCGTGGCGCGGGCCTGCTGCTGGGTATTGTCCTTGCCGAGCCCCTCGCACCAAAAGTGCAGCAGGCGGCTCAGGAAGCCGGAGTCCTGGTGAACGCGGTCGCACCTCACGTGGTGCGGCTGGCCCCTCCCCTGATCATCACCGAAGATGAGGTGGAGACGTTCCTCCAGACGCTGCCCGGCGTCCTGGACGCCGTCGCCGACGGGACCCACGAGGAACGACGATCCGGAGACTGACGAACACGATGACCGAGGCGCAGGAGACCGAGCCGGTCCATGGCGGACCGGCCGTGCCACAGACCCGCACCGCACGCCACCGCCGGATCGTGGACATCCTCAACCGGCAAGCCGTGCGATCCCAGAGCCAGCTCGCCAAGCTGCTCGCCGACGACGGTCTCACCGTCACCCAGGCGACCCTCTCCCGCGACCTCGACGAACTCGGTGCGGTCAAGATCCGCAACACCGGCGGAGAGCTGATCTACGCCGTCCCCTCCGAGGGCGGGGACCGCACCCCCCGCGCCCCCCTCGGCGAGTCCGCCAGCGAGGCCCGCATGGGCCGCCTGGCCGCCGAACTGCTGATCTCGGCGGAGGCGTCCGCCAACCTCGTCGTGCTGCGCACGCCGCCGGGCGCGGCGCAGTTCTTCGCCTCGGCGATCGACCAGGCGGGGGTGCACGAGATCATCGGCACGATCGCCGGCGACGACACCCTCCTGCTCATCAGCCGCGACCCGGCGGGCGGCCAGGCCCTGGCGGACCACCTGCTGAGGCTGGCGCAGAAGGAGCGGTGAGGGCGGACGCTTCGGGGTGAGGCCGCGGGGGACACCGCCGCCGCCTTCACCGCCGGGCTCGCGCCCGCGCACGGAGACCCGCACACAGGAGCGCGAAAAAGCCCAGCGGTCCGAGGGAAACCCTCGGGCCGCTGAGCTTTACTGCACCGTCGGGACGGCGGGATTTGAACCCACGACCCCTTGACCCCCAGTCAAGTGCGCTACCAAGCTGCGCCACGTCCCGGTGCCGTTTCCCTCCGGGCGTTCCCGGTGGGGCGTGCAGAAAGAAAATAACCCCTGCGGTGGCCCTGATCCAAATCCGGGGTCCGGGCGGGGGTCCGCTCCCGCGCGTGGGCGTGTCCGCCGGGATGCCGCCCTCGTTGCCGTTCGTGGACGGCCACGCCCCTCACCCTCCCGTTCCCCGGGGCCTTCTCGGCGAGCGCGTCGCCGTCACGCCCGTACCGCGCACCCGGGACCGGTTCACTCTCGTGCGTTGTTGACGAAACATACGGCGCAGTGCATAGTTATACCCATCAGCGCATGGAAAGCGCATCGCACCGTAAGGAGAACCCCCGTGACCGAGCGCGTCGTACTCGCCTATTCCGGCGGCCTTGACACCTCCGTCGCCATCGGCTGGATCGCCGAGGAGACGGGCGCCGAGGTCATCGCCGTCGCCGTGGATGTCGGTCAGGGCGGCGAGGACCTGGACGTCATCCGCAAGCGCGCTCTCGCCTGCGGTGCGGTGGAGGCGGAGGTCGCCGACGCCAAGGACGAGTTCGCCGAGGAGTACTGCCTCCCCGCGATCAAGGCCAACGCCCTGTACATGGACCGCTACCCGCTGGTCTCCGCCCTCTCCCGGCCGACCATCGTCAAGCACCTCGTCGCCGCCGCCCAGAAGCACGGCGCGTCCACCGTCGCCCACGGCTGCACCGGCAAGGGCAACGACCAGGTGCGGTTCGAGGCGGGCATCTCCTCCCTCGCCCCCGAGCTGAAGTGCATCGCCCCCGTCCGGGACTACGCCATGACCCGGGACAAGGCCATCGCCTTCTGCGAGGCCAAGGGCCTGCCCATCGCGACCACCAAGAAGTCGCCGTACTCCATCGACCAGAACGTCTTCGGGCGGGCCGTCGAGACCGGCTTCCTGGAGGACATCTGGAACGCGCCGATCGAGGACGTCTACGACTACACCGCCAACCCGGCCACCCCCCGGGAGGCCGACGAGGTGGTCATCACCTTCGAGCGGGGCGTGCCCGTCGCCCTCGACGGCAAGCCCGTCACCGTGCTCCAGGCCATCCAGCAGCTCAACGAGCGGGCAGGTGGGCAGGGCGTCGGCCGGCTCGACATGGTCGAGGACCGGCTCGTGGGCATCAAGTCCCGGGAGATCTACGAGGCGCCCGGCGCGATCGCGCTGATCACCGCGCACCAGGAGCTGGAGGCCGTCACCGTCGAGCGCGAGCTGGCCCGCTTCAAGCGGCAGGTCGAGCAGCGGTGGACCGAGCTGGTCTACGACGGCCTGTGGTTCTCGCCGCTCAAGCGGGCGCTGGACGGTTTCATCGCCGAGGCCAACGAGCACGTCTCCGGTGACATCCGGATGACGCTGCACGGCGGCCGGGCCGTGGTCACGGGCCGGAAGTCCGAGAAGTCGCTCTACGACTTCAACCTCGCCACCTACGACACGGGTGACACGTTCGACCAGTCCATGTCGAAGGGCTTCATCGAGATCTTCGGCCTGTCTTCGAAGATCGCCGCCAAGCGGGACCTGGCCCACTAGCCCGGCTGGTCCGCACCGACGTCCCTCCGCCTCCCCGGCCCGCCGCGGCCGGGGAGGCTTCCAGCACCGCGCCACGCAGAGGAGCAGCACGATGACATCGGGTCCGCAGAGCCAGGCAGCAGGCGGCGACGTACGTCTGTGGGGCGGCCGGTTCGCCGACGGCCCCGCCGAGGCGCTGGCCAAGCTCTCCGCCTCCGTCCACTTCGACTGGCGGCTCGCTCCCTACGACATCGCCGGCTCCCGCGCCCACGCCCGCGTCCTGCGCAAGGCCGGGCTGCTGACCGACGACGAGCTCCAGCGCATGATCGAGGGGCTCGGGCTGCTGGAGGCCGACGTCGCGGCGGGCACCTTCGTCGGCACCATCGCCGACGAGGACGTCCACACCGCCCTCGAGCGCGGCCTGCTGGAGCGGCTCGGTCCCGAGCTGGGCGGCAAGCTGCGGGCCGGGCGCTCGCGCAACGACCAGGTCGCCACGCTCTTCCGGATGTACCTGCGCGACCACGCCCGCGTCATCGGCGGGCTCGTCGCCGACCTCCAGGAGGCGCTGGTCGGGCTGGCGGAGGCGCACCCCGACGTCGCCATGCCGGGGCGTACGCACCTCCAGCACGCCCAGCCCGTGCTCTTCGCCCACCACGTCCTCGCCCACGTCCAGGCGCTCTCCCGGGACGCGGAGCGGCTGCGGCAGTGGGACGAGCGCACGGCCGTCTCGCCCTACGGTTCGGGCGCCCTGGCGGGGTCGTCCCTCGGGCTGGACCCGGAGGCGGTGGCCGCCGACCTCGGGTTCGAGCGCGGCAGCTCCGGGAACTCCATCGACGGCACGGCCTCGCGGGACTTCGTCGCGGAGTTCGCCTTCATCACGGCGATGATCGGGGTCGACCTGTCGCGGATCGCGGAGGAGGTCATCATCTGGAACACGAAGGAGTTCTCCTTCGTGACCCTCCACGACGCGTTCTCCACCGGCTCCTCGATCATGCCGCAGAAGAAGAACCCGGACATCGCCGAGCTGGCGCGCGGCAAGTCGGGCCGGCTGATCGGCAATCTGACCGGGCTGCTGGCCACGCTCAAGGCGCTGCCGCTCGCGTACAACCGCGATCTCCAGGAGGACAAGGAGCCGGTCTTCGACTCCTGCGACCAGCTGGAGGTCCTGCTGCCGGCCTTCACCGGGATGATGGCCACCCTCACCGTCCACCGCGCCCGGATGGAGGAGCTGGCCCCCGCCGGCTTCTCGCTGGCCACCGACATCGCGGAGTGGCTGGTCAAGAAGGGCGTGCCCTTCCGTGTGGCGCACGAGGTCGCGGGGGAGTGCGTCAAGGAGTGCGAGGCTCGCGGCATCGAGCTGGACGGGCTGACCGACGAGCAGTTCGCGAAGATCTCGCCGCACCTGACGCCCGAGGTCCGTACGGTCCTCAGCGTCCCCGGGGCGCTCGCGTCCCGCAGCGGACGGGGCGGCACGGCACCCTCCGCCGTGGCCGTGCAGCTCCAGGAGGTCAAGGCGGACCTCGCGGTCCAGCGGCAGTGGGCCGACGCGCGGCGCGACTGAGGCCGCCGGCGCCCCGCGCGCCGGCCTCCTGCCACCGAGGAGGCACCCACCCCGCTGATCATGAAACGACGCTGACCCGAATGAGACATCAATGTCTCACTCGGGTTATCGTCGTCTCATGAGCCTCGACCGCGAACGTGTACTGACGGCAGCCGCAGCCCTGCTCACCCGCAAGGCCACCGCCTCCATGGACGAGATCGCCAAGGCCGCCGGCATCAGCCGTGCCACCCTCCACCGCCACTTCGCCGGGCGCGACGCGCTCGTCCGTGCCCTCGAACAGCTCGGCATCGAGCAGTTCGAGCGCGCCCTGGACGAGGCCCGTCTGGAGGAGGGCGACGCGGCCGAAGCGGTCCGCCGGCTGATCGCCCGCGCCGAGCCCGTGGCCGGCCTGTTGTCCTTCCTCTACTCCGAGAACCAGCTCTTCGAAGGCGAGATGGACGAGGGCTGGAACCGCCTCGACGCCCGCGTCCACGCCCTCTTCGCGCGCGGCCAGGAGCAGGGTGCCTTCCGCATCGACCTGTCACCCGCCTGGCTCACCGACGCGCTGTACGGGCTGATCGCCTCGGGGGCGTGGGCCGTGCACGATGGGCGGGTGGCCGCGAAGGACCTCACCCGCATGGTCTCCGAGCTGCTGCTCGGCGGCGCCCTGCGGAGGGCGGAGCGGTGAGCGGCGGCACCGGCACCACGTCGCCCGGCGCCCGGGCGCCGCACGAGGCGGAGGCGCCGCGCCCCGGGCGCTGGCTGGCCCTGGCCGTCCTCGCCCTGGCCGTCCTGCTGGTCGCCGTCGACGCCACCGTCCTCGGCCTCGCGACCCCCTACCTCAGCGAGGACCTGCAGCCGACCGGCACCCAGCTGCTGTGGATCGGCGACATCTACTCCTTCGTCATCGCCGGCCTGCTGGTCTCGATGGGCAGCCTCGGTGACCGCATCGGCCGCAAGCGGCTCCTGCTGAGCGGTGCCGTGGCCTTCGGCGCGGTCTCCGTGCTCAACGCCTACGCCACCAGCCCCGAGATGATGATCGCCGCCCGTGCCCTGCTGGGCGTGGCGGGCGCGACGCTCATGCCCTCCACGCTCGCGTTGATCCGCAACCTCTTCCACGACCCGCGGGAGCGCAGCCTGGCCATCGGCATCTGGGGTGCCATGGCGTCGGCGGGCGCGGCCGTCGGCCCGGTCGTGGGCGGCTTCCTGCTGGAGAACTACTGGTGGGGCTCGGTCTTCCTGATCAACCTGCCGGTCATGGCCGTGCTCGTCCTCGTCGGCATCAAGCTGCTGCCCGAGTCCCGCGACCCGGCCCCCGGGCCGTGGGACCTGCTGAGCGTGGCCCTGTCGATGATCGGCATCGTGGCGCTCGTCTACGCGATCAAGGAGGGTGCCACCCACGGGTTCACCTGGCCGATCGCTGTGGCGTCCGCGGTCGGCCTGCTGGCCCTGGTGTGGTTCGTCCGGCGCCAGCTGAAGCTGCCCGCGCCGCTGCTGGACATGCGGCTCTTCCACCACGGGGGCTTCTCGGGCGCGGTGATGGCGGACCTGCTGACGGTCCTGGGGCTCTCCGGGTTGGTCTTCTTCCTCTCGCAGTTCCTCCAGCTGGTGCAGGACCGCAGCCCCCTGGAGGCGGGTCTGGCGGAACTGCCCGCGGCCATCGGCGCGGTGACGGCGGGGCTCCTGGCCGGCCAGGCCGCCCGGCGGTTCTCGGTGCGGTCGGTGGTGGCGGGCGGGCTCGCCGCGATCGGGGTGTCCCTGGCGGTGCTCGTGGGCCTGAGCAGCGACACGGCCTATCCGGTGCTCGGCACCGTCCTGCTCGTCGTGGGCATCGGCGCGGGCTTCTCCTTCACCGTCACCGCCGACGTCATCCTCTCCAGCGTGCCCAAGGAGCAGGCGGGCTCGGCGTCGGCCGTCTCGGAGACGGCGTACGAACTGGGTGCCGCGCTCGGCATCGCTGTGCTCGGCTCGATCGTCACGGGCGTCTACCGCGACTTCACCGTGCCCCAGGGCGTCCCGGCCCAGGCCGCGGCCGAGGCCCACGAGTCCCTGGGCGGCGCGGTCGAGACGACGACACAGCTGCCGGCCGACACCGGGGCGGCGCTGCTGGCCTCGGCGCAGGACGCGTTCGTCGATGGACTGCGCATCGCCTCCGGGGTGGGCGCGGTGGTGCTGCTGGGCACGGCCGTGGCCGCCTGGTTCCTGCTGCGCGGCCAGCAGCTGGAAGAAGGGTACGGCGGACCGACCCGGCACTGAGCGACGCCGGGCTCAGATGAGCAAACCGCACACGGGCCGGGGCTGGCAAGCCCCGGCCCGTGTGATGTTTACCGGCAAGTAACTCCCTTGACGAGTTCCTGATGCCGGGGTGAACATCTCGTCCACCGGTCGACATTGTCGAACGAGGTTCGGACGAGGGTGTCCACTTTCGGACGCCCGTGCCTCAAAAGGAATCCCCCACCATGCGTCTGCGCACCACCGCACGGCTCCTGGTCGCCGCCACGGCCGCCGCCGCCCTGAGCCTCACGGGCCCCACCGCCTCCCCGGCCACCGCCTCGCCCCTGGACATCCCGCCCAAGGGCGCCAACGACTGGTCCTGCAAGCCGGATTCGGCCCACCCGCAGCCCGTCGTCCTCGTCAACGGCACCTTCAAGCTGATGGTGGAGAACTGGGCCGCCCTGTCCCCGAAGCTGAAGGAGGCGGGCTACTGCGTCTTCGCCTTCAACTACGGCCACGGCGAGACCGACCCGATCCCCCAGGCCGCCGTCGAACTGCGGGACTTCGTCGAGGCCGTGCGGGGCGCGACGGGCGCGGAGAAGGTCGACCTCGTCGGCCACAGCCAGGGCGGCATGATGCCGCGCTACTACGTGAAGTTCCTCGGCGGGGCCGACAAGGTCGACGACCTCGTGGGCATCGTCCCCTCCAACCACGGCACCAAGAACCCGCTCGCCATCGCGGCCGGCTACACCTTCTGCCCGTCCTGCACCGACCAGCGCGTCGGCTCGGACCTGCTGAAGAAGCTCAACGAGGGCACCGAGACCCCGGCGGGTCCCGACTACACCGTCGTCTCGACCCGCTACGACGAGGTCGTCATCCCCTACACCAGCGCGCTGCTGACCGGTCCGGCCGAGCACCTGACGAACGTCGTCCTCCAGGACAAGTGCCCGCTCGACCTCTTCATGCACGACCAGGCCACCAAGGACCCGGTCGTCGCGCAGTGGGTCCTCAACGCCCTGGGACGCAAGGGCCCCGCCGACCCGGGCTTCCAGCCTCGGTGCGTCGGCGGGGCGTAAGGCCCGGGCTGACCCGGGCCGGGGGTGCGAAAGGATCAGGCCGCCTTGGCCGCCCGCGCCTTGGTGGCGTACATGTCCACGTACTCCTGGCCCGACAGGCGCATCACGTCGCTCATCACCTCGTCGGTGACGGCGCGCAGGACGTAGCGGTCACGGTCCATGCCCTCGTAGCGGGAGAAGTCCAGCGGCTCGCCGAAGCGCACGGTCACCGGCGCGATGCGGGGCAGGCCCTTGCCGCTGGGCTGGACCTTGTCGGTGCCGATCATCGCGAACGGCACCACCGGCGCGCCCGTCATCAGCGTGAGGCGGGCGATGCCCGTGCGGCCGCGGTAGAGGCGGCCGTCGGGGGAGCGGGTGCCCTCGGGGTAGATGCCGAAGACCTTGCCCTCCTCCAGCACCCGGCGGCCCGTCATCAGCGCGGCCACACCGCCGTTGCCGCCGTCCCGGTCGACGGGGATCATGCCGGAGGAGCTGAAGAACCACGCCATCAGACGGCCCTTGAAGCCCTTGCCCGTGACGTACTCGTCCTTGCCGATGAAGAACACCTGGCGCTTGAGGACGAGGGTGAGGAACAGCGAGTCGATGAACGTGGTGTGGTTCCCGGCCAGGATCACGGGCCCGCTGTCGGCGATGTGCTCCGCACCCTCCACCCTGGGGCGGTACAGGACGCGCATGAGCAATCCGAGAAACGCCTTGAGCAAGATGCGGGACAACGGGCCCTCCGGTCGTGATGGTCGGTCTGACGCACGGGTACGCGGACGCTGACGATACTCGCGGGTACCCACCCTGTGCACGCGGGATTGACCGACTTGAAACGGAGTGTTGACGTGACTTTTCACTCCGTTCCGTTTCCGTTCTTCTGAGAAGAAGTCGTACGTGCATACGATCAGCCGGCGAACGCGACAGCCGGCGGACGCCGAAAGAACAGAGCGAGGAGCGTACATGCAGCAGGAGCAGCGGCCTGGCAGGCGCACGGTGCTGGGGGCCGCGGCGGCCCTCGGCGCGGGGGCGGTGGCCCTGGGCGGCGGGGCGTCCCCGGCGTCGGCGGCCCCGCGCGGTGCCGAAGCCCACGGCGACGGCGGTTCGTACAAGAACCTTCCGGTGCCCACCGTCATCGGCCACCGGGGCGCCTGCGGCTACCGGCCCGAGCACACCTTCGGCTCCTACGAGTACGCGCTGGCCAACGGTGCGGACGTCATCGAGCAGGACCTCGTCCCCACCAAGGACGGGCACCTCGTCTGCCGGCACGAGAACGACATCACGGCCACCACCGACGTCGCCTCCCGCCCCGAGTTCGCCTCCCGCAAGACCACCAAGACCGTCGACGGCGAGGCCCACACCGGCTGGTTCACCGAGGACTTCACCCTCGCCGAGCTCAAGACGCTGCGGGCCAAGGAGCGCATCCCCGGCAACCGCCAGCACAACACCCCCTACGACGGCCGCTGGCAGGTCCCCACGTTCGAAGAGGTCCTCAAGTGGGCCGACGAGCAGGGCCGCAAGCGGGGCCGGCGCATCTGGCTGCACGTCGAGACCAAGCACCCCACCTACTTCCGCAAGGCCGGACTCGGCCTGGAGGAGCGCCTGGCCAAGCTGCTGCGGCGCTACGGACGCTCCGGCCGCAACGGCTACACCTTCATCCAGTCCTTCGAGCCCGGCAGCCTCCAGCGGCTGAACAAGCTGGGCGTCGACTGCCCCAAGGTCCTGCTGCTCGACGACCTCCCCACCCGCCCCTGGGACTTCGTGGAGGCGGGGGACCCGCGCACCGTCGCCGACCTCATCACCCCCAAGGGGCTGGCGTGGGTCTCCGGCTTCGCCCAGGGCATCGGCCCCTGGCTCAACCTGATCATCCCGCGGGACAAGGACGAGAAGCTCACCAAGCCGACCACGCTGGTGCGCGACGCCCACGCCGCCGGGCTGATCCTGCACCCGTACACGATGCGCAACGAGAACAGCTTCCTGCCCGCCGACTTCCGCCGCGGCAGCGACCCCAACGGCTACGGCGACGCCTTCGCCGCGTTCAAGACGTACTTCGCCACCGGGATCGACGGCATCTTCTCGGACAACTGCGACACGGCCGCGCTCGCCCGCGCGGACTTCGTCAAGAGGTGACCCCCGGGGCGGCCCGGTGCGCCCGGGCCGCCCCGCCACCCACAAGGGTGATCCCCACGGCCTTCCGGAAACCGGCCGGCCCGGGCCCACGTCCCAGCGATCATGACGCAGAGTGATCTCCTGTACCGGATGGGCCCGCTCCTGGAGGCGGAGTGCGCGGCGGAGGCGTCCGCCGCCGGCCTCGACGCCGCCGACCTCCGGCAGTCCGTCTGGGTACGGCTCCTGGACGAGGACCGCACCACCGTCTCCGCCGGCCGCCTGCGGGCGGCGGTCCGCGCCGAGGCCCGCGCCGCCCGCCGCCGGGCGCTGCGGGAGGTGCCCTACGACCCCACCGCCGACCCGCCGCCCGGCACCGGACCCGGGGTCGAGGCACAGGTCCTGGCCGCCGAAGCCGGCCGCGAGCTGCGCGCCGCCGTCCGCCGCCTCCCCGGCCGCTGCCCGGGGCTGCTGGATGCGCTTCTCTCCGGTGGCGACCCGACCTACCGAGAAATCGCAGGGAAGTTGGGAATGTCACAAGGATCTTTAGGGCCCGTACGCTCCCGCTGCCTGGGATGCCTGCGCAGAATGCTCATGGCGGAGATTGCGGCTCCTTGACCGTGGGGAAAGGAGCGTTAGACGACCCACAAGGGGAGGCGTGCGCAGATGGGCATGAGCGTGACCATCTCGGCAGCGGCCGAGACCGATGCCGAGCAGATCCTCAAACTTCAGTACCTCTGCTATCAGAGCGAGGCGGAGCTGTACGGCGACTACTCCATCGAACCCCTCACCCAGAGTCTCGACGACCTGCGCGCCGAACTGGGCAGCGGCTGTGTGCTCGTGGCCCGGCTCGGCGAGGAGGTCGTCGGCTCGGTGCGCGGCACCGTCGACGACGACGGCACGGCCGTCATCACCGGCCTCATCGTGCACCCCAGGATGCAGCGGCACGGCCTGGGCGGCCGGCTGCTCGGGGCGCTGGAGACGCGGCTGGCGGGGGAGTGGGCCGCCCGGCGGTTCCGCCTGGCCACCGGCCAGCGCAGCGAGGGCAACCTCCGCCTCTACCGCAAGTGGGGATACGAGCCCACGGGCACCGAGGAGGTCACCCGCAAGCTCACGCTGGTGACCCTGGAGAAGGAGGCCACGGCGGTGGCCTTCGCGACGAGCGCCTGACGCCCCCGGTGGCCGGGCCGGCGCCGGGCCGACGGCTCAGCGCGCGGCCCGGCGCAGCCAGACCATGGCCGTCACGGGCAGGATGACCGGGATGAAGAGGTAGCCCATGCCGTAGTCCGACCACACCGTCGCGTCGGGGAAGGCGGACGGCTCCAGGAGCGTCCAGGTGCCCACGGTCAGGACGCCGGCCAGCTCGGCGGCGCAGCACACCAGCGCCGCCCTGCGGGCCGCCGGCCCGCCGCGCACGAGGGAGTACGTGATGAACGCGTACACCACGGCGGCCGCCGCCGACAGGACGTAGGCCAGCGGTGCCCGGCCGAAGTCCATCAGCATCTGGACGACCGAGCGGGACGCCGCCGCGACGGTGAACACGCCGTAGAGCCACACCAGCAGCCGGCCCGGGCCCTGACCGAGGTCCAGGCCGGAGCCTTCCTCGCGCTTCATGGATTCCGACACGGTCAGCCTCCCCAGATGTCGTACAGCCGTACTTCGAGCACGGCGAGGATCACGGCGCCCGCCGCCACCGTGGCCGACCCCCAGCGGGTCCGCTCGGCCAGCGACATGAAGCCCGCCGCCGGCACCGCGGCCGCCGCGCCCAGCAGGTAGGCCACGAAGATGGCCGTGCCCTGGACGGGCCGGTCACCGCCCGACAGTCGCACCACTCCGACGACGAGCTGCACCAGCACCAAGGCCGAGACCACGGCCATGCCGATGAAGTGCCAGTCCTTGGTGGGCTGGTCGCGCGAGAAGGCGAAGCCGCACCAGGCGGCCAGCGCGAGGGCGGCCAGGCCGGCCGCGAGCGTCAGCGCGTCGATCACCGCCGCCCCCGGGCGGTGCGGGCGTGCGGATGGGGCTTGACAGGCATGGGACGACTTTAATGGCCCGGCGGCCAGGCTCCGCGCGCGACCCCTGGGGCGGCCGGGGAAGCCGGCGCAACCCCGGTCGCTGTCCGCCCCTTGATCAGCCCCGTCCGCCATTCGGACAGGCTTGGCTGATTCGCACACCCTTCTGTTTTACTTGCCCGCATGACCACGACGAGCACCCGCATCCTTGCGACCGAGGCGATGACGACGCCCGGTGCTGCTCGTCGCATGTGTCGAATGTGTGACCGCTGAGGGCCCCCGTCTGTGCCTCGCGCCCCGAAGCGAGACCCCGTGAAGCCGTCCGGCAGCCGACACCGGCCCGGACCGCTCGCCCCGCGTCACCGGAACCCCAGGCCGCACGTCCCCGCGCGCCCGCCGGGCTTCCCATGCCGCGTTCCGCAATGAATGCCCGTGTCCGGCCGTCACCAGCGCCGGGCACTCGACAGTGACGGAATCCCTGTGATCACCACTACGGGCCTGACAAAGGTCTACCGCTCACGCGGCCGCGAGGTCACCGCCCTCGACGGCGTCGATCTCCACGTCCGCGAGGGCGAGGTGTACGGCGTCGTCGGCCAGAGCGGCGCCGGCAAGTCGACCCTCATCCGCTGCGTCAACCTCCTGGAGCGCCCCACCTCCGGCACGGTCACGGTGGCGGGCCAGGACCTGACCGCCCTCGCCGGGCGCGGCCAGCGGGCGAACGCCGCGCTGCGCCAGGCGCGCAGCCGCATCGGCATGGTCTTCCAGCACTTCAACCTGCTCTCCTCGCGCACCGTCCAGGCCAACGTCGAGCTGCCGCTCGAGATCCTGGGCGTCTCCGGCAAGGAGCGCGGCCGCAAGGCACTCGAACTGCTCGACCTCGTCGGCCTCGCCGACAAGGCCAAGGCCTACCCCACCCAGCTGTCCGGCGGTCAGAAGCAGCGCGTCGGCATCGCCCGCGCCCTGGCCGGCGACCCCAAGGTGCTGCTCTCCGACGAGTCGACCTCCGCGCTCGACCCGGAGACCACCCGCTCGATCCTCACGCTGCTGCGCGACCTCAACCGGCAGCTCGGTCTGACCGTCCTCCTCATCACCCACGAGATGGAGGTCGTCAAGACCATCTGCGACTCCGCGGCCCTGATGAAGGGCGGCCGCGTCGTGGAGTCCGGCACCGTCTCCGAACTGCTGGCCACGCCCGGCTCGGAGCTCGCGGCCGAACTCTTCCCGGTGGGCGGCGAGCCCTCCGGCCCCGGCCGCACGGTCGTCGACGTCACCTTCCACGGTGAGGCCGCCACCCAGCCGGTCATCTCCCAGCTCTCCCGTACGTACAACATCGACATCTCGATCCTGGGCGCCGCGATGGACACCGTCGCCGGCAAGCAGGTCGGCCGGATGCGCATCGAGCTGCCCGGCCGCTTCGAGGAGAACGTCGTCCCCATCGGCTTCCTGCGCGAGCAGGGCCTGCAGGTCGACGTCGCGGACGTGCGGACCGCCCACGACACGGCCTCGGCCGACGCGATCCTCAAGGACGGTGCCCAGTGACCTGGACCGAGATGCAGCCGCTGCTGCGTGACGCCTGTCTCGACACGCTCTTCATGGTGTGGTGGTCCACCGTCTACGCCGTCGTCGGCGGACTGCCCCTGGGCCTGCTGATCGTCCTCACCGACCGCGGTGCCCTGCTGCAGAACGCCGTGGTGAACAAGGTCCTCGGAGCGGTCCTCAACCTCGGCCGCTCGCTGCCCTTCATCATCCTCATCGTCTGGCTGATCCCCTTCAGCCGCTTCGTGGTCGGCACCTCCATCGGCCCCAGCGCGGCCGTGGTGGCGCTCGCCGTCGGCGCCGTCCCGTTCTTCGCCCGCCTGGTGGAGACCGCCGTCCGCGAGGTCGACCACGGCCTCGTCGAGGCCGTGCAGTCGATGGGCGGCGGCACCTGGACGATCGTCTTCAAGGTCCTGCTCCCGCAGGCCCTGCCCTCGCTCATCGCGGCCCTGACCACCACCGTCATCACCCTCATCGGCTACTCCGCCATGGCGGGCGCGGTCGGCGGCGGCGGGCTCGGCAACCTCGCCATCACCTACGGCTACATGCGCTCCGAGCGCGACCTGATGAACATCACCATCGTGCTGCTGATCGTCATCGTCACGGTCGTCCAGCTCGCCGGCGACCTGGCCGTGCGGCGCCTCGCCGCCCGCGGCGGCCGCTCGGCGTCACCGGTGGGCCTGCGCCGCCTCCTGCCCGCCCAGCGCAAGCCCGCCGACGCGGCCGCCCCGGCCGCCACGGAGGCCGTCGCCCCCGACAAGGCCGCCTGACGCCGGGGGCCCCGGCCCCCCACAGACCCACGAGCCCGGACCCTTTGCCGGGCAGCAACACCTCGTGAGACAAGGAAAGAGGCACTCTTCGTGCGTACTACCGTCAAGTTCACCGCCGCCGCCGCGGCAGCCGCCGCCCTCACCCTCGGCCTGAGCGCCTGCAGCGCCCCCTCCGACACCTCCAGCTCCGGGTCGTCGAAGAAGGGCAAGGACGCGGACCCCGCCGCCGAGCTCGTCGTCGCCGCCAGCCCCACCCCGCACGGCGACATCCTGAACTTCGTCCGCGACAACCTCGCGGCGAAGGCCGGCCTCAAGCTCAAGGTCAGAGAGTTCAACGACTACGTCCTCCCCAACACCGCCACCCAGAACGGTGAGGTGGACGCGAACTTCTTCCAGCACAAGCCCTACCTCGACGACTTCAACAAGAAGAACAAGACGGACATCGTGCCCGTCGTCAACGTCGAGGTCGAGCCGCTGGGCCTGTACTCCAAGAAGGGCAAGAAGGTCGCCGACCTGACCTCCGGCTCCACCATCGCCGTGCCCAACGACACCACCAACGAGGGCCGCGCCCTCAAGCTGCTGGCGGACAACGGCGTCATCAAGCTGAAGGACGGCGTCGGGGCCGAGGCCAAGCTCTCCGACGTCGAGGACAAGAAGGGCGTCCAGTTCACCGAGCTGGAGGCCGCCCAGATCCCCTCCCGCCTGGCCGACGTCGACGCCGCCGTCATCAACGGCAACTTCGCCATCAACGCCAAGCTCAACCCCGCCAAGGACTCCATCGCCCTGGAGAAGGCCGAAGGCAACCCCTACGCGAACTTCCTCGCCGTCAAGCGGGGCAACGAGGGCGACCCCCGCGTCGCCAAGCTCGCCAAGCTCCTCAACTCCGACGAGGTGAAGAAGTTCATCGAGGAGAAGTTCAACGGCGCCGTCATCCCCGCCTTCGGTGCCCCGCAGAGCTGACACCTTGTAACCTCGGCCGTCCGTACGGTCGTAGGCCCCGCGCACTCGGACCCGGTGCGCGGGGCCTACGCGCTTGGCACACCCGCCTGCCGATGCTGCATGCTGGTGCACCCAAGAGGGACCCCCGCCCACCCGCCCCCGGCGTTGGAGCAGCGCATGACTTCCACCTTTCCGGACATCTCCATCAGTACGGACCGGCTGGTGCTGCGCCCGTTCGAGGCGGGGGACGTCCCCGCGCTGGCGGAGATGATGAACGACGAGCTCACCACCGCCTGGACCTCCGCGCCCCACCCCTACACCACCGCCGACGCCCGCGACTGGGTCCTGCGCCAGGCCCCCGCGGAGCGCACCTCCGGGCGCGGAATCGTCTTCGCCGTCACCGAGTTCCTCACCCACCGGCTGGTCGGCATCGTCCACCTGCGCAACACCGACTGGCGCACCTTCTCCACCGAGGTCGCCTACGTCACCGCGCCCTGGGCCCGCGGCGAGGGCTACGCCTGCGAATCCGTCCTCGCGGTCGCCCAGTGGCTGTTCCACGACCAGCGGTTCGAACGCCTGGAACTGCGCACCGCCGCCGACAACACCGCCTCCCAGCAGGTCGCGCAGAAGATCGGCTGCATCAGCGAGGGCGTGCTGCGCAGCGCCTGGATAGCGCGCAGCCGCACGGAGGACGGCGGCTGGACCGAACTGCGCACCGACCTCATCGTCTGGAGCCTGCTGCCCGAGGACCTCGACGAGATCCGCGAGGCGCCCGCCGGCGGATACGGCTGCTCCGACTACGCGACCGCGTTCCCCGACTGGCGCTAACCACCCCGCTCCGGACAAACCGGGGTACCCTCACCCTGCTCGCCCCGGCCCCACGGGGACCCGACCCACGACAAGCCCCAGGAGACTGACGACGATGGCCGACCGGGTCACGGTGATCGGATGGGACGGCTCACCGCTGACGGACGCGGCCCGCTCCGCCCTGGCCGCCGCCACCCTCGTCGCCGGCGCGGCCCACCACCTGGCCCTCCCCGAGGTCCCGCCCGCCGCCGAGCGCATCCGCCTCGGCAGCGTCGACCTCGCCGCCCGCCGCATCGCCCAGCACCGCGGCTCCGCCGTGGTCCTCGCCGACGGCGACCCCGGCTTCTTCGGCGTCCTGCGCACCCTGCGCGCACCCGAGCACGGGCTGGAGGTCGAGGTGGTGCCGGCCGTCTCCTCCGTCGCCACGGCCTTCGCCCGCACCGCCATGCCCTGGGACGACGCCCAGATCGTCGTCGCCCACAGCCGCGACCTGCGCCGCGCCGTCAACGTCTGCCGGGCCCACCCCAAGGTCGCCGTCCTCACCTCGCCCGGCGCCGGCCCCGCCGAACTCGCCCTCCTCCTCGGGGACGTCCACCGCACCTTCGTCATCTGCGAGGAGCTGGGCACCGAGCGCGAGGAGGTCACCGTCGTCACCTCCGACCGGGCCGCCGACCACACCTGGCGCGACCCCAACGTCGTCATCGTCATCGGCGGCCCCGGCGCCGCGGAGTCCCGGCCGAAGGCCGGCGGCGGCTGGATCGCCGGCCGCGACCCCGGCTACCCGCCGGCCCTGCGCGGCTGGGCCCTGCGGGGCGGCGCCTACGGTGACGGCCTCGGCGAGGGCGAGTCCACCGAGCTGCGGGCCGCCCAACTCGCCCGCCTCGGCCCCCGCGTGGGCGACCTCGTCTGGGACATCGGCTCCGGCAGCGGCGCCGCCGCCGTCGAGGCCGCCCGGTTCGGCGCCGCAGTCATCGCCGTCGACCGCGACCCCGCCGCCTGCCACCGCACCACCGCGGCCGCCCGCCGGCACGGCGTCCAGCTCCAGGTCGTCCACGGCACCGCGCCCCAGGTCCTCGAGGACCTCCCCGAACCCGACGTGGTCCGCGTCGGCGGCGGGGGAGCGGCCGTCGTCGCCGCCTGCGCCGACCGCCGCCCCGAGCGGATCGTCGCCCACGCCGTCACCCGCGACGACGCCGAGGCCATCGGCCGCGCGCTGGCCGAGGGCGGCTACGCCGCCGAGTGCACCCTGCTCCAGGCGGTGGAACTGGACACCGCCGCATGGGTGGAACGCGAACGCGCCGTCGCCTTCCTGCTGAGCGGCCGCCGCACCCACCCCTGAGGGCCGGTCACCGGCGCGGGGTAGGCTGGCGGATCGTTGTAACAGCCGCTCGGTGTCCGACGCCACACCGTCAATGCTCGGAACGCGCCCCCCGCTTGGCGCGTACAGGGCAGGGTGGCACAGGACGGCACACAACGTGCCGCAATACATGGACGCTCGTTGTTGTCTATGGGCGTGAGCGGTTGGAAGGAGCACTACCGATGGGCGAGGGGTACGCATGACCGACACCGGCCGGTTCCCGGACGAGGGACAGCCGGAGAACGCAGGCGCACTGCCCGGCCACCCGCTCCCCGCGGACGCCGCAGGTCCTGCCGACACCGGAAGCCAGGCTCCCTACACCTTCATCGACCACGACGCCGCGGACGAGGACGACCTGCTGCTGATGCCGGGTGCCCAGGGCGCCTGGATGGAGCAGCCCGCCGCCACCGGCGGCACGCACGAGACGGGTGGCCGCGACACGGGCTCGGTCGACTACACCGGCGTCCGCACGACCCCGCCCGCCGCCGCGGCCCCGGCGCCGCGCCGCCCGCTGCACATGGGCCCGCCCGTGCCAGAGCCCTCCACCGGTGTCGTCCGCTCCCTCGCCGACCGGGGCCCCGCCGCACCCCAGCAGCCCGTCGGCGCACCGGCTCGCCAGGCCGCACCGCAGGCCGGCGGCGTCGAGTACCTGGACGCGGGCCCCGACGAGACCCTTGGCGGCGCCCCGGCCACGGCCTTCGTGCCCGCCCAGAACACCGGTGCCGCCGCGGTGCAGACCGCCCCCGCGCCGGTCGCCCCCGAGATGGTGGCCGCCGCACCGGCCGTTCCGGCCGAGGGCGCCGCCGTCGCGGCGACGACGACCGCCGGCGGCCCGGCGGTGGCCGCCGAGCCCGTGGCTGAAGCCGTGTCAGCGCCTGCCGCGCAGCAGAGCGCCACCCCCGAGGAGACGCCGGCCCACGGCCTCGACCTCGGTGCCCCGCAGCCGGCGCCCGCCGTGCTCCAGCAGGACGCCGCGGCCGGCGTGCTCGGCCGGCTCGCCGCCGTGGTGAGCGCCGACGCCCACCCCCAGGGCGCCGCGCAGCCCGCCGGGGAGACCGGCGGTGCCGACGGGACGCCGCTGCCGCCCAGCGTCGCCGTGCCGGCCGACGGCGGTGCCGAGGCGGCCGCCCCGCAGCCCGTCCAGGCTCCGCCCGCCCCCGCCCAGGAGGCTCCGCCGGCGCCCGCTCCGGCCGTGGCCCCCGAGCCCCAGGGCGCGGAGGCGCCGCCCACGTGGGAGCTGCCGGAAACGCCGGAGGCCGTCGCGGTGGAGGCGCCCGAGCAGGTCACCGCGCCGCAGCCCGAGGCCGTCGCCGAGCCCGTACAGCCCGCCCAGCCAGTCGACGTGCCGCCCGTTCAGCCCGAACCGGCCGTGGCCGTCGTCGCGGACGCCCCCGAGGCGGTCGCCGAGGCCGTCTCCGTGCCGGCGCAGCGCGCCGTGGAGGAGGCACAGCCGGTGACGGACGCCGCCGAGCCGGTCGCGGCCCCGGTCGTCGCCGAGGCCGTGGCGCCGGACGCGACCGTGACCACCGCCGAGGCCGCGCCCGCGCAGCCGGCCGCGGCACCTGAGCCGCAGGCCCCGGCCGCCCCGGTCGTCCCGCAGCCGCAGGCCCCGGCCGCCCCCGAGGCGGAAGCGGTGCCCGCGCAGCCGGAGCCCGTCCAGGCCCCGGTCGCCCAGCCGGAGCCCGAGCAGCCGGTGGTGGAACAGCCCGCCGCGCCGGTGACCGACCAGGCCGCCGTGCCGCAGGAGCCCGCCGCTCCCCAGGCCGCCGTCGCCCCTCAGGAGCCCGCCGCCGTTCCCGTCGAGCAGCCGGCCCAGGCCCCTGCCCCGGTGACGGCGCCCCCGGCTGAGGTCCCGGCACCGGCCCAGGACGCCGAGGCCGTGGCGCCCGCGCCCGCTCCGCAGCAGCAGGCGCCCGTCGCCGCCGACGCGGCCCCGGCCGCTCCGCAGCAGCACGCGCCGGCCGAGCCCGCCCCCGAGGCGGAGCCCGTCCCCGTCCAGAGCGCGCCTTCCGGCACGGAGGAGGCCCAGCCCGCGCAAGCGTCCCCGGTGGCTCCGGAGGTCCAGGAGCCGCAGGCAGCCGACGTCACCCCACAGTCCCCGGAAGCGCCGCAGACCCCGGAGGCCCCTGAGGCCGTCGAGGCCCCGGAGGCCCTCGAAGCCCAGGAGCCGGCCGCCGCGCCCGAGCCGGTGGGCCCCCCGGCCCCCGCCTTCGACGAGAGCGAGCGCGCCGCCGTCCACCGCGTGATCCGCGAGCGCCGCGACATCCGCAACGGCTTCCGCACCGACCCCATCCCGCACGAGGTGCTCCTGCGGGTGCTCGAAGCGGCGCACACCGCCCCGAGCGTCGGGCACTCCCAGCCCTGGGACTTCGTCGTCATCCGCTCCGCGGAGACCCGCAAGGCCATGCACGAGCTGGCCGTGCGCCAGCGCGAGGCGTACGCCAAGTCGCTGCCCAAGGCCCGGGCCAAGCAGTTCACGGAACTGAAGATCGAGGCGATCCTCGAGACGCCCGTCAACATCGTCGTCACCGCGGACCCCACCCGCGGCGGCCGCCACACCCTGGGGCGGCACACCCAGCCGCAGATGGCGCCGTACTCCTCCGCCCTCGCCGTGGAGAACCTCTGGCTCGCCGCCCGGGCCGAGGGCCTCGGCGTCGGCTGGGTGAGCTTCTTCGACGAGCGCGAGATGGTCCGCGAGCTCGGCCTGCCCGAGCACCTGGAGGTCGTCGCCTACCTCTGCGTCGGCTACGTCGACGAGTTCCCCGACGAGCCCGAGCTGATGCAGGCGGGCTGGTCCAAGCGCCGGCCGCTGTCCTGGGTCGTCCACGAGGAGACCTACGGGCGGCGCGCGCTGCCCGGCGAGGACCCGCACGACCTGCTCGCCGAGACCCTGCGCGGCATCCGCCCGCTGGACGCCAAGGCGCTCGGCGAGGCATGGGAGCGGCAGAAGCGGATGACCAAGCCGTCCGGCGCGCTCGGCATGCTGGAGATCATCTCCGCGCAGCTGTGCGGCCTGTCGCGCAAGTGCCCGCCCCCGATCCCGGAGCCCGCCGCCGTCGCGATCTTCGCGGGCGACCACGGCGTGCACCACCAGGGCGTCACGGCCTGGCCCCAGGAGGTCACCTCCCAGATGGTGGCCAACTTCCTGGGCGGCGGAGCCGTGTGCAACGCCTTCGCCAAGCAGGTCGGCGCCGAGGTCTGCGTCGTCGACGTGGGCGTCGCGAGCGAGCTGCCCAGCACCCCCGGCCTGCTGCCCCGCAAGATCCGGCCCGGTACGAGCGACTTCACCACCGGCCCCGCGATGTCCCGCGAGGAGGCGCTGCGCGCCGTCGAGGTGGGCATCGAGACCGCCCGCGACCTCGTCACGGCCGGCAACAAGGCCCTGCTCACGGGTGAGATGGGCATCGCCAACACCACCGTGTCGGCCGCCCTCATCGCCGTCTTCACCGGCGCGGACCCGGCGGAGATCACCGGCCGCGGCACCGGCATCAACGACGAGATGCACGCCCGCAAGATCGACGTGGTCCGCCGGGCGCTGGAGCTGCACCGGCCGGACCCCGAGGACCCCATCGGCGTCCTGGCCGCCGTCGGCGGCCTGGAGCACGCCGCGCTGGTCGGCCTGATCCTCGGCGGCGCGTCGCTGCGCACGCCGGTGATCCTGGACGGCGTCAGCGCGGGCGCCGCCGCGCTGGTCGCCCGGGCCATCGCCCCCGAGGCGCTCGCCGCCTGCATCGCCGGGCACCGCAGCGCCGAGCCGGGCCACGTGGCCGCGCTCACCAAGCTGGGTCTGCGGCCGCTGGTCGACCTGGACCTCCGCCTCGGTGAGGGGACCGGAGCCCTGCTCGCCCTGCCGGTCGTCCAGAGCGCCGCGCGCGCGATGCACGAAGTGGCGACGTTCGACACCGCGGGCGTCACGGAGAAGGGCTGACGCCCTGGGGGTCCGTCACCCCGCGCCACGGCGCGGGGTGACGGACCCCCAGGGGACGAGGCCCGGTCCGCCCCCGCCCCGCCCACCGGCCCGCGCCGCACCATAAGGTGTCCCCACCAGCGCATTCGCACGAGGAGACCCCGGATCATGGCCGAGCCCGCACACGTTGCCGCCTACCCCGTCGGACTGCGCCTCGCGGGACGCCGCGTCGTCGTCCTCGGCGCGGGTCAGGTGGCCCAGCGCCGTCTGCCCGCCCTGCTCGCCGCCAAGGCGGACGTCCTTCTCGTCTCCCCCTCGGCCACCCCCTCCGTCGAGGCGATGGCCGACGCCGGCGAACTGCGCTGGGAGCGCCGCCGCTACCGTGACGGCGACCTCGACGGCGCCTGGTACGCCCTGATCTCCACCGACGACCCCGCCGCCAACGAGGCCGCCTCCGCCGAGGCCGAGGCCCGCCGCGTGTGGGCCGTGCGCAGCGACGACGCCGAGGCCGCCTCCGCGTGGACGCCGGCTACCGGCCGCGCCGCGGGCGTCACCGTCGCCGTCCTCACCGGGCGGGACCCCCGCCGCTCCGCCGCCGTGCGCGACGCCGTCGTCGAAGGACTGCGCGACGGCTCGCTGGCCGCCCCCCACCACCGCACCGCGGCCAAGGGCGTCGCCCTGGTCGGCGGCGGCCCCGGCGACCCCGACCTCATCACCGTCCGCGGACGCCGGCTGCTCGCCGAGGCCGACGTCGTCATCGCCGACCGGCTCGGCCCCCGCGACCTCCTGGACGAGCTGCCGCCGCACGTCGAGGTCATCGACGCGGCCAAGATCCCCTACGGGCGCTTCATGGCCCAGGAGGCCATCAACAACGCCCTCATCCAGCACGCCAAGGCCGGCAAGGCCGTGGTCCGCCTCAAGGGCGGCGACCCGTTCGTCTTCGGCCGCGGCATGGAGGAGCTCCAGGCGCTGGCCGAGCACGGCATCCCCTGCACCGTGGTGCCCGGCATCTCCAGCACCATCAGCGTGCCCGCCGCGGCCGGCATCCCCGTCACCCACCGCGGAGTCGCCCACGAGTTCACGGTCGTCAGCGGCCACGTCGCACCCGACGACCCCCGCTCCCTCGTCGACTGGGAGGCAGTCGCCCGCCTGCGGGGCACGCTCGTGCTGCTGATGTCCGTCGAGAAGATCGGCGCCATCGCCGAGACGCTCATCGGGCACGGCCGCTCCGCCGACACGCCCGTCGCCGTCGTGCAGGAGGGCACCACGGCCGCCCAGCGCCGCGTGGACGCCACGCTCGCCACGGTGGGGGAGCGGGTCCGGGCCGAGGACATACGCCCGCCGGCCGTCATCGTGATCGGCGACGTCGTGACCGTGGGCCCGGACACCCACCGCTGACCGCCGCAGGCACCCGTACGCGCACCCACCGAACCAGGACGAACCCAGCATGGCCGAACTCATCACCATCGACGACCCCGGCGACCCGCGCCTGCACGACTACACCGGCCTGACCGACGTCGAGCTGCGGCGCCGCCGCGAGCCCGCCGAGGGGCTGTTCATCGCCGAGGGCGAGAAGGTGATCCGGCGCGCCCACCAGGCCGGCTACGCGATGCGGTCGATGCTGCTGACCGCGAAGTGGGTGGAGGTGATGCGGGACGTCATCGACGACGCCGACGCCCCCGTCTACACCGTCACGCCCGAGCTGGCCGAGCAGGTGACCGGCTACCACGTCCACCGCGGCGCGCTGGCCTCCATGCAGCGCACGCCCCTCCCGGACGCCGGCGAGCTGCTGCGCGACGCCCGCCGCGTCGCCGTGCTCGAAAGCCTCGTGGACCACACCAACATCGGTGCCATCTTCCGCAGTGCCGCGGCCCTCGGCATGGACGCTGTCCTGCTCTCCCCGGACTGCGCGGACCCGCTCTACCGACGGTCCGTCAAGGTCTCGATGGGCGCGGTCTTCTCCGTGCCCTACGCACGTCTGGAGAGCTGGCCCCGCGACCTGGAGACCGTGCGCGAGGCGGGCTTCCGACTCCTGGCCCTCACCCCCGACGAGAAGGCCACCTCCATGGACGAGGCGGCTCCGCACCGGCTGGAGAGGGCCGCGCTCATGCTGGGCGCGGAAGGTGACGGCCTGTCGGCCCGCGCGCTGAGGGCGGCGGACGACTGGGTCCGCATCCCCATGGCGCACGGGGTGGACTCGCTGAACGTCGGCGCGGCGGCGGCAGTGGCCTTCTACGCCGTCACGACGGGACGCCCCGAAAGCTGACGGCCGACTCGCCGGCGTCCTCTCACCCGTCGGCGGACGACCCGCCGGGGCCTGCCGCGGCCCCGCCCGACACCACCGGCGGGGAGGGCAGCCGGTCCATGCTGTGCGCCGGCCCCTGGCACCCCTGGGCCGCGGCGATGCCCAGGGCCACCAGCAACGTCACCACGACGAACACGATCAGCCGCTGGCGCAGCAGCTTGCGGTCCGGCCCCGGCCGCCGGGCACCCGGCCCCGTACGCGCTCCGGCCCGGGAACCACTGCCCCCGCGCCTGGCCCGCGGCGGGGCCGGCCGCCGCTCGGGCGCCCGGTGGGCCTCGGGTGAGCGCAGCGGTGCGTGCGGGCGCGGCGTGGGGGAACCGCCCGGCTGCCGCTCGGTGCGCTGCCGCTCGTACTCCGCGGCCCGGCGGGCCGGGGGACGGTCCGGCTCCCGGCGCGGCGACGGCGGACGGCCCTCGGACAGGCCGTGGGCCTCGCGGGCGGCGATCTCCTTCAGTCGCAGGGACAGCTGGAGGGTGCTCGGGCGCTCCTCCGGGTCCTTGGCCAGACACGCGTGGATGAGCGGGGCGAGCGCGTCCGGCACGCCCATGAGCTGCGGCTCCTCGTGCACCACGCGGTAGAGCATGACCTCCGAACTGCCCTGCCCGAAGGGAGAGTCGGCCGTGGAGGCGTAGGCGAGCGTGGCGCCCAGCGCGAAGACGTCCGTCGCCGGCGTGACCGCGGCACCGCGCACCTGTTCGGGAGCGAGGAAGCCCGGCGAGCCGACGGCCGTGCCGACGTGGGTGAGCGTGCTGGCACCGGTCGACCAGGCGATGCCGAAGTCGATGATGCGGGGGCCCTTGGGGGAGAGCAGGATGTTGGACGGCTTGAGGTCGCGGTGGACCACGCCCGCGTCGTGCACCGCGAGCAGGCCCTCGGCCAACGCCGCCCCGATGGAGGCGGTCTGAGCCGCCGACAGCGGCCCCTCCTCGTTCACCTTGTCGTGCAGCGAGGGGCCCGGTACGTACTGCGTGGCGAACCACGGCCGGTCCGCCTCCAGGTCGGCGGCCACCAGCCGTGCCGTACAGCCGCCGCGGATCCGGCGTGCGGCCGAGACCTCGCGCGCGAAGCGGGAGCGGAACTCCTGATCCTCCGCCAGGTCCGGCCGGATCACCTTCAGCGCCACCCGCTGGCCCCGCCGGTCGGAACCGAGGTAGACCACACCCATGCCGCCCGCGCCCAGCCGACGATGCAGCCGGAACGAGCCGACGACACGCGGGTCCTCGCGCCGGAGCCGCATCATCGTCATCTTCGTCCCCTACCTCCGGTGGGGCTGCCCCACGTAGCTGCC